>NZ_CP007794.1:305000-1350000 GCF_000632475.1 Azospirillum argentinense
TAGGGGTGAAAGGCCAATCAAACCGGGAAATAGCTGGTTCTCCGCGAAAGCTATTTAGGTAGCGCGTCGGGCGATTGCCCACGGGGGTAGAGCACTGGATGGGCTAGGGGGCCTCGCGGCTTACCAAACCTAACCAAACTCCGAATACCGTGGAGCACAGCCCGGCAGACAGACGGTGGGTGCTAAGGTCCATCGTCGAGAGGGAAACAGCCCAGACCGCCAGCTAAGGTCCCCAAATCACGGCTAAGTGGGAAAGGATGTGGGAAGGCCATGACAACCAGGAGGTTGGCTTAGAAGCAGCCATCCTTTAAAGAAAGCGTAATAGCTCACTGGTCTAGTTAAGCCGGCCTGCGCCGAAAATGTATCGGGGCTCAAGCCGTGTACCGAAGCTGCGGATGTGATCTTTGATCACGTGGTAGCGGAGCGTTCCGTAAGCCTGCGAAGGGTGTCCGTGAGGCCGCCTGGAGGTATCGGAAGTGAGAATGCTGACATGAGTAGCGACAAACAGTGTGAGAAACACTGTCGCCGAAAGTCCAAGGGTTCCTGCGCAAGGTTAATCCACGCAGGGTGAGCCGGCCCCTAAGGCGAGGCCGAAAGGCGTAGTCGATGGGAACCACGTTAATATTCGTGGGCCAGCGGGTGTGTGACGAATGGGAAAGCGTGTCGGGCCTTATCGGATTGGCCCGGCTGGGGACCCGTTCCAGGAAACAGCCCCCGCATCAGACCGTACCCCAAACCGACACAGGTGGACTGGTAGAGCATACCCAGGCGCTTGAGAGAATGGTGTTGAAGGAACTCGGCAAATTGCCCTCGTAACTTCGGAAGAAGAGGGCCCCGTTGTGGCGCAAGCCATGGCGGGGGGCACAGACCAGGGGGTGGCGACTGTTTACTAAAAACACAGGGCTCTGCGAAGCCGTACAAGGCGACGTATAGGGTCTGACGCCTGCCCGGTGCCGGAAGGTTAAGAGGAGGGGTTCACGCTCCGAATTGAAGCCCCGGTAAACGGCGGCCGTAACTATAACGGTCCTAAGGTAGCGAAATTCCTTGTCGGGTAAGTTCCGACCTGCACGAATGGCGTAACGACTTCCCCGCTGTCTCCAACACCAACTCAGCGAAATTGAACTCTCCGTGAAGATGCGGAGTACCCGCGGTCAGACGGAAAGACCCCGTGCACCTTTACTACAGCTTTGCAGTGGTGCTAGGGATCTCATGTGTAGGATAGGTGGGAGGCTAGGAAGCCCGGGCGCCAGCTCGGGTGGAGCCACCCTTGAAATACCACCCTTGAGGTCTCTGGCATCTAACCGCGCTCCGTTCATCCGGAGCCGGGACCCTGCATGGCGGGTAGTTTGACTGGGGCGGTCGCCTCCCAAAGTGTAACGGAGGCGCGCGATGGTGGGCTCAGAGCGGTCGGAAATCGCTCGTCGAGTGCAATGGCATAAGCCCGCCTGACTGCAAGACAGACAAGTCGAGCAGAGACGAAAGTCGGCCATAGTGATCCGGTGGTTCCATGTGGACGGGCCATCGCTCAACGGATAAAAGGTACGCCGGGGATAACAGGCTGATGACTCCCAAGAGTCCATATCGACGGAGTCGTTTGGCACCTCGATGTCGGCTCATCACATCCTGGGGCTGGAGCAGGTCCCAAGGGTTCGGCTGTTCGCCGATTAAAGTGGTACGTGAGCTGGGTTTAGAACGTCGTGAGACAGTTCGGTCCCTATCTGCCGTGGGTGTCGGAGTTTTGCGAGGATCTGTCCCTAGTACGAGAGGACCGGGATGGACATACCTCTGGTGCACCGGTTGTCACGCCAGTGGCATGGCCGGGTAGCTAAGTATGGACGGGATAACCGCTGAAAGCATCTAAGCGGGAAACCCACCTCTAAACCAGAACTCCCTTGAGAGCCGTGACAGACCATCACGTCGATAGGAGGCATGTGGACGGGCGGCAACGCCTGAAGCTGAGCCTTACTAATCGCTCGATCGGCTTGATCCTTCCCAGCAGGCGGCCCGCGCGCAGCGGCAAGCCCTGGGCGCACGAGCCAACACCGCAAAGAACAAGAGCAAACGTCCTCGCTCAAACCAAACCTCTGCCGTCCCCGTCCGGATGGTTCGCGTGTGCCTTGGTGACCTGGTGGTCATGGCGAGGCTCCCAACACCCGATCCCATTCCGAACTCGGCCGTGAAACGCCTCAGCGCCGATGGTACTGCGTCTTAAGACGTGGGAGAGTAGGTCGCCGCCAGGTCACCACGGCACACGCCAAACTACACCGGACGTGGACGCAGCAAGGCTTCGCACTCGCTTGACAATCGTCGCACACGGTCCCTTCCCAAGGAACACCCGCGGGGTGGAGCAGCCCGGTAGCTCGTCAGGCTCATAACCTGAAGGTCGCAGGTTCAAATCCTGCCCCCGCAACCAAATTCAAACCCTTGAAAGCAAACAGTTTTCAGGGGCTTTCTGCATCCGGAATCACCCCTCTCCAGACCGCTTCCGGAATCAAACCGGAATCATTTGGGCGGAAAGTCCCGCGCGTTTTGGCATAGCGTTCTGGCGTAGGGCGCCGGGGCGTGGACGGGGAAATCCGCTTCGGAGCCCTCCAGCGTGCGCACGAAGGGAAACTTGGCGATGCCCAGGCCCATCTGGATGCGCCGCTCCTCCCGGTGCGCCACTTCCGCCTCGCACAGCAGGGCCAGGGTCTCGCGTAGGCTCAGCTCGCGCCGGGCGGCCTCGTCGAGCAGCGTGTCGAGGCGGTCGCGCAGCGCCGTCAGCTTCAGGCGTGCCAGCATCTCGGGTAGATGGTCGGCGTCCATCACCAGCCTCCCCCGATCAGTTGCTCGTACTCGCTCAGCGGTCGCAGCAACTCGGCCGACGGCAGGCGCGGGCCTCCGACGAGGGCCGGCGCTGGTACGACTGGCTGGCGAGTCGCTGATTCAGACCCGCCGCTCTCCCCTCCGGTAGTAGCCACCGCCATTCTCGACCGGCTGCTTCACCACAGCCACGTCATCACCATCCGCGGCGACAGCTACCGGCTGCGCGAGAAGCGGCGGGCCGGCCTGCTCAAGACGAATCCGGCCCCGGCGGTCACCGAAAACACACTATGACGTACGAGGGTCCAGTTCCTCGTGTCGTCCCCGGTCCAGTTCCTGAAGTCGTTTGACACGCGCTGTGGACAAGAGGCGGAACCTCTGCGGGATTCCCCTTAGGAAGGCGCCGGATGGTCGCCTCTGGCGGGATCCATGATACTGCCTGTCGCACGACTAAGATGGCGCAACCGTTCTGCTGCGGCCCGGGTCGAAGAGATTTCGAAGAGATTTCGCCGAGGAGTTTCCCCATGGACATTTGCGTGAAGCAGGCATGGCTTCGCCGGTTGGACGCGGAGTGCGCGCCCGATCCCGGCGATCAACCGCGTGAGGACGCACCGGGTGGGGTACCGGATGGATCGAAGGGAGGCCGAACGACCCGCTTTCGGGACGCTGCCGTCATGCGGGCCGGCTGCGGCGTCGTCCGAGCGCCGCTGCACATCAACGACGCTGCGTAACCCGGTGCCCCGGCTCCGGCGCACGTTCGTCCGTTCAACCTCGTCGCATCCGTAGACATGGGAGTCCGTGGTGGCATCCTCGGAAATCTTTGGGAAAACGCGACGCGCCTGGGACGCCTTGACGTTCTACCAGCGGTTCGAGCAGATCGTCTGCCTGATCCTGACGTTTCTCATCGCCGTCATCATCGCCGCCGCCCTCTGGCACCTCACGGTGCGGATCGTCCTGTTGGTCCTCCTCGACGCTGTGGATCCGGCCAACCAAGCGGTCTTCCAGAACGTCTTCGGCATGATCATGACGGTGCTCATCGCGCTGGAGTTCAAACACTCCCTGCTGGGCATCCTGGAACGCCGGCAGAGCGTCATCCAAGTCCGGACCGTTGTGCTGATCGCGCTTCTGGCGTTGGTGCGCAAGTTCATCATCATCGATGCCACGAAGACCGAACCGGCCACTTTGATGGGGCTGGCCATCGCCGTGCTGGCGCTGGGCGGGGTGTACTGGATGGTGCGCGAGCAGGATCCCCGGGAAAGCGAAGCCGATGCCGGCGATTCCGAACCGGCATCGCGGTTCCCGGGTGAATGATCTTAGCCCGCCGCTTCGGGGAGAGGGATATGCGCCTGGACATTGGGCCGTATGCCTACCGGATGCTCGTTACAATTCTCTTCGCAGGATTTTCCCTTTTCCTGCTGCGGATCGTCGATGTCCTTCTCCTGGCGTTCGCGGCTGTCCTGCTGGCGGTTCTCCTGCGCGGGCTCGCCGACTGGATCGGACAACGGCTTCACCTGTCCTCGGGGTGGGCGCTGGCTCTCGCCATCCTGATCCTGGTCGTCGCGATCGGCGGGAGCGTCTGGCTTTTCGGCCGGGAGGTGTCCGCCCAGGTCGACCAGTTGACGGGGATCCTTCCGGAGGCCTGGGACAAGGTGCGGAAGCGCCTGCAGGACCACGCCTGGGGACGGGGGCTGCTCCGGCAAATCCAGGACCTGGACGTCCGCACGCTGTCCGAGGGCGTCGTCAGCAACGTCACGTCCGTCGTGATGACGACGCTCGGCGCCCTTGGCAACTTTCTGCTGGTCGTGGCCGGCAGCGTCTACCTTGCCGCGCAGCCGGGGCTCTACCGCGACGGCGTGGTCGCCCTCGTCCCGCGCGATGCCGAACTTCGGACACGGGAAGCCCTTGACGGCGCAGGATACGCGCTGGGCCAGTGGCTCAAGGGGCAGGTGATCGCGATGGCGACCATCGGGATCCTGACCACGCTCGGCCTCTGGCTTCTCGGCGTCCCATCGGCGCTTGCGTTTGGCCTGCTCGCCGGACTGGCGGAGTTCGTTCCCCTCGTGGGGCCGATCGCTTCGGCGATTCCGGCCCTGCTGGTCGCCTCGTCCTCGGGGCTGGGCACGACGCTCTATGTTCTGGGGCTGTACGTTCTCGTCCAGCAGATCGAGAGCAATGTGGTAACGCCCCTGGTCGCGCGGAAACTGATCTCCATCCCGCCCGCGCTCACCCTGTTCGCCATCGTCGCCATGGGGCTGGCCTTCGGGGCCCTGGGCTTGCTGCTGGCCTCGCCGCTGACGGTGGTCCTCTTCGTGTTGGTCCGCAAGCTCTACGTCCAAGCCGCGCTCGGCAAGGGCGAGCACGCCGGCGCGGTGGACGACCGCGCCCGCTAAAGTGGATTGCAATCCGCTTTGGACCGCGACTGCGGTCCCGGCCGCACGTG
The DNA here is from genome assembly GCF_000632475.1 of Azospirillum argentinense. Classification (NCBI taxonomy): domain Bacteria; kingdom Pseudomonadati; phylum Pseudomonadota; class Alphaproteobacteria; order Rhodospirillales; family Azospirillaceae; genus Azospirillum; species Azospirillum argentinense. Next base: position 310,243 of record NZ_CP007794.1, read on the forward strand.
CGGCCGAAGCCCGCCTCTCGCGGGAACGATGTTCCCGCGAGAGGCGGGCGGATGCCATCGGCATCCGCTGAGAGCCGGCAAGTGAGGCGATGTGAATCTAAAGCGAACGGAGGTTCGCTTTAATGGGCGATCACCAGCGGCGCCGGGGCATCGCGCAGGAGACGGTAGGTGGTGCCGCCAAGCAGCCACTCGCGCAGACGCGAGTGGCCGTAGCCGCCCATGACTATGAGGTCCGCCCCCAGTCTCCCCGCTTCCTGGATCAGGGCCGCCGAGACGCCGCCGAGGTCTGCGGCGCGATGCAACTGGGCTTCGATGCCGTGGTGCTTGAGGTAGGCGACGGCGTCGGCTCCGGCCGTGGCGTTCTGGCCGGGCGGCTCCCGGTCGACGACGATGACGGTCACAGCCCGCGACTCGTGCAGATACGGCAAGGCCTCGGCCATGGTGCGCGTGGCTTCCCGGCTGCCGTTCCAGGCGACGATGGCGTGATCGAAGCCGTTGTGAAACGGCTTCTGGCCCGTGGCCACGAACAGGTGCCGCCCGGAACCGAAGAGAACGCCTTCGTCCAGGCCTTCGGTTGGCCCGGAAGAATCGGCCGCGCCCAAGCGCAGGGTCACGAAAGCATCGGCCGTGCGCGCCTCCCGGGTGGCGACCGTCGCGACATCGCCGGCGAAGAGATCGAACCGGCGCAACTCGGCCGGTCCGTTCACCTCGGCCAGACGGTGCCGGAGCATCGCTTCCGTCGTGTCACCGGCCTTCCGTGCCTGTTGCATCAACCGAGCCCAGAACTCGGCATCGGCACCTTCCACGGTCGGCAGGGGCGTCAGGATGTTGAGGAACAGACCGACGATGCAAGCGTCGAAGAGTTTGGCCATGTCTTCGGCAGCGGTGAGGCGGACATCGTCGCCGACCGTTCCGTCAAGACGGACCATCGCCACCTTGATCATCGCGGCCTCCCGGCTTGTCGGTGAGCCGGCACCCGGAACATGACTGCCGGCGTCGTTTTCAGCATGCACAGGTACGGCAGCCTGTCCTTGACGGCCGTCAACATCGGCCGGTTTTTCTTCTACAATCGCGAAATTGTTGACGGCCATCAACGCGCAACGGTTGCACTGCGCCATAATCCGCTGCCGACGCCGGATGACCGCCACGCCGAGGCTCGGCGCGCCGAGCGGACCTCCGGTGAGCTGAGGGGCGCATTTCCAGGTCGAGAGAGGGGCCATGTCCATCAAAGACATTCTCATCCATGTCGACCCTGCTCCGGTCAGCGATGGCCGCCTCCACCTCGCCGCCGATCTTGCGCGCCGGTACGGGGCGCACATGATCGGTGTGGGCTTGGGGGACACCACCGCGGAAGGGATTTTCCGGACGACGCTGCATGGGGAGAACTTGGCGGGCGAGTGGCGTCCGACGACGGGGACAGAGGAGTCGCTGGCGTCTTTCGTCACCTGCCATGCCCGCGCCGCTGATCTCGTCGTGCTCGGGCAGTACGCCTCCGATCTGGGCATGGTCCTGGATTCCCCGGAGGATGTGATCCTCGCCTGCGGCCGTCCCGTGCTGATGGTGCCCTGCGCCGGTCACTTTGAGCGGGTTGGCGTCACCGTTCTGATTGCCTGGAACGGCGGCCGGGAGTCCATGCGCGCCCTGCACGACACGCTGCCGCTTCTGACCATGGCGGCGGGGGTGACCGTCCTGTCCGTCGATCCGGACCCCGACGAGGACTGGGGCACCGACGACGTGGTGCAGCATCTCGTCCGTCATGGCCTGAACGCCAAGGCCGAAACGCAGTCGCTGATCGACCTCACCCCGTCCGAAGCGGTGTTGTCCCGTACGGCCGACCTCGGAGCCGATCTCATAGTCATGGGCGCCTACGGACACTCGTGGATGCGCGAGGTGATCCTCGGCGGGATGACGCAGGAAATCTTGTCGACCATGACCGTTCCGATCCTGATGGCACATTGACGGTTCGATCCTTGGGACCGTTACCGAAAGCCGACCGTATTCGTGAGCCTCGTCGATGTCGTCAAGGGGCGCTGCGTCATCGCAACGCAACCGTACATCAGTATTCCCGTCCTTATCGCATCTGCTTTCCTTCCAGCAAACTTCGATCCGTGCAAGTCGAGACGGTCTATTGCTGGTATGGCGGCTATATTGGCAATTTACCTAGGGCTTTCCTGGTTCGCTTGGCACGCGACAAAGGAGACCCCTGCGACATCGTGATGGTCGCCCTCAATCCATTCCGGCGAACGGACCTCATGCCCCCACGGTCGGCATGGGACATCCAGGACCGCCTCACGAAATCACCTTCAATGCATCGATGGCGTTCTTGCGTCGCGCAGCGATTCCGAGCCGGTGGAGAACATCGATCCCCCCGTTCCTGCTTCCGGAAATCGCCCCTGCATCGGGATTCGAGTGACCTGGACCGGTCAACGTCGTTGTGAATGACGACGTTGATGGCGAAGCGGGCCGCCGCGGTTCACGGGCCTTCGCCACTCTGCACTCAAGATGTTGAGTGCATTGGGCGTTCCATAACACCTCATGTAGGGATCCAGCCCAAGACTAAGAAACTTGTCCGGACAGTCGATGGCGAATGACAGAAAGTTGATGACCGTCAAGGCGGCAAAATGATGCAGAGGCATAATCAGCCTCGCATGTGCCCAATCGATCGTTGAAACGGGAGCCTTTGACTGTGTCGGGGCTGGTTCGCGCGAACCGTGGCGATCCTTTCACCCCCAATGGGCCGAATCAAGCAGCCGAATCAAGCAGATGGCGGAGGAGAGCATGAGGAGCGACAGCGACGTCAAGCGGGATGTGGAATTCGAAATCCGCTGGACCCCGGCCCTCGATCCGACAGACATCGGGGTGGCGGTGAAGAACGGTGTCGTCACGCTGACCGGCTTCGTCCGCAGCTACCTCGAGAAGTTCGAAGCCGAGAAGGCGGTGAAGCGCGTGTCCGGCGTCGTTGGGGTCGCGAACGATCTAGAGGTGCGCATTCCCAGCGGCGAGGAGCGGCCGGATCCCGAGATCGCGCGCGACGCCGTCGCGGCGATCAAGAGCTGGCTGCCGCTGTCCTGGGAAAGCATCAAGGTCATCGTCAAGTCCGCCTGGGTGACGCTGGAAGGCACGGTCGAATGGAACTATCAGCGCGAGAGCGCCGAGAAGGCGGTCCGCCAAGTGCGCGGGGTCAAGGGCGTCACCAACCTGATCACCCTGAAGCCCCAGGTCGCCCCCTCCGAGATCAAGCAGAAGATCGAGCAGGCGTTCCGGCGCAGCGCCGAGGTCGACGCGAACCGCATCACCGTCGAGGCCAACGGCAGCGAGATCATCCTGAAGGGCACCGTCCGGTCCTGGGCGGAACGGCAGGAGGCCGAACGGGCCGCCTGGGCGGCGCCCGGCGTCACCAAGGTTGAGAACCGGATCGTCATCAGTCCGTGAGAGGAGGCTGCGATGGGCACGACTTTCAGCGCAGACAATGCCTTGCCCAATTCCGAGCTCGCGAAGTCCGGGGCGATGAACGCCATGCTGGCCCGGAACTGGTGGGTGATGGCGTTGCGCGGCGTGTGCGCTGTCCTGTTCGGCCTGATCGCGCTGCTGCTTTCGGGCGTCACGATCGCTTCCCTCGTTCTGCTTTTCGCCGCCTACATGCTGTTCGATGGCGTCTTCGCCATCGTCGCCGGCGTGCGCGCGGCGACCCGCCGCGAGCGATGGTGGCCCTTTATCCTCGAAGGGGTGATCGACCTCGCGGCTGGGGTGGTCGCCGTCGTCGCGCCGACCGCCACCATCCTCGCCTTCGTCTGGCTCAGCGGCGCCTGGGCGGTCGTTTCGGGCGTGATGATGATCGCCGCCGCCATCCGCCTGCGGACGTCGCACGGCAAGTGGTGGCTGGGCTTCGGCGGCCTGCTGTCCATCGTCTGGGGCATCCTGCTCTTCGTGGCGCCGATCGAGGGCGCGGTGGTCATGACGTGGTGGCTCGGCGCCTACGCGCTCGTCTTCGGCGGTGTGCTGATCGTGTTGGCGTTCCGGCTCAGAGGACACCGGAACGAGCCGCGGGGAGCGGTGCCACAGGGAGCCTGAGCGAGGTCCGATCCCTACCCATTCCATACCCGGCCCCATTCCATACCCGGCCAAGGCGGCGCACCCATGAACCCTGACCCGAGACGCACCGATCCCATGCCAGACGAGCCCCCCGTGGACCGTGTCGACGAGGCGTCCGCCGAGTCCTTCCCCGCGAGCGACCCGCCGGCCTGGACACCCGTTCGTGGCGAACGGGGGGCCATTCCCGAAACCGAAGGCACCGGCAAAAATAGGGACGGCAACGATGGGCGCGGCGGTGATGCGGCCCCGCCGCTCGAAGGCGAGGTGTCCCACCTCAAGGACCGGCTTTTGCGCGCGCTGGCGGAGCAGGAAAACATGCGGCGCCGGGCCGAGCGGGACCGTGAGGAGGCCGTGCGATTCGCCGCCTCGGGGTTCGCGCGGGACTTGCTGCCGACGGCCGACAATCTGCGCCGCGCCATCGAGAGCGTGCCGATGGAGTCCGCCGCGGCCGAAATGTGGGTCCAGAACCTTATGGCCGGCCTCGTGGCGACCGAGAAGGCGCTGCTCGACGCCTTTGAGAAGCACGGTATCCTCCGGATCGATCCGGTCCCCGGCGAGCCGTTTGATCCCCATCGCCATCAAGCGATGTTCGAAGTGGGGAACAGCGGGCTGCCGGCTGGCACCGTGGTGCAGGTCCTGCAACCCGGCTACGCCCAGCATGAGCGTCTGTTGCGCCCCGCGCTGGTCGGTGTCGCCGGGGACGGCACCGCGCCATCCGATCAACACCCCTGAGTGGAGGGAAGCATGACGGGCTTCAGACCGCTGCACGACCGTGTCCTGCTCAAGCGCGTCGCGGCGGAGGAAAAGACCCCAGGTGGCATCATCATCCCCGACACCGCCAAGGAGAAGCCGGACGAGGGAGAGGTGCTGGCCGTCGGCCCGGGTGCTCGGGACGAGGCCGGCAGGGTACAACCCCTCGACGTCAAGGTCGGCGACCGGGTGCTGTTCGGCAAATGGTCGGGCACGGAGGTGCGCATCTCGGGCGAGGACCGGCTGATCCTCAAGGAGTCCGACATCTTGGGCGTGATCGAACGAGGCGCGTAACGGAGGATTGATGCCATGGCTGCGAAGGACGTTCGGTTCAGCACCGATGCGCGTGAGAAGATGCTGCGCGGCGTCGACATCCTGGCGAATGCGGTCAAGGTGACGTTGGGCCCGAAGGGGCGCAACGTCGTCATCGAGAAGTCGTTCGGCGCCCCGCGCATCAGCAAGGACGGCGTCACCGTCGCCAAGGAGATCGAACTCGCCGACAGGTTCGAGAACATGGGCGCCCAGATGGTGCGCGAAGTGGCCTCGAAGACCAACGATGTGGCCGGCGACGGCACCACCACCGCGACCGTGCTGGCGCAGGCCATCGTGCGCGAGGGCGTCAAGGCCGTCGCCGCCGGCATCAACCCGATGGACCTGAAGCGCGGCATCGACGTGGCCGTGAACACGGCCATCGACGATGTCCGCAGGCGATCGCGGAAGATCGCCACCTCCGATGAGATCGCCCAGGTCGGCACGATCTCGGCGAATGGCGACCGTGAGATCGGCGAGATGATCGCCCGGGCCATGGAGAAGGTCGGCAACGAAGGCGTGATCACGGTCGAGGAGGCCAAGTCCCTCGACACCGAACTGGACGTCGTCGAGGGCATGCAGTTCGACCGCGGCTACACCAGCCCGTACTTCATCACGAACGCGGAGAAGATGATCGTCGAATTCGAGGATCTGTACATCCTGATCTATGAGAAGAAGCTCGCGAGCCTCCAGCCGCTGCTTCCCGTTCTCGAGGCGGTGGTGCAGAGCGGTCGGCCGTTGTTGATCATCGCCGAAGACGTCGAGGGTGAAGCGCTCGCCACGCTGGTGGTGAACCGGCTGCGCGGCGGGCTGAAGGTTGCGGCGGTGAAGGCGCCTGGCTTCGGCGACCGGCGCAAAGCCATGCTCGAGGACATCGCCACCGTCACCGGCGGCCAGCTGATCAGCGAAGACCTCGGCATCAAGCTGGAAAACATCACGCTGGACATGCTGGGCCGCGCCCGCCGCGCGCGGATCGACCGCGAGAGCACGACGATCGTCGATGGCGCCGGTCGGAAGGAGGACATCCAGGCCCGTGTGCAGCAGATCCGCACGCAGATCGAGGAAACTACGTCGGACTACGACCGCGAGAAGCTTCAGGAACGTTTGGCCAAGCTGGCCGGCGGCGTGGCGGTGATCCGCGTCGGCGGCGTCACCGAAGTCGAGGTGAAGGAGCGCCGGGATCGCGTCGACGATGCCATGCACGCCACCAAAGCCGCGGTCGAGGAGGGCATCGTGGCGGGTGGCGGTGTGGCGCTGCTCTACGCCACAAGGGTGTTGGACGGGCTGAAGCCGGAGAACGACGAGCAGAGGATGGGGTTCGACATCGTCCGGCGCGCCTTGCAGGCGCCGGTGCGCCAGATCGCCGAGAATGCCGGCACCGACGGCTCCATCGTCATCGGCAAGCTGCTCGACCAGAAGGACCCGAACTTCGGCTACGACGCGCAGGCCGGGAAATACTGCGACCTCGTCAAGGCGGGCATCATCGACCCCACGAAGGTGGTGCGCAGTGCCTTGCAGGACGCTGCGTCGGTGGCGGGGCTGTTGATCACCGCCGAGGCGATGGTCGCCGAAAGGCCGGAGAAGAAGGAGCCGATGCCCGCCATGCCGGGCGGCGGCATGGGTGGTATGGGCGGCATGGATTTCTGACAACCGGGACGGAACACGCCGGAGGGCGACATGGCCAAAGTTATCGGAATCGATCTCGGCACCACGAACTCGTGCGTCGCCGTCATGGAGGGCGGCCAAGCCAAGGTCATCGAGAACGCCGAGGGGATGCGGACCACGCCGTCCATCGTGGCGTTTGCCAGGGAAGGCGAAATCCTCGTCGGCACGCCGGCGAAGCGGCAGGCGGTCACCAACCCCGAGAACACCATCTTCGCGATCAAGCGCCTGATCGGCCGCCGCTACGACGACCCGATCACGGAAAAGGACAAGGCCCTCGTCCCCTATAAGATCGTGCGGGGCGACAACGGCGACGCCTGGGTCGAGGCGCAGGGCAAGAAATACAGCCCGAGCCAGATCAGCGCGCTCATCCTGACGAAGATGAAGGAGACCGCGGAAGCCTATCTCGGCGAGAAGGCAACCCAGGCGGTCATCACGGTGCCCGCCTACTTCAACGACAGTCAACGCCAAGCGACCAAGGACGCCGGTCGGATCGCCGGGCTCGAGGTGCTGCGCATCATCAACGAACCGACCGCCGCCGCGCTGACCTACGGCCTCGAGAAGAAGGGCCAGGGCAAGGTGGCGGTGTACGATCTGGGCGGCGGTACTTTCGACATTTCCGTTCTCGACATCGGCGAGGGCGTTTTCGAGGTCAGGGCCACCAACGGCGATACGTTCCTCGGCGGCGAGGATTTCGACAAACGCATCATCGACTATCTGGCCGACGAGTTCAAAAAGGAGCAGGGCATCGACCTGCGCAGCGATCGGTTGGCGCTCCAGCGCCTCAAGGAAGCCGCGGAGAAGGCGAAGATCGAGCTCAGTTCGACGGTGCAGACCGACGTCAACCTGCCCTTCATCACCGCCGATCAGCATGGGCCCAAGCACCTCAACGTCAAGCTCACCCGCGCCAAGCTGGAAGCCCTGGTTGACGACCTCGTGCAGCGCACCATCGAGCCCTGCAAGGCGGCGCTCAAGGACGCAGGCCTCAAGGCCGCGGACATTGCCGAGGTGATCCTGGTCGGCGGCATGACCCGCATGCCGAAGGTGCAGGAGGTCGTCAAAGACTTCTTCGGCAAGGAGCCGCACAAGGGCGTCAACCCGGACGAAGTCGTCGCCATCGGCGCCGCCATCCAGGCGGGCGTGCTCCAGGGCGAGGTGAAGGACGTCCTGCTGCTCGACGTGACGCCGCTGTCGCTCGGCCTCGAAACGCTGGGCGGCGTGATGACGAAGCTCATCGACCGCAACACGACCATCCCGACGAAGAAGAGCCAAGTCTTTTCGACCGCCGAGGACAACCAGACCGCGGTGACCATCCGCGTCTTCCAGGGCGAACGCGAGATGGCGGCGGACAACAAGCTGCTCGGTCAGTTCGACCTCGTCGGCATCCCGCCGGCCCCGCGCGGCGTGCCGCAGATCGAGGTGACCTTCGACATCGACGCCAACGGCATCGTCAGCGTCACGGCAAAGGACAAGGCCACCGGCAAGGAGCAGCAGATTCGCATCCAAGCCTCGGGTGGTCTGTCGGAGGCCGACATCCAGAGGATGGTCAAGGATGCCGAGGCGCACGCCGAGGAGGACCGGAAACGGCGCGAGTTGGTCGATGCCCGCAACCAGGCGGACGCCGCGATGTACACGGCCGAGAAGCAGTTGCAGGAGCATGGCAGCCGGGTGGGCGAGACGGAGCGCAAGCCCGTGGAAGACGCCCTGAACGCCCTGCGCGAGGCGGTCGGTGGCGACGACGTCGACCGCATCCGGCAGCGGATCGACACGCTCTCGCAAGCGCTCACGCGCTTCGGCGAGACGATCCACCGTGCCGCCGCCGACACCGGCACGCGCAGCGCGGCGGAGCAAGCAGCCGCCGCCAATGCCGGCCCGTCCGGTTCGTCTGGTGGCGGGGCCGGTGGCGGGAGCGAAGGCATCGTCGACGCCGAGTTCGAGGAAGTGGACGACCAGAATCGGCAGCGCGGCTGAGTGCCACGGGAAAGGAGCACCGCAGCCATGGACCTCGAAAAATACACGGATCGAGCGAAGGGTTTCCTCCAGTCGGCACAAACGCTCGCGGTGAGCCGCGGCCATCAGCGCCTGACGCCGGAGCACCTGCTCAAGGTGTTGCTGGAGGATTCGGAAGGGCTTTGCGCGAACCTCATCCGCGCGGCCGGAGGCGCCCCTAAGGCAGCGCTTTCAGCGGTCGACGCCGCGCTCGACAAGCTGCCGCGCGTCGAAGGGTCCGGCGCCGGGCAGGTTTACATGGCGCCGGAGTTGGCGCGCGTCTTCGAGGCCGCCGAGCAGCTGGCGCAGAAGGCGGGCGACAGCTTCGTCACCGTGGAGCGGCTGCTGCTGGCGATGGCCGCCGCTGCGGGCACGCCGGCCGCGAAGGCGCTGGCCTCGGCGGGTGTCAACGCCCAGGGCCTCAACAAGGCCATTGAGGACATCCGCAAGGGCCGCACCGCCGATACGGCGTCGGCCGAGGACGGTTACGACGCGCTGAAGAAGTACACGCGCGACCTCACGGCCGTGGCGCGCGACGGCAAGCTTGACCCCGTCATCGGCCGCGACGAGGAGATCCGCCGTACGATCCAGGTTCTCGCGCGCCGCACCAAGAACAACCCTGTGCTGATCGGCGAGCCGGGCGTCGGCAAGACCGCCATCGTCGAAGGCCTGGCGCAGCGCATCGTCAAAGGCGATGTGCCCGAAAGCCTGAAGGACAAGAAGCTGCTGGCGCTCGACCTTGGTTCCCTGCTGGCCGGGGCCAAGTACCGCGGCGAATTCGAGGAGCGGCTGAAGGCGGTCCTGTCGGAAGTCACCTCAGGCCGGGAAGGGGTCATCCTCTTCATCGACGAACTGCACACGCTGGTGGGAGCGGGCGGGGCGGAGGGGGCGATGGACGCCTCCAACATGCTGAAGCCGGCGCTGGCGCGCGGCGAACTGCACTGCGTCGGCGCCACCACGCTGGAGGAGTACCGCAAGCACATCGAGAAGGACGCCGCCCTGGCCCGGCGCTTCCAGCCCGTCCTTGTCGGCGAGCCGACGGTGGAGGACACCATCTCCATCCTGCGCGGGATCAAGGAGAAGTACGAAGTTCACCACGGCGTGCGCATCACGGACAGCGCCATCGTCGCCGCGGCGACGCTGTCGCATCGCTACATCACCGACCGTTTCCTCCCCGACAAGGCCATCGACCTGATGGACGAAGCGGCCTCGCGGCTTCGTATGGCGGTCGATTCCAAGCCCGAGGAGATCGACGAACTCGATCGCCGCATCGTGCAGATGAAGATCGAGCGCGAAGCGCTCAAGAGGGAGAGCGATCCGGCCTCGCGGGAGCGCCTGCAGAGGCTGGAGAAGGAACTCAGCGAACTCGAGCAGAAATCTGCCGAACTCGCGGCGACGTGGCGGGCGGAGAAGGAGAAGCTCGCCGGTGCGCGCACGCTGAAGGAGCGGCTCGACCAAGCCCGCATCGAGCTGGAGCAGACGCAGCGGGGCGGCGACTGGACCCGCGCGGGCGAACTCGCCTACGGCATCATCCCCGATCTCGAAAGGACGCTGAAGGAAGCCGAGGCACAAGGCGACCAGCGGATGCTCGAGGAGGCGGTCACCGCCGAGCACATCGCCGCCGTCGTGTCCCGCTGGACCGGGATCCCGGTCGACAAGATGCTGGAGGGCGAGCGCGAGAAGCTGCTGCACATGGAGGGCGCGCTGAGGCAGCGTGTCATCGGCCAGGACGAAGCCATCGTCGCGGTCTCGAACGCGGTGCGCCGCGCCCGCGCCGGGCTTCAGGATCCAAACCGGCCGATGGGATCCTTCCTGTTCCTCGGACCCACCGGCGTGGGCAAGACCGAGCTGACCAAGGCACTGGCCGAATTCCTCTTCGACGACGAGCACGCGATGGTGCGCATCGACATGTCGGAGTTCATGGAGAAGCACTCCGTGGCCCGCCTGATCGGCGCCCCTCCGGGCTACGTCGGCTACGAAGAGGGAGGCAGCCTGACCGAGGCGGTGCGGCGCCGGCCCTATCAGGTGATCCTGTTCGACGAGGTGGAGAAGGCGCACCCGGATGTCTTCAACGTGCTGCTCCAGGTGCTCGACGACGGGCGCCTGACCGATGGGCAGGGCCGCACGGTCGACTTCCGCAACACGCTGATCGTGATGACCTCCAACCTCGGCAGCGAGTATCTGGCGACCTTGGGGGAGGACCAGGACGTCGACACGGTGCGCGCCGAGGTGATGGAGGCGGTGCGGGCAGCGTTCCGGCCCGAGTTCCTGAACCGGCTCGACGAGATCCTGATCTTCCGCCGCCTCTCGCGCGAGGACATGAGCGGCATCGTCGACATCCAGTTCCGGCGGCTCCAACGCCTGCTCGACGACCGCAAGCTCGTGCTGGAGGTGGACGACGCGGCGAAGCGCTGGCTGGCCGACGCCGGCTACGATCCCGTGTACGGCGCCCGGCCCTTGAAGCGGGTGATCCAGCGCGAACTGCAGAATCCGCTCGCGGAGATGATCCTGCGCGGCAAAGTCCGCGACGGCGATACGGTCCGGGTCACCGCCACGGAGCTGGGTCTGCTCATCGAACCACCGCAGCATGGCGATGGGGCGACCGAGCAGCCGTCTCGAAACGCTGCGGAGTGACGCGATGTACGCCCGGATGACGCGGTTCCGTTTGAAGCTGGGAACCAGGGACGAATGGTTCCGGCTGCGGGACGGGATGGCGGCCGACATTCATGCCCTGAAGGGTCTGAAGCACTGGTTCACCCTTCAGGGGGACGACGAGGTCGTGGTCGTCGCCATCCATGACTCGGTGTGGAGCGCCGAGGCGGCCATGCCCGATGTCCTGAAGCTTTGGCAACGGATTGCGCACCTCATGGACGATCAACCCTCGACCAAGTTTTACGACGTGACGCGCTTCGACACGATCTTCGACAATGTCTAGCAAGCGCAAGGACCGGCTGCAAAAGGCGGAGGCAGGGCATGGCTTTCAGGCTGCCGCATCCACGCGATCACAACCTTTGGCGAAAGCCGCCGACCATGCCGGGCGTGTCGTTGCCGGCGACGACCGCCGTGCCGATGGCCTACATCCACCGGCCGTCGCCCTCCGTCACGCAATCGGGGCCCGGTCGCAAGCAGTGGGTTCTGGAGTTCGAGCCGACCGACCCGCCGTTTCCGCATCCGGTCATGGGGTGGACCGGGAGCGCCGACCCCTTCGCCCACATCCAGGTCTCCTTTCCGGATCTGGACAGCGCCGTGTCCTTCGCTGAGCGGCACGGCTGGCGCTTTCAGGTTGAGGAGTCGCCGAAAAGGAAAATGACCTCAAAGAATTTTTCGGACAAGTTCAAGTGCCGGTTTGCCGGATCCGTCCTAATTGCGAGACATTATAAGGAGGAGATGCCGTAAAAGCGTTGGCCTGTCGGCATTATTTTATGTTCTATGTGGAATTTATTTGTTCGGATCTTTGAAGTCATCATTTCAAAGAAACATGAAACATCAAGGAGGACAGCCATGGCGCAGCGTTCCCAACTCCCATCACTCTTCGGAGGCTCGCCGTTTGCGCGGTCGGGCGCCGATCACCGACATCGGCATCGATGACGGTTTCATGCGTGAACTCGGCGAAGCCTTCGAACCCGGCACCTCGGCGCTGTTTATCCTCGTCCGTGAGGCGAGGCTGGACAAGGTCCTGCCCGAGATCAGCCGCTACGGCGGCAAGGTTCTGCGCACCTCCCTGCCCAAAGAGCAGGAGGAGAAGATCCAGGCCGCGCTCATGGGCGAGGCGCGGAACCAAACCATGCAGCGGGCCGCCTGACGGCCGTCGGCCGTATCGCCCCATACTCATACGAATTCGGGAGAGCGAGACAATGAAGTCATTCCTAAGCATCCTGACGGGCGCGGCGCTGGGCGCCGCCGTCTTGGCCGTCCAAACCCCCTGGCCGGCGCTGTCGCAGGCCGTCACGTTGGTCGTCGTCGATGTGAAGGCCGTCGCGGCGGGCTACCGCGCGAGCAAGCTGACGGGCACGTCCGTCCTGAACGACAAGAACGAGAAGATCGGTTCACTCGACGACATCATCATCGGACGGGACAAGGTGCTCTTCGCGGTGCTCGAGGTCGGTGGCTTCCTCGGCATCGGCGCCCACATGGTGGCCATCCCGTTCAACGACCTGCAGTTGGACGAAACTGGCAAGAAGATTACACTGCCGGGAGCGTCGAAGGATGAACTCAAGAAGCTTCCGGAATTCAAGTACGTCGGTTGATAAGCCAGACCGGAGGTGAAAGTCAGCGATGGGTGTGGCCAAGTCCGAACGTTTCTTTCGCAATGCTGCGAGATTGCAGCCTTCTCTTGCGTGATCAGGCTACAGTGGAGGCGAATGGTTGCGACATTATCGGGCCATTCGACCTGCCGATCACCAAAGGACTGCAAGAGCGCATTCATGACTTCGAGCGCAGCGATGAAGAGATCCAACTGCGCTCCGTCCTGGATGGCCTGACCACGCGGCCCCGCTCGATCTCGGCTGCAGCGATGAAACCGAAGTCCGGCTTCCCCCATCGCCGGTAGACTTGGCATGGCTCTCGCCGACACCTTCAAGACGATCAATCCCGATCGCAATCCCGATCGCAATCCCGATCGCAATCCCAATGGGAAAGATCCTCAGACTGAGGATTGGGAATGCGCCTTCCGTCTTTTCGGCCTTCTGATGTGGCATCAAAGACGTTTGATGGAAGCGATCAAACGGCCTTGCTGCCATGCCGATTGCACCGGATGGCGCCATCGGCATGACCCTCTCGATCAATGCTCACGGGGCGGCATTGAGATGTGGGAGCACGTTCCGGCCGATCTCGTCGATCACCTCTGCCGCGTCGCGCGTGCCATATTTCACATTGAGAATGACATGGTTTACGCCCGCCCGGCGCAATGCGTCGAGGAATTGGAGCAGGACGTTCCGGCCGCCGCGGAATCCCAGGTGAATCGGCTGGGCAGGGTGATCCGGCTCCGTGGTCAGGTCGATGTAGAGCGATTGCACGAAGGGGGTGAAGACGCCCGGCCTCGCGGCCGCTACGGCGGCGTGCCAGTGCGCGGCGTGCTCCGCCTGTTGCGCGAGGGATCGCGGGTAGGTGATCCAGCCGTCGGCATGCCCGGCGATCCATTCCAGGCTCTGCCGGCTGGTGCCGGTGATCAGGATCGGCAGCGCGCCGACCGGCTTCGGCACGAGATCAACGGTCCCCTGCATCACGCCATAGGAGGACTGGATGCGGGGGAAGTTCTGGGTGAGCACGCTGCGCAGAACGGCGAGGTTCTCGCGGAAGAGGACGCCCCGCTTGTCCACGTCGACGCCGAACGCCGGGAATTCGATCGGTCGGTCGCCGGACGCGACCCCGAGCACGAGGCGGCCGCCGGAAAGCCGATCCACCGAAGCGGCCGCCTTCGCCGTGTGCAACGGGTGGCGCAGGGGCAGGATGATGGAACCGGTGGCGAGCGCGATGTCGCGCGTCTGCGCCGCGATCCATCCCAGATAGACCCAGGGATCGTAGACCTGCCCGATGTCGCCGAACGACGGGTCGCGCAACGGCACGTCCCGCACCCAGAGCGCGGCGAAGCCCAATTCCTCGGCCCGCTGGGCCAGGCGTTCCTGGTCGCGCATGGTCGGCTCGTCGCGCTGGAAGGCCTCGATGGGAAAGAAGACGCCGAGCGTCAACCGCCCCGGCGCGAACATCCGCCGGAAGCCCTTCGAATCGCCCGGCCGGGCCGTCGTGTTCGCCTCCAGCATGGCAGCTCCTTACTCCTTACCGAGGTGACGTCACGCCCGACCAGTTTGTCGGTCCGGGGAGCCGCATGGAGATCATGCGATCCTCGACCGTCCTGGGGGGAAGGGCGGCGAACTGCTCCGGCGTCAGGTCGACGAGAATGACCGCGGCCTGTTCCGGCGCATAGCGCGTGTTCGCCGGGCTCACGGCAACGAGATGAGCCTTGGGAACCGCCGGATGACCGCTCGCCACGACGATCTCGACCGGTTGGCTGTCGGTGCCGACGACCACATCGTGGACGACCCCCACGCGGCGGGTCCCATCCTCCGACAGGACGACGAGGCCGACCAACGTGGGTGCCGCGGGCATGGGTTCGGCCGCGGCGTATCGACGGTCTTCATGCTGGGGGCATGCGCTCGCGGTCATCAGGACGGTTGCGCACAGCAACGGCAGAATCGGTAATGGCAGAATCGGTGTCCGCATGGTCTGGATCTCCCTTCCTGGTCAACTGCCGACCGGCAGTGGCACGAACAGGGCGCCATCCTCACGCCGACGCTGGACGAGCACGTGGTCCTTCTTGGCTTTGCGCGCCTCCTCCACCGCCTTGGCCACATCGGCGGGACCGGTCACCGGGGCCGGACCGACGCGGGTGATGACGTCGCCGGGTTGCAGGCCGACACGGGCGGCCGGGCTGTTCGGTGCCACATCGACCACCACCGCGCCTTGGGCGTCGGGGTCGAGCCCGAACTCCTTGCGCAGTTCCGGGGTCACCGGCGCCAGCGCCAAACCCAACTTGCCCTCGCCCGGGTTCTGCGGCTGTGCCTCGGCCTGCCGGGTCGGTTGCAGTTCCAGGACATGGACGTTCAGCGGGATCACACGGCCGTCGCGCAGCACCGCGATCGGGACGGTGTCGCCCGGTTTGGTCTGCGCCACCATCCCGGTCAGGGCGTGCGGCTCGGACACGGGTTTGCCGGCGTATTCGGTGATGACGTCACCCGGTTGGATGCCGGCCTGGGCGGCGGGGCTGTCCTTGGTCACGTCGGCGACCAGCGCGCCCGAGCGGTCCTTGAGGCCGAGAGCATCGGCGACATCCGGTTCCACGGGCTGGATCATGACGCCGAGGTAGCCGCGCGTCACCCGCCCTTTGTCGCGCAGCGCGGCGATGACGGGCTTTGCCAAGTCCGACGGAATGGCGAAGCCGATGCCGACGTTGCCGCCGCTTTGGCTGAAGATGGCTGTGTTCACGCCGATCACCTCGCCCTGAAGGCTGAACATCGGGCCGCCGGAGTTGCCCTGGTTGATGGCGGCGTCGGTCTGCAGGAAATCGTCGTAGGGACCCGCACCGATGTCGCGGCCGCGGGCCGAGATGATGCCGGCGGTCACGGTGCCGCCGAGACCGAAGGGGTTGCCGATGGCCAGTACCCAGTCGCCGATCCGCGATCGGTCGCTGTCGCCCCACTGCACGCTGGGCAGCGGCTGTTTGGGGTCGACCTTGAGCAGGGCGAGGTCGGTCTTCTGATCGGTGCCGACGATCTTGGCGGGCAAGGTCTGCTTGTCGGACAGCGTGACCTCCACCTTGTCGGCATTCTCGACAACGTGGTTGTTGGTGACGACGTAACCGTTCGGGTCGATGACGAAGCCGGAGCCCAGCGCCCTGGCAGGCCGGCCGCGCGGCGCGGCGTCCGGGCCTTCACCCCGCTGCGGTGTCTGCCGGCGCATCAGATTTTCCAGAAAGTCGCGCAGCGGCGAATCCGGCAGCGTGGAGAACGGTCCCATGCCGGGGCCGATGTCCGGCTGCTCGGACTGCGCCGTCTGGCGTACCGGGGGAGCGCCGCTGGAGGCGATGATGGTGACGACGGTGGGCAGCTTGGCGGTGGCGAGCTCGGCGAAGGTGGGAGGCACCTCGCGCTGCTGCGCCACAGCTGGGTGCGACAGCAGCAGACAGGCGGACAGTGCAAGGCCGACGGCGTGCACATGGGCGGGCGGTGCCAGCGCGGCGGCTCGGGCACTTGATCGGCTGGGCAGGGTGTATGCGCTGGGCATGGCGGCCTCCGTGTTGCATCGGCCAAGCAGGGGTACGGGTCAGTGAGCCATCAGGACCGGCACGGTCACGTTCTCGAGGACATCTTGTGTCATCCCGCCGAGGATCATTTCGCGCAGGCGCGATCGACCGTAGGCGCCCATAACGATGAGGTCGGCTCCGATGTGGACGGCGCGGGACCGCAGGGCATCGGCATCGGCCAGTGCCTCCGGCTCGAACGTCTCCGCCCGGACGATGAGGCCGTGCCGCGCAAGATGCTGGACCACGTCGTCCGTCCCCCACTCATCGCCGGGCTCCGGATTGACGGAGAGGACGGTCACCGTCGCCGCCATCTCCATCAGCGGCAGGGCGTCGTGAACGGCGCGCGTCGCCTCGCGGCTGCCGTTCCAGCCGATCAGCACGGCCGCGCCGACCTGCTCAAAGAGTTTCGCATGCGGCACGACCAGCACGGGGCGGCCGCAGGCGAGGATGACGTCCTCCGGCGCGTCCAGGCCCGTGGGCTCATCGGGATCGTGCTGCCCGAGGATGACAAGGTCGGCGCCGCGCGCCTGACGGGCGACGAACGATTCGGGAAGCCCGATGATGCCTCGCCACTCGCCCACCACCCCGGCGCTCCGCAGCATGGTCCGGAAGCTGTCCTCGGCGGTGGGCGACTCCGGCGCGCCGGCACCGATCAGGTAGGCGTCGTACCGGCGCGCGAGATTGGCGGCGAGGGCGAGACGATCGGCGCACGCGGGCGAAGTGCCGACATGCACGAGGATGTCTTTGATGGGCATGGTGCTTCTCCCGGGCCCGACAGCCTAAAGCTGCGTGTCGATGGCTGCGACGAGATGGGGGAAGTCGAACGGGCCATCGTGTCGCCGATCGTTTATGAAGAAGGCCGGGGTGCCGTTCACCCCGCTGCGCACGCCGCCGAGGAAGTCGTCGCGGACCTTGGACATATATGTCCCTTCGGCCAGTGCGTCGCGGAGCTCGGCTTCGGACAGCCCCAACGACCGCACCGCGGCGAACAGAAGCTGAATGCTCAAGCGCTCCTGGTTCTCGAAGAGGAGGTCGTGCATCTCCCAGAACCGCCCATGCACCCCTGCGAACTCCGCACTCTCCGCCGCGCTTTGGGCATTGGGGTGGACTTCCGTCAGCGGGAAGTGCCGGAACACGAACCGGAGCTGCCTGCCGTAGTGCTTCTGCACGAGCTGGACGTGAGTGTGCGCGGCCCCGCAGTACGGACACTCGTAATCGCCATATTCGACCAGGGTAACCGGGGCGTGGGCGTCTCCCTGGATGTGGTCACTCGAAGTGACCGGCACTTTCAACACCGCCATGGCTGCTCTCCCGAAGCGAAGGTCCGTTCGGCATGAACGGCATATCGCCCTTGAGGTGAATCCGAACTAACTGGGCAACCGCTCCAGCGCATTGAGGATGCCGTCGGCACCGGGGTTGACGGCGAGCGGCGAGCGGTAGCTCCAGAAGATGACTCCGTTCCTGTCGATCACAAACAGCGCGCGTTCGCTGACCCCGTCCCCTTCCCGATAGGCCCCATAGGACTTCGAGACGCCGCCCTTGGGTTCGAAATCGGCAAGCAGCGGGAAGTGCAGGTTGCGAGCTTTTGCGAACGCCTGATGGCACCAAGCGCCGTCGACGGAAACGCCCAGCACCTCGGCTCCATGCTTCAGGAACTCGGGACGGACCTGGTTGTACAGCACCATCTGGTCGCCACAGACTGGGCTCCAATCGGCAGGGTAGAAGGCAAGGATCACCGGCCTGCCACGAAATTCAGAAAGCGACAAGCATTGATCGGGCGTGACATGGAGCGTGAAATCGGGAGCCGAAGTCCCCGGGGACAAAACTTGAGACATGTGTCACCTCGCTGGAGCAGACGGCAATGGTCTCCGCGGCGTTGCATGCATGGCATCGATTATGTTGCGGTGGCTGACGGCCGCGTTGACGAGCGTCAACATTTCTTGATTTTTGTAATTCGGATCGATCCCTACTTCGACCTATGGCCTTGCAAGCGGTTCGTCGCTGAGCCACGGGTCTGGACGCAGCGAAGCCAAGGGAAGATCCTCGAGACGTTTGTCGATCTCGATTTCATGCACACGAATGGCTTCGGCACCGTGCTCCCGCAGGATTCGCTGAGCCTTCTCCTCCTGCTCGGGCGTGCGGACGCGGACCCACAGGACGAGGCCGCCGGCAGCCATCAGCGTTTCGAGTTCCCCGGCCCGCTCCGCTCCGAGAACGCGGCTGATCAAGGCACCGACGCCGCCCCCGGCCGCCCCACCTGCGGCGGCCGCCGCGAGGGCCAGCGCCAACGTTCCTCCCGAGGCGACGACCCCAAGCGCCGCAGCCGCAGCGCCGACGTAGGAGAGGCCCCGGCGACCAGCGCGGTGGTGGTGGCCACGTCCTCATGCGCGATATAGGCGCGTCGCGGCACATCCGGCACATCGGCAAGTTCCTCGGCGGGCGCATAGACGCCGCCAAGTTTCTCCCGGATCGTGTCGGGGAGGGCCATGAGGCCAATGTCCGCTCGGTCGAAGCCTCCGTAAAGCAAGGCGCCGGCCGCTGCATCGAGCGCATCGGGCGAGCGGAATATACCAGCCACCTCGCGCACCTTGACCCGCTCGATCACCGTGTCGGAAGGCCGGTTCATTGCCATGCTCCTTTATGGCTTGCCCCACCCGAGCATCGCCTGCCCGGTGCATCGTCAGCGCAGCAGCGCCGCCATCGGGCCGCGGTCGCGCAGCAACTGTCGCGCCCGGTCGCTGCGTACCAACTCGAGTGCCGCCTTTCCGCGAGGGCCTTCTCGAGCGCCAACTCGACCACATCCTCGACGGGCTCAACCGCGTTGCTGCCGCAGTTTGGGCAATGCTGGATAACCGTTTCTCACAAAGCGGCACAGTTGCCGCAACGGGCGCCGGGCTTGGCGAATCTGTCGTCGATGGCGAGGGTCATCACCCGTCCCACGTAAAGGGCCTGGAGCGTCGGGCGCTTACCCCAGGCGGCGCTGTCCGGAGCGGCGTCGATGATCCGTTGGATGGTAGCGACCTCCTCGCGCTCCTCAACGGCACGCTGCACCGGTTCGGCTGCGGTCGCTACTTCGGCCGGCCGCGCATGGGCCTCGACGGAGAACGCGCCGCAGACGCGTTGCCGGGCCGCTTTGGAGAACTGCTCCATGAAGGCAGTGCGGAGCGCCGGATGCTGCGCCGAGACCAGCAGGTAACGGCCTTCAAACTGCGACAGGACCATCCCAGTTTCCGATGGAGCTGTTTTCGTCACCGTGACCGCTCCTGGCCCTGTTGGGCGCTCGGGCGGGCTTCCGGTGGGGGCGGCAGCATCAGCGGATCGCGCAGCGTGATGATTTGCCGGTTGTCGTCGGCATCAACGATTTCCAGACTCGCCAGGTTGCCCACGGCGAGATCGACGTACAGCTCCCGTGGCCGGTTCACCATGTGATCGACGCCTTCCAGGGCGATTTCGATGACATCGTCCTTGTGATCGTAAACGATCCCAAGCAGAGGCAGCCACTTCGCCTCGATCTGCTGGCCAAGAGCGAGGGATGTGACCTCAATCTCGGTGTGTTTGCCAACGAGGCCTTTCGATAGGTAATCGAGAAAGCTGTGCCATTCCGCCTTGTCGAGCTTCTGGAGGGCCATGGTCTATGTCCCCAATCGGGTTTTGCCTGCAGCGCTGGCGGCCAAGGAGTCGTCGCGCTGGAAGAAAGGATGCATCAATCTGTGCGGTATGACGTTGACGGATGTCAAATTGACGGATGTCATTTTGTTTGCAGTGTGTGGGGTTTATGGTTTTGTATATTTGTATGCTTATAGGAGTTTGCGTATCGGAGCTCCGGAATTATCAGATTAATGCACTTTTCTCTTTGAGAGTCATTTAAACAAATTGCTTGCCAATCCGTTCCTGTTGCTGGAGGCATCGTCGTGGAAGACCCCTATGAGGTGCTCGGGGTGAAGCGGGACGCGAGCGACGACGGCATCCGTCGCGCCTACCGCAAACTCGCCAAGAAATTCCATCCTGACCTGAACCCTGGCAACAGCCAGGCAGAGGAGCGCTTCAAGGCGGTGTCATCGGCCTACGAGCTTCTCTCCGATCCGGACAAGCGCGGCCGCTATGACCGCGGCGAGATCGATGCCTCGGGCGCAGAGCAACGGCCCGACTACTCCTATTACCGTGACTTCGCCGAGGGGCGGAACGGCGGCAAATACTACGGCGGTGATGGGGAGCAAACCGACGATTTCAGCGATCTGTTCGCGAACCTCTTCGGTGGCCGGTTTCGCACCAGGGCCACCGATGGCGGTGCCGGGCCGGAGATCCGGCTGCGCGGTGCCGACCGCCGCTATCTGCTGACGGTGGACCTCCTCGACGCGATCAATGGGACGACGCAACGACTGCAGCTGCCGGACGGAAAGACGCTCGACGTTGCGATCCCTCCCGGAATCGAGGATGGCAAGGTGCTGCGGCTCAAGGGGCAGGGTGATCCCGGTCTGGGCGGCGGCCCGCCGGGCGATGCGCTGATCGAGGTCCGCGTCACATCCCATCCGCTCTTCAAACGCGTCGGCAACGACCTTCACGTCGAGGTGCCCGTGACGCTTTCGGAGGCGGTGCTGGGCGGCTCCATCACCGTACCCACGCGGACCGGGCCGGTGACGATGACGGTGCCCGCGGGCTCGGACACCGGTCGGGTGCTGCGCTTGCGCGGCAAGGGAGTCCCGGCAGGGCGCGGTGGCCGGCCGGCTGGCGATCAGTACGTCACATTGAAGGTCGAGGTCGGGCCCGGTGCTGACGATGCTGAGCTCAAGGACTTTCTGCGGAACTGGGCGCCCAAGCATCCGTTCGATCCGCGCCGCAAACTGGGGATGACACCGTGATGATGACACTAAATGAGTTGCAACGGTCCTTCGCCGACCTCGATGCGGCGGACCTCGATCAATGGATCGACAACCGCTGGATCCGGCCGGAAGGGCGGCCGGGTGCTTATGTCTTTCATGAGATCGATGTTGCACGCACGCGCCTGGTTGCGGAGTTGCGTGAGCTGGCGATTGACGATGACGCCCTGCCGCTGGTGCTCTCGCTGCTCGACCAGCTCTACGGCGTGCGGCGGCAGATGAAACTGCTGTGCACGGCGATCAACGCTCAACCGGAGGAGGTCCGCCGGGCGCTCCTGGTTGCTGTACGCGTGAGCGCGGCGCCGATGGATGGCGCCGATGCCGATCCGGAGCGCGGTGGTGCTTGAGGATGGCGTTCGATCCGCCCGGGCGTCGATACCGCAAACGACCGACGCCTTGCTGCCGCGGAGTCCCAAGCCGCCTCGCGCCGCTCACCCCGTATGGTCGCGTGGGCACGCGTGACGATATCGCCACGATGTGTTCGTGGAGGGCGCGATGATCCTTTGTTGGACCTCTGTGAAGACGGGTGGGTGGAGCGGAAAAGAAGACGGCCACTCGCGGGGGGGAGTGGCCGTGAGTGTCCAGGAGGAAACGCAACGATGCGTTATGGCTCAAGTGTAGCGGGGCAGACCTCCTGCGCCATGACATTCGTCAAATTACTCCCCGTGTTTCCGAGCTGCGGTGCGTCCTCAGGAGTATCCCCTAGACGTGCAATGCTGTTTGATCCTGAAGTCCAGCGCAATCGGGCTTCCGGTGTCGTCTTCGATCCAAGTGTCGGTGGGATGTTGGTACAGAACCGTGCAGGCACAGTCGAGGGCGCCCGACAGCTTGGCGTATGATACCGGCTGGGCGAAAACCTCGTCTTGTCCGGCGAGAGTCCATTTCACGACGTACGGCCTGACCGCCTCTTGGTTGGATCTTTCTGCAGGAAAGGCCGGCGCCGGTCTAGTCCGCCGTTATTCCGGCGTGTTGCTGCGTCCACGCGATGAGTTGGGGCAGAGGCATGACACCGGCGGTCCGGGCGATTTCCCTGCCGTGCAGGACCAGCGCAAGCGTTGGAATGCTTCGCACCGCGAAACGCGCGGCGACATCCGGTGCGGCCTCGGTATCGACTTTTGCCAGCCGGACATGCGGCTCAAGCCGTTGCGCCGCCTGCTCGACGATCGGCGCCATCATGCGGCACGGACCGCACCAGGCGGCCCAGAAGTCGATCAGGAGCGGGATGTCGCTCCCCTCGGCGTGCTTGGCGAAGCGGCTCGGGTCGTTCAGGGGCAGGGGATGCCCCTCGAACAGCGGCCGATGGCAGGCGCCGCATTTTCCGCCAGCGCCCAGCCGCGCACGCGGTACCCGGTTGGTCGTGTCGCAGTGGGGGCAGACGACGTGCAGCGCTTCGGACATTTCATCCTCCTCGTGGAGCAGCCGGCCTCCTCATGGAGCAGCCGGCGTTTCGCCAGCGTTTCGTATGATGCGGCATGCGAAACCGCGGCGCCTTGACAGGCGTCAACGCCGTCGCCGCCCCGTTGCCTTACAGTGCTGGCTGCCGTTTCGAGGCGTAGCCCACCATGGATCAGCGTCGCACCGCAGCTTCCAGCTTCCATTCGGACGGGATCCCACCGTTCGAAGAAACGCCATCACCGGCGCGTCTGGAGGGATTCAGCGATGGCGTGTTCGCCATCATCATCACGCTGTTGGTGCTCGACATCCGCGTGCCGCGCGAGGCCACGCTGCATGGAGAACCTCTAGCTGCCGCGCTGCTGAAGCAATGGCCGGTCTATGTGGCGTACGTCCTGAGCTTTCTGCAGGTCGGGGTGGTCTGGGCCAACCATCACACGATGTTCCATCATATCCGCCGCAGCGATCACGTCCTGCTGGTCTGCAACCTCCTGCTCCTGCTCTGCGTGGCGGTGCTGCCATTCACCACGGCGCTGCTCGCGGAATACGCCCGCGCCGGTGAATCGGAACTCCGGCTGGCCGCGCTCATCTACAGCGCCGCGCTCGCCGGTGCGGGGATCTTCTTCAGCGCGATCTGGCAGCACGCGCTGAGCGCGGGGTTGGTGGACGCGCGTGCCGATCCCCACCGGCTGCACGCGCTCGGGTGGCATTGGGAATTGGTGCCGCTGTTCTACGGGGTTGCCTTCGGGCTTGCGTACGTGGCCCCGTACCTCAGCGTGGGCATGTACATGCTTCTGCTGATCTACTACGCGTTGCCCGGTCCTTTCGTCGTGCGATGGATGCGGGTGCAGCGGGCGCGACGCGCGGTGAAGACCTGAGCTGCGGCGCGGCACCGTCGTCGTTCAGGGGGCGCGCACGGTTCCCCCGTCTATTCGTCGCTGTCCTCGAGGGCGTCGTAATGGATGATTTTGACACGGCGGGTGCCCACGAGCCTGATGGCGCCGCGTTGCTTGAGGCTGGTCAAGGCGCGGCTCACCGTCTCGACCGACAGGGTAAGATAATCGGCGATGTCGTAGCGCGACATCGGCAGGAGAATCCCATCCCCGGTTTTGCTGGCCTGGGTCCTGCTGGACAGGCGCTCCGCCATCTCGAGGAGGAAGGCACTGACCTTTCCCAGCGAGCCGATACGCCCAAGGATGAGAATCCTCGTCTGCAGGCGGGCAATTTCCGCAGCCGTCACGGTACGGATTTCCCGTCCGAGATGGGGGTTGGCGTCGGCAAGGGCCTCGGCGCGCTCGCGTGGGTAGGCGGCCACGATCGTGCCCTCCACGATCGCCTCGACGGCGAAGAGATGCACGTTCCGGGATGCAAGGCCGAAAAAATCGCCGGGCAGCAGGAAGTCCACGATTTGCCGCCGTCCGTTGACCTGAACGGTAAAGCGCCGCGCCGCGCCGGAAACGACGCGGTACCAGTGCTCGGCCGGGTGATCCTGGGTATAGATCTCCTGCCCGCGGCCGTAGCGCGTGGTCATCGCCAGCGAGCTCAGAACATCGCCAGGGTTATGGCGATGCCTCGTGGGCTGGTCGTGGCGAAGCTGGCTGGAAACATGCATGAAGGCGGCTCCTCGTGCCTATCGAGACCGATCGAGCTGTCGAGACGTTGCAGTCGGAACGTGGTTGCGCCACCAGCTGCAAGACGATGTGCAATATCACGATGGGGGCGAGGCGCCGCAATCCGGCACATCCCTACGGCGTGACCCTACTCCTCCTGCGTTTCGCCCTGTGTCCGGAGCGGGGGGCGCAGGCCTGCCGCCGCGGCCATGAGCACGGCCTCGGGCAGGGTACGTGCGCCGAGCCGCTCCATCACGTGGGCCCGGTGGTTCTCCACCGTGCGCGGGCTGATCCCGAGATCCCTGGCCATGGTCTTGTTCGTACCGCCGGCGAGCAGCCCCTCCAGCACCGCCCGCTCACGGGTGGACATGTCCGCAATGCGCGCCCGCGCGATTTCCGCAACGCTGCTGCGTTCCGCCGTGTCCCGGATGTCGGCCAAGGCAGACGCCACCGCGGCCAGCAGCGCTTCACGCTCGTAAGGCACCTCCAGGAAATCCACCGCGCCCGCCTTCATGGCCCGCACCGCCAACCTGATGTCTCCATCGCAGCTGCCCATGACGATCACGGGGAGGTGTATCCGCCGTGCCCGGAGTTCCCTCGGGATCGCTAGGCCGCCCGTCTCCGGCGCCCTGATGTCGAGCAGCACGCAGCCCGGTATCAGCGCCGGCGCGATCTCGAGGAAGGCACGCGCGGACGTGAAAGCCTTCACGTCATACCCAACGCCTCGCAGCAGGAGGAGCAGCTCTCGCTGAGACGCTTCCTCGGCATTGATCACGTAGATCAGCGAGCCGCTGTGGTTCGTGATGTCCTGGGCGATACCGGCAACGCGCCGTATCCGGCCGCCCGTGCCGCGGATGGCGAAGAAGGTGTCGCGAATCCAGCGCACCGAGCCGTTGCCCCGGACGATGCGGTACTCCTGGTCGACAGTCTCGCCCCGCAGGACACGGTCCATCGCGCCGCTTGCAAGCTCCCGATCCTCCGGGTGCACGGTCCCGAGCCAGTGGGGACGCCAGTCCTGCAGCATCGCGTCCGGCGGCTCTCCCCAAACTTGCTCGTAGGCGGGACTGAGGTATTCCATGCGCATGGTCCCGACATCGACGATCCAGAGCACGCCGGCGGAGTGCGCGGCGAATTGCTGGAAGCGCTCTTCGCTCTCACGCAGGTCATCTTCCGCCCGCTTGTGCGCGGTGATGTCGAGCGCGGCCCCGATGAATCCGATGGGTCGCCCCGCGTCGAAGACGGTTTGGCCGTGCGTGGAGATCCACCGCTCAACCCCGTCCTCGATTCCGATGACGCGATAGGCGATGGCATAGACGCCGTCGCCCCGGGGATCGCGGCAGTGCGCGATGGCGGCTTCGACGCGCGGTCGGTCGTCCGGGTGAATCGCCCCCAGAAAGATGTCCACGTCCACGTGGGCCTCGGGAGGCAGGCCCCACATGGCCTTGAGGCGCTCATCCCAATCCAAGGCGTCCGTCATCGGGTCCCAGGAATAAAGCGTCATGCCGACGAGATCGACGGCCGCCCTCAGCTGCGCTTCGCTTCGGCGCACGCGGTCGGCCGCGTCGTGGCGCTGCCGTGACAGGGCAAGGGCGGAATTCACCCGAGCCAGCAGTTCGCGGGCGGCAAACGGCTTGATGACATAGTCGTCGGCTCCGGCGGCGAGCCCCTCCACCTGTGCCGCCTCGCCGGCGCGTGCGGACAGAAGAATGATCGGCACGTCCGCGAGCTTCGGTTCCCGCCGCAGAGCGGTCACTAGGTCGACTCCGCTCAGGCAGGGCATCATCACGTCCGACAGCACGAGGTCGGGCGTGCGCTGCCGCGCCGCCTCCAGCGCCTCCTGGCCATCCGGGACCGCCGCGACCTCCCAGTGCGCCGACAGCAAGCGGATCAGGTAGTCCCGCATGTCGGCGTTGTCGTCAGCCAGCAGAATCCTTGCGCGTTTCTTGGAGCGCGCTGCACCCGCCACCTCACCCGGAAGGCGCGGCATCTTGTCTGCGCGGTCGTCGCTGGGCAGCCATCGCAGCGCCTCCTCGACGTAGGCGGCCGCTCGCGCGGAGGTGGGGGACTGGGAGTGTGGAGCCCCGACCCGCTCCGCCGGCAGGGGGCCTG
Organism: Azospirillum argentinense; assembly: GCF_000632475.1. Taxonomy (NCBI): domain Bacteria; kingdom Pseudomonadati; phylum Pseudomonadota; class Alphaproteobacteria; order Rhodospirillales; family Azospirillaceae; genus Azospirillum; species Azospirillum argentinense. The sequence goes on from NZ_CP007794.1 coordinate 336,831, forward strand.
TCCCGAACGGCAGGGCAACCGTGAACGTCGTGCCCCGGCCGACCTTGCTCTCGGCCGTAATTGTGCCGCAATGCAGATGGACCAGTTCCTGCACGAGCGCCAGGCCGATGCCGCTGCCCTCGAACGAGCGGCCTTTCTGGCCCTCGATGCGGTGGAAGCGCTTGAAGATCTGTGGCAGGTCCGCGGTCGGAATGCCGATTCCGGTGTCGCTGACCCGCAGCGCGACGCCGTCGGCCGTCGCGGCCATGCACACGGTGATCCCGCCTTCGAAGGTATACTTGATGGCGTTGGAGAGCAGGTTGAGGACGATCTTCTCCCACATGTCCCGGTCCACATAGACCGGTTGCGGAAGCGGCGGGCAGGCGATGTCGAACCGCAAGCCGGCGCGTTCGCAGAGCGAGCCGAAGTTCGACGCCAGTTCCGCGGTGAAGCGCGAAAGGTCCGTCGGTTCGTAGGCCGCCTGCGCCCGGCCCGCTTCGATGCGGGAGAAGTCGAGCAGCATGTTCACGAGCTTGAGCAGGCGCAGGCTGTTGCGATGGGCCATCGTCACCAGAACCCGGCCGTCCTCCGGCAACTCGCCCTCGGGCTTGCCCAGCAACTCCTCGAGGGGGCTTATCATCAGGGTGAGCGGCGTGCGGAACTCGTGGCTGACGTTGGAAAAGAATATCGTTTTGGCCCGATCGATGTCCGCAAGCGCCTCCGCGCGCCGGCGTTCGCTTTCGAAAGCCCGTGCATCCGCAACACCTCCCGCGATGTGCCCCGCCACCAAGTCGAGAAAGCTGCGGTAATCCGCGTCCAGAACGCGCCGTGGGCTGATCCCGACAATGAAGAACCCCGCCAAGGCCGATTGGCTCTGCATCTCCAAGGGAAGGATGAGGGCGGTTTGGACGAGGTCGGGCCATAGGGGGGCGGTGAATATGCCGCCGCGGCTCGGGAGGTTGCGCACCTCCACGGCCTTTTGCGTCCGTGCGACCGCGGCCAACGGCCAGGGCTGGTGCGCGGCATGTTCGGAGAGCGGAAAAACCGTAGGGAACGTCGATGGATCATCGGACAGCCGCGCCCCCGCGGTCCGGCGAGCGGTTGCGCCATCCTCATCCAGGAGATAGATGGCCGCGAACGGGATGTCCAAGGGGTTGGCGTCCAGAACCTCGACGGCCTTCCGACAGGCGGCGTCGACCGTGCGTTGCTCGGACACCCGCAGGCCGAGGTCGCGCAGGGTCGAGAGCCGCCGCTCGCCGAGCACCCTCTCGGTGGTCTCCGTGCAGACACAGAAGACCCCTTCGAGCGTACGGGCATCCTCCGCCAGGATCGGGCTGTAGCTGAAGGTGACATAGACTTCTTCGAGCGGCAGCCGCCGGGCGAAGAAGAACTGGAGGTCTTCGACCCAGGTTGCTCGCCCGGCCCGGACCTCGTCGTGCATCGGGCCGATGGCCGGCCAGATCTCGCTCCAAGCCTCGCGCCCAGGGGCGCCGAGCATGGCCGGATGCTTCGTCTCGCCGAGGAACGGGATGTAGGCGTTGTTGTAGACGATGCGGAGCTCGGGGCCAAGCCAGAGCAGGATCGGGAAGCGGGAGTTTAGGCAAAGGCTGACGGCGGTCTTGATGCTCTGGGTCCAGGTCTCGGGTGATCCAAGCGGATGGGTCGACCAGTCCTTTGCGCGCATCAGCGCGCCAAGCTCTCCCCCGCCGCGGAGAAACCCTAGAGGCTCCTGTGACGATGACGCTGAGATCATGGCGAGTTCCCTCGTGTACGGTGGACGACCACGAGGCGGGAGATGGTCGCTTCATTAACTTTCCACTGCCGAAATAGTTCCTACCCCAATAGCAAGAGGATCCAAGAAGTCTGAAGTGTCCTGAAAGAATGAGGGCAGAATAAATAGTTTTGAGTCGCGCCTGGTGGAGGTGCCGGATGCGGTTGCGGCATTGCATGCCGAGCTGCCGATCAAGAAGCGGATCTTTCGGGTCTGCGCGTCCCTGCTCATCGATACGCTGGCCGCCGGACGGATCGACGTTGAGCCGTGTGCGCCCGCATCCGCCAATCCGCATCATCGCGTCCTGCGTTCACCGGCACCGGCATGTGCAAGGAATCGAGCATGGATGGCCCAGTAAAGCGCTGAGCCGCACGACGGCTGCCCGCTGTCCGAACTGTGTGGATTGGCCGCTCTCGTGGAAGCGCCTGTCGTGCAGCATCACTGAGGCCGTCGGTAAGGGATCTCCCTTAGGCACACGCCGGATGGCCGACCGGCGATGCGGCACGATCTTCGTGGCGTGAATACGGGAGAGCGGGTGTGCAGCGACCTCGTCCAGCGGCGTCAATCCCGGCGTTCCTCGAACCCACTGCCGCGCTCTCGAGGGTGACGACCGCCTCCGAAGCATGCTCTGCACACCGCCGCTGAAGGCCCTTCCACCCGCGGAAAGCTCGACCGCGGACCTCCGGCTCACCACCCCACGGTGGGCCGGAGGATCTCCGTCGACAGGCACGTTCGGGAGCATCCGATGGGCGTTTGCGTGAAGCGAGAATGGCTGCGTGAGGCACCGGGTGCCTCCGCCGAGGTGAAGGCCCCCTCCGGACTCCAGCAACGGCAGGCTGTCCGCAGTGAGGTTCCAGATCAGCCGCAGGAACGAGACGCATCGCGCGGCGAAAACACGAGGGACCGATAGCATGCCGTTCGCTCTATACAGCCCGGCCTTCCCGAACGGGCAGACGATCCCGTCAAGGCACACGGCGGGATGGCGACAACATCTCGCCACCGCTGGAATGGAGGGATGCCCCCGCCGGCACCCGCAGCTATGCCCTGATCGTCGACGACCCCGATGCGCCACGCGGCGTTTTCCATCATTGGGCCGTCTACAACGTAGCCGGCGAGCGCGACCGCCTGCCCGAGGGCGTCACCGCGGGCGCCAAGACCGAAAGCCTGGGGCACGGGATCAACGATTATGGCCACGCGCATTACGACGGCCCCAATCCCCCCCGCGGGCACGCCGCGCACCATTACCGCTTCCGCCTTATGGCGTTGGACGTGGACGCGCTCGGCCTCGGGCCCAACGCGACGGTCGACGAGGTGCGCAAGGAGGCCGGCAAACACCTGCTGGGCGAAGCCGAACTGGTCGGCACCTACGCGCACTGAAGCGGATTGCGATCCGCTTTGGCCCGCCAAAGGCGCAAAGAACGCGACAACCGATACGGAGGACAAAAATGGACAGACCAGCCGCCATCAACCGGACGGTGCAGGAAGCCGACATCTGGCTCAACGAACTCCGCGAGGACATGCAGGCCGCGAGCAAGGACACCGCCTATGCGTCCCTGCGGGCCGTTCTCCACGAACTGCGCGACCGGCTGACGGTCGATGAGGCGGCACAGCTCGCGGCACAGCTGCCGATGCTCGTCTGCGGCCTCTATTTCAACAGCTGGAAACCCGCGGCCAACCCCACGCGGGTGCGGACCGTCCAGGAATTCCTGGACGGCGTGCGCGACCGGGCTCCCGGCCACGAGGAGATCGATCCCAATCTGGCGACACGGTGCGTCTTCGCGCTGCTCGCCCGCCATGTCTCGCCGGGCGAAATCGACGATGTCATCCAGCAGCTTCCCACGGAACTGCGCGCCCTGTGGACCTTTCCGCGCGCGGAGCGCAACGCCATTGTGGAAGCCGCGGTGACGCTGGTGGAAATCGACCGTTGGACGGTCCTCGACGAGGATGCCGGCCGGGCCTCGCCGACACCGCCGACGGAGGTGGCGCGTTGATGTGTTGCGAGGGAGCCATGAACAGGATGTTGAAAGTCGACCTCAACCGCGCGAGCAAGGAGCAGTTGCTGTCGATCCCGGGCATCGGCGAAGAGCAGGCCGCCGCCATCATCGACTACCGCAAGACGCACGGCCGCTTTCGCCGCGTCGAAGAGATCGCCCTCGCCACGACACTGCCGGGCGTCACCATTGACGACCTGCTCGACCGGGTCGAGGTGTGAGACGCAGACGGATCTTGAACAGACTTTGAGAGGAGACAGCCATGACCGAAGACGACGACCATCTCCGTCGCAAGGCCGTCAGCGGCAGCAAGAGCCGACCGAACGACCGGGACGGCGGTGATCACATCCGCCAGGCGCAGGAATGGAACGGCGGGTCGAAGGGCCGCAAGGGGCCGATCACGCCCGAGGACAAGCGGAACCCGAACACCAGCGTCAAGAGCTGATCGTCGACCGTTCCCCCGGCCCTTCAGATGACGGTGATGATCCGGAGGTTTCCGGTCCGCTTGATTACGGAAACCGCAACCTGCGCGCCGTGCCGGCAGAACGACACGTCCGCGCAGGCCGGGCCGAGCGACACGCCACTCAACTGCACGGCATCAAGGAACAACGGCAGACGCGGGTTGTCGAAGCGGATTTCCCCGCCTGCAGGATCGAACGCGATGCCAAGCGACGCCTGCAGCAGGGCGAACAGCGTGGCGCTGGCCCAGGCCTGCGGCGCACAGGCGACGGGATAGAGGGTCGGGCCCTTGCCCGGCCGCCGCGAAAAGCCGCAGAACAGTTCCGGAAGCCGGCGCAGTTCCATGTACAGGCTCGCGTCGAACAGGCCGCCGAACAGGCGCAGGACCGGTTCCTTAAACCCATAGCGCGCCAATCCCAGAGCGATCAGCCCGTTGTCGTGCGGCCAGATGGAGCCGTTGTGGTAGGACATGGGGTTGTAGCGGCTCTCGCCCTGGGGAATGGTGCGGATCCCCCAGCCGGAAAAGGAATCACCGCTCATCAGGGTGGCCACAACCTGCGCTGCTTTGTGCGGGTCGGCGATGCCGCTGAACAGCGTGTGCCCGGCGTTGGAACTGCGGACCCGGCATGGGCGCTTTTGCCCGTCCAGCGCGAGCGCGTAGGTGCCGATGTCGTCGCACCAGAAGGCTTGGTTGAAGGCGAAGGCCAGTTCGGCCGCCTGATCGTCGAGGGCATCCGCCCTCGGGCCCATGTCCATCGCCCGCGCCAACCGCGCGGCCGCCCGCTTGGCGGCGTAGACGTAGCCCTGCACCTCGCACAGCGCGATCGGGGCTTGCGCCAGCGTGCCGTCGGCGTGGAAGATCGAATCGTGGCTGTCCTTCCATCCCTGGTTGGCGAGCCCTTCTTCCGTCCTGCGGCCGTATTCGACGAAGCCGTCGCCGTCGCGGTCGCCGTAGGCGTCGATCCAGGTCACCGCCGCCTCGATGTGCGGCCACAGCGCGCGGATCGTCGGCAAATCCAAGGTGCGCTCGAAATAGGCGCCGGCCAGCATCACGAACAGCGGCGTGGAATCGACGCCGCCGTAATACAGGCCGAAGGGCACCTCGCGCAGGTTGGCCATCTCGCCGCCGCGGGTTTCGTGCAGAATCTTGCCGGGCTCGGCATCGCGAAGGGGATCCTCGGCGGTCGCCTGCCGCGCGGCGAGCGCCATGAGCACGCCACGGGCAACCGTCGGATCGGCCCACAGCATCATGTGGGCGGTGATGATGGCGTCGCGCCCGAACATGGTGCTGAACCATGGGATGCCGGCGTAAGGGTAGGGACCCTCGTCGGTGTCGGTCATCAGCATGGCGAGGTCGGCCTGGGCGCGTTCCAGCGCCTCGTTGAGCAAGGCGTTGGCCGTCGTGACCGAGGCGGTCCGCCGCTTTGCCGCTCGCACCGCCCGGCGCGCCTGGCGCAGGCGGAAGAAATAGCGTTCGCCGCTGAAGGCGTGCGCCGGCTGCGCCGCACAGGTGACCGCCATCAGCACCACGTTGCGCTGCCCCGGCGCCAACGCGATGCGGAAGCGTGCGGCGGTGCCGGTCAGAAATTCCGGTTTCGGGTCGAACCGCACGGTGGTGACCCGCGTTACGTTGTCCAGTCCATCATAGGCCAGTACCACGCGCCCCGCACCGACGACGGGCTGGTGGCTTCTGCCGCGCTTCACGCGCCGCTGCCCGCGCGCCTCGAACAGGTCGGCGAAGTCGGCGGCAAAGCGGATCTCCACGGTCATCTCGTGCGCTTTGGTGTCGAAGTTCCGGAAGGCGAAGCGCTCGTAGCTGTGGCCCATCCACAGAAACTTGCTGCGCAGCAGGTGGATGCTGTCGCGGGATAGGTCGATTTGACGCCCGTCGAAGCGGTCGGGGTTGGTAAGGTCGACGGACATGAGCACATTCTCGTCATCGACCGTGGAACTCAGCAGAAGCGGGCGCTTGCCGTCGATGAGCACTTCCAACCGCGAGAGGTAGCGCGTGTCGCGGTGAAAGAGGCCCTGCGGGCTGCGGTCGGAGCGCAGGACGTCTCCGTAGTGATCGAACACCGCAAAGCTGTCGCCGTGCTTGAGGGTGCGCGGTTCCAGTTCCGCCAGCGAGGTCGTGGCCGGAATGTAGAACTCGGGCACAGGGTCGGCTTCGTCGTTCGAAATCCGATCGTCCATGGCGGTGCTCCCGTCTCAAGGCCGCGTATAGGGTGGGCCGATGGAGGTCAGGGCGGAGCTTCGGGCGCGATCCCTTCGGGACCGCGGCCACGCCCATGATGGTAGGCCCCCGTCACGCGGCATCGACCTCGACCAAAGGTTCATGACCGTCGAGCAGGCGGCGGTAGAGGGTAATATAATCCGCGGCCATGCGGGCGGCGGTGAAGCGCGTCTCGAAGCGGCGGCGGACGCCGCGCCGGTCGATTTCGCCCAGGCGTCGCACGGCGCCGACCGCGGCGTCGATGCCGTCGGCAATGAAGCCCGTGACGCCATCCTCGATCACCTCCGGCACCGATCCGCAGGGGTACGCGATCACCGGAGTCCCGGTCGCTATCGCTTCGATCATCACCAGCCCGAACGGTTCGGGCCAGTTGATCGGAAACAGCAACGCCGCCGCGTTGCCAAGGAAGGCGCTCTTCCGGTCTTCGCCGATCTCGCCGATGAAGTCGACGAGCGGATGATCCAGCAGCGGCTCGACGGTGTCCCGGAAATACTGACTGTCGGCCTTGTCCACCTTTGCGGCGATTTTCAGAGGCAGGCCGGCGCGCTTGGCGATTTCGATGGCGTGGTCCGGTTGCTTTTCGGCGGCGATGCGGCCAAGGAAGGCCAGATAGCCGCCCGGTGCGAACCGGGGGCGGAGCAGATCGGCGGGAATGCCGTGGTGCACCGTGCGGAGCCAGCGCACCGGTGGCATTGGTGCGCGCTGGTGATCGGAGATGGACACCAGCGGCATGCCGTCGAACTCCCTGTAGAACGGCTGCAGGTCCGGCAAGTCGAGCCGGCCGTGCAGCGTCGTCACCGTGCGGCCGGCGCGATCCCGGAACATGGGCATGTGCAGGTAGTCGGTGTGGAAGTGAATCAGGTCGAACGCGTCGCGTTGCTGGCGAACATGCTCCAGCATCAGGAGGTGATGGATGATCGGGTCCCGGACGGCGGAGTCGAGCCGCGTGGCCTGTCGGCAGCAGGGGGACAGGCGCGCCGTAGTGCGCGAGTCCGCCGACGCGAACAGCGTCAAGTCGTGCCCCTGCCGGACCAGTTCTTCGGTCAGATAGGAAACCACCCGCTCCGTTCCGCCGTACAGCCGCGGGGGCACCGCTTCGTAAAGGGGTGCGACCTGGGCGATGCGCAAGCCGGAGCTGCTGATTTTGATCGTGCGCATGGGGGAGCCCTTTCTTTGCACCCTCAACAGGGAAGCGCAGTCCTGTGACCCAGGGAGCATTCCCTAGGATGATACCGAAGGCGGGTGATCCCGGACGGCGTGGCGGCGGAGCAGCGGCGACCAGGCGCAGGCCTCAGTATCGCGGTTTTCAGCCGCATGCTCGATCTTGGGCGCCCGAACTCCGTCCGCGTCGTCTGAGCAAGGCGGGGGCTGGGGCAAGCCCTTGCACGTCTCGCCTCCCTGCAACACGCCGGCGTCCGTATGAGCCTACCCGGCGAGCAACTCGCGAATTGTGGTCAACCGAGTTCGCGGCAGCCGGATCGTTACGGTTGTGCCGACGTCCGGCTGGCTGTCGACATCCAAGGAACCCCCATGCTGTTCGGCCAGAGACTTTGCGATATGCAGCCCTAATCCAGTTCCGGCATACCGTCGCGAGTGTGCATCATTGTGAGCCTCCTCCGAATCGGTGGACACCGACGGCTATCCCTGGGACTTCATCCGCGGCGTTCTCGCCGACCTGTGTCAGTGCCGGGTGAATACTGGCTCTTCCGCGAATTCGACACTGCTGGCGAAATCAGGTGGCGCCTGCGAGCCCGACGAGTTGGCCGAAGTGCGAGCGCCGGGTTGGCGCGATCGGGACGCCGGCCAGCCAGTCGCCGATCCTGACCAGGTTCATGGCGGCGGCGATGGCGACGTGCTGGAGACGGGTCTTCGCGAGGCCGACGTACCGAGCCCGGCGCAGGCCGAAGCTGCGCACCCCCTGGGACAGGGTCGCTTCCACCCCGGCCCGCAGCGCGTGCACGGCCCGGAACTCCGGCGTCCGTTCGCGCTTGCGGGCGGCCTGAAGCGCTTCGAACTCCCATCGGTCGCGCAGCGTCATCACCCGGCGGGACGCCGTCGGACCGGCACAGTCCGTGCGGTTCGGACACGGTTTGCAGTCAGCCTGGGAGAACTTCACTTTCACCGTTTCCCAGCCGAACTCGGTGCTCGCTGTCCAACCCGAGCTTTTGGCCCCTCTGGGACACGTCACATGCTGGGCGTCCCAATCGACCTGGAAGGCGGCTGCGGCAAAGCCCGTTCCCCGGCGCGCCTGCCATTGCAGGTCGGGGCGGGTCGGCCCGACCAGATCAACGCCGAAGTCCCGTGTGGCCTCGATCAGAAGAGCGGCGTCGAGGTAACCAGTGTCCACCAAGTGCTGGGCGGGCAGCAGCCCTTTGGCGGCCAGAGCCCGGTGGGCCGGGGTCGTCACCTCGCCATCGGCGGTGGGCGCGGTTTCAGTCTGCACGTGGGTGATGATCCGCGGCCGTCCTTCGTCGCAAGCTTCGGTCAGGTGCGCCTTGTAGCCGACCCAGGTCGTGGTTCGCTTGCGCCCGTAGCGGGCATCCGGATCGTACGGCGAGCTGATGAAGCGTGATGACGGCGCATAGCCTTCAGCGGGACCGCGCCAGCGGACGCCGTCGTCGCACAGGTAGAATTGCTGGACCCAGATGCGGCGTAGGATTTCGACCGCGGGCAGCCGGCGCAGCCAGTCCGGAGCCTCGTCCGCCCAAATCGCCGCCAACAGGTGGTGGCCATCCTCGCCCAGTTCCCGAACATGCCCGTCGCGGCCGGCCCGCGCTTTGGCGGCGTGCCCCCAATCGCCATGCCCGCTGTAGCGATCGGCCCAGTGCGACCGCGTGTGGCCGAGCAGCCAAGCCGGCGCGGCGACGGCGAGCACGTTCAATGCCTGCCGGAACGCTTCGGTAGCGGCGTCGATACGGCTGCGCATCTTGACGGCGGCCAGAACGTGGGTGGAGTCGGTGCGTTGACGGCCCAGCGGGCGAACCAGGCGGCGGGCGATGGCCACAGTGAGCACCGTGTCCAGCAACTCGTGCTCGGCATGCCCGTCCACGAGCCTGGCCCGAAACTCACAGAGGACAGTGCTGTCGAAGCCCGGGTCATCAAGCGGCAGGGCCAGCAGGTACTTCCAATCCAGGCGGGCTCGCACCGCATCGGCGGCGTCGCGATCCGACAGGTTCTCGGCGAACTGAAGCAGGGTGATCAGCGCCAGCCGCCACGGGGCTTCGGCCGAGCGGCTGCGCGTGGAGAACAGCCGGGCAAAACGGGCGTCGTCGAAGACAGGCCCAAGGCTGTCGCGCACATCCATCAGCCGGCAGCCGCGGGGAAACGCCGCCCGGGCAACCTTGGCCGTTTCCTCGGGCACGGCAGTGGCCAAGCTAGGGCGAAGGGACATGGCTGGCGTCCTTTCGGAGAGGTCAAACCCTCTTCAACCCGACCAGCGCTGCACCATCGCAAATCCCCAAGGCATTTCGCCAGCAGTGTCGGGTTTGCGGAAGAGCCAAACTTCGTCCGGCCTTTACAACCTGACCGCGCTGACCGCAAAGGAAGCCTAGCGTGGCTCGTGCCTCTTCCACGTTTTGGGGTAGCGATTACAAGGAGTGCATCGGCTAAGGCCCGAAACCGCAGAAGCCATGTTCGGGTAGGAGAGCCGGGATCATTCGACGGCGAACAGAGGACACCTTGTTGCTGCATTGGTCGGGGGATTGCCGTCACCGTTATCGCCCGAAGGCACAGACCGAATGTGCACAATCAGGATAACACGCAGAACGCAAAGAACATTTTTCATGCGCACCGCCAGTGCGTCAAAATGACCGCCACTCTTTCGGGTGGCAGTAAAATTTATATTAACGGTTGCGGAAATATAATGATCGCCAATGATTTTGAAATCTGGAGAAAAGAGCAAGGTCGAAGGAATTTCCGCAGGAAAAAATAAATTTCCGATGAAATCTTCAGCGCCCACGATAATCTCTGTTTGTGTGAAAAATGTATGCCACCAATATTTTTAAGAAAGGAGAACGCCATCCGTTTTGATCGAAACGAATGGATGGGCAATGTGTCCATCTTAAGCGAAAGCCTACGCTTTCTGGCAAGTGCGGAAAAGGAGCCTTGTGCAGATGCGACGTCATTTTGAAGCAATCTCACCGATTCTGGAGCAAATCTTGTACGGAGGCTCCAGCGTATCGCTGAATCTGCTGTCCATTACCCAAAGTCTGCCAGAGGAGGCTCATCTCTTCCGGGCGCATGCCCTGAATCAGGTCATCCTGTTCAAGTATCCGAATTTCGACGAAAGCCAGGGCGACGGGCACGATTTCCTGAATTGCGACGCTGGGAACGCGCTCAGCAAGCGTCCGGTCGAAACCGGCATCTACATCCCCCATGACGACCGTCAATGGGAGACCGGTGGGGTCGCCATCTATCTGAGATCCCGCAACAGCACTGTTCTATTGGAGGAGCACTTCGGTCCCGAAGCGGTGGAACAGGAAAGTGTCCATAATGACCTTAGCCTCCTATCCCTGATCGACAACATTCCATCTCTGGATGCCTTTCTGCTGAAGACTTACTTCGAAGCGAAGAAAATTCGGCTCGATCAACGTTATTGGCAGATTGCCGCAGAAGAGGAGGCCCAGTTGCGTCGGCTGATCAGCCGGCGAGTGGAGCCAATCGTGCGCAAGGCCGTCAACGATGGTATCGGCAGCGAGGCAATCGTAGGTCGGTTTCTCGACGCCATCTGGAATCCCGACATGGAAGAGGCCGGGCATTTCGTATCGGCCTTCGGCATCGATCACTCCGAAGCCGACGCAATCTTCAGCGCCTGGAAGGGGATCACTTTCTATGAATATCAGCTCCGCCGCATCGCTCCGCGGGTCCGCACCATTATCACGTGGTTGAGATCCCGGGAATGCGTGCCGGCTGACTTGAAAATGCACCGTCCCTACGATGAGCATTTGCTGATGCACATTGACCGGGTGGGGCATATGCTCAACGCCACTCTGCTGGATATCCGCCACATTCTGGGCGAGTACGAGAAGAGCTTCAAAGCGCTGATGAACGGGTCCCCGTCACTGTTCCGCGAGTTTTTGCGCACAATCCATGCGCATTACTGGCTTCTGGGCTATTGCGTGTCGGCGCTGATCAGCGTGGTGCATCTGGACAACCGGTGCATGAAGAACCTGCCGTCCCGTCACGTCGATTTCGAAACGTTGAGCCGCCTGCTGCGCCAGTTCGATGTCGCTCTGGACCGGCGTCGGGAGCAGAAGTCAGCGTTTTGATTGTTCAACACCATGACGACGTCGAGCGATCGCCGCCAACGCTTCTGGGGCAGGAGATGCCCGATTGGGCTGTGCAGTCCAAGCCGGAACCTGAGACGGAGATCCGACAAGCGGGCGTCGCCCTTTATGGTGCGTTCCGTAATCTCCGTCCGGTTCGACCGAGTCCCCGCGCCTTGGCAAGCGCGGAGCAGGACGCTGAGTGGTTTGGAGCGGTCATCGGGTAGTTGTCCGGCAGTTTCCAGCGCGCCCGGTACTCCTCCGGCGACAGGCCATAGACGGTTCGTAGATGGCGCTTTAGCATCTTCAGCCTCCGGCCGTCTTCGAGACAGACGATGTAGTCGGGAGTCACCGAGCGGCGGATCGGCACCGCCGGTTCCCGTACGAGGTTAGGCGGTTCCGCGGGCGTGCCAAGGGTCGTCAGGGCCCGGCGCACGGCCGCGATCAGCGGCGGCACCTGCTCGACACCGACACGGTGGTTTCGGACGTAGGCGGCCACAATCCTGGTGGCCTGCTCGAGAACATCGGTCATGGCACAGAGCACTCGGCGTTGATGTTGCATACTATTGTATGCAATCGTTGCTGGCCGGTCAAAATCCATATTCCTTAAATGGCTTTTTGACCCTTTCGTGACGTTGCTGGGCACAAGGGCCGCTTCCACCCACGCGCTTGAGCGCTGTCACGAAAAGCCAAGCACGGTCTGGATGGCCGCGATAACCGGCGGGGGACTCACCGGTTTGGCCAGGATGACAATGCTGGCTTCCGTTGCGTCGCGCAGTTCGTCGAGGGCAGTGTCGTCCGGGGCGCCGGTCATCATGACCACCGGCAGCGCGGGGCGCGTTGCCCGTAACCGCCGGATCAGTTCCCGTCCGTCGAGGCGGGGCATCTGGAAATCGGTCATCAGCACGTCGACGGGGCCCTGGGCCTGGAGTGCGAGCGCCTGCACGCCGTCGTGGGCGAGCGTGACGTGGTAGCCAGCTTCCTCCACGATGGCGCGCAGCGCCCAGGCGACCAGCACGTCGTCCTCTGCGATGAGGACGTGGATGGGCGTGTCCTTGGTCATGGCTGATGTCCTCATTGCCCCTCGGGATGTGCCGGTTCGTACCGGCCGCGCGCCGACGATCACCGCTTCTCTTCGATCCAGGCCGACCGTGTCTTCCATACCGTTGTCGGCTCCTTCCCAGGCGTTTGCCGCCACGTGAGGCTGGGCGATGCCGGTGGCGGGGCGGGCATGTGGTCCGTCCATCACCGCTCTGTGGTCGGGAAAAGGCGGTGGACCATTGCGGCTCGGGAGTGTATCCCCATCGGCATTATAATGCGACTATAATAGTCGTCTTTGTGGCGCCGGACACGCGCTTCGGGAATGTGATCATCGATGATCACCCCCAGGCAAATACGGGCGGCGCGGGCGCTCCTCGGCTGGACGCAGGAAATGCTGGCGGACACGGCTCTGGTCGCCTTGACCGCCCTGAAGCGGCTTGAATCGGACCGCCTTGACGTGCGCGACACGACGCGCGACGCCGTGCGTAAGGCGTTGGAGGAGCATGGCGTCATCTTTCTGTCGTCGGCCCGCGGCCTCGGCGTCATGCTGGTCGATCAGCCGGAAGACACGCCCGCTGCGCCGCAGGACACCTCCGGGCAGAAGCGCGGCTGACCGCCCGTCGCCCGGCCCTTCCATTGCCTGTCTCTGTTGACCCCTTAAGGTTTCGTCCGTACGGGAGCTTATGGCCGCCGCGTGGCGGATCAGGACGACGGCTCCAGGTGGGGCAGAAGGCTCCTTAGACCGCACAGCCCGCCCCCTCTGGAGTGGGGGCGGCGGCTCAGCCCCCGGCATCTCTCAAACCGGTCGACAGCACTCCGCTCGTCGAAGCCGGAAGCGCGCTGCCTCGCTCAAGCAGAGGACGTTGCCTTGGCGGCCCGCCCCAAGCCAAGAGGGAGTCATGTGTGGACGGCCCCTCTGGCGCAAGAGGGAAATTCGTGGTGACTGGCCGAGAAGGATACATCTATGTGTCTGGCCTGTTGTTCCAGCCGCTGGCTGCTGGCCTTGACCTTGTCATCGTTCGCCCGCCCTGATGGGTCCTGCCTTGGCCGCCCTCCGGAGGAGGACAAGGAGCCCGTCCCCGCCGCGCCGGCGGAACCCGGGAACGCTGACGTCCAGCCTTCCGAGCCGATGAACCCGGCCTGACCCAAAGCGGGGCTTTTTCGCAAGGGGTTGGAGGTGCGCCTCATGCCGTCCCGGCCGCATGGGCTTTTTGAACCAAGCCAAAGAATCCGCGGACGGGTCCACGACCGATTTGGCGTCATCGGGTAAGCGGGACGAGCGTTTCATCCATTCGGTCGACCGGCACGCCAGCATCCACCGAGACGATCCCCGGCAGCATCCGTTTACACGGCAAGGTCGCCGGCCTCGGGCTCGACCATGAGCTGGAGGAATTGATCATGCTGTTTCGTGATGTCGGCAAAGATGTGATCGCCATCCCGCAGCCGAGCCATGCCTGGCTGTCAGGCCAGTTGCTCCGTGCCTGGGGCAACGGGATCTTCGCTCCGGTCATACCCTACGAGGAGGTCTGCCTTGGGGCGGAGCTGCATGACATCGGCTGGCTGTCCTGGGAAGCCGCCCCGACGCTGAACCCCCAGACCGCCCGCCCACACAGCTTCCAGGAACTCGGCGCCGCCATCCATACGAGCCTTTGGACGGAGGGTGTGCGCCGCGCGCTCGCGTTCGGGCGTTATCCGGCCCTTCTCGTCTCGCTGCACGCCGACACCATCTACGGCAGCCTTTTCAACTTCGCCAAAGCGCCGCCGGAGGATGCTGCGCTGGTTCGCCGCTTCCTGGACGACCAGCACCGCTTCCAAAGCGCCTGCGTCGAGGCGATGACGGACAACCCCCGTTATGCGACGATCCTCTCCCCGCAGGCGATCGAGCGCAACCGATTGCTCGTCGCTGCGGTGGACCGCATGTCTTTGCAGATCGGATGGGGTCTCACCAGCGAAGCGTGCATTCCCAATGTCCCGACCATTGGCGAGGCCCGGACGGAAATCCGCCTCCACTCACTGTCTGGCGACCCGGCGGAACTGGTCGTCGATCCCTGGCCCTTCGCTGCCGACCATGTCGAGGTGGTCTGCGAGGGACGGCTCCTGCGCGGCCGTTTCACCGACGAGCGAGCGATGCGTCAGGCGCTGGATAATGCGGAGACCGTCACCATCCCAACGGTGTTGAGGCACCCGTAACGCCGATTCCCCGCTCGGGCTGGAGCCTTATGGAGTGTTCGGCGTGATGGGTGCGCCGACCCGCAACAGGTTGCCGTCCGGATCGATGTGGGCAAACTCGCGCAGGCCATAGGGCGTGGCGGCGATCGCGGTCAGGCGGCCATCGACTTCGGCGGCCTGCCATGCCGCATGCAACGCGTCAACGTCGTCGACGTAGAGATAGCAGGCCGCAACCGAGCGTGCTGGGTCCAGGTCGGGAACCCGCGCCAGGTGGAGGCTCACGCTGCCCCAGGCAAGAAACCCGTAAATGGGATCGGCGGCCGCTTCCTCGTAAGCGGTCGCCTCGAAACCAAGACGCCGGTAGTGGGCGAGCGCCGCACGGACATCCCGGACTGGCAAAATCGGTGCTACCCTCGCGAACTGAACAGCCATTGCCCTTTTCCCTCCAGTCTCCAACCACAGTCCATGATGCAGAAGCAGCGCGGCGGACCACAAGCTTGAGGAGGCTGATCGGTAGGGGTTCGAAAGCGGCATTGTGGCGAAAGGAGAACTTGGCGCTTCGCTTCCGTTCGTTCGTCGATTGGCGGGTGCCCGCACAGGGCGGTGCTGCAACATCACCCCAATGTGAAGGCTTCGTGCACGGCGGACTGGACGGAGCCGCCGAGGACTGCACCACCACCCGCTACATGGATCCAGTCGCCGATCGTCACGGCTCCAACCGCATGGCGCGGCGTCGGCATCGGCGCATGGTGTTGCCAGCTGTCGCTGCCCGGATCATAGCTTTCCATCTGCCCGAACACTTTTGCCTGCCGCGGTACCCCGCCGTTGAGAATTCCGCCTTCTCCCCCCATGGCGAAGAGGCGGTCACGGTAAACGACAAGCCCATGGCCCGACCGGGCCGTCGGCAACGGCGCCCGCATCTCCCATGTGTCCCGATCCGGGAGGTAAACGTGGTGCAGATCGGTGTTGTACTCGAACGTGTTGAAGCGGCCGCCAACGACGTGGATCGCGCCGGCATGAACAACGCACCCGACATGATCGCGCCCCCCCCGGGAGCGGTTTGCGGGCCGACCAGCGATCGGTCTTTGGGTCATAGACTTCGTGCCAACCGACGCTCGCCCGTTCGCTGGCCGGCTCCGATGCGCCACCGATCAGATGAATGGCGCCATCGAGTACCACAGCCGCCGCACCGCGGGGGCGTGGCAGGGGCGCAATGGGGGTCCAGGCGTTGGTGGCCACATCGTAGGCGTAGGCGTTCGTATCGGACCGCCGGTTTTGCTCGATGAACCCGCCAAGCGCGTAGACGCGGCCAGCTTCTGCGGCGACCGCGACATGGTTGGCGCCACGCGGCAAGGCAGCGCCCTCATACCAGAGGTCGGCCACCGGGGTATAGATGTGGTGGTAGGCCCGATTGACGGCACCTTCGCCATAGCCGCCCACGACATGCATCCGTTCCGCACTGACGGTGGCCCAGGCCATTTCGCTGCGTGGGATCGGAAGCGCGGCGCGGCTGACCCAACGACCCGGCGGGCCGGCCGGAACTGGACTGTCGAAGACACGTTGCGCTTCCTGATCCGGCGTCAGATGGTGCGGCATGCCACCTTGGAGGCGAGCATAGGGGTCTGCGGCGGGCCGCAACTCCGGCAAGGGCGATTGCGCGTGTGACAATGGCACCCGGACAGCACCAAGCGCCAAAGCTCCAGCACTTGCGCCAAGGAATGTCCTGCGATCCATGTGACCTCGCTTTCTGCCTGTGTTGTCGTGATGACCCCGGTTTCGCCATGGAGGCCCACCGCTTTGCACTGTTCGCAGATTTGCAGGATCATCGTTCCTGATTTCAGCCGTTTTAGCCATCGACCAGAACGCCCATCCATATAACGTGCGCGTCCGACACCTTGGAACGCGTGGTTGCAGGCGGATGCACACATGAACACCATCCCTCCCACCGCAGAAAGCCAGTTTCTCTTTCCAAACGGACGGGAAACCCGCTGCCTTGAGATGATTTTCCCCGAGCAGGCCAACCATTACGGCACGCTGTTCGGAGGCACGGCCCTCAGCCTCATGGGAAAGGCCGCCTTCATCACCGCCAGCCGCGCCGCCCGCCATGCGGTCGTGATGGCCTCCTCAGAGCGGATCACATTCCATACCCCCGTCATGGTCGGCCAACTGGCCGACTTGGTCGGACGGGTCGACACGGTCGGGAAACGGTCGATGACCGTCCATGTCTCCCTCGTCGCCGAGACTTTGGCGACCGGGGAGCGCCGGCTGGCTGCCGAGGGATGGTTCGTCCTGGTCGCCGTCGACGGTCAGGGGCGGCCGGTTCCAGTCCCGGCCTTCCAAGACATCCAGCACGGCACGCAGCAGGGATGATCCGGAAAGCCCCCGGCGCGACGACTGGGAAAGACGAGGGTGGACACCGTGAAGCCTTGAGGCCTCCGACCGAAGCCAGCCGCGGGATGTCCGGACGCGCTTGATGCCGCCATCGTCGCAACAACGGTGGCGCTCGGCGCAGAGAAACATAAAGATGTCTTTATGTTTCTCTTGACAGGATTGCGGCGTTGCGGTTGGATCGCGGCGTCATGGTTCTGCCGGTTCCGCTCGGGGCCGGGAGCTAAGAGGGAAGCCGGTGCCGCCAGATCCGATGGCCAGTCCGGCGCTGCCCCCGCAACTGTAAGCGGAGAGTCATTTCGTCGCCTCAGCGCCACTGGTGCCTCGTTGGGCACCGGGAAGGCCGGACGGAATGGTGCCGACCTGCGAGCCAGGAGACCTGCCGTGACCGTTCGTTCGTCCTCGGGCGGGGTGTCCCGGTGGTCGCGTGGGCCGTGTCCAGCGTCTGTCGCCGGTCCCCTCTCGTGCGCCTGCTTGGGTTTCCTTTCCCGGACGTCCTTCTCACGACACCGATCCGCTGGCCGAGCGCTTGGCCGGACAGGGGAGAACCATGCCGATCGTCTTCTGCAGGCTCGGTTACCCGTTCATGGGACCACGCCGCGACGTGAGCCGAGAGCGGCGTTGGACATCCGTCGGGCCGGAGCGAACGCCGCCGCCGAGGCCGCCTGCCGGCCTTCGATCACCCTTCCGCTTGTGGAGAAACCGTCTTGGCCGGCTGCGGCACCTATGTGATCACCGTCCGGGGTTTTGTCGCCCCTTTCCAGATCGGGGTCTACGCCCACGAACGTGGCCGCCGTCAGCGCTTGCGCATCGATGTGCGGCTGGTCGTCGAACGCGGCCGACCGCGTTTCCTCGACGACGTGGCGACCGTCCTGTCCTACGAAGGGTTGGTCCTGGCGCTGGAGAAGCTGGCCGACGGGCCACACACCCAGCTCCTGGAATGCCTGGCGGACCGCATCGGCGACCTCTGCCTTGCCGACCAGCGCGTCGTCGAGGCCGAGGTGTCCATCGAGAAGCCCAACGTGCTCCCGCAGATCGATTCGGCCGGGGTGACCATCACCTACCGGCGGGACGCCGCCGCTCAAGCCGCGCCGGGAGAGCAGTGATGACCGCCCCTCTGTCCGCACCGCCGTCGATCAGCTTCGAGTTCTTTCCGCCGAAGACGGAGACGATGGAGCAGGGCCTGTGGCAGTCGATCCGGCGGCTGGCCCCATTGGCTCCAAGCTTCGTGTCGGTGACCCACGGGGCCGGCGGTTCGACCCGCGAACGCACCCACGCCACCGTCTGCCGAATCCAGGACGAGACCGGCCTTCCGGCGGCAGCGCATGTCACCTGCATCGGCGCGACGCGGGACGAGATCGACGCCATCGCCCACAGTTACTGGAATGCCGGCATCCGCCATCTGGTGGCGCTGCGCGGTGACCCGTCGGACATGCCCGGCGGCGGGCGTTGCGAACCGTCTCCCGGCGGCTACGCCTACGCCGCCGATCTGGTGACGGGAATGAGGCGCATCGCTGATTTCGAGATCTCGGTCGCCGCCTATCCGGAGTCCCACCCGGAAGCGCCAAGCGCGCAGTTCGACCTGGACAATCTGAAGCGCAAGGTGGACGCTGGGGCGACTCGTGCCATCACCCAGTTCTTCTTCGACAACGACGTCTATTTCCGTTTTCTCGACCGCTGCGCCGCGGCGGGCATCCATGTGCCGGTGATTCCCGGCATCCTGCCGATCACCAACGTCGCCCGTGCCGTGGAATTTGCTGCCAAATGCGGCGCCTCGATGCCGGCCAGGCTGGTCGAAACCTTCGAAGGGTTGGACGACGACCCAGAGACCCGCAGGCTCGTCGCCGCGACGGTGGCGGCGGAGCAGTGTCAGGCCCTTCAGGCTCAGGGCGTCCGGGATTTCCACCTCCACACCCTGAACCGTTCCGACATCACCCTCGCCACCTGCCACATGCTGGGGATAAGGGCCGCGGTTCCGGTACCGTGATCGCCACACGCGCCACGGCTACGCCGCCTTCGGCGCGTAGCCGTGGCGCTCGTTGAGGATGCGCAGCAGGTCTACCGCCGCCTCGCTGATGACGGTGCCCGGCGGGAAGATCGCCGTGGCGCCGGCGGCGTGGAGCGCGTCGTAATCCTGCGGCGGCACCACGCCGCCGACCACGATCAGAATGTCGCCGGCCCCGTGGCGCTCCAGCTCCGCCTTCAGTTGCGGCACCAGCGTCAGGTGCCCCGCCGCCAGCGAGCTGACGCCGACGATGTGGCAGTCGTTCTCCACCGCCTGCCGCGCGGCCTCCTCCGGCGTCTGGAACAGCGGCCCGACGTCCACGTCGAAGCCCAAGTCGGCGAAGGCGGTGGCGATCACTTTCTGGCCGCGGTCGTGGCCGTCCTGGCCCATCTTCGCCACCATAATGCGCGGGCGGCGGCCATCCCGCTCGGCGAACTCCGCCACCAGCGCCCGCACCCTGGCGATGGCGTCGGACTGCCGCCCCACCTCGCCGGCGTAGATGCCGGTGATGGTGCGGATCTCGGCCTTGTGACGGCCATACACCTTTTCCAGCGCGTCGGAGATCTCGCCGACCGTGGCGCGGGCGCGGATGGCGTCCACCGACAGGGCCAGCAGGTTGCCGTCGCCGGCGGCCGCCGCGTTGGTCAAGGCCTCCAGCGTCTGGCGGCAGCGGATGGGATCGCGCTCGGCGCGCAGCCGTTCGAACTGGGCGATCTGCTGGGCGCGGACGGCGGAGTTGTCCACCTTCAGCACCTCGATGGCCTCCTCCTGCTCCAGCCGGTACTTGTTGACGCCGACGACGGTCTGGCGGCCGGAATCGATGCGGGCCTGGGTGCGGGCGGCGGCCTCCTCGACGCGCATCTTGGGGATGCCGGTCTCGATCGCCTTCGCCATGCCGCCGGTCTCCTCGACCTCGCGGATGTGGCCCCAGGCGCGGGCGGCCAGTTCGCGGGTCAGCCGCTCGACGTAATAGCTGCCGCCCCAGGGGTCGATCACCCGGCAGGTACCGCTCTCCTGCTGGAGGAAAAGCTGGGTGTTGCGGGCGATGCGCGCGGAGAAGTCGGTCGGCAGCGCCAGGGCCTCGTCGAGCGCGTTGGTGTGAAGCGACTGGGTGTGGCCCTGCGTGGAGGCCATCGCCTCGATGCAGGTGCGCGTCACGTTGTTGAAGACGTCCTGCGCCGTCAGGCTCCAGCCCGAGGTCTGGGAATGGGTGCGCAGCGACAGCGACTTGTCGCTCTTCGGGGCGAACTCCTTGATCAGCTTGGCCCACAGCATGCGGCCGGCGCGCATTTTGGCGACTTCCATGAAGAAGTTCATGCCGATCGCCCAGAAGAAGGACAGGCGCGGCGCGAACTGGTCGATGGTCAGCCCGGCGGCCAGCCCGGCACGCGCGTACTCCACGCCGTCGGCCAGCGTGTAGGCCAGTTCCAGGTCGGCGGTCGCCCCCGCCTCCTGCAGGTGATAGCCGGAGATTGAGATCGAGTTGAACTTCGGCATGTGCTGCGAGGTGAAGGCGAAGATGTCGGAGATGATCCGCATCGAGGGCTTGGGCGGGTAGATGTAGGTGTTGCGGACCATGAACTCCTTGAGGATGTCGTTCTGGATGGTGCCGCTCAACTTGTCGGCGGTCACCCCCTGCTCCTCGGCGGCGACGATGTAGCCAGCCAGCACCGGCAGCACCGCGCCGTTCATCGTCATCGACACCGACATCTGGTCGAGCGGGATGCCGTCGAACAGCGTCTTCATGTCCAGGATGGAGTCGATGGCGACCCCCGCCATGCCGACGTCGCCGGTGACGCGCGGATGGTCACTGTCATAGCCGCGGTGGGTGGCGAGGTCGAAGGCGACCGACAAGCCCTTCTGCCCGGCCGCGAGGTTGCGCCGGTAGAAGGCGTTGGATTCCTGCGCGGTGGAGAAACCGGCGTACTGCCGCACCGTCCAGGGCTTGTCGACATACATCGTCGGGTAGGGGCCGCGCAGGAAGGGCGCCATCCCCGGCATGGCCGCCAGATGGTCGAGCCCGTCGAGGTCGGCCGCCGTGTAGAGCGGCTTGACGTCCAGCATCTCCGGCGTGCGCCACAGCGCCGTGGCCGGGTCGGTCCCGGTCTCCGCCGCGAAACGTCGGCTCCACTCGGCGGGAGAGGCGTTGGAAACGGCGGCGTCCAGGGGCAGCGTGGAGAAGTCCGGCAGACTGGTCATCGCGCTTTTCATCACGCTTTCCATCACAAGGGCACTCCCAAACGGGCCAGGGTCGCGCGCAGGACCGAGAGAACGTCGCAGCCGACCGACACGAATTCGTCGATGCCGGCGGCCGTGAGATCGGCGCGGCGGTCGCCGGGGTTTCCGGCCAGGAACAGGTGCTCGACACCCGCCGCCTTCAGGGCCTGGGCGAAGGGTGCGGCGTGGGCCTCGTAGAGCGCGTCGGAGCCGCACAGCACGGCGATGCGCGCTCCGGAGACACGGAAGGCCGCGGCCATGGATTCGGCGTCGGGGAAGCCGTTGTTGCCGAGCGCCTGGATGCCGCCGGCCTCGAAGAGGTTCTTGGCGTAGGTGGCGCGCGCCGTGTGCTGGGCGACCGGCCCGATGTTGGCGAGGAAGACCGTCGGCCAGGACCCATGGGCGAGCTTGTGGCGGTCGGCGGCGTCGCGCAGGGCCTCGAAGGATTCGTGCAGGCGGTGGCGTGGCAGCGGCTCGACGCGGGCCGGGGTTCCCCGCGCCAGGGCCGCCGTCAGGCCGGCCCGCGTCGCCCCGCCGGTGGCAGCCTCCACGAGATCGTCCAGCGACCCGGAGCCGACCGCTGCCGGTGCCACGGCGACGTCGTCATGGTGGCGCGGTACGGGGGATGGGCGGACGACCGGCTGCTCAAGGAGGTTGGGAAACTCGCTGACGCCGGTCAGCGGGTCCTTGCGGCGGGCGATGTTGGCTTCCCGTTGCGCCCAGGACCCGGCGATGGTGCGGGCGAGGCTGCCATCGGCCAGCACGGCGGCGATGCCGCCCCGCCGCTCGATGTCCTGGAATTCGGCCCAGGCGGCCTGGGCCAATTGCTCGGTCAGCGTTTCGACGTACCAGGAGCCGCCGGCCGGATCGGCGACGCGGGCCAGCGAGGATTCCTCCTTCAGCAGGATCTGGCTGTTGCGGGCGATGCGGCGGGCGAAGTCGTCGGATTCGCCCAGCGCCGCGTCGAAGGGCAGCACCGCCACCGCGTCGGCCCCGCCGACCCCGGCGGCGAAGCCGGCCACCGTGGTGCGCAGCATGTTCACCCAGGGATCGCGCCGCGCCATGATGCGCCGCGCCGTGCGGGCGGTCAGGTGCATGGCGCGGGCCGACTCCGAGGCGCCCGACGCCTCGGCGATGCGCCCCCACAGGCGCCGCGCGGCGCGCAGCTTGGCGATGGAGAGGAATTGGTCGCAGCCGACGGATAGGGTGAAGGCGATCTGCCGGCAGGCGGTGTCGATGTCCAGCCCGGCAGCGGTCAGGGCGCGCAGATAGGCGACCCCGGTCGCCATGGCGGCGGCGAGGTCCTGGCTTTCGGTCGCCCCGGCGTCGTGCCAGGGGGAACTGTCCACCCCGACGGCGGTGACGTGAGGGAAATTGCGGGCGGTCCAGGCGGCCAAGGCCGCCGTGTCGGCGAGCGCCGCCTCCAGACTGCCCGGCAGGGCGTCGGCCGCGGCCAGAGTCCCGATGGGATCGGCGTTGAAGGCGCCCCGCGCCTTGTCCGGCATCACCGAGCGGCGGCGCCACAGGGCGGCGAGCAGCGCCGCGCCGGCCACTGCGTCGCCTCCCGCCTCCAGCGACAGTGGCACCATCTCCGGATAGACGTTGGCCAGCGTGCGGTCGAGATCGTCCAACCGGTCGATGGCGATGCCGGGGCTGTCCGGCCTGTCGAGGCGCAGCCGGATGGCGGTGGCGCCGCGCAGCAGATCGGTCAGGATGGCGGCGTTGGCCGCCTTGGGATCGGCGGCGTCGTGTTCGGTCAGGATGTCCCAGCCGTCCGGTCCAGCGCCTCCGGCATGGCCGCCGCGGGTGAACGGGGCGAAGCCTGGCAAACCGGACGGATCGCCCGCGGCCGGCCAGTCTTCCGCCGTATAGAGGGGCTGCACGGCGATGCCTTCGTACAGCCGGGTGACCAACCGCTTCTCGAAGGGGGCGCCCTTCAGCCCCTTGTCGACGAGAACCCGCCATTGCTCGCGCGTGGCCGGAGGGAATTCGGTGGCGAAGATCGTCTCGGCATCGTCCCGGCGGTCGTCCATGCTGGCGAGATTCCTTCCCATCCGTGTTCCGAACATTTGCAAGATACGCCGAACGACCCGTGGGAATCAGGCGGAAATTGGCAAAATTTGGCGAAGGGCTGCGGGCAATCTTGCGAATTTTGCAAAAGGGACTTGCCGTGGCGCTCGCGCTTGACGCCGCCGGGTGCACCCTCTTACCGTTCCCGCCGGATACGGTCCCCGTTCGCCCCAGGGCGTCCGGGGCTAAGAGGGAAGCCGGTGAACCGTTCGCCTCGCCACGAGGATGATGGCGAAGCCGGCGCTGCCCCCGCAACTGTGAGCGGAGAGTGGGTCCGCCGTTTCAGCGCCACTGGTGCCCATCCCGGTTCGGGACGACGGCACCGGGAAGGCCGGACGGTCCCGCGACGACCCGTGAGCCAGGAGACCTGCCGGATCTGTCGAACGCGAGTCGGGCGGGGTGTCCCGGCGGGTGCGGCGTCGCCGGAGGTCTCCCGTGCCGCGTCGGCGTCCGTCCCATCCTTGCCCTTTGGGAGCGAGGGGTGCCACCGCCGATGTCCGTCCAACCAACGCCCGTTCCACCCAATCTCATCCGTCTGGCGTTCCGACGCCGTCCGGTGACGCCGACCCCCGCCGACCGGTCGGCACCCTTTGTCCTGACGGCGACGGAGGGACGCTGGTCCCTGCGGGGAACCAGGGAGCCGCTGGACGCCGCCGGGCTGGTCGCGGCGGCCGACACCCTGCGGGAGATCGCCCGCGCCCTGGTCGAGCAGGCGCATGCGGAAGCCGGCCAACCGGCGAACCGCTGCGTCGCCGAATTCGTGCTGCACCAGGACGGCGGCATCGACCATTGGCTGGCGCCGGGCGGGGATGCGGACGAGCGCCGCACCATTGCGCTCGGCCTGCGCAACGCCATCGGCAGCTTGCGGATGGGTGGCTGACCGGCGCGGCTTCGCCTGCCGCTACAACTGGGCGGTTCCACCGTCGCGATGGGCAAGCGCCAGATCGATGAAACCCCGCAGATAGCCGATGTCGGCGTCCGCCTCGCGGAAGCCCAGGAAAATCTGCTTGGCGACACCGTCCCGGCCCAGGCGCACCGGGCTCACGTCGAACTTGGCGCCATACTCCTCGACCAGCCAGCGCGGCAGGGCGGCGACGCCACGGCCGTGGGCCACCATCAGCAGCATGATGTCGGTCGTCTCGATCGGCTTGTGCTGCCTCGGGCTGATCCCGGCCGGCATCAGGAACTGGGTGTAGATGTCGAGACGGTCGGGCGCCACCGGGTAGGTGATCAGGACTTCGTCCGCCATCTGCTGCGGTTCGACGAAGGCGGCATGGCGCAGACGGTGCCCCGGCCCGACCACCAGAACCTGTTCGTAGTCGAACACCGGCTCGAAGCACAGTCCGGGCTTGAACAGCGGATCCGGTGTCACCAGCATGTCGATGTCGTGGCCGAACAGGGCCCCGATGCCGCCGAACTGAAACTTCTGCCGGACGTCCACGTCGACCTTCGGCCAAGCATCGACGTAGGGAGCGACGATCTTCAGGAGCCACTGATAGCAGGGATGGCATTCCATCCCGATGCGCAGGGTCCCGCGCCCGCCCTGGGCGAACTGCTGGAGGCGTTCTTCAGCATGGGCCAGTTGCGGCAGCAAGCGGTTGGCGACCGCCAGCAGCCATTCCCCGGCCTGGGTCGGCCGCAAGCGGCGGCCTTCGCGGTGCCACACATCCACGCCGAGCTGCTCTTCCAGCTTGCGGATGGCGTGGCTCAGCGCCGGTTGGGTCAGGTTCAAATGGCTGGCCGCCGCCGTCAGCGAGCCGTGACGATCAACCTCGCGGATGATCGAGAGATGGATGCGCTCCAGGATCGCCATACCGTCCACCTCATCCATGAATGAAATTTATCGAACGATAAAATCATACCATTTTTCATTCATGTTCTGAACTCCGTATGGTCCGCGCCGATCCCTCTTTTCAAGGCGCCCCCCATGGCAATGACCCACACCCTCGGATTCCCCCGCATCGGCGCCAAGCGCGAGTTGAAGTTCGCCTTGGAGGCTTATTGGAAGGGGGCGTCCTCCCGCGACGAGCTGGTCCGCGTCGGCGCTGACCTCCGCAAGCGCCACTGGCGGGACCAGGGCGCGCTCGACCTCGTTCCCGTGGGCGATTTCGCCTTCTACGATCAGGTGCTCGACATGAGCTTCACGCTCGGCAACCTGCCGGAGCGCGTGAAGGGCTTCCATGGCGATGCCCTGGACAATTACTTCCGCGTGGCGCGCGGCCGTTCGGCCGAGACCGCCGCCCATAGTGCCGAAGAGCACGGCGGATGCTGCAGTGGCGTCGCTGCCGGCGAGATGACCAAGTGGTTCGACACCAACTACCACTACATCGTCCCCGAGTTCGACGCCGAAACCCAGTTCAACCTCGACGCCTCCCGTCTGCTGCAGCAACTCGCTGAAGCCAAGGAGCAGGGTGTCAAGGCCAAGCCGGTGATCATCGGCCCGGTCACCTACCTCGCGCTGGGCAAGGCCAAGGACGGTTCGGACAAGCTGGCTCTGCTGCCCCGCCTGCTGCCCGTCTACGCCGAACTGCTGCAGGCCCTGGCCGATCAGGGCGTCGAGTGGGTGCAGATCGACGAACCCATCCTGGTGACCGAGCTGGAAGCGGCGTGGCGGGACGCCTTCACCCAGGCCTATCGGGATCTCGGTACCGGCGCGGTCAAGCTGCTGCTGGCGACCTATTTCGGCCAGCTCCAGGAGAATTTGCCACTGGTCTGCTCCCTACCGGTGCAGGGCCTCCATCTCGACGCCATCAACGCCCGCGACGAGGTCGATGCCCTGATCCAGGCCCTCCCGACCGACCGCGTCGTGTCGCTGGGCGTCGTCAACGGCCGGAACATCTGGAAGACCGACCTACACGCAACGCTCGACTGGCTGGAGCCGGTGGCCGAGAGGCTCGGTGAGCGGCTGTGGATCGCACCGTCCTGCTCGCTGCTGCACGTGCCGGTCGACCTCGCCGGCGAGCGCAAGCTGGATGAGGAGGTCCGCTCATGGCTGGCCTTTGCGGTGCAGAAGCTGGAGGAGATCCGGGTTCTGGCGACCGCGCTGACCCCGGGATGGGATAGGGGCCGTGCCGCCGTCGCGGCCGAGTTGGAGGCCAACCGCACCGCCATCGAAGCGCGCCGCCATTCGCCGCGGGTCAACAACCCGGCGGTGAAGGCGGCGGTTGCCGCCATCGACGCCCAGCTCGGACGGCGCAAGAGCGCCTTCGCCGAGCGCGCCGCCAAGCAGGCCGCCCGCCTGAATCTGCCGACGTTCCCGACCACCACCATCGGCTCCTTCCCGCAGACCAAGGAGATCCGTCAGGCGCGCAGCCAGTTCAAGGCCGGGACGATCGACGCGGTGGCCTACACCGAGGCGATGCGCGGCGAGATCGCGCGGAGCGTGCGCGAGCAGGAGGCGCTGGGCCTCGACGTGCTGGTTCACGGTGAGGCCGAGCGCAACGACATGGTCGAGTATTTCGGCGAGCAGCTCGATGGCTACGTCTTCAGCCAGTCGGGCTGGGTGCAGTCCTATGGCTCGCGCTGCGTGAAGCCGCCGATCCTGTTCGGCGACATCAGCCGCCCCAAGGCGATGACCGTGGACTGGATCACCTACGCCGCCTCGCTGACGGACAAGCCGATGAAGGGCATGCTCACCGGCCCGGTGACCATCCTCAACTGGTCCTTCGTGCGCGACGACCAGCCGCGTTCGGAATCCTGCCGCCAGCTGGCGCTCGCCATCCGGGAGGAGGTGCTGGACCTGGAGAAGGCCGGCGTCGGCGTGATCCAGATCGACGAGGCCGCCCTTCGTGAAGGTCTGCCGCTGCGCAGGTCCCAGTGGCAGGCGTATCTGGACTGGGCGGTGGAGTCGTTCCGCATCACCGCCAACGGGGTGGCGGACGAGACGCAGATCCACACCCACATGTGCTATTCGGAGTTCAACGACATCATCGCGTCGATCGCGGCGATGGACGCTGACGTCATCACCATCGAGACCTCACGGTCGGACATGGAACTGCTCGACGCCTTCGACGACTTCAAGTACCCGAACGAGATCGGTCCCGGCGTCTACGACATCCACTCGCCGAACATCCCGACCGAAGGGCACATCGTCGATCTGATGAAGAAGGCGGCCGAGCGCATTCCCGCCGAGCGGCTGTGGGTCAATCCGGACTGCGGTCTCAAGACCCGCCAGTGGGCCGAGGTGCTGCCGGCCCTGACCAACATGGTCAGTGCGGCCAAGACCCTGCGCGCCACCATCGCCTGACGTGGTCCGCACGGGGGCAAGCGGCCGGACGCCGCTTGCCCCTGTGTCTTTGCACCCTGAAGCTGCTGATGGCGGAACTTGCCTGGTAGCCGCGTCCTTTGCAATATACGCAGACCGCTTGTTTGGATGACCGCTGACATTGCCAAGATTTGCAAGGTGTTTTCAGTGAGTCGGCGAATTTTGCAAATGGGATTCCTGGTATGGCCAAGGCGTTCATGGGGGTGCGGCTGCAGCGGCTGCGCGAGGAGCGGGGGCTGACCCAGACAGCCCTGGCCCGCATCCTGGAGATTTCGCCGAGCTATCTGAACCAGCTCGAACGCAACCAGCGGCCTCTGACGGTGCCGCTGCTGCTGCGGATCAACGCCGCCTTCGGCATCGACGTCCAGATCTTCTCGGAGGACGAGGAAGCCCGGCTGGTCGCCGATCTGCGAGAGGCCCTGTCGGAGGCCGGAACCGGCGAGACCATCGCCATGGCCGAGATCAAGGCGCTCGCCACCAACATGCCGGCGGTCGGCCGGGCGCTGGTGGCGCTGCACCGGCGCGGGCGCGGGCTCGCGGAACGGCTGGATGCGCTCGCCTCGGGGATCGTCCCAGCCGGGCCGGACAGCGGGCGGCCGCCGCCGATGCCCTACGAAGAGGTGCGCGACTTCTTCTACCGCCATCACAACCACATCGCCGCGCTGGACGACGCGGCGGAACGGCTGTTCGGCGAGGCCGGTTTGGAGATCGGGGCGGTGGACCGCGGGCTGGAACGGCTGCTGGCGGACCGCCACGGCATCCGCACGCTGGTGACCGACGACACGGCCATGCCGGAGGGCGCGCTGCGCCAGTATGACGGCGATGCCCGGACGTTGCGGATCGCCCGGTCGCTGGAGCCTGGCCGCCGCGCCTTCCAGATGGCGACCCAGCTCGCCTTCCACCAGGAACCGGCCCTCCTGCTCCGGCTGGTCGAGGAGGGACGCTTCTCCGGCCCGCAGGCCCGCTCGGTCGCCCGCATCGGGCTTGCCAACTATTACGCCGGCGCCGTGGTCATGCCCTACCGCGCCTTTCAGGAGACGGCGGAGGCCGTGGCCTACGACATTGAGTTGCTGGGACAGCGCTTCGGCACCGGCTTCGAGACCGTCTGCCACCGGCTGAGCACCCTCCAGCGGCCGGGGATGCCGGGCGTTCCCTTCTTCTTCGTCCGGGTCGATCGCGCCGGCAACATGTCGAAGCGCCAGTCCGCCACCAGCTTCCACTTTTCCCGTGTCGGCGGAACCTGCCCGCTGTGGAACGTCTACGAGGCCTTCTCGACGCCCGGTCGTCTGCTGACCCAGTTGGCGCGGATGCCGGACGGGCGGGCCTATCTGTGGATCGCCCGCACGGTGGTCCATGGCCGCAGCGGTTACGGCGCGCCGTCGAAGAGCTTCGCGATCGGACTCGGTTGCGACATCCAGCACGCCGGCCGGCTGATCTATTCCCGTGGGCTGGCGCTGGGCGATCCCGACGCCGCCACGCCGATCGGGGCCGGTTGCAAGGTCTGTGAGCGTCCATCCTGCCCGCAACGCGCCTTTCCGCCGATCGGACGCACCGTGACGGTTGACGAAAGCCTCAGCCGGTTCGAACCTTATCCGGTGGCCCAGCCTCCGGTTTGATCGAGGACCCGCAGCATGGTTGCCGATGGCGCCGGCGTTTGGAAAAGTCGTTTTCTGGACATCCATCTTTGCGGGCGGACGGTGGCGGTGTCTCATCAGCGTTGCCTGGAGGAATGCTTCGGCCTGAGGGCGCGTGAACGGGAGTTGCGCCGGCGCATCCGTTCGGCGCTGAAGCGGCTTGGACCGCTCGAAGGACCGGCGCACGCCCACGTCCTGACGCTTGCGCCAAAGCCCGAGGCCGTGGCGACCGTTCCGGCAGCCCTGGCCGGCCTTGACGGTGCGATCGAGCGGATCGCGAAACGCCCTTTCTCTCCCCGTCAGATCGAGGAGGCGTTGGGCATCACCGCCCGGGAACGGTTGCGTTGGACAAAGGACGGGCGGCTGCCGCAATCGGGGTCGGCAACCATCATGAGGGGGCAGCGGATTACCCTCAGCACTTACGCGGTGGACACGGTCGCCAAGCTGGCGGGTGACGCCTCCATCATCGACGATTGGCGGCGAACCGACCGGGTCGGCTGCCTCGGCTGAGGCTGCGCCGGAGCGGGCGGTGACCCATGGCGGTGGCTTGCCCAACCTCCGCGCCGGCCCTGAGGAGGCAGCCCCCGCCATCCGTATGGCTTGACAGGCTGCGGGCTTCCCGCTACTTCATCTTGCGTTACGGTTCTCTGGATATCCAATATCTAGGGCTAAGAGGGAAGCCGGTGCGTCGTCACCCCGGACGGGGAATGGCGGCAATGCCGGCGCTGCCCCCGCAACTGTGAGCGGAGAGCGGTTTCGTCGTTTCAGCGTCACTGGTGCCCCCCATCCGTTGCGGAATGGGCCGGCGCCGGGAAGGCCAGACGAAACCGCCGTGACCCGTGAGCCAGGAGACCTGCCGTAACCGAATGAACGTCCACGGGCGGGGTGTCCCGGTGGTGCGCTTGCCCCCGCGCGGCGTTCCCGTCCGCGTTTGCGCAAGTCGTGCTCCCGTGCCTTCCCGCCGCACAAGAACAAGGGATCACGGATGCCGGCGCTCGCTCAAGACCTTGCCCAGGACTTCGCCAACGGCTTCGACCGTCACGGAAACCTGCTGACGCTGCCTCGCCGGACGCCCGAGCGGTCCGGCGGTCGTGCCCCGGCGGAGCGCTGGACGCCGCCCGATCCCTCCGTCATCCGCATCGACCGCAGCCGGGACGCCCTGCTGACCGCCTTTGGCAAGGCGACGCTGGACGACCGTTACCTGTTGCCGGGGGAAAGCTATCAGGACCTGTTCGCCCGAGTCGCCGCGGCCTATGCCGACGACGCGGCGCACGCCCAGCGCCTGTACGACGCGATTTCCCGCCTGTGGTTCATGCCGGCCACGCCGGTTCTCAGCAACGGCGGCACCACGCGCGGCCTGCCGATCTCCTGCTTCCTCAACGCGGTGCCTGATTCGCTCGACGGGATCGTCGACATCTGGAACGAGAACGTCCGGCTGGCCTCCAACGGTGGTGGCATCGGCACCTATTGGGGCGGGGTGCGCTCCATCGGTGAGCCGGTGAAGGGCTGCGGCAGTACGTCGGGCATCATTCCCTTCATCCGTGTGATGGACAGCCTGACGCTGGCGATCAGCCAGGGCTCGCTGCGGCGCGGCTCGGCCGCCGTCTACCTGGACATCCACCACCCGGAGATCGAGGAGTTCCTGGAGATCCGCAAGTCGTCGGGCGACTTCAACCGCAAGAGCCTGAACCTGCACCACGCTGTCATCGTCACCGACGCCTTCATGCAGGCGGTGCGCGACGACAGGCCCTTCTCGCTGATCAGCCCTAAGACCGGCGCCGTCCTGAAGCACATCAACGCCCGTCAGGTCTGGCAGAAGATCCTGGAAGCCCGCATGCAGACCGGCGAGCCGTACCTGCTGTTCGGCGACACGGTGAACCGCGCCCTGCCCAAGCACCAGCGCGACCTCGGCCTGCGCGTCTCCACCTCCAACCTGTGCAGCGAAATCACCCTGCCGACCGGCAAGGACCATCTGGGTAAGGAGCGCACGGCGGTGTGCTGCCTCGCCTCGATGAACCTGGAGACCTGGGACGAGTGGAACGGCGAGGAGGGACTGGTCGAGGACGTGCTGCGCTTCCTCGACAACGTGCTGACCCGCTTCATCGAGGAAGCGCCGGAGGGGATGGAGAACGCCGTCTATTCGGCGATGCGCGAACGCTCGGTCGGGTTGGGGGTGATGGGCTTCCACTCCTTCCTTCAGGCGCGGGGCATTCCCTTCGAAAGCGCCATGGCCAAGGTGTGGAACCTGCGCTTCTTCCGCAAGATCCGCCGCGACGCCGACGCCGCCTCGGTCCTGCTGGCCGAGGAGCGCGGCGCCTGCCCGGACGCCGCCGAACGCGGGGTCAAAGCGCGCTTCAGCCACAAGCTGGCGATCGCGCCGACCGCCTCCATCAGCATCATCTGCGGCGGCACCAGCGCCTGCATCGAGCCGATCCCGGCCAACGTCTACACCCACAAGACGCTGTCCGGCTCGATCAGCGTGCGCAACCCGCATCTGGAGAAGCTGCTGGCCGCCAAGGGCGCCGACCGGCCGGAGGTCTGGCAGTCGATCATCGAGCACGAGGGCTCGGTCCAGCATCTCGACATTCTGACCGCCGACGAAAAGGCGGTCTTCCGCACCGCCTTCGAGATCGACCAGCGCTGGATCATCGAGTTCGCCGCCGACCGCACGCCCTTCATCTGCCAGAGCCAGTCGATCAACCTCTACCTGCCGGGCGACATCGAGAAATGGGACCTGCACATGCTGCACTGGACCGCCTGGGAGAAGGGCCTGAAGAGCCTCTATTATTGCCGCTCCAAGTCGGTGCAGCGCGCTGCCTTCGCTGGCAAGGACCGGGCGACGGGCACGACGGAGATCCAGGCAACGTCGCGCACCGATTACGAGGAATGCCTCGCCTGCCAGTGATCGTCGGCCCTCCCGTCCGCCGCCCGTTCCCTTGCCATCACGGACCCCTTCGCATGAGCTCGCTTCTCCACATCAACCCGGTCAGCCTGATCGGCACCGGCCGCGTCGGCCTGTTGCAGGGCTCGGCCGCCTACAACGTCTCCCGCTACCCCTGGGCCTACGCCTACTGGAAGAAGCAGCAGCAGGTCCACTGGATGGGCGAGGAGGTGCCGCTGGGCGAGGACATCAAGGACTGGACCTCTGACCGCGTCACTGACGGCGAACGCAACCTGCTGACCCAGATCTTCCGCTTCTTCACCCAGAGCGACGTGGAGGTCAGCGACAATTACCTGAAGCGCTACATGCCGATCTTCCAGCCGCTGGAAGTGCAGATGATGATGGCCGCCTTCACCAACATGGAGACGGTGCACATCGACGCCTACGCCCTGCTGCTGACCACCATTGGGATGCCGGAGACCGAGTTCGCCGCCTTCCGCGACTATGCGGAGATGCGCGACAAGGCCGACTACATGCACAGCTTCGGCGTCGGCACGGTGGCCGACGTGTCGCGCACCCTGGCGATGTTCGGCGCCTTCACCGAAGGGATGGCCCTGTTCGCCAGCTTCGCCATGCTGCTGAACTTCCCGCGCCACAACAAGATGAAGGGGATGGGCC
Organism: Azospirillum argentinense; assembly: GCF_000632475.1. Lineage (NCBI taxonomy): Bacteria > Pseudomonadati > Pseudomonadota > Alphaproteobacteria > Rhodospirillales > Azospirillaceae > Azospirillum > Azospirillum argentinense. The sequence goes on from NZ_CP007794.1 coordinate 369,875, forward strand.
AGATCGTCACCTGGTCGGTGCGCGACGAGAGCCTGCACTGCGAGGGCATCATCCGGCTGTTCCACGAATGGAACCGCGAGACCGGCGCGATGACGCCCGCGGTGCGCGACGACATCCTGGACGTCTGCCGCACCATGGTCGGGCTGGAGGAGCGCTTCATCGACCTGGCCTTCGGGCTGGGCGCGGTGGAGGGCATGACGCCCGAGGACATCCGCGCCTATGTCCACTACATCGCCGACTGGCGGCTGACGCAGCTTCGGCTGCCGACGCTCTACGGCTATTTCAAGCCGGTGGACGGCGGCTACGAGCCGGCGAAGCCGCACCCGCTGCCCTGGCTGGTGGAGATCCTGAACGGGGTCGAGCACGCCAACTTCTTCGAGCAGCGCGCCACCGAATATTCCAAGGGTGCGACCAGCGGCCAGTGGGACGGGGCGGATGGCGTCTGGGCCGCCTTCGACCGTCTGCAAGCGCCCGGCACGGCGACGCCCTGAAGTCGGTGGAGCGCGCCGACATCCGGACGCGGTCTTCGCAAATTTTGCCAATTTGCAAGTTCCCCTCGGCAAATCTCCACCTTTTCAGCCATTCCCGGCGCGGGGTTCCGTTCCGATGATGCGCGTGTCGGTAGACGACGGGTCGGACAGGCCTGCCGTCCGCCGACAGGCAGATCTCGAACAGGGAACCACCCGATGTCCATGACCGCGCCCGAGACGGCAGCGCTTCCCCCCTTCAAGCCCAAGAAATCCGTGGCCCTTTCGGGTGTCACCGCCGGCAACACCGCGCTCTGCACCGTCGGCAAGTCCGGCAACGATCTGCATTACCGGGGTTACGACATCCTCGACATCGCCGAGCGCTGCGAGTTCGAGGAGGTGGCGTATCTGCTGGTGCATGGCAAGCTGCCGACCTTCGCCGAGTTGAAGGCCTACAAGGCCAAGCTCAAATCGCTGCGCGGCCTGCCGACCAACGTCAAACAGGCGCTGGAATGCCTGCCGGCCTCGGCCCACCCGATGGACGTGATGCGTACCGGCGTGTCGGCGCTGGGCTGCGCGCTGCCGGAAAAGGACGATCACAACGTCCCCGGCGCCCGCGACATCGCCGACCGCCTGATGGCCTCGCTGGGCTCCATGCTGCTCTACTGGTACCACTGGTCGAGCAACGGCCGACGCATCGAGGTCGAAACCGACGACGAGTCCATCGGAGCCCACTTCCTGCATCTGCTGCACGGCCGCAAGCCGTCGGCGCTGTGGGAGCGGGCCATGCACACCTCGCTGATCCTCTACGCCGAGCACGAGTTCAACGCCTCGACCTTCACCGGGCGGGTCATCGCCGGCACGGGTTCCGACCTGTACTCGGCGATCACCGGCGCCATCGGCGCCTTGCGCGGGCCGAAACACGGCGGCGCCAACGAGGTCGCCTTCGAGATCCAGAAGCGCTACGACACCCCCGACGAGGCGGAGGCCGACATCCGCCGCCGTGTCGAGAGCAAGGAGGTGGTGATCGGCTTCGGCCACCCGGTCTACACCGTTTCCGATCCGCGCAACGACGTCATCAAGGGCGTCGCCCACAAGCTGTCGGTGGACGCCGGGTCGACCCGGATGTTCGACATCGCCGCCCGGCTCGAAGCCGTGATGTGGGACGTCAAGCGGATGTTCCCCAACCTCGATTGGTTCAGCGCCGTCAGCTATCACATGATGGGTGTGCCGACGGCCATGTTCACGCCGTTGTTCGTCATCGCCCGCACGTCGGGCTGGGCCGCCCACATCATCGAACAGCGCATCGACAACAAGATCATCCGCCCCAGCGCCAACTATGTCGGGCCGGACGATCGCGTTTTCGTGGCCATCGACCAGCGCCAGTGAGGACGCGCCATGAACACCGCCCACCGCAAGCCGCTGCCGGGAACGCCGCTCGACCACTTCGACGCCCGTGCCGCCGTGAACGCCCTCCGTCCGGGGGCCTGGGACGGGTTGCCCTACGTGTCGCGCGTCCTGGCCGAGCAACTGGTGCGCCGCTGCGACCCGGCGCTGCTCGACGACGCCCTGCAGCAGCTCGTCGAACGCCGGCGCGACCGCGATTTCCCCTGGTACCCGGCCCGCGTCGTCTGCCACGACATCCTCGGCCAGACCGCCCTGGTCGATCTGGCCGGCCTGCGCGACGCCATTGCCGAGCAGGGCGGCGACCCGGCCAAGATCAACCCGGTGGTGCCGACGCAGCTCATCGTCGATCATTCGCTGGCCGTCGAGTATGGCGGCGATGACCCGCAGGCGTTCGAGAAGAACCGTGCCGTCGAAGACCGCCGCAACGAGGACCGTTTCCATTTCATCGACTGGACCAGACGCGCCTTCGAGAACGTCGATGTGATCCCGGCCGGCAACGGCATCATGCACCAGATCAACCTTGAGACGATGTCGCCGGTGATCCAGGTCCGTGACGGGGTGGCCTTTCCCGACACCTGCGTCGGCACCGACAGCCACACCCCGCACGTCGACGCCCTGGGCGTCATCGGCATCGGCGTCGGCGGGCTCGAGGCCGAAACGGTGATGCTCGGCCGCGCCTCGATGATGCGGCTGCCGGACATCGTCGGCGTCCGCCTGACCGGCGCGCGCCAGCCCGGCATCACCGCGACCGACATCGTGCTGGCCCTCACCGCGTTCCTGCGTGAACAGCGCGTGGTCGGCGCCTGGATCGAGTTCTTCGGCGAGGGCGCCGCCGGCCTGTCCGTCGGGGACCGGGCGACGATCTCCAACATGTGCCCGGAATACGGGGCCACCGCGGCGCTGTTCCACATCGACCAGCAGACCATCGACTATCTGAGGCTGACCGGCCGCGCGCCGGAGCAGGTGGCTTTGGTCGAGACCTACGCCAAGACCCTTGGCCTCTGGGCCGACGCGCTGCGGACCGCCGAGTACGAGCGCGTGCTGGCGTTCGATCTGGCCAGCGTCGAACGGACCATGGCCGGCCCGTCCAACCCGCACCGGCGTCTGCCGACCGCGGCGCTGAAGGAGCGCGGCATCGCCGTCGGTCTCGACACGGCGCAGGAGGAGGAGCGCGCCGGCCTGCTGCCGGATGGTGCAGTGGTCATCGCGGCCATCACCAGCTGCACCAACACGTCAAACCCGCGCAACGTGGTGGCGGCCGGCCTCCTGGCGAAGAAGGCCAACGCGCTGGGGCTGGTCCGCAAGCCTTGGGTCAAGACCTCCTTCGCGCCGGGGTCCAAGGTCGCCCGGCTGTACCTGGAGGAGGCCGGCCTGCTGGCCGAGCTGGAGACGCTCGGCTTCGGCATCGTCGCCTACGCCTGCACCACCTGCAACGGCATGTCCGGCGCGCTCGACCCGGCGATCCAGCGGGAGATCGTCGACCGCGATCTGTACGCGACCGCCGTCCTGTCCGGAAACCGCAACTTCGACGGCCGCATCCACCCCCACGCCAAGCAGGCGTTCCTCGCCTCGCCGCCGCTGGTCGTCGCCTACGCCATCGCCGGCACCGTGCGTTTCGACATCGAGCGGGACGCCCTGGGCGTGGACCGGGACGGCAAGCCGATCACGTTGAAGGACCTGTGGCCGTCCGACGCGGAGATCGATGCCATCGTCGCCTCCTGTGTCCGGCCCGAGCAGTTCCGCGCGGTGTACGATCCGATGTTCGCGGCGAACCGCGACGGTGTTGAAAAGACCAGCCCGCTCTACGACTGGCGCCCGGCGTCCACCTACATCCGCCGGCCGCCCTATTGGGACACCGAAGGGGTGGGCGCTTTGGCCGCCACCCCGCGCACCCTCACCGGCATGCGCCCGCTGGCGGTGCTGCCGGACAACATCACCACCGACCACCTGTCGCCGTCGAACGCCATCCTCGCCAATTCGGCGGCGGGTGAATATCTGGCGCGGATGGGGCTGCCGGAAGAGGATTTCAACTCCTACGCCACCCACCGCGGCGACCATCTGACCGCCCTGCGCGCCACCTTCGCCAACCCGCAGCTGGTCAATGAAATGGCCGTGGTGGAGGGGGCGGTGAGGAAGGGCTCGCTGACCCGTTTGGAACCCGACGGCACGGTCATGCGCATGTGGGAGGCCATCGAGACCTACCTGGAGCGCCGGCAGCCGCTGATCGTCGTCGCCGGAGCCGACTACGGCCAGGGGTCGAGCCGCGACTGGGCCGCCAAGGGTGTGCGTCTGGCCGGCGTCGAGGCCATCGTCGCCGAGGGCTTCGAGCGCATCCACCGCACCAACCTGATCGGCATGGGGGTGCTGCCGCTGGAGTTCAAGCCGGGCACGACGCGGCTGACGCTGGGCCTGGACGGCAGCGAGACCTACGATGTGACCGGCGAACGCCGGCCGCGCACCGACCTGACCCTGGTCGTCCATCGCCGCGACGGTGAAACCTTGCGGGTTCCGGTGACATGCCGCCTCGACACCGCCGAGGAGGTGTCGATCCATGAGGCCGGAGGCGTGCTGCAACGGTTCGCGCAGGATTTCCTGGCCTCGGAAAGCGCGCAGAAAGGAGCCGCCTGATGGCCTTCGCACCGCAAATCCGCATTCCCGCCACCTATATGCGCGGCGGCACCAGCAAGGGGGTGTTCTTCCGCCTCGACGATCTGCCGGAGCGCTGCCGCGTGCCGGGCGAGGCGCGCGACCGGCTGTTCCTGCGGGTGATCGGCAGCCCCGACCCCTACGCCAAGCACATCGACGGCATGGGCGGCGCCAGCTCCAGCACCAGCAAGTGCGTCATCCTGTCGAAGAGCGCGCGCCCTGGCCACGACGTCGATTACCTGTACGGGCAGGTCGCCATCGACGCCGCCTTCGTTGACTGGTCGGGCAATTGCGGCAACCTGTCCACCGCGGCGGGCGCCTTCGCCATCCACGCCGGGCTGGTCGATCCGGCGCGCGTTCCGGAGAACGGCGTCTGCACGGTGCGCATTTGGCAGGCCAACATCGGCAAGACCATCATCGCCCATGTGCCGGTCACTGCCGGGCAGGTCCAGGAAACCGGCAGTTTCGCGCTGGATGGCGTGACCTTCCCGGCGGCCGAGATCGTGCTGGAGTTCATCGACCCCGCCGACGAGGGAGAGAGCGAGGGCGGCGGGTCGATGCTCCCGACCGGCAATCCGATCGACGACCTCGACGTCCCGGACTCCCTCGTCCCCGGTGGCCGGCTGAAGGCGACGCTGATCAATGCCGGCATCCCGACGATCTTCATCGATGCCGCCGACCTCGGCTATCGCGGCACCGAATCGCAGGCCGCGATCAACGGCGATGCCACGGCTCTCGCCCGCTTCGAGGCGCTGCGCACCATTGGCGCGCTCCGCATGGGACTGATCCGGGAACCGGGTGAGGCCGCAAGGCGCCAGCACACGCCGAAGATCGCCTTCGTCGCCCCGCCCGACGCCTACACCGCGTCCAGCGGAAAGCGGGTGGAGGCCGGCGACATCGACCTGCTGGTGCGGGCCTTGTCCATGGGCAAGCTGCACCACGCGATGATGGGAACGGCGTCGGTCGCCATCGCCGCCGCCGCCGCGGTGCCCGGCACGCTGGTCAACCGGGCGGCCGGTGGCGGCACGCGCAACGCGGTCCGCTTCGGCCACCCGTCCGGCACGCTGCGCGTCGGTGCCGAGGCGGCGCTGGTGGACGGCCGATGGACCGTCACCAAGGCGATCATGAGCCGCAGCGCCCGTGTGCTGATGGAAGGCTGGGTGTGTGTGCCCGCCGATTCGTTTTGAACCCCAACGTTCGAAATTCCAAGGAAACGCCATGTCCACCCGCAAGTCGCTCAAGACCCTCGTCGAAGCCCGCCGCGGCGCCATCGTTCCCGGCGCCTTCAACGCCCTGTCCGCCAAGGTGGTGGAGGATCTGGGATTCGAGGCCATCTACATCACCGGCGCCGGCGTGACCAACATGTGGTTCGGCATGCCCGACCAGGGCTTCATGGGGCTGGCCGAGATCGCCGACCACACGGCGCGCATCCGCGACGCGGTGAGCGTTCCTCTGATCGTCGACGCCGACACCGGCTTCGGCAACGCGCTCAACGTCTACCACACCGTCCGCACGCTGGAGCGCGCGGGCGCCGACTGCATCCAGCTCGAAGATCAGGTGGCGCCCAAGCGCTGCGGCCATTTCTCCGGCAAGGACGTGATCTCCACCGAGGAGGCGGTGAGCAAGATCAAGGCCGCGGCCGATGCCCGCCGCGACGCGGATCTCCTGATCATGGCGCGCACCGACGCCGCCGCCGTGCACGGTTTCGAGGCGGCCGTCGAGCGCGCCCAGCGCTTCGCCGAGGCCGGCGCCGACATCCTCTTTGTCGAGGCCGTGACGACGGCCGACGACATCCGCGCTCTGCCGCGTCGTTTGGAAAAGCCGCAATTGATGAACATGGTGATCGGCGGCCGGACGCCGATCGTCAATGCGACCGAACTGGCGGAACTTGGCTATGGCATCGTCCTCTATGCCAACGCCGCCTTGCAGGGTGCCGTGGCAGGCATGCAGAAGGCGCTGACCGTGCTGCGCGACGACAAGGAGGTCAAGGAGTCGAGTGGCCTCGTCACGCCGTTCGCCGAGCGCCAGCGTCTGGTTGGCAAGCCCGAGTGGGATGCTCTCGAAAAGATCTACAGCTGATCCGTCGCCGGTGCGATGGATGAGGTGGAGTTGGTGCTAAATCTGCCGCACCAACTGGGATGGTCCTGCTGTGTGAGCGGCCGTACATTCAGCCTCAGGAACGCATGGCCAACTCCGTGCAACAGGTGGGCCGATGCAACGTGCATGCTTTAACTCCCATTATGGACGGACTCGGCCAGGACATTCCAGAGGTCTGGGAGCAGCACCATCCTTCGCTGATGAGGGCTTGCCGTGCCACTTGTGCTTTCCTTCATTAACCCTTGCCGACAAACGTTTCTGGAAAGGCCCCCCTGCACGGTGCGCCGCTCCGAACCGTGCAGGCTGACAGAAAGCACCTCTGATCGATCGGACCGTCAGAAGGTCATGGAGAAGGCCAGTTCGGCCGAGCGCGGTCGGCCCAACTTCCAGCTCGTCGTTCCACTGGCCACCGCGTAGACCTCGTCGAACAGGTTGAAGGCGCGCAGGCTGAGCTTGGTGTTGTCGGTGGGCCGGTAATCCAGGCCGGCGTTGACCACTGTATAGGCGGGCCGCGTGACGGTGTTGGCGACGTCGGCGTAGGTCTTGCCGATATACTGCACGCCGGCCCGCGCCTCCCAGCCCGGCAGGAAGGCCCAGCTTGCCCAGGCATTGGCGGTGTGTTCCGGCACGCCGAGCGGCACGTTTGCGGCGTAGGACACCGCGCGGCCTGACACCGTCTGGATGAAGTCGTCGTACTTCGTCCGCAGCAGCGCGCCGTTCACGTCCCCCCGCACCCCCTCCCACAGGCCAAGCGACAGGGACGCCTCCAGTCCACGTGACGACTGCTGGCCGACCTGCACGGTGATCCCCGGCCGGTTCGGATCGGTGGTCAGCAGCTTGTTCTTGACGATGTGGTAGGCGGCGAGCGTCCATTCGCCGCGTCCCTCCAGGAAGGACTGCTTGACGCCCACTTCGATCTGGCGGCCGGTAAACAGGTCGAAATCCCTCTGGGCAGGGGACAGCGAGATCAGATTGCCGACCGGATCGACCGCCGTGGCGTAGTCCGCCGACCAGCGCGAGGCGGTCGGTCACCGACAGCCGATCCTCCAGGAACAGCGCGTACTGGTCGGTCTTCGACCGGAGCCGCGCTGTGGTGCCGGCGAGGTTGACGAACAGGCCGGGCGAGGGGTCGAAGGGATCGACGCTGCTGGTTCCTCTATAGGGCGAATTCCTGCTGTTCTGGAAGTGATCCGGTTGACGTCGAAGCCGCCGACCAACTCGTTCCTCATGCCAAACAGCTGGCTGCGCCACGTCGCGTCGAAGCGGTCGCCGACCTGTCGCTGGTCGTGATAGATCTCGATGTAGCTGCTGCGGTTGACCCGCCGCGTGGCGGCGTTCCAGGCGTAGCTCTCCACATTCTTCCAGTGCCGATGGCTCGTCAGGTGATATGCAGTGATGCGCAGGGTGAGGGCGTCCGACACTGCCCATTCTGTCTCGAGTTGGGTCCAGTTGTCGCGGTAGCGGATCGCGCTGTCGACCACGTTGAAATTTCGGTGCCGCAGCGCGCGGTCGAGGCTGCCGTTAATGAGCGGCTTCCCGAAGTACTTAGTGTGTGTGGTAGTGTGGGTCTGGGATATTATTTGCCCTCATTGGCAACGGTTGCTGTTCAGATCAACATCGATATCCCACGTCTGTTCACAGCGTGGACCGCCTAACGGTCTACGCTGCTTCGATGCCATAAGGGTGTTATTGCTTAACCTCCAAATTCTTTTGCATCTTCTCGATGATCTGGTCGACCGTAAAGCTCGCTGCACGCTGCCGCGGTGGGAATTCCCGGAATGTTTCCAGAAATTTCCCAACCTCCGTCTGCGCGGCAAAGATGATGTATGGCTGGGATACGAACCAATCATAGTAGGTGTTGGAGGTGATGTCCGCCCGCTCATACGGGTCGGCGCGCAGGTCGAACAGCTTGGGCAGACGCAACGTCGTGAACGGCTCGGCCCAGATGCGCATGGTTCCCGGCGCTCGCTGCTCGGAGAACACGATCTTCCAGTTCTCGAACCTCATGGCAACCAGATCGCCGTCATCGTCGAAATAGAAGAACTCCCTTCTGGCGCCACGGTCCTGCTGGCCAAGCAGGTGTGGGAGCTGGTTGTAGCCATCGAGATGGACTTTGAAGGTTTTGCCGCCGGCACCGTGTCCTTTCAGCAGCTTGTCCTTGACGTCCGTATCCCCGGCGGCGGCCATGAAGGTTGGAACCCAGTCCAGGCCACTGACGATCTCGTTCGATACGGTCCCCGCTCGGATTTTCCCAGGCCAACGGATCATGCAGGGCACACGGAAGGCCCCCTCCCAATTCGTGTCCTTCTCGCTGCGAAAGGGGGTCATGGCACTGTCGGGCCAAGCGTTCATGTGCGGCCCGTTGTCCGTCGTGTAGAGCACGATGGTGTTGTCGGTGATTCCGAGGTCGTCGAGTTTCTTGAGCAGCAACCCGATGTGACCGTCGTGCTCGACCATGCCGTCCGCGTATTCGGTCCGGGCGGTCAAGCCGGGTGGGCTGCGGTGCTCCTCACGCACATGCGTTCGGAAATGCATGCGGGTGCTGTTGAACCAGCAGAAGAAGGGCTTGTTTGCCTTGACCTGCCGGTCGATGAAATCCATCGCCGCGGCCGAGGTCTCGTCGTCGATCGTCTCCATCCGCTTCTTTGTGAGCGGGCCGGTGTCCTCGATCTTGCCGTCGGCGGATGCCTTGAGCACGCCGCGCGGACCAAACCGCTTGCGGAATTCGGGGTCCCGCGGGTAGGTGCGCTGTTCCGGTTCCTCTTCCGCGTTCAGGTGGTAGAGATTGCCGAAGAACTCATCGAAGCCGTGGTTGGTCGGCAGAAATTCGTCGCGGTCCCCCAGATGGTTCTTCCCGAATTGGCCGGTCGCGTAGCCGAGGGGCTTGAGCAGTTCGGCGAGGGTGGCGTCCTCCTTCTGCAGGCCCACCGTGGCTCCTGGCACGCCGACCTTGGACAGGCCGGTGCGCAGCGTCGATTGCCCGGTGATGAAGGACGACCGCCCCGCGGTGCAGCTCTGCTCCGCATAGTAGTCGGTGAACATCATGCCTTCGCGGGCGATGCGGTCGATGTTCGGAGTCCGGTAGCCCATCAGGCCGAAGGTGTAGGCGCTGATGTTCGATTGCCCGACATCGTCGCCGAAGATCACCAGAATGTTGGGATGGGCGCCGGACGGCTGGGCTTGCGGCTGCCCCGGCTGTGGTTGGGGCTGGGCTTGCTGAGCTTTGGCGGAACCGATCAGGGCCGCGGGGTCGAGGGCGGATGCCGCGGCGAGGGTCGTCCCCGTCAGCAGCATGTTGCGGCGGCTGAGGACCCTTGGTTTTGGCTGCTCATCATCGTGGTTTGCGGAACCGCTCACATTTCCCTCCCTTTTCGGATGATGCACCGGAACCCGATGTGGGACATGGCGCTGTCGATCATCTGCGGCTGACGGGCCGCGGGCCGGTACCGCTCGCAATAGCTAGGGGCGCACAGGAACGAGCCCCCTTTCACCACCTTGCGCGGAATGCGGATGTTGGGCTGGGCCGGGTCGAGGCTGCTCTCCCGCGGGGCGCCGCGTGGGTTGCTCGGAATGCAGCAGGGCTTGCCCGCGTCGGCCGGATGCCGGGCGCTGTACCAGTCGCAAGTCCATTCCCACACATTGCCCGCCATGTCGAACAGGCCGTAGCCGTTGGCGGGATAGGAACCGACCGGAGCGGTGCGCTCGAACCCGTCGGACACCTGATTTTGCCAAGGAAACTGCCCTTGCCACGTGTTGGCCATGTAACGGCCGCCCGGCGTGAACTCGTCGCCCCAGCAATAGATCGTGCCGTCCAGGCCGCCACGCGCCGCGAACTCCCATTCGGCCTCCGTGGGCAGCGTCTTCCCGGCCCAGCGGGCATAGGCCTCGGCATCATCGTACGCGACGTGGACGACCGGATGGTCCAAGCGGTCGTCGATGCCGCTGCCCGGCCCTTCCGGATTGCGCCAGTTCGCCCCTGGCACATACGACCACCAGTTGGCGAGGTTCCGGAGGTCGACGGGGCGGCTCGCCTTGTGGAACACCAGGGCTCCGGGTTGCAGCATGCCGGGCAAGGCGCCCGGATAATCCGCCGGGTCGAGCGGGCGCTCGGCGACCGTGACATAACACGTGGCCGCGACGAAGCGCCGGAACTGTTCGTTGGTCACGGCAACGGCGTCCATCCAGAAGCCATCGACGGCGACGCGGTGGGTGGGGCTTTCTTCCCGGTAATGCCGATCGGACCCCATCCGAAAGGTGCCTCCGGGAATCCAGACCATTCCCTGGTCCTGAAGGTGATCCTGGCCCTGGTCCAGGGGCGTGGCTGGCTTCGGGCAGCACGCTGGCGCACCGGTGCTCATGGCTGACGTGTCATCCTCGTTCAAGGAATGGCGTTCGCAGGTCGACGCAACGGAAGCTGCAAAGCACCGGTCTCGCTGGCCCCCGACAACCGCGCCGATCGAGGCGTGGGCGGCTTCGCCAGAAGCGTGGTGCGGTGGTTGTGTTGCGGCAATCCTCGGCGGGGTAACTTACACGTAACGTTGAAGGGCATTGCGAGCCCCGCTCACCCCCGCAACCTGGTCGGCTCTCGCGTGTGCGGCTGCGGCTTGCTGCATTCCAGCATCGGTGGAGCGTCATCGAGGAGTGACCGGCATCCATCCATCGGATGGATCGTAGGCCCAGATGGACTGCGCAACCGCCACCGTGTCATTCCCCAGATCCTTTTGCAGAACATGGCCGTCCCGGCCGACCTGGAAACTCATGATGCCGTTTTCTCCGTAGTCGGATGGCCAAGCCAGGATGGCGAACCCCTTCTCAAGACGGTCGTTGACCAGATAGCTCATCGCTCCGCCCGGAGCGCCCGGCCCCTGCGCCGTCAGAATGCGGAACCAGTACCCACGGTACGGATCGCCGGGCCGCCGGCCCTCCAGAAAGGCACGCTGCCTTTCGACAAAGGCCGACAACGGGCTCGCGTGCGTGGCCTCGGTTCCGTTTCCAGCGGCTTTGCTATGGCCGGCTTGCGCGGGCCACCACAGCCCATCGGTGCTGCCCGGCGTGCTCTGGATGTAGCGCGCATAGGCGGCTGGGCGGCCTCCCGCTTTCGACCGCTCCATGTAATCCCGCTGAGCCTGGACGAAGGCGTGCAAAGCCGCGATGGCGTCCAGTTCGTCGGCGCCGATCCGGCGCACGAATATCTCTTCTTCGCCGGCGGGCGTGTCGAAGAACCACCGCGGGCCGATGCGCACGAGCGGTATCGGGAAGGGCCAGTTCTGGTGCCCAAGAAGAATGCCAGCCACGTTGCCCTCTTCCTGCAGGCGCATTCCTTCCTTCGCGGCGCGCGCCGCGCGTTGCCGATCCACGCGGGCGCTTGCCGGGTCGGGGCCTTCGACAAGGTCGGCATTGCCTGGGCCGAACATCGCCAACAGGCTTCGCGTGTCGTCCGCGGCAAGGGCGGCCACAAAGGCGTCCGCGGCTTCCCGAGCCGTTGCGAAGCTGCGCTGATCGGCGGACGGTGCAGGTGCTCCCATGGCGGGCGGCGTGGTCTGCGACTGGGCGAAGGCCGCCGCAATGGTGAACATAGCCACGATTGGCGCCAGGATGCCGGCCAGAATTGTTCGTCTCAGGCGGTGCGCTCCAGTCATCGTGATCCTCCGGATGCCGTCGTCGCGAACCGTTCAGCGTCTGTGGAAGCCGCCGTGAAAGCCTCCACCATGGAAACCGCCGCCATGGAATCCCCCAAATCCTCCCGCCCCCTGGAACCCACCCGCTCCCCCAAGGCTCTGGAGACCGCGCAGACTCTGATGCTCCGCAAGCGATCCATGTTCGATGTTGGAGAAGGCGTTGTGTCCGCCGGGATTGAAATGCTCCCCAGCCCCGGCAATGCCGCGGTTGGCCAGCGAGGCGGGCGCCCGGTCCAGACCCGCCGCCCCCTGTGGGCGCTGAGAGAATGCCCGGCGTTCCGGCGTTGCGTTGGCCAGCCCGCGGCGAACCTGCTCGGCGTTCAACGGCGCAACCGCGCGTCCTGCACCGCCCATCCGGTTCACATGGGCCTGCCGTCCCAGCTCGGTGTTGGCCGAATGCCAGCGATTTTCGCGATTTTGCGAAATGCCGTCGATCCGTGCGCGGACATTCTGCGTGTTGATGTTGACGTTGCGGTTGATGTTCACATCGCCATGGTAGATGTCGTGATTGTCCCATGACAGGGCGAAGCCCAAGGCCGTACCGAACACCGCCCCGGTGAAGAAAGCCGCCGCAGGGTCGTAATAATACGGATAAGGCGGTGACCAATAGTAAGGAGGCGGGGCGGCGGGCGGCGTTACATAAACGACCGTCGCGGGGTTGTAGGTCGGCACGTAAATCACCGTGGGGTCAGCCGAGTGCACCACGATGCTTTCCTTCTGCTTGGTCACCGTCTGCTTGTCGTTGGACACCAGATTGCCAGCCGCGTAGGCCTTCTGACGAAAGCTTTGGATCGCATCCATGACTTCGCTCTGCTGTCGCACCACGGCTTCGCCCAACTGCTGGGTCCAATCGAGGTCGTCGTTCATCACCTTGAGAGCATCCGGGTAATTGAGAAGCGCGACGACGCTCGGGTCCCAGCTCTTGGGAGGGCTGACCTTCGGATTGCCGCGGCGCTGCTCAAAGAGCCGTTGTGCTTCGACGACTTGAAGGGGTTGGGTGGAGGCAGGAAGCACGATCGCCAGAAGGTCGTCTGGGTATAGGGCCACCCGGCTCACCAGCGTCTGAAGCTGTGCGCTGCTCAGTTTGGCCGGCTCACTCGGCGGCGATTGTGCCTTGGCGGAAAAAGTGAAGAGAAGCATAAGCATCAGCGATGCGGTGACAACAATCAACTGGCCGCCGCTGGTCAGCCGGTGCAGCCAGGTCCAGGCATTCAATGATGCTCCTCCGTACGCATCGGATGAGCGCACGACGGATAAAGGTACGGGAACCATGGCGCTCTCCTTTTCCGGTCCCAGCCCGCTACAGCGGGCACATGGCGACGCGACGCGCGAGCGCTCACCTGGGAGAGCGGACCTGCGTGGCAGCGGAGCGAAGTAGGCAACCTTTGATGGGTAAGCCGTAACAGAGATGGACCGGACCGTCTTCTCCGAAACAGGTTAGTTACCGTTTCAATCGGGTGGGTGCTGTTTCAGCGTACGGCAAACACGTACAGCAACGGCAATGGAACTTTGCTCGTCATCAGGGCTGCCCCCAGACCACGCATCGCAATGCGCAAACCTACCGAGCCTGCCGGCTCCCACAAACGTTCGCCCCCTCCTGTGCCGACGGGGCCTCTCATAGGTAATAAACGCTCGGCGTTACGGTAAAATGCTTTCTCGTTCAGAAAATTATGCCAGACACCAACCTGAGATGGCGATGCATCAAATTCTCAGTCGGATAGCTATTCCAGAAATCAAAAAATTGTCAGAGAAAATGTAGATTGTTCTAGCGGTGCACATTGACCAAGCTGTGTCTCCGTTAATGGGCTATGTTTACATTAATGGTATGAATTATTGCCCTGAGTTAGCCAAGCTTTTTAGTGAGGTGTGGGCAAAAGGTGAACGGGCCTTAAAGGGCCGTTGCGTGATGCCAATCGGTCAATGCAAGGGGTGGCTCCCTTGTCAGGAGAAGTCAATGGATGACACGTCTCGCGGTTCGCTCGGAAGAGTGAGCAGCGTCTTTGTGGTCTTTGCTGCGTATGCCGCTCTCGCATCGACCTCGACGGCACAGGAGGCTGCAAAGCAGCCCAATGCGCCGAACAGCGGACAGAATGAGGCCAACAACCCATTGACTCCCAAGATCACTTTCAATCTTCAGGATTATTACATTCCCTCTTTCATCAGGGGGCCGGATCAGGACGCCAACCAGCTTCTGTTGCGTGGGTTGGTACCGTCCGACCTGTTCGGCGCTCCACAACTTTTCCGGTTCACGTTGCCCATCGCGACCGCTCCGACGCTTCCCGATGGCTCGGAAACGGGCTTGGGTGACTTGACGCTGATGGATCTTTTCATGTTTCCGGGAAAGGACGTTTCATTCGGCCTCGGTCCGATGCTGGTCGCGCCGACCGCTAGCAGCCGGGTGCTTGGCGCTGGAAAATGGCAAGCGGGGGCGGCAGGCGTTGCGGTCGCACCACAGTCGTGGGGGCTGGTCGGCGGTCTGTTGACCTATCAACAATCCTTCGCAGGCGACGACGATCGGGAAGCGGTCAAGTTGCTGACCGTCCAGCCCATACTCTTCTACAATTTGCCGGACGGGTATTATTTGCGGTCCTCCGCCATCTGGAACTTCGATATCGAGAACGACACACGCTATGCCCCCTTGGGGTTTGGCGTGGGCAAGGTCTGGCAAGTCAGCCGGACCGCATCGGTGAACGCCTATATCGAGCCCCAATACACAGTCCTGCACCATGGGGCGGGCATTCCCCGCTGGCAGGTCTTCGCAGGCCTCAATCTTCAGTTCAGCCTGGGGCAATGAAGGAACAACGGGGTAGGCCACCACCGGATAGGCCATCGGAACAGCCTGACAAAAGGGGCCGCCGGATAAGATCTCGAACCAGAACAGGATGGTGCCATGCCTTTCGACGTTGGCGCAGTCGGACCCGATCCGTGTGGCGATGTGCGGATGGTCCGCCAGCAGATCTCGCTCGGGCTTTCCTTGGGAACGTGGCTGTGCGGAGTCTGGGCCGCTGCGATCGGATGCGGCCTTCCGGTGCAGGAGGCACGCGCGGCCGAGAATGGGACCGGATTCTATCTGCTTGGATCACGCGGGCCGTTGGCCGCGGCCGTTCCGCCGCAAGGCGTCTTCTTCCAGAACGACCTCTACGTCTTCCACGCGGACCGAAGCAGTTCGCGGACGCTTCCGGTGCACGGCAATCTCGCCACGGATTTCCGCTCAAGCGCGTACATTGACCTGCCTACATTCCTGTGGTCGACGCCCTTGACAGTGGGCGGTGCCCGGCTCGCCTTTTCCGCGACCATCCCGTTCGGAGGGCCGGACGTATCGGCGAGCGCGGTGGTCGGTCCCTACAGCAGTTCCACCAGCGACAGCGCCTTCACCATCGGCGACCCGGTGTTTTCCGGCATGCTCGGCTGGGAGTCCGGGCGGTTTCGTGCCACGGGCATCGTGTCGGTCAACACGCCCGTCGGCGACTACCGCAAGGGCGCGCTCGCCAACATCTCCTTCAATCGCTGGGCGACCGACGTCAGCGGCGCGGTCACTTGGCTCGACACGGAGCGGGGGCTCGACCTGTCTGGGGTTATCGGCGTGACGTTCAACGGCGAGAACCCGGCGACCGACTACCGGACCGGCACGGAGCTGCATCTGGAATGGGCGGCGTCCCAGTATCTGTCGAAGGACTTCTCGATCGGGATCGTCGGCTACCATTACCAGCAGATCAGCGGCGACAGCGGCTCCGGCGCCGTGCTGGGCGACTTCAAAGGGCGCGTGACCGCGCTTGGCGGCACCGCGGGGTACAATTTCCAGATCGGTAAGGCGCCGGTCTCCACCCGCATCAAGGTCTACCGCGAGTTCGCCGTGGAAAACCGCGTCCCCGGCGGGACGACCGGGTTTCTCACCGTCTCCTTGCCGCTGTGGGTGCCTCAACCATCCTCGACACAGCACTGAGCGGCCATGCCGTTTCGGTTGAACAACAGGGGTGCGACCATGCCGTTGTCGTGTTGCCGGATGCCCTGGGTCCGATTGGCCGCTGCCCGATGGGTTGCCATGGCCTGCATCCTGGCGTTGGCCTCCGGCCTCCTCGCCGGACCGGGCGGAGCGGCGGAGCGCGATCCGCTGCCTTCGTGGAACGACGGCGCGGCCAAGGCCGCGATCATGGCGTTCGTCGCGCGGGTGACGACCGAGGGCGGTGCGGACTTCGTTCCAACCGAGCAGCGCATCGCCACCTTCGACAACGACGGTACGCTGTGGGCGGAACAACCCGGCTACGTCCAGGCCGCCTTCCTGATGGACCGCCTGAAGGACATGGCGCCGCAGCATCCGGAATGGCGAACTGAGCAGCCCTACAAGGCAGCACTGGAAGGCGACCAGAAAGCCGTCGCCGCGGGTGGCATGCGGGCCATCGACAGCTTGGTCATGGCCACGCACGCGGGCATGACCTCGGAGGAGTTCGCGGAGGCCGTCCGGTCCTGGATCACGACGGCCCGGCACTCGCGCTTCGACCGTCCCTACACCGACTTGGCCTACCAGCCGATGATCGAGCTGGTGACCTACCTGAAGGACCAGCGTTTCAAGGTCTACATCGTGTCCGGCGGCGGGGTCGAATTCATGCGCCCGTGGACGGAGGCCATCTACGGCATTCCGCCGGAGCAGGTCGTCGGCTCCAGCATCAAGCTCCGCTACGAGCTGACCGGCGACAGCCCGGCGCTGCGCCGGTTGCCGGAGATCGACTTCATCGACGACGGCCCCGGCAAGCCGGTCGGAATCGCCAAGGCCATCGGGCGCCGGCCGATCTTCGCGGCGGGCAACTCGGACGGCGACCTGCAGATGCTGCAATGGACCACCCTGGCACCGGGACCTCACTTCGCCCTGCTCGTCCACCACACGGACGCCGAGCGGGAATGGGCCTACGACCGCAACTCGGCGGTCGGAAAGCTGGACAAGGCGCTGGACGAGGCGCCGGGGCGCGGCTGGCTCGTCGTCGACATGAAGACGGATTGGAAGGCCGTCTTTCCCTTTCAGCGGTGAACATACATCGTGAACAATGGGCGGGGAGCGCCGACATGACGGCACGCGAGTCCATCCAGGAGCTTCAACAGCGAGTCAACCGGTCCATCATCGGACAGGCGCGCGTCGTCGAGCGGCTCGTCATCGCGCTTCTCGCGGATGGCAACGTGCTGATGGAGGGCCTGCCCGGCCTTGCCAAGACCCGCGCGATCAAGAGCCTGTCGAAGAGCCTGGAGTCCGACTTCAGCCGCATCCAGTTCACCCCGGACCTCCTCCCCTCCGACATCACGGGCGGCGAGATCTACCGCAGCGACGGCGTGGGCGATGCGGCCTTCAGCTTTCGCCAGGGCCCGATCTTCGGGAACCTGATCCTCGCCGACGAGATCAACCGAGCGCCGGCCAAGGTGCAGTCCGCCCTGTTGGAGGCGATGGAGGAGCGGCAGGTGACCGTTGCCGGCAAGCGGTACCCGCTGCCCGGCCTGTTCATGGTGCTGGCGACGCAGAATCCGATCGAGCAGGAAGGCACATACCCGCTCCCCGAGGCGCAGATGGACCGCTTTCTCATGCATGTCCGGATCGATTATCCGAGCGATGCCGACGAGGTGGAGGTGCTGCGGCTGGTGCGCCGGGAGCAGGCGGTAGCCCCCGAAGCGGACCGTGCGCCGCAAGAGGAGCGCATCGCCCAACGCTGTGTTTTCGACGCGCGGGCGGAGATCGCCGAGGTGACGACCGCCGAGGCGATCGAGAGCTACATCGTGGCCCTGATCGCGGCGACCCGGCGGCCCGAGGAGTATGGCGACACGCTCAAGGCCTGGATCGCGGTGGGCGCCAGTCCGCGCGGCTCGCTGGCGCTCGACCGTTGTTCGCGCACCCATGCGTGGCTGCAGGGGCGGACCTACGTGGTGCCCGAGGACGTGCAGGCCGTCGCCCATGACTGTCTGCGCCACCGCGTGTCCCTGACCTACGACGCCATCGCCGACGGCGTGACCAGCAATGGGGTGATCGACGAGATCCTGCGGCAGGTTGCCGTCGCGGCCTGAACCGGCGTGCGGAGGACGACGAATGGCGATGGATGAACCGAAGCGTTGGCAACGCAAGGCGCCGTCCGACGGCGCGGCGCGGGCCTATGTCACGCTCGACGCCCTGCAGCGCCTCCGGCATCGGGCGCGCGGCTTCAGCTTCCTGCCGCGGCAGCCGGTCCACAGCATCCTGACCGGACGCCACGCCTCACGGCTGCGCGGGCGCGGGCTGAACTTCGAGGAACTGCGCCGCTACGTCGAAGGCGACGACATCCGGACCATCGACTGGCCCGCCACCGCCCGGCTCGGCAGCCCCTACGTGCGCGTCTACACGGAGGAGCGGGACCGGAGCGTGCTGCTGCTGGTGGACCAGCGCCTGTCCATGTTCTTCGGCAGCCGGCGGGCCATGAAGTCGGTCGCCGCCGCGGAGGTCGCGGCACTGTCGGCCTGGCGCGTCACATCGCTCGGCGACCGCGTCGGAGCCATCGTCTTTTCCGAGAGTGAGGTGACTGAAATCAGGCCGCAGGCCCGGAGCGGGGCGGTCCCCCGCATCCTGGAAACTGTGGTCCGTCAGAACCGGGCATTGCGCGCCGGCGGCGAAACCCTGGCCGATCCGGTCCTCTTCAACGATGCCCTGCGGCGGGCCATCCGCCTGCTCCCGCATGACGGCCTGCTGTGCCTCATCACCGACTCCTTCGGCGCCGACGACGAGACTGTCCGGCTCGTCACGCGGATCGCCGCGCACAACGACGTGCTGACGGTGTTCATTCACGACCCGATGGAAGCGGCCTTGCCGGATATGGGCCGGGTGGTGGTCGCGGAGGGACCGGGTCAGATCGAGGTCGACACGGCGGCGCGCGGCCTGCGCGACCGCTTCGCCGCCGGCTTTGCCGAGCGTCGGGCGCGCATCGCCGGCTTCGCACGCGACCACGCCATTCCGGTCCTGCCCATCGCCACCGACCACGATGTGGTCGATCAGCTCCGCGACTTGCTTGGGCACCGCGTGGCACCTTCCGTGGCGGAGCGGAGAGGAGCGCGCGGATGAGCGACGATCCGGCGAGCCTGTCCAACCTCCGCGATCTTGCGCTTCCCGCCCCGGTTCCCTGGTGGCCCCCCGCGCCGGGCTGGTGGATTCTGGCCGCGGGGGTTCTGCTGGCCGGTTTCCTGTTGGCCGTCCACGCCATCGCCCGTTATCGCGCCAACGCTTACCGCCGGGAGGCCCTGCGTGTCCTCGACGCGCTGGAGGGTGACATCGGCAAAGCCGATGCGGGCCTGCTCGCCCAACGCATGGCCTCGCTGCTGAAGCGGGCAGCGCTTGCCGCCTATCCTCGGTCGGAGGTCGCCAGCCTCAACGGAGCCTTGTGGCTCAGCTTTCTCGACCGCACCGCGGGAACCGACCGTTTCACCACGGGGCCGGCGCGACGTCTTCCCGACCTCGCCTACGGGACCGGCGCCGAGGGCGGCACGGATGCCTTGCGGGAGATCGCTGCCGCGGCTCGCCTGTGGCTCCGGACCCACCGTGCTCCGGCATCGGGAGGGAGCGGCTGGCTATGCTGACGTTGGCCTATCCGTGGCTGCTGCTCCTGTTGCCCCTGCCGTGGATCGTCCACCGGATGGTGCCGCCGCGCATCGAACGGCGACCGGCGGTGCGCGTGCCCTTCTTCGCCACCCTGGTCGCGCTCACCGGAGCGGCACCCCAGGGGGGAGCCGCCGTTGCCCGGCGGGGCATCTGGCAGACCGCCGTGCTGATCCTGTGCTGGTGCCTATCGGTCGGGGCCCTGGCACGCCCGCAATGGATTGAGCCGCCGCTGCACCGGGACCGGCCGGCGCGAGACCTCCTGCTGCTGGTCGATCTGTCCGGTTCCATGGAGACGCGCGATTTTACCGACGCCACCGGAGCGGCGGTGGACCGGCTGACGGCGGTGAAGCAGGTGCTCGACGATTTCCTGTCGCGCCGTGACGGCGACCGGGTCGGCGTGGTGGTCTTCGGCAACGCGCCCTTCACGCTGGTGCCCTTCACCGCCGATCTTGGGCTCTGCCGCCGCCTCGTTCAGGAGATGCAGGTCGGCATGGCCGGTCCGCGCACCGTGTTCGGCGACGCCATCGGATTGGGCATCACGCTGTTCGAACGCTCGACGGTGCCGGCCAAGACGATCATCGCCCTGACCGACGGCAACGACACGGCGAGCCGCGTCCCGCCGGCGGAGGCCGCCCGCGTCGCCAAGGACAAAGCGATCACCATCCACACCGTCGCCATCGGCGATCCGACCGCGGTCGGCGAGGACGCGCTCGACGAGAAGGCCCTGCGGGACGTGGCGGACGCAACCGGCGGCGGGTTCTTCCGCGCGCTCGACCGGGCCCAACTCGCTGAGGTCTACCAACGGCTCGACGCTATCGAAACCCGGAAGGTCGACACCGTGTCCGTCCGGCCGAGGACCGACCTGTTCTGGGTGCCGCTGGCGGCGCTCACCATCCTGAGCATGGCGACCCAGATGTTCATCCTGCTGCCGAGGCTGCGCCGCGGCTCCCCGTCCGGGCGCGCCGATGGCCATTCAGCCGCGACGCCGGGAGTGCGCCCATGACCGATCCGTTGTCCGAGCTGCATGTGCTGCGTCCCTGGTGGTTGCTGCTGCTGATCCCCGCGGTAGCCTTGTGGTGGCTCGACCGCCGGACGGGCGATCCGCTGCGGCCCTGGCGGGCCGCCATGGCTCCGGAGCTGCTGGCCCACCTGACCGTCGGCGGCGGAGCCAATCGGCGCTTCGCACCCGGTACGCTGCTGCTGCTCGGGTGGTTCGTGGGGATCGTGGCAATGGCTGGACCAACGTGGCGGCGGGAGCCCTCCCTGTTCGCCGACGCAGCCCCGCCCGCCATGATCGTCCTGCGCGTGACGCCGACCATGACGACGCCCGACCTGCCGCCGACCCGGCTGGAACGGGCCCGGCAGAAAATCTCCGACCTCCTGGACCAGCGGGAGGGGGCGGCCACCGGCCTCGTCGCCTACAGCGGCTCGGCGCATCTGGTCCTGCCGCCGACGACGGACAAGGAGGTGGTGCTGACCATGGCCCGCGCCCTCTCTCCGGAGATCATGCCGCGCGAAGGCGATCAGCTTGCCCAGGCGGTGAACCTGGCGGCGCGGGTGCTGGCGGAGGGCAAGCGCGGCGGTTCGCTGGTCGTGCTGGCCGATGCGGTGGCGCCCGATCAGGCCAACGCGTTGCGGGGCACGGGCCAGAGCGCCGATCGGCCGCCAACCGTCCTATGGGTCATGCTGCCCCCGGACCACGTCGCCCAGGACACGGCTTTGCAGAACGCTGCCACCGCCTTGGACGCCCGCGTGGTGGAGGTGACCCCCGATCCCACCGACGCCGCATCCGTCGCCCGTCGCCTGGACTCCGCGACCGCCCCGGCGGCCACCGCCCATGGGGATGAGGCTCGTTGGCAGGATGCGGGCTACTGGCTGACCCCCTTGATCGCCGCGCTGGTGCTCGGGTGGTTCCGGCGCGGCTGGAGGCTGGCGGCATGAGGAACGCCATGGTTGGCATTCTCGCCATCGTTCTCCTATCGCTGGCCGGCGCCACGCTGCTCCTCGGCTGGAAAGACCTGTGGACGACGCCCGACCAGCGTGGTCGCTGGCTTATGGAACGGGGGCGGTACGCCGAAGCCGCCGACGCCTTCATCGATCCGATGTGGCGCGGCGTGGCGCTGATGAAGGCCGGCAACTTCAAGGACGCGGCGTCGCAGTTCGCCGGCATCGACACCGCGGACGCCGCCTACGATCAGGGCAACGCCTTGGTGATGCGGGGAAAATACGACGATGCGGTCGCCCGCTACGACCGGGCGCTCGCCCTCATGCCCGGCTGGGCGGATGCCGAGGCCAATCGGACGCTCGCCCGTCTGCGCGCGGACCGTGTCCGGGCGAAAGGGGGCGACGACGGCGACACCGAGGATGACCCGGACGACGTCGTCTATGACCGGACCAAGAAGGACGGCGGCAAGGACACGGAGGCCTCCGGCGGTGCCCCGATGAGCGACGAGGCGATCCGCGCCCTGTGGCTCAAGCGGGTGCAGACACAACCGGCCGACTTCCTGCGGGCGCGCTTCGCCTACCAGCTTCAGGCAGCGCCCGAACCCGGCACTGCTCCGGGAGGTGTGCCATGAGCCTGGCTCGCAAGCCGCAGCGGTGCGGTTGGATGGCGGTCTGGCTGGCAATGGTGCTGTCCATCGGCGGCATGGCCACCGGTTCGGCGCGCGCGGAGGAGGGAACGGACACGCCCCCGGTCGTGGTTCGCATGTCGAGCCGCCCGGACCAGACCGCCATCATCGGGCAGCATGTTCGCGTGTTCGTTGACGTCCTGTTTCTGGACGGGATGATCTACCCGCCGCGTGTCACGTTGCCGGCCATGGACGCCGCGCAGATCTTCCGCTTCGAGACCCAGGCGACCTCGCTGAGCGACGGCATCCGGGGGCGGACCTATGTCGGCCAACGCTTTGAATTTGCCCTGTACGCACGGCGCGGTGGCACCCTGACCATCCCGGCAGCCAATGTCGTGCTTCTCGACCGCGACGGACATGAAAGCGGCGTGGTTTCCGGCACCGCGCTGACGCTGTCCGTCACCGTGCCCCCGGGGGTCGACCCGTCGCAGGCGGTGACCGCGTCCACACGGCTGAGCGCGCATGAGACCTGGGCGCCGGCGCCGGACGCGGCATACAAGGCCGGGGACGCCCTGGTCCGCACCATCACGCGGGAGGTTGCCGATGCTCCAGGCAGCGCGCTCCCGGACATCCGCATTTCGGCGCCGGACGGGGTGCGCGTCTATGGGGAGCCTGCCCGGATCGACGACCGGATCGAACGCGGCGATCTGACCGGGGAGCGCACCGACCGGGCGACCTACGTTTTCGAGACGGCAGGCCGCTTCAACCTGCCGGCCGTGTCGCAGACATGGTGGGACCTGGAGTCCGACCGTCTGCGCACCGTCACTTTCCCGGCGGTTCGCGTGACCGTTGCCGCTCCGCCGCCATCGGCCATGCCGCCGGGCGGTTCGCCGGCTGCTGGTCCAGTGCGGGCCTGGATGCTGGCAGTGGTTTTCGGCGGCATTATCCTGCTGACCGTCCTCGCCGTTTTGGCAAGGGACCGTCTTGCTCAAGCATGGAAAGCGTGGCGCCTTCGGCGGCAGCAATCGGAACGCAGTATGTTCAATACACTGCTGCAAGCTTGCCGGGGGAACGACCCACGCGCCATCTACACGACCTTCACCCGATGGCGTGATCGGTTGGCCGGACGGTGCCGGCTGGAGGATCACCCGGAAGGGGCAACCCTCATGCTTGCCACAAAGGACTTGGAGCGTGTCCTGTTTTGTGGTGGGGGTTCGCCGCAGATGTGGTCGGTGGAACAAAGCCGGAGTTTGGCGAAGGCCTTGCGGACCCTCCGCCCGGATGTCCTGCAAAGGCTAACCTCGGCAAACACCCGCAACCTTCCACCACTCAATCCTGCCCGCCTCTCGTCCATCCGGCCTCGGCTGCTGACAGCCCGTTTCAAAAGCTTGGTGAAGGAAGCCGCTTGCGACCCTTGACCTTCCTGGCCGCGTCGAAGCCACGCGCGCCCCCTTCCCGTGGTTTTAACGTTCTGGGTGTCGAGAATGGCGGCCGAGGGGGTCGGATCGCGGCCCTCCTGCTCGCGCAGCATCACCACCAGATGGTGGCGCAAGGTCTCCCACACGCCGGCTTCCAGGAAGGCGCGGAAGTAGTGGTAGACCGTGGGCCAGGGCGGGAAGGCTGGCGGGGGCGGTAGGGGGCGCCATTGGCAGCCGGTCCGCACCACGTAGAACAAAGACAGCCGGTGCATGTCCGTGCTGCGGGGGGCGTCCGCCGGGCTTGGCCGACGGGATCAGGGGTTCGATCAACCGGTACTGGTCATTGCTCAGCGCTTGGCTGGTGCCGTAATCGCCAACCAACCGGCGTTCCTCGGGCGTCCACATCGGCGGCCTCCGGCAGTGGGGTTCAGCGCGCCATTATCAAAGCCAAAGCCGCCGCTCAACTTGCGATGTGCATCGCCAAGGATGAGCCATCGTTCGGAAGGGTTGGGGTGGATTATTTTGAGAATGAAGAAGCAACAGTAAAGTTACGTTTATGTATTTTAACCAAACAAGCATATCTTCATAGTTAACAAATATTCACCGCCTCCGTAGCTAATCGTCGATTGAATGCAGCGCATTGTTGACTCTCGGTATTTATAGGTTATGTTTGCGCGGAGTTTGGGTTTTCAACTCATAATCCGTCACCCGCAAAGATTGTTGTTCGAGCCCATCAGAATGATTCGGAAAGCGCCATTTGCCTCAATGTCCTTGCAGCGGCAGTTCATGGCCCTGATCGGGATCGGCCTGTCGTTGCTGTCGGCTGTCTGCCTGTTTGGCGTCGCCTGGCTCCAGACGGACCAGATGGAGCACAACATGGAAGAGTTTAGCCGCAATGAGTTGGACTCGCTGCACGCGCTCATCGTGAGCGTGATGGCCAAACGCCCGACCGACGCCGAGGATGTCGGGATCGGGGTGTTCAACGACTGGTTCCGCCAGCGCAACACCGACTATCCCGGTCAGATCTGGAGCGCCTGGTCGCCGTCGGTCGCCAGCCACATGGCCGAGGGCTCCCCGAGCACCCCGCCCAAGGAACCGCGCGACGACATCGACCGGGAAGCGCTCCGTTCGGGCAAACCGGTCGGCCGGTATGTGCGCGACGCCTACCGGATGACGCTGCCCATTGTTCTGGGTGAGACGCCGGGTGCCGACCAGGAGGTCTGCTTCACGTGCCACAGTGCGATGGGACTGCGGAAGGGCGACGTCATCGCCGTGCTGTCCAGCCAGCTCGACGTCGGTGCGGAGCAAAGCCGCCTGCGCGACATTCTGCTGAAATTGCTCGGCTGCGGCGTGCTGCTGACCGTGACCAGCATGCTGGTGGTCCGCTGGACCTTGGTGAAGCGCGTCACCGGCCCGGTCGCCACCATCACCCGCTCGATGGAGCGCATGGCCGCCGGGGATTGGGTGGTCGATATCGCGGGCGCGGAACGCCGCGACGAGGTCGGCGCCATGGCCCGCGCCCTAGCGGTGTTCCGCGGCAATGCGGAGAAGCGGGCCGAACTCGAAGCCGGTCAAGCGGCCCAGACAGCGGAACGGGAGCGGCGCATGCGTCACATCGAAGAGTTGGTCCACCATTTCGAAGGCACGATCGCCCAGGTCCTGGGCAACCTCTCCTCGTCCACCGAACAATTGGTCGGTACGGCGCGCAGCATGACCGAAACGGCCGATGCCGCCACGCACACGTCCGAGCGGACCGCGGAGGCGGCCGGGACGGCGTGCGGCAGCGTGCAATCGGTCTTCGCGGCCGCGGATCAGTTGGCAAGCTCCATCCACGCCATCGGCGACGAGGTGTCGCGCTCCACCCGGGTGTCGAAGGACGCCGTCGCTTCAGTGGTGCGTTCGACAGAACGGGTCCGCGCGTTGGAGGAAACGGCGCGGCAGGTCGCCGGCATCGTCGATCTCATCTCCAGCATCGCCGGGCAGACCAACCTTCTCGCCCTCAATGCGACCATCGAGGCGTCGCGGGCCGGTGCCGCCGGGCGCGGGTTCGCGGTGGTGGCCTCCGAGGTCAAGGCGCTCGCCGCGCAGACCATGGGGGCGACGCGCGAGATCATGGAGCGCGTCGGCGCCATCACCGAAAGCACCGCCGAAGCCGTTCAGGCGGTGCGGACGGTTGCGGCCACCATCGATTCCATCGACGGCGCTCTGGTGACGATCGCGGAGTCCGTGGAGCAGCAGGACGCCGCCACGCGCGAGATTGCAGCCAACAGCCGGCAAGCTGCGGAAGGTACCGAGACCGTGACGGACAACATCCGCATCGTCGGCTCAAGCATCCATAAGGTCGAAGAGGTCGGCCATACCCTTCAGGCCGTTGTCGATGATCTCGACCGGCAGGCAAAAGTCCTCCGCGAGGAGGTTGATCTCTTCCTTTCCGGTATTCGCACCGCATAAGGCCCTTCTTCTCGTTTCGGGACCCAACCCATGCTGAACGTCATTCGAAAAACCCGCCTCGCCAGCCGGATCACGGCAACCACCATATTTGGTCTTCTGCTCATGTCGGGGACGCTCATTCTGCTGGTGGGCAACGATCTGAACGCCCACCTGTCCAAGCAGGCGAACCAGCGCCTGGACGAAAACGTCTCTGCGATGCGGGAACTGGTGCTGTCGCATGGAGGCGCGTTTCGATCCGAGGAAGGGACCCTCTGGGTCGGTGCCCGCAAGCTCGACGGGCAGAACGCGCTGCTGGACCGATTTGCCGGCGCTGTCGGTGGCGTCGCGACGATCTTTCATGGGGATGTCCGGGTGGCGACGACCATCGTGACGGACGGCAAGCGTGCGACCGGCACCCGACTGGCGCCGGGACCGGCCTACGAGGCGGTGTTCACGCACGGTCGGTCGTATCGTGGCGAGAACACGATTCTCGGCAGGCACTACATGACGGCCTATGATCCGATCCGCGACGATTCCGGCCGCGTCATCGGCATCCTGTTCGTCGGCGTGGAGAAGAGCCAGTTCTACGCAGCCATCGACGCGCTGATCCGGCGGGTGACGCTGGCCGCCTTGCTGGTGACGGCCATCGTCGCGGTCGCCGTGTTCGTTGCGATGCGGGTCACCTTCCGCCCCTTCGACGCGCTCCGCCGGGTCATGCTCGACCTTTCGGAAGGCCGCAAGGTGGCGTCCATCCCCGGACTCGGCCGTGGGGACGAGCTTGGCGACATGGCGCGCACCTTGGAGGGCTTCCGCGAGAACCTTCTTCGGGTGGAGCGGCTGCGGGCCGAGCAGGAGGAGCATGAGCAGCAGGTCGTCATCGAGCGGAAGCGCTCGATGCTCGCGATGGCCGACACCATGGAGCAGCGGGTCAAGGGCATGATCGCCGCCATCGGCCGGCAGATCGAAAGCCTGCACACGGCGTCCGGCGCCATGTCCGCCGAGGCGCAGCAGACCAGCGCCCAGAGCGCGGCCGTTTCCAGCGCCTCGCAGCAGGCCTCGGCCAATGTGCAGACCGTCGCCTCGGCCACCGAAGAGCTGAATGCGGCCAGCCAGGAAATCAGCCAACAGATCGAGCGGTCGACCGATGTCGCCCGTCTGGCGGCGGACCGCTCCCGCCGCACCGATCAGATCGTCCAGGGGCTGGCGCACGCCGCCGGGCGGATCGGCGAGGTGGTGGACATCATCCGTCAGATCGCCAGCCAGACGAACCTGCTGGCGTTGAACGCCACCATCGAGGCCGCCCGCGCCGGCGAGGCCGGCAAGGGCTTCGCCGTGGTGGCGCACGAGGTGAAGAACCTGTCCAGCCAGACCGCCCGTTCCACCGACGAGATCGCCCAGCAGATTGCGGTGGTGCAGGACGCGACCGAAAAGGCCGTAGCGGCCATCGAGAACATCGTCGGCACCATCCAGGAGGTCCACGAGACCTCCTCGTCCATCGCCGCGGCCATCCATGAGCAGCACGCCGCCATTGCGGAGATCAGCCGCAACGTCCAGCAGACCGCGGCCGGAACCGCGGACATCAACAGGCACATCGCCGACGTCTCCGCGGGCGCACAGGGAACGTTGCAAGCCGCCCACATCGTCACCCTGGCGGCGGACGAGCTGGTCCGGCAGTCCGAAGCCCTGGAACAGCAGGTCGAGGACTTCCTGAGCGAGGTTCGCCAGTCGAACCGCCTGAGCGAGGCAGCGTGAGCAAGGGCACAGCAAGCAAGGATATGGCCCGATGGCAAACAGGCATCACCCGCTGACCGGGTTTGAACGCACCTTCGATCCCGGAGAGCTGATCGTCACGAAAACCGATCTGAAGGGCCGGATCACTTACGCAAACCGGGTTTTCCTGCGCATCTCCGGGTATGACGAACATGAAGTGATCGGAGCGCCGCACAACATCCTGCGCCACCCGGACATGCCGGCCTGCGTGTTCAAGCTTTTGTGGGACACCATCGGTGCCGGCCGGGAAATTTTCGCCTATGTCGACAACCGTGCGAAGACCGGCGACCATTACTGGGTGTTCGCCCACGTGACGCCGAGCTTCGACGAAAACGGCACAGCCATCGGCTATCACTCGAACCGGCGCGTTCCTCGCCGTGACGCCGTCGAAACGATCCGGCCGCTGTACGCGCAACTCCTGGCCGAGGAGCGACGCCACGCAAACCCCAAGGCCGCCATGGTCGCCTCCACCGCTCTGTTGAGCGACCTCCTCAAGCGGAATGGCACAACCTATGATAAATTTATCTTCGCTTTATAGGTCGGGCATCCTCACCGCCGGCTCGACCGCCCTGCTGTTGGGGTCGGCCCTGTGGGAAACCGCGACGGGCGGAGCGGCGCTGCCGATGGCCGTGGTCACGCTGCCGGCGGGGGCGGCATTGCTCGCCGCCTTCTTCTTCCAATGGCGGGTGGGGGAGGCGATCAAGAGGGCGACCGAGGTGTGCCGCCAGGGGGCTTCCGGACGGTTCGAGGCCCGCCTTGTCCGCATGCGCGAGAGCGGAGAGGTCGGGGCTCTGTTCGATGCCATCAACGACCTCCTCGACCCGGTGGACGCGTTCGTCCGTGAGGCGACCGCCTCCCTGGACGTCGTCGCCAGGGGCGAGTTCAGCCGTTGTCTGGTCGAAACCGGCCTGCACGGCGCCTTCGCGCGGGCGGCCGGGGCGATCAACCGCTCCTCCGCGCACATGGCCGCCCGGATGGCCGATCTGGAGCGCAGGACCGCCGATTTCGAGAACCGCACGCTCGCCATCGCCACGACGATGGCCGACGCGGCGGCGTCGCTGCGCGCGGACGCAGCCATTCTGGCGGAAAGCTCCGAAGGGACCGTAGCGATCGTGTCGGACGTCGGCGCTGCCGGCCGGGCCACGTCCGATGTGGTTCGCCGGGCGCTGGAAACCCTGTCCGCCTTCGCCGAACGGGTGACGGAGGTCGAGCGCCATTCCGCCGTGTCCGCGGCGCAGATCGTGCGGACGGTCGCGCAGGCTCGCGAAACGGATGAGCGCATGAACACGCTGGCGACGGCGGCCCACCGCATCGACGACGTCATCGCCGTCATCGAGACGGTGGCCAAGCAGACCAACCTGCTGGCGCTGAACGCCACCATCGAGGCGGCCCGCGCCGGCGAGGCCGGAAAAGGCTTCGCGGTCGTTGCCGGCGAGGTCAAGCACCTCGCCAACCGGACGGCCGAGGCGACCGGTGAGATCACCAGGGAAGTCGCGCACATGCAGCAAGCCACGGCCGCCGCCGTCACAGCCATCCAGGGCATCATCGCGATGGTCGGGAGCCTGGACGGGCTGGCCAAGTCCACGGCGACCGAGATGCGGACCCAGAAGGAAGGCCTGAGCCATGTGTCCACAATGCTGGCGGACGCGGTCTCCACGGCGGACACGGCCGTGTCGCAGGTGTCCGGGATCGCGATGGCCGCCAGCGACACGGAACGCAAAGCCGGCGCGGTGCTCGACGCGGCGGATCGCATGCGCACCGAAGCCTGCGCCTTGCGCAGGGAAGTCGACGCTTTCCTGACGGCGGTGCGCTCCACATGATTTCGAGGACGGCGACGACAACCGGTGGCGCCCGTGGCGCCGCCTGCGACCCCGCGGCGGGTGTCCGCTTCAGCGGTTGAAGGGCATGACCATGGCAGACCAAACTCAGAAACCATCCGACTCCCAGACCGTGCTCGGCCGCGACCGTTTCGTGGCCTTTGCCTTCGCGTCGGCCCATCTCCTGTTGGAGACCGATAATGAGGGCCGCATCGTCTTTGCGGCGGGCGCGCGATGCGGACTGACGGACCGGCGCGCCGAGGACTTGGTCGGCTGTTCCTTGTTCGACCTTTTGCCGCCTGGGGAGCACACCTTCTTCCGCATGCTGCTGACGCGGCTGATCGACTCCGGAAAGCTCGACCCCACCCACGTCTTCCTAAAGACCGTCGCCGGGCAACCCTTTGCGATGCTGATGGGCGGATGCCGCCTGCCGAATTACGCGGATCGCTGCTTTCTGGGGTTCTCGATTGCCGCGCGGGTGTCAGGGCGGACCGTCGGCCGCTGCCTGTCCGACCTGAAATCCTTCGCAGAGAGCTTGGAAAGCCGCCTGTGCGCGGCGGGCGCGACCGAGCGGGGCCAGCGGCTGTCCCTGCTGGACATCGTCGGGCTTGCCGATCGGGACAACGCTCCTGAAATGCGCAACTCCCTGGAGGCTTATCTGCTTTCCGTTTCGACGGACGGGGACGCGGCGGTCCGCCTCAACGACGAGCGCTACGCCGTTCTCCACCGCGACGACCTGACGCGCGAGGAGATCATTCTCGACATCGGCCGCCTGCTGGCCCGACACGGTGCGGACGAACTGCGCGATGCCCTGCATGTCTGGCAAATCCCCGTGCAGGGTGGCGAAATGCCGATGTCTGATGTCGCGCGGGCTCTGTCCTACACCCTGCATAAGTTCGCCGCCGAGGAACCCGGGGCTTTCGGCATCGCCGACATCAACGAGGCGGTGGTGGACATGCTCCACAATACGGTCGGCCGGGTTGCCCAAGTCCGGCGCATCCTGGAACAGCGCGATTTCCATCTGGCGTTCCAGCCCATCGTGAGTCTGGCGACGGGGAAGCTGCACCATGTCGAAGCCCTGATCCGGGTCGGCGATTGCGGCTCCCCCGCCGAGTTCATCGCCTTCGCCGAACGGATCGGGCTGATCTGCGATCTGGACCTTCTGGTCTGCCAAGCCGCCCTCGACGTGCTGAAGCAGGCCGAAGATCAGGGGCGTACCGTGCCGGACATCGCCATCAACCTTTCGGCCGTGTCCCTGGCCAGCCCGCTGATCATCGAGCAGCTGCAGGCGCTGCTCCGGCCCCACCAGGGGCTCACCCGCAAGCTGCTGGTCGAGGTGACCGAGACGGCCACGGTCAACGACTTCCAAGGTTTGAACCGGGTTCTGGGGCACCTGCGCAAGCTCGGCCTGCGGATCTGCCTGGACGACGTCGGCAGCGGCACGACGTCGTTCATGTCGCTCAACGAGCTGCGTGTGGATTACGCCAAGCTGGACGGTCGGATCGTGCAAGGGGCGCTGACCAACAGCCGTGATCTGACCATTCTGCGGTCCATCGTCGAGATTGCCCGTCATCTCGGCACCGACCTCGTTGCGGAGCAGATCGAAACCGAGGAGCAGCTTCGATACCTGCGCAAGCTCGGGGTCCGCTACGGACAGGGCTACTTGTTCGGGAAGCCGTCGCCCGTCCTGCCCGGCTTTGTCCTCGCAACCCCCAGTCGGCCGTCGCGGAGAACCGGAGAGCGCGTGTCCTGGGAGTGAGGGAATGAGCGCCTGTCGTTCGGATGCGGCATGTCCTTCAGCGTACGTGGGAGGGGAGCCCATGGTCAGGATCGAGCTTCATATCGGGTCGTTTTCGGAGGATTGCTTTTACGCCATGGGGGAAATGCCGTTTTTGGACATGAAGGAACCGCTGGGACACCAAGGCGGCCTCTCCTATGCCGTCGCTCGGTTCAGCTTTGAAACATGGGAACATTTTTTTGGCGAACTGAAGAAGGTGGCCCCAGCGTTTGCTGCGGAACTCCGGTCCATGCGGGAGGCGGAGCGTAGGGCTTTCTTTGACAATCCCTCAGGGAAGGCTGTCTTGCGCATTCTTTGGAGGCATACGGATTTCGGCATGAGTTGCCGCGGCTGATGGGCCAATCATATATTATAATGAATATTGAATATTTCTTCTATTCATGGACTGTTTTGCCATACATGGAAAGTCTATATTGATAGTATCAAATATTATTTTATTTGTTCTTTCTAAGTATGGGGTTGGCAATGGAATTGCGGCAACTGCGTTATTTAAATATTCTGGCTGAAGCTGGCAGCTTTCATCGTGCTGCCCATTGGCTCGGCCTACGCGCAACCAGCGCTCAGCCAGTCGATCCGAGCATTGGAAATGGATATTGGTGTGCAACTGGTGACACGTACCAGTTCAGGCAGCCGCTTGACGGCTGCCGGCAGTGCCTTCTTGAGCGAAGCACAACGCATTCTTGCTGCTTTGGATGCGGCGGCCGTCATTGCTCGGACCACAGCAAGCAGAGGAAGTGCGCCGATGCGTCTTGGTATAGCCGCTGACGCTGCCACAGGATGGATGGCAAAGACGCTTCAAGCATTCCTACATGGAGATCCGGAATATGGTTTGGTTGTCTATGGTGGATCCCTCCAAAATCTTCTGGCCATGCTCGATAACGGGCATTTAGATTTATGTCTAATCCCGTTTTTAGATCCTGTTGGCAATGCAACGACTGAGCCGTTATGGCGAGAAGATGTTCATCTTGCATTGCCGGCTACTCATCCGTTGGCGGCGGAGCCGTCCGTCGATGTTCGTCGCCTGGCTGACGAACTTCTACTCGTCGGATCCGTGGAGTACGATAGTATGGCAGCCAGATTGCTAGTATGGCAGCCAGATTGCTGCTTGATGCTTGCTATTCAGTAGGTGTCAAGCCGCGCATTACCACAGCTCTTCCCCACCAGGAAGTTCGGCTGGCGTTGGTGGCGGCTGGCTTTGGCATCGCTGTGCTGCCTGCTTCCAACCAATCCCTTGTAACTGCGATCGGAATCACCAGTCGTCCGTTGACGCCACCGCTGGTTATGACTATCGCCGCTGTTTGGCCGGCAACTGGTCTAGTTCCATCTGCTCAACATTTTATCAAGGTCGCACGTTCGTTCGAAACAGGTCCTAGGATTGATGGGGGTGCAGGGTTGTGAATGAGGGCGCTTTATTCTCATGATGGTGCTCAGGATTGACTGATTCAATCAGCTTTGATGTGTGGCCTTTCTGAGAGGGTGGGCGAGGGCGCTTGCGATAGCATCCGCTACTTTGTCGGCTGCAGCTTTGATCGGATCGGTCTTCAGGTGAGCATACCGGGCGGTCGTCTGAACCTGGGTATGTCCCAGCAGGCGGCCGATCATCGGCAGGTCCTCGCCGAGTTGTAGCGCGTCGGAGGCGAAGGAATGCCGCAGGTCGTGGATGCGCACATCCTCCAGCTTGGCGCGCTTGCGCAGCCGGCGCCAGGGACGCTGCATATCGGTCAGATGCTGGCCTTCTATTCGGCCGGTGATGACATAGGGGTTGTCTGTCACCTTGGGGATGTCCTTGAGCACCTCGACGGCGGCTTTCCCGATCGTCACCAGTTTTGCCCCGGTCTTGGAGTCAGGCAACCGGAGCACACCGGCGTTGAGATCGACGTAGTCCCATTTGAGCGTCTGGATCTCGCTGAGGCGGCAGCCTGTCAGAAGGAGAAGGTGGATGCAGTTGACCGCTTCCGGTTCGGAAGTGGATTCGCGCAGCACCTTGCCAAGGCGGGCGAGTTCATCCGGTGTGAGGTAGCGTTCGCGCTTGACCTCCTTGTAGCGCTTCACCTTCCAGCACGGATTGACGCCATCGGTCCGGACGCCCCAGGTGTGGGCAACGGTGAACATGACGGAGAGAACGCCCAGGGTGCGGTTGGCCTGATAAGGGGTAGCTTTCAGGGATTGGTGAAGCTCGACCACCTCGGCGCGGCTCACATCGATGATGCGGTGGCTGCCGAGCTTGGGGTTGATGAACAGTTCGATGGAGCGTTTGTATTCGGCCCGGGTCGTCGGCTTGCAGTGGGAGGCGACGTGGTCCTCCAGGAAGCGCTTGCCGAATTCCTTCATGGTGGGGGATGCCTTGCGTCGGTCGTGCTCGGACGCTGGGTCGCTGCCGCGCCGCACATCGGACAGGTGCTTCATGGCCTCGGTCCGGGCGACGTCGGGCGTCAGGACGCCGTGGGGGCCGATGTTGACGCGGCGCAGGCGGCCGCCGGCCCGAAACTGGGCCAGATACATCTTCCGGCCGGAGGGATAGATGCGCAGTCCGAAGCCCTTCAGCTCTTCGTCCCAAAGGAAGAATTCCTGCTCGCCGGGGACGGCGGCATCGACGGACCGTTTCGTGATCTTGGTCATGGAGCACCCCACGAGCGCCGGAATCTCCGGAATCAAATCGGAATCACTTGGGAGGAAATGAGAGCGTTTCCGATGAAGCTGTAGCGTAGTTTGCCTTCCAAAAAAACGTCAATAGTAACAGAGTATTATAGCGCAATCGGATGTTCTGGCGTGGTGCCGGAAATGTGTGAGGAGGGGCTTGAAAACGAACTCATAACCTGAAGGTCGCAGGTTCAAATCCTGCCCCCGCAACCAAAAAGCGTTGAAAGCCCGTCTCGCAAGAGACGGGCTTTTGGCATTTCAGACCAGCGGCGCCCGAGCCGGACTTGGTGTGTGGGAGGCCTGCATCAGGCCCCATCGAACGTTTTCCTGTTTTTTATCGCGTCGGCGCGGGTCACTTCGCTCAGCGTGTCCCGGTGACCTTGCTGTGGGTGGACAGCTGTTGCGCTATGGCCGTTGGTGGATGGCAGGTGCATCGGAAATTCACCTCCCATACACGGCCGTGACCAACGCTCTGGTGGCGTGGTTGGACGAACCCGTCATCGATGCCCAGGCAAGTCCATGCTTTCGGCGTTAGTATTTACTAATATAACAGTTGTTTTTTGTGGCATACCAGAGATGCTTTTGTGTGAAATCATATTGACCTCCCGGCGGTCGCTGGGCTTAATCGGCCGCCTTACACAGTTCGCGCCGGAGAGCAGCATGATGGGACGGGATTCGCGGGTCGCAGGTGGCATCCGCCGGAGGTTGGTGGTGGCCGTGGCGGCGATGATGACGGCCGCGGTGGTGGTCGGCGTGCTCCCCGGCTCGATGGGAGGCGCCGCGGCGCAGGAAGCGCGCCAGGGCGGCACCCTCAGCATCATCCTGCAGCCGGAACCCGTGACGCTCACGCCCTCGACCAACATGGCGCAGCCGACCCAGGTGGTCGCCGGCAACATCTTCGACGGTCTCGTCACCTACGACTTCGAATTGAAGCCGAAGCCCGCGCTGGCCGAACGCTGGGAGGTGGCGCCCGATGGCCTGACCATCACGTTCCACCTGCGCAGCGGTGTGAAATGGCATGACGGCAAGCCCTTCACCGCCGCCGATGTGAAATGGTCGCTGGAGAATGTCTGGAAGACCATCCACCCGCGCAACAAGTCGCTGTTCGAGAACGTCACCCAGGTCGATACTCCGGACGACGCCACCGTCATCCTGCGCCTGTCCAAGCCGTCGCTGCCGATCCTGTCGGTGCTGAACGGCGTCGGCGCCCCGATCCTGCCCAAGCACCTCTACGAGGGCACCGACGTTCTCAACAACCCGTACAACAACAAGCCGGTCGGCACCGGCCCCTTCGTCTTCAAGGAATGGAAGCGCGGCGAGTTTGTCGAACTGACCCGCAACCCCGATTATTGGGAGGCCGGCAAGCCGCACCTCGACCGGCTGCTGTTCCGCATGATCCCCGACGCCGCCGCCCGCGCCGCCGCCATCGAGAAGGGGGAGATCCAGTACGCCCCCTACAACCCGGTGCCCTTCCGCGACGCCGAGCGGCTGGCCAAGCTGCCGCGCCTGAAGGTGGACACCCGCGGTTATGAATGGCTGTCGCCGCTGCTCTATCTCGATTTCAACGTCGAGAACCAGTATCTGAAGGACGTGCGCGTGCGCCGGGCCATCGCCCACGCCATCGACCGCGCCGCCCTGGCGAAGATCGTGTGGTTCGGCTACGCCAAGCCGGCGATCAGCCCGGTGCCGTCGTCGCTCGTCACCTTCCACAACGCCAAGCTGCCGCAGTACCCCTTCGACGTGAAGAAGGCCGAGGCGCTGCTGGACGAGGCCGGCCTCAAGCGCGACGCCAACGGCGTGCGCTTCACGCTGACCCATGACTTCCTGCCCTACGGCGACGATTACCGCCGCACTGGCGAGTTCCTCAAGCAGGCGCTGAAGCGCGTCGGCATCGAGGTGACCATCCGCTCGCAGGACAGCGCCGCCTTCATCAAGCGGGTCTATGTCGACCGCGATTTCGACTTCGCCATCTCCTACAACAACGCCTTCCCCGATCCGCAGATCGGCGTGGTGCGCGCCTTCTGGTCGGGCTGGCTCGGCACCGGCACGCCCTGGACCAACGGTTCGGGCTACCGCAACACCAAGGCCGATGCCCTGATCCAGGAAGCCGGTGTCGAGGGCGATCCGGCCAAGCGCGTCGCCCAGTTCAACGAGTTCCAGGACATCGTCCTGAGCGATGTGCCCTCATTGCCGCTGCTGGAGCTGAACTTCTTCTCGGTCTATTCGGCCGATCTCGAGGGCATCGTCGAGCAGGGCGATCAGGTCTATTCCTCGCTGAAGAACGCCCGCTTCGTGAACGCCCCGAAGGGGAACTGACGCGCCGTGCTGACCTATCTCAGGCGCAGCGCCGCCCAGGTGGTCTTCGTCCTCCTGGGCATCGCGCTGATCAACTTCTTCCTGCTGCATCTGGCGCCCGGCGACGCGGCCCAGGTGCTGGCGGGGGAGTCCGGGGCGGCGACGCCGGAGTATATGGAGGCGCTGCGGCGGCAGTTCGGGCTGGACCAGCCGCTCTACGTCCAGTTCCTCCGCTATCTCGGCAATCTGGTGACCTTCGACCTCGGCTATTCCTTCCGCCAGTCGCTGCCGGTGTCGGAGCTGATCCTGCAACGCCTGCCGGCGACGCTGCTGCTGATGGGAACCGCCATCGGCTTCGCGCTGGTCGCCGGCTGCGCGCTGGGCTTCCTCGCCGCCCGGCGGGCGGGGAAGCTGACCGACACGGTGATCTCCATCGTGGCGCTGCTGTTCTACGCCACCCCGGTCTTCTGGGTCGGCATCATGCTGATCGTCGTCTTCTCCGTCATGCTGGATTGGCTGCCGGTCGGCGGGATGACCAGCGTCGAGGCCAACCTGAGCGGCCTCGCCCTGGTCGGCGACGTGGCGCTGCATCTGGTGCTGCCGGCGGTGACGCTGGGGCTGTTCTACCTCGCCATCTACGCCCGGCTGATGCGGGCGGCGATGCTGGAGGTCTACGGCCAGGACTTCGTCCGCACCGCGCGGGCCAAGGGGGTGCGGCCCCGCCGCATCGCCTGGCGCCATGTGCTGCGCAACGCCCTGCTGCCGATCGTCACCACGCTCGGCGTGCAGCTCGGCTCCATCCTCGGCGGGGCGGTTCTGGTCGAGACGGTGTTCTCCTGGCCGGGGCTGGGCCGGCTGGCCTTCGCGGCGCTCTTCCAGCGCGACCTCAACCTGCTGCTCGGCATCCTCTTCTGCTCGTCGGTGGTCGTGGTCCTCGTCAACATCGCGGTCGATCTCGTCTACACGCTGCTCGACCCGCGCATTGAACTCAACTGACCAATGGCGCTTCCCGAGATTGTTTCCCTCCCGCCGGCGCGGACGGATTTCCGCGACACCACCGTCGGACGGCTGCTGCGCCGCCCGTCGGCGCTGCTGGGGCTGATCCTGCTGGCCGGCATCCTGGCCATGGCAGCCTTCGCCGACATCGCCTTTACCGGCGACCCGCTTGACATGGCGGGGATGCCGCTGCTGCGTCCGGGCGAGGACGCCACGTTCCCGCTCGGCACCGACATGATGGGCCGCGATCTGGCGTCGGGCATCTTCCACGGCGCCCGCGTCTCGCTGCTGATCGGCGGGGTGGCGGCGCTGGTGTCGCTGGTGATCGGCATCGGCATCGGTGCGCTGTCCGGCTATTACGGCGGGCGGATCGACCGGGCGCTGATGCGGGTGACCGAGCTGTTCCAGACCATCCCGCCCTTCCTGTTCACGCTGGCGCTGGTCGCCATCCTGCAGCCGTCCATCGCCACCATCACCGCCGCCATTGGCATCACCTCTTGGTCGGGGCTGGCGCGGCTGGTGCGGGCGGAGGTGCTGCGCCTGCGCAACAGTGAGCTGGCCCAGGCCTCGATCATCCTCGGCGCGTCCGACGCGCGGATCATCTTCCGGCACATCCTGCCGAACGCGCTGGCGCCGGTGATCGTCTCGGCCTCGATCCTGGTGGCGACCGCCATCCTCACCGAATCCTCGCTGTCCTTCCTCGGGCTCGGCGATCCCAACGTCGTCAGCTGGGGTGGTATGGTCGGGGCGGGGCGCGAGACGATCCGCACCGATCCGCACGTCGCCGCCATCCCTGGCGTCGCCATCGTCATCGCCGTTCTGGCGCTGAACCTGCTGGGCGATGGCCTGAACGACGTGCTGAACACAAAGGGCGAGCGGCGATGAGCGGTCCTGTGTCGAGCGAGCCGGTCCTGGCCGTCGACGGCCTATCGATCGGCTTCCAGACCCGCCGCGGCCTGCTGCCGGCGGTGCGCGAGCTGTCCTTTTCGGTCAAGAGCGGCGAAATGCTCGCCATTGTCGGCGAGAGCGGCTGCGGCAAGTCGCTGACCGCGCTGGCGCTGCTCGGCCTCGTGCCACCGCCCGGCCGGGTGACCGGCGGCACGGTGCGGCTGGAGGGCCGCGACCTGCTGGCGCTCGACGAGGCGGCGTTGCGGCGCGTGCGCGGTGCCCGCATCTCGATGATCTTCCAGGAGCCGATGACCGCGCTCAACCCGGTGCTGACCGTGGGCGAGCAGATCATGGAGGCGATCCTCGAACATGAGCCGGTCAGCCGCAAGGCGG
Organism: Azospirillum argentinense; assembly: GCF_000632475.1. Lineage (NCBI taxonomy): Bacteria > Pseudomonadati > Pseudomonadota > Alphaproteobacteria > Rhodospirillales > Azospirillaceae > Azospirillum > Azospirillum argentinense. Next base: position 408,785 of record NZ_CP007794.1, read on the forward strand.
CGCGTGAGCGGACTCTGGCGCTTTTGGAGCGGGTGCGCATTCCCGATCCGGAGCGCCGCTTCGCCGAGTATCCGCACCGCCTGTCGGGCGGGATGCGCCAGCGGGTGATGATCGCCATGGCGCTGGCCGGCACCCCGGCCGTGCTGGTCGCCGACGAGCCGACCACCGCGCTCGACGTCACCATCCAGGCGCAGATCCTCGGCCTGATCGACGAGCTGCGGCGCGAGCAGGGGACCGCGGTGGTCTTCATCACCCACGACCTCGGCGTGGTGTCGCGCTACGTCGACCGCGTGCTGGTGATGTACGCCGGCCGCAAGGTGGAGGAGCGAGACACCCGCGACCTCTTCTCCGACCCTCTCCATCCCTACACCCGCGGCCTGATCGCCGCGCAGCCGCGCGCGGGGAGCGGCGCGGCCGGCGCGGTGCGGGAGCGTCTGGCCGAAATTCCCGGCACCGTGCCGGCGCTGGCGGCGATGCCCCAGGGTTGCGCCTTCGCTCCGCGCTGTCCGCTGGCCGACGCGCGTTGCGTCCAGGCCGTTCCGCCGCCGCGCCGGGCCGGCAGCGGCCTCATCGCCTGCCATCATGCGGGAGAGACCCATGCCGTCTGACGCCGCCCTCGCCATGCCCGCGGTTGCCGCCACCGAAGCGTCCACCGTCGCCCCGGTGCTGCGGGTGAGCGGGCTGTCCGTCGAGTACCGGACGGCGCGCGGCGTGGTCCACGCGCTGGACGATGTGTCCTTCGATCTCGCGCCCGGCGAGACGCTGGGCATCGTCGGCGAATCCGGCTGCGGGAAATCGACGCTGGCGCGGGCGGTGGTCCGGCTGCTCGACCCCAGCGCCGGGACCATCCGTCTCGGGGACACGGACATCACGCACGCCTCGCGGCGGCGGATGCGCGCGGCGCGGCGCGACCTCCAGATGGTGTTGCAGGACCCGGCGGCCTCGCTCGACCCGCGCTGGACGGTCGGCGACCTGCTGGCTGAGCCGCTGGAGATCCATGGCATCGGCAGCCGGGCCGAGCGGCGCGCGCGCGTCGCCGACCTGCTGCGCAAGGTGGGGCTGCCGCCCGAAGCGGCGCAGCGGCGGCCGCATGAATTTTCCGGCGGCCAACGCCAGCGCATCGGCATCGCCCGCGCGCTGGCACTGGAGCCGAAGATCGTGGTCCTGGATGAGCCCGTCTCGGCGCTCGACGTTTCGGTCCAGGCGCAAATTCTCAATTTGCTGAGCGATCTCCAGCGCACGCTGGGCGTCAGCTTCCTGTTCATCGGCCATGACCTGTCGGTGGTGGAGCACATCTCCGACCGGGTGGCGGTGATGTATCTCGGCCGGATCGTCGAGCTGGGTGGCCGCGACAGCCTGTGGCGCCGGCCGGCCCACCCCTACACCCGCGCCCTGCTCGACGCGGCGCCACGGATTGACGGTCCCTCCGCTCCCGCCGGACCGGGACTGACCGGCGACACACCCAGCCCCTACGATCTGCCGTCGGGCTGCCGCTTCCACACCCGTTGCCCGATCGCCGCCGATCGGTGCCGGCGCGAGGCGCCGGTCACGCGGGCGCTGTCGCCGGGCCACCTCGTCGCCTGCCATTTCGCGGAGGGTGGGACGCCGTCGTCGGGTTGACCCGCGGGCTGACCGGCCATACGGGGAATCGCGTATTCCCGTCCACCAGCCACTCCCCGATGATCGGTCGGGACGAAGAAGCGTGCGAAAACAATGCGGAAACCGGATGTCGAACCCGCTTCCCGCGCGCGCCGCCCCGTGCCCCCGTCACGCAAGGGAGATCGAGATGATCCACGGCGATATCACCAGCAGCAACGACACCGTCGGCGTCGCCGTCGTCAATTACAAGATGCCGCGCCTTCACACCAAGGCGGAGGTGCTGGAGAACGCGCAGAAGATCGCCGACATGCTGATCGGCATGAAGACGGGCCTGCCCGGCCTCGACCTCGTGATCTTCCCCGAATATTCCACCCACGGAATCATGTATGATTCCAAGGAGATGTACGAGTCCGCCGCGACCATCCCCGGCGACGAGACGGCGATCTTTGCCGCCGCCTGCCGCAAGGCGAAGGTGTGGGGCGTCTTCTCCCTGACCGGGGAGCGGCACGAGGAGCACCCCCACAAGGCGCCTTACAACACGCTCATCCTGATGAACGATCAGGGCGAGATCGTGCAGAAATACCGCAAGATCATGCCCTGGGTGCCGATCGAGGGTTGGTACCCCGGCACCTGCACCTACGTGTCTGAGGGGCCGAAGGGGCTGAAGATCAGCCTGATCATCTGCGACGACGGCAATTATCCCGAAATCTGGCGCGACTGCGCCATGAAGGGGGCGGAGCTGATCGTCCGCTGCCAGGGCTACATGTACCCGGCCAAGGACCAGCAGGTGCTGATGGCCAAGGCGATGGCCTGGGCCAACAACACCTACGTCGCGGTGGCCAACGCCGCCGGCTTCGACGGCGTCTATTCCTACTTCGGCCATTCCGCCATCGTCGGCTTCGACGGCCGCACGCTCGGCGAATGCGGCGAGGAGGAGTACGGCATCCAGTACGCCCAGCTCTCCAAGTCGCTGATCCGCGACTTCCGCAAGCACGGGCAGTCGGAGAACCACCTCTTCAAGCTGGTCCACCGCGGCTACACCGGCATGATCAACAGCCACGACGGGGTGAAGGGGGAGGCGGCCTGCCCTTACGACTTCTACCGGCAATGGGTGAGCGATCCTGAGGGCACGCGGGCCATGGTGGAGTCCTTCACCCGCCCGACGGTCGGCACGCCCGAATGCCCGATCGACGGCATCCCGGCGGATGAGCCGGCGCACCGCTGATCCCCGGCAAGCGCATCGCGAAAGGCGGACGGCATGGCGCTCCAGACCTACCGGATCGCGCGGGAACCCTATTACTGCCCGGCCGGTGACGAAATCGCCCTGTTCGAGGCGGCCCACGCCGACCGCCTGCCGGTGATGCTGAAGGGGCCGACCGGCTGCGGCAAGACCCGCTTCGTCGAGCATATGGCGTGGCGGCTCGGCCGGCCGCTCGTCACCGTGGCCTGCAACGAGGACCTGACCGCCGCCGACCTCGTCGGCCGTTACCTGCTGGAGGCGGAGGGGACGGTGTGGCAGGACGGGCCGCTGACTTTGGCGGTGCGCCACGGCGCCATCTGCTACCTCGACGAGATCGTCGAGGCGCGCGCCGACACCACGGTCGTCATCCATCCGCTGACCGACGACCGGCGGGCGCTGCCGCTCGACAAGCGCAACGAGCTGCTGGCCGCCCACCCCGACTTCCAGCTCGTCGTCGCCTACAACCCAGGCTACCAGAGCGTGGCGAAGGATTTGAAGGAATCCACCAAGCAGCGCTTCGCCGCGCTGGAGTTCGGCTATCCAACGGCGCCCGTCGAGGCCGCGATCGTCGCTCACGAGGCCGGGATCGAACCGGCCCTGGCCCGGCGCGTGGTGGCGGTGGCGGAGCGCAGCCGCAACCTGCGTGGCCGCGGGCTGGAGGAGGGCGCCTCGACCCGCATGCTGATCCACGCCGGCCGGCTGATCGCCCGCGGCGTCGCGCCCGAGGCCGCCTGCCGGATGGCCATCGTCCTGCCGTTGACCGACGATCCCGACCTGCGCGACGCGCTGGCGGCGGCGGTCGGCGCCTGCTTCTGACCGGCGATGGACAGCGTTGGTGGAGACATCGCCCTGGCCGATGTCGAACGCCGGCTGAGGGCCTACGGGGCGGCGCTGTGGGGAAGCGATCCGCCCTTGCGGCCCTTGGTCCAGGACGGCGATCCGGCGGCGCTGCGCTCCTGCTTCGACGCCGACCTCGTCCGGCTGCCGGCGGTCTGGCCCTCCCTGGAGCTCTACCGGGCGGCGCTGGCGCATGTCGGGGCGCATCGGATGTTCTCGCGTTCCTGGCCGGCCAAGGGGCTGAAGCCCCTGCTGACCATCGTCGTCTCGCTGGTCGAGGACGCGCGGGTCGAGCATCTGGCCATGCGGCGCCTTCCCGGCCTGCGGCGGCTGTGGGCGCCGTTCCATCGCGTCGAACCCTCGCCGTCTTTGATGGCGGCGGACCTGCTGGAGCGGCTGGCGCGCGCCCTGTTCGATCCCGGCTTCCGGGACGGCAACGCCTGGGTCGACAAGGGGCAGCGCCTGTTCTTCGAGCGGCCGGATCGCTGGGACGAGCCAGAGTTCAGCCTGCGGCTCGGCGGTGATCTGGCCGGCGACCTGGGAAAGACGCGGGTCCAGATCAACGCCCGGGGTCACCGTGTCGACCCCGCCTACCGCGACGACAACAGCGGCCTCTGGCTGTACGACACCCCGCCGGAGCCGCCGCGCGGCGCCGACGACCCGTTGGAGGCGGTTCGGCCGGAGCCGGCGGAGGGGGAGGGGAACCGCCGAAACGGACCGCCGCAGGCCATACCGGCCCCGGCCCCGCTTGCCGTCGCCGAAACCACCGCGCTGCGGCCGGTGGCGCGCTACCCGGAATGGGACCACCGCATCGGCCTGCACCGGCCCGACTTCGTCCAGGTGATCGAGGGCGTCCCTGAGCATGGACCGCCGCTGGACGCGCCCGCCGATCCCCGCCTCGTCCATCGGGTCCGCGCGCTGGTCCGCCACGCGGTGGTGGCGCGGCCGGAGCGGGTGCGGCGGCAGCGGGAGGGTGACGCTCTCGACCTCGACGCCTGCATCGCCGCGAGCGCGGCCCGGCGGCATGGCCATGTTCCGGACATGCGGGTCTACCGGCGGGTGCGGCGGCAGGGCCGCGACCTGTCGGTCCTGCTGCTGCTCGACGCCTCGCACTCCACCAACGACCCGGCGGGGGACGGTACGGTGCTGGACCTCGAACGCCGGTCGGTCGATTTGCTGGCCGGTGCGCTGGCCGCGGCCGGCGACCGCTTCGCCCTGGCCGCCTTCCGCTCCGACGGGCGGGAGGCGGTGCACTGGCTGCCGGTCAAGCGCTTCGCCGACGCCTACGACGCGGCGGCGCGCGGGCGTCTGGCCGGGCTGGACGGGCGCTGGTCGACGCGCATGGGGGCGGCGATCCGCCACGCCGGCGCGACGCTCGCCGCCCAGCCGACGCTGCGCCGCCTGCTGCTGCTGGTCACCGACGGCGAGCCGTCCGACATCGACTGCCCCGATCCCCGCCATCTGGTGGAGGACGCCCGCAAGGCGGTGCTGGAACTGGCCGGGCGGGGCATTGACGTGGTCTGCGTGGCGCTGGGCGGCGATCCTCACACGCATCACCGCATCTTCGGCCGGCGCAACGTGCTGCCGGTCGACCGGGTGGAGCGGCTGCCCGAGATCCTGCCGGCCGTCTATGTCCGGCTGACCGGCTGAGGCTCCCTACCGGCCGTTCAGCGCCCGCACCGCCATCGCGGCGGCGGCGGCGCGGTTCTCGACGCCGAGCTTCGCATAGATCTGCTCCAGATGCTTGTCGACCGTGCGCGGGCTGAGGCCGAGGATTTCGGCGATGTCGCGGTTGGGCTTGCCGTTGGCGACCCACATCAGCACCTCCGCCTCGCGCGGGGTCAGGGACAGCTTGTCCTTGAGCTGCGTGTCCTCGCCGGCGCCCGACTCCTCGGCCAGTTGAAGAAGGATTTCGTCGGGACCGGTCTGGCCGACCGGGCTCAGGCGCAGGCGGCGACCGTCCGCGCCGGTGGCGATCACCACGCTGTCGGCCTTGCGCCCCGGCCCGCCGGCCTGACGGTCGGCCAGCCAGCGCCGCGCCTCCTCCGGCAAGGAGACGCCGCCCCCTCCGGCGGTTCCGAAGGCCGCCTCCAGCATGCGGGTGGTCTGCGGCGTGCACCACAGCACCTCGCCGCGGTGGTTGGCGGCCAGCAGGGTGCGGCCGGTGACGTCCAGCGCCGCCCGCGTGCTCTGGGCGACGCGGGCGTTGGCGAGGTGGGCGTACATGCGGGCGATCAGGGTCTCGGCGACGATGGGCTTGGTGACGTAATCGACCCCGCCGGCGGCGAAGCCCTTCAGGATGTGCTCCGTCTCGGTCAGCCCGGTCATGAAGATCACCGGGACATGGGCGACCTGGCTGCTGCGCTTCAACTGCCGGCAGGTCTCGAAACCGTCCAGCCCCGGCATGATGGCGTCCATCAGGATGACGTCGGGCGTCACCTGCTCCAGCAGGGCCAGCGCCTTGCGGCCGTCCAGCGCCACCAGCACGGTCACCCCGGCCTCCTCCAGCGCGTCGGTCAGGAAGCTGAGGGCTTCGGGTGAATCGTCGACGACCAGGACGACGTCACGCGGTTTGGTTACGGGCTTCATCGTCATGGCTGGACTCGTCATGGCAGGAATTGTCATGGCGGGGTTTGTCATGGCTGTCATCGCGGTACACCGCCTCCAGCGCGGCCATATACTGGTTGAGGTCGTAATTGCTGACGAGCGTGCGCATGCGGCCGACGAAGCGCTCCAGCTCCGGATGGGCGGCGGCGATCTCGGCGAGCTTGGCCTGCATGCCGCGGACATAGCCGATGCGGCCGAGATGGATCAGCTCCGCGATGTGGTGCTGCGGCGGCAGTTCCGCCGCGGCGAAGGCCGGCGGCCCGGCATCGGTGTCGGCCGGCGCCTCGTACTCCCATGCGATGCCGCGCAGGCGGCCGATGCAGGCCAGCAGCTTCGGGATGGACACCGGCTTGGCGGCGAAGCCGTCGTGGGGCTGATCGCCGTCGGCGCCGGAGCGGTCCTCCCGCGTGTCGGCGGACACCAGAATGATGGTGGTGTCGCTGTGGCCGGCGGCGCGCAGGCGCCGCGCCACCTCCAGCCCGTTCATGCCGGGCATGGAGATGTCGAGCAGCAGGATGTCCGGCCGGTGCAGCTCCGCCATGGCGAGGCAGGTCGGTCCGTCGGTCGCCTTGAACACGGTGAAGCCCAGCTCCGCCAGCAGGTCGGACAGCAGGCTGCGGTGGGCGAGGTCGTCGTCGGTGACCAGCACGGTCAGGCGCGGGCCGCGATAGCCGCGGATCGGATGGTCGGGCTGGCTGGCGGCGTTGGACAGCATCGCCGCCGACATCATCAGCCGCACCCGGAACAGGCTGCCCTTGCCGGGGGTGCTGCTCACGGTGATCTCGCCGCCCATCACCTCGGTCAGCAGCTTGGTGATGGTCAGGCCGAGCCCCATGCCCGGCACCATCGGGTTGGCGGCCGACCCGCGCTCGAACGGTTCGAAGATGCGCTCGCGGTCGGCCTCGGCGATGCCGGGGCCGGTGTCCTCCACCTCGAACTCGGCGATCTGGCTGCGGTGGCGCACGCGCAGGCAGACCGAGCCGGAATCGGTGAACTTGATGGCGTTGGACAGCAGGTTGATGAGGATCTGGCGGATGCGCCCCTCGTCGGTGAAGACGACGGGCGGCAGATCCTCCGGCGCGTCGAAGCGGAAGGCGATGCCCTTGGCCTCCGCCTGCAGATGGAACATGCCGACGAGCTGGTCGAGCAGGTCGCCGAAGCGCACCTCTCCGCGGTTCAGTTGCAGCCGGCCGCTTTCGATCTTCGACACGTCGAGCAGCCCGTCGAGCAGTCCGGCCAGATGCTCGGCGCTGCGCCGGATGACGCGGACGGCGTCGACCCGGTGCGGCGGCATGGCGGAGTCGCGCTCCAGGATCTGCGCATAGCCGAAGATGGCGCTCAGCGGCGTGCGGAACTCATGGCCGATGCCGACCAGATAGCGGCTCTTGGCGAGGTTGGCCGCCTCCGCCGCCTCCTTGGCCTTCTGGAGCTGGGCGTCGGTGCGCTCGTGGGCCTCGATCTCCTGGATCAGCAGGGCGGTCTGCTTCTGCGTTTCCTCCTGCGCCACCTTGCGGCTTTCCCGCGCCAGAACGAACAGCCAGGTGGCGACGCCGGCGACGATCATCAGGATGAAGTAGACCTTCCACAGCGTGCTGCCGATCAGCGCCTGCGCCTCGGCGTTGACCGAGGCGACCTCGACATAGACCAGCGCCAGCACCGCGCCGACCGCCAGCGCCAGCATCAGCAGGACGCCCAGATAATGGCCGAGCCGCGCCTTCAGCGCCGTCGCCGCCCGCGGCGGCAGCACGGCGTCCAGCGCGCGGCGCAACTGCACGCCCAGCCGGGCGTCGGTCTTGCAGCCGTCGCCGCAGCGGGCGTCCAGCGAGCAGCAGAGCGAGCAGATCGCCCCGGCATAGACCGGGCAGTGGGCCATGTCCTCCGGTTCGAAGGCGTGCTGGCAGATGCAGCAGCGGATCGCCTCCGCGCCGTTCCAGTCGTCGAAGGGGCGGCGCGCGATGTAGGTGCCGCCGCGCGTTGCCCAGGCGATGGCGGGGGCCGCGACGAAGGCGGTGGCGAAGGCGACGAAGGGCGCGCAGACCTTCAGCGTCGGCCCCAGCGCGTCGAGGAAGGCCAGCATCGACAGCACCGTCGCCAGCAGCATCGCGCCGACGCCCACCGGGTTGATGTCGTAGAGGTGGGCGCGCTTGAACTCGACGTGGCGCGGGCTGAGGCCCAGCGGCTTGTTGACCACCAGATCGGCGACCAGCGCGCCGATCCAGGAGGCGGCGACGCTGGAATAGAGGCCCAGCACCGGCTCCAGCGTCTTGTAGATGCCCAGCTCCATCAGCATCAGGCCGATGACGACGTTGAACACCACCCACACCACCCGGCCGGGATGGCTGTGGGTCAGGCGCGAGAAGAAGTTCGACCAGGCGATGGAGCCGGCGTAGGTGTTGGTGACGTTGATCTTGAGTTGCGACAGCACGACGAACAGGCCGGTCAGGCCGAGGGCCAACTGCGGCGACGGCGTCACATACTGGAAGGCGACGAGGTACATCTGCGTCGGCTCCGCCGCCATCTCCAACGGCACGGCGTTCTGCAGCGCCAGCACCACCAGGAAGGAGCCGAGCAGCAGCTTGATCGTGCCGATGACGATCCAGCCCGGCCCGGCGGCGACCAGCGCCGCCCACCAGCGCAGCCGCTTGGTGCCGGTGGCGGCGGGGTCGTAGGGCAGGAAGCGGATGAAATCGACCTGCTCGCCGATCTGCGCCAGCAACGAGAACACCACCGACGCCGCAGCACCAAACAGCATCAGGTCGAAGGCGCCGCCGGCGTCGGCCGCTTGGCCGTTGAAGCTGGTCCAGGCGCTGAAGGCCTCGCGGTCCTGGACGGCGATGAACAGGAAGGGCAGGGCGTGCAGCGCCAGCCACAGCGGCTGGGTCCACAGCTGGAGGCGGCTGATGACGGTGAAGCCATAGGCGACCAGCGGGATGACCAGAAGCGAGCTGACGACGTAGCCGGCGGCCAGCGGCAGGCCGAAGACCATCTCCAGCGCCGTCGCCATGATTGCCGCCTCGATGGCGAAGAAGATAAAGGTGAAGGAGGCGTAGATCAGCGACGTGATGGTCGAGCCGATGTAGCCGAAGCCGGCGCCGCGCGTCAGCAGGTCCATGTCCACGCCGTAGCGGCTGGCGTAGTAGCTGATCGGCAGGGCGCTGGCGAAGATCAGGACGGCGGCGGCCAGGATGGCGAGGGCCGCGTTGGTGAAGCCGTAGCTCAGCGTGATCGCTCCGCCGATGGCCTCCAGAGCCAGGAAGGAGATCGAGCCGAGGGCCGTGTTGGCGACCCGCAACGGCGACCACCGCCGCGCCTTCCGCGCGGTGAAGCGCAGCGCGTAATCCTCCAGCGTCTGGTTGGCGACCCACCGGTTGTAGGTCCGCCGGATCGCGACCACCCTCTGGCGCCCCGCCATCGGCCCCATTCACCCTCCTGAGGATATGTTCGTATTACTGATTATTTATCGGCTCTGTTTCTGGGCATTTTCGACAATAAAGCCTGCATCCCCGTCAGTCTGTCAGGAACAGATCGGCCAGACAACAGAGTTGAATCACGTCGTTTCTTGCGAGTAGAGGCAACTGTTCCACTCGCTTTCGGGTGGTTGCGGGTGCTCGGGCGCTTTCAGTCTCCCGCGATTTTATAACGATTTGCCGACCGACGCCCCTATACGCAAATCCACGTATTGCTGCGATGCACTGTTCGGCCAACCATCGGGCTGTCCTAACGCGGAACGTTCCGCCCACCCCCCAAAAAAACTCCGCCTGTTCGACGGCCGCACCCGGTTGCGCGCCGTCGTTGCAAGGCGACAACGGCGAACATCAGGAGGTTTCATGTCCTCGGATAAGATCGATGCGGGCAAGCCCGTTGGCGGGCTGCCGTCGCCGCTCCGCCGCAAGCTCCTCCTCGGCATGGCGGCGCTGCCGGCGGTCGGGCTGCTGCCGCGCGGCGCGCTGGCCCAGGCCCTGCCGACCGACGCCGTCAACACGACGAAGCTGGCGGTCACCGACAGCACGGTGAAGGTCGGCATCCTGCATTCCACCACCGGCACCATGGCGATCTCGGAGACCGGTTCGGTGCAGGCCGAAAAACTGGCCATCGCCCAGATCAACGAGATGGGCGGCGTGCTGGGCCGCAAGATCGAGGTGATCCAGGAGGACGGCGCCAGCGACTGGCCGACCTTCGCCGAGAAGGCGCGCAAGCTGCTGGTCGAGGACAAGGTGGCGGCGGTGTTCGGCTGCTGGACCTCGGCCTCGCGCAAGGCGGTGCTGCCGGTGTTCGAGCAGTACAACGGCATGCTCTACTACCCGACCTTCTACGAAGGGCTGGAGCAGTCGAAGAACGTCATCTACACCGGGCAGGAGGCGACGCAGCAGATCCTCGCCGGGCTGGACTGGGTGACCAAGGAGAAGGGCGCCAAGAGCTTCTTCCTGATCGGCTCCGACTACATCTGGCCGCGCACCTCCAACAAGATCGCCCGCAAGCACATCGAGATGAAGGGCCAGAAGGTGGTGGGCGAGGAGTATTTCCCGCTCGGCCACACCCAGTTCAACTCGGTCATCAACAAGATCAAGCTGACCAAGCCGGACGTCATCTACGCCTCGGTGGTCGGCGGCTCGAACGTCGCCTTCTACAAGCAGATGAAGGCGGCGGGCATCGACCTGAACAAGCAGGTGCTGATGACCATCTCTGTGACCGAGGACGAGATGCTCGGCATCGGCGGCGAGAACATCGCCGGCGCCTACGCCTGCATGAAGTACTTCCAGTCGCTGCAAAATCCAAACAACGAGAAGTTCGTCGCCGCCTTCAAGAAGATGTGGGGCGCCAACAGCGTCATCGGCGACGTGACCCAGGCCGGCTACCTCGGCCCCTGGCTGTGGAAGCTGACGGTGGAGAAGGCCCAGAGCTTCGACATCGACAAGATCGCCGTCGCGTCGGAGGGCATCGAGTTCAGCGGCGCGCCGGAAGGCTATGTCCGCGTCCACGGGAACCATCACCTGTGGAGCAAGACCCGCGTCGGCCGCGCCCGTCCGGACGGCCAGTTCGACGTCGTCTACGAGACGGCGGACCTCATCGAGCCGAACCCGTTCCCGAAGGGCTACCAGTAAGGGGCGGGGCGTCGGCTTCGGTTGCCCCCTCCCTAACCCTCCCCCGCTGCCGCGGGAGAGGGGACGGCTGCCACTTCGCAGTTGGCCCCCTCTCCCTCGAAGAGGGGGAGGGTCGGGGAGGGGGCAACCGCCTCCGCACTCCGCCGCATCACCGCACGGGAGTTCCCATCATGTTCGAGGGCTACAGCCTGGCCGAGCTCGGGTCGATCTTTGCCATGCAGGGATTCGCGGGGCTCATTCTCTTTTCCGTTTTCGTGCTGATGGCGCTGGGCCTCGCCATCATCTTCGGGCAGATGGGCGTCATCAACATGGCGCACGGGGAGTTCATGATCCTCGGCGCCTACATGACCTATCTCTGCTCCAACTTCATCTCCAGCACCGTGCCGGCGCTGTTCCCGGCCTATTTCTTCATCGCCATGATCCTGGCCTTCTTCGCCAGCGGGGCGCTGGGGATGCTGGTGGAGTGGGGGATGATCCGCTTCCTCTACCGCCGACCGCTCGACACGCTGCTGGCGACCTGGGGGCTGAGCCTGATCCTTCAGCAGGTCTTCCGCTCGGTCTTCGGCGCGCGCGAGGTCGGCGTGGTCCTGCCGGACTGGCTGATGGGCTCGGTCGCCGTCACCGACACCATCGAGGTGCCGATCAACGGCCTGTTCGTCATGGCCCTGACCATGGCCATCACCGTCGTCATCTACGCGGTGATGTTCCGCTCGCGCTGGGGCCAGGGCGTGCGGGCGGTGATGCAGAACCGGGTGATGGCCGGCGCCGTCGGCATCAACACCGAGAAGGTCGACCGCTACACCTTCGGGCTCGGCTGCGGCATCGCCGGGGTGGCGGGCAGCGCCTTCACCATGGTCGGCTCGACCGGCCCGACCTCGGGCCAGCTCTACATCGTCGACACCTTCCTGGTGGTGGTGTTCGGCGGCGCCCAGAGCCTGATCGGCACCATCGCGTCGGCCTTCACCATCAGCCAGGCCCAGTCGACGATGGAGTTCTTCCTCAGCGGCTCGACCGCCAAGGTGCTGACGCTGCTGACCGTCGTCGTGATCCTGATGCTGCGCCCGCAGGGCCTGTTCGTCCTCAAAGTCCGCCGCTGAGGAGTCCTTCACCATGACGCGCAACCCTCAAAACGGCCTTCTCGGGCGCATCGACGGCGACGTCGCCGGCATCCTGCTGCTGGCCGCCCTGCTGGTGATCGTCCTGCCGCTGGGGCTCGACATCTTCCGGCTGAACATGGTCGGCAAGTACCTGACCTACGCCTTTGTGGCGCTTGGCCTCGTGCTGTGCTGGGGCAGCGCCGGCATCCTGTCGCTGGGGCAGGGCATCTTCTTCGGCATCGGCGGCTACTGCATGGCGATGTTCCTGAAGCTGGAGGCCTCCAGCCCCGAGGCGACGAAGATCCAGTCCACTCCCGGCATCCCCGATTTCATGGACTGGAACCAGCTGACGGCGCTGCCCTGGTTCTGGGAGCCGTTCCACAGCCTGACCTTCTCCATCGTCGCGGTGGTGGCGGTTCCGGCGTTGCTCGCCTTCATCGTCGGGCTGGCGATGTTCAAGCGGCGGGTCGGCGGCGTCTATTTCGCCATCATCACCCAGGCCTTTGCCGCCATCCTGACCATCCTGATCGTCGGCCAGCAGGGCTACACCGGCGGCATCAACGGCATCACCGACCTGCGCACGCTGAAGGGCTGGGACATCCGCACCGACGAGGCGAAGCTGGTTCTCTACTTCGTCAACGCGGCGCTGCTGATCGGCTGCATCCTGCTCTGCCTCTACGTCCGCCGCTCCAAGCTCGGGCGCATCCTGGTGGCGCTGCGCGACAAGGAGGACCGGGTCCGCTTCTCCGGCTACGACGTCGCCAACTTCAAGATCTTCGTCTTCTGCTTCGCCGCGGCGCTGTCGGCGGTGGGCGGCGCGATGTTCACGCTGCAGGTCGGCTTCATGTCGCCGTCCTTCGTCGGCATCGTGCCGTCGATCGAGATGGTCATCTACTGCGCGGTCGGCGGCCGGCTGTCGCTGCTGGGCGCGGTCTACGGCACGCTGCTGGTCAACTGGGCCAAGACGATGCTGTCGGAGAGCTTCCCGGAGCTGTGGCTGTTCGCCATGGGCGCCCTGTTCATCGGCGTCGTGATGGTGTTCCCCAACGGGCTGGCCGGTCTCTACCAGCAGTACATCGCCCCGCGGCTGCGCCGCCCGACCGTTGGCCGCGCCAAGATCCCAGCCGCCGCGGCGCCGATCATCCCGCCCCACACCGCCGCCGACTGAGGAGGGACGGAGACCATGGCCAACAACACCGATTACCTGCTGGCGGTCGAAGGGCTGACCGTGTCCTTCGATGGGTTCAAGGCGGTCAACGACCTGTCCTTCTACGTCGACAGCAACGAGATCCACGTCATCATCGGCCCCAACGGCGCGGGCAAGACCACGGTGCTCGACCTCATCTGCGGGCGGACCAAGGCGTCCGGCGGCTCCATCAAGTTCCGCAATAAGGAGCTGACGGCGATGAAGGAGCACCAGATCGTCAAGGCCGGCGTCGGGCGCAAGTTCCAGAACCCGTCGATCTACGACGACCTGACGGTGTTCGAGAATCTGGAAATCTCCTACCCCCGCGGGCGCAGCGTGTTCGGCGCGCTCGCCTTCAAACGGGACGCCGCGGTGCGCGAGCGGGTGGCCGAGATCGCCGAGATGATCTTCCTCTCCGACCATCTCGACCAGCGCGCCGAGTATCTCAGCCACGGCCAGAAGCAATGGCTGGAGATCGGCATGCTGCTGATCCAGGACCCCGAGCTGCTGATGCTCGACGAGCCGGTCGCCGGCATGAGCGTGAACGAGCGCAAGAAGACCGCCGAGCTGCTGAACCGCATCATCCAGAACCGCTCGGTGCTGGTGATCGAGCACGACATGAAGTTCGTCGAGGACATCGCCCACCGCGTCACCGTCCTGCACCAGGGCAAGATCCTGTCGGAGGGCAGCATGGAGCGGGTGAAGAACGATCCCAAGGTCGTCGAAGTCTATCTGGGCCATTGAGTCTATCCAGGCCATTCAGCGGGGGATCAAGAGATGCTGTCCGTCAATCAACTCCGCGTGTCCTACGGCGAGAGCGAGGTCCTGCACGGTCTGGACTTCACCGTGGCGCCCAACGAGATCGTCGCCATCATGGGCCGCAACGGCATGGGCAAGACGACGCTGATGAAGTCGCTGATGGGGATCGTGCCGACGCGCTCCGGCGCCATCCGCATCGGCGGCGACGAGATCACCGGGCTGAAGAGCTACGAGCGGGTGGCGAAGGGCGTGGCCTATGTCCCGCAGGGCCGCATGATCTTCCCGACCATGACGGTTCAGGAGAACATCGAGACGGGGCTCAGCGTCCATGGCGGGCGCAGCGTGCCGGGCGACCTCTACGAGCTGTTCCCGGTGCTGTTGGAGATGAAGGGCCGGCGCGGCGGCAACCTGTCGGGCGGGCAGCAGCAGCAGTTGGCCATCGCCCGCGCGCTCGCCACCAAGCCGAAGGTGCTGCTGCTGGACGAGCCGACGGAGGGCATCCAGCCGTCGATCATCCGCGAGATGGCCCGCACCCTGCGCCGCATCCGCGACGAGAAGGGCCTCAGCATCATCGTGTCGGAGCAGGTGCTGAGCTTCGCGCTCGACATCGCCGACCGCGTGCTGGTGATCGAGAACGGCGAGATCGTCCATGAGGACAGCCGCGATCAGGTCGACGAGGCGAAGGTCGCGCGGCTGCTGTCGGTTTAGGGCGCGGCCGGGGATTGCCCCCTCCCTAACCCTCCCCCGCTTCGCAGGGGAGGGGACTTGGTTCTCCCTCCCCTTGCGTGAGCGGGGGAGGGTCGGGGTGGGGGCACCCACTGCCCGCACCCTACCTCCCACCACAGAAGGATGCGCCATGACATCCGCCAAGTCCGCGTCCACTGCCTGCGCCGTGGTCGCCCTGTTGACCGCCGTGGCGACGCCGCTGGCTGGGTCGCCCGCCGTGCCAACCGCCGGCCTCGTCTTCTCCGGCTCGGCGAGCGGGCCGCCGCGCTGGCCGGTGATGCGGCGGGCGCGGGAAACGACCCGCAACGCGACCTCGCCGCCGCCCTCGACCGCATCGCCGCCGCCGCCGAGGCCCGCGCCGCCCACGAGGCGCAGCGCGAGGCCGAGCGCAAGGCGACGGAGGAGCGCGCGGCCCGGCTGGAGGCGCTGACCCGCGACTTCGAAGGCAAGGTCGGCCGGCTGGTGCAAACCGTCTCCTCGGCGGCCGGCGAGATGACCGACACCGCCACCGCGATGAGCGGCACCGCCGAGCGCAGCAACCGGCTGTCCGCGGCGATGTCGGAGTCCTCGGCCCAGGCGTCGATGAACGTGCAGACCGTGGCGACGGCGACCGAGGAGCTGTCGGCCTCGATCCAGGAGATCGGCCGGCAGGTCGCCTCGTCGGCGGCCATCGCCGGCAAGGCGGTGGCCGACACCCGCCGCACCGACGCCGTGGTGCAGAGCCTCGCCGACAGCGCCGCGCGCATCGGGCAGGTGATCGGGCTGATCCAGGGCATCGCCGGGCAGACCAACCTGCTGGCGCTGAACGCGACCATCGAGGCGGCGCGGGCGGGGGAGGCCGGCAAAGGCTTTGCCGTCGTCGCCAGCGAGGTCAAGACGCTGGCCAACCAGACGGCCAAGGCGACCGAGGACATCGCCACCCAGGTCGGCGCCATCCAGTCGGCGACGGCGGAGGCGGTGGAGGCCATCCGCGCCATTGCCGGCACCATCGCCGAGATCAACGAGATCGCCTCGGCCATCGCCGCCGCCGTCGAGCAGCAGGGGGCGGCCACCCGCGAGATCGCCCGCAACGTGCAAGAGGCGGCACGCGGCACCGAGAGCGTGGCCTCCAACATCGTCGGCGTATCGGACGCCGCGTCCGACACTGGCATGGCGGCCGGGCAGGTGCTCGGCGCCGCCTCGCAGGTCGCCGGCCACGCCGACGAGCTGAGCCGCGAGGTCAACAACTTCCTGGCGGAGGTCAGCCTGCAATCGGCGCTGCGCCGCCGCGCCTCGGTCGCTGGGCGCATGATGGCGGCGGGCACGGCGCGGCGCGTCCAGGGCTTGGCGCCGGGCGCCCCGGCGACCGCGGCGGTGAACAAGAGCGGCATCGCCGTCACCGACGAGGCGGTGAAGGTCGGCATCCTCCATTCCGCCACCGGCACCATGGCGCTGAGCGAGGGCGGGTCGATCCAGGCGGAGATGCTGGCGATCCAGCAGATCAACGAGGCCGGCGGCGTGCTGGGCCGCCGCATCGAGATCGTGCAGGAGGACGGCTCCAGCGACTGGCCGACCTTCGCCAACCGCGCCGACAAGCTGCTGGGGCAGGACAAGGTGGCGGCGATCTTCGGCTGCTGGACCTCGGCCTCGCGCAAGGAGGTGCTGCCGGTCCTGGAGAAGCGCGGCGGCCTGCTCTACTACCCGACCTTCTACGAGGGGCTGGAGCAGTCCCGCCACGTCATCTACACCGGGCAGGAGGCGACCCAGCAGATCCTCGCCGGGCTGGACTGGGTGATGCGCGAGAAGGGGGCGAAGAGCTTCTTCCTTGTCGGGTCGGACTACATCTGGCCGCGCGCGTCGAACGCCATCGCGCGGCGCCACATCGAGGCCAAGGGCTGCCGCGTCGTCGGCGAGGACTACGCCGAACTCGGCGACACCCGTTTCGAGAGCATCGTCGCGCGGATCAGGGCGGCCAAGCCCGACGTCGTCTACGCCATCGTCGTCGGCGGCTCGAACGTCGCCTTCTACAAGCAGCTCAAGGCCGCCGGGATCGAGCTGGACCGCCAGATCCTGATGACCAACAGCGTCACCGAGGACGAGATGATGGGCATCGGCGGCGACCACATCGCCGGCGCCTTCACCTGCGCCAAGTATTTCCAGAGCCTGGAACTGCCGGCCAACCGCGCCTTCGTCGCCGCCTTCAAGGCGATGTGGGGGGCGGACAGCGTCATCGGCGACGTCACCCACAACGCCTATCTCGGCCCCTGGCTGTGGAAGCTGGCGGTCGAGAAGGCCGGCAGCTTCGACGTGGCGCGCGTCATCGCCGCCTCGCCCGGCATCGAGTTCGCCGGGGCGCCGGCCGGGCCGCTGCGCATCCACGAGAACCATCACCTGTGGACCCGGACCCGCATCGGCCGCGCCCGGCGCGACGGCCAGTTCGACGTGGTCTTCGAGACCCGGGACCTGATCGAGCCCAACCCCTTCCCGGACGGCTTCCGGGAACTGGCGGCCTGAGGCCCCCTCCACTCCTTCGCCACCCCATCAGTCCACCAATAAGGAAGAGCAAACCATGGCTGACACCCTGATCAAGGCCGACCTGTCGCAGTCTCCCTACGAGAACGACATGATCCACAACCGCTGGCATCCGGACATCCCGATGGCGGTGACGGTGAAGCCGGGCGACGACTTCATCCTGGAATGCTACGACTGGACCGGCGGCCAGATCAAAAACGACGACGATGCCGCCGACGTGCGCGACGTCGACCTCAGCCAGGTGCATTTCCTGTCCGGCCCGGTCGGGGTCGAGGGGGCGGAGCCGGGCGACCTGCTGGTCGTCGACCTGCTGGACATCGGCGCCTTCCCGCAGCAGCAGTGGGGCTTCAACGGCTTCTTCTCCAAGCAGAACGGCGGCGGCTTCCTGACCGAGCATTTCCCGCTGGCCCAGAAGTCGATCTGGGACTTCGAGGGCATGTTCACCAAGTCGCGCCACATCCCCGGCGTGCGCTTCGCCGGGCTGATCCATCCCGGCCTGATCGGCTGCCTGCCGTCGCACGACCTGCTGGCCAAGTGGAACAAGCGCGAGCAGGCGCTGATCGACACCAACCCGACCCGCGTCCCCGGCCTCGCCAACCCGCCCCACGCGCCGACCGCGCACATGGGCCGGCTGAAGGGCGAGGCCCGCGACAAGGCGGCGGCGGAGGGCGCCCGCACCGTGCCGCCGCGCGAGCATGGCGGGAACTGCGACATCAAGGACCTGTCGCGCGGCTCGCGCATCTACTTCCCGGTCTATGTGAAGGGCGCCGGCCTGTCGATGGGCGACCTGCATTTCAGCCAGGGCGACGGCGAGATCACCTTCTGCGGCGCCATCGAGATGGCCGGCTGGGCGCATCTCAAGGTCAACCTGATCAAGGACGGCATGGCGAAGTACGGGATCAAGAACCCGATCTTCAAGCCGAGCCCGATCGTCCCGACCTACAACGACTACCTGATCTTCGAGGGCATCTCGGTCGACGAGGCGGGCGAGCAGCACTACCTGGACGTCCATGTCGCCTACCGGCAGGCGTGCCTCAACGCCATCGAGTATCTGAAGAAGTTCGGCTACTCCGGCGCCCAGGCCTACTCGATCCTCGGCACCGCACCGGTGCAGGGCCACATCAGCGGCGTGGTCGACGTGCCGAACGCCTGCGCCACCCTGTTCCTGCCGACGCAGATCTTCGACTTCGACATCACCCCGAACGCCGACGGGCCGACGAAGTTCATCAAGGGCGACGTCGACATGCCGATCGCTCAAGACCGCGTGTAACGGGAGAGGGGAGGCCGCGCCATGCCGATGTACGATTACGAGTGCCCGAGCTGCGGTGATTTCACGGGAATGCGGCCGATGGCGGAAAGCGGCCTGCCGCAGCCCTGTCCCGATTGCGGAACACCGTCGCAACGGGTGATCCGCATGGCGCCGGCCTTCTCCGGGCTGTCGGCCACCGTCCGGACGGCGCACGCCACCAACGAGCGCAGCGCCGACCGGCCCAAGCTGCTGTCGGAGGTCGGGCCGACGCACAAGCACGGGCCGGGCTGCGGTTGCGGCGGTGGCGGCGGCAAGAAGGGACGCTCAGTGCTCCGCACCCCCGACGGGGCGAAGGGCTTCCCGACGGCAAGACCGTGGATGATCAGTCACTGACGCGTTGAAAACGATCGACACCGAACGGCCCGCCTCCCCCCGAGGCGGGCCGTTTGCTTTTCGTCCCTGCGAAATCCGACAAGGGTCCCGGCGCCGATCGTCCGCTTCCCCAACATCGCTGTTGACCTAAGCTGTATTATCAATCATACAGGTTCCTGTCTTATGGAGAGACAGACGCCGGTTTCCAGTGAGAGGGAGGCGGGGCACAGTGAAGTCGTCGGTCGAACCGCTGAAGGCGCGCAGGATCTATCTGCTGCTGCGCGACCGCATCGTCGCCGGCGACCTGCCGCCGGGCGGGCGCCTGCCGGGCGAACCGGCGTTGGCCGCCGAGCACGCGGTGTCGCGGGTGACCGTGCGCCGGGCGCTCGACCTGCTGGAGAAGGAAGGGCTGGTGCAGCGCAAGCCCGGCTCCGGAACCTTCGTCCATGACAGCCGCGCGGTCCGCCCCATCGTCGCCGACCTGTCCAACGTGCTGTCGCATCTGATCGACATGGGGCGCAGCACCGACGTGAAGCTGCTCTCCTTCGGTTACGTCGCGCCGCCGGAGGCCATCGCCGAAAGCCTGGGCCTGAAGCCGGGCGAGCGGGTCCAGCGGTCGGTGCGCGTGCGCCTGATCGACGGAGAGCCCTTCTCCTACCTGACCACCCATGTGCCGGAATGGCTCGGCCTGACCTATTCGGAGGCGGAGCTGGCGGCGCGTCCGCTGCTGGAGCTGATCGAGCGGTCGGGCGTGAAGACCGAGCGGGCGACCCAGGCGATCAACGCCACGCTCGCCGGGCCGGAGCCGGCGGCGGCGCTCGATCTGGAGATCGGCTCGCCGCTGCTGACGCTGACCCGCATCGTGCACGACCCGTCCGGCCGCGGGGTGGAGCATCTGCACGCGCTGTACCGGCCCGACCGCTACAGCTTCCACATGGATCTGGTGCGCATCGGCGACGACGGGGAGCGGCGTTGGAGCCCAGCCCTGGGCCGGCCGCGCGGATCCGACACGGCCAAGACCGACAAGAACAAAGCGGGCGAAAAGCCCACCCGCGGCTCGCGGGCCATCAAGCAGAGGAGTTGAGCGTTATGGGACGTTCGGTTCAGGACTCCGCACTCTCCGGCATTTCCCGCCGCACGGTGCTCAAGGCGGGCGCCGCGGCGGCCGCCTTCGCGACGGTGGGCGCCCCGTCGATTCTGCGGGCGCAGACCCCGGCCGTGAAGATCGGCATCCTCCAGCCGGTGACCGGCGCGCTCGCCCATGACGGCGACCTCGGCCGGCTCGGCGCCGAGATGGCGATCAACGAGATCAACGCGGCGGGCGGCATCAAAGCGTTGGGCGGGGCCAAGATCGAGATGGTCTTCGGCGACGCCCGCTCCACGCCGGAGGCCGGCACCCAGGAGGTCGAACGCATGCAGGCCGAGGGCGTGTGTGCCATCGTCGGCGGCTTCGCCAGCCCGATCTGCCTCGCCGCCTCGCAGGCGGCGGCGCGCTACGATCTGCCCTATCTCGTCGATGTCGGCGTGTCGGACCAGATCATGGCGCGCGGCCTGACCAACACCTTCCGCTTCAGCCCCGGTTTCGGCAAGGTCACGCAGGTCGCGCTCGACAACCTGACCAAGATCAACGAGTTGGCCGGCAAGCCGGCGAAGACCGTCGTGCTGGTGCATGAGGACGGCCTGTTCGGCTCCGGTCTCGCCAAGCTGCTGCAGGCCGAGTTGCCCAAGCGCGGTTTCGAAATCCTGGAGACCATCGCCCACCCGACCCCGGCGCGAGACATGTCCAACGTGGCGCTGCGCATCCGCTCGCTGAACCCGGACCTCGTCATCCCGTCCAACTATTACGGAGAGTTCGTCCTGCTCGCCCGCACCATGCAGCAGCAGCGCATCAAGCCGAAGGGCGTCTATGCGGTTCTCGGCGGGGCGGCGTCGAATGGGCGCTTCGTCAAGGAATTCCCGCAGGCCGCCCAGAACGTCATCGACTGCAATCACTGGCATGATCCGAAGAATCCGCAGGCCCTGGCGCTGCGCAAGGCGGTGGAGGCGCAGGGCAAGTCCTTCGCCTACAACGTCCCGCTGAACTATTCGAACGTTCTGCTGTTGGCCGACGCCATCGAGCGCGCCGGCTCCGCCGACCGCAAGACGATCATCGAGGCGCTGAACAGTTCGACCTTCGCCGGCCACATCATGCCCTACGGCGCGACGAAGTTCGTGAATGGCCAGAACGAGGGCGCCACCCCGATCAACACGCAGATCCAAGGCGAGGACATCAAGGTAATCTTCCCCGAAACCTTTGCGGAATCGAAGGCCAACTACCCGGCGGCGTAATCCGTCCCGTCGCCTTCGCACCTCCCGCATTTCCCCATCCGTCCCGCGGCGCCGCGCAGCGGCCGCCTGGTCGGGCGGGGGACCATTTCCCTCATGCGCGGGCAGCCATGTATTCACCTCAGATCATCCTGGAAGCGGCGCTGAACGGGCTGATGACCGGCGCGGTCTACGCGCTGATCGCCCTCGGCCTGACGCTGATCTACGGCGTGCTCCACATCATCAACTTCGCCCACGGCGCGCTGCTGACCTGCGCGATGTTTGCGGTCTGGGTCGCCTGGGCCTGGCTCGGCCTCGACCCCTATCTGGTGATCGTGCCGCTGGTGCCGTTGATGTTCGTGCTGGGTTACGGGCTGCAACGCTTCGTCATCGGGCCGGCCAGCCACGGCGACGACGGCAATATCCTGCTGGTCACGCTCGGCCTGTCGATCGTGCTGGAGAATGTGCTGCTGGCCGTCTTCCAGTCGGATACCCGCACCCTCGACACCGATTATTCCTTCCAGGTGGTCGCGCTGGGGCCGCTGCTGCTCTCCTACCCGCGGGTGATCGGGCTGGGGGTCGCGGTGGTGGTGACCGGGCTGCTCTGGCTCGTGCTGAACCGCACCGACACCGGCAAGGCGATCCGCGCCGTTGCCAAGGAGAAGCTGGGCGCCAATCTGGTCGGCATCGACGTGCCGCATGTCTACGCCATCACCTTCGGGCTGGGCTGCGCCTGCCTCGCCGTGGCGGCCGGCCTGCTGATGCCGACCTTCTACGTCAACCCGCGCATCGGCAGCGCCTTCGTGCTGGTCGCCTTCACGGTGGTGGTGCTGGGTGGCATGGGCTCGCTTCCCGGCGCGCTGCTCGGCGGCCTGTTCATCGGTGTGGTGGAGAGCCTGTGCGGCCTCTTCCTGGGCGACAGCCTGGGGCAGATCGGCATCTTCCTGATCTTCATCGCCGTGCTGCTGGTGCGGCCGACCGGCCTGTTCGGAGCCAAGGCATGACCGCGCGCGACCTGATCCCGATCGCCGTCCTGGCAGTCCTCGCCGCGCTGCTGCCGCTGGTGGTGACGTCCAGCCCGGTGATGAACTTCCTCGTCTTCACGCTGATCGTGGCGCTGGGCGCGCAGGGCTGGAACATCCTGGGCGGCTTCGGCGGCCAGTTCAGCTTCGGCCACGCCGCCTTCTTCGGCACCGGCGCCTATGTGACGGCGATCCTGCAACTGCGCTACGGCGTCAACGCCTGGGCCGGGCTGCTGCTGGCGATGGCGGCGGGGGCGGCGGTCGCCTGGGTGATCGGCTTCCTCAGCTTCCGCTCCGGCCTGCGCGGCTCCTACTTCGCGTTGGTGACGCTGGCCTTCGCCGAGGTGTTCCGCATCCTCGCCAACGCGGCCTCCTTCACCGGCGGCGCCGCCGGCCTGCTGATCAAGCTGGACGTCCACCCCGCCAACCTGCAGTTCGCCGACCGCGCCGTCTTCTATTGGCTGGTCCTCGCCTTCGTCACCGGGGTGCTGCTGCTGACGCGCTGGATCCAGCGCTCGCGCTTCGGGGCGCAGCTCGTCGCGGTGCGCGAGAACGAGGACGCCGCCAAGGCGCTGGGCGTCGACTCCCTGAAGGTGAAGCTGCGCGCCATGGCCCTGTCGGGCGCGGTGACGGCGCTGTCCGGCTGCCTCTACGCCCAGTATTTCCTCTACATCGACGCCCACATCGCCTACGGCAGCTGGATCTCGGTGGAGCTTCTGCTCGCCCCGATCATCGGCGGCGTCGGCACGGTCTTCGGGCCGGTGGTGGGGGCCCTGACCCTGCATGGGCTGGGCGAACTCGCCAAGCAATTCGCCGGCCGCATCCCCGGCATCGATCTGATCGTCTTCGGCAGCGTTCTGGTGCTGGCCGTCGCCTTCGCCCGCGGCGGCATCCTGGGCCTGCTGGAGCGTCTGCGCGACCGCGGCCGCGGGTTGGTGACGCGCGGCGCCAAGGAGGTGTCCCATGCTGGCCGTTGAGTCCGTCTCCAAGCGCTTCGGCGGCCTGATGGCGGTGGACAACGCATCGCTCGCGCTGGAGCCCGGCGGCATCATCGGCTTGATCGGGCCGAACGGCGCCGGCAAGACGACGCTGTTCTCGATGATCTCCGGCTTCGTTGCACCCAGCGACGGGCGGATCCTGTTCGAGGGCACCGACATCACCGGCGAGGAGCCGCACCGCCGCGCCGAGCGCGGCATCGGCCGCACCTTCCAGATCGTCCAGCCCTTCGCCGGGTTGACGGTGTGCGAGAACATCGCGGTCGGCGCCTATCTGCGCCACGCCAAACGCGCCGATGCCATTGGCAAGGCGCGCGAGGTGGCCCGCCGCGTCGGGCTGGCGGCCGAGCTGGACCGGCCGGCCGGCGGCCTGACGGTGGCCGGGCGCAAGCGGCTGGAGCTGGCCCGTGCGCTCGCCACCGAGCCGAAGCTGCTGCTGCTGGACGAGGTGCTGGCCGGCCTGAACCCGTCGGAGATCCGCGACATCATCCCGGTGATCCGGGGCATCCGCGACGAAGGGGTGACGATCCTGATGATCGAACACGTCATGCAGGCGGTGATGAACCTGTGCGAGCGCGTCTATGTGCTGGCGCAGGGCCGCATGATCGCCGAGGGCAAGCCCGCCGTCGTCTGCGCCGATCCCCGCGTGATCGAGGCCTATCTCGGCCACGGCGCCGCCGCCCGTCTGGCGGCGGAGGGGGCGGCCCATGGCTGACGCGCTTCTGAGCATCCAGGGGCTGAAGACCGGCTACGGCGCCACCGAGGTGCTGCGCGGCATCGACATGGCCGTGCTGGATCGCGAGATCGTCACGGTCCTCGGCTCCAACGGCGTCGGCAAGACGACGCTGAACAAGGTGCTGTCGGGTGTGCTGCCGCCCTGGGCGGGCGAGATCCGCTTCGCCGGCAACCGCATCGACGGCCGCTCCGCCGCGCGCATCGTGGAGGAGGGGCTGATCCAGGTGCCGGAAGGCCGCAAAATCTTCCCCAACCTGTCGATCCGCGAGAATCTGGAGCTGGGCAGCTATCGGCGCGGCAAGCCGAACCGGGCGCGGAACCTGGAGCGCATCTTCACCACCTTCCCCCGCCTGAAGGAGCGCGAGAGCCAGCTCGCCGGTACGCTGTCGGGCGGCGAACAGCAGATGCTCGCCATCGGGCGCGGCATGATGGCCGAACCGCTGCTGCTGATCCTCGACGAACCGTCGCTCGGCCTATCGCCGCTGGTGGTCGAGGAGATGTTCGGGCTGATCCGCCAACTGAACGCGGGCGGGCTGGCGATCCTGCTGGTCGAGCAGAACGTCGTCCAGTCGCTGGAGGTCGCCCGCCGGGCCTACATCCTCGAAAACGGTGTCTTCGCGCTGTCGGGACCGTCCGACGAGATCGCGCGCGACCCCGAATTGAAACGCACCTATCTCGGCCTCTAGGGGCCGTCCGCTCGGGAGCGGTGACATGACAAGCCTGTCCTTTGACGTGAAGCCGGCGAGCGCGCTGCTCGCCGCCGCCCGGCCGTCCTGGCTCGACCGTTGGGGCACCTTCGCCGCCGGCCTGACCTTTGCCGACCTGCCGGCCCCGGTGGTGGAGCGGGCGAAGCTGGTGCT
Source organism: Azospirillum argentinense (assembly GCF_000632475.1). Taxonomy (NCBI): domain Bacteria; kingdom Pseudomonadati; phylum Pseudomonadota; class Alphaproteobacteria; order Rhodospirillales; family Azospirillaceae; genus Azospirillum; species Azospirillum argentinense. The sequence continues at coordinate 433,986 of NZ_CP007794.1, forward strand.
GCTGGACTGCGTCGGCGTGATCGCCGCCGGCATGCAGGAGCCGGAATGCCAAGCGCTGGCGGGCCGCATGGCTGAGACCGGCGGTTCCGGCGACTGCGCGGCCATCGGCAGCGGCCGGGGCTTCGCCGCCGGGTCCGCCGCCTTGCTCAACGGGCTGGCCGGAACCATGCTGGAGCTGGACGAGGGCAACCAGTACGCCCGCGGCCATCCGGCGATCCACGTCGTGCCGGCCCTCCTCGCCGCCGGGCCGCGCCTGAAATCCTCCGGCGCCGACCTGCTGACCGCGCTGGCGCTCGGCTACGAGATCGGATCGCGCATCGGCATCGCCGCCAAGCTGCTGGTCACCACCCATCCCCATGGCACCTGGGGCACCGCGGGGGCGGCGCTGGCCGTCGCCCATCTGAACCGCGCCGACGCGGCGATGATGATCGAGACGCTCAACATCGCCTCCACCCTCGGCCTCGCCACCAGCCGGCGGACGATGCTGGAGGGCGGCACGGTGCGCAACGCTTACGCCGGGGTGTCGAACCAGCTCGGCCTGACCGCCTGGGATCTGGCGGCGAGCGGCATCATCGGCGAGACCGACGGGATCGGCAGCGTGTTCGGCGGCGTCATCGCCAGCGACTTCCGGCCGGAGCTGATGGTCGAGGAACTGGGCGAACGCTGGGAGATCGCCCGCAACTACTTCAAGCGCCACGCCGCCTGCCGCTACACCCACGGCGCGCTCGACGCGCTGGGCGACATCGTGGCGAAGGCCGGCGGGCGGATCGACCCGGCGGAGGTCGCGGCCATCGAGGTCGATACCTACGTGTGGGCCGCCCAGCTCGACGGGGCGGAACCGAAGAACATGCTGGCCGCGAAGTTCTCGCTGCCCTTCGCCCTGGCGACCTTCCTCGCCAACGGCGCCGCCACCCCCGACGCCTTCCGCGATGGCGCCCGCCGGGACGTGACGACCCGCGAGCTTGCCCGCCGGGTGACCGTGCGCGAGGACCGCGGCCTGACCGCCCGCCTTCCCGGCCTCCGCCCGGCCCGCGTCCGCCTGACCCTGGCCGACGGCCGGCGCTTCGAGGCGGAGGCGCTGACCAACAAGGGCGACACCGAGGACCCTTACAGCCCGGACGAGGTGCGCGCCAAATTCGCCGACCTCGCCGGTCCGGTCTGGGGTGCGTCCCACGCCGCCGCCATTGCCGACTGCGTCGCGTCGATCGACCGCACGGCCGACCTTTCAACCCTGACCCGGCTTCTGTCGGCGCCCGCCGCCGCCGGGGGGAGTGTCTGAGATGACCCGACCCGATCTCACCTTCAAACAGCGGCTCGCCGAGGACCGCGTCGTCCTGGCTCCCGGCGTCTACGACGCCTTCACCGCCTCTCTGGCGGCGGGGGCGGGGTTCGAAGCGCTGTACCTGTCGGGTGCGGCCATCGCCTACACCCGGCTCGGCCGGCCCGACATCGGGCTGGTGTCGGTCAGCGAGGTGGCGGACACCATCGCGCTGGTGCGCGACCGCGTGCCGACGCCGCTGGTGGTGGACGCCGACACCGGCTACGGCAACGCGCTGAACGTGCAGCGCACCGTGCGCATGTTCGAGCGGGCCGGCGCCAGCGCCCTGCAGCTTGAGGACCAAAGCTTTCCCAAGCGCTGCGGCCACCTGACCGACAAGGCGGTGATCCCGGCCGGCGAGATGGCCGGCAAGATCAAGGCGGCGGTCGATGCCCGTACCAGCGAAGGCACGTTGATCATCGCCCGCACCGACGCGGTGGCGGTGGAGGGCGTCCCGGCGGCGCTCGACCGCGCCCGGCTCTACGTCGAGGCCGGCGCCGACGTGCTGTTCGTCGAGGCGCCGAAGAGCCGTGAGCAGCTCTCCGCCATCGCCACCGATTTGGGCGGCATCCGACCGCTGCTCGCCAACATGGTGGAGGGCGGGCAGACGCCGATCAGCTCCGCCGCCGACTTGGGCGAGCTGGGCTACCGGCTGGTGATCTTCCCCGGCGGCATCGTGCGGGCGCTGGCCCGGCAGGCGCAGGACTATTACGGGTCGCTGGCCCGGCACGGCACCACCCAGCCCTTCCGCGACCGCATGTTCGACTTCAACGCGCTGAACGATCTCATCGGCACGCCGGAGATGCTGGCGCTCGGCGAAACCTACAAGGACTTCACCTCCGCCAAGCGGGAGGACGCAGCATGACCACCAAAAGCCACACCATCGACCCCGTCACGCTGGCCGTCCTCAAGGGCCGGCTGGAGCAGATCGCCGACGAGATGGACGCGACGCTCTACCGCTCGGCCTTCAACCCGATCATCGCCGAGGCGCGCGACGCCTGCCACGGCCTCTACCACGCCGAGACCGGCGCCACGCTGGTGCAGGGCACCAACGGCCTGCCGATCTTCGTCGGCGCCATGGCCTTCGCGGTGAAGGCGGTGATCGACAAGGTGGCGCGGGAGGGCGACCTGCACCCCGACGACATCTTCCTGTTCAACGACCCCTATGACGGCGGCACCCATCTGAACGACTTCCGGCTGGTGCGGCCGATCTTCCGCCAGGGCCGGCTGTTCTGTTGGATGGCGTCGGTCGGCCATTGGCTCGACATTGGCGGCAACGTGCCGGGCAACTTCAACGCGCGGGCCACCGACAGCTTCCAGGAGGGCGTGCGCATCCCGCCGGTGAAGCTGGTCAAGGCCGGGGCGATGAACCATGACCTGCTGGCGATCCTCGCCGCCAACTCCCGCGTGCCGGTGTCCAACTACGGCGACCTGAACGGGCAGCTCAACGCGCTCGACCTTGGCGTGCGCCGCCTGAGCGAACTGCTGGACGAGCATGGCGAGGACACCGTCGCCGCCGCCTTCGACGCCTTCACCGCGCGGGCCGAGGCGCTGATGCGCAGCGCCCTGTCCAAGCTGCCCGACGGCACCTACAGCTTCGAGGATTATCTCGACAACGACGGCATCACCGCCGACCGGCTGCGCATCGTGCTCGACCTGACCATCGCGGGCGACCGCATGGTGCTGGATTTCTCCCGCTCCTCGGTCCCCTGCGCCGGGCCGCTCAACATCGCCTATTCCACGGCGGTCGCCTGCTGCTACGTCGCGCTGAAGCACGTCTTCACCGACGTGCCGGCCAACGCCGGCTGCCTCAACCCGATCACCTTCGTCATCCCCGAGACGACGCTGCTGGCGGTGAAGCCGCCCAAGCCGGTCGGCGGCTACACCGAGACCATCCTGCGCGTCATCGGCGTGGTCTTCGGGGCGCTGGCCCTGGCCGACCCGGCCCGCGCCACCGCCGCCCCCTTCGGCACCATCAACGCGCTGTCGCTGGCCGGCCACCGTCCGGACGGTTCGCGCTGGGTGATGTTCTCCTTCTTCGGCGGCGGCCTGGGCGGCAACCCGGAGAGCGACGGGCTGAACCACGCCAACAACCCGATCTCCACCGCCACCATCCCGCCGGTGGAAATCCTCGAGGCGGCCTATCCGGTGATGTTCACCCAATGGGCGCTGCGCCCGGATTCCGCCGGGGCCGGCCTGCACCGCGGCGGGTTGGGCGCCGTCTACGAGATCGAGGCGCTGACCGCCGCCGACGTCTTCCTGCTGGGCGAGCGCGGCGTCTTCGCGCCCTTCGGGGTGGCCGGCGGCACGCCCGCGGCGCTGAACCGCTTCGTCTGGCAGAGCGACGAGGGCGAGAAATCGCCGCCGCTCGCCTCCAAGGTCACCGACGTGAAGATCCGCGATGGCCAGCGCGTCCGGCTGGAGACGCCGGGCGGCGGCGGCTGGGGCGATCCGCGCCGCCGCGACGCCGAGGCTGTGGCCCGTGACGTGCGGCTCGGCTACCTCGGCCGCGACGCGGCGCGCAGCGCCTACGGCGTGGCGCTGACCGACGACGGCGCGCTTGACGTCGCCGCCACCGCGGCGCTCCGCGAAACCCCCGCCGCCTGACGAATCCGGAAGCAAGACCATGAGCGCGAGCAATTCCATCCCCGGTGGTGCCATCGTCGGCGTCGATGTCGGCGGCACCTTCACCGATCTGTTCCATTACGACGAGGCGCGCGGCAGCTTCCGCACCGCCAAGGTCCCCTCCAACCGCGGCGACGAGGCGGTCGGCTTCCTCGCCGGCCTGCAGAGCTTCGGCGCGGTCGCCGAGCTGGGCTCCATCGTCCACGGCACCACGGTCGGCACCAACGCGCTTTTGGAGCGCAAGGGCGCCAAGGTCGGGCTGATCACCACCGCCGGCTTCCGCGACGTGCTGGAGATGCGTCGCCGCGACCGCCGCCAGACCTGGGGCCTGTGGGGCGACTTCGTCCCCGTGGTCGACCGCGATCTGCGGCTGGAGGTCGCGGAGCGCACGCTGTCCGACGGCACCGTCCGCGCCGCCGTCGATCCGGAGGAGGTGCGCGCCTGTGCCCGCCGGCTGGCCGAAATGGGGGCGGAGGCGCTGGCCATCGTCTTCATCAACGCCTACGCCAACCCGGCCAACGAGCTGGCGGCGCTGGAGGCGGCGCGCGAGGTCTGGCCCAACGCCAACCTCGAATGCTCGTCGCGCATCCTGCCGGAGATCCGCGAGTTCGAGCGCACCTCGACCACCGCGCTGAATGCCTATCTCCAGCCGGTGGTCGGCAGCTACCTCGCCAAGCTCGACAACGCACTGGCGGGGGAGGGGTTCGGCGGCCGCTTCCACATCGTGCAGTCGAACGGCGGCGTCATGTCCACCGACACCGCGCGGCGCCTGCCGGTGCGCACCGCCCTGTCCGGGCCGGCGGCCGGCGTCATCGCCGCCGCGGCGATTTCCAAGGCGGCGGGCTTCCCCAACGTCATCACCGGCGACCTCGGCGGCACCAGCTTCGACGTGTCGCTGGTGGTGGAGGGGCAGACCATGCTGGCCGCCCAGACCACCATCGACTTCGGTCTGGTCGTTCGCACGCCGATGATCGAGATCACCACCATCGGCGCCGGCGGCGGCTCCATCGCCGGGGTCGATCCCGGCGGCATGCTCCAGGTCGGGCCGGAGAGCGCCGGTTCGCGGCCGGGGCCGGTCTGCTACGGCCAGGGCAACACCCGCCCGACGCTGACCGACGCCAACGTGCTGCTCGGCCGCATCAACGCGGAGCGGCCGATCGGCGGCAAGCTCGTCCGGCTGGACGTGGACGCCGCCCGCACCGCCATCGCCACCCACGTCGCCGAGCCGCTGGGGCTCGACGTCATGGCGGCGGCGGAGGCGGTGGTGCGCATCGCCAACAGCAAGATGGCCGGCGCTATCCGCCTCGTCTCCATCGAGCGTGGGCACGATCCGGCCAAGTTCGCCGCCGTGCCCTTCGGCGGCGGCGGCGCGCTGCATGTCGGCGCGCTGATCAAGGAGGTCGGGCTGAAGGCGGCGCTGGTGCCGCGCTTCCCCGGCGTGACCTCAGCGCTCGGCTGCGTCATCGCCGACATCCGCCACGATCAGGTGCAGACGGTGAACCTGCCGCTGGCCGGCATCGACGCCGCGTCGCTCGACCGCCGCATGGTCGAGGAGGCGACCGCCGCCCGCGCTATGGTGGAGTCCGCCGGTCTCAGCGTCGAGCGCATCGACCTCGTCTTCGAACTCGACATGCACTACATCGGCCAGACCCACACGGTCGCCGTGCCGCTGCCGGTGTCGGTGGCGAACGGGACCACGGGTGTCGACGAGGCGACCATCCGCGCCGCCTTCGAGCGGGCCTATCAGGCGTCCTTCAGCCGGCTGCTGCCGGGGGTGGGCGCCAAGATCGTCAACCTGCGCACCGCCGCCATCGGCCGCCGTCCGCATTTCGACCTCGCCGCCCTGGCCCCGGCCGCCGGAACGACGGTGGAGAGCGCCTACGCCGGTTCGCGGCCCGTCTGGTTCGACGGGGCGTGGCACGAGACGGCGGTCTACAACCGCTTGGACCTGCCGGTCGGCGCCCACATCCAGGGGCCGGCCATCCTGGAGCAGCCCGACGCCACCACCGTCATCGACCCCGACCTGAGCGCCCGCGTCGATGGCTACGGCAACGTCATCGTGGAAAGGAGCGCCCGATGAGCGCCACCGCCATTCCGGCCCCAAATCTCATTGGGCGCACCGCTCTGCTGGTCTGCGACCTGCAGAACGATTTCCTCCACCCGGAGGGAGCGTATGGCCGCGCCGGCCAGACGGCGCCGGAAATCCTGGCCCTGCCGGAGCGGGTGAAGCCGTTGGCCGACCTGCTGCGGTCGCGCGGCGGCTGGGTGATCTCGACCAACTTCACCCTGGTGCCGGGCCGCGGTGGCGAGCCGATGATCTCCCCCCATCTGAAGGCGTTGCGCCCCTTCCTGGCGAAGGGCGACTTCCAACCGGGCGGCTGGGGGCACCGCACGGTGGACACGCTCCAGCCCGTCGATGTCGAGGTGGAGAAGATCGCCTATTCCGCCTTCTACATGTCGCGGCTGGAGTGGGTGCTGCGCAAATGCGGGGTGGAGCGGCTGCTGGTGTGCGGCATCGTCACCAACGGCGGCGTCGCTTCGACCGTGCGCGACGCCCATGTCCGCGATTTCGACACCATCTTGCTGGAGGACGGCTGCGCCGCCTTCACGCCCCAGGTCCACGACGTCTCGGTCGCTGCACTGCGCCCGGTCTGCCGCGTGGCGACGGTCGCGGCGATGCTGGAGGAGCTGTCCGCGCCATGAGCCGCATTCTGTCCGCCGAGGGCGTGACGTTTGAATTCACGGTGCCCGTCGTCGTGATCGGCGGCGGAGCGGCTGGGATGATCGCCGCGCTCGCCGCCCATGAACGCGGGGCGGAGGTGCTGGTGCTGGAGCGCGACGCGCTGCCCCAGGGCTCCACCGCCCTGTCGGCCGGCCTGATCCCGGCGCCGGGCACGCGCTGGCAGCGCGCCGCCGGGATCGAGGACAGCCCGGAGCGCTTCGCTGCCGACATCATCGCCAAGGCGAAGGGGGAGCCCGACCCGGCAGACGTGTCCCGCGTCGCCCGCGCCGTCGGCCCGGCGCTGGAATGGCTGGCCGACCGCTACGGCCTGCCGTTCTCGGTGGTCGACAACTTCACCTATCCCGGCCACAGCGCCCGGCGCATGCACGGGCTGCCCAGCCGGTCGGGGGCGGAACTGATCGACCGGCTGCGTGGCGCCGTAGAAGCCGCCGGCATTGATGTGCTGTGCGAGGCGCATGTGACCGCGCTCTACGCCGACGACGGCCCGCGCGTCCGCGGCGTCGAGGTCACCCGGCCCGACGGCAGCGTCGAGCGGGTCGGCTGCGCGGCGCTGATCCTCGCCTGCAACGGCTATGGCAGCAACCGGGCGCTGGTCGAGCGCCATGTCCCGGAACTGGCCGACGCGCTCTATTTCGGCCATCCCGGCAACCAGGGCGACGCTCTGCTCTGGGGCGAGGCGCTGGGGGCGGCGACGCGGCACCTGTCGGGGCACCAGGGCCACGGCTCGGTCGCCCATCCCGCCGGTATCCTGGTCACCTGGGCGACGGTCACCGAGGGCGGCGTGCAGGTGAACACCGAGGGCAAGCGCTTTTCCAACGAGGCGCAGGGCTACTCGGAGCAGGCCGCCGTCGTGCTGCGCCAGCCCGACGGCATCGCCTGGACCGTCTTCGACGAGCGCATCGCCGCCGTCGCCCGCCAGTTCGAGGATTTCCGGCAGGCCGAGGCGATGGGCGCGGTGCTCAGCGCTGACAGCCCGGCGGACCTCGCCCGTCTGATGAAGGTCGACGCGGACGCCCTGGCTGCCACCTTGGCCGAGGTCGGCCGGTTGAAGGCAGCGGGGGGAAGCGACGGCTTCGGCCGGAGCTTCGCCGGCTCGGCGCCGCTGGTGGCACCTTATCGCGCCGTCCGCGTCACCGGCGCCCTGTTCCACACCCAGGGTGGGCTGGTGGTCGATGACGGTGCCCGCGTCGTGAGCGGGGAGGGCGGGGCGCTGCCCAACCTCTACGCCGCCGGCGGGGCCGCCTGCGGCGTGTCGGGATCGAAGGCGTCCGGCTACCTGTCCGGCAACGGGCTGCTGACCGCGGTGGCGCTGGGGCGCATCGCCGGGGCGGCGGCAGCAGACGCCGTGGCCGCGGACGCCGTTAAGGAGGAAAGCAACCAATGACGCAGTCCCCCCGCAGCCTGTTCGACAAGGTTTGGGACGCCCATCTGGTGGCGACCCGGCCGGACGGGCAGGCGCTGCTCGCCATCGACCGCCATTTCCTGCACGAGGGGTCGTTCCACGCCTTCGGCATGATCGACCATGCCAAACGCGCGGTGCGGCGGCCGGAGCTGACCTTCGCCGTCGCCGACCATTACGTGCCTTCGCACAGCCGCGCCAAGCCGATCGCCGATCCGGAGATCGCCAACATGGTGACGATGCTGGAGGCGAACGCCGGGCGCCACGGCCTGCGCCATTTCGGCCTGCACGACCCGGCGCAGGGCATCGTCCATGTGCTGGCGCCGGAGCAGGGGCTGACCCTGCCGGGCCTGACCATCGTCTGCGGCGACAGCCACACCTCCACCCACGGCGCCTTCGGCGCGCTCGCCTTCGGCATCGGCGCCACCGAGGTATCGCATGTGCTGGCGACCCAGACGCTGTGGCAGCGCCGGCCCAGGACCATGCGCGTCACCGTCGACGGCGAGTTGGGCGCGCATGTGACGGCAAAGGACCTGATCCTGGCGGTGATCGGCTTCATCGGTGCCGACGGGGCAGCCGGCCACGTCATCGAATACGCAGGAAGCGCCATCCGCGCCCTGTCGATGGAGGGCCGGCTGACCGTCTGCAACATGTCGATCGAGGCGGGGGCGCGGGCCGGCATGATCGCCCCCGACGACACCACCTTCTCCTGGATCGAGGGGCGGAATTACGCTCCGAAGGGTGACCTGTTCGACCGCGCCGTCGCGCATTGGCGGACCCTGCCCAGCGACCCGGAGGCCGCCTTTGACCGCGAGGTGTCGCTCGACGCCGCGGCCATCGCCCCGTCGGTCACCTGGGGCACCAGCCCCGAGACCGCGGTGCCGGTCACCGGTACGGTTCCCGATCCCGGCGCCGAGAGCGACCCGGTGCGCGCCGGCCAGATGCGCAAGATGCTCGATTACATGGGGCTGACCCCCGGCACGCGGCTGGAGGAGGTCGGCATCGACCGCGTCTTCATCGGCTCCTGCACCAACGCCCGGTTGGAGGATCTGCGCGCCGCCGCCGCTGTTCTGCGGGGCCGCCGCGCCGCGGTGCCGGGGCTGGTGGTTCCGGGATCGGTTCCGGTGCGCCGTCAGGCGGAGGCGGAGGGGCTGGACCGCGTCTTCACCGACGCCGGCCTGGAGTGGGGCGAGCCCGGCTGTTCGATGTGCGTCGGCATCAACGGCGACCTCGTCCCGGCGGGGGAGCGCTGCGCCTCGACCACCAACCGCAACTTCCCCGGCCGCCAGGGGCCGAACGCGCGCACGCATCTGATGAGCCCGGCGATGGCCGCCGCCGCCGCCGTGACCGGCAAACTCACCGATGTACGGACGCTCGATGTCCGCAAGCTGGGAGCTTCATAAGGATGGACCCCTTCGTCACGCTGACCGCACCGGCGGTGCCGCTCGACATCGCCAACATCGACACCGACCAACTGCTCCCGGCGCGCTTCCTGAAGAAGCCGCGCAGCGCCGGTTACGGCAACTTCCTGCTCCATGACGAACGCAAGCCGGGCTTTCCGCTGGACGACCCGGCCTATGCGGGCGCCCGCGTGCTGGTGACCGACCGCAATTTCGGCTGCGGGTCGTCGCGGGAGGGGGCGGTCTACGCGCTGGTGGACGGCGGATTCCGCTGCGTCGTCGCCCCCAGCTTCGGCGACATCTTCGCCGCCAACGCCGCCAAGAACGGCCTGCTGACCATCACCCTGCCGGAGGAGACGGTGGCGGACCTGCGCCGCCAGTTGCAGGAGAGGCCAGGCGCCGCCGTCACCGTGGACCTGCCGGCCCAGACCCTGACCGGTCCGGACGGCCAGCCACTGCCCTTCGCCATCGACCCGTTCAAGAAGGAATGTCTGATCGAAGGCCTCGACGACGTGGCCCTGACGCTGCGTCACCAGGACGCCATCGACGCCTTCGACCGCGCCGACGCCGAGGCCCGGCCCTGGCTGGTGCCAGGAACTTGACGGCTTGATGCCGGATTACGGTGCCGCGTCGCACACCACCCGGTTGCGGCCACCATTCTTCGCGCGGTACAGCGCCTCGTCCGCCCGCGCCAGCACCGCGGCGACGCTGGTCTCGCCCGGCCGCAGCGCGCTGACTCCGATGCTGACGGTGAAGGTGAGGACGGACCCGGCGCCGTTGGCGATGCGCACATCGGTTCCGGCCAGCGCCCGGCGCAGCCGCTCCGCCAGCAGCGCCGCTCCCTGCGGCGGTGTCTCGGGCAGCAGGATGGCGAACTCCTCGCCGCCCAGCCGGCCCAGGACGTCCGCGCCGCGCACCATGGACCGGCAGACCCGGACCACCGTACGGATGGCCTCGTCCCCGGTGGCGTGACCGTAGGTGTCGTTGACCTTCTTGAAGTGGTCGATGTCCAGCATGATCGCCGACAGCGGCTGACCGTTGCGTTGGGCCCGCGCCACCTCGTCGGCGGCCCGCGCCATGAATCGCCCGCGGTTCAGCGCCCCGGTCAGCGAATCGGTGGTGGCAAGCCGTTCCAGCTGGCGCTGCATGTCGACCACGCGGGAGGCGGCGAGCAGGCGGGCGCGCAGCCATGTCAGGTCCAGCGGCTTGCGGAGGAACTCGTCGGCGCCGTTCTCCACGACCTCGAAGAACTGGTTGGTGATGCTGCCGGGGATCATCAGCATGAGATAAAGGTGCCGTTCCCGCTGCGCCGCGCGCAGATGCCAGCAGACCTCCACGCCCTCCATCTCGCCGACGCGGAAATCAACGAGCGCGATGTCGATGGGCTCGTCGCGGCAGCGGGCCAAGGCCATCTGGCCGCTTTCGGCAAAAGTCGCCTGATGGCCGAAGCCTTCAAGCTGCTGGCACAGCACCGTGCGCGCCATGCGCGAATCGTCCACCACCAAAATCCGCATGCGGCCTCCACGACCATTGCTTCAGAGAAGCACAAAGCCCTGAAGGAAACATTACAACCGTATGGATTTTCGAATGATGCCAGCGAGCGGAACCGCTGACTCGCTGAGAGGGATTCACGGCACCGATGGTGCTGGATGGGCCGATGACCGGGCGGTGGTTCCTGGCCGATGTCGAGCAGATCCTGTGCCCGACGCTGCAAGCGGGCGATGTCGTGATGATGGACAACCTGCCGGCCCATAAAAGCGCGGCGGTGCGGGGCTCACCAGAAGACTGCACAGTGCCCTGGCCCCGCACGGAACACTACATGCGATGATCGCGGAATGGAGATCATGCCAGGGCGGCCCGGCACACTTCGCGCTTGCATCCTTGACGATGCTTCCGGACATTACCGGAGATTGTCCTGTCGCAGCTTGGTATGCACATGCGCGCGCTGCTTCCCATCCACCGCCCTCTGGCCACCGCCGTGGCCTTCCTCATGCTGGCGGGGTGCAACGTGCCACAAGCCAATGATCCAAACACTGTGGTGGCGCTGCGCTGGGAGCGTCCGAACTCCAGCCAGACCGATTTCCAAGCCGACGTTGCGCGATGTGACTATGAAGTCAGTGCCGTGGTTCCGCCCGCCCAATATCACCCCTTCGCGACCAACGTATGGGTGCTTCTCCAAGATCAGATCAATATCTCCGACGCAGAGTCCCGAATGCGCGCACTGATGGAGAAGTGTCTGCTCGCCCATGACTGGCAGAAGGTTGCCCTGTTTGCCAACGCACGCACAAGCCACCCTCAAGCCCTCGAATTCAAACCACGCCAACTGCAGTAATCATTTATGGAGGAAATCACTGTGAAGCTGGTTCCCCTTGCCCTGACCGCCGCCTTGGTACTGGCGGTATCCGCGTGCCAGCAGACCAAGTTCTATGCCGGCGGCGCCACCTTCGATACGAAGGAGGAGGCATTGACCTTCACGCGCAACGTCACATCAGCCACTGTCCAGCAGATCCAACCATTGCCAAGCCCGATCGCCGATACTCTTACGATTGTGGTGCCCACGCGCGAGCATGCGGCGGCCATTTTGAAGGCAGGCAACCCCAACCCTCCCCCAGACTACCTCGATTATCTCTCCGATGCCGCCGTTATCAACTGGTCGCTTCCTGCACAACAGGTGGAGCGTCGGGGCTCCTTCAAACGCGTAATCGTCCAACAAGCCGAGGCGCCTTCGCTTGCCGACATTAAGCCGGGCGGTTACCTGCTCTGGCTTGAGGCGCCAACGCGCGCCCAGTTCTTCTTCCATGTTGCTGAACGCGGCGCAACGAAGACGAGCCAGCTCGAACTGCGCGACCTCTCAGCCAGTTCTCCACGCGACCAAGTGATGAATTTTCTCGAGTCGTTGGAGCAGTACGTGCGCACCCACCCACCCCAGAAATCTTGATGCCGGTGACGAGCCGTCTTCTTCGGCAGGATGACACGCTCTCGGTCACACCCACTACAGCCGGCCGCTCGCCGCGACTGCGCTACCCGCCTCCCTACCCATGATCAGGGACCGGCTTCCGGCGGTCAAGGCGATGGTTGGCGAAGGACATATCGAGCTAAAAGCCAGAAAACTTGCGGGTTTGGCGGGGTTCGACGAAATTTGGCGAAGAAGAAATTGGCGGATGGGGTGTCCGCTTACACTTGAATAAAATCAAATAGTTAACATAGGGATGCCTCTTTTACCCATCAAAAAACCCATCAACAGGCGCCGATGAAGAGCGAAGTGCCGCGAACCTCAGCGACACTTTTGCAGCAAATGTTTGGCTCCTTCTCCAACTCCTTCTCCAACTCCTTCTCCGGCTTGATCTCCAAGTCGTTCTCCAGCTCGCGCACTATGTTGAGAACGAGCAAAAATACGCAAAACATGAGAATAGCAGATTGATCATTAAGTTGCTGAAGTGAGTGTTTTCTCAATTGGAAAATCTCAATGCCTTGATTTTCTGATATTTTCAAATTTCTCGACAAACAAAATGGAATTTGAGTCGGCTAGAGGCTTGACCTAGAAAATTCGAATCGCATAGTCGAAGCTGTGTGAACGCCAGCGCTTTGTCGCGCTAGCACACAATCCCCCACGAAACACTCATGCGTATGGAATTTAAAAGGAGTTTGCTATGCAGACGAACCAGATCGCTCTTTCTGTTGCTGAAGCCAAGGCAAAAATTGGCGTAGGGACGACTAAGTTCTATGAGCTTCTGAACGAGGGTAAGATTGAAGCTGTGAAAGTTGGGCGGAAAACTCTGGTTTTGACTGACTCATTGGAAAAGTATGTGGCGAACCTCCCTCGCCGGCCGATCAAAAACTGACGAGGAGAGCCGCATGAGCATTCCGTTCGAGCGGCTCGTGAAGTCCCTGGAGCTGACCAAGTCTGTACACGACGGGGAGGCGCTGCCCGCTGTGCGCCATGCCAATTGGATTTCGACCGAACTCGGATTGATGTCGGCAGATCTCGTGCAGAAGCCAGCTACGTCACGCCCCCATCAGCAGCCACGAGGTGATGACCGAGAAGGTTCTGCCGCAGAATCGGACTATGGTGAGGTGCAGGATGCCTGATGGCAGTACATTATGGTCGATTATTGGTGAACTTCCGCACAATGAGGAAGCCGAGCAGGGGTTGCTCGGCGCGCTGCTGATAAATAACAGGCTTTTCCCAAAGGTCGCCGGATTCCTGCGGCCAGAACACTTCTACGACCCGGTGCACCAGTGCATTTACGCGGCCATCGCCACGTTGATCGAGCGTGGCGACCCTGCGACCCCGCCGACGCTGGCCCCGTTCTTCGCCGACGATCCTGATCTGCAGGCCAACGGCGGCGCCGGCTATCTGGCGCAGCTGGTCGGCGGCGAGCCCATAGTGGCGAACGTCGAATACTACGGCCGGACGATCCTCGACCACTACCAGCGCGCCCGGTTGATCGAGGTGGCTGGCCGCGCGCTGGAAGAGGCGCGCCGGTTCCGAATGGATGTCTCCGCCGCCGACATCATCGGCACCATGGAAGCGAACCTGATGGCGCTGGAGGATTCCGCACCGCAGGTGAAGCCGCTGGTGACCGTCCGCGCCGCGGTGGAGGAGGCTATCGCCGCCGCGGACGGCGCGGCCCGAGCTGGCACAGCGATCAGCGGCATCACCACGGGCCTGAAGGACCTCGACTGGCGTACCGGTGGCCTCCAGCGGGGCGAACTGATCATCATCGGCGCCCGTCCTTCGATGGGAAAATCCGACTTGGCGTGGAACATCGCGGTCAACGCCGCGCGGGTGGCTGCGGCCGGCGGCTATGGCGGGGCGAGGGTGCTGGTGTTTTCCCAGGAGATGCCACCCCGACAGCTTGGCGCGCGCCTACTTGCCCGGGAAGCTGGTGTGCCGACCGATCGTCAGCGACGCGGCGAAGTGACCGACGCCGAATTCGTCCGCTTCGCCCAGGCCATCCCCGATCTACCGCTTTGGCTTGATGGGACCTCCCGCGTCACGCCGGCCTATGTGATGCGCCGGGCCCGTCGGCTTCAGCGCCGACACAGGCTCGACCTGATCGTGATCGACCACCTTGCGATCATGGGCGCTCCGGATGGCTTTCGGCACCAGGGCGACACGGCGGTGGTGACGGAGATCACGCGCGAACTGAAGGGTGTGGCGACCTCTCTCGATGTGCCGGTGCTGCTGCTGTCCCAGCTCTCCCGACAGGTGGAGATGCGTGAGGACAAGCGGCCGACGCTCTCCGACCTTCGGCAATCCGGTTCCATCGAGCAGGACGCCGACACGGTCATGTTCCTCTACCGGGATGAATATTACCTCCGCCGGGCCGAACCGGTGCGGCGGCAGGGCGAATCCGACGACACCTTCAACGCGCGCTGCGAAGTATGGCAGCAACAACTCGACGCTGCGCTCAACGTGGCCGAGGTGATCGTCGCTAAGCAGCGGATGGGACCGATCGGCACCGTTAGCCTCCACTACGACGGTGCTTATAGCGCCTTTTCCGACCTCGATCACAGCAACTAGGGCGCCGATATCATGGCCCGCATCCGCACGATCAAGCCCGAGTTCTGCACCTCCGAACAGGTCGCCGAATGCTCGCCGACCGCTCGCCTACTGTTCATCCTCATGTGGCCCTTCTGCGACGACCGGGGGGTCCACCCGGACTCGGCGAAACGGCTAAAGATGCAGTGCTTCCCGGCCGATGACTTTACCGCGGCGGCCATAGAAGGCCTTTTGAATGAACTGGTCGCGCAGGGCCTTCTGCGCCGATTTGAGGTTGATGGGCAACGGTTCTTGCACGTCACGGGCTGGGAAAAACACCAGAAGATTGATAAGCCGAACTACAAGTGGCCGGCTCCGCCAACCAGCAATAGCGCAAATTCGACCTCTGGTGCGCGAGAGGAAGTTGACCATTCGGCGAATGTTCAGGATCAGTCGGCGACTGGTCGCCGAACGGTCGCCGAATCCTCACCCCCGGAAGGGAGAGGAGTGGAGAGGAGTGGAGAGGAAAGGAAACCACCACCCCTTTCCCCCTCCGACCGCGGTAATCTGCCCGCCGAACCGGCCATGGTGGTGGTGAAGGCCTTCATGGCCGCTCGCAACGAACGATGGCCGGAAGCCATGCCGGCGACGATCATCTCCACGCAGGCCGAGCACGCCAAGGTGCTGCTGGCTGAGCCTGGGGCAACGGTCGATCTGGTCTGCGACCTTGTCCGGCATGGCGTAGCAGGCTGGAACGGCCCGGAGCCCCCCGGAGGCGTCGGAGCCCTGCGCCAGTCAGTTCGCAATCGGATTGCCCAGCACAAACGAGCCCAGGAGGGTGGCGGCGCGTCGAAGTCGTCCGGAAGCTCGAGTTCCGGCCCGCGCTCCGTTGATCCGCATGCACAGGAGCGAGGTTGGCTGCGGCGATTCGTCAAAAATGGCCGGTGGGAGCCCGAGTGGGGGCCGAAATTGGGGCACCAGATGAACCGCATCCCGCATCGGATCATCGTTGAGGAACTGGGTGCCGAGCGTGCTGCCGAGTTTGGAATCGTGATTGAAAAGGAAGACGCATGACCGCGATCACCCCCAAGCCTACCGCCGCACCCGAGACCGCCATCAGCGAGCGGCCGCCGGCCGATATTCCGCGGTGGCTGGCCCGCCGCCGGGACATGCCGGAAATCTTGTCCGGCAGGACTGCCGGCGGTGATAGTGAGCTTAACGTTCATTTTCGCGCCGAACCCGTCCCCGGCGGATTGCGTCTGGTGGACGTGTCAGAGGAAATCGCCGCCAAGCTCCAGGCCGCAGCAGCGGAGAAGCTGAAGGCGGAGCAGGCGGCCCAGGTCCAGCAAGTTGCCCGTGTCGGCGCCACCGGCCCGACGCACCACCGCGGCCAGCACGGCGAACTTCGGCAGGAGCATGCAGACCGTGCAGGCGAGAAACGCCACCGTGTCGTCTCGGCACTGGTGAGCCTGTTCGAGGGGCGCCACCTCACGCCGCTACACCTTGACGCGGGCAAAAAGCTGGCGACCGATGCCGAGGCATTGTCGGGAGGCAAGCCGGCCCCTGGCTACGCCGATCCCGCGGTGGATTGCAGCACTGGCGGCGGGAGAGCGTGGGAGGACTTCCTGATCGAGGCCGGAACCCGCTTCCGCAAGGCCCGTGCCGCCGTCACGGCGCTGCCGGCTTTCGAGGAGATCGAGCTGTGGCCCCTTGTCGATGCGGTGGTGGTGCAGGGGCGGTATCTGACCGACGTAGCAGGAAGCAAGGCGAAGTCCGTTCTGAACCGTTACCGCACGGCGCTGCGGATCGGGCTGGAGGAGGTCGGTGCGTGCTACGGTCTGCCGGTTCGCCACGAGTTCATCGTGGAATCTGTAATCGTCTGCGGCGCCACCGCAGAGGTTCAAATCATCCAGGAACCGGATGAAACGTGGCGAGCCCGCGCGTTGAACTGGAGGCCCTGGGTCGCGGTGGCGCGGGATCGTAAGGCCATGTTCGCGAAAGCGCGTGACGAGCTCCTCGATGTGGTCGCGCGCGAAACCGGCTTCACTTCAGGCCGCAAATCTCTTGTCCAGGTGGAGAAGGCTTTGAGGGATGACCGTCTCCGCGGAATTGCCCAAGCTCAGGCTGAGAGGAAGGCCGCCGCGGACAAAATCGAAAGTGATCTGAAAAATATGGAACAGGAGAAAAATAAAGTTTTGCGAAGGAAGGTGGCGACAACCCCCTTGGAATGAAGAACGAAACGTGACCCTATTTCCATGCTGTGCGAAGCGCGTGCACAGGAAGTTACCCCGCGAACCGGTATTCGTTTTGAGGGGGTTTTCTTCGATCAACAGCCCGCCCGGCAGTGCCGCGGCGGGCTTTGCATTTCAAGGAATCGCACATGCTGAAGGATCAATCGACCGCCACCAACGGGAGCGGGATCGGTAGTCTGCCGCCAGCCGACATCAACGCTGCTGTCATCGCAGCCATGGACGGCGAGGCCGCCTCGATCTGCCGTGCCGCCGGCCGTATGGCGCAACTTCACCCGGAACACGCTGAAGCACTCTTCGGAGCCGCCTCGCAAGTCGCCGCTGTGGTGCAGCAGATCGCCGACGGCGGGGGCTGACAGCCTACCGAAGCCCGAGGTAGGCGAAGAGAGGGAACCCCGCCATGGCCGACACCGCGCAGTGGATGGCGGCCAGTGCAGCAGCGGCTTGGGCTATGCCGACGGGCGATGCGCAAGGCCTGCAGCGATATGGTAGATGTCATCTGGAGATTGTTGGACTTCGTGGCCGCTGGGATTGTCGACCACATTCAAGAGTTCGATGTCGTCGATGGTATCGCTTGTAATCGGTTGATTGTTCTGGGTGTTCATGGTCCTCCTAAGGGCGCTCTACACCGAGATATTCGGTTGCGCCCGCACCGACCATAACACCTTTTCATGAATGTTGCGTTGCATCAATTGCCCGCCCGGCCCCCGCCCGGCGGGCTTTCGCCGTTCTGGAGCTTCCTCATGACGCACAAGCGAATGGGCGCGCCGCTGCCGCCCGAGGTGCTGATCGCCCAGGCTGGGGGGACCCTGGCCGAGGTGAACCACGCCGTCAGCCGCGGAATCTGCGAGGCGTTCGGCATGCCCGTCCCCGTGCCCTGGGCTGAACTCGACAAGCCGCAGAAGGACGCCGCGATCAAGGACGCAATCGCCCTGATGCGGGACCCGGACGCGGAGCCGTCCCCGGACCTGTACCTGGAGGATCGCGTCCTGTTCGGCGCGCAGAAGGCGCTCGCCGCCGTGCTGACGAAGTGAGGGCGCCATGGCCTCCCGTCCACCATGGCGCAGGGCGCGCAGGCGTCGGCGCTCCAGCGGACGGGCGTGGCCGCGACCCTGGCATCCCGTGCCATGGCCGGTCTGAACGCCGCGACCGCTTTTGTCGGCGGGCCTGCCAGTGCCGCCCTGATGGCCGGCGCCGGGGCCGTGGCCTACTTCGCCATGCAGTCCACGCAAGCCGAGGAGGCGACCCGGCTGCACGAAACCGCGATGCGCGATTTCGGCACGGCGGTGGACGGCAGCACGGACAAGCTGCGTGACATGACGGAGGAGGTCCCTCTCTGACGGCACCGGTTTCAGCCGCATCAGGTTCCTTGCCGATGGGCGGCTGGCGCTCACCAGGAGCGGCGGCGACGCCTCGCTGTGGGTGGGGCCGCTCCCCTATGCTTCGGCGACCGCGAGCGCATGGCGCACCGAAACCTATAGCGCGGCCACCGTTGTCCACATCGGCGGCTCCGGCGAGTCCACCTCCCTCGCATCTGCCGGCGACACGCTGTGCATCGGTCGCAGTGACCGCCTGACCTTGCTGGCCCGCGACGCCACCAACCCCACGGCAGGGAGCATGGCGGCCTACATCGCGCCGCGGTTTGCAACCGGCTGGATGGTCGGCGACGTGCGGCTGGCCGCGCTGTGCGACGCCATGACCGGTGCGGTGACTGGCACGGAGATGATCATTAACGGCGGATTCGATACCGGCTTCGCCAACTGGCAGGCAGGGACCAATGCGTCCTTGTCGGTGGTCGCCGGGAAAATGCGCGTGGCATCTCCGTCCGACGCCTGGGTGATCGCGGAGCAAAACATCGCGGCCGTGGTCGGGCAGACCTATGCGGTGGCGGCCAACGCCAACAAAGGGACGGCCGGGTCCGGGGTCATCCGGTGCTGGGGCGTCGAAGGGGCGCCCGTCGATCGCACGGCCACGTCCAGCATAGATTTCTCGCAGATATGGCAAGTCACGGCTGCCCTGGCTACTGCCACCGTGCAGCTTCAGGTCCGGCCGGTTGCCGGCAGTTCCGGGCAATACGCGGAATTCGACAACATTTCGATGCGCCCAGGCTCTGCCGACCGCAGCTACAACGGGGTGCCGCTTGCGGTCATGGGGACGACCCCGATTCAGCGCACAGCCGTAGCAACGGGTGGCATGGTCGAGTGGTCGGGCTTTGCCACGACGGCTTGGCTGGAACAGCCGTTCAGCGCCCGCCTGCAATTTGGGTCCGGGCCGCTGTCCATGCCTCTCGTCTTCCGGGCGGGTGAAGGGTCTGGGACCGAAACGTTGGTGTCCCGCGACAGCACGTCCACGGGCGCCCGCTGGCGGCTGCTGCTGACCGGCGGCGGCGCGCTCCAACTGGTGGCGGCGGACGGGACGAACACCGTCTCGGCCACGACGGCGGCGACCTATCGTGACGGCGCCCGCCGCGAGGTGGTGCCGGTGCTCAACCGCTCGCTGACGCGCCTGGAAATCTGGGTGGACGGCGAGCTGGCCGCCACAGCGGCGCTCGGGTCGCTGGGCTCCCTGGACAATGCCGCCGCGACGCTTCGTGTCGGCTTGGATCAGCAGGGCGCCAACCCGGCGACAACCTGTGCCATCGCCATGCTGCGGATCACGGCGTCGGAGATGTCCCCCGCGCAAATTCGGCGTTCCGCCGCCGACATGCGCCCCGTCCTGGCCGGACAACCGATCTTCCTTGCCGGCGGCCCCGGCGTCACCGCGCTCTCTCGCTGCCCCCTCACCGACCGAGTGGCGGCCTTCACGGCGGCGGGGAGCAACCTCATCCGTGGTCTGGTGCGCTTTGCCTTCCACACCAGCACCACCATCGCGTCAGCCACCAGCAACAACCACAAGGCGGGCTCGCTCTGCGGCGGCACGCTGCTGATCGGGACTGCGGCGCAGGCGGCGGCGCTGATTGACGCGTTGCCCGGCAAGGAGGCGATTCTTACCGCCGGCCCGCGCCCGGTCGGGGGCGGATTCGTCGCCCGCGGCGTCACGACCGATGCGACCCCGCTTGATCTGGCGCCGCGCGTCTTCGTCGGCGAGCGGGAGACGGTGCTGGTGGAGGCGCGGATCATCGGGCGCGTCGTCGGCGCCGCGGACACGGAACGGCTCAGCTACGTCCGGCGCGCGACCTACTACCGAGATGCCGGCGGCGCCATCACGCTCCAGGGCAGCGTTCAGGCCAGCGGCACGGACACCGAGGTCACCGGTACCGCCGACGCCACCCTGGCGATTGTCGGCGATTGGGTGGCCGCCCGCGTGACCGGTGTGACCGGCAAGCGCATCAGGTGGGATTCCACCTTCACTGTTACCCGCATCAGCGAGGAGACCAGCTATGCAGCCTGACCAGATGCCCGACAGCTACAAGGGCGGGCGCCTGCTGTACCGCTGGCAGTGGGTGCAGCTTCATCCGGCGGTGCTGGACCCGGAGACCGGCGGCGAGCTAGAGCCCGCTGTCTTCGGCGCGCGCTGCCCGGAACCGCCGCTGGACGTGTTCGACGCCGCGCCGGAGGAGATCGAGACGACGCTGCTGACGAATGCCGAGGTCCGGGCGCTGGTGGCTGCGGCCCTGCCGCCGGGCCTGCCCTCCGCTCCGCCGGCGCCGCTGGGCGAGTTGAAGGCCGCCGCGGTGGACCTCATCAACGCCCGCGTCGGCGAGCTGCGCGCGCAGCATATCACCGTGACGGTGGGGCAGAGCGCGACGTACCTCGAAAAGCAGGAGGAGGCGGAGCAGCACGCGGCCGGCGACAGCGGCCCGTTCCCCTACTTGGCGGCAGAAGCCGCCGCCACGGACACCAGCTTGGACGACATCGCCGCTCTGGTCGGCGCCACGGCAGCCGCCTGGACCGCGGTTAATGCCGACCTGGAGGGCAAACGCCGCGCCGCGGTGGAGGCGGTCAAAGCTGCCGAGACGCACGTCCAGGTCTTCCAGGCCTGCACTCATCTTCGGGCCTGATCACCCACGACAAGACTCCCAACCCGTCCACGATCCCGGCCGCCGCGAGCGGCCTTTTTCATGCCCGCGCCACGGCGCCGGGGCACAACGGAGGCAGCATGCCCACCCTTCGCTTGATCGTTTACGTCCTGGCCGGTGCGCTCACCGCCGGGGCGGCCCTGGCTGCGTCCGATCCACCAGCCCCGGACCAGCTCGTCGTATCGCTCGACCGGCTGGCTGACCTGCTGGAGCAGGGCGGGCCTGCCGTCTATGCCCTGCTGGGCGTCCTAGCCTTGGCCTTCCTGGCGACGCTGGGCGCCTTCGTCATCGTCATCATGGCGGGGTTTCAGAACCTGCCGCGAGTGGCCCGCCCGGTGGCGGATGCCTTCGCGACGATCCGGGGGGGACCGACCCAGAGGGAGGAGGCGCTGCGCCGGGAGAACACGGCCCTGCGTGCCGAGGTCGAGACCCTGACCGGCAAGGTGTCGGTGCTGGAGCATGCCGACGAGGAACACCGCCGCATCGTCGGAGTGCTGCTGGACCGTCTCGAAGCCGCCAACATCGATGTCGCCGCGGTGCGCGCGATCTACCGAGCCAAACCCGATGCAGTCCCGGCCTGACCCCGCGCCGCCCGATGCCCAGCAGGTCGCCGACAAGGCCCTGGCCGATTGCGGCGGGAACGAGGCCGCCGCCCGCCTCTTGCTGGCGCACCAGCTCATCGCCGCTGCCCGGTCAATCAGCAGCGGCTATCTGCGGCTCGGGCCGCCGGGGCGGTCCTGATTTTCGCGTTACCGTAACGCATAAATCCGCACCTCCCGTACCCTCCCACAAATCGAAACGGGAAATGTAAACCATGCCCAACGTGCCTTCCGGCGCGGCGATCCCGCGCGAGATTCACCCCGACGCCTTGGCCCTCGTCCGCCACTTCGAGGGCCTGTACCTCAATGCCTACCTGTGCCCGGCCGGCGTGCCGACTATCGGCTACGGCCACACCGCCGGGGTCCGGATGGGGCAGACCATCGATGGCCTCCAGGCTGAGGTCTTCCTGCGCGCCGACATGGCCGAGGCCGCCGCGCAGGTCGACAAGCTGGTGACGGTCCCGCTGACCGATCGGCAACGCGGCGCCCTGGCGAGCTTCGTGTTCAACCTGGGGGCCGGCGCGCTGCGGGATTCCACGCTGCGGAGCATGCTCAACAAGGGCGACTACAAGGGCGCTGCCGGCCAGTTCGGACGCTGGGTCTATGCCACGGTCAACGGCGAGAAGGTGCAGCTTCCGGGATTGGTGAAGCGCAGGGCCGCGGAGGCGAAGCTGTTCGAGACAACATGACCGCCCCCAACGGACCGCGCTGGCCATGTCAATTTTTCGACCATTCGCATTAAGCGGTTGGGCTCCCGTCAGGCATCACACGCGCAGAATCTCATCATGCGATTGATGAATGTCCAATCGGGTGGTGCGTCGCCCTCATTGGGCCTAAAGCATAAAGGCTCGACAAATCAGGCCACCACTGGCGGGCTATTGGGCAGTGTGCGCCTCCGCGCTTATTGTCGCAAGGTACGCCAGAGGAGGAGGAAACAATGACATTGGCCAAATTCATCGGAGCCCAAGATTACTCGACTTGGCTCCACTTCAACGGCTATCAGCGGCGGCTATACGTGGTCGGCTCTTCCCGCGCCAGCATTCCCATTACGGCTTGGTCTGGCGGCGGGCAGACCAACCGTTTGAACCTTGACCGCCGGACCGACATGCAGGCGAAACACAAAAGTGCGGTGCCGACCGACGAATCTCCGCTCAATCCTTATCAGGGCTCCTCCGACAGCAACAAGGTGTCGGTCGTTGACCACAAAGGAAAATCCAAAGAAGTTGCCAAGATCAGAGGTGGTGTACTCCCGCCAGGAGAATGGGTTGCTGTTGCAAAAAGCGCTCCTGAGTATCGTATGCCAAATACAGGGCTCGGAGATATTCTGTGGTGGCTCTACCCTCATCGCCTCAATGATTTCTACAAGGGGTCAGAGCGCGATCTCAATACATTTTACATCCACATCGCAGGGTATCTGGGCAGCGACGGATGCATCGTTATGGATTACGACAATTTGGTATTGCTTACGGCAAAGTTGAAGGGGCGTTCCTACACGTTCCTGAGAAGTGCGGTCTACGAGGGCGGGGAACTAGGCACGGGACGAAACGTCTCAAACATCGCCTGATCGCCTGCGCCGCGCTGGGTCATGGAAGCTTGGCCCCGCCGGCCGGTGCTTTCACGCAAAGCGAAACAAGAGGGGCGTCGGGCCGCGCTCAGTTCCGACTTCGCGGGGTCGAACAACTCTGGTCGGGCATTCAGAATAGGCCGCGCTTGCTGCCCTAATGGCCCACACAATGCGAATAGCTGATTCTTCCAACCACCCCGTAGGACCGGATCAGGCGGCGCGGGCGCTCACGCAAGTGGGTTCCCGAAAACCGCGTCTCAGGTCAAGCGGAGTGCAGAATCAGGGAACTTGCGCATATCCGCAAGCCGGCCGCCCGACCCGCCACGCATAGTCGCGCGCATATCTCGCGCCCGATTCCGTAAAGCCCAGCGCCGTCGGCGTGGGCGAATCCGCCGAAACGTCAACAGCGCGCCGGTTTGTCAACCACACCTCGAAATGTCAACCAGCCGCCCGGCATCCCGCCCGGCGGCTTTTCTGTGCCCGCAAGGAGGGGCCGCAACCATGAACGTCCTGAAGTCCAAGAAGCTCGCCGCCCTGGCCGTCATCGTCGTCCTGGGCATCGTGGACCAGTTCGCCGGGACCGACTTCCTGTCGGCGGCATGGTCGAGCCTGTGGCCCACCCTGGCCGCGCCGTAACCCTCCGCCGGGATGTTGGTTTTCCCCTGCTTCGGGGAAAACCTGCCCCGCAGTGGGGCGCTTGAAGGTGACCCGATAGAATCGGGTCAGTTACGCTCGCCCGATCCGGCGGACCTTGCAACCCGATGGTTTCGGGTTGCAACCCTTCTCTCCATCACCAAGGACCCTATCGTGAACGCCATGTTCCCGGCGCGCACTGTCGCGCCCGATTTCCGCCTTGTCGAAACCCTGAACCTGGGCGCCGGCCCGCTTGTCCCTGCGCTGGGCGCCGCGCGAGACCGTCTGTGCGGCGAACTGGTCGCCCGCGGCGTGACGCCGATCCTGTGCGAGTCCTGGCCGGACCTGCAGGCGCTGAACACCCGGCACCGTGAGAGCTGGTTCCCGATGCTGCCCAAGCCGGCCAGCGCCCCAGCCTTCTGGCTCGGGCTGGTCGATGGGGAAGGGGAGGTGGTCGCCACCCACGCCGTGGTGCTGCTCGACTGCACGGCCTCCAGCTTCGGCGCCCGGCTGGCGGACCTGTCGGCGTTCCACGACGGCATGCCGCCGGCCGATGAGTGGTGCTTCGCTCCGAGCGAAGTAGCTTACGACACCCGTGGTGCTGTGGCCTGGATCGTGGCTGGCTGGACCCGTCCGGACTGGCGCGGGGCCGGGCTGTTTCACCGGCTGGGCGCGTTGGTGCGGCTGGCTGCCCTGGCCCGATGGAACCCGAAATGGGTGGTCGGCTTGGTCGATCCGGAGACGGTCCCGGTGTGGAGCGGGCGGGGCGGTGGCCGGCGCCGGCTGGAGGAGCGGCCCGGCGTCCTCTATCACCAGAACGGCGTCGGGCGGCTCCCGTTGCACTTCATGCGGTGGTGCCGCCCGGGGGTGCTGCTGGATTTGACCACATAGGTGCACAAGATTGCTGACTGAACCTTGCTTGGGTTGAGCGAGTTCAATAGCTTTGGTCTAATGGAGCAAGGTTTTGACCCGCACTCCAAAACAGGCGCACGAAGCGCCCCCTCACATTATCCAACTGAAGAAGGTAACCCTGCCATCCTGCGCGCTTAGCTGCAGGCGACAGTGGCTTTCTAGGAACAAACATGGCATCTTCCTGTAAGTCTTTCGATAAAAAGTAAATTGAAAAATCCGATCGATCTTTCAGGGAAAGAACTAAATACAGAGAGAAATATATAGCTGCTTCCATTCTCTCACGCTGAGGCTCCCAAGCCGCACCTAGAATTTGCCGAGGGATGGTATTCACATCAGAAACTGTACATGTCTTAACTTGAGACAGATAGCCGCAGAAATCGCAGATCAAATCCGCGCATTTGAAGTTTGGCGGTAGAAGCTTCATCGTCTTTGACCGTTTGCACGACGGACAAAAACATAATTCGCTGACTTTTTTCTCTCCCCAATCCCCTAACGACTGCTTTTCCGTTCTCGCCACAATAGGCACCCTCTGCGAATCAATATTACGGTGAAGATGCACGGGCGACGGACACATTGACAAGCGAATCTTCTCGGCTGCTTCCGGGGATCAACTCACGTTGGGTTCGTCTGAGCATGGATCAAAACCTCTACTGACTGCAGGTCCACCAAAGGGCTTGATGCGCCAGAATGAGGTTTTGATCCGTGCTATTGTTCAATGCAGCGCCTTCACATCGATGCAGGCCAGCACGGCACGCCGCCCGCCGTCCGACCAGCCGAACAGGGCCTGCACATAATCGAAGGGCCGCCCGAGCCCGGCGACGGCGAAGCGATTGAAGAGCGCCTCCCCGCCGACCATGGCCTCGATATACTCCGCCCCGACGCGGCGGGCGAACTCGGTGTGTGGGTCCCGGTCCACCGGCTGGTCGAGAACGGAGCGCGCCCACCCGCGGCCGAGAACCCCGACCGTGGTTGCGCCGATGTAGCAGAACCGGAGCGGGTCCGCCGGTCCTTCGGAGGCGAGGAAGGTGCACCGGTCCAACAGGCCGCTCTCCTTCAGGAACCGAAACACGGCGGGGGTCAGGGTCCGTTGCCGCTGGCACTCCGCCACGATCTGCTGTTGCCAATCCACGGCGTTGCGCATGGTCAGGCGTCGGGCGTCGATGACGACTTCCGCCGCCCGCCGGGTGCCTTGGTCGGGGAAATGGAGGACGGGCATCACGCGGCCTCCCGATGATAGGCGTCAACCATGGCGGCGAACATCGTGCGGACCTGCTCCGGACGGCACCCGCCCGCAGCGGCGCCGGCCTGCACCATGGCTTCGGTGGGGGTGTCGGGGATTGCCAGGGACGTCGGCGCCTCTGTCCGGAACGCCGCGATGGTTTCCGCGAAAGCGTCGGTCTCCGGTGCCGTGGGTGTGACGAATGGTCCAGCGGCGACCGTGGCGCCTTCGAGGTGTGCAATCAGCCGCCACAGCGCCACGAGGTCCCCGGCCGAATTCAGCACCGCCGGCATCGGCCCGCCGAAACAGGACGGAGTGACCGCGGCATCCTCCGCCAGTCCGATCAGGTGCAGTTTCAGCCGTACCGCGACGCCGGCCAGTGTGAGGGGCATGGTCGCTTCGATCTCGTCCCTGAGGGTATCCACCACGAGCCAGGACGGTTCGTAGTCTTCATCGGTCAGTCCGTCGGGAAGCGCCTCGTAGGCACTCACCGCGGCGGTGTAGCGATTCCAGAGGGTAAGGAGATGAGCATCTGGTTGGGTGCGATTCTGCACTGGCCCGGCCGGGATGGCGGAGAGGAACGCAGCGGCCCGAAGCAAGGCGCCGAAAAGCGCCTCAGCGGTCGAGCCTTCCGCGTGCACGTCACAGAACGGCAGAGTGGAAGATGGGTGGCTGGCGATCCGCACCACCACCAAGGCGTCGGTGATGGTTTGCGGCGCCGTGGCGGAGACGGCGAGCGTGATGGTGTTCCATTCATCCACCAACCGGTCGGCGCTTTCCTCGTCTTCATCGGGAAGGGCGAGGTGTTCCGCATGGTTGGCGGCGATCCGGTCGGCGGCCTGGGTGAAGGTCATCCCGAGCGACGGGAGGATGGTGCTGCCAGTCCCAGCCGCCGCGATCCCGGACGGCACCCCAGCCAGCACCGCATGAACGCGCCGGATCGTGGCGGCGTCCGTCTCGTCGGCGCTTTCGCCAACCGCCATGCCAGTATCCGGATCGGCCAGCAATTCGAGCTGTGCCAGAGCGTCGGCGGGAGTCCTGGGTTCGGCCTTCAGCACCGCTTCCGTGATGCGGATCGCGTCGGCAGCGATCTTGTCCGACTCGGTGTCGTCCGCCTCAGCGGCCTCACGCCACCGCCGCCGGATCGAGGCGACGGCATCCGTGAAAGTCATGTCGAGCGCGGGGATGGTGCTGCTCCCCTCCGTGGCCTGGACGGTGGCCCGCAGTTCGGACAGGTAGGCGTGCAGCCCTTCCGCGAGGGCCATATCCACGGCTTCCGGGACCGCGTGCGTGGTGATGTCCTGCCGCGCCAGATTCAGATATTGGCCGGCGGCGGCCAAGGCATCGGCAAGGCTGCGGATGGGGACGGCATGCACGCGCTTGGTGAGGGTGTGATCCTGCTCCATCCAGAGCGCAATGCGCTGGTCGGCGCTGAGCGACGGGTCCGCTTCGGTTGCCCGATAGTCGTTTTCCCATTCGGACAGCGCGTCGGACAGCGGCGCCGCGGTGCCAAGCAGCAGGGCACGCAGCGACGGTAAGGCGGATTGCCCGGGGTCGTCACGTTCAGCCATGGCGCACCTCCGCCGGCACGAACAGGTTGCCCAGCACCGCGTGCGGAAGGCGCCATAAAGGCAAGGGTGTGGTATTCTCGGAATCAGCCATGATCCGTAGCTCCAGTCAGCTCGATTGTGGTCAGGCCGGGCCGGGTGGTTCCAGCACTCGGTTCGGCCGCTTGCCCAGATATCTGAGCCCTGCTACGATATTCCGAACAGGCGATGCCTGCAACGACAATCGTAGCGATGCTCAGAAATGCACCCTATCCAACTCGACATGGCGCTGGCCGCGGTAAAGTGGGGCGTCCGTGATCTTGCGGCAGCGGCGAACGTCTCTATGGACACGATTGCTCGCTTCAAGCGCGGCGAACGGGTGAAGGAAACCACGATCGATTCGATGCGCACCGCCCTTGAGGGGGCCGGCGTCGAGTTCATCCCCGAAGGACCCTACCAGGGCGACGGGGGTCCGGGCGCACGGCTGCGCCCGCACAGTGAGGGATGATGACCGGTCGGTATCGTCGCTGGTCGAGCGGGTATTGAAGGCTTAGAGTGCGGATCAAAACCGGGTAGGGCTGAGGTAAATCAACGGCTTCAGCCCACTTTCCACGGGTTTTGATAGGAGCTCTTAGTTGGTTGAGCGGGGTTATCTGCCGAAGGCTGAATGAGCAGTGCAGCGTCAGGTTACGTCCCAACAGATCAAAAAATGAAGTTGCGATGCGTTAGTGCGTGGCGGCATTTAAACCCACCGCCACTCAGTGTATACACCCTTGATAAATTTCCTTTACGTTGAAGACGCAACCTAAATTGCCTATAAACCTACCAAATATTAGCGCATGCACTTCAGAATATACTTATTCTGTTAGTACATAACCTGTTTAGCTTACCTTCGATTTCTCTGTAGATTTCAGACACAATTTTCATATTACAATCGTGCGACTTATCATCGTCACCATTTGGCCCCACAGTTGCACAGTCCAGCAACTCAACTCCGCTTCCAAGAGTTAATACACAATGATCATCAAAACGTAGGAACCTATCATGCTCTGGATACTTCGTCTTCATGCGAAGCTGAAGAGAACTCAACGCTCCCCCATTTATAGAAACAATCTCTTTCAAGTATCTTTCACATAGCTCTATTTTTGTTTGGCTTAATGATTGGGTATATATGATTAAGTTCTTATCATTTCCATTCGATATGGCTTTATTAAGCAAAAAGCATGTTCCATTTCTATCGATGATTTCTTCAACGCCATCAGATGGCGATTTGTTAATCGCGTCCGCAGCTCTCCAAATCCGTTCCAATGCAAACTTATCTGCAATCATTATTGTCGCTGAATAATGAACAAGCTTATCGATACGCTCTCTCCAAACACTCTCTCGAGTGACGCCGGGCATAATAGGGCTCTCAGACAATTCACGAGTTTTTCTAAATGCATTAGACGACGCAAGTGCTTCTAACCTGCATACCTCCAACTCTTCTTGACTAAAAATTCGAGTAAACTCACGATCATTGAACGACAAAAACCGAGCTGAGGAAGGACTAATACCGACAACAGAAGCATTGAATGCTGTTCTATGCTGTGGATGCCGAACTGGAAGCGACGGAAGCATGGCATAATCTAGATCGGCTCGCCGGAATCGCGCAGATGCCCTTTCGAATAACGTTCTTACGTCTTGCGGAGCCCTTACAAGAGCCTCTGAAAGTAAGTCTATATACTCCTTATTATTTGGACACACCCAGACCCCATAACGCCTCCAGCTCTCCAAAAAACTCTCAAAATTTGAGTAAAAAAGAGCATCATCATACGTTGATGAATGCCCTATTGCCTCTGGATCAATGAAGAATTCAACCAGCATTTTTACTTCCCGTCTTTGCCCAGCCCAGAATATCGCTATAAGAATCCGCAAAGAAACCATCTGGCCAAGAGTCTATAAACCTCCCCTTGCTGTCGATTTCCAAAGGAGTAACTATTGACCATCCATCTTTATCTTTGTCTATGTAATATACCTTGACGTCCTTTGCGTTGATTTTCCCGTTCTTTATATGCTGTTGAATTCGCAGCATTAACGACTCACTGTGCGTCTCGATAATCCACTGAATTCCCCTTCCAAAACTATCTGGCTTAGGCGTCGCTGTCTCAACAAAGAAATCCCCTAAATGAGCTTGCAAACGAGGATGCAAATGCAGCTCAGGCTGCTCAACGCAGATAGTTCTGCTAGTAAAAATAATGCCCTCGGTCAAGATGGGCATTATTTGTCCAATGCCGAAACCTACATCCTTAGGGGATACAGCTATTTCGGATTTTTTATCTGTTAGTTTTAAGACAATCAAGTTTCCCGATATATCACTTGATTGCTTTTCAACGGAGAGAGTATAAGGAATATCAAATCTCGCAAACCACTTGTTTATGTCATCTTGTATTTTTCTTCTACTCTTGAAGATCACATGCGCCATGTTCTCTCCGGAAGCACCGACAGTAGACGCAGCCGCCCCCGAGAATGAATAAAATCTTTGTGGATAGCTACGGAACGGACCTAGATAGCTTACAAGAGACAAAGCTCTAGAAGTATTATAGGTACAACTCGAAATAAAAGAGTCAACTATTGACTCGATATGCATGGTAAGTTTATCTCTCCCCTCCATCCTCCCAGGCGGGCGATAGACTGAGAAATCCATTTGGTACTTATCTAATGCATCGACGATCTGCTGTTCAGGGTATTTTTTGTTGAAGACTGACTTATCAAAATAGTACATTCTAGTGTCATAAATGAACCTCAAAAAGCTTTCCGCCCCCATATCGCGCGAGAAAGGTTTCTGGTATCGTTTTAGGATGCCAAACCTTTTTAAAAGCTTAGGCCTTGCATCCGGAAATAAATCATTTTGATTGTCTTCTCCTCGGCTATCTCTTTCACGAGATAACTTAAGAGTCGCACTCAGATTTCCATGCAAAGATGCCGAAAATGAATAAAGCTGATCTTTCTTGTATGTAAGAGTTAATTCAGTTGCCCCCTCAATCGCGCGCGTCCGATCATTTAAATGGTCGGAAGTTATTGAGACAGATAGACTCTTTGTGTCCTGATGGCCAGAAATGAGAGCCTTGAAGGTACCCAAGTCAACAAATTCCCCTTGGGTCACAAGCTCAGTAGCAATTTGCCGGCGCCTCTGACCTGGAAAATCACTTTGCCCAAAAGATTGCTTCAAAAGAAGTATCGATTGAATTACAGAACTTTTCCCTGCTGAATTGGGTCCATACAAAAGATTTATTTTTCCGAGCTCAAAATTCGTAAGAGACGAGAACGATTTGAAGTTGTGTATTTTCAGGCTTCTTATCATTTTTACTTATTACCTTTCTCAAACCTATCTTGCGGAAGGCGCGTCGTACGATGCATGGCATGCACGTTTGTAGTTCAATGCGAGCGATGAATGCAAGCGAAGAATGGGTCGCACAAGACCATCACGCCCTCTTGCGGGAGTAGGCGTTAACGAATATCCCCCCAATCCACTCTGTGGCACTTATAATCTCCAAAATGACTGTTGCCACAAAAAGATGGCCATTAGCTTTAGAGGCCAAATCAATTCCATTTTTATCCATGATGCCAACAGTAGCTTTCATCCATTGGTTATGATTATAAACGCAAGTCAAGCCCTGGCTCCTGCGTCCACAGCCATCTAGATTGCTTGGCCCATAAGCTGTTGTGATCGTAATTTTACGCTGTCACCGCTCTCGCACTGCCCCACTTCGTTAAGAGGGCAGATCAAAACCTCCGCTGTGCCGAGCAAAATTAACAGCTTGAGTTCATGGAGATGGAGTTTTGATTGGCGCTCTAAAGCTGTGGCCCCCACGGCCAAGGATCAGTTAACAAGCCCCTCCGGCTTCTCGTTGGTGCTGTAGGTGCTCGGGCCGGTGTCGCCGGCCAGGATGCGGCCCACGGCCATAGCTGGCTGTGCGGTGTGCATCCGCCCCACCGCAGATTCGGAGTGTGCTGCGCTTGAATCGTCACATGTGGCGAAATAAGATCATTGGAGAGGAGGACGGGGTGCGATCCCGTCCTCCGAACCTGATCTTAGCTGAGAAGTTCAAGCAACCGCTTGATGATCTCCAGAGCAAGGATCAGGAGGATGAAACACTCTTTCATCCTATCCTCTCCAGTGTGAGCGGCGGGGCGGTGACCAGTTCACCGCCCGTCCGCCCCCCCTAGCCGGTCTCCCCTCAACGAGTTCTGGCTTTATCGGCCAGCAGGCTGTCGCAACAAGGTGTTGGACCAGCACATCGTGACGTTCAGCCTTAGGCGAAGTCAACAATCACACAAATCTATCTGAGATAGGACAAGACAAACCGGAAATGTCTTTCCGAAAGTCGGAACGATCTTTCCGACTGATTTCGTCCTGTTCGGTTCACCCCGGTTCGGGGTGCCGGATAGGCTCGTGAGCCACGGATGTGATACTAGCCTGGGGTGGTCGCGCACTCAACTCTCAGCCGACTCGCAAGGGTGGTCTCGATGCCGATCGCACGTTGCTCCACGGGGCCACCCCGGTAGCCACGCGGTGTTCAGCCAAAACCGCTTCGTGCAGTTCCAGGAACACCGGCTCATCAAGGCTGACGGTGGGCTTCCGGAAGTAACATTCTTGCTCACTCCAGTTAGCGAGCAAGCGGATCAGAACGTCGGCACATGGCGGGATTGCGCCGGCTCCTGACTTTTCAGGAGCCGGCGGTCTGAACCAAGGGGTTCTTGCCACGATGATAAGAACCGACTTCACGGCGGAGAGGGGTTTGCCCCACGGTGGGGCACTACCCATCGACCTGTTCGGTTTCCTCGTCCAACCCGGTTACGAACTGTGCCCACGCCTGCATCAGCATACGCCGCTTTTCGAACAGATCCCCGCGCTGATAGGCGGCCACCACCTTGTTGCCCTGTGTATGGGATAACGCTGCCTCCGCTACGTCGTCCGGGAAATGGGTCTTCTCGGCAACCCAGGTCCGGAACGTGCTGCGGAATCCATGAGGGGTGACGTCCAGCTTCATTCTGCGGAGCGTCATGTTCATCGCCATGTTGGAAAGCGGGCGGTCCTTGGTCTGCCCGGTGAACACCAGCTCTCCCCTCCGGATCGCGCTCATCTTTCGCAGCAGTGCGAGGGTCGGTTCCGTCAGCGGCACCCGATGTTCGACACCAGGCTTCATCCGCTCTGGCGGGATGATCCAAACCCGCCTCTCCGTGTCGATCTCTGACCATTTCGCGCCCAGAACCTCGCTGGTTCGTGTGGCGGTCAAGATGGCCAGCTCCAGCGCCCGCGCCCCCATGCCGTCCTGAACCTGGAGCTTCGGCCAGAACGATGGCATCGAGGCGTAGGGCAGGGCGGTGTGATGCTCGACCTTCACCACATCATTCTTGGCGGGCAAGATGTGGTCGAGGTGGCCGCGCCACCGGGCTGGGTTCTCGCCTGACCGATGCCCGCGGACCTTGGCGTAGTCGAGAATCGATTCGATGCGCCCACGGACCCGGCTGGCCGTCTCCGTCTTGGTGGTCCAGATCGGTTCCAGAACCTTGAGCACGAGGTTGGTGTCGATGACGTTGATGGGTAGGCTCCCGATCAACGGATAGGCATAGGTTTCGAGCGTCGACGTCCATTGCGCTCCATGCTTGGCGCTCTTCCATCCGGCCTGCATCGATTCGATGTAGCTGGCCGCGCACTCCTTGAATGTCACGGCGCGGGCCGCCTGCAACGCCTGAGCGGCCTCCTGAGCCTTCCTGGCTTCGAGCGGGTCAGTTCCTGCCGCTACGGCCTTCTTCGCTTCTGCGGCCTTGTCTCGTGCCTGCGCGAGGCTGACAACGGTGGTTGAACCCAGCCCCATGTCCCTTCGCTTGCCGCCTATGGAGTAGCGGAAAATCCAGGTTTTTGCCCCCGTGGCGGTGACCTGGAGGTAGAGGCCATTGCCATCAGCGAAGAGGCCCGGGGTCCGAATCGTATCGACCTTTCGGGCTGTTAAGCCGGAAGCTTTTTTCGGCATTTTCCGCTCTGGATCAAAAGGTTAGCCCCGTGTTGATGGGTATCCTATGATGGGTAACGGAGCAGCGTCAGGACGGCGGTGATGGGTACGAGGCGCTACCCACTATCCTACCCATCATCAGGGGCCGGCTTCCGGCGGTCAAGGGCGATGGCTGGCGAAGGAGGTATCGGGCTAAAAGCCAGCAAACATGCGGTTTTAGCGGGGTTCAGCGAAGTTCGGCGAAGAAGGAATTGGCGGATGGGGTGGGATTCGAACCCACGGTGGAGTTGCCCCCACGCCAGTTTTCAAGACTGGAGCCTTAAACCGCTCGGCCACCCATCCAATCAACGCCTTCAAGGGCTTAGCCTTGCGCGTCGGGGGACCATCGCCTGCTGATCCCCGCTTTGATCCCCAAAGACGGAGCCTGATTTCGGCTCTCCGCTTGCCGGGGATCGGAAGCGGGGGGAACATGCCGTGTCCCTGGTCCGGGGTCAACTCGCTTTTGAGCCCCGTTGTGCAGCGAACACCGACGTTGAACGTGAGGGCGTCACATCCGGATCGGGCGGCCCAGGTTCGACAGTCGCTTCGTCGGCTTCGGGGGCGTGGGGGAGTCGGAGAAATCGGGCAGGCTGGGGGCGCGGCTGATGACCTTGCGGATCATGACGCCGGTCGCTTCCAGATCCTCGATCACCGTGGCCGAGACGCGGCCCGCGTAATGTGGGCGGTCCAACTTGGTGCGCATCTCCTCGATGATCTTCAATTCCGGCTCGAACAGTTCGCGGGCGCCGATGGGAAGCGCCTGATCGTCCCGCATCCGTTCGAAATAGTTCCGCGTGGCGCGGGCCAGCAGGCCGGTCAGCAACAAGTCGATCCGTTCGAACTCCGTGCGCAGGTCGGCCAGCTTAGCCGTGTTGACGGTCGTCAGGCGCTCTTCCGTCAGCGCGACGAGGGCGCGCACCTCTTCCACCTTCCGGCGGAAGCCGAGGAAGGAGGAGAAGCGATCCTCTTGAATGTCGCGCTGCGCACGCGCGCCCAGAGCGATCGCCTCGCCGGTCTGCTGCTCAATGGCCGTCAGCAGTTCTTCGATCGCTCTACGGCCGCTGTCCTGTCCCCAGACCATCGTCTTGCCGCCTCTCCCCGCGGATGGACGCTCGCTCGGTTTCCGAGTCGGCCTTGAGGATGCGCGAAAAAATTTAAGAAATGTCTGACCCGTCGCGCAGGTCGAGCAGGACGGGCGTATGGTCGGACGCCTTTTCCGCACCGCGCGGGCGGCGGTCGATGCGGCAGCCCTCCAGACGGTCGGCGGCCTGCGGGGACAGCAGGAAGTGGTCGATGCGCAACCCCAGGTCCCGGGGCCAGCAGCCCGCCTGATAGTCCCAGAAGGTGTAGGCGTGGTCGTCGTCGTGCAGCGCGCGGTAGGCTTCGGTCAGACCCAGATTCAGCAGGGCGCGGAACTTCGCCCGCGATTCGGGCTGGAACAGGGCGTCACCGGCGAAGGCCACCGGGTCGAAGACGTCGCGCGGTTCCGGAATGATGTTGTAGTCGCCGCCCAGAACGAAGGGGATTTCCTGGGCCAGCAGGCCGCGGGCATGGGCGTGCAGCCGGTCCATCCAGCGGAGCTTGTAGGCGAACTTCTCCGTCCCGAGCGGATTGCCGTTGGGCAGATAGAGCGAGGCGATGCGCACGCCGCCCACCGTGGCCTCGACATAGCGGGCCTGCTCGTCCTCCGGTTCGCCGGGCAGACGGGTCAGCACGTCCTCGTGCGGCGCCTTGGAGAGGAACGCCACGCCGTTGTAGGACTTCTGCCCCACCGGCGTGACGTGGTAGCCGAGGTCTTCGAAGGCGGCGCGGGGGAAGGCCGCGGTCTCGCACTTGATCTCCTGCAGAAGCGCGACGTCCGGGGACTCCGCGCGCAGCCAGTCGGTGATCAGCGGAAGGCGGGCCTTCGCCGAATTGACGTTCCAGGTGGCGATCTTCACGTCGTGTTCTTCTTGTTCGGCAAAGGCCAGGGGAGAAAGGAACCGTCAGGCGGCGAAGGAGTTGCCGCAGCCGCAGGAGGCCGTGGCGTTCGGGTTCTTGATCTGGAAGGCGGCCCCCATCAGGTCCTCGACATAGTCGAGGGTGGAGCCGGCGAGCAGGTCCAGCGAGACGTCGTCGGTGACGACCTTCACGCCGTTCTTCTCGAACACATGGTCGTCCTCGTTCGCCGTGGCGTCGAAGGCGAAGCCGTACTGGAAGCCGGAGCAGCCGCCGCCCGACACGGTCAGGCGCAGCATCAGGGCCGGGTCGCCCTCATGCTCGATCAGGAAGGCGACGCGCTTGGCGGCGCTGTCGGACACGGTCAGAACGCGCGCACCCTCTTGCGCGGTGGCGGGAAGGGCGGTGTCGGGCATGGGACGGACCTCGGTGTTTCGCGGGCAGGGTTTCGCGGGACAGACGACACGATGACGAATGTAAGGGTGTGTCCGCCTTTCGTCAAAGGCATGTCCGGCGAACTCATGCCTGACCTGCGGTTCGCCTGCGCCCGAATGCCTGTGTGGCTGCCGGATGTCTCGGCGGGTTTCCGCCTTCGCCGTTGCACAGCGCGGTTTGCGTCGGTAGTGTCCGCGCCATGACGGCGGACTTCTTCCAGGATCGCCCGGCGCCCTATGGCTGCGACCCCGCACAGACGCGCGGCCGGCTGTTTCCGGAGCCGGAAAGCCCGACGCGCTCGTGCTACCAGCGCGACCGCGACCGCATCGTGCATTCCGGCGCCTTCCGCAAGCTGAAATACAAGACCCAGGTCTTCGTCTATCACGAGGGCGATTATTTCCGCACGCGCCTGACCCATAGCCTGGAGGTGGCGCAGATCGCCCGCTCGATCAGCCGCGCGCTCGGGCTGAACGAGGATCTGGCGGAAGCGGTGGCGCTCGCCCACGATCTCGGTCACACGCCGTTCGGCCACGCCGGCGAGGACGCGCTGAACGCCTGCATGGCGCCCTACGGCGGCTTCGCCCACAACGACCAGACGCTGCGCATCCTGACGATGCTGGAGCGGCGCTACGCCGATTTCGACGGGCTGAACCTGACCTGGGAAGCGCTGGAGGGCGTGGTCAAGCACAACGGGCCGCTTCTGCCTCTTGGTGATGGTGAAACGCTGCCGACGACGCTGGCCGCCTTCCAGGAGCGCTGGGACCTGGAACTTCACACCAACCCGGGCGCCGAGGCGCAGGTGGCGGCCCTGGCCGACGACATCGCCTACAACAACCACGACATCGACGATGGTCTGCGCGCCGGCCTGTTCACCGTGGACGAGGTGGCGGAGCTGCCGCTGGTCGGCCCGGTGGTGCGGCAGGTCTGCGACCGTTATCCGGGGCTGGAGCGCTCCCGCCTGATCCACGAGACGATCCGGCGGATGATCAACAACATGATCGTCGACCTGCTGGCCGAGACGCGGGAGCGGCTGGACCGCCACCGTCCGGGCAGCGCCGCCGAGCTGCGCGCCCTGCCGGAGGCGGTCGTCAGCTTCTCCCCCGCGATGTTCGAGGCGCAGCGGCCCTTGCGCGCCTTCCTGAAACAGCGCATGTACCGCCACTACCGGGTGAACCGGGAAATGAGCAAATGCAAGCGGGTGGTCACCGCCCTGTTCGACCTGTTCATGGCCGAGCCGAACACCCTGCCGACGCAATGGCAGGAGGATGTCGCGAAGCAGGGAGGGCAGGGGGACCGGACGGTTCTGGCGCGGCTGGTCGCCGACTACATCGCCGGGATGACCGACCGCTACGCGCTCGCCGAATACGCCCGCCTGTTCGACATGGACGCCAAGACCTGAACGGCCCAGACCTAAACGGCTAAGACCTAACCGGCCCAGACCTAAAGCAAGAATTGAACCGATGAACATCTTCAAGGTCTTCGAGAACGACATCCGCAAGCTGCTGGACGAGCTGGCCGCCGAGGGCCAGATCCCGGCGGGGCTCGACACCGCGCGCCTGACGGTGGAGCCGCCGCGCGAGGCGGCGCATGGCGACCTGTCGACCAACGCGGCGATGATCCTGGCCAAGCCGGCGGGCAAGCCGCCCCGCGCGCTGGCCGAGCTGCTGGTGGCGAAGCTGAAGACCCGCCCCGACGTGGCGAGCGCCGAGATCGCCGGTCCGGGCTTCGTGAACCTGCGCCTGACGACCGACGTCTGGCGCGACCGCATCCGCGACGTGCTGACCGCCGGCACCGCCTATGGCGAGAGCACGCTGGGCGGCAAGCGTCCGGTGAACGTCGAATACGTGTCGGCCAACCCCACCGGCCCGCTGCATGCAGCCCACGGCCGCGGCGCCGTGTTCGGCGACGCGCTGGCCGCCCTGTTGGAGAAGGCCGGCTACGCCGTCGCCCGTGAGTATTACATCAACGACGCCGGCGCCCAGGTCGACGTGCTGGGCCGCTCCACCTTCCTGCGCTACCGCGAGGCGCTGGGCGAGGACATCGGCGAGATTCCGGCGGGCCTCTATCCTGGCGAGTATCTGAAGGAGGTCGGGCAGGCCCTGGCCGAGCGCGACGGCAGCAAGTGGGTCGGCGCGGACGAGGCCGACTGGCTGCCGGCGTGCCGGGACTTCGCCATCGCCACGATCATGGAATGGATCAAGGAGGACCTCGGCGTCCTCGGCGTCCGCATGGACGTCTACAGCTCCGAACGCGCGCTGGTGAAGGCCGGGGCGGTGGACACGGCGCTGAAGGCGCTGGAGGACCGCGGCCTGATCTACGTCGGCGTGCTGGAGCCGCCGAAGGGCAAGAAGCCCGATGATTGGGAGCCGCGCCCGCAGACGCTGTTCAAGTCCACCGACTTCGGCGACGACGTCGACCGCCCGCTGAAGAAGTCGGACGGGTCCTTCACCTACTTCTCCAACGACATCGCCTATCACTACGACAAGCACCGCCGCGGCTTCGATCTGCAGATCGACGTGTGGGGCGCCGACCATGGCGGCTACGTCAAGCGCATGCAGGCGGCGACCACGGCGATCACCGAGGGCAAGGCGTCGCTGGACGTGAAGCTGTGCCAGCTCGTCCATCTGATGAAGAATGGCGAGCCGGTGAAGATGTCCAAGCGCGCCGGCACCTTCGTGACGCTGTGCGACGTGATCGAGGAGGTCGGCCGCGACGTCGTCCGCTTCATCATGCTGACCCGCCGCAACGACCAGACGCTGGACTTCGACTTCGCCAAGGTCGTCGAGCAGTCGAAGGACAACCCGGTCTTCTACGTGCAGTACGCCCACGCCCGCTGCCGCTCGGTCCTACGCCACGCCGCGACGGCGCTGCCGGGGGCCGACCTGTCGCTGGCGGCGCTGGCCGCCAGGGCCAATCTCGCCCGTCTCGACAGCGAGGAGGAGATGACGCTGGCCAAGCGTATGGCGACCTGGCCGCGTCTGGTCGAATCCGCCGCCGAGGCGCACGAGCCGCACCGCGTGGCCTTCTACCTCTACGACCTCGCCAGCGACTTCCACGCGCTGTGGAACAAGGGCCGCGACGACACCAGCCTGCGCTTCCTGATCGACGGCGACGAGGAGGTGACGGTGGCCCGTCTGGCGCTGGTCAGCGCGGTCGCCACGGTGATCGCCTCCGGCCTTGCGGTAATGGGTGTGGAGCCGGTGGAGGAAATGCGGTCATGAGGTATGAGGGCGATGCCAACTACGCCAGCGATCCCTACGGCACGCCGCCGCAGCGGGGAGGTCGGCGCGGTCTGCTCGGCCTCGGTCTGGCGGTAGTCGGCATCGTGGCCTTCGCCGGCGCGATCGTCGTGGTCTATGGCGGCAAGGGGCAGAGCACGCCGGACGGCGGCCCGCCGCTGCTGATGGCCGACAGCGCGCCGACCAAGGCCCGCCCGGAACAGCCCGGCGGCATGGAAGTGCCGCACCAGGACAAGCTGGTCTACGAGCGGCTGAACGACCGCGGGTCGAAGTCGCAGATCGAACGCCTGCTGCCGCCGCCGGAGGAGCCGCTGCCG
This sequence comes from Azospirillum argentinense, assembly GCF_000632475.1. NCBI lineage: Bacteria > Pseudomonadati > Pseudomonadota > Alphaproteobacteria > Rhodospirillales > Azospirillaceae > Azospirillum > Azospirillum argentinense. The sequence continues at coordinate 473,658 of NZ_CP007794.1, forward strand.
CGGCCGGTCGTGGCCCCCCAGGTGCCGCCGTCGCCGACCCTGCCGGAGGCGCCCGCGGTGGCCCAGCTGCCGCCGCCCCCGCCGGGCTCCACCACCACGGTGCCGCGCCAGGACTCGTAGCCCGCGCCGCCGGTGGCGGCCGCCCCGGCTCCGCAGCCGGCACCTGCTCCGGCGAAGGCGTCGGTGGGGGAAACTGGCGTGTCCAGCTCGCCGCGGTGCGCAGCGAGGCCGAGGCCTCGACGGAGTGGAAGCGCCTGACCAGCCGCCACGGCGCGGCGCTCGGCGGTCTGTCCATGCAGGTCGCCAAGGCCGATCTGGGCGAGAAGGGCATCTTCTACCGCATCCAGGGCGTCGGCCTTGACGAGGAGCGCGCCAAGTCGGTCTGCGCCCAGCTCAAGTCCCAGAATGTGGGGTGTGTGGTTGTCCGTCCCTGATCCGGCTTTGCCGAACGCCCGAAACGCGTCCGGACCCCATCGTGCAGTGGTGTTCGGCGCCACCGGCACCGCCCTGACCGCGGACGAGCGCGCCTTTTTCCGTGACGCCGATCCGCTGGGCTTCATCCTGTTCCGGCGCAACTGCGACACGCCGGAGCAGGTGCGTGCGCTGGTGGCGGAGATGCGCGCGGCGGTGGGCCGCGCCGACGCGCCGGTGCTGATCGACCAGGAAGGCGGTCGGGTGGCCCGCATGCGCCCGCCGCACTGGCCGGCCTTTCCGCCGATGCGGGCGTTCGGCGACCTCGCGGCCCGTGACGCCGCCGCCGGGCGGGGGGCCGCCCGGATCAACGCCCGGCTGCTGGCGCTGATGCTGGCGGACTGCGGCGTGACGGTGGATTGCGCCCCGGTCTGCGACGTGCCGGTGGAGGGCGCCCACGACATCATCGGCGACCGCGCCTTCTGCGGCGATCCGGCCCGCGTCGCCGATCTGGCGCGGGCGACCTGCGAGGGGCTGATGGCCGGCGGCGTTCTGCCGGTCGTCAAGCATCTGCCCGGCCATGGCCGGGCTTTCACCGACAGCCACGCCGAACTGCCGGTGGTGGACGCCCCGCGCGCGGCGCTGGAGGCCACCGACTTCGCGCCCTTCCGCGCCCTGGCCGACATGCCGCTCGGCATGGTCGCCCATGTGGTGATGAAGGCCATCGACCCGGACCAGCCCGCCAGCACCTCGGCGATCGTGGTGCGCGAGGTGGTGCGCGGCGCCCCCATCGGCTTCGACGGGCTGCTGTTCAGCGACGACCTGTCGATGGGCGCGCTGGCCGGCGGCATGCGCGGACGCGCGGAGGCGGTTCTCGCCGCCGGGCTGGACGTCGTGCTCCATTGCAATGGCGTGATGGAGGAGATGGTGGCGGTGGCCGAGGGCGTTCCGGCGATGAGCGGCGCGGCGGTGCGGCGCTGGGCGAGGGCCGAGGCGATGCGCGGCCCGGCGCAGCCGGCGGACGCCGACGACCTGCGGGCGCGTCTGGCGGAATTGCTGGGAACTCCCCAGGTTTAGAGCCATGCTCAGGCTTCCCCGGCGAATCCGGGGGGCGCAACGGGAGAGATGCGCGTGCTGGAAGGTCTGATCGACCGCATACCGATGATCTTTGCGGTCGCCATCCCCGCGATCCTCGCCATCACGATGCACGAGGCGGCGCACGGATTCGTGGCGATGTGGCGCGGCGACGACACGGCGTGGCGGCTGGGCCGGGTGACGCTGAACCCGCTCCGCCACATCGACCCCCTGGGCACGGTGGTGCTGCCGGCGGTGATGTATTTCACCACCGGCTTCGTCTTTGGCTGGGCCAAGCCGGTGCCGGTGAATTTCGGGCGTCTGCACCACCCGCGCCGCGACATGGTGTGGGTGGCGCTGGCCGGGCCGGGGGTGAATTTCGTGCTGGCGCTGGTCTCCGCGATCATCTGGGGCTTCACCAGCCCGCAGGGCGGGGCGACCGAGATGTGGTTCCGCGCCGCGCTGGAGGTGTCGGTCCTGGTCAACGTCGTGCTGATGGTCTTCAACATGATCCCGCTGCCGCCGCTCGATGGCGGTCGCGTGGCGGTCGGCATCCTGCCCGACGTGCTGGCCTTCCCGCTGGCCCGGCTGGAGAAATACGGCATGCTGATCCTGATCGGCGCCTTCTTCCTGCTGCCCTTCATTGGGCGGGAGCTGGGCATGGACCTCAGCGTCTTCTCCTGGGTGCTCGGCCCGCCGGTGGATTACATGATCGAGCTGATCCGCATCCTCAGCGGCAACTGACGGCATGGTCGGCAGGAAACCCCCGGATCGTGAGGACGAGGGCGCCGAGGCGGCCAGCCCGGCGGACCAGCTCGTCCTCGTCCTGGACGGGTTCGAGGGGCCGCTCGACATGCTGCTGGCACTGGGGCGCGAGCAGAAGGTGGACCTGACGAAGATCTCCATCCTCCAGCTCGCCGATCAGTATCTCGCCTTCATCGCCGAGGCGCGGAAGGTGCGGCTGGAGCTGGCGGCGGATTACCTCGTCATGGCGGCGTGGCTGGCCTACCTGAAATCGCGCCTGCTGATTCCGGAGGTCGAGGACGAAGAGCCGTCGGGCGAGGACATGGCGGCGGCGCTGGCCTTCCAACTCCAGCGGCTGGAGGCGATGAAGGGGGCGGCGGCCAAGCTGTTCGCCCGCCCGCAGCTTGGGGTGGACCGCTTCGCCCGCGGCGCCCCGGAGGACCTCGACATCCTGCGCAAGTCGGTCTTCCAAGTCACGCTCTACGACCTGCTGAAGGCCTATGGCGAGCACAAGAAGCGGCAGGAGGGCGGCGTCCTGCACATCGAGCCGGTGCGCCTTTATTCGCTGGAGGACGCGGTGCGCCGCCTGTCCGAGCTGCTGGGCCGCATGCCGGACTGGGCCACCCTGTCGAGTTTCCTGCCCGACGGCGTGCGCGGCGGGCTGCTGACCCGCTCGGCGCTGGCCGCCCATTTCGCGGCGACGCTGGAGCTGGCCAAGGCCGGCCGTGTGGAGCTTCGCCAGGACGGCGCCTTTTCCCCCATCTACGTCCGCCGGGCATCGCGCCGGCATGAGCACCAGCATGAGCAAGGCGACGAGGAATGAGCGGACCCGACGGCATGATCCAGGAGATCGAGAACCCGGAGGAGGTCGAGCGGCGCCTGCGCGATCTGCGCCTGCTGGAGGCGTTGCTGTTCGCCTCCGCCGATCCGCTGGACGAGGAGACGCTGGGCAGGCGGCTGACCCGCGACGCCGACGTGCGGGCGCTGCTGGAGGAGCTGCGCGTCCATTACGCGGCGCGCGGGGTGAACCTGATCCGCACCGGAGCCGGCTGGTCCTTCCGTACGGCGATGGACCTCGCGCCGCTGCTGCGGCAGGAGGAGGAGGTCTCCAAGAAGCTGTCCCGCGCCGCCATCGAGACGCTGGCGATCATCGCCTACCACCAGCCGGTGACCCGTGCAGAGATCGAGGCGATCCGCAGCGTGGCGACCAGCAAGGGGACGCTGGACATCCTGATGGAGAATGGCTGGATCCGGCCGGGGCGCCGCCGCGAGACGCCGGGCCGTCCGCTGACCTGGATCACCACCGACCATTTCCTCGACCATTTCGGCCTGGAGACGCTGCGCGACCTGCCGGGGGTGGAGGACCTGCGCGCCGCCGGGCTGCTCGATTCGCGGCCCGTGCTGCTGGGCATCGGCGGTGCCGGTCTGGAGGACGCGGAACCATCGGAAAACGCTGACGATTCCGATACCTGAGCGAAACGCTCGAAAATAAGAACCATTTGCATCGGGGTCGGCGCACCGGTACTAAGGTCAATCGACCGCCATCAAACGACCCCCGGGCCGCTTCAGACTGGGACCGCCATAGACTGGGACTGCCATGGATCGTCCGTCCGTCACCGACGCCCGCTCTTTCTCCGCGACCGGAGACGCCGTTTCCGAACCCCGGCCGGCCGGCCTGCGCACCGCCCTGCGCGACAAGGCGTCGGCCCTGTTCAGCCGCGGGACCGATCCGCGGCAGGGCGCGCCCTGCGAGGCCGCGCCGGTCACGCTGCCGGCCAACGGGCGGCATCTCGACGCCTCCGGCCCGCAGGGCGGCGCTGCCGCCATCGCAATGGAGGCCCTGGCGCTGAATGGAGTCACCCACCGCTACGGGCGCGTCGTCGCCGTCGACGACGTCAGCGTGACCATCGGGGCGGGGGAGATCGTCTGCCTGTGCGGGCCGTCGGGCTGCGGCAAGTCCTCGCTGCTGCGCATCGCGGCGGGGCTGGAGGCGGTGCAGACCGGCTCGGTCCGGATCGGCGGAACCGTGGTGGCGGACGAGCGCGGCGCGGTGCCGCCGGAACGCCGCGGCGTCGGCCTCGTCTTCCAAGATTACGCGCTGTTTCCGCACCTGTCGGTGCTCGACAACGTGCGCTTCGGCCTGACCGCCCTGTCCGGCGAGGCGCAGCGCAAGCGCGCGCTGGAAACGCTGGGGCAGGTCGGCATGGCCGGCTACGCCGATTCCTTCCCGCACCATCTCTCCGGCGGGCAGCAGCAGCGCGTGGCGCTCGCCCGCGCGCTCGCCCCGAATCCGGCGGTTCTGCTGCTCGACGAGCCCTTCTCGGGCTTGGACGCCCGGCTGCGCGAGCAGGTGCGCGACGAGACGCTGCATGTGCTGAAGCAGAACGGTGCGGCCACCATGCTGGTCACCCACGACCCGGAGGAGGCCATGTTCCTGGCCGACCGCATCGCGCTGATGCGCGCCGGCAAGGTCGTTCAGGTCGGCAACCCGGTGGACCTCTACACCCGCCCAGTGAACGCCTTCGCCGCCGAGTTCTTCGGCGAGGTCAACCGGCTGGCGGGCGTCGTGCAGGGCGGGGCGGTGGACACGCCGGTCGGCCCGATTCCCACGGAGATCGCCGACGGCACCGCCGTGGACGTGCTGATCCGCCCGGAAGCGCTGAAGCTGTCCGCTCAGCCCACCGCCACGGTTCCCGCCGGGGACCTGCTGGTCCTGGCGCGCGTGATGGCGGCGCGCCTGCTGGGCCGGACCAGCCTCGTCCATCTCGACGTGCCGGACGGGAAGGGCGGGTCGGTGCATCTGCACTCCCGCATGCCGGGCCAGTTCCTGCCCGCCGAACAAAGTCACGTTTCGGTGTGCATGGACCTGTGTCAGGCCTTCGTTTTTCCAGCCGGTGCACCCACTTAGTCGTTTGAGCGGTTTCGCCCGACCGATCGTTGCGGGAGGGGAACCTTTCTGCCATAGTGCCGCCCCGCCATTGGGCTGCCTGTTCAGGAAACGTGTGTCATGGGATTCTCCAGCGTCTGGCATTGGGTCATCGTCCTTCTGATCGTCCTGCTCCTGTTCGGCGCCGGCAAGCTGCCGAAGGTCATGGGCGACCTCGCCAAGGGCATCAAGAACTTCAAGGCCGGCCTGAAGGACGAGGAAGAGGGTACCGCCACCGGTGCCGACTCCAAGGTCCTGAACCAGCCGGTCCCGCCGGCCCAGCCGGTGTCCTCGGTCCATCCGGTTCCGCCGGCCCCGGTTTCGCCCGCCCCGGTTCCGCCCGTCGCCGACCCCGGCGTGAAGAAGGACGAGACGGCCCGCACCTGACCGTCCGGCGCCCTTCATCCCCGCGCCGCTTCGAAAGGCTGAGGAGCCATGTTCGACATCGCATGGTCGGAACTGATGGTCATAGCGGTCATCGCCCTCGTGGTGATCGGCCCGAAGGACCTGCCCAAGGCCATCTACACCCTGGGAAAATGGGTGAAGAAGGCGCGCGTCGTCGCGCGCGATTTTCAGGGCCACATCGACGACATGATGCGCGAGGCGGAGCTTGACGAGCTTCGCAAGGAGGCCCTGAAGGTCCGCGACACGAACCTCCAGAAGATGGTCGAGAACACGATCGATCCGAAGGGGGAACTGAAGGGCGCCTTCGACGTGGGGGCCAACCTCGGGGCCGACGGCTATCACGGCAGCCCGCCGGAGGATGGTCCCGCTCCCGTGCCTCCCGTCGGATCGCCGCAGGTGACGGCGGCCCAGCCGCAGCCGGCGACCGAACCGCCGGTCACGGCCCCGCTTCCTCCGGCACCGCCCGCGGAATTCGTCCCGGCCCCGGCCCAGCCGCCGGTTCCGGCCTCCGCCGATTCCGCTGCGGCGGCAACCACGAACAAGCAGGCGTGACCCAGTGTCCGGCGAAACGCGCATGACCGGCGAGTCCGACGACGAACTCGAAGAAAGCAAGATGCCGCTGATCGACCATCTGGTCGAGCTGCGCAACCGTCTGATGTACGCGACGCTGGCGATCATCGTTGCCTTCTTCGTGTGCTATGCTTTCTCGGACCGGATCTACAACTTCCTGGTCCAGCCCCTGGCCGACATCCTGGCCGGGCAGGGGCGGCGGATGATCTACACCGGCCTGACCGAAGCCTTCTTCACCTATGTGAAGGTGGCCTTCTGGGCCGGCTGCTTCCTGTCCTTTCCCATCGTCGCCAGCCAGATCTGGATGTTCGTCGCGCCCGGCCTCTACAAGCACGAGCGCAAGGCCTTCCTGCCGTTCCTGGTGGCCACCCCGATCCTGTTCTTCCTGGGCGGGGCGATGGTCTACTACTTTATCTTCCCGCTGGCCTGGCGCTTCTTCCTGGGGTTCGAGTTCCACCCGGGCATGGACGCCGGTGCCCTGCCGATCGAGTTCGAGGCCCGCGTCAGCGAGTATCTCGGCCTCGTGATGCACCTCATCTTCGCCTTCGGTCTGGCCTTCCAGCTTCCGGTCCTGCTGACCCTGCTGATCCGGGCCGGGCTGCTGACGACGGAGACGCTGGCCGCCAAGCGGCGCTACGCCATCGTCTTCGTGTTCATCGTCGCGGCGATCCTGACCCCGCCGGACGTCATCAGCCAGGTCGGCCTCGCCATCCCGCTGCTGGCGCTTTACGAGGTGTCGATCCTGATCGGCCGCCGCATCGAGAAGACGCGCGGCGACACCGACGAGACGGAAGCCGAGCAGGCGTAAGGCCCGTCACGCCTTACGCCGTCGCTTCGTCGACCATCACCTGATTGCGGCCGTTCCGCTTGGCCCGGTAGAGGGCCAGGTCGGCGGCCGCCAGCGCCGCGTCGAGATCCTCGCCGCTGCGGCAGGCGGCGATGCCGATGCTGACGCTGGCGGCGATCTCATGGCCCTGAAAGGGCAGCGGCCGCGCCGCCACGTCGCGCCGCAGCGCTTCCGCCAGCGTCACCGCCCCGGTGCGGTCGGTGTCGGGAAGCAGAAGGCAGAACTCCTCCCCGCCATAGCGTCCGAACAGGTCGGTGCGGCGCAGCCGCGCCGTGACGGTCTCGGAGAAGAGCCGAAGAAGCGCGTCGCCGGCCAGATGGCCGAAGGTGTCGTTGACCCGCTTGAAGCGGTCGAGATCGAGAAGCAGCAGGGTCAGCGGCGCCCCGTTGCGTTGCGCCCGCAGCAACTCCCGCTCGGCGTGCTTCAGGAAGGCCCGGCGGTTGTAGGCGCCGGTCAGCGGGTCGATGGTGCCGATGCGGTCCAGATCGGCCTGAAGCTTCTCGCTGGTCATGGCGAGGAAGCCGAACCCCCAGCCCGTGACGGCAAGGATGGCCTCCAGGAATCCGGCGCTCTGCACCAAATTGGGCGTCAGGATGCTGTCCAGCGGCCCACCCCAGGCGGTCAGCACGGCGCGCCCGGCCACGAACAGGGCGTGGGCCAGGAAAACCAGGGCGGTGACCCGCTGCGCCCGCCGCGGCCGGTCCGCCGGCCCCGTCCACCACAACTCCAGGGCGGCCAGCAGCGACAGGCCGGCGATTCCGGCGGACATGATCAGGATGCGCGCCGTCACGTCGTTGGTTGCCACCACGAACCACGCGATGCCGGCGGTCAGCACGGCGAGCAGCGCCATCCCGAAGCGCCAGGGAATGGACCGTCCGGCGAAGCTGCGCACGCCGAACCAGTTCAGGATGTAGGTGGCGGCGACCAGGGCGTTGCTCAGCGGTACGACGGCGGCGGGCGGCCAGACCCCGTAAACGGTGACCATGGCCATCCCGACGGTGCCGAGCAGCGCTCCCCCGGCCCAATAGACCAGCGCGGTGATGTGGCGGTGCGCCCTCCAGGTCAGGAAGGCGGCGATGGACAGCAGAACGCCGATGCCCACCAGGACGATGACGAGGGTGCGGGTGTCGAGGATCATGTCCGGAGTGGGGAGGGCAGCGGTCGATTCCGGGGTTCTGCACGCATTCGCGTTCCCGGCGCCACCGATAAGTATAGGACACCAATCATTTCAGGGGCTTTCCCATCGGCGGGGCTCCGCCTCTGGACCTTCACCCGGCGGCGGACTATAACCAGCCTCCCACCCATTCCGTATCGCCGTGAGCCATGCACGACCTTCGCGCCATCCGTGAGAACCCCGAATCCTTCGACCGCGGTCTCGCCCGCCGGGGCCTTGAGCCGATGTCGCCGACGGTGCTGGACCTCGATTCGCGCCGCCGCGCCGCGCAGACCCAGCTTCAGGAAATGCAGGCGCGCCGCAACGAGGCGGCGAAGGAGATCGGCCTCGCCAAGCGGGAGGGCCGCGACGCCCAGCCGCTGATGGACGAGATGGCGCAGCTCAAGGAGCGGCTGCCCCAGGTCGAAGAGGAGGAGAAGGCGCTGGGCGCCGAGCTGGACGGCCTGCTCGCCTCCATCCCGAACCTGCCCGCCGACGATGTTCCGGAAGGCCCGGACGAGAGCGCCAACGTCGAAATCCGCCGCTGGGGCGAGCCGAAGGCCATCGCGGACGCCAAGCAGCATTTCGAACTGGGCGAAGCGCTGGGCCTGATGGATTTCGAGGCGGCGTCGCGCATGTCCGGCGCCCGCTTCACCGTCCTGAAGGGCGGGCTGGCCCGGCTGGAGCGCGCGCTCGCCGACTTCATGCTGGACATTCACACCGGCGAGCACGGCTACACCGAGATCGCGCCGCCGCTGATGGTCCGCGACAACGCCCTGTTCGGCACCGGCCAGCTTCCGAAGTTCGAGGAGGACCTGTTCCGCACGGGCGATCACTACCTGATCCCGACCTCGGAAGTGCCGCTGACCAACCTCGTCAACGACCAGATCGTGGCGACGGAGGAACTGCCCCACCGCTACACCGCGCTGACCCCCTGTTTCCGCGCCGAGGCCGGGTCGGCCGGGCGCGACACGCGCGGCATGATCCGCCAGCACCAGTTCTGGAAGGTCGAGATGGTCAGCGTCACCGCCCCGGACCAGTCGGAGGCGGAGCATCTGCGCATGACCCAGTGCGCCGAGACCATCCTGCAGCGGCTGGGGCTGCCCTACCGCGTGGTGACTCTGTGCACCGGCGACATGGGCTTCTCGGCGCGCAAGACCTACGACATCGAGGTCTGGCTGCCCGGCCAGAACATGTACCGCGAGATTTCGAGCTGCTCGAACTGCGGCGACTTCCAGGCCCGCCGCATGAAGGCGCGCTGCCGTCCGAAGGGCGAGAAGCAGACGCAGTTCGTCCACACGCTGAACGGCTCGGGCGTGGCGGTCGGGCGTTGCCTGATCGCGGTGCTGGAGAACTACCAGCAACCCGACGGCTCCATCCTGGTTCCCGAAGCGCTCCGGCCCTACATGCGCGGGCTGGAAAGGATCACCACCTGATGTTCGATCTCCCGCTCGACCTGTCGAACGCGCGCATCCTCGTCACCAATGACGACGGCATCCACGCGCCGGGCCTGAAGGTTCTGGAGGCCATCGCCCGCTCCATCTCCGACGACGTGTGGGTGGTGGCGCCGGAGATGGAGCAGTCGGCGGCCAGCCACTCGCTGACCATCAACCGGCCGCTGCGCCTGCGCCAGCTGGACGAGCGGCGCTACACGGTGGACGGCACGCCGACCGACTGCGTCCTGCTGGCCGTCAACCACATCATGAAGGACGCCCGTCCGACGCTGGTCCTGTCCGGCGTCAACCAGGGCTCCAACATCGGCGAGGATGTGACCTATTCGGGCACCATCGCGGCGGCCATGGAGGCAACCCTGCTGGGCGTCCCGGCCATCGCGCTCAGCCAGCACTACGAGAACCGCGCCCAGATCGACTGGTCGGCGGCGGAGCGTTGGGGGGCGGAGGTGATCCGCAAGGCCGTCTCCACGCCTTGGCCGAAATACGTCCTGCTCAACGTGAACTTCCCGGCCTGTCCGGCGGACCGGGTCACCGGCATCCAGGTGGTCCGCCACGGCAAGCGCAAGATTGGCGACGAGTTGGTGGAACGTGTCGATCCACGCGGCAAGCCCTATATCTGGATTGGGACCCTGCGCGGCGAGGCCGACGTGGCGCCCGACACCGACATCCATGTGGTCTTCCACGGGGGCATTTCGGTGACGCCGGTCTATCTGGATCTGACGCACACGCCGACGCTCCAGACCTTGCGGCACGCGTTCGAGTAATCCGGTTTCCGAGGTGAATGGGTAGGGTGTGACGGTCGAGGCACGCAAGATCCGGCTTCTGATGGCGTTGCGCCGCAACGGCGTGACCGACACCCGGGTTTTGGCCGCGATCGAGCGAATCCCGCGCGAGCGCTTCGTCCCCGACCCCTTCCAGGATCAGGCGTGGGAGGACACGGCGCTTCCCATCGATCTGGGCCAGACCATCAGCCAGCCGCTGATCGTGGCGCTGATGACCCAGGCGCTGGAGCTGGGGGAGCGGCAGACCGTGCTGGAAATCGGCACCGGCTCCGGCTATCAGGCGGCTGTTTTGTCGCGGCTGTGCCGACGGGTCTACACCGTCGAGCGGCTGCGCCCGCTGCTGACCGAGGCGGAGGCGCGATTCCAGGCGCTGCGCCTGAACAACATCACGACCCGCCACGGCGACGGGACGAAGGGCTGGCCCGAGCAGGCGCCGTTCGAGCGCATACTGGTCACGGCCGCCGGAGGCCCCGATGCGCCAAAGGACTTGACGGATCAGCTCGCCGTTGGTGGTGTCATGGTCATCCCGCTGGGGGACGACTACCGCGGTCAGCGGGTCGTCCGCATCCGGCGGACCGAAACCGGTCTTACACGGGAGGACTTGTGGCCCGTCCGCTTCGTACCGTTGCTGTCCGACCCTCCGTCCCCGCCAGGAACGGAGTAGCCGGCCCGTTCGGCGTGTCACTTGGCGTCACATCCAGCGTGTCTGGGCGCGCCCTCCTCGCGGCGCTGGCGTTGATTCCGCTGCTCGCCGCCTGCCAGCAGCGCACCGGCGATCTGGCGCCGGTCACCTCGGTGTCCAATTCCCCGGACTCCATCGGCGGAGCGGTGATCGTGCAGCGCGGGGACTCCGCCTATTCGCTGTCGCGGCGCTACAACGTGCCGCTGCGCGACCTGCTGGAGGTCAACCACCTGTCGCCGCCCTACCAGTTGCAGGTCGGCCAGCGTCTCGTCCTGCCGGTATCGCGCCAGTACATCGTCCAGCGCGGCGACACGCTCTATGGCATCTCCCGCATGTTCAGCGCGGACATGAGCGAGCTGACCCGGCTCAACGGCCTGACCGCGCCCTACGCGGTGCAGGCCGGGCAACCGCTGCGCCTGCCGGGTGGAGACGCCCCGGGCGGCACCGCGGTGGCCCAGGCGCCGTCCTCCAGCGCGGGGTCCGCCGTCGGCGGGGTGGTGGCTTCGGCCCCGGTCAAGCAGGTGTCGCGCGGGTCCATCCAGGCGGCGGAGCTGCCGCCTCCGGGCGCCTCGGCCCCGGCTCCGGTCGAGAGGGCCCCGGTGGAGAGTCCCTCGCAGACCGCGACCGTCCTCGCCCCGGTGCCCGGCGCCAAGCCGGCCGCCGCGCCGGAGGGGACGACCGGAGCCCCCGTCTATCAGCCGGGGCAGGCCCCGACCTCGCTGCGCCCGCCCGGCCAGAAGCCCGCCGTTCCGGAGCCCGCGCCCGCGCCGCGTGCCGTCGAGGCCGCTCCGGTCCCGCCTCCGTCGCCAGCACCGGCCCAGGAGGTCGCCGCCGCTCCGCCCCCGCCGCCCAAGGCCGCGGAGCAGGCGCCGGCGCAGCGCGCCACCGGGCGCCTGCTCTGGCCGGTGAAGGGGAAGGTGATCTCGACCTTCGGGCCGAAGCCGGACGGTCTGCACAACGACGGCCTGAACATCGCCGCGGCCAAGGGAGCGACGGTGGTCGCCGCCGACAACGGCGTCGTCGCCTATGCCGGCAACGAGCTGCGTGGCTTCGGCAATCTGCTGCTGGTGAAGCATTCGGACGGCTTCATCACCGCCTATGCCCATCTCGACCGCATCGACGTCGAGCGGGGCGTGGCGGTGAAGCGCGGGCAGGCCATCGGCACGGTCGGCCAGACCGGGTCGGTGACGAGCCCGCAGCTTCACTTCGAACTGCGCAAGGGCAGCCAAGCGGTCGATCCGCGCGACCGCATGGAGCCGCGGGTCAGCGAAGGGGCTTCTCCAGACGGCCAGCCAGGTCCTGGATGAACTGCCAGGCCACCCGGCCGGAGCGGCTGCCGCGGGTCACCGACCATTCCACGGCCTCGGCCCGCAGCTGCTCCGCCGGGATGTCCAGCCCGAAGCGGGCGGCGTAGCCCTCGATCATCGCGAAGTAGGTCGGCTGGTCGCAGTTGTGGAAGCCCAGCCACAGGCCGAAGCGGTCGGACAGCGACACCTTCTCCTCGACCGCTTCCGCCGGGTTGATGGCGGTGGAGCGCTCGTTCTCGATCATGTCGCGCGGCATCAGGTGGCGGCGGTTGGAGGTGGCGTAGAACACCACATTCTCCGGACGCCCCTCGATCCCACCCTCCAGAACGGCCTTCAGCGACTTGTAGTGGGCGTCGTCATGGTCGAAGGACAGGTCGTCGCAGAACAGGATGAAGCGGCGCGGCTCGTCCTTCAGCCGGGCGAGCAGGCGGGGCAGGGTGGGGATGTCCTCGCGATGGATCTCCACCAGAGCCAGCGTGCCGGGATGGTCCTGGGCCACCGCGGCGTGCACCGACTTGACCAGCGAGCTTTTGCCCATGCCGCGCGAGCCCCAGAGCAGGGCGTTGTTGGCGGGCAGACCGGTGGCGAAGCGGGTGGTGTTGTCCAGCAGGATGTCGCGCTGCCGCTCGACGCCGCGCAGCAGGCCGATCTCCACCCGGTTGACGGTGGGCACCGGCTCCAGCCGGTCGGGATCGGCGTGCCAGACGAAGGCGTCGGCGGCGCCGAGGTCGAGCCGGCCCGGCGGCGGCGGGGCGAGCCGTTCCAGGGCCTCGGCGATGCGGGTGAGGAGGGGCAGCAATTGGGCGTCCGACATCGTGTTCCTTCGCAGGCGTTTCTTCCGGTTTCGTTGCGCCGACCCTAACCCGCCGGCGCGCCGCCGGACAAGGCGCTGCGCTTGCGGGGGAGGCGTGCGCGCCGCTATGGTGCCGGGAACGCGAACCGAGGGACGGCCATGCACGCAGAACGTTCCGCCGATTTCCCCAACCCGGCGGGGAGCGCCGCGCATGTCCTGCGGCGGCTGGAGGAGACACCCCTTCGCGAGGACCCCTTTCCGCATCTGGTGGTGCCGGACGTCCTGCCGGCGGACCTCTACGCCCGCGCCATCGCCCACTGGCCGAGGTTCGAGGCGCTGGCCCTCCTGCAGATGGACACGCTGCCCCAGCGCTATCAGATGGTCCTGACCGACCGCAATCTGAGGGAGATGGAGCCGGAGGCCGAAGCGGTTTGGCGGGAGGTCCGCGATTGCCTGTTCGGGCCGGAGACCTTGAAGCGGCTGGCGCCGCGCTTCCCCTCGCTCGCCGCCAAGCTGGAAACGCCCGTCGCCGCCCGGCCGGCCATGGTCTACGCGCGTCTGGTCGAGGACCATGCGGGCCACGCCATGCTGCCCCACACCGACGTGTTCGGCACCTTCCTGTCCATGCTGCTCTACATGCCGGCGGACGACAGCCGTCCCAATCTCGGCACGGCGCTGTACCGACCCCGCGACCCGTCCTTCACCGCCAACGCCGGGCGCTCGACCGAACGGTTCCCGCGCGAGGATTTCGAGCTGGCTGGCACAGCGCCCTTCCTGCCGAACCATCTGCTGGCCTATGCACCGTCCGACCGGTCCTTCCACGGGGTGGAGCCGGTGGAGGCGCCCTGCACGCGCCGCTTCCTGCTTCTCTTTGCCGTGATGGACAGCCGCGGCCCTTGAAGCCCGGCGGACGTACCCCTATTCCATTGCATCGACGGCCCGGACCGTTATAGTCGCCGCGTCCGCGAGCGCCCGCTGCGCCTTCGGAACCAAACCACAGGGAGCCTCCAGATGTTCGTTTCGACGGCCTATGCACAGACCGCCGCGCCCGCCGCCGGTGGGGCCGACATGATCGTGCAGTTCCTGCCGCTGATTCTGATTTTCGTCGTCTTCTATTTCCTGCTGATCCGTCCGCAGCAGAAGAAGATGAAGGAACACAAGGGCATGCTGGAGTCCATCCGCCGCGGTGACCGCGTGGTGACCGGCGGCGGCATCATCGGCACGATCACGAAGGTCGGCCCGGACGACGAGCTTCAGGTCGAGATCGCCGAGAACGTCCGCGTCCGCGTCATGCGCTCCACCGTGAACCTCGTGCTGTCGAAGTCCGAGCCGGCCAAGAGCGCCGACGAGAAGGCTGAAGAGAAGGTCGTGGACCGCAAGTAACGCGGTTCTCCGGTAGCGAACGGGACTGGTTTACGAATGCTGTATTTTCCGCGCTGGAAGATTTTTCTGATCGTCGCGATCTGCGTGCTCGGGACCATCCTCACGCTGCCGAACTTTCTCAGCCGTGAGACGTTGTCGGCCCTGCCGAACTGGTACGCGCACAACCGGGTCAACCTCGGCCTCGATCTGCGCGGCGGGTCGCACCTGCTGCTTGAGGTGGACATGGGCGCGGTCATCCGTGACCGCGTCGAAGGCTTGGTCGATTCGGCTCGCACCCAGCTGCGCAACGACAATGTCGGCTACACGGCGATTAACCCGGGCGACCGCGGCATCACCGTGCAGCTCCGCGACCCGGCGCAGGCCGACACGGCGGTGCGGTCGCTGCGCCAGCTCGCCAACACCATCGGTGGTGGACCGCTCGGCGGCGGCCAGCCGGACCTGGAGGTCACCGCCAGCGGCGGCAGCGTCACCGCCCGGCTCAGCGAGATCGCCCTGCGCGAGCGCGCCACCCAGGCCATCGAGCAGTCCATCGAGATCGTGCGGCGCCGCATCGACGAGACCGGCGTCAACGAGCCGACCATCGCCCGCCAGGGCGCCGACCGCATCCTGGTCCAGCTTCCCGGCGTCGAGGACCCCGACCGCGTGAAGCGGCTGCTCGGCACCACCGCGAAGATGACTTTCCGTCTGGTCGACATGAACGCCGACCCGAGCGCCGGCCGCGCCCCTCCGGGCACCGACATCCTGCCCTCGGCCGAAGGCGGGCGGGCGCAGAGCGCCTACGTCATCCGCAAGAAGGTCGAGGTGGACGGCGCCAACCTGACCAACGCCACCGCGGGCAGCAACCCGCAGACCGGCGAGTGGGTGGTCAATTTCGAATTCGACAGCATCGGCGCCCGCCGCTTCGCCGACGTGACCCGCGCCAACGTCGGCCGGCCCTTCGCCATCGTGCTCGACAACAAGGTCATCAGCGCCCCGGTGATCCGCGAGCCGATCACCGGCGGACGCGGCCAGATCAGCGGCAACTTCACCGCCGCCGATGCCAACGACCTTGCCGTCCTGCTGCGCGCCGGCGCCCTGCCGGCCCCGCTGAAGGTGATCGAGGAGCGCACGGTGGGCCCCGACCTCGGCGCCGATTCGATCCGCGCCGGCCTGATGGCGGTGGGCATCGGCTTCGTGCTGGTCTGCACCTACATGATCGCCGCTTACGGCCTGTTCGGGGCCTTCGCTTGCTTCGCCCTGCTGGTCAACACCGTCCTGACGCTGGCCGCGCTGTCGCTGCTCCAGGCGACGCTGACGCTGCCGGGCATCGCCGGTATCCTGCTGTCGCTCGGTCTGGCGGTCGACGCCAACATCCTGATCAACGAGCGTGTCCGCGAGGAGACCAAGAAGGGCCGTGGCGTCTTCGGCTCGGTCGAGGCCGGCTTCAGCCGCGCCTACTCCACCATCGTGGACGCCAACCTGACCACCGCCATCAAGATGGCCATCCTGTTCGTGCTGGGCACCGGCGCGATCAAGGGCTTCGCCGTCACCATCACCTTCGGCATCCTGATTTCGCTGTTCACGGCCACCGTGCTCGTGCGTCTCATGATGGTCAGTTGGCTGCGCAAGACGCGGCCGGCCGCCCTGCCGGTGTAAGAGGTCATTCCCATGTTCCGGCTTCGTCTGGTCCCTGACAACACCAACATCCAGTTCATGCGCGGGCGACACGCCGGCCTGATCGTGTCGGCGTTCCTGTCGATCGCGTCGGTGGTGCTGTTCTTCTATCCCGGCCTGAACTACGGCATCGACTTCCGCGGCGGCATCGTCATCGAGGCGCGCACGCCGCAGGCCGCCGACTTCGCCTCGCTGCGCCACACGCTGAACCAGCTCAACATGGGGCAGGTGCAGTTGCAGGAGTTCGGCTCGCCCCAGGACGTGCTGATCCGGCTGGAGCGCCAGCCGGGCGACGACGCGGCCCAGCAGGTGGCCGCCGACAAGGTGAGGGCCACGCTCGCCCAGGAGATTCCCGGCACCACGGTGCGCCGCGTCGAGGCGGTCGGCGCGTCGGTCAGCGGCGAGCTGTTCTTCAACGGCATGCTGGCGCTCGGTCTCGCGCTGCTGGCGATGCTCGTCTACATCTGGTTCCGCTTCGAATGGCAGTTCGGGTTGGGCGCCATCGTCACGCTGCTTCTGGACGTGACGAAGGTGGTCGGCTTCTACGCGATCACCGGGATGCAGTTCAACCTGACGGCCATCGCGGCGATCCTGACGATCATGGGCTATTCGACCAACGACAAGGTCGTGGTCTATGACCGCATGCGCGAGAATCTGCGCATCTACAAGAAGATGCCGCTGCGCGAGCTGATCGACCGTTCGATCAACGAGACCCTGAACCGCACGCTGGGCACCTCCATGTCGACGCTGCTGTCGATCCTGCCGCTGGCCTTCTTCGGCGGCGAGGCGTTGCAGGACTTCGGCATCGTGCTGATCTTCGGCATTTTCCTGGCGACCTCCTCGTCCATCTTCATCGCCGCCCCCATCTTGCTGTTCCTGGGCGAGAACCGGCTGCGCCGCAACGCGCCGGCGGAGAACGCGGCCCCGGCCGCCAATCCGACGCCCTGAGCGACAAGAACAGGAAACGGACAAGAGATGGCGGACATCACGCCGATCATCCCGTCGGACCGTCAGGTCATCGACGGCTACGGAGACGGGCAGTTCTGCGTGTCCGGGCAATGGCGCACCGGCGCGGTTGTGGTCCTTCCCGACCGCACGGAGCCCTGGCGCCCCCAGGACTTCGCCGCACTGACGGCGGATGACTTCGCCCAGATCATCGCGGCGGAGCCGCGAGTGGAGTTCCTTTTGCTGGGCTCAGGCGCCCGGATGCAGCTTTTGCCCAAGGCGCTGCGCCAGAGCCTGCGCGACGCCGGGCTGGTGGTTGAGGTGATGGACACCGGGGCCGCCTGCCGCACCTACAACGTCCTGCTGGCCGAAGGCCGGCGGGTGGGGGCGGCACTGTTGCCGGTGTGATCCGGGTCGGAAGCCCGACCGGAAGAGACCAACAAAAAAGGCCCCCGATTGGGGGCCTTTTCCGTTCTGGCGATCCGGTAGAGGATCAGGCCGGGGCCTTCGACAGGCGCTCGGCCACGAATTCCCAGTTCACCAGGCTCTCCAGGAACGCCTTCACGAAGTCCGCGCGGCGGTTCTGGTAGTCGACGTAGTAGGCGTGCTCCCACACGTCGGCGGTCAGCAGCGGGAAGTGGCCCTGGGCCAGCGGGGTGTCGGCGTTGGAGGTCTTGGTGACCTTCAGCTTGCCGCCGTCGATGTACAGCCACGCCCAGCCCGAGCCGAACTGGGTGATGGCGGCGTTCGAGAATTCTTCCTTGAACTTGTCGACGCTGCCGAAGTCGGCGATCAGGCGCTTCTCAAGCTCGCCCGGGATGGCGCCGCCACCGTTCTTCTTCATGCTCTGCCAGTAGAAGGTGTGGTTCCACACCTGACCGGCGTTGTTGAACAGGC
The DNA here is from genome assembly GCF_000632475.1 of Azospirillum argentinense. Lineage (NCBI taxonomy): Bacteria > Pseudomonadati > Pseudomonadota > Alphaproteobacteria > Rhodospirillales > Azospirillaceae > Azospirillum > Azospirillum argentinense. The sequence goes on from NZ_CP007794.1 coordinate 491,684, forward strand.
CCTGCTTGGAGGCGTCGCCGTAGCTTTGCTTGATGACGTCTTCCAGGCTGGCGTCGGCCAGCGGGCTGTCCTTCGTCAGGTTGTTCAGGTTGGTGACGTAGGTCTGGTGGTGCTTGTCGTGGTGCAGGTGCAGCGTCTCCGACGACATGAACGGCTGCAGAGCATCATAGCCATACGGGAGCGGCGGCAGTTCGAACGCCATTGAGTTACCCTCTCTTCTTGGATTGTCCCATCTCGGCCCGCGCCTTGCGGCACGGCACCTCCGTCCGCTCAAATAGGCCCGCGGCGCGGCAAAGTGAAGGCTGGAAAAAGGCCGAGGCGCGAAAAGGTGGTAATCCTTGCGTTCAGGACCGCGCGTGCGGCGAACTCGCCGGAGCGCACCGCACCTTCGAGTGTTGCTGGAAGCCCCATCTTCGTCCAATCGCCGGCCAGAACGAGGTTTTTCAAAGCGGTTCGGGCATCGGGGCGATTCGCCGCATGGACAGGGGACTGGTCCGGAGTCGCCCGGCGCTCCTTGATGATTCGGTGGGGTGGCAGAGCCATGCCAGGCGCGCCGAGCGCCTTCGCCACGTCGCGCCACAGGGTGGCGGCGACCGCTTCGGCGGGCTGACCGGCGAGCGCGTCGGCGTCGCTGACCGTCACCGACAGCACGTCGCTGCGCCGGAACAGCCAGTCCGCCGTGCCGCCCACCAGTCCCAGGAAGGGCAGGCCGCCCGGCAGGTTGATCGGGGCGGGCAGCCGGAAGTGGGCGTTGACGATGGCCCGCCCGGCGGCCGGGGGGGAAACGGGCAGCGCCTCGGGAAGCAGGCGCGCGGCGATCCAGGCGGGCACCGCCAGGACCACCGTGTCGTCGTTGCCAAGCGCGATGCGCTCCCCATCCACCGACAGGGCGGCCACACGATCACCGGCGCGTTCCAGCCCGTCCACACGCACTCCGGTGCGCAGCTCGGCGCCGTGCCGTTCCAGCCACGCCACCGCCGGATCAACCAGGGCGGCGGACAGACCCTTCTCCGCGAACAGCGGGCGGCAGGCGGCCTCGCCGCGCAGCAGCGTTTCCCGCAGCACGGCCCCGAACAGGCGGGCGGACACCCGCTCCGGTGCCCCGTTCATCACCGACACGGCCAGCGGGCGCCACAGCCGGTCATAGAGCGGCCCGCCGGGGGGCAGCGCGTCGGCCACCGCCGCCTCGGGGCGGGCGGTCAGGGTCCGTAGGGCGGCGAGGTAATCGGCGGGGTGGCTTCCCGGCACACGACGCGCTTTGTCGAACAGCCACAGCCCGCCGGGCCGCAGGCACCAGCGCTCCCCGGTGGTCAGGTCGAGGAAGGGAAAGGCGGCGGGGCGCAGCTCGGTCAGGGCGCCGCCGACGCCGACCCGCTCCAGATAGCCGAGCAGGGAGCGGTTGCCGCTGAGCGCCAGATGGCTGCCGTTGTCCACCACGCGGTCCAGCGTGGCGTCGTAAAAGGAGCGGCAGCGCCCCCCGGCCTGCGGCGCGTTCTCGTGCAGGATGACCCGCCGCCCGGCCTCGGTCAGGCGGACGGCGGCGGACAGGCCGGCAAGGCCGGCGCCGACGATGTGGACGGTGCCCAAGCCGGCCCGTCAGGCGGCGGGCGGATAGCCGAGCGCGCAGCGCACGGCCACCAGGGCGCATTCGCGCTTGCCGACCCGCACCCGCCGGTCGAGGTCGCGCCAGCCCCGGGCGCGCAGCCGCACCAGCAGCCGGTGGTACAGCACCATCATGGCGACCGCCGCCCACAGCGAACCACGCCGTCCGGCGGACTGACCCTCGGCGAGCGCCCGCCGCGCTTCGGCGAAGCGCTCCTCGGCGAGAACCGCCAGCGCCTCGCAGGTCTGGGGCAGGTTGGGGTGGGCGAGCACCGTGGCGGGGTCGGAGCTGCCGATGCCGGCCTCGTCGAGCAACTCGCGCGGCAGATAGAGCCGCCCGATCTCCGCGTCCTCCGTCAGGTCGCGCAGGATGTTGGTCAACTGCAACGCCTCGCCCAGCGCCAGGGCGAAGGCCTCGGTGGAGGCATCCGCCCGGTCGAACACGCGGATCGCCAGCATGCCCACCGCACCGGCGACGCGGCGGCAATAGAGCCGCAGGGTCGGCAACGCCGGACCGGTCATGCCCCCGCTGTTCCCGGCCCCGTTGCCGTCGTCCGCCGGGATGTCCATCGCCATGCCGTCGATCAGCGCTTCCAGCTCGCCCCGCGGCAGGCCGTAGCGTTCGATGGCGCCCTTCAGCGCGGCGCCCAACGAGCTGGACGGCGCGCCGCCGGCGTAAAGGCCGCGGATTTCGGTCCTCCAGGCGTCGAGCGCCGCGCGCTTCTCCGCGGGTTCGCCGGGCTCGTCCGCGATGTCGTCGATTCGCCGGCAGAAGGCGTAGATGGCGAACATCGCCGCCCGCTTTGAGCGGGGGAGAAGCAGCATCGGCCAGTAGAAGGTGCTGCCCGACCGTCCGGTCACCGCCGCCGCCGCGGCAGCCGGGCTGCCGGCGGTGTCGCTCTGCGTCGAATCCAGCGATGGCTGCGGCATACGTCGGTCCTGCGTGGTGTCGGTCGAAGAGGCTGGAGTCTATTTGCTCCCGATGGCGCGCGCCAGCCCGCGTGCGGTGGCGAACAGCTTATGATGCGTGCCGAGCACCACCCGCTTCTTCAGCGGGTCGCGGCTGCGCAGCCGCTGCGCCAGCGATTCGGCGAGGCTGAGGATCACCGACGCCTCCATCCGCAGCCCACGGTGCTGGATCAGGCCGGGCAGGGGGGCGGCGCGCTCAAGCAGGCGGTCGGTGTGCTCCAGCGTGCGGTCGAAGATGGCGCGCAGCTTGGCGTCGCTCTCCGTCTCGACCAGCCGCTCGACGCTGATCGCCGAATCGTCGAACCAGACCAGCGGGATGTAGCAGCGCCCGAGCTGGCTCCAGTCCTCCCGGCAATCCTGAAGGTGGTTCAGCACCTGCAGGGCGGTGCACAGCGCGTCCGACGCCGGCCCGGCGGCCACGCCTTCGCCATGCAGGTCCAGCAGGTAGCGGCCGACCGGGTTGGCGGAGAAGCGGCAGTAGAGCAGCAGGTCGCTCCAGCTGTGGCAGCGCGCGCCCACCGCGTCGCGCCGGAAGGCGCGCAGCACCTGCCGGGGGTGGCGGTCGCTGACGCCGGTCGCCTGCAGGCTGGCGCGCAGGTCCAGCGCCGGCTTCAGATAGGCGTGCTTGGCCTGCCCGGTGGTCAGCGAGCGTTCCAGCGCCTCCAGATAGGCGAGCTTGGTCTCCGGTTCGAGATCGGGATCGTCGGCGATGTCGTCGCCCAGCCGGACGAACCGGTAGAAGGCCATGACATGTGGCCTGAGATGCTTCGGCAACAGGCGCGAGGCGACCGGAAAATTCTCCGAGTCCGTGTCCTTGCGGGCGACCGGGCTGGGTTTGCGGGGCTTGGTGGGGGCGACGTTGAAATCGGCCATTGTTCCGCCTGCTGCGCGTCGGGGCTGGTGTGGAAAGCCTGTGTGCCTAATATAAGGCGCAAGCGGGCTTTGCCCCGCTTCCAAACTGTGCCACCCCCATTTTTCCAGAACAGGCATCACATGGCGAAGGCGACCCCCGACCTGTCCTATTGCGGACGGGAGGTGAGGAAATATGACAACGACCGTTTCCTGACGTGCCTTTTCGCCCCGGCGGAGCGCCGCGAATCGCTGTTCGCCCTCTACGCCTTCAACCTGGAGATCGCCAAGACCCGCGAGGTGGTGACCGAGCCTGTGCTGGGCCAGATGCGGCTGCAATTCTGGCGCGACGGGCTGGACAAGATCTACGAGGGCGCCGCCGTGCCCAAGCACGCGGTGATGGAACCGCTGGCCGCTGCCGTGCGGGAGGGCGGGTTGAGCCGCGCCCTGTTCGACCGGCTGATCGACGCGAGGGAGGCCGATCTGGACGACACCCCGCCGGCCAACCTGTCCTGCCTCGTCAACTACGCGGAGGTCACCGGCGCACCGCTCGTCCAGCTCGCGCTGGAGATCCTCGGCGCGAAGGGGCCCGAGGCGATGGAGGCCGGGCGTCAGGCCGGGATCGGCTACGCGCTGGCCGGCATCGTCCGGGCGGTGCCCTTCCACGCCCGCCAGCACCGCCAGCTTCTCCCCGCCGACCGCATGGCGGCGCACGGCGCCCAGCCGGGCGACCTGTTCGAGCTGCGCTCCACCCCCGAGCTGCGCCCCGTGGCGCGCGAGGTGGCGGAGGCCGCCCGCGACCATCTGGCGAAGGCCCGCGCGCTGCGCCGCTCCGTGCCGCGCGCCGCTCTGTCGGCCCTGCTGCCGGCGGTGCTGGCCGGGCTGCATCTGGACGCGCTGGCGCGGGAGGGCAACGACCCCTTCGCCGCGCGCGTGCTGATGCCCCACCCGCTGCGCCACGCCAAGCTGGCCTGGGCGGCGCTGCGCGGGCGATTCTGACCCCTGTCGGTCAGGCGGCGCGGATCATCGCCACGAACCGCTCCACCTCCTGGCGGAGCTGGTCGGCCTCACGCGACAGGTCGCCGGCCGCGTTGAGCGCCTGATCGGCCATCGAGCCGGTGGAGCCCGCCGCCTGGGTCACGCCGCCGATGTTCACCGACACGGCGGCGGTTCCCATCGACGCCTGCTGGACGTTGCGGCTGATCTCCTGGGTGGCGGCGCCCTGCTGCTCCGCGGCGGCGGCGATGGCGGTGATCGTTTCGTTGATGGCGATGATGCTCCGCCCCACCGTCCCGATGACGCCGACCACGGTGCCGCTGACGGTCTGCATCTCGGCGATCTGCCGGGAGATGTCCTCCGTCGCCTTGGCGGTCTGGTTGGCGAGATTCTTCACCTCGCTGGCGACGACGGCGAAGCCCTTGCCGGCCTCGCCGGCGCGGGCGGCCTCGATGGTGGCGTTGAGCGCCAGAAGGTTGGTCTGCCCGGCAATGCCCTGGATCAGATTCACCACGTCGCCGATCTTCTGCGCGGCTGTGGCCAGCCCTTCCAGCGTGCTGTTGGTGCGCTCCACCTCGGCGACCGCCTCCGTGGCCATCTGGGAGGAGCGGCCGATCCGCTCGTTGATCTCGCGGATGGAGCAGCTCAGCTCCTCCGTGGCGGCGGCCACCGTCTGGACGTTCTGGCTGGCCTCCTCGGCGGCGGTGGACACGGCGGCGGCCTGACGGTCGGTCTGGGCGGCGATGGCCGACAGGCTCTGCGCGGTGCTGCGCATCTCGCCCGCCTGTTCCGACACGTTGCGCACGACCCCACCCACCGACGCCTCGAACCGGCTGGCGACGTCGGCGAGGTCGCGTTTGCGGCGTTCGGCGGCGCGCTGCTCCTCGCGGTGGCGTTCCTCCTCCAGCTCCGCCATGCGGGTGGCGTTGTCCTGGAAGAGCTTCAGGGCCTTGTTGATGGCGCCGATTTCGTCGGTGCGGCCGGTGTCGGTGATGACCACCCCACGCTCCCCGGCGACCACGGCGTCCAGCGTTGCGATGGTGCGGCGCAGCGGCAGGCCGACGATGCTGCGGCTGGCGAACAGAAGCGCGGCGACCAGGGCGGCCAGCAGGACCAGCCCGCCGATGATGGTGGCGTTGCGAAGCTCCCGGACCGGAGCGTTGATCTTGTCGAGCGGCAGGTTGACCAGCAGGGACCAGGGTGTTTCCGTTCCCGCGACCGTCACCGGCAGGAACAGCTGTTTCACGGGCTGTCCATCGGCGACCGACATCTGCTCGAAACTCCGGCCCGCGCGGATGGCCAGCTTGGCGGCGTCGAGCGTCGGGTCCGACTTGCCGATCGGTTGCCCCATCCGCTCGGTATCGGGATGACCGGCCCAGACGCCGTCGTTGGAAATCAGGTGGATGGACCCGCTGTCGAAGGGCTTCACCGTCTTCAGCATGGACCAGATGCCGTCGGTGGACAGATCGATGCCGGCCACTCCGATGACCCGGCCGTTTTCGACGATCGGGACGGACATGGACACCATCAGCACCTTCCGGCCGGCGACGGTGTAGCTGTAGGGCTCCACCACCATGGCGTGCCCGGTGCGCTTCGGGATCTGATAATAGGCGCCGTCGGAGCCCGGATCGTCATAGCCGACGAGGGACTCCAGCGCGACCGTTCCCGACCCGCGGTTCCAGTAGGGAAGGAACCGGCCGGACGCGTCGGAGCCCGGCTTGTTGGCGAACTCTGCGTCACGGCCGTCCAGGGCGTTCGGCTCCATCCCCACCCACACGCCGAGGAAATCCGGGTTGGCCTCGGCGATGCTCTTGAGCCAGATGGAGAGCTGCTCCCGGTCGGTGCGGCCCGCGGCCTTCAGGCCGACCAGCGAGGTCGCGATGAAGCGGCCGGCCTCCATCGCGTTGCCCAGCCGGGCGTGGACCATCTCGCCGTAACGGTGGCCAAGCTGTTCCCCGCTCTGGAAGGCCAGGGTTTCGATGTCCGACCCGCTCTTGGTTGTCAGGGCCGCAATTCCGACCGCCAGGGAAAAGATCGTCACCGTCACGATGACGATCACCTGTTTGGCAACCAACGATTTTGTTTTAATCATAACCATCCCACTGGAAGTCTTTCTCGCTCATTCGAAAGAAAGTGTCCCACGGCATTGGTTAAGCGTTACTTATGATCTTTATTATCGTTCCGTGATAAATTTCCCGAAATTGCTGGGCCTCAGACGGCGACAGCGGGTGCGGCCTTTAGCCACCCCTCCAAGTCCTCAAGCGCGCGGCGGGTGTAGGCCAGCTTGCGGTCGCGCCCGCGGATGCGCTCGTCCACCGGCGGGAACAGGCCGAAATTGACGTTCATCGGCTGGTAGGTGTCGGCGTTGGCGCCACCGGTGATGTGGCCGAGGATCGCCCCCAGCGCCGTGGTGACCGGCGGGGCGGCCGGCTCGCCGCCCAGCCGCTCGGCGGCGGCGAAGCGCCCGGCCAGCAGGCCGACGGCGGCGCTTTCCACATAGCCCTCGCAGCCCGTCACCTGCCCGGCGAAGCGGATGCGCGGCTGGGCCTTCAGCCGCAGCGCGCCGTCAAGCAGGCGCGGGCTGTTCAGGAAGGTGTTGCGGTGCAGGCCGCCGAGCCGGGCGAACTCCGCCTTTTCCAGGCCGGGGATCATGCGGAAGATCCGCGCCTGCTCGGCGTGGCGCAGCTTGGTCTGGAAGCCGACGAGGTTGTAGAGCGTGCCGAGCGCGTTGTCCTGACGAAGCTGGACCACCGCGTAGGGGCGGCGTTCCGGCTTGTGCGGGTTGGTCAGGCCGACCGGCTTCATCGGGCCGTAGCGCAGCGTGTCGACGCCGCGCTCCGCCATCACCTCGATGGGCAGACAGCCTTCGAAGTAAGGCGTGCTTTTCTCCCACTCCTTGAAGTCCACCTTATCGGCATTCAGCAGCGCGTCGATGAAGGCGCGGTACTCGTCCTTCTCAAAGGCGCAGTTGATATAGTCCTTGCCGGTGCCGCCGGGGCCGGGCTTGTCGTAGCGCGACTGGAACCAGGCCTTGGACAGGTCCACGCTCTCCAGATAGACGATGGGAGCGATGGCATCGAAGAAGGCCAGCGATTCCTCGCCGGTGAAGCTGCGGATCGCCTCGGCCAGCGGCGGGGAGGTGAGGGGGCCGGTGGCGATGACGACGCTGTCCCACGCCTCCGGTGGCAGGCCGGCGACCTCGCCGCGTTCCACGGTGATGAGCGGGTGTCCGGTGATCGCCTCGGTCACGGCGCCCGCGAAGCCGTCGCGGTCCATGGCCAGCGCGCCGCCCGCCGGCACCTTGTGCGCGTCGGCGCAGCGCAGGATCAGCGAACCGCAGCGCCGCATCTCCTCGTGCAGCAGCCCGACCGCGTTGTACTCCGCGTCGTCCGACCGGAAGGAGTTGGAGCAGACCAGTTCGGCGAGCTGGTCGGTGCTGTGCGCCTCGGTCGGGCGGACGGGCCGCATCTCGTGCAGCACGACGGGAACGCCGCGTTGTGCGAGCTGCCAAGCGGCTTCGGACCCGGCAAGGCCGCCGCCAATGACGTGAACGGGGGAAAGGGACGTGTCGACCATATCAGCAACTTTCACAAAGTTGCCGAACAAGTAGACCGTCATTGTCGCTACGGCAAGGCCAACCCAAACCACGGCGCGGAATCGCGACCAGCGGTGACTTACTGGGCGGCGAGCTTCTGCTTCAGCCCGTCGAAGCCAGAGGTGAAGATGCCGGAGATCACCTTGCGCGATTCCTCGTCGCTGGCGCCGTTGGAGGTGTAGCGTGCCTTCCACACGACGCGCGTGCCCTTGCCCGCCGGTTCGGCCGACAGGGAGGCCGCGTAGTCCTTGACCGGCAGCGGGCTGGTCAGGATCGAATAGCGGATGCGGTGGCTGCTGGCGGAGGAGGAGAGCAGCCGCTCCTCGATCGCGCCGCCGCCCTTGAGGGCCAGCACGCGCTCCTGCGCGCCGTCCTTCCGGCGCAGGGTGCAGCTTTCCACCGCCGGGTGCCAAGTGCCGAGGTTGCAGAAGGGGCCGATCTGCTGCCAGACCTTTTCGACCGGGTAGGGCAGGGTCGTCGATTCCGTGACCTCGACGGCCAGGGCCGGGCTGGCCAGAGCGGCCAGGGTGGCCGCGACCGCGAACAGGGTACGCATGGGGTTCCCTCCGTTGTTCGGCTGTTCCGGCGCGCTTCATTGGGCGCGCCTCGAAATCCTAGCCGAGCGGGGAGGGATTGAAACTTGTACGTTGGTAGGACGAACAGTGGAGGGACCGGCAAGACAACGGCCGGTCCCGCCTGTGCGGAGCCGGCCGTTTCATTTGGGAGCGAAACGAAAAGCCTTTATTCGCTCTTGGTCGTCGTCGTACGCTCGGTGGTGGTCGAGCCGCCGGTCGGCGGGGTGGTCAGGCTGGAGTTGCCGTAGTTGGGCGAGGTGGTCGTGGTGGTGGTCGTGGTGCTGGTGGACTCGTCGGTCCCGCAGGCGCTGACCAGCAGGGCCGCGCCGAAGGCCAGCGCCACACCGGACATCATGGTCCTGGACATGCTCCGTCTCCATCCTGTTTGGCGAACGATGAAGAGGAAACACCCCCGCTGCCGCTTTGTTTCCAGGGCAAAAATCGGCCCTAAGAAAAAGGCCGGGGGTAACCCCGGCCCATCTTCATGCCCTCTTCCGGCTTTTCGGCTTCGCCTTCAGGTAGGGGGCCAGATACTGGCCGGTGTAACTCCGCTTGACCTTCACCACGTCTTCCGGGGTGCCCTCCGCAACGATCTCGCCGCCGCCGGTGCCGCCTTCAGGGCCAAGGTCGATGATCCAGTCGGCGGTCTTGATGACCTCCAGATTGTGCTCGATCACCAGCACCGTGTTGCCCTGTTCGACCAGCGCGTGGAGCACCTCCATCAGCTTCTCGACGTCGGCGAAATGCAGGCCGGTGGTCGGCTCGTCGAGGATGTAGAGGGTGCGGCCGGTGGCGCGGCGGCTCAATTCCTTGGACAGCTTCACCCGCTGCGCCTCGCCGCCCGACAGCGTCGTGGCGGGCTGGCCGATGTGGATGTAGCCGAGGCCGACCCGCTCCAGAGTTTCCAGCTTGTCGCGGATGCCGGGCACCGCTTTGAAGAACTCCTTGCCCTCCTCGACCGTCATGTCGAGCACGTCGGCGATGGTCTTGTCGCGGTAGGTGACTTCCAGCGTCTCGCGGTTATAGCGTTTGCCGTGGCAGACGTCGCAGGTGACGTAGACATCGGGCAGGAAGTGCATCTCGATCTTGATGACGCCGTCGCCCTGGCACGCCTCGCAGCGCCCGCCCTTCACGTTGAAGGAGAAGCGGCCGGGGCCGTAGCCGCGGGCCTTGGCCTCCGGCAGGCCGGCGAACCAGTCGCGGATCGGGGTGAAGGCGCCGGTGTAGGTGGCCGGGTTGGAGCGCGGGGTGCGGCCGATCGGCGACTGGTCGATGTCGATGACCTTGTCGAGATTCTCCAGCCCCAGCAACTCGTCATGCTCCGCCGGATGCTCGCGGGCGCCCATCAGCTTGCGCGCCACCGCCTTGTAGAGCGTTTCGATGATCAGGGTGGACTTGCCGCCGCCCGACACGCCGGTCACGCAGGTGAAGGTGCCCATCGGGATGCGCGCCGAGACGTTCTGAAGGTTGTTGGCGCGTGCGCCCTTCACCTCCAGGAACTGGCCCTTGTGGCCGGGGCGCCGCTGGTCCGGCACCGGCACGAAGCGGGTGCCGTTGAGGAACTGGGCGGTGACACTGTCGGGGTTGGCCTGGACCTCCGCCGGGGTGCCCTGGGCGATCACGGTGCCGCCGTGCTGGCCGGCGCCGGGGCCCATATCCACCAGATAGTCGGCGGTGCGGATGGCGTCCTCGTCATGCTCGACCACGATCACGGTGTTGCCGAGGTCGCGCAGCCGCTTCAGCGTCGCCAGCAGCCGGTCGTTGTCGCGCTGGTGCAGGCCGATCGACGGCTCGTCCAGCACGTAGAGCACGCCGGTCAGGCCGGACCCGATCTGCGAGGCGAGGCGGATGCGCTGGCTCTCGCCGCCGGACAGCGACCCGGAGCCGCGGCTGAGCGTCAGGTATTCCAATCCCACGGCATTGAGGAAGCCCAGCCGCTCGTTGATCTCCTTGAGGATTCGGTAGGCGATCTCCTTGTCCTTCGGGCGCAGATGGTCGTTCAGCGTGCTGAACCACGTCGCCGCGTCGGCGATGGACATTTCCGCGGCCTGGGAGATGTGCTGGCCGTGCACCTTGACCGCCAGCGCCTCCGGCTTCAGGCGGGCGCCCTTGCAGGTCTCGCAAGGCTGGGAGGACTGGTACTTGGACAGCTCCTCCCGCATGTAGGCGCTTTCCGTCTCGCGGTAGCGGCGCTCCAGGTTGTTGATGATGCCCTCGAAGGCCTTGTGCGTCTGGTAGCTGCGCAGCCCGTCGTCGTAGGTCATCGTGATCGGCGCGCCGTCGGAGCCGTAGAGGATGGTCTGGCGGACCTTCTCCGGCAGCTTTTCCCACGGCGTGTCCATGGCGACGCCGAAATGCTGGGCGATGCTCTCCAGCGTCTGCACATAATACTGGGAGGAGGAGCCGGCCCAGGGGGCGATGGCGCCCTTCTTCAGCGACAGCCGCTCGTCCGGAACGACCAGCATGGGGTCGAAGTAGATCTTGCTGCCCAGCCCGTCGCAGGCCGGGCAGGCGCCGAACGGGTTGTTGAAGGAGAACAGCCGCGGCTCGATCTCCGGGATGGTGAATCCGGACACCGGGCAGGCGAATTTCTGCGAGAAGACGGTCTGCTCGTGCGACTCGGCGTCCTCGACGAAGACGATCCCGTCGGCAAGGCCGAGCGCCGTCTCCAGCGAATCGGCGAGCCGGTTGCCCAGCCCCTCGCGCACGACGATGCGGTCCACCACCACGTCGATGTCGTGCTTCAGCTTCTTGTTGAGCGCCGGGACCTCGTCGATCTCGTGCATCGTGCCGTCGACGCGCACGCGCTGGAAGCCGCGCTTGCGGAGGTCCTGGATCTCCTTTTTGTACTCGCCCTTGCGGCCGCGGATGAGCGGCGCCAGCAGCAGCAGGCGCGTGCCCTCCGGCATCGCCAGGATGCGGTCGACCATCTGGCTGACCGTCTGGCTCTCGATGGGCAGGCCGGTGGCCGGGGAGTAGGGAATGCCGACCCGCGCCCACAACAGGCGCATGTAGTCGTAGATCTCCGTCACCGTGCCGACGGTGGAGCGCGGGTTCTTCGACGTCGTCTTCTGCTCAATGGAGATGGCCGGCGACAGCCCCTCGATCGAGTCGACGTCCGGCTTCTGCATCAGTTCCAGGAACTGGCGCGCGTAGGCCGACAGGCTCTCGACGTAGCGCCGCTGGCCCTCCGCGTAGATCGTGTCGAACGCCAGCGATGACTTGCCCGATCCCGACAAGCCGGTGATGACGATCAGCTCGTCCCGAGGCAGATCGACATCGACGTTCTTGAGGTTGTGCTCCCGCGCGCCGCGGACACTGATGTGCTTGTTCATGGAGTGTTCTTAGCCGAAACCGGTGGGGAAGGGAAGACGCCTGAGACGGTTCAAAAGCCCGGACAGATATGTGCCACGCGCAGGCGACTTGCCACCGGTGCGCGTCCCTTTCCGGCCTTGCGGGACCCAGGGTCGCGGTGCGGGAATGCCAGGGAGCCGACGATGGGGAACCACCAAGGAATATGTTGGCGGCACGGACTCTCTCTGCTATGTTTGTTCATGGAGTGTTCTCTTCCGTGCGGGCTGGGCGGGTTGATCCGGATGGAAGGGGCAAGGCGCTCCGGCGGCGGCGGTTGACCCGTGCCTGTTCCCCGTGCTTTGTGAAGCGCAAGGCGGGGCGGGCATGGACCGGACCACGGATCAAACCGGCCCTGCGAACAGACACCCCCGGTATCCGGACGCCCTTCCGCCGGGCGCCCGAACGGGTCGGATGGGATACCGGGAACCCGCGCTAGGAGACACGTGCGATGAATGTATGGACGTTTACGGGGCGCCTCGGAGCGGATGGCGAGCTTCGCTCCACGCAGAGCGGCGAAAAGGTTCTGGGCTTCCGCGTCGCCAACGACGTCGGCTTCGGCGACCGCAAGACCACCCAGTGGGTGGATTGCTCCATCTGGGGCCGCCGTGCGGAGGCTCTGGCGCAGCACCTGACCAAGGGCAAGGCCGTGGTCATCTCCGGCGAGGTGACGCTTCGCGAGTTCGAGAAGCGCGACGGCACCCGCGGCGCCGGCCTGTCCGTGCGTGTCGCCGAGATCGACTTCACCGGCGGCCGTGAAGGCGAAGGCGGCGGTGGTGGCGGTTACGGCGGTGGTGGTGGTGGCGGCTACGAGTCGCGTGGCGGCGGTGGTGGCGGTGGCTACGGCGGCGGCGGCAGCAGCGGCGGTGGCGGCTACGGTGGTGGCGGTGGCGGCCGCAGCGGCGGTGGTGCTCCGCCCAAGCACGACGATCTGGACGACGAAATCCCGTTCTGACCACCCGGATGATCGTGAGGGAGGGGGCTTTCCCCCTCCCGTCCGCCATCGGCCGCAGGCTTGTCGTCGCGTAACCTGCGCAGGCCGGGCTTGACGGGGGATGCCCGCCAACCGAGATTCCACGGCGAGCGTCCGTCGTGATCCAGGAGCAGCCATGGCCCCCCAGCGCCGTCACATCCTGCGTGCCCTTGCCGCTGTCGCGGTCGGTGGTGGCGCCGCGACCCTGTCGGGTCCTGCCGCGGCGTTCCGCGTGATTCCGAACGACGATCTGAAGGGCGTGTTGGACGAGGGCTGCGGCGCCACCGCCTATCATCGCCGGATGATCGACGAGGCGGTTCAGGCGGCCGGCGTCTCGCTGACGGAGGAGCAGCGCAACACGCTGCTTTCCCAGATGTCCTGCCCGACCTGCCGTTGCCCGCTCAACCAGATCGACAATCCCGCGGCCGGCCTGCGCTTCTGAGGGACCTTCGGGGCTCTCCACGATGCCGGGCGCGCCCTGCAACCAGTTGTTTCAGCCCGCGCGGGATGCGCGTGCGGTCGCCCCAACGCACGGCGATCCCGGCGGCGCGGCATTCCGCCGTCAGTTCCCGGCCATTCTCGTAGCGGTGCTGGTCGAGCAGCGGCCAGCCGTCCAACCCGCGGTAATCGAACGGGCGCCCGTCGAGGACGTCCCGGAAGCCGTCGAAGAAGCGTGGATGCAGGACCACCGGCTTCGCCTCCCGCCAGGAGCGCGCCCCGTAGAAGCGGTTGTTGGTCACCCCGCTCATTGAAGCGATCCCGGACTGGCGCCCGTAGGGGTGTCCAGAACGGCCCGGCCCAAGCGGTCGAGCAGAGCCGCCGTCGCGCTTGGGCCATGCAGGGCGGCGAGCCGGTCCACCGATTCGACCATCATTGCCCAGGCGACCAACCGGTCCGGCACGCCCTCGCGCCGTCCTTCGGCCCACAGCGAACGCACCAGGTCCAGCGCCGCTTCGAAGCCCGCCGGAACGCCCGGCGCATCCACATCCTCGATCATCATCCCCCCGTTGCCGCATGTCGCCAAACAGCTCCGGGCGTATGTAACGTTATATCATAACATTTAAAAGATCAAAGCATGCCCATCGGCCAGACCTTGCGGCCCCGTCATGGGGTGCTTCGCATGGTCTGGCCGAAGGAGGGATCAGCGCGGGGCCGTGGCGCGGTTCCAGTTGGTGGCATCCGCCGGATCGCCGGGCAGGGGAGCGAGGGCCGGAGCCATCGCAGCGGGCGTGGCGAACAGGGCATCGAACTGGTCCGCGCTCATGCCGGTGAGGACGAGCGCCTGCCGCTCTTCCGAATAGCGCAGCTGCCCGGAATCCAGCGTCACGTGGCGTTTCACCGGATGGACCGGCGCGCCGCTCGCCACCACGAGTTGGACCGGTTCGCGGGCCGGAGTTAGGACGACGTCCTCGACCGAACCCAGGATGCGGTTCTCGGGAATGGACTGCACCGTCAGTCCGACCAGTTCCAGGGGCGACATCTGCGCCATGGGCCGTTGCGCAGCGCCGGTCTCCGCACAGGCGCCGAGCGCCGCCAGGGCGCAGACGGCGAGCAGCCGGGTGGCGGGGCGGGGGGTGAGGCGTCGATGGTTCATGCGTGGCTCCTCCGTCGCGTGGGCAAGGCTATAACGCGGCAGCGGAGCGGAGGGGCAGCGGACCGGAGCGGAAAAGGGCGCGGCCAGCCGCGGCCACGCCCCTTGCGCCATCGGGCCCCCATGCCCGCGGTACTTCCTTCAGGTGAGCTTACCGGTCAGGTGAAGACATAGTCGCGACCGGACAGCAGCCCGACGGTATCCACGGTCAGTGACGAACCGTCCCGGAACCCGAAGGCCGTGCTGGTGGCGGTGGTGGAGACGGTCAGGTCGGCGGCGGAGAAGCCGCGGAACTCGATGCGGTCGATTCCCGCTTCGAAATAGCTGATGTCGTCGGTGCCGAAGCCGCCCGGCGCCACGTCGAAGCGGAAGATGTCCGTCGCGCCGTCGCGGTAGCTGACCATATGGTCGTTGCCGGCACCGGGCAGGAAGATGTCGGACCCGTCGTCGCGCAGCGTGTCGATCAGCCAATCGTCGCCGGTTCCGCCGACCAAAGTGTCGTCGCCGCGCCCGCCCTTCACCGTGTCGTTGCCCGAACCGCCGTCCAGCCAGTCATTGCCGGCCCCGCCGAACAGCTGGTCGTCGCCCTGGCGCCCGTACATGCGGTCGTTGCCCGGATCGCCGGCGTAGGGATCGCCCAGCCAGTCGTTCCCAAGCCCACCATCCAGAAAATCGTTGCCGAGCCCCCCTGAGAGCGAGTCATTCCCTCCATTGCCATAGACCGTGTCGGCGGAGTCGGTGCCGAGATAGCGTTCGGCGGCGTTGGTTCCCGAAAACCTGGCCATGGTTGCCTCTCCTTAATGATTAACAAATCGTTAACATTAAGTTGGGAAGAGAGAAAGGTAAAAAAACACTTAACGCCCCGGTGCCAACTTTTGCCACCGTCCCTTTGGTCTTGTTGCCCATGTGTTTCGGTGTTGTTTCCAGATTCGAATATTCGACTTTCGGCGGCTGGAGTACGGACAAGGAAAAAGGCCGACGCTTCACAGCATCGGCCTTTCTTGAAACGACGTTCGCGCGGATTGCGCCGCGCCCGGCGCCTTACGCCTGGGTCGGCGTCGGCATGCCGGGAACCGGCTGATCCGCCGGCGGCGGCATCTCCGGAGGGGTGTCGGGATTCTCAGGCACCGGGTAGGGGTCCGGCGTGGTCGGACGGTCCGGCTGCGGGGTATTCGGGTTGCTCGGCGGCGGCACCTCGGTAGGGCGTCCTGGGGTGGGGCGCTCCGGCGTCATGGGATCGCTCATACGGGCGTCTCTCTTGTGGTTGAAAAGCGTGGTGGGACGCGTCACTCGGCGGCGCGTTCGACGGCCCGGCCGCCGGCCTGGACGTCCTGCCCGGCCCCTTCGATCGTGTTGCAGCCGACGAGCAGCGCGGCGAAGGTCAGGACGAAGCTGGCGAGGGCAATCTGGCGGACGGGGAACGGCATGGAGCGGCTCATGATCCCGAACTCCTCAGTGGATGCTGTTGCTTCGTCAACGCGCCGCCGCGGGCGTTGGTTCCGGCCCATTCGGCGGATTTGCAACAGGGCGGAAGGACAATAAGCCGCCACTTGACGTGGTACGCCGCACGGTCAAGATGGCCGGTTCCGCCACCGGCGGTGACAACCGTACACAAGCGACCGACAGCCTTGATCATGCCCGACCACGCGATTCCCGCTCCTCTCCTGGCCGACCGTCTGCGCACCCACGCCGGCGAACTGCTGCGGCTGGCCGCCCCGGTCATCGTCTCGCGCGCCGGGCTGGTCGTCATGATGGCGGTGGACACGGCCATCGTCGGCCGCTACAGCGCGCAGGAGCTGGCCTATTACGGGCTGGCCCACCTGCCGGCCAATCTGCTGGTCACCACCGGCGTGGGGCTGATGATGGGCGTGGTGGCGGTGACCGCCCATGCCCTTGGCGCCGGGCAGGACGCCGAGTGCGGGCGCGTCTGGCGCCGGGCGATTCCCTACGCGCTGCTGCTTGGCATCCTCTTCGCCCTGGCCTCGCTGGCCGGAGAGTCCTTCTTCCGCCTGACCGGCCAGTCCGCGGATCTGGCGGCGGGCGGCGGGCAGGTGATGGCGGTGCTCGGCTACGGCATGCCGGGCATGATGCTGTACGTCGCTACCGGTTTCTTCCTGGAGGGACTGAAGAGACCCATTCCGGGCATGGTGGCGATGATCCTCGGCAATCTCCTGAACGCGTTGCTCGCCTGGATGCTGGTCTGGGGGCATGGCGGGTTCCCGGCGCTGGGGGCGGTCGGCTCGGCCTGGGCGACCACGGCGGTGCGCTGGGGAATGGGGCTCGGCCTCGTCTTCTACGCTTGGCATATGAGCGACCACGCCCGCTGGGCGGTGCGCGACCCGGTCCGCGACTGGTGGAGCGGCAGCCGCAAGCAGCGCCATCTCGGCTACGCCGCCGGGGTCAGCCTGGGCGTGGAAAGCGGCGCCTTCGCCACGCTGGGCCTGTTCGCCGGGATGATCTCGCCGCTGGCGCTGGGCGCCTACACGGTCGGGCTGAACCTGACGGCGCTGCCCTTCATGGCGGCGGTCGGGCTGGCCTCGGCCACGGCGGTGCGGGTGGGGGTGGCCTATGGCCGGCGCGACCCGCTGGACATGGCGCTGGCCGGCTGGACGGGGCTGGCCGTGACCAGCCTGATCCTGGCCGGAGTCGGGGTGCTCTACCGCTGGATGCCGGAGCCGCTGGCGGCGATCTACAGCGCCGACACCCAGCTGATCGCCGCGGTGGCGCCGCTGATCGCCTTCACCGCCTGGGTCCTGGTGGCGGACGGCGGGCAGGTGGTCATGGCGAACGCGTTGCGCGGGCGCGGCGACGCCTGGGTTCCCACCGCGCTGCACTTCATCTCCTACGCGGTGGTGATGATTCCGGTGTCGGCCTTGCTCGCCTTCGGGTTGGAGCGCGGCGCGCGTGGTCTTTTTGAGGGAATTTTGATCGCCAGTGTGGTATCCGTGACCATCCTTTCGCTGCGCTTCGCGCTGTTGAGCCGCCCTCGTCCTGCAAAGGCCGGAGGCCATTGACCTGCAAAGGCCAGAAATCGTGGGACTGCCGGAGCGTTGTGTGCACATGCGAAAGCTGATAGGAATTCTTATATTACATGCAGCGGCCCGAAGGGCCGTGCGGACGTGCCCCGTTGAACCTTAAGTGTTGACCTTGAGCGTTGAACAGCAAGCGTTGAACACCGAGCATCGCCGCAGCCCGTAGAATGAGTTTGTCTCCTTGAGCACGACGCCCCTTCCTCCCGCCTCCGACATCGCGCCGGTCACCATCGAAGACGAGATGCGCCGGTCCTATCTCGATTACGCGATGAGCGTGATCGTGAGCCGCGCTCTGCCCGACGTCCGCGACGGGCTGAAGCCGGTGCACCGCCGCATCCTCTACGCGATGAAGGAGGGCGGGTACGATTCGACCAAGCCCTACAAGAAGTCGGCGCGCATCGTCGGCGACGTGATGGGTAAATACCACCCGCACGGCGACAGCGCGATCTACGACGCCATGGTCCGCATGGCGCAGGACTTCTCCATGCGCCTGCCGCTGATCGACGGGCAGGGCAACTTCGGCTCGATGGACGGCGACCCGGCGGCGGCCATGCGCTACACCGAGGCGCGGCTGGCCAAGGCGGCGGAGGCGCTGCTCGACGACATCGACAAGGACACCGTCGATTTCCAGGCCAACTACGACGATTCGGGCAAGGAGCCCACGGTCGTCCCGGCGCGCTTCCCGAACCTGCTGGTCAACGGCGCCGGCGGCATCGCCGTCGGCATGGCGACCAACATCCCCACCCACAATCTGAGTGAGGTGGTGGACGCCTGCTGCGCCTACATCGACAACAACGATGTCACCGACGAAGAGTTGATGGAGTTCGTGCCGGGCCCGGACTTCCCGACGGGCGGTATGATCCTCGGCCGGTCGGGCGTCCGCTCGGCTCTGATGACCGGGCGCGGCTCCGTCATCATCCGCGCCAAGACCGAGATCGAAGAGATCCGCAAGGACCGCTTCGCCATCGTGGCGACGGAGATCCCGTACCAGGTCAACAAGTCCAAGCTGATGGAGCGCATCGGCGAGGTCGTCAACGACAAGACGATCGAGGGCATCGCCGACCTGCGCGACGAGTCGGACCGCGACGGTGTCCGCGTGGTGATCGAGCTGAAGCGCGATGCCGTGCCCGACGTGGTGCTGGCCCAGCTGTTCCGCCACACCCAGCTCCAGACCTCCTTCGGCGTCAACATGCTGGCGCTGAACGGCGGCCGGCCGGAACTGATGAACTTGCGGCAGATCATCGCCGCTTTCGTCCGGTTCCGCGAGCAGGTCATCACCCGGCGCACCGAGTTCCTGCTGGGCAAGGCGCGCGAGCGCGCCCACACCTTGGTCGGTCTGGCCGTCGCCGTCGCCAATCTGGACGCCATGATCGCGCTGATTCGCAGCGCCCCGGACCCCGTCTGGGCGCGCGAGCAGATGATGGAGCGCGAGTGGCCGGCGATGGACGTCGCACCGCTGATCGCGCTGATCGACGAGCCGGGCCGTGGCGTGTCCGAGAACGGGACCTACCGGCTGTCGGAGGAGCAGGCCCGCGCCATCCTGGATCTGCGTCTGCACCGCCTGACCGGGCTGGAGCGCGACCGGATCGGCGCCGAGCTGAAGGACGTCACCGACCAGATTGCCGATTACCTGGAGACCCTGGCCAACCGCGCGAAGCTGCTGGGCATCCTCCGCGACGAGCTGGTGGAGATGAAGGAGCGGTTCGGCACCCCGCGCCGCACCGAGATCCAGGAGCTGGAGTTCGAGGCCGACATCGAGGATCTGATCCAGCGCGAGGACATGGTCGTCACGGTCAGCCAGTCCGGCTACGTGAAGCGCGTTCCGCTGTCCACCTACCGCGCGCAGAAGCGCGGCGGCAAGGGGCGGTCGGGCATGTCGATGAAGGCGGAGGACGCGGTCAGCGACCTGTTCGTCGCCAACACCCACACGCCGCTCCTGCTCTTCTCTTCACGCGGCATGGTCTACAAGCTGAAGGTCTACCGTCTGCCACTGGGCAACCCGCAGGCGCGCGGCAAGGCTTTCGTGAACCTGCTGCCGCTGATCGACGGCGAGACCATCACCACCGTCCTGCCGCTGCCCGAGGACGAGGCCGTGTGGGCGGACCTGCACGTCGTCTTCGCCACGTCGAAGGGCAATGTGCGGCGCAACCGCCTGTCGGATTTCGCCAACATCCGCTCCAACGGCCTGATCGCCATGAAGCTGGAGGAGGAGGGCGAGCGCCTGATCGCCGTCCGCACCTGCTCCGAGGCCGACGACGTGCTCCTGGCCACCGGCGGCGGCAAGTGCATCCGCTTCGAGGTCGCCGACGTGCGCGTCTTCGCCGGCCGCACCTCGACCGGCGTGCGCGGCATCCGTCTGGCCGATGGCGACGAGGTCATCTCAATGACCACGCTCCACCACGTCGAGTCCTCGCCCGAGGAGCGCGCCGCCTTCCTGAAGCGCAAGCGCGAGGAAGGCGTCGACATGGAGGGTGAGGCGGCGCCGGAGGCGGACGAGGTGTCGACCGAGTCCGTGACGCTCAGCACGGAGCGTTACGAGGAGCTGAAGGGCCTGGAGCAGTATGTGCTGACCGTGACCGAGCGCGGCTACGGCAAGCGGACCTCCTCCTACGAGTACCGGGTGACCGGCCGCGGCGGCCAGGGCATCTGGAACATGGAGATGGGCGAGCGCAACGGCTCCATCGTCGCGGCCTTCCCGGTGGAAGACTCGCATCAGGTAATGATGGTGACCAACGGCGGTCAGGTCATCCGCATGCCGATCCACGACGTGCGAATCGCGGGTCGCAAGACGCTGGGCGTCACGCTGTTCCGCGTCGGTGCGGACGAGCGCGTGGTGTCCGTCGCCTCCATCGCGGAGGATGAGGACACCAACGGGAACGGGACCAACGGAAACGGTGGCGATCCGAACGTCGATGATCCGAACGGCGGCGGGACGGCCTCCGTGGACGATGCTGCTGGGAACGAGGCCGCTCCTGGCGATACCCCCGGTGATACGATCGAATAAAAAGAGGCGGAAGGTACTCCCATGGCCAAGCGCCGCATCGGTGTCTATCCCGGCACCTTCGACCCGATCACCAACGGGCACATGGACATCATCCAGCGGGCCTCGCGTCTCGTCGATCATCTGATCGTCGGCGTGGCCCGCAACGCCGGCAAAGGCCCGCTTTTCTCGACGGACGAGCGAGTGGCGATGGTCCGGGAGGACGTGACCGCCCTGAACAACGCCGGGGCCAGCATCGAGGTGCGGGCCTTCGACACGCTGCTGATGCATTTCGCGGTGGAGGTGAACGCCACCGTGATCATCCGCGGCCTGCGGGCGGTTTCGGACTTCGAATACGAGTTCCAGATGGCGGGCATGAACGCCCGCCTGAACCCGAAGATCGAGACCATGTTCCTGATGGCCTCGGAGAAGAGCCAATTCATTTCCTCCCGCTTCGTCAAGGAGATCGGGCGTCTGGGCGGTGACATCCGCGGCTTCGTCAGCGGCCGTGTGGCCGACCATCTGGCCGAACGTTTCGCCCTGGAAGCCGGCAACGGCGACGCCAGCAAGCAGATCCAGACCCTCAAACAGTGACGGGCAAACAGTGACGGCGCCGGGGCTGCGGCGGAGAGCGAAATTTTTGTGCGCTCCGTCCAACCCCGCTGTTGACCGGGGCGTCACCGCCCCCTATGTTGCGCCCCGCATCGGCAACAGGCCGCATGCTTTTTGTGATCCGGTAGCTCAGTCGGTAGAGCACGTGACTTTTAATCATGTGGCCGTGGGTTCGAGTCCCACCCGGATCACCATTCCCCTCAATAACTTAACGGTTTAACAGGGCATCCGTTCGAACTCCCTCGGCAAACCGGCCCGTGGCGCTTTGCAAAGGACGGGGTACTGCTCCCGGTCGCGGCCTGTTCAAATAGCCGATCCCTCGTGTCACCCCGGCAGAAAGCCGGAACCTTCGGCCAATTTCCGGTGTTGCTTGGCGGCAGCGTCAAGAGGGGGAGTCGCCGGCATGAACCGAGCCACCGATCCGTATGCCGACACCATGGGCGGCGTCGCGGCGGGCAACACAGCAAACACAACACCCACATCCGATGCCCCGGCAGCGCCGCAAGGCCGGCGTGGGACGGACGAGATCGAGCAGGACATCCACGCCATCCGTGGCCGCATGGACGCGGTTCTCGACGAAATCGAATTCCGCCTGTCGCCCGGCCAGATGTCAGGCGGTGTCATCGAGGTGGTGCGGGACGTGGTGGAGGGCAACCCGTCGCGCATGGCGCGCGCCATCCGCTCCAATCCCTGGCCGCTGGCCGTGATGGCGGCGGGCGCCCTGTGGTTCGCCTGGACTGTGTCGCGCACGCCGGAGGTCGAACCCGTCTCCTCCGGAGCGCCGGCGGGACGGGTCGTCGACGGGACGATCCAGGATGTGCTGAGCGTTCTGGTCGCCGCTTGCCGTCAGGGGGCCACCGGATTCCGTCAAGCCGACATGGTTCTGGACGATCCGGACCTGAAGGGGCGGCTGGCCCAGGTTGCCACCCAGTTCGACCGTAGCGCCGCCGCCTTGGAGGCGGAACTGGTGCGCCGCGGCGGCGGCCGCGATCTCCAGGCGCCGGTCCACGCGGTCTGGCGCGACCTGGACATGGAACTGGGCGGTCCGCGGACGCGCGGCGGGCTGCTCCGCGGGCTGGAAAGCGGTGTGGAGGGAACGCTGGGGCTGTTCCGCAACAGCCTTCACGATGACCTGCCCGAAGAGCTGACGGTGATCGTCGGCGCCCATTTCCATGAGATCGAGACGGTGCGTCACCGTGTCGGCGCTCTGCGCGAAGCGGTCGCGTGAGGGAGGGGGCATGCTGGGGTTGAGCCGTCACCACCGCAACCAGTATCCGCGCGTCGAGATGGGAGGGGGACGTGGACGGTCGGCGGCCCGGCCTTCCGACATTCCCAAGGCGGGCTGGAAGGACATCCTCTGGCGCACCTGGGAGGAGCAGGGAAAGGACAACATCTCCATCGTGGCGGCGGGGGTGGCCTACTACGCCCTGTTCGCCATCTTCCCGGCCATCGCCGCGCTGGTGTCGCTCTACGGCCTCGTCTTCGACCCGGCGGGGGTGGAGCAGCAGGTCAATCAACTGGCCGGTCTGCTGCCGCCGGAGGCGCTGAACGTGCTGCGCGATCAGGCGCGCAACGTGGCGTCGGCGCCGCAGGAGGGGCTGGGCTTCGGCGTTCTGTTCGGCCTTGTCCTGACGCTGTGGAGCGCGTCGCGCGGCACCAACTCGTTGATCACCGCGCTGAACATCGCGTATGGCGAAGAGGAACGGCGCAGCTTCATCCGGCTTGCCGGGCTGTCGCTGGTGTTGACGCTGGCCGGTTTGATCTTCGTGATCGTGACGCTGGCGCTGATCGTGGCGGTGCCGGCGGCCATCAATTTCCTCGGCCTGCGGGACACCCCGATCGGCTGGGCCGCCAGCCTCGCGCGTTGGCCGATCCTGGCGGTGGCGATCGTGCTGGCGCTCGCCGTGCTCTACCGCTACGGCCCGGATCGGCGGCAGCCGAAATGGCGCTGGGTTACCTGGGGATCGGCCATCGCCACGGCGCTGTGGATCATCGCCTCGGTGGGCTTCTCGGTCTACGTCTCGAACTTCGGCAGCTACAACCAGACCTACGGGTCGGTCGGGGCGGGCGTGGTGCTGCTGCTGTGGTTCAACCTGACCTCCTACGTGATCCTGATGGGGGCGGAGCTGAACGCGGAGATCGAGCACCAGACCGCCCGCGACACCACGGAAGAGGATGGGCGCGGCCCGAAGCCGATGGGTCATCGGGACGCCTATGTCGCCGACACGGTGGGAAAGCGCCGTGCGTAGCGCTTTCCCCTGCCGGATGCTGTCGGGTCAGCGGCTGCCGCAACTCTGAATGACGCCGTCGACCTTGCGGGCAGCGTCCGCGCTCAGCCGGTCGTGGACGAAGTCGGACCACAGGCCGGCCCGGTTCAGATCGTCGGCCACGCAGCGGCAGGTGGCGGTGCAATGCGCCATCTCGCCGCCACTGCTGGTGCAGGTCGCCACGCAGGAGGTCTGGAAACTGCGGACGTCCGCCGGGTCGGCGCCAATCCCCATCGCCAGCAAGGACAGCGTACCGAACAGAACGGGCTGGTGAAGCAGATAGACCGCCAGACTGTGCCGGCCGGCCCAGGCGAACCCGCGCCCGACCGCTCCGCCCGGAGTCTTCTCCGGGCCGGGACGCCACAGGCGACCCAGCGCCATCCCGAACAGGAAGCCGCCGAACCACGGAAAGAGCGGCACGTAGTCGTTCGATTCCGGCTCGAAGGTCATCAGCCCGATCCAGCGCAGCCAGGGCTCATCGAACAGCGGAAGGGTGATGGTCTCGCCCAGCGCGATCACCGCCACGCCGAGCAGCAGAAGCCCCGGCCAGGGGAGGCGCAGCAGCGCGAGGCCGAGAAGACTCGCCACCGCCATGTGGTGCAGCACGCCGAAGACGATCGGGCTGTCCGGAAACATGACCACCGACACCGCCGACACGCCGGCCGCCGCCAGAACGAGCAGGGCGAAGCGCCGCAGGAAGCGGCGCCGGTCGATGCCGCCTTCCGCCGCCAGGACGAGGCTGAGACCCGACAGGATCAGGAAGCTGCCGAGGATGCCGGTGCGCGCGGCCAGCCAGAGCGGATCGCCGAACAGGTCGAAATCGGCCAAGCCGAGATAGGTCAGGTCCCAGGAGCCGTGATAGAGGGCCATGGCGAGCAGCGCCACGCCACGCGCCGTGTCGATGACGCCGACGCGCCGTGCCGTCTTGGTCGCCGAGGGCGCCGATGCGGATGGGGTGGGGAGGATGGGCATGGCGCGACTTTTGCCGGAACGGCGCGCCGCTGTCCACCGATGCCCGCCAGGAAAGGCCTATCGGGAAAAGGCCTGTCAGGAAGCCATGGTCTGGGTCAGGACCAGCCGGGCCGTGGTGCCCTGTCCGCGCGATCCGGTCATGCTGAAGGTTCCGCCGATCTGGGCGGCCAGCGAGCTGACGATCTTCAGGCCGAGGCTGGAGGGGCGCGTCAGGGTGAAGCCATCGGGAAGGCCCGCACCGTCGTCATGCACCGTCAGGACCAGTGCCCCATCGTCGGCCCGCAAGTCGACGCCGATCCGCCCGGCCTCGCCGTTGGGGAAGCCGTGCTCCAGCGCGTTGCTGACCAGCTCGGCGAGGATCAGGGCCAGCGGGATCAGGGTGTCCGGCGGCAGATCGGATTCGGCGGCGCTGACCGTGCAGTCGACCCGCTCCGCCCCGGACGTTTTGAGGATGTCCTGGCACAGTTCGCGCAGGAACGGCTCCATGTCCATCGGCCCGTCATGGGGGGCGTGAAGCCGGCGGTGCAGGCGGCCCAGCGTGGACAGCCGTCCGGCGGCCTCCTCCAGCGCGCGGCGGGCTTCGGGATCCCTGACCTTGGACTTCTGGATCGCGATCAGCGAGGAGGCGAGCTGAAGGTTGTTGGAGACGCGGTGCTGAAGCTCGCTGAACATCACCTGGGTCTGCTGCGTCAGGCGGGCGCTGCGGTTGCGTTCCTCCGCCAGCCGTTCCAACGCCACGTTCAGGATGTGGATCACGGCGATGTCGACCGCCACGACCAACCCGAAGAAACCCAGCGCCAAGGCGCTGCCTGGGTTCAGATCAAGCGATTGGTTGGGGCCGAGGAAGAAATACCAGGAGGCCAGCCCGCTCAGCAGCGCCGTCAGGATGCCCGGCCACAGCCCGGCGAGGAAGGTGGTGACGATGACCGCCGGGAAGAAGGTCAGGAAGGGGAACCCCGCCGGCAGCCGGTCGTCCAGGGCGAGGCGCGCCACCAGGGCGACGGCGAAGGTCGCCAGAGCGAACATGAACCCCAAACCCTTGTGCCCGCGCAATCGGGTGAACTGGGCAAGAGTCATATGCGGCGGTCGTCCGTTTCGAAAGCGGGGAACGGACGAAGCCGTCCGCGGAGGGAAGCGACTACGATATGGAGATTCGTATGCGAACGCACCGCCTTTTATACGGGTGCTTGGCAAATTAAGTTCGATCTTCGTGCGGTTTGTCCGGCGCTTGGCCGCGGGTCTTCAGTCGGACGTCACGGATCTGCGGAAATCAGTGCATAGACCAAGCAACGGCGCCATCGAGCGGTGTGCGGCGATGCGGGTGGCGGTGTCCAGGGGCTGCCGGGCCGCGGTGATGTTCCCCTGGTCGGCCAACCCGCGGGCCAGCGCGAGTCGCGCCCAGGCTTCGTCGCCCAGCTGTCCGGCGGCCACGGCTTTTTCGGCGGCGTCGCGGGCATTGCGGACGGCGTCCTCCGGCTGACCGGACAGCAAAGCGGCTTTGGCGATCCAGATGAGGATTTGCGGCTCGTGGCGCCGGATGCCGAGCATCCGAGCATGTTCCCGGCTGCCCAGCAGCAAGGACGCTCCATCATTGAGCGCTCCGGTGCGAACCAGCGCATAACCCAGCGCACCCAGGACCAGGGGTTGGCAGGTATGCAGGCGGATCGTTTCGGTGATGGCGACGGCCTGCTTCAACGGCTCCACCGCCATGGCGTAGCGCTGCGCGGTCAGCGCGGCCCAGCCGAGATGCAGACAGGCCAGAGCGCGGGATGCGGCGTGGCCGTCATCCTCCGCCCGGGCGAGCGCCGCGCGGGCCAGCCGCAGCGCCTCCTCCGGATCACCCAACTCCGCCCGGCAACGCGCCCGGTGCGCGGCGATGCAGACCGGCGCCAACGCGGTCGGGCCGTGGAGACGGCACGTTTCCCCGCGCGTTGCCAACGCGGCGGCGGCGCGCAGAACGCTGTCGGCGTAGCGGAAACGGCCTTCTTCGGTCAAGCCTCGGCCCAGTTTGATGAGCATCTGCACCTGTTGACCGGGGCTTTGGCTTTCCCGCCAGAGCCTCAACGCCCGCAGGCCCGTCCGCCGGGCTGCCGTCAGGTCGCCGCCGGCCCAGCGCAGAGTGGCCAGAAGCGACAAGGCGCGTGCGATGCGCGGCCGGTCCCCAAGGTCTTCGGCAAGCGCCAGGGCCTTCTCCGCCGCCGTTATGGCGCCGCCGTCCGGTGATGGTCGGGTGCGGGCCAGGGCGGCCCACACATCGATCCGGCGTTGCGCGTGCCGCCGGGTTTCGGGCAGCCGGTCCAGCGCGGCCAGGGCATCCATGTAATGACGGGCGGCGTCGGCCAGGCGGCAGTCGGTCTCCGCCCGTCGTCCGGCGTGCCGTGCGCTGGCGCAGGCCAGCGCCCAATCGCCCGCCAACGGAGCGTGATGGGTCATCCACTCGATCCGTCCCGGCCGCCGGTCGTGGCGCAGATCCCCAAGCAGCGCGGCGTGCGGCCTCGGATCATCCTCGTCCTCGTTCTCGTTGGGGCCGGCGACGTCGGGTGGTCTCCCAGTGGGCACCGGCAGAGTGATGCGCCGTGCCGTGCCGGGGGGCTCCCAACCGTCGGGCCGACCGCGCGGCACGGGGGAGCGGATGGCGAGCAGGCACAGGCGTGCATCGTCGACGGCGTTGCTCAGCGCGTCCAGCAGGGGCACCGTCAGCCCGCGCGTCCACTGGGCGTTTTCCACCACGCTCAGGATGGGGCGCTCGAAGCACAGGTCCAGAAGGGCGGCGGTCAGCCCTTCCACTTGGAACGCGGCCCGTTGCGTGCCGTCCAGCCCCAGCCAGAGCGGGTGGAGCGAGGGAAGACCCAACAGGCCGCGCACCGCTTCTCCGGCCAGATCACCGCCGCCGCGTTCGGCGGCCAGGGCGATATCCCGACGGGCTTCATCCGGAGGAGCATCGGCCAAGGGCAGAAGGCTGATGGCGACCGCGTCGAGATCGTCGGGTCCTCCCAGCGGCGGCAGCAGGGACTGCGGCCAGCGCAGGACGCTGAAACTGGCGGCGACGGGGCTGCCGACGAGCGCGGCAAGCAGACCGTCGGCGGTCCCCTCCGCAGCGGTCAGGGACAGGACGGAACCGATGCCTTCCTCGGCCCGGTGCAGGGCATGCGCGATGTCCGCCAGCGCGCGCCGGAGCGCGACACCGTCAGGTGGCGCCCCGGCATGATCCCGAGCGACGGACCGCGGTTGCGCCATCGGTCTCCCCGTGATGTTGATCTTACGGAACGCACATCCCGCGACGGCATTCCGGAGGGTGTGGAAAGACAATGGCAGATTTCGCGGTGGTTGGCCTGTGCTTCTTTTGGTGATGGAAGCGGAGGATTGGAGACATACTGCCGCATGCCCTGCTGCGGATCATTGCTCCTGGAAAGAGAAACGGCGCCGCGGAATGCCACGGCGCCGTTTCTCTTTCATGTCGCGTTCACAACCCTGCCAAAAGTCTTAACCGGAAGGTTCTGGTCCCTTCGGTTGAGCTTTCGGCGACGCGTCAGCGCTTCACGGCGATGCCTTCCACTTGCGACACGTCACGGACCGCGCCGCGGTCGGCGCTGGTGGTCAGGGCGGCGTAGGCGCGCAGCGCCGGCGAGACGACGCGGTTGCGGTTGGCCGGCTTCCAGGCGTCGGCGCCCTTTGCGTTCTCGGCGTCGCGGCGGCGCTGCAACTCCTCGTCGGACAGGGCGAGGTTGATCTTGCGGTTGGGGATGTCGATTTCGATCCGGTCGCCGTCCTGGACGAGGCCGATGGCGCCGCCCTGCGCCGCTTCCGGCGAGGCGTGGCCGATCGACAGGCCCGAGGTGCCGCCGGAGAAGCGGCCGTCGGTGACCAGGGCGCAAGCCTTGCCCAGCCCTTTCGACTTCAGGTAGCTCGTCGGGTAGAGCATCTCCTGCATGCCGGGGCCGCCGCGCGGGCCTTCGTAGCGGATGACCACCACGTCGCCCGCCTTGACCGTGTCGCCCAGGATGGCCTCGACCGCCGCGTCCTGGCTTTCGAAGACGCGGGCCGGGCCGGCAAAGACGAGGTTGGAGGCGTCCACGCCCGCCGTCTTCACGATGCAGCCCTTCTCGGCGATGTTGCCGAACAGCACGGCGAGCCCGCCGTCCTTGCTGAAGGCGCTGTCGACGGAGCGGATGACGCCCTTGTCGCGGTCGAGATCCAGATCCGGCCAGCGCTTCTCCTGGCTGAAGGCGATGGTCGTCGGGATGCCGCCGGGGGCGGCCTTGAACATGGTGTGGACGCCCTCGTCCTGGGTGCGCTTGACGTCCCAGCGGTCCAGCGCGTCGCCCAGCGTCTTGGCGTGAACGGTCGCGACGTCGCGGTTCAGCAGCCCGCCGCGGTCGAGCTCGCCCAGGATGCCGAAGATGCCGCCGGCCTTGTGAACGTCCTCGATGTGGACGTCGGACACCGCCGGGGCGACCTTGCAGACGTTGGGCACGCGGCGCGACAGCCGGTCGATGTCGGCCATGGTGAAGGGCACCTGACCCTCCTGCGCGGCGGCCAGCAGGTGCAGCACCGTGTTGGTCGAGCCGCCCATGGCGATGTCGAGCGTCATGGCGTTCTCGAACGCCTCGAAGGTGGCGATGCCGCGGGGCAGGGCGGTGGCGTCCTCCTCCTGGTACCAGCGGCGGCACAGCTCCACCGCCATGCGGCCGGCGGCCAGGAACAGCTCCTTGCGGTCGGCGTGGGTCGCCAGGATCGTGCCGTTGCCGGGCAGGGAGAGGCCCAGCGCCTCGGTCAGGCAATTCATCGAGTTGGCGGTGAACATGCCGGAGCAGGAACCGCAGGTCGGGCAGGAGCCGCGCTCCATCACCGCCGCCTCCTCGTCGGTCACCGTCGGGTCGGCGGCGGCGACCATGGCGTCGATCAGGTCCACGGCCTTGGTCTTGCCGCGCCAGTTGACCTTGCCGGCCTCCATCGGGCCGCCCGACACGAAGACCGCCGGGATGTTCAGCCGCATGGCGGCCATCAGCATGCCGGGGGTGATCTTGTCGCAGTTGGAGATGCAGACCAGCGCGTCGGCGCAGTGGGCGTTCACCATATACTCGACGGCGTCGGCGATCAGCTCGCGCGAGGGCAGGCTGTAGAGCATGCCGTCGTGGCCCATGGCGATGCCGTCGTCCACGGCGATGGTGTTGAACTCCTTGGCGACACCGCCGGCCTTCTCGATCTCGCGGGCGACGAGTTGGCCCAGATCCTTCAGGTGGACGTGCCCCGGCACGAACTGGGTGAAGGAATTGGCGATCGCGATGATCGGCTTGCCGAAATCGCCGTCCTTCATGCCCGTCGCGCGCCACAGGCCGCGGGCGCCCGCCATGTTGCGGCCGTGCGTGGAAGTGCGGGAGCGATAATGCGGCATGTCTCTACCTCAGGGATCGAACATTGCGTGCGGATGCGCAGGGGCAGCAACACTAGCAATCCCGAAGGGCAGAAACCAGACCTCTCGTTCCCTTTTCCGTCCCATTTTCCGGCAGGCGGGGCATAGGAGCTTTGCGGAGAACGGGGATGGGGGAGCGCCCCGCCCCCTCAGCCGCGCGAGGCGTCCCGGCGCGACGCCTTGCCCGGTTTTCCGCTGGCCGCCCCGCCGCGGGAGATCTGGCCGCCGGTCTTGGTCGTTCCGGTCTGCTCCGTCCGCCCGGCGGCCACCGCCGACAGATTCTCCGCCGCCGCCCGCGTGCCGCTGGCGCGAGCGGCTTTGGGCGTGGCTTTGGGTTTGGCGGGGACCGGCTTCGCTGCGGTCGGCTTCGAACGCCGTTTCGGTGAGGCATCCGACGCGCTGCTTTCCGTCTCCTCGCTTTGCCGCTCGGCGCGAATCTCGTCGTCGACCTCGGCTTCGGCCTGGGCCCAATGCTCGTCATGCCGTCCGTCGGGGCGGCCATCCCGTTCCCAGATGTCGTGGGCGCGGCGGCGAACACGCTCGGCCCGATCCTGTCCCGGCTTTTCGGTCATGGGGCTGCCTCCTCCTGGTCATGGCGGGTCGGGGTCACGGACCGGCCTGTCCGTCACAACGCAGGAGAGCGGCAGTGGTTTCCGGACATCCGGAAGTGCGGGCCAAAAGACGGAAGGCGTATCGTTCAGCGGCTTTCCTGTCCGATGAACCGGCTTTCGAAACGGGCGGCGTCGGCGGGGGCCAGGGCGACATGCACATGGGCCTGTCCATCCTCGTCCCGGCGGTCCAGCACCTGCCCATGCTCGTACAGCCACGCCAGGGCGCGCCCGTCCGCAAGGTTCACGCTCAGTTCCAACACCTGCCGACCAGCCGATATGCGCCGGTCCAGCAGATCCAGCAGATCGTCCAGACCCTCCCCGGTCAGGGCGGACACCGCGACGGCGCGCTCCTCCCCCTCCATCATCCGTTGGTTGGCGAGGCGCATGTGGAGCGCGCCGCGGGCGGTCGCGGGCATCTGGTCGGTCTTGTTCAGAACCTCCACCACCCGCGGGTCGTTGGCGGCGTCGATCCCGAGGTCGGCCAGCACCGAATCCACGTCCGCCTTCTGCGCCGCCGCATCGGGGTGCGAGACGTCGCGGACATGCAGGATCAGGTCGGCGGCCTGCACCTCCTCCAGCGTCGCGCGGAAGGCGGCGACGAGCTGGGTCGGCAGCTCCGACACGAAGCCCACCGTGTCGGACAGAGCCATGGTCTTGCCGGAGGACAGAACGAGCCGGCGCACCGTGGGGTCGAGCGTCGCGAACAGCATGTCCTCGGCGGTGACGCTGGCGCCGGACAGCCGGTTGAACAGGGTGGATTTGCCGGCGTTTGTGTAGCCGACCAGCGCCACCAGCGGCGTGCCACCCCGCTGCCGGGCGGAGCGGTGCAGCTTGCGCGTCCGCCGGACCTCCTCAAGATCCGATTTCAGGCGGATGATACGCTCGGCGATCAGGCGGCGGTCGAGTTCGAGCTGGCTTTCGCCGGGACCGCCCAGGAAGCCGAAGCCGCCGCGCTGCCGCTCCAGGTGGGTCCAGGACCGCACCAGCCGCGAGCGCTGGTAGGTCAAGGCCGCCAGTTCGACCTGCAACTGGCCCTCGCGCGTGTGGGCGCGGTCCCCGAAGATCTCCAGGATCAGGCCGGTGCGGTCGATCACCTTGGCCATGCAGCGGCGTTCGAGGTTGCGCTGTTGCACCGGGCTCAGCGGATGGTCGATCACCACCAGATCGGCGTGGAAGGCTTCGACCATGCCGCCGATCCGCTCGGCGGTGCCGCGCCCGAACAGGGTGGCAGGATCGGGACGGGCAACGTGGATCACCTCGGCGTGCGGCACCTCAAGGCGGATGGCCTGGGCAAGCGCGATCGCTTCGGCGAGGCGCGCGTCGGGCTGGCGCGCCGCGCCGTGTCCTTGGTCGGGGTGCGTTGGCAGAACGGGCAGGATGACCAGGGCGCGGCCCGCGGAGGGCGGTGCCGGGCCGTCAGGTTCGTGGACCTGGGCGCTGCGGGAAACGGAGGCGGTGGAACGGGGTGACGGGCGGTCGTCGGAATCTGGCATCGGGCTGGCACCGTTCCTTCAGGCAAAGGGGTTGGGCGATCAGGAGTTGCAGGTCCGCAAAAAACAGCCCGCTGCTGCCGCGGTTCCAAAACCGTCCGGAATCGTGCACAAACCGCTGGCGTGTAACCTCTGGACATACTCCGATCATGTCATCCTTGGACCGCGGCGCCACCTCCCGACAGACGGCTCCCCAGACGGCCATGGCCAAAGGCTCCGTCGGGGTGCCCGGCGCCGGCATGCTGGACCGCTGGCCCTGGTGGGGGCTGTGCGCGGGGCTGGCGGCGGTGATGGTGGCGTCGGCGGTGGCGATCGGTTTCCGCACACCCTACTGGTCGCACGCCGACCAGGATCTGGTGCTGGCCTATCACGGACTGCTGTTCAACGAGGGGCTGCCCCAGGAGTATTTCGACCATCCCGGCTACACCTATTTCCTGGTGATCGAAGTCTGGTACCGGCTGCTGCACGGGCTGGGTCTGATGCCGGTCGTCACCCTGTCGGGCCTGCCGCCGGCTGCCGACACCGCCGCCTACAACGCCGCCTGGCAAAATCTGGTGGAGGCCGGGCGGGCGCTGTCCATCCTCATCACCACGGCCTTCGCGCTGGTCTACGCCAACCTCGTCCGCGCGCTGGTCGGCGACCGCCGGGTGGCCTTCCTTGCCGCCGTGGTGATGGCCTTCGGGATCGGGCTGTCCACCCAGGCGCGGCAGATGCGCACCGATCTGCTGTCGGCCTCCTTCGTGGTCACGGCGCTTCTCCTGGTTCTGGTCGCCATCCGCACCGCGCCGGGCTGGCGGCCCCTGTTGCTTCTCGGGCTCGCCGGGCTGCTGGCCGGACTGGCGATGGTGACGAAGATCCAGGCGATCTTCCTGGCGCTGGGCATCCCGGTGATCGCTCTGGCCTTCGGGCGCCGCTTCGCCGGGGAGGGCGGACAGCATTGGATCGCCGCCGGCATTCTGGGGCTGGCGGCTGCCGCCGCTGCGCTGCCCGCGGTGGCCCTGATCCAGCATGGCATCGCCAGCGCCGGCCAGTCGCTCTATCCCTACCGCCCGGTCGGCGGCGGGCTGTCGGGAGTCTATCAGGGGATCATCGTCGGCTGGGTCGTTCTCGGCATGGCCGTCTACGCGGCGGTGTGGCGGGTGCGCCTGTCCTACGCGGTGGCGGCCATGGCGGCGGTCGTGCTCGGGCTGGCGCTCGGCGTGCTCGCCCTGACAATCCGCCCGCACGAGCAGAACGTCATCGCCGTCGCCAACCTGATCGAGCACATGTTCGTCTTCACCACCTGGAAGCATCAGGCCGCGCTCCAGGGGCAGGAGCAGGTGCTGTCGGACGGGCTGGTGACGCTGCTGGCGAAGGGGCTGTGGCGCACGCTGGCGATCCGCACCATCGTTTTCCACCCCGACAACATCCCACAGACCGTGGTGGTGGAGTGGTTCATCATCGGGGGCTGCATCGTCCTGTGGCGCCGGGGGGAGCGGGTGGGCGCGGCGCAGGCGGCGCTTCTGCTGCTGGTCGCCTGGGGGCTGGAGACGCTGTTCTCCCTGCGCGGCTTCCAGCGGGCCTACGCCGCATACACCGACCCGCTGATGGGGCTCGCCGCGGCCTGGGTCCTGCTGCGCCTGCCCGGCCTGCTGGAGCGTGCCCGGACGCGGCGCTGGATTGTCGGCACGGTGGCGTTGATCGTCGTCGTCGCCCAGGTCTGGCCGGCCATCGAGGCCATCCGCCTGCCCAACCCCGCCGGCCAGTGCGGCTGGATTCCCACCTATATGAAGCACGTCGAGCCCTTCCCCTTCTGCCGCCCCGGTTGAGGTGCGGCGTGGGCGTCCCACATCATGGGGACAGGCTGACCACGAGGCTCGACCCCATGGACGACACCGCCGACACCCGCTGGAAGACCGATCCCGAAGCCCCCGACGCCGCGGAGCACGCCGCGGAAGGGGGAGGCGCCGATGAGCTGGACCGGCGGGTGGCGGCCGCGGCGATGCGGCTCGCCGCCGGGCAGGGGTGGCGCAACACCGGCCTGCTGGCGATCGCGCGGGCGGCGGGGGTGCCACCCGGCGCCTTCTACCGCCGTTTTCCTTCCCGCTCCGACGTGCTGGCGGCCGTGTCGCGGGTCGCCGACACCGCGGTCCTTGCCGACGATGCCCCGGTCGGTCCGGACGAGAGCGCCCGCGACCGGCTTTTCGATGTGATGATGCGCCGTTACGACGCGCTGCTTCCTTACCGGGGCGGCCTGCGCTCGGTCGTCCGCGATCTGCGGCGGGAGCCGCTGACCGCGCTGGCCTTCTCCCGCCATTTCGGACGGTCGATGGCCTGGATGCTGCGCGCCGCGGGGGTGGAGGCCGACCGCACCGGCGGCGCCCTGTTCGTGGCCGGGCTGGGCGCGGTGCAGGCGCGGGTCATGCGCGTCTTTCTGGAGGACGACAGCGCCGACCTGTCGCGGACCATGGCGGCGCTCGATTCCGAGCTGCGGCGGGCGGAGCGCTGGGCTGGGGCATTACGCCGCAGATCCGGACGCGCTTCTCCGACCGAATCACCGCCGCCGCAGCAGGGCACCGGGGAAACGGCCGGGGAACCAGGAAGCGCGTCCGCTGGTTGAGGTTCCATGAGCCGCGGTGTAGCCCCTGGTGCGACGCACAAGGGCGTTGACTATCTTTTTGGCAATCTGCATAGTCGCGCCACAGGTTTGCTGCGTCGCAGCATGCCCGCAAATCCTTTCGTCGGGGGTGAGAACCATGGCCAAGCAGTCGTCCGGTAACCCGTTCCTCGAATTCGATCTGTCCAAGGTGCTGGGCGATTACAAGGTGCCCGGCCTCGACGTCGAGTCGATCCTGGCGAGCCAGCGCAAGAACATCGAGGCGGTGACCGCCGCCAACCAGCTCGCGATCGAGGGTCTGCAGGCCGTGCTCCGCCGCCAGGCCGAGATCGTCCGTTCCTCCGTCGAGGAGGCCGGCAGCTATGTGAACCAGGTCGCCGCCGCCGGCACGCCGGAAGAGAAGGCCGCCAAGCAGGCCGAACTGGTCAAGGTCGCCTTCGAGAAGGCCCTGTCGAACATCAAGGAACTGGCCGAGCTGGTCGCCAAGTCCAACACCGAGGCCGCCGACGTGCTGTCCAAGCGCGTGTCGGAGAGCCTGGACGAGGTCAAGGCCGCCATCGCCAAGAAGTAAGCATCTCTCCCGCCGGAGAGTGCCGCAAAGGGCCGCCCACCGGGGCGGCCCTTTCGCGTTTCAGCTTCGGCACCGCCGGTGCTAGCCTTGCCCGTGACGATTGAAACCATGACAACCGCAACAGGGCAGGGACGAGACCCGTGACCATCAGTTATGACGATTTCCTGAAGGTGGACATCCGCGTCGGCACCATCACCGCGGCGGAGCCCTTTCCGGAGGCGCGCAAGCCGGCCTACCAGCTGACCATCGATTTCGGGCCGGAGATCGGCACCCGGCGCAGCTCCGCCCAGATCACACGCCACTACACGCTCGACGAACTGGTGGGCCGGCAGGTGCTGGGGGTGGTGAACTTCCCGCCCAAGCGCATCGGCCCCTTCACCAGCGAGGTCCTGTGCCTGGGCCTGCCCGATGCGGAGGGCGAGGTCGTGCTGGTCGGGCCGGGGCAGGGCGTGCCGAACGGCGGGCGCCTATACTGAGTCTGCTGCTGAGTCTGCGGACAGCAAAAGGGCCGGGAGGCAGCGCCGTCCCGGCCCTTTTGTTTTGGGCGAAGCGCCTTACTCGGCGCGCTCGATGGAGCCCCAGAGGTCGTATTCGTCGGCGTGCTCGATGGTCACGTCCACGATGTCGCCCGGCTTGACGTTTGTCTCACCGTTCAGGAAGACGTTGCCGTCGATCTCCGGCGCGTCGGCGTAGGAGCGGCCGATGGCGCCCTCCTCGTCGACCTCGTCGATGAGGACGCCCAGCGTGAAGCCGACCTTCTGCTGGAGCCGCTCGGCGCTGATCGCCTTCTGGGTCTCCATGAAGCGCTCCCAGCGCTCCTGCTTGACCTCTTCCGGAACGGCGCCGAGCAGGTCGTTGGCGGTGGCGCCCTCGACCGGCTCGTACTTGAAGCAGCCGACGCGGTCGAGCTGCGCTTCCTTCAGCCAGTCCAGCATGAACTGGAAGTCCTCCTCCGTCTCGCCGGGGAAGCCGGTGATGAAGGTGGAGCGCAGAACCAGATGCGGGCATTCCTGCCGCCACTTCCGGATGCGGTCGAGCTGCTTCTCCTGGGCCGCCGGGCGGCGCATGGCCTTCAGGACGGTAGGCGAGGCGTGCTGGAACGGGATGTCCAGATAGGGGAGGATGCGGCCCTCCGCCATCAGCGGGATCACCTCGTCCACATGCGGGTAGGGGTAGACGTAGTGCAGGCGCACCCAGACGTCGAAGTTCGCCAGCTCGCGACAGAGGTCGATGAAGCGGGCCTTCACCTTGCGCCCGTACCAGTCCTCTTCCGCATACTTGCGGTCGACGCCGTAGGCGCTGGTGTCCTGGGAGATGACCAGCAGCTCCTTGACGCCGGCGGTCGCCAGCTTCTCCGCCTCGCGCAGGACCGAGACGACCGGACGGCTGACCAGATCGCCGCGCAGGGACGGGATGATGCAGAAGCTGCAGCGGTTGTTGCAGCCCTCGGAAATCTTCAGGTAGGCGTAGTGGCGCGGGGTCAGCCGCAGCCCTTCCGGCGGCACCAGATCGGTGAAGGGATCATGCACCGGCGGCACGGCGTCGTGCACGGCGTTGACCACCTGCTCGTACTGGTGGGGACCGGTGACGGCCAGCACGTCCGGATGGACCTGCCGGATCATGTCCGATTCCACGCCCATGCAGCCGGTCACGATGACCCGGCCGTTTTCCTTGATCGCCTCACCGATGGCTTCCAGCGATTCCTTCTTGGCGGAATCGAGGAAGCCGCAGGTGTTGACCAGCACGACGTCCGCACCGTCGTAGGACGGCGAGATGTCGTAGCCTTCGGCGCGCAGGCGCGTGAGGATGCGCTCGGAGTCGACGAGCGCTTTGGGGCAGCCCAGGCTGACGATCCCCACCTTGGGGGAGGACGCCGGGTTGGTCTTGAAACCGGGAATGGACGGGGGCGTGCTGGTCATGGCGCGCATATATAGGCGAGTCGCGGCGCAACGCCAGACAAAACGCGCGGCGCAGCCCCGACACGAGGTGGTAGGTGCCCTGCGTTGTCTCCGCACCGCTCCGGAAATCCCCGGATGGCGCCACAGGGGGGTGCGACACCTTGTGCTGGATGAGCTTTAAGGTCAATGTTTCGTTTACTGTGCCGATGCCGTAGTGTGCGCCCCGTCGTCGGGGGTGGGGGAGTCGTGGACTTGCCTACTGTGGTATGTTAGTTTTGCAACCATATAGTCTCTGCATCGTACAGACTCGCGGACGGCGTCCCGCCGCGCTCCGGGTCAAATTTTGACAACTGTCGAGACCCCGCTGCCATGTCGAAAAGCCCCCAGTCCCTGGCATCGGCGCAGGCGATCGCCGAGGTCATGATGCACATCGGTCACATCGCCGACAGCATGGGCTACACGCAGGGTTTGAAACCGTCGCAGTGGACGGCGCTGCGCTATTTCGCGCGCGCCAACGACAGTCAGCGGACGGTGTCCGCCTTCGCCGATTTCCACGCGACGACCCGCGGCGCGGCGTCCCAGATGGTCGAGGTTCTGGTGACGAAGGAGTTGCTGACGCGGGTCCCCGTGCCGGAGGACCGCCGCGTCGTGCAGCTACACCCGACGGAGAAGGCGTTGGCGCTTCTCGAATACGACCCGTTGAAGGATTTCGCCGCGGTCATCGCGGCCCTGCCGGGGCCGGAGCAGTTCCAACTGGCGGATCTGCTGACGCGCGTGCTGAAGGGGTTGCTGAGCCAACGGGCCTGAACAGGAGAGAGGTGCTGTTGCCGGAGAGAGGTGCTGTTGCCCCCTCCCTAACCCTCCCCCGCTTCGCAGGGGAGGGGACAATTTCTCCCTCCCCTGCGAAAGCGGGGGAGGGTCGGGGTGGGGGAAATGATCTTTTACGCGCTCCCCACGGTCGGCCCCTTCAGCCGCTCGACCGCCTGGGTGACGATCTCGTGCAGACCTTCACCGCCCGCGCTGCTGTGCTCCAGCAGGCGCTGACGCATGCGTGGCTCCCAGAAGGCGCGGATGTGGCCGGCGGTCTCGATCACCGCCTCGTCCTTCGGGTAGGACTGGAAATAGCTGGCGATCTGATTCGCCATGCGGACGAGTTCGCGTGTGGTGTCCATGGGTCGGCTCCCGGAAATTTGCTTTTCTTCGTCAACGGAACAGCATGACGCCGTTGCCGCGCGCGCGCGCGGCCAGAGTCATGCCGGCGGCGCGGGCGAGCTTCAGCGCCAGCGCCGTGGGGGCGGAAATGGTGGCGAGCATGGGGATGCCGATGGTCGCGGCCTTCTGGACCAGCTCGAAGCTGCACCGGCTGCTCATCACCGCGAAGCCGCCGGACGGGTCGATCCCCGCACGGGCGAGGGCGCCGGCCAGCTTGTCGAGCGCGTTGTGCCGCCCGACGTCCTCCCGCGCCATCACGATGCGCCCGCCCGGCCCGGCCCAGGCCGCGGCGTGCAGGGACTTGTTGGCGCGGTTCATCGGCTGGTGGTCGGGCAGGGCGGCGAAGGCGGCGGCCACCGCCTCCACCGACGGGGTGAAGCCCGCCGTCACCCGCGGCGGTTCGCGCACCGCGTTGGCGAGGCTGTCCACCCCGCACAGGCCGCAGCCGCTCCGCCCTTCCATCGAGCGGCGGCGGAGCGAGCCGCGCAGAAGACGCAACGGGTCGGCCTCGATGGACAGGACGATGCCGTCCTCCACCGGGCGGACGTCGACGCGGTCGATGTCGGCGGCGCTGCCGACGATTTCCTCGCACAGGCTGAAGCCCAGCGCGAAGTCCTCCAGGTCGGCGGGCGTCGCCATCATCACGGCGTGGGAGCGTCCGTTGTATTCGAACGCCACCGGAGTCTCCTCGGCGACCAGCCACGTCACGTCAGCCTGATTGGCCGCTTCCGGAAAGCCGGTGCCGCTGGCCGGCAGGGAATGGGCGAGTGACTGCATCGTTGGTCTCCTGTTTTCCCTCTCCCGCCCCGGGAGAGGGAAGGGGCCTGCGCGCAGCGCGGGAAGGGTGAGGGTGCTGAC
This sequence comes from Azospirillum argentinense, assembly GCF_000632475.1. Classification (NCBI taxonomy): domain Bacteria; kingdom Pseudomonadati; phylum Pseudomonadota; class Alphaproteobacteria; order Rhodospirillales; family Azospirillaceae; genus Azospirillum; species Azospirillum argentinense. Next base: position 530,697 of record NZ_CP007794.1, read on the forward strand.
AAGTATCATCCACTGATCTTTGGACGACCCTCACCCGGCCGCTTCGCGTCCACCCTCTCCCGGGACGGGAGAGGGGTTCGGATTACTCCGCCGCCACTTCCACCAGGTCGCCGCGGCGGATCTGCCAGTCGGACGGGTGGTTGCTCAGCGTCACCTGCACCGCGGTCACCTTGTATTCGGGGCAGTTGGTGGCCCAATCCGAATTCTCGGTGGTGACCACGTTGGCGCCCGTCACCGGGTGGTGGAAGGTGGTGTAGACCACGCCCTGCGGCATCCGGTCGGAGATGCGCGCCCGCAGCGTGGTGGCGCCGATGCGGCTGGCGATGGACACCAGATCGCCGTCGCGGATGCCCCGCTCCTCGGCGTCGTGGGCGTGGACCTCCAGGATGTCCTCCGGGTGCCACGCCACGTTGGCGGTGCGGCGGGTCTGGGCGCCGACGTTGTAGTGGCTGAGGATGCGGCCCGTCGTCAGGATCAGCGGGTAGAAGCGCGAGGCGCGCTCCTCCGTCGGCACATACTCGGTGATCATGAAGCGGCCCTGGCCGCGCACGAAGCCGTCGGCGTGCATGATCGGCGTGCCGACCGAGTCCTCGTCGGTGCAGGGCCATTGCACGCTGCCCACCCGGTCCAGCTTCTCGAAGCTGACGCCGGAGAAGGTCGGGGTCAGGCGGGCGATCTCGTCCATGATCTGCGCGCCGCTGCGGTAGAACATGGGATAGCCCATGGCGGTGGCCAGATCGCAGACGACTTCCCATTCCTGCTTGCCGGTCTTGGACGGCATCACCGGGCGGACGCGGTTGATGCGGCGCTCGGCGTTGGTGAAGGTGCCGTCCTTCTCCAGGAAGGAGGTGCCGGGCAGGAAGACGTGGGCGAAGGCCGCGGTCTCGTTCAGGAACAGGTCCTGCACCACGACGATCTCCATGGCCCGCAGGGCGGCGAACACATGCTGGGTGTTCGGGTCGGACTGGGCGATGTCCTCGCCCTGGACGAACAGGCCCATGAAGGTGCCGTCCACCGCGGAGTCGAACATGTTGGGGATGCGCAGGCCCGGCTCGGGGTCGAGCGCGGCGTTCCACACCTCCTCGAACTGCTGGCGGACCACGTCGTCGGAGACGTGGCGGTAGCCGGTCAGCTCGTGCGGGAAGGACCCCATGTCGCAGGAGCCCTGGACGTTGTTCTGGCCGCGCAGCGGGTTCACGCCGACGCCGTCACGCCCGATGTTGCCGGTCGCCATGGCGAGGTTCGCCATGCCCATCACCGCCGTGGAGCCCTGGCTGTGTTCGGTGACGCCCAGGCCGTAATAGATGGCCGCGTTGCCGCCGGTGGCGTAGAGCCGGGCCGCCGCGCGCATCTCCGCCGCCGGGATGCCGGTGTACTGCTCGGTGTTCTCCGGGGAGTGGCGCGGGTCGCGGACGAAGGCTTCCCACCGGGCGAACTCCATCGGGTCGCACCGGTCGGCCACGAAATCGCGGTCGACCAGTTCCTCGGTCACGATCACGTGGGCCAGCGCGTTCATCGCGGCGACGTTGGTGCCGGGACGGAGCTGGAGGTGGTGCGTGGCCGAGACGTGCGGGCTGCGCACGAGGTCGATGCGGCGCGGGTCGATGACGATCAGCTTGGCGCCCTGGCGCAGCCGCTTCTTCATGCGGGAGCCGAAGACCGGGTGGCCGTCCGTCGGGTTGGCGCCGATGACCAGGATCACGTCGGACTTGTCGACGCTCTTGAAGTCCTGCGTGCCGGCAGAGGTGCCGAAGGTCTGCTTCAGGCCGTAGCCGGTCGGGGAATGGCAGACGCGGGCGCAGGTGTCGACGTTGTTGTTGCCGAAGGCGGCACGGATCATCTTCTGGACGACATACACCTCCTCGTTCGTGCAACGGGACGAGGTGATGCCGCCGATGGAGCCGCGGCCGTATTTCTGCTGGACCGCGCGCAGGCGGGTGGCGGCGTAGGTGATCGCCTCCTCCCAGGACACGACGCGCCACGGATCGTCGATGCTCTCGCGGATCATCGGCTGCGTCTGGCGGTCGGCGTGGGTGGCGTAACCCCAGGCGAAGCGGCCCTTGACGCAGGAATGGCCCTCGTTGGCGCCACCATCCTTGTGGGGGACCATGCGGACCACGGTTGTGCCCTTCATCTCCGCCTTGAAGGAGCAGCCGACACCGCAATAGGCGCAGGTGGTGATGACGCTGTGCTCCGGCTGGCCCAGCTCGATCAGCGACTTCTCGGTCAGGGTGGCGGTCGGGCAGGCCTGGACGCAGGCGCCGCAGGACACGCACTCGCTGTCCATGAACTGTTCGAGCGCTCCCGGCGACACCTTGCTGTCGAAGCCGCGCCCGTCGATGGTCAGGGCGAAGGTGCCCTGGACCTCGCCGCAGGCCCGCACGCAGCGCGAGCAGACGATGCATTTCGACGGGTCGAAGGTGAAGTAGGGGTTGCTCTCGTCCTTCACGGCGGCGCGGTGGTTCTCACCCTCGTAACCGTAGCGGACGTTGCGCAGGCCGACCGCGCCGGCCATGTCCTGAAGCTCGCAATTGCCGTTGGTCGGGCAGGTCAGGCAGTCCAGCGGGTGGTCGGAGATGTACAGCTCCATCACGCCGCGGCGCAGCCGGCCCAGACGCTCATTTTGGGTGTGCACCTTCATGCCCGGGGCGACCGGCGTGGTGCAGGAGGCCGGCGTGCCGCGCCGCCCCTCGATCTCCACCATGCACAGGCGGCAGGAGCCATAGGCGTCCAGCATGTCGGTGGCGCAGAGCTTCGGGACGGTGATGCCGGCTTCCATCGCCGCGCGCATCACCGAGGTGCCTTCCGGCACGGTCACCGTGCGGCCGTCGATGTCCAGCGTCACCATGGTGGCGGACTCGCGGGCCGGGGTGCCGTAATCGATGTCTTGGATGGACATGGGGTCTGGTCCTTTCCGCTCACTCGGCCGCGACAGCCGCGGGGCTGCGGGTGAAATCCTCGGGGAAGTGCTTCAGGGCGCTGCGCACCGGGATCGGCGTCATGCCGCCCATGGCGCAGAGCGAGCCGTCGGTCATGACCTCGCACAGGTCGTTGAGCAGCGTGATGTTCGCCGCCACCTTCTCGCCGGCGATGATGTGGTCCATCACCTCGACGCCGCGCACCGCGCCGATGCGGCAGGGGGTACACTTGCCGCAGGATTCGGCGGCGCAGAACTCCATGGCGAAACGGGCCTGTTTGGCCATGTCGACGCTGTCGTCGAAGACGACGATGCCACCGTGGCCGACCATGGCCTCGACCGCTGCGAAAGCCTCGTAATCCTTCGGCAGCTCGAACAGCGAGGGCGGCAGGTAGGCGCCGAGCGGGCCGCCGGCCTGCACCGCCCGGATCGGCCGCCCGGTGATGGTGCCGCCGCCGAACTCGTAGAGCAGTTCGTGCAGGGTGACGCCGAAGGCCTTCTCGACGATGCCGCCGTGCTTGATGTTGCCGGCGAGCTGGAAGGCCAGCGTGCCGCGCGACCGGCCGACGCCGAAGTCGCGGTAGTGGTTGGCGCCCTTGTCCAGGATGATCGGGACCGAGGTCAACGACAGCACGTTGTTGACGATGGTCGGCTTGCCGAACAGGCCCTCCAGCGCCGGCAGCGGCGGCTTGGCCCGGACGGTGCCGCGCTTGCCCTCCAGGCTTTCCAGCATGGAGGTCTCCTCGCCGCAGATGTAGGCGCCGGCGCCGACGCGGACGTCGAGGTGGAAGCGGTGGCCGGTGCCGTGGATCTCGTCGCCCAGCCACTTTTCGTCATAGGCCAGCCGGATCGCCTCGCGCATCGTCGCGACGGCGTGCGGGTACTCGGAGCGGATGTAGATGTAGCCCTCGGTGGCGCCCACCGCGATGGCGGCGATGGTCATGCCTTCGATCAGGCAGAAGGGGTCGCCCTCCATGATCATGCGGTCGGCGAAGGTGCCGCTGTCGCCCTCGTCGGCGTTGCAGCAGATGTACTTCTGGTCCGCCTGGGCGTTCAGCACCGTGTTCCACTTGATGCCGGTCGGGAAACCGGCGCCGCCGCGGCCGCGCAGGCCGGATTCGGTGACTTCGGTGACGATCTCCGCCGGGGTCATGGCGAGCGCCCGCTCCAGCCCGCGGAAGCCGCCGTGCAGCCGGTAATCCTCGACCGACAGCGGGTCGATGATGCCGCAGCGGGCGAAGGTCAGCCGCTCCTGCTTGGCGAAGTAGGGGATCTTCTCGGTCAGGCCATGGGCCAGAGCGTGGTCGGCGCCTTCGAGGAAGCCGGCGTCGAACAGCCCGGCCACGTCCTCGGCCATCACCGGGCCGTAGGCGACGCGGCCCTCGGGCGTTTCCACCTCGACCAGCGTCTCCAGCCACAGCATGCCGCGGGAGCCGTTGCGGACGATGCGCAGAGGGATGCCCCGCTTTGTGGCCTCGGCGCGGATGGCGGCGGCGGTCTCGTCGGCGCCCACCGACAGGGCGGCGGCGTCGCGCGGCACGTAGATGGTGTGCAGGGGTTCGCTCATCGCGCGGCCTCCGTGGCCAGGGTGGAGGCGGTGATGGCGTCGAAGCGGGCCGGGCTGACCCGGCCGTGCAGCGTCTCGTCCACCATCACGGCGGGGGCCAGGGCGCAGTTACCCAGGCAGAAGACCGGCTCCAGCGAGAAGGCGTCGTCGGCGGTGGTCTCGTGGAAGTCCACCTTCAGACGGCGGCGGATGTGGTCGATCAGCCCGTCGGCGTTCATCGACTGGCAGGCCTCGGCCCGGCAGACCTTGATCGTGTGGCGGCCTGGACGGCTGCGGCGGAATTCGTGGTAGAAGGACACCACCCCGTGCACGTCGGCGCGCGACAGGTTCAGCTCACGCGCCAGCAGCGGGATGGCCTCCTCGTCGATGCAGCCGAACTCTTCCTGAAGAGCGTGCAGCATCGGCAGCAGGGCCCCGCGCAGGTGACGGTTGGCGGCGATCACCGCCGTGGCGCGTTCCTCGCTCCATGGAGATCGGGCGTTCATGGTCTCCTCCCCCGCGCCCACCTGGATCGGCGGCGCTTCGTTGGTGTCTTGTCCGTCAGCGTTACGGACATTGGGGGAGGCGCGCAAATTTGATTTTCTGATGCGGTGATAGGGTTTCGCTATCACCACACGAGCGGAACGGTTATGTCGTTGAGATCATAGCCCTTTTGACAAGCCCCAGGGGGCCAGCGCCTCGTCGGTCAAGGCGCGCACGCGCTCGGCGAGGCCCGGTTCGGCGGCGACGGCGGCCAGCGCCTTGGCGAGCGGGGCCGGCGGTTCGCGGTCGGCGTAGACGAGTCCGACGGCGTAGGTGAGGTCCGGCTCGGTCAGCGGCAGAGCCACCAGATCGGGGTGGAGCGCGACCAGGGTGAGGAGCTGGCTGGGCACCACGCTGGCCGCCAGACCGCTGCGCACGATGGTGTAGATGGTGACGATGGAGTTCGTCTCCATCAGCGGGACCACCGTCCGGTCGGCCATGCGGAAGGCGGTGTCGGCGATGCGCCGGTTCTGCATGTCCGGGGTGAGCAGGCACAGCGGCAGCTTCGCCGCGTCCGCCCAGCGGATGCTGGTGGTGCCTTCGCTGACTTGGCGGCGCTGGGCCAGCAGAAAGTAGCGCTCCGAGAACAGCGGAACGGTGCGGACGTTGCTCAGCGGCTCGTTGTCGAGATAGGTGACGGCGGCGTCCAGCTCGAACCCGTCGAGGTCGCGCTGGATGTCCCGCGAGCTGAGCGAACGCACGCTGGAGCGGATCTGCGGGTAGCGCTCGGCGAAGCGGGCCAGCACATGGGGAACGGCGGGCAGGGCGGTCGGGATGGCGCCGATCCGCAAATGGCCGGACAGGCCCTGGCCCAGCGCCGTCAGTTCCTGGTACAGCCCGTCGCGCTCCGCGACGATGCGGCGGGCGTATTCCAGAACCTTCAGCCCCTCCGGCGTGAAGCCGGAGAATTTCTGCCCGCGCTCGACGATGGGCACGCGCAGCTCGTCCTCAAGCTGGCGGATGGCGTTGGACAGCGTCGGCTGGGAAACGTGGCAGGCCTCCGCCGCCCGGCCGAAATGCTGCTCGCGCGCCAGGGCCAGCAGATAGACGAATTTGCGGAACACAGTCCCCTCCCGCGCGTGATGGGCTGGTGCCCGCTCGGCGCCCGCTCCCGGGCGTCGCGCACGTTATGCCGAATCGGGCACACCGCCGGCAAGGGCGGAGACGCTTCCCCTCCGATGCACCCGTTGGCGTCAGTCTCCCGGCTGCGCCGTGGCGGCGGCGTGGGTGGAGCGCATCAGGGTTCCGCGCTCGGTCAGCAAAACCGTCAGCAGCGCCAGCACCCCCAGCACGGTGAAGCCGATGGTCAGCGGGCGCACGGTGCCGTCGAAGGACTGGCCGACGATCCAGCCGACCACCGCCGCCATGCCGGTGCTGAAGAAGCCGACGAAGGACGATCCCATGCCCGCCACGTGGCCCAGCGGTTCCATGGCCATGGCGTTGAAGTTCGGGGCGATCAGGCCGAAGCAGAAGAAGATCGCCGCCATGAACAGGCCGAGGCCGAGCAGCGGCGGATGCTCCGGAAAGCCCAGCAGTGCCATGGCAACGCCGGTCAGCGTGTAGCCGAGCAGGGCGACGTGCGACACCCGGTGCATGCCGACCCGCCCGACCAGCCGCGCGTTGACCAGCGAGGCCAGCGCCATCACCCCGGCGATCGCTCCGAAGGCCACCGGGAACAGCGCCCCCAGCCCGTAGACGTCCACGAAAATCTGCTGGGCGCTGCCGACGTAGCTCAGCAGCCCGCCGAACAGCAGCCCCATCGCCGCGGTGTAGCCGACCGTCGCGCGGGTCGTCACCACCTTGTGGAAGGCATGGCCGAGCGACGCGGGGGAGAGCGGCATCCGGTCCTCCGGCGCGCGGGTTTCCGCCAGCCGCAGCATCGACCAGGCGAAAGCGGCGACGGCCGCCAGGAACAGCGCGCCGAACACCCACGGCCAAGTGCCGAGGCGCAGGATTCCCTCGCCCAGGGCCGGGGCGATGATCGGCACGATGATGAAGATCATCATCACGAAGGACATCACCCGCGCCATGTCGCGCCCGACGAAGCGGTCGCGCACGATGGCGATGGCGACGACTCGCGGGGCGGCGGCGCCGAAGCCCTGCAACGCGCGGGCGGCCAGCAGCGCGGTGAAGCTGGGGGCGAAGACCGCGCCCAGCGACCCGATGGCGAAGATCACCAGACCGGCGGCCAGCACCGGCTTGCGCCCGAACCGGTCGGACAGCGGCCCGTGGAAAGGCTGCCCGATCGCGAAACCCAGCATATAGGCGGTGATGACGAGCTGCCGGTCGTTCTCCCGCACCACCCCGAAGGAACCGGCGATGTCCGGCAAGGCAACGAGCATGATGTCGATGGACAGCGCCGTCAGCGCCATCAAGAGGGCCATGAGCGCGACGAACTCGCCGAAGCGGATGTCGCCGCTCCGACCGGCGGAAGCGGAATGGGGCATGGATTCAGGCATTCGACCAATGTGCCGCCCGTCTGTCTCCGCGGCAAATCGAATTCCCGCAGGCCCGCCATCGATATTTGGACATCGACACTTCAGGGCTGTGTCACCTTGCGGCCCTGTGCGCTGCACACTACCACTTTCTGTGGCGCACCCAACTTTCATTTGAGAACACCAAGAACTTCACGCGGTCCCTGCTGAAAATAGTGATAGATGGGCGGATTTTGTGGGAGTCGCTTGAGTGTCTGTCTATAGTGGGCGGCGTCAACGGTCTGTGAAAATCGGGTATGCGCCTTCGTCTCCCCTTTGTGGCCCTGCTGGCGCTTCTTCCACTCGTCGCCTTCGCGGTGGCAGCGATCATGCTGGTCGACCGTCAACAGGAGCGGTCGGTCGAGGAACTGATCCGCCATGCCACCGACGCGGCGGTGCGGACCGTGGATGGGCGCGTCCTTATGACGCGCAGCGCGCTCGAAATCATGTCCTCGGCCCGTTCGCTCGACATCGGCGACCGCGCGGTTTGGATGGAGCGGGCGGAACGTGCGCTGCGCCAGCGTCCGGATTGGATCGCCCTGGAGGTTCGCGACCGCCACGGTGACGTCAACCTGCTCCACCGGCCGCAGGAGCCGGAAGCCGCCGCCATCGATCCTGCGGCCCGATCCGTCCAGACGGACCGTGTGTTCCGGTCGGGGGAGGTCTGGATCAGCGGCGTCATAACCGACCCGACCGGCAAGGTGGAGCCGGTCTTCGCCGTCAGCGTGCCGGTTTGGGGCGTGGGCGAGGTGCGGTTGGTCCTGACCGCCTACGTGCGGGCCTGGTCCCTCCGTCAGGTCCTGATCGATCAGGTGGCGACGCCGAACTGGATCGTCGCGCTCCTCGACCGTGACGGGCGGTTCGTCGCCCGGTCGAGGTCCGAAACGGCCTTCGACCCGGTGGTCGGGAGGCAGGCGCACGAATCCCTCGCCCATGCGCTGAAGACCGGCGACGAGTTCTTTCTGTCCCGCACCCAGCAAGGGCAGGAGGTGCTGTCGGCGAAGGCCGGTTCCGTGGCGGCGCCGGGCTGGCTCCTGGCCCTCGGCACGCCGGCCGAGCCGATCCAGGCGGCGGCGCGGCGCACGGTCTACACGATCGCCGGCGGCGGTCTGGGCGCGCTGGCGGTGGCGGCGCTGGTCGCCTGGGCGCTTGTGCGTTCCCACGACCGGCGCGCCGCGGCCGAGCGGCGCGCGCGGGTGGCCGAAGCCGCGGCGGAGGCCGACCGGCGATCCCACGCCATTCTGGAAAGCACGACGGACGGCGTCTACGAGGTCGACCGGTCCTGGCGCATCGTCTACATGAACGGACGCGCGCGCGGCCTGATGGCCGGCAGCAGCGACCTGACCGGACAGCGGCTGTGGGAGGCCTTTCCCGACGCCATGGGGACGGTGCTGTGGGACCGCCTGCACATCGCCATGAGGGACCGCCATCCCGACGAGTTCGAGGCTTACTTCGCCCCGCTCGGCGTCTGGCTCTTCCTGCGGGTTTTCCCGTCGTCCGCCGGGTTGGCCATCTATTTCCAGGACATCAGCAAGCGCCTTCTCGCCGAGCGGGCGCTGGAACGCGCGGTGGAACAGGCGAACCAGATCCTGGAGAGCATCGGCGACGCTTTCTACGCCATCGACCGCGATTGGCGGATCACCTATGTGAACAAGCGCGCCCAGGAGATGTTCGAGCGCCCGCGCGCGGATCTCGTCGGCAGCTGCCTGCTGGATCTGTTTCCCGAAGTGGCCGGCAACACCGTCATCCGCACCTTCGAGGCCGCCATGGCCGACCAGCAGCCGCGGGAGTTCGAGGCGTTGTCCGGCATCTTCCAGCGCTGGACGATGTTCAACGTCTATCCGCAGGCGGGCGGCGGCCTGTCCATCTACTTCCGCGATGTGTCCGCCCACCGCGCGGCGGAGGCCGCCCTGCGCGCCAGCGAACACCGCTACCGCACGCTTCTGGAAGCGCTGCCGCAGATGGTCTGGACCTGCCGGGCGGACGGCAGTTGCGATTTCCTCAGCCAGCAATGGCTGTCCTACACCGGCCAGCGGGCGGAGGAGGCACGGGATTTCGGCTGGTCCGAATCTGTTCATCCCGACGATCGACAGCGCCTTCTCACGATCTGGATACAGGCGGTCGAAGCGCGGACGATCTTCGACACCGAGGCGCGTATCCGCAGCGCCGCCGGCAGCTACCACTGGTTCAAGCAGCGTGCCCTGCCGATCACCGACCCGGAAACCGGGGAAGAGCGCTGGTTCGGCACCTCCACCGACATCACCGACATCTTCGAGGCGCGCGATGCCATGCAGGCGGCGAAGGAGGAGGCGGAGGAGGTCGGGCTGCGCTTCCGCACGCTGGCGGACTCCATCCCGCAGCTCGCCTGGATGGCCCGTCCGGATGGGCGGATCTTTTGGTACAATCAAAGATGGTATGACTATACGGGCGTCGTCGAGGGCGCGGACGCCGCTTCCGGTCCTCTGTGGGACGGAATCCTTCCCGCCGACCACGCCGAGCGCGTCACCGCCAGTCTTCAGCGGTCCCTTCGGACGGGGAAACCGTGGGAGGACACCTTCCCCATGGCCGGGCGGGACGGTGCCTTCCGCTGGTTCCTGTCGCGGGCGCTGCCCGTCCACGATTCCGACGGTGCCGTCGTTCTGTGGTTCGGCACGAACACCGACGTGACCGACCGGCTGGAGGCCGAGGACGCCCTGCGCCGCGCCAAGGAGGAGGCGGAACGGGCAGCCCTGTCCAAGTCCAAGTTCCTCGCTTCGGCCAGCCACGACCTGCGCCAGCCGATGCAGTCGTTGTTCCTATTCTCCGGGGCGCTGCATGGCCACGTCCAGGGGGAGAAGGGGATGAAGGCGCTGCGCCTGCTGGAGAGCGGTCTGGACGCGCTGAAGGGATTGCTGGACAGCCTGCTCGACGTGTCGCGCCTGGACGCCGGGGTGGTCAAGCCGACATTGGAGGATTTTCCGGTGGCGCTGCTGCTCGACCACATCGCGGCGGGCTATGCCCCGGTGGCCCGTGGCAAGGGGCTCGACTGGACGATGGAGGGGTGTCCGCTGAACATCCGCTCCGACCGGGTGCTGCTGGGCCGGATGATCCGCAATCTCGTGGAGAACGCCATCCGCTACACGGAGCAGGGCAGCATCGCCATCACCTGCGCGGTCGTGGACGGGCGCATGCGGATCACCGTCGCCGACACCGGCATCGGCATCTCAGGCGAACAACTGCCCCGCATCTTCGAGGAGTTCCATCAGGTCGGCAACCCGGAACGCGACCGCAGCCAGGGGCTTGGGCTGGGCCTCGCCATCGTGCAGCGCATCGGGCAGCTTCTGGACCATCCGGTGACCGTCCGCTCCACGCCCGGCGTGGGGTCGGTCTTCGCCATCGAGGTGCCGTTGGGCGAGATTCCAAAGCCCGTGGACCTCGCGTCGGCGGGGCATGCCCCCATGGCGCCGGGCGGCGGGGAGGAGCGGTTGGCGATGGTCATCGACGACGACGCCATCGTGCTGCTTGGCCTTCAGGCCATCCTGCGCGAATGGGGGTACGAGGTCCTGATCGCCGGATCGGGGGAACAGGCGGTGGACAAGCTGCGCTCGGTCAGTCGCAAGCCCGACATCATCATCGCCGATTACCGCCTGCGCGAAGGCAAGGTCGGCACCGATGCCATCCTCGGCATCCGCAACCTGTTCGACGCCGAGATCCCGGCGATCATCGTGACCGGGGAAACCGGTCCGGAATGCCAGCGCGACGCCGTGCGTCACGGCTTCGGCCTGATGCACAAGCCGGTGACCCCGCGCCAGCTCGCCGGAGCCATGGAACGCTCCCTGCAACCGGCGGAATAAGGCCGGCGGAATGGGGTTGGCCGAACGAGGCGAACGGGCTTCGGCGATCAGTCGCCGCCGCCACCCATCGCGGGCGGGCTGGGGGGAAGGCGGCGTCGCGTCTCACGGTGCAGGATGTAGAGGCCGCTCACCGCCACCACGGCGGCCCCCGACACCATGTGCAGGGTCGGCATCTCGTTCCACAGCAGCCAGCCGAACAGGACGGCCCACAACAGCGCGGCGTAGTTGAAGGGCGCCACCACGGCCGCCGGGGCCAGCGAATAGGCCCGCGTCAGGAAAAGCTGGGCGCCGCCGCCCAGGACGCCGGTGGCCGACAGCAGGGCGAAATCGGTCAGGCTGCGCGGGGTGACCCACACGAAGGGCATGACCAGCGCCAGGATCAGGGTGGTGATCGCCGTGAAGTAGAAGACGATGGTGTTGGCGCGCTCGGACTTGCTGAGCTGGCGGATCGCCACCATCGCGAAGGATTGGAAGAAGGCGGCACCGAGCGCGACCAGCGCCCCCAGATGGGTCAACATCTCGCCGGACGGCTGGACCATGATGAGGACACCGACGAAGCCGACCAGCACCGCGCTCCACCGGTAAATGCCAACCTTTTCGCCGAGCAGCGGCACCGACAGGGCGGTGAGGAAGAGCGGGGCCGAGAAGTTCAGCGCCACCGCGTCTCCCAGCGGCAACAGATTGAACGACCAGAAGGTCAGCGACATGGCGGTCAGCCCGACGACCGAGCGCCAGACATGACCCATCGGCCGCTCGGTGCGCAGGTTGCTGATCCACCCGCCCTGCAGCGAGATGACCACCGCCACCGGGATCAACGCCATGGCGTTGCGGAAGAAGGTCACCTCGATGACGGGGTACGTCTCCGAGAGCAGCTTCACCAGCACGTTCATCACGGAGAACAGCAGCACCGATGCCAGCATCATGACGATGCCGAGCGGTATGTTCTCCACGCGGATGTGGCGGGGCGTCGCGGGACGGGCGGGGGCGGGGGAGAGGGGAGGCGCGGTCACCCCCGGATGCTATCAAGCGCAACCACCCGCGTCACGTTGCCGCGACGCGGGTGGTCATGTCCTGACGGAATGGCCGGATTGCGGCGTCATGCCGTTCCGGCCGCGGCGTGTTGTCAGCGGTTGTTCAGCAGGTCGGCGATTTCGGCTTCGGCTAGCAGCCAATGGTCCATCTCGCGCCCGTTCGGACGGCCTTCGCGCTCCCAGATCTCATAGGCGCGCTCCTGCACCATGCGGTTCTTCTGGCCGTGCAGCAGGCCTTCCGCGATGTGCATGTTGATGCGCGACAGCGAGACCATCTTGCTCGCCTCGATCGAGCCCCGGGTCGCTTCCATGGTGGTGACGGTGACGTACTGCGCGAGGTTGCGCAGGTTCGCCTTGACCTCGGACTCCAGGGTGTTCTCTTCGTTCTGGAGCACCGTCTTGATGGCGACCCAGAGGCGCAGATTGTGGTCCAGCGCCTGGCTCGCCTTTTCCGGCGTGTCGGCTTCGACCAGCAGGCTGGCGGCGTGCAGCAGCGCGACCGCGTCCTGCTCGATGGCCGCGAAATTGGTGTTCAGGACGATTTCCGCCCCGGTGTCGGTGGCGAGCGCCTCGGCCGCTTCAAGCGACGGAGCGGCTTCGACGGTCTTTGCGGTGGCGGTCTTGCGCTTGGCCATGATCGAATCCCCGGCGTTGGTCCCCGAGGTCAATAGAACCAGCCGTCATTAACAAGTGGTTAAGGCGAGTATTGCCAACCCCTTTGCGCAGCCTCCGCGTCAAAACAAACGTCAAGTGATTCGCGGATGGTCATGTTGCGCTGCAAAACAAGCGGCGGGCTGTCAGCGTCCGGTGAACGCCCCGAACGGCATGCGGTAGTAGAGTCCGAAGACGTTGTTGGCCGGCGCCGCGGCGTCCGCGTTTGGTCCACTGGTGTCGATGCGGCTGTAGCCCAGGCTGAAGCGGGCCTTGTTCTCGAACTGGTAGCCGAGTTCGAGCTGGGAGCGGAATTCGACCACGCTGCCCGTCGCCGCGGAGTCGCGTGGGGTGACCGGCAGGGTTCCGGCTCCGACGCTGGGCGTGAAGACGAAGGAGGACCCTCCCAGCGGAACGTCGATCAGGATGCCGCCCATGCCGTACAGGCTGCCGTCCGGCGCGCTGGGGCCGAGCGACACCCAGGGGCGCACCTCCGCGTATCCGTCGAGCTTGGGCAGGAGGGAGGAGCCGATGCGGATCTTGTTGTGCAGGTCGGACACCTTGGTGTCCGGTGCTTCCCCGACGCTGTAGGCGAGGCCGCCGATCTTCCAGTTGCCGATGCGGTCTTCGGGCATCGACAGGGTCTGCGCGCCAGCGGATCCGGAGAGCATGAGGCCCGCCGCGGCAACCACCAGACAGAGGCACGAGGTCCCATGACGCACGGCGGCCTGCTCCCGATCGATCGTTGACGGTCCTACTCCGGCTGCTCCAGTCTACCGCGCCCGATCACGGCGCGGTTGTGGCATTACGCGTCGCGCCGCACCTCCGCGCAAGCGCGTAACGGGGCTACTCCCAGATGTCGTGCGTGCTGCCCTCCGCGTCAATGGTGGAAGGGCTGCCCTGTTTGCGGAGGCCTAGGCGGTTTGCGGGGCTCATCGGGGACGCCCGGAGCGTGCTAGACTTTCGCCATGCAGCACGCCGCTTCCGATCCGAAGCAGGACCCGGCGCCGGGCCCGACGCCGGGTTCGATTCCGATGGCGGCCGCCTTTCTCGCCGATCCGGCGAGCCATGGCGGGGCGGCGGTGCAGCGTGTCGAAACCCACGCCGCCATCGTCTTCCTGGCCGGAGACCGCGCCTACAAGCTGAAGCGCGCGGTCCGCTATCCCTATCTCGATTATTCGACGGTCGAGCGGCGGCGCATGGCGTGTGTGGAGGAGTTGCGCCTGAACCGGCGCACCGCGCCGTCGCTCTATCTCGGACTGGACTCGGTGGTGCGACGGTCGGACGGAAGTCTCGCTTTCGGTGGCGAGGAAGTGAAGGGTGGAACGGCGCTGGATTGGCTGGTCGTGATGCGCCGCTTTCCGCAGGACGCCCTGCTGGACCGCATGGCGGAGCGTGGGGGTCTCGACGACGCGCTGATTCGCGACCTCGCCGACGCCGTGACCGCCTTCCACGCCGCCGCTGAGCCGCGTCCGGACAGTGGCGGGGCGGTGGCGATGCGGGAGGTGGTGGAGGGCAGCATCGCTGAACTGCGCGCCGGATCGTCCCTGTTTCCGCCGGCGCGTGTGGAGCGGCTGGGCAAGCGGTCGGCGGAGGCGCTGGACCGTCTGGCCCCGCTGCTGGAGGAGCGGCGGCGCGGCGGCTTCGTCCGGCATTGCCACGGCGACCTGCATCTGCGGAACATCGTGCTGCTGGATGGAAAGCCGGTGCTGTTCGATGGCATCGAATTCGACGAGCGGCTGGCGGTCATCGACGTCGCCTACGACCTCGCTTTTCTGCTGATGGATCTGGAGCGGCGGGGCCTTCGTCCGCTTGGCAACGCCTTCCTCAACCGCAGCCTGGACGCGGCTGAGGATTACGGCGCCCTGGCGCTGCTGCCCCTGTTCCTGTCGGCGCGGGCGGCCATCCGTGCCAAGGTCGCCGCCAGCACGGCGGCGCTCCGCCCCGACGAGGACGCGGCGCGGCGGTTGGAACGGGAGGCGGCAGCCTATCTGGAACACGCCGTGGCGGCGCTGGAACCGCCGCCGCCGCGGCTGGTCGCCATCGGCGGCCTGTCCGGCAGCGGCAAGACGCGGCTGGCCCGTGCTCTGGCGCCGTCGCTGGGCGCCTCGCCGGGGGCCGTGGTCCTGCGCTCCGACGCGCTGCGCAAGCGGCTGTTCGGGATCGGGGAGACGGAGCGGCTCCCCGCCGAGGCCTACACGCCGGCGGTGACCGAGCGGGTCTATGCCGGGCTTCTGGAGCGGGCGCGGACGGCGCTGGCGGCTGGACACGCCGTGGTGCTGGACGCCGTCCATGCCCGTCCGGAGGAGCGGGCCGCCGCGGCCGCTCTCTCGGCGGAGGCCGGCGTGCGATTCGACGGGATCTGGCTGGACGCCCCCTTGGACACGCGGATCGCCCGCATCGCCGGCCGCCGCGGCGACGCCTCCGACGCCACGGCGGAGGTGGCCGAGCGGCAGACTGTCTATGATCTGGGCCCGCTTGAATGGCTGCGCACGAATGCTGGCAGGGATGCGGGGGAAACGCTTGCGGCCGTGCTGGAGCGACTGGTGTAATTCCAGGTGGAACGGGCGCCGCCGGTTCCCCATGGTCTAGACTACGGGCGGCGCGGCGCTGGAAACGGTGCATCCAGCCGCCGTTCCGACAGGCACCGTCCAGAAGATGGGCCGGCGGAAACGGCCCGGGGGGAGATCATGTCACTCAAGACGATCCTTGTGCCGCTGGCCGGACTCGACGGCGACACGGTGGCGCTGAACGCCGCGCTGAAGATCGCGCGCGAATTCGACGCCCATGTCGACGCCCTGTTCGTGTCGCTGGACCCGCGCGACGCCGTGCCCATGCTGGGCGAGGGCATGTCCGGCGCGATGGTCGAAGAGATCATGCGCGCCGCCGAAGGGGAGTCGAAGACCCACCTCCACACCGCCCGCCGGACCTTCGACGATGTGATTCGCGCTGCGGACATCGAACTGCGCGACATCCCCACCGGCGTCGAGGCGCCGACCGCCCAGTGGCGCGAGGAAACCGGACGCGTCGAGGAGGTGGTGCCGCGCGAGGGGCGGCTGGCCGATCTGCTGGTCTTCGCCCACACCACGCTCGACAGCAACACCCAGGCCTACGCCACGGTGGAAAGCGCCCTGCTGGGGGCGGCCCGTCCGCTGCTGCTGGCGCCCGCCACCCTGCCGGACGAGATCGGGCGCACGGTGGCGCTCGCCTGGAACGGCAGCCCCGAATCGGTGCGCGCCCTGGCCGGGGCGATGCCCTTCCTGACCGGCGCGGACACCGTCCACGTCCTGACCGCCGAGACCTCGCACACCCAGGCTGCGGCAGGTCGTCGCATCGCCCACTATCTCGCTTGGCACGGCGTTAACGTTCAGGTAACCATATTGAAGCCGGGATCGGAACCCGTCGGCCAAGCCATCATCAACAAGGCCACGGAACTTGGGTCCGACCTCCTCGTGATGGGGGGCTACGGACACAGCCGGATGCGGGAAATGATCCTGGGTGGCGTGACCCGCTATGTGCTGAATCACGCCGGCCTGCCCGTGCTGATGGCCCACTGATCCAAGGGCCTCTCTTTTAAAAGGCCGGGCTTTTCCGATCCGACGCGCGGCGCCGCAATGGTGGGCGCCCTCCACGCCGATGGTTTTCAACCACAAGGGCCACCCGGACTCCGGTCCGGGCAAGGCCCGGCAATCGGGAAGGGAACGCGCCATGTTGACGATCGACGATTGCATCGCGCTCAGCGATCTGACCGAAGCGGAAATCGACGCCATCGCGGAACATGAGCATCTGCCGGAAATCCTGGCGGTGGAGCTGGGTTGCTGCCTTGCCCACGACGCCGAGGGCATCCGCCGGATCGCCCGCATCATCCGCGAGGACATCGACCGGGCCCGCAGCCATGGGCAGACCGTCCATGCCCGTCAGTTGACGGTGGTCCTGGACAGCTTCGTGCAGCAGCACCCGGCCCTTTAGCCGGGCGGCACGAGCCGGTGACAGGAAGGAAACGCCCCGCCTGCACCCCGCCTGCGCCATGACGGCGAGCTGGGTGCAGGGCCGGGTGTGGGGAGGTGCGGAACAACCGCCCCCCTTTTCGGTTGGCATCGGCGAGTTCGCGTCGGGGGGGCGGTGGGGAGCGCGTCGATCGCGCTCCCCCAACCGTCGTCCGCCTGCGACGCGCAGTCTCGTTCCGCTGCCAGCACAAAGGACGACGCCCGTGCCCTTGAAGACAATCCGCCTCGAACTGGCCCGCACCACCGACCATCCGGAAGGCAGCGCGGAGCACGGCTATGAATTCACCGCCCCGCTGACGTCGGACGGTCATCTTGACCTTGAGGAATGGTGCGATCGGAAGGCTGTGTGCACGGTCCGCCGTTTCTGGCGCGGGGAGGACGAGCAGACCGGCCATCTGGTCCATCGGGGCAAGGGCTGGCTGTTCGATTACGACGCCGACGACAGCGACGACGACGAACCGATTTTCCGCTTCGACCGTCACACGCTGGTGGAGGGTGAATACATCTCCATCACCGAGCATGACGGTGTGCAGCGTCCCTTCCGCATCGTCTCCGTCCGCTGAGCGCCCTTCACCGGGTGCACCTCGGCATCCGAGCCGGTCCGCCTCGGTCGGACGCGCCGCCGGTCCGGCAGATGCATGAGCTGGATTCGCTCGGGCTGCCGGGTTTCGCCGTGCCGGATTTCGCCGTTCAGGCGGCCAGCTGCTCCTCGCGGTCGCGCAAGTTCCGCCCGACCTGATCGAGAAGTTGCCGGAGCGTCTCGGCGGTCATCCCATCCCGTTTCATCAGGGCGACGATGATGGGCTCGTCCAGGATTTCCGACAGGGTCGGAGCCGTCAAATGGTCCATGTTACCCTCCCTGTGCATTCCGGCCGGCCTTGAGGCGGCGTCGATTCTATTTTACGGAAGATACGGTATTTCGCAATGATGCTGCATCGCGAAATAAACTGTCTCGGTCTATGCAAGGGTAAGAAAGCGCTGAGTGTTCATGCCTGAACATCGCAAGGATGCCTATACCGGCATGGGAGGTACCGCGAAGGGAGAGTGCTGTCGGGGTCAGTTGTCCGCGTCGCGGTTCCGCGTGATCGTCACTCCGGCCCCGGCGGTGTCGGGAAGCAGGGATGGCAGTTCCACGTCGACGCGCACCTGGCGCACCTTCGGGTGGGCCAGGCACAGGGCGGCGGCCTGATCGGCCAGATAGTCGGGGCCGGGCACGGCTTCCTGCGCGCACAGGCGGCGCAGATCCTCCACGATGTCCTCGTAGGACATGACGGCGGTGATGTCGTCGGGGAAGCTCAGGCCGGGGTGGCTGACCTTCAACTCCAGGCTGATATGGACGGTGGGCCGCCCGGGCCGTCCGGCGATCGACACTGAGGCGGTGAAGTCGCGCAGCAGGATGGTGTAGGTCGCCGCCGCGCCGCAAACATCGGCGCCGAGGGGTCGGGAAACGGGATCGTTGGGCAAAAAAGACATCTCCTGGCGGGTGGCGGCCGCCTCGTCGCTGCGCCGCGCCCACTATAGCGCAGGCGCCCGTCCTTTCGGCAAGGTCAGACCGTTACCGGAAGCTCCGTGCCGGTGCGGACCACCGTGTCGCGGCCCGGCACGGTGGCCAGAAGATCGTCGACGCTGCGCGCGATGGCCGGGTGCTGGAGGCCGCCGGCGATGTCGGCCAGCGGGGCCAGGACGAAGGCGCGCTCCGCGATGCGGGGATGGGGGATCTCCAGCTCCGGCGCATACATCACCAACTCGCCGTAGAACAGGATGTCGATGTCGATGGGGCGCGGCCCGAAGCGAAGGCCGCCGTCCAGATCACGGCCCATCTCCGCCTCGACAGCCTTGAGGTGGCGGAGAAGCTCCCACGGGCCGAGCGCCGTCTGAGCGCGCAGCACCATGTTCAGGAAGGCCGGCTGGTCGGTCACGTACATCGGTGCGGTTTCGTAGACGGGCGACGTCAGCGTGATGCGGACCTGCGGGGCGAGCCGTTGCTGCGCGGCCGCCAGATTGGCGGCGCGGTCGCCGAGATTGCTGCCGAGCGCAAGGTAGACCGTGGTCATCGCAGAACCGTCGCTAGTCGAAACCATACCATTGTCAGTCATACCACGATCCTCCGTTCCATCAACCGTCAAAGCGTCCTCACATCCGAAACCAGCCATTCGGCCCCGGGGATCGGCGCCGGGTGATGGCCGGACCGGCAGTAAGCACGCTCCGGTTTAGGTAGCCGGCTTTCTCCGGGAACCGCAAGCGGTGGGCGGGGTTGTGCCAGTCGTGCGATGCTGCAGGGGAGGGTAGGGTCATGACGCTTCGGCATGGTGGGACGGTGGCGCTTCTGGGCATGGCCGGGGCGCTTCTGGCGTCCTGCGCCACCGGGCCGGACCCGCAGATCGCCCGGCGCGCCCAGACCGAACTGGTGGGCATGCCGAAGGAGAGGCTGCTCGCCTGCGCCGGGGTTCCGGCGCGGCAGGCCCAGGCCGGCGGACGGGAATACTACACCTACGTCTCCGACCCCGGCGTGGCGATCAGTCCGCTCGGCGGCAGCAGCATCGGCGTCGGCGGTTTCGGAGGCGGCGGTTCCAGCGGCGTCGGTGTCGGGTTGGGATTCGGGCTCCCTCTCGGTTCTTCGTCTCCCGGCATGTGCGAGGCCACCTTCGTCCTGGGGCCGGGCGGGGTGGTGGAGCAGGTGTCCTACCCGGGCAACGCCTCGCTGTCCGCCTGCACGCCGATCGTCCAGAACTGTGTGCCGCCCGCCCCGCGGTGAACCGTCCCGTCCTGGCTGAAAGGGGGACTGTCGCCGGTTGCGGCCTTGCCGTATCGTCCGGCTATGGCTTGGCTGTGAAAAAAAAGCAGGGGAGGACCACGTCATGGACATGAGCGGCAGCCAGCGCATCACGGCCCCGCGGGACAAGGTGTGGGCGGCGCTGAACGACCCGGACATTCTGCGCCAGTGCATTCCCGGCTGCGAGGAGGTGCAGAAGACCTCCGACACGGAATTCACCGCGAAAGTGGTCGCCAAGGTGGGACCGGTCAGCGCCAAGTTCTCCGGCAAGGTGACGCTGTCGGACCTCGATCCGCCCAACGGCTACACCATCACCGGCGAAGGCTCCGGCGGGGCCGCCGGCTTCGGCAAGGGCGGCGCCAAGGTCTCGCTGGAACCGGACGGCGAGGCGGCGACGGTGCTGTCCTACACCGCCCACGCCACGGTTGGCGGCAAGCTCGCGCAGATCGGTTCACGCCTGGTGGACGCCACGGCGCGCAAGATGGCCGACGATTTCTTCAACCGCTTCACGGCGGTGGTCGGCGGACCGCAGCCGGAAGCGGTTTCCGAACCGGTTGCCGGACCAGCCCCCGAGATGGCCGCCGCACCGGTCTCCGACGCCGTTGCGAGGCCCACTGCCCAGAGTGCTGCCAGGAGCGCTGCCGCTCCACAACCGGTGACGCCCGCCGTCGCGGCGCCCGCGCCGGAAATCCCCATTCCGCTTCCCGCCGCCCGGGGGCGCGGCGGCTTCTATGTGCCCTGGGCGGCGCTGGTCGTGGTGGCCGTTCTTGTCCTTCTTCTCGCCTGGATGAAATAACCCGTATTTGGTGTTTGTGCTGTGGGCGCGACACGTTGGGGGGTTGGCCTTAACCACAGAATGTGTATGCTGCGCCCGAACCTGCCGGCATCCGAACGCCGGCTTCATCCGGAAGGGGGAATCTGACCAATGAACAAGCATATCCTGGGCGCCGCTCTGATCGCCGGCATTGCCATGGGCGCGGGCGCCGCGCAGGCCGCTGATGCCGCCGCCGGTAAGGACGTCTTCAAGCAGTGCATGGCCTGCCATACCGCCGAGCAGGGCAAGAACAAGGTCGGCCCGTCGCTGTTCGGCGTCGTTGGCCGCCCGGCCGCCTCGATCGACGGCTTCAAGTACTCCAAGCCGATGCAGGAGAAGGCCGCCGGTGGTCTGACCTGGACCCCGGACAACCTGAAGGCCTACATCACCGCCCCGAAGGAAGTCGTTCCGGGTGGCACGATGGCCTTCGCCGGTATCAAGGACGCCGGCAAGGTGGACGATCTGGTCGCCTTCCTGGCCGAGCAGAAGTAAAGACGCCCGCGTTTCGGCGCGGGGGTACGGTTGGGCCGGAGGGGAAACCCTCCGGCCCTTTCCTTTTTCATCAGGCCTCTTCCAATCAGCCGGCCGCCTCCAGGCTCTTGCTCGCCACCTCGAAGACGTCCGGCGACAGGCCCGGCGTGGCGACGATGCGCTCCAGTTCGGCCTTCATCAGGGCGCGTCGCGTCGCGTCGTAGCGGCGCAGGCGCGAGAAAGGACCGACCATGCGCGCTGCCACCTGCGGATTCATCGGGTCGAGCCGAAGAACCTGATCGGCGAGGAAGCGATAGCCCGCCCCGCTGGTGTCGTGGAAGCGCACCGGGTTGCCGCCCGCGAAGCCGCCGATCAGGGCGTAGACCTTGTTCGGATTGCGGATCTCGAAGGCGGGATGGGCGAGGAGCGCCGTCACCCGCTCCAGGGCGTCGGGCCGGTGCGAGGTCGCCTGCACGCCGAACCACTTATCGACAACCAGTGCCTCGCCCTTCCAGCGCTCGTAGAAGCTGGCGATGGCCTCGTCCCGCTCCGGCGCGTTGGAATTGCTGAGGAACTGGAGCGCCGCCATCACATCGGTCATCGCCTGGGCGCCATGATACTGGCCGAGGCAGAGGCCGAGCGCCTCCTCGTCCTCCAGCGCCATCAGGTAGGCGAGGCAGAGATTCTTCAGCGCCCGACGCCCGATGGCGGCGGCGTCCACCGAGAAGGGCTCGTTGCCCGCGTTGCGGCGGTGCGTGTCGAGCCAGCCCGGCCGCAGCGCTTCGGCCAGCCGGCGGCGGGCGAACTCGCGCACGGCGTGGATGGCGTCGGGGTCGATCACCTCCATCTGCGTGCCGAGGTAGCTCTCCGTCGGCAGCACCAGGGCCTGCGCGGCGAAGGCCGGGTCCTGGTCGGCGTCCTTGAGGACGGCGCCCACCGCGTCGATGAAGCTCCGGGGCAGCGCCAGCTCCCGCCCGGCCTGCCGGTCGGCGACGAGGGAGAGCAGCAGCCGGGTCGCCAGCGTCTGCCCGGCCTCCCAGCGGTTGAAGGCGTCGCTGTCGTTGGCCATCAGGAAGGTCAGGTCGCCGTCCGTCAGGTCGGCCCGCAGCTTCACCGGGGCGGAGAAGCCGCGCAGCAGCGACGGAACCGGGCGAGCCGGCACGTCGACGAACGTGAAGGTCTGCTCGGCCTCGGTGATGTGCAGGGTGCGGCTGGTGCCGGCGGGTTCCGCCTCGCCCGTCAATCGCAGCGGCAGGTCCGCCCCGTCCGGACCGAGCAGCCCCATGACCAGCGGGATGTGCATCGGCTCCTTCACCGGCTGCCCGGGGGTGGGCGGCACGGTCTGTTTGACGGTCAGCCGGTAGGTCTTGGCCGCCTCGTCATAGGCGCCGGTGACGTCCAGTTCCGGCGTGCCGGCCTGCCGGTACCAGCGCTTGAACTGGGTCAGGTCCACGCCGGTGGCGTCGGACATCGCCGCCGCGAAGTCGTCGCAGGTGACCGCCTGCCCGTCGTGACGCTGGAAATACAGGTCCATGCCCTTGCGGAAGCCCTGCGGCCCCAGCAGCGTGTGGTACATGCGGATGACTTCCGACCCCTTGTCGTAGACCGTGGGGGTGTAGAAGTTGTTGATCTCCACATAGCTGTCCGGGCGCACCGGATGCGCCATGGCGCCGGAATCCTCGGGAAATTGCACGGTGCGCAGGCGCTGCACGTCGGCGATGCGCTTGACAGCCCGCGAATTCATGTCGCTGGAGAATTCCTGGTCGCGGAAGACGGTCAGACCTTCCTTCAGCGACAGCTGGAACCAGTCGCGGCAGGTGACGCGGTTGCCGGTCCAGTTGTGGAAATACTCGTGCGCCACCACCGCCTCGATGCCCAGGAAGTCCTGGTCGGTGGCGGTCTCCGGCTTCGCCAGAATGTATTTGGTGTTGAAGACGTTGAGGGACTTGTTCTCCATCGCCCCCATGTTGAAGTCGCCGACCGCGACGATGTTGAAGATGTCGAGGTCGTATTCCAGCCCGAACACCTCCTCGTCCCAGCGCATCGACTTGATGAGCGAGCGCATGGCGTGGTCGACCTTGTCCTCGTTCCCCGGTTCGACATAGATGCGCAGGGTGACGTCGCGGCCGGACGCGGTGCGGAAACGGTCCTCCTGGTGCACCAGGGTGCCGGCGACCAGGGCGAACAGGTAGCAGGGCTTGGGGAAGGGATCCTCCCACACCGCGCGGTGGCGCCCGTCGGGCAGGTCGCCGGATTCCATGAGGTTGCCGTTGGACAGCAGCACCGGATAGCGTGCCTTGTCCGCGGTGATCGTGGTGGTGTAGCGGGCCATCACGTCGGGCCGGTCGGCGAAATAGGTGATCTTGCGGAAGCCCTCCGCCTCGCACTGGGTGCAGAAGTTGCCGGAGGACTTGTAGAGCCCTTCCAGCGCGGTGTTCTCCTGCGGCTTGATGCGGACGACGGTTTCCAGCGTGAAGGTCTCCGGCACACTGTGGACGGTCAGATGGTCCGGCGTGACGGTGTAATCGGCATCGCCCAGCGGCTGCCCGTTCAGCGCCACGGACATCAGTTCCAGCCGTTGCCCGTCCAGCGTCAGCGGCAGCGCCGCCGCGCCGTCGCACGCCGGGTTGCGCCGCAGCCCGAGCTGCGCGCGGACCGTGGTCACCTCCTCGCCGAGGTCGAAGAACAGATCGACCGTGTCGATCAGATGCGCGGGCGGGCGATAGTCCTGCAGGCGGATGGCCTTGGGCGTGCCTTTGTCCATGGGGCTTTTCTCTAACCTTGTTTTGGCCGTGTCGGCGTCGCGGAGACGGACTCTAGCATGGAGAGTGGGGACGCGGAGTGCCGTTGGACAGGGGGTGTTCCCCAACGGGAAACAACGGTGCCGCGCTTGTCGGCGATGTGGAGCGTGACTATCATGGAGCGTGGAGGTGGACGATGGGCAAAACCGTTCGTGTGAATGCCGAAATCAGCGAGGACCTCAACGCCAGCCTGCAACGGCTTGCGGACGAGCATGGCTGGTCCAAGGATGTTTTGATCGAACAGGCGTTGCAGGCCTTTGTCCGCACCGAAGAACAGTTTGCAGCGGCGGTTCAGGACGGCATCACCGCTTGGCGGGCCGGCGAGACGGTCGAGCATAGCGATGTCATCGCGGATTTCGAACGCCGCTATGGCCAAGCTCGATGAAGCAACCTCGCTGGACACAACCGGCGCGGAACGACTTTCTTGGCATTTGTGAGTGGATCGAGCAGCGGAATCCTGGCGCAGCGGGGATCGTTGGCCGCAAAGTACTGGACGCTGTTGAGCGCATCGGCGGCACGCCCAGGATCGGGCGGACCGGACGTGTCCCAGGAACGCGGGAACTGGTGGTTCCTGGCCTGCCTTACATCATCGTCTATCTGATCGATGGAGACGGAACGGACGATGCCGTTGCCATTCTCCGCATCATTCACGGCGCCATGCATTGGCCTGACGAATAAAAAAAGCCCCTGTCCAAACAGTACAGGGGCTTTTTCAACGGCGATCCGCAACCTCAGACGTGGAAGCTCTCGCCGCAGCCGCAGCGGCCCTTCTCGTTCGGGTTCTTGAAGACGAAGCCGGTCTGGAACTTGTCGTCGACGTAGTCCATCTCGCTGCCGATCAGGAACATCACGGCGGCGGGGTCAATCAGGACGGTGACGCCCTTATCCTCCACCACCTCGTCGAACTTCATCTTTTCCTTGGCGTACTGCACGTCGTAGCTGAGGCCGGAGCAGCCCTTCGCTTTCACGCCGATGCGCAGGCCGATGTAGTCGTCGGTCGCCTTGGCTATCAGCATCCGCACGCGCTCCGCGGCGGCGTCGGTGATGGAGAGGGCCTTGGGGAGAGAAGCCGTAGAAGCCGTAGCCATGGGGGATCTTCGCCTCCTTAAAACATGTCCAGTTGGACCCGCGCGACCTCGGACATCATGTCCTGGCGCCAGGGCGGTTCCCAAACCAGCTCTACCTTGCATGTGGTGACGTCCTCGACGGACTCAACCGCCTGCTGAACCTGCATCGGCAGTTCGCCGGCCACCGGGCACATGGGGCTGGTCAGGGTCATGTCGATCTCGACCTCGTTGTTCGGGCCGATGTCGACGCGGTAGATCAGCCCGAGTTCCCAGATATCCACGGGGATTTCCGGGTCGTAGCAGCTCTTCAGCGCCGAGATCACCGCCTCGCTCAACGCGGCGCGCGGATCGTAGGCGGCCTTGGCCGCGGCCATGTCCGCTTCGGTCTGGTTCATCGGCTTGGCCTCCGCGGCGTCGGCTTCCTTGGAGATCGCGTCATCGGGCATCGCGTTTCACCGTTTCCTGCAACTTACTCGCTGCTCGCCTTGTCCTCGCCTTCGATGGCCGCGTTCATCGCGTGCCAGGCGAGGGTGGCGCATTTCACGCGCACCGGGAACTGACGGACGCCGGACAGCACCATCAGTCGTTCCATGGCGTCCTCGTCCACCGGGCCGTGGTCGCCGTGGTCGTGGTCGTCCTTGGTGCAGAGGTCGTGGAAGGTCTCGAACAGGGCCTTGGCCTCCGCCTCGGTCTTGCCCTTGACCACCTCGGTCATCATGGACGCGCTGGCGGTGGAGATGGCGCAGCCGCGGCCCTGAAAGGCCACATCCTCGACCACCCCGTCCTTCAGCTTCAGGTAGACCATGAAGCGGTCGCCGCACATGGGGTTCTCCCCCTTGGCCTCCCGGTTGGCATCGTCGGGATGCCGGAAGTTCCGGGGGTTCTTGCCGTGGTCCAGGATCACCTCCTGGTACAGCTCGCGCAGTTCGTCCATCATGCTCCGAAGAACTCCTTCACCGCGATCACCGATTCGACCAGAGCGTCGGCTTCCGCCCGCGTGTTGTAAAGGGCGAAGCTGGCCCGCGCCGTGGCGCCGACACCGAAACGGTCCATCAGCGGCTCCGCGCAGTGGCGGCCGACGCGGACGGCGACGCCGTACTGGTCCACGATGGTGCCGAGGTCGTGCGGGTGCACGCCCTCCAGCGTGAAGGAGATGATCGGACCCTTGCCCGGCGCGGTGCCGTAGACGCGCAGGCCGTCGATCTGGGAAAGCTGCTGCGTGGCGTACTGGAGCAGGTCGTGCTCGTGCGCCGCGATGGCCTCGCGGCCCAGCGTCTCCATGTAGTCCAGCGCCACGCCCAGACCGATCACCTCGGTGATCGCCGGGGTGCCGGCCTCGAAGCGGGCCGGCGGGGCCTTGAAGGTGGTGCCTTCGAAGCTGACGCTCTCGATCATGTCGCCGCCGCCCTGGTAGGGGGGCATCTTCTTCAGCAGATCGTACTTTCCGTACAACACGCCGGTCCCGGTCGGGCCGTACAGCTTGTGGCCGGTCATGATGTAGAAGTCGGCGTCGATGTCCTGTACGTCCACCACGCCGTGCACCGCGGCCTGGCTGCCGTCGAACAGCACCGGCACGCCGCGCTCGTGCGCCATGCGGGCAATGATCTTGGCCGGAGTCACCGTGCCCAGCACGTTGGAGCAGTGGGTCATCGCCACCAGCTTCGTGCGATCGGACAGCAGGTCCTCGAAGGCGTTCAGGTCCAGCACGCCATGCTCGTCCACCGGGACGACGCGGATGCGGATGCCCCTGTCCATCTGGAGGAGCTGCCACGGCACGATGTTGGCGTGGTGCTCCATGACCGAGACGATGATCTCGTCGCCTTCCGAAAGGAAGGTCCGGCCATAGCTGTGGGCGACGAGGTTGACGGCCTCGGTCGCGCTGCGGGTGAAGACGATGTTGCGCTCCGACGGGGCGTTCAGGAAGCGGGCGACCTTGCGGCGGGCCTCCTCGAACTGGTCGGTCGCGGTCTGCGACAGGAAATGGACGCCCCGGTGGATGTTGGAATAATCCTCCTCCAGGAAGCGGGTCATGGCGTCGATGACCTGCCGCGGCTTCTGCGCGGAGGCGGCGCTGTCCAGATAGACGAGCGGCTTGCCGGGCTTGCCCTTCCGCTCGTGCACGGTGCGCGACAGAATGGGGAAGTCGGCGCGGACGCGCTCGACATCGAAGGTGGGGAGGGTGATCTGGGTGTCCATATCCGGGTCCCTCCTCAGCGCGCGTTCTGCCAGTTGGCGACGTAGCTCTGGAAGGCGTCGCGGACGCTCTCCTCAGCGATCTCCTCCAGCGCTTCGGACAGGAAAGCGCCGATCAGCAGGCCGCGCGCCGTATCCTTGTCGATGCCGCGGGCGCGCAGGTAGAAGAGCTGGTCGTCGTCCAGTTCGCCCACCGTGGCGCCGTGGCTGCACTTCACGTCGTCGGCGTAGATCTCCAGTTCCGGCTTCGCGTCGATCTCCGCGGTGTCGGAGAGCAGGAGCGCGCGGTTCTGCTGGTAGCCGTCGGTCTTCTGCGCGTCGGGGCGGACGATGATCTTGCCCTGGAAGACGGCACGGGCCTGATCGTCGATCACGCCCTTGTAGACCTCGCGGCTGGTGCAGCAGGGCTTGGCGTGGTCGATGAAGGTCGTGGTGTCGACGTGCTGGCTGCCGCGCACCATGTAGGCGCCGCTGACATGCGTGTCGCCTTCCTCGCCGTCCAGGACGCTGTTCACTTCGTTGCGCGACAGCTTGGCGCCGATGGTCAGGATGAAGTTGTCGTAGACGCCCTTGCCGGCCACCTTCGCCGCGGTGTGCGACAGGTGGAAGGACTCCGCGTGCTCGCGCTGGACCTTGTAGTGGTGGACCGACGCCCCCGCGCCGACGAAGACCTCGGTCACGCCGTTCGACAGGGTGGTGCAGGAGCCCAGGCCGACGTGATGCTCGACGATCACGGCGCGGGAGTCCGCTTCCGCGACGATCAGGCCGCGCGGGTGAAAGGCGGTCGGCTGCGCCTCGGAGCCGACGGAGACGAAGACCAGCTCGATGGTCTCGTCCACCGTGACGCCGCGCGGCACATGCAGGACCGGGCCATCCGCCAGGAAGGCGGTGTTCAGCGCGACCAGCGGCTGATCGTCCGGGGCGGCGATGCGGCCCAGATGCTCGGCCACCAGATCGGGCTTGCGCGTCAGGGCGTCGGCGAGGTTCAGAAGCTCGACCCCCGCCGGCAGGCCGGCGGTCGAGGACAGCTCCGCCCGGAAGCGCCCATCGACGAAGACCAGCCGCGGTCCGGTCGTGCCCTCCGTGCGCACGGTCGGCAGCACGTCGAAGCGGACGGCCTCGCCGGTCACGGCCGCCGGCTGGAAGGCCAGCTTGTCGAGCGCGCGCAGATTGGTGTAGCGCCAGGACTCGTTCTTGACGGTCGGCAGGCCGAGCGCGGCGAAGCGGTCACGGCCCTGGCTGCGCAGGTCGGTCAGCCAGGACAGGCCGGTGCCGGGCAGGCCGTCCTTGACCCGGTCGAACTGCTCCAGGAAGGGCTTGGCCGCCGCCGGGTCGTAGCCCCGCGGTGCCTTGGTGAGGGTTGTCGTCGCCATGGTCAGGCCGCCTCGTTCACGCCGAACTCGGCGTAGCCGTTCTTCTCCAGCTCCAGCGCCAGCTCCTTGCCGCCGGAGCGCTGGATCTTGCCGAAGGCCAGCACATGGACATGGTCCGGCACGATGTAGTCGAGCAGGCGCTGGTAGTGGGTGATGACCAGCATCGACCGCTCCGGCGAGCGGAGCGCGTTCACGCCCTCGGCCACGATCTTCAGCGCGTCGATGTCCAGGCCGCTGTCGGTCTCGTCGAGGATGGCGAACTTCGGCTGGAGGACGGCCATCTGGAGCGTCTCGTTGCGCTTCTTCTCGCCGCCCGAGAAGCCGACGTTGACCGCGCGCTTCAGCATCTCGTCGGTCATGTTCAGCGCCTTGGTTTTCTCGCGCACCAGCTTCAGGAACTGCATGGCGTCCAGCTCCGGCTCGCCGCGCTGCTTGCGGATGGCGTTCAGGGCGGACTTCAGGAATGTGGTGTTGGCGACGCCGGGGATCTCGACCGGGTACTGGAAGGCCAGGAACAGGCCGGCGGCGGCGCGCTCCTCCGGCTCCATCTCCAGCAGGTCCTTGCCGAAGAAGCTCACCGAGCCCTCGGTGATCTCATAGCCGTCGCGGCCGGCCAGCACGTAGCTGAGCGTGCTCTTGCCCGAGCCGTTCGGCCCCATGATGGCGTGCACCTCACCCGGGTTGATCGTCAGGTCGATGCCCTTGAGGATTTCCTTGCCGTCCACCGTGGCGTGCAGGTTCTTGATCTCGATCATCGTTTCTTCTTCCTTCGCGATACGGTGGGCGGTCAGCCGACGCTGCCTTCGAGGCTGATGCCGACGAGCTTCTGGGCTTCCACGGCGAACTCCATGGGCAGCTCCTTCAGCACTTCCTTGCAGAAGCCGTTGACGATCAGCGACACGGCGTCCTCTTCCGACAGGCCGCGCTGGCGGCAGTAGAACAGCTGGTCCTCGCTGATCTTGGCGGTCGTCGCTTCGTGCTCGACGCGGGCGGTGCGGTTGCGGTTCTCGATGTAGGGCACCGTGTGGGCGCCGCACTGGTCGCCGATCAGCAGGCTGTCGCACTGGGTGTGGTTGCGGGCACCCTCCGCCTTCGGCAGGATTTTCACCAGCCCGCGGTAGGTCTGCTGCGCCCGTCCGGCGGAAATGCCCTTCGACACGATGGTCGAACGGGTGTTCTTGCCGATGTGGATCATCTTGGTGCCGGTGTCGGCCTGCTGGAAGTTGTTGGTGATGGCGACCGAATAGAACTCGCCCACCGAATTGTCGCCCTGCAGGATGCAGCTCGGGTACTTCCAGGTGATGGCGGAACCGGTCTCCACCTGGGTCCAGGAGATCTTGGAGTTGCGGCCGCGGCAGGCGCCGCGCTTCGTCACGAAGTTGTAGATGCCGCCGACGCCCTCCGCGTTGCCCGGATACCAGTTCTGGACCGTGGAGTACTTGATCTGCGCGTCATCCAGCGCGACCAGTTCGACCACTGCGGCGTGCAGCTGGTTCTCGTCGCGCTGGGGCGCCGTGCAGCCTTCCAGATAGCTGACGTAGCTGCCCTCGTCGGCGATGATCAGCGTCCGCTCGAACTGGCCGGTGTTGGCCTGGTTGATGCGGAAGTAGGTGGACAGCTCCATCGGGCAGCGCACGCCCTTCGGAATGTAGACGAAGCTGCCGTCGGTGAAGACCGCGCAGTTCAGCGTCGCGTAGAAATTGTCGGTGTAGGGCACGACCGAGCCGAGATACTTCTGGACCAGCTCCGGACACTTGTGCACGGCCTCGGAGATCGCGCAGAAGATGATGCCCATCTCCTCCAGCTTGGCCTTGAAGGTGGTCGCGACCGACACGCTGTCGAACACGGCGTCCACGGCGATGGCCGGGCTCTTGCCCTCGGCCCCCTCGACGCCGGCCAGGATCTCCTGCTCGCGCAGCGGGATGCCCAGCTTCTCGTAGGTCTTCAGCAGTTCAGGATCGACTTCGTCCAGAGACTTTGGGCGATCCTTCATCTTGGGCGCGGCGTAGTAGTGCGCGTCCTGATAGTCGATCGGCGGGAAGGACAGCTTCGCCCAGTGGCGCGGCTCCTCCATTTCCTGCCAGACGCGGAACGCCTTCAGGCGCCATTCGAGAAGCCATTCCGGCTCCTCCTTCTTGGCGGAGATGAAGCGGACGATGTCCTCGTTCAGGCCCTTGGGTGCGACATCCGATTCAATGTCCGTCGTGAAGCCGTACTTGTACTTCTGCTCCGTGACGGCGCGGACCTGTTCGACGGTTTCGGTCGTGGCGGCCATGCTTGTCTCTCGTTCCCTGAAAGCGTTGTCCGATGAAGGCGCCGAAACGTCAGACGGCGGCGCGCCGTGCCGGGCTGGGGCCGGCTCCAATCTTGTCGAGCGGACCGGGTGGGCCCTCCGCCCAGGCGGGCGGTCCCATCATGTCGGCCAGCGTCACCTGTTCGAGCGCGCCGCGGATGGCGCTGTTGACCTTCTCCCAGCCGCCGCGCATCGGGCACAGGCGCTGCACGCCGCACTGGCTGTCGCCGCCCTCGACACAGGCGGTCAGCGCGATCGGGCCGTCGAGCGCCGTGATGATCTCGGCGATAGAGATTGCATCGGCGGCGCGGCTGAGCGCATAACCACCGGCGGCGCCGCGGTGCGAGGTCGTGAGGCCCGCCGGGGTCAGCGTCTTCATGAGCTTGGCGACCGTGGGGGAGGGCACGCCCGTGCGCTCCGCCAGATGGGAGACGGTGTGAACCGTGCCCACATGGCGCGCCATTTCGCTCATCACGACGATGGCGTAGTCGGTCAGCTTGCTCAGCCGGATCATGACCACCCCGATACAGGACTAAATTGGTCCTGATTAAGTGGCCATCATAGGACCTTTGTCAAGCGGAACCGGAGCGGGATAACCGGGAAAAACACTCGGGTATAAGGATGGCAGGCCTGCGCCCGGTGCACGCTGCGGCGAACTGTCGCGGGCGGTCTCCACCCACGGGAAACCATGCGGGGCGGTCGGACAACGAAAAACCGGCCCCGCGGTTGAGGCCGCGGGGCCGGTGCAGTCAGCGTGGAACCCGAAGGGAGCCGACGGGAGAAGCCGGATCAGCCCGGCTTGCGCGCCTCTTCCCGGGCCGCGTCGCTGGCCGCGCTCACCGCGTCGCCGACCTCTTCCTTCGCGGCCTCGACCGCCGCGCGGGCGGCGCGGGTGCCGCGGTCCATGGCGTCGAGGGCCATCTCCTTGGCGCGGCTGGTCGCCTCGTCGGCGTAGTCGCCGACCCAGCGGTCCTCATAGCGGGAGGACGGGATGCTGGCGCCTAGAGCGGCGCCGAGCGCGACGCCCATGATGCCGGCGACCATCGGGTGGTCGTCCACCATCTCCCAGAAACGTCCGGTCGCGCTGTGCAGCCGGTCCGATGCCCGGAAATGGCTGGCGCCACCATGGTTGCCGCCATGGTTGCCGATGTGGCTGTCCACGCGGCTGCTCATGTCCCGGCGCATGTCGTGCGCCCGGTCACGGGCTTGATCGGTCAGCCCGCGCACGCGATCGCCGGCCTCGTCCACGGCGTCGCTCGCCCGCTCGTAGACGTGGCTCGCCGCATCGCTGGCGCGCTCGTAGGCGTGGCTGGCCGCCTCGCGCACGGTGCCGCCGGCGCTGTAGAAGGTGTCGCGGGCGTACTGCGCGGCGCTGCCGGCGCGGTCGCGGACGTTGTGCATCGCGCCGCTGCGCGCGATGCGCCGGTCGTAGCCCGAGGCGGTGAGGGCCAGCCAGCCCAGACCGATGCCGATCATGGCGAGCGGAATCGGGTTGCTGCGCATGGTCTCGCCGACCGAGTGGGACCGCTGGTGGGACTGGTTGCGGATCGGCTCGTAGTAGCGGTCCTGGGCGCGTTCGCCGTAGCCGCCGGTGGTGGTGTGCATCCGGTTCATGGTCTGCTCCATCAGGTGACGGGGAGCGAGCCGCGCGGTCTTTCGCTTCAGGACCTGGATCGTGTCGCCGATCCGGGCCTGGCGTTCGCGGATCTCCCGTTGCATCGCGTCGTAGTCGCGGGGCGTTTCGCGCCCCTTTTCACCGCCGTTCCTTGACCCCTCGCTCATTGGGCCGCTCATCGGGCAAGCTGGGAGCGAGCCCAGCGCTTGTCGTCACGCAGCGTCTCGATGGTGCGCTGCGGCTGGAGATTCTCCGGACTGAGCCGCTTCTTGCCGATCATCGCCAGCACGCCGCCGATGATCAGCACGACGGCCCCGACGATGACGGCGGCCAGCCAGGGCTCGATCACCTTCGACAGGGCCAGCACCGCCGCGGCCAGCAGGACCAGAACGCCCGCGAAGGCGATCAGTCCGCCGGCGACGACATAAGCCGCGCCGCCCGCCGCCTGTCCGGCCTTCTCGGTCAACTCGGCCTTGGCCAGCTCGATCTCGGTGCGGGCGAGGTTGGTGGTCTCCCGCGCCAGATCGGCGAACAGGCCGGCGATGGGACGGTCTTGCCGCGGATCGTAGGAACGGTCCTCCGCAGCGCTCATGGTTTGATCCCCTGGATCGGGTTGTTGCTGGACACCGGCTTGGACTCGGTGGTGCTGCCCTGTGTGGAACCGGGTGTGGAACCGGGTGTGGAACCGGGCGTGGCGCTGGGCGTGGTGCCGGCGACCATTTCGGCGGCGTCACGGGTGCGGGCGGCGGTGGTCGCCGCGGTGGCGGTGTTCAGCGGACGCGGGCTCTCCTGGTTGCGGCCGATCCCGCCGCCGGCCGACGTTATCGCCGTCGCCGACGTCATGCCGGAGGAGGCGATGCCGGACGACAAGCCAGCCCTCGGGCGCACCGCGCCGGTGCTTTCCGAGGAGGTCGCGCCGCCGATGCCGCCGGTTCCTGTCCGGCGATGGCCGGCGAGATCATGGTCGGTGCGCAGGGCCTCCTGTCCGGCGCGGTCGGCGCCACGCAGGCCGAAGTCACGGTAGTCGTGATGGTCCTGGTCATGACCGCCACGGCTGCGGTCGTGCCGGGCATAGCCGCCGGTCAGATGCGACGACGACGCGCCACGAAATCGCCGTTCTCCGGAGCTTTTGACGAAGCGGGCGAACAGGAAGCCCACGGCGAAGGCCGCGCCGACGAAGACCTCCGGCTGACGCCGCGCGAAGCGCTCCACCTGACCGACCATGTCGTCCACGGTGGAGTTGCGCAGCATGTCGGCCACCCGCTCGACGCGGTCGGCGGCCTGCCCGGCGTAATGGGCGGCGGTGCCGTTGTTCTCGTCGTTCAGCTGCTCCGCGGCCTTGTGCAGCGCGTTGGCGACGCTGCCCAACTGGTCGGCGGCGCGGTCCGTCTGCGTCTCCAGAAGCGAGCGGATGCGGCCCTGCGCGGCGCCAAGGGTGTCGCGGCCGGCATCGGCGGCCTCGCCGGCCATGCGGTTGATGTCGTCGGAGGGACCCCGGTTTTGCGAACGGTCGTTCCCCATTCCCGTGTTCGCTCCACTGCTTGCCATCGGGTCCGGCGTCTTGCGGTTCGGTTCGCCGGTGCCCAACGTATCGCGGTCTGCCATCTGTTTTCCTCCTCGGGGGTCGGCTGCGGGTCTGTGCCGGTCCGCAGCCTGCGGCAATTCGCCGCACTTGGCGGCGTCCGATGTCGGGAATCAAACACCCTCATGGGCATCGGAGTTCCAGGGTGTGTACTGCGTTCCTGCGAAGCAACGCGGGGTTGCCGGAGCCGATTCCGGGAGCGCTGTCGGAATTGGACGGATGGCGAAACTGTGCTAAACTTCTCCGCGAATTCGCGAAGGTTCCAATGAACCGGAGGAGGCGGCCGTGAACGGCATTTTTTCCGCTCTGAGCAACGGCCAGAACAGCCTCTTCCAGCTCCAGAAGGCCAAGAAGGACTGGGAGCGGGCGATGGACGCCATGGATTACAAGGATGCCACCCAGCGCCTTGTGGACAAGGCCGACCAGGCGAAAATGCCGTTCACCATGACTCCCGAGCAGCAGAAGAATTTCACCGCCGTGGTCAACGCGCTGGAGGAGGCCAAGCGCGTCGGGGGGCCGAAGGCTGTCGCCGCGCAAAGGCTGGAGGAGGTCGAGCGCAAGATCTCCGAACTGAAGATGATGATGCGCCACAACCAGGGCGACCGGGAAAAGCTGGTGCAGCTGGCGCGGGAAGCCGCGATCCTCGCCAAGCAGGCCGGACGGGCGGCGAAGGAGTACGGCGCCGGCGTGGCCGCCGCGGCGGAGATGGGGCTTCCCGGCGGGGCGGGGGCGCCGTCCATCGGCGGCATCACCATCGAGCGGACGATCACCCGCACCTCCGTCACCATCGTTCAGACGGAAATCGCCGTCGATGTGACGATGACCATCCGTGGCGACGGCGCGACGGCTGAGGGCGTGACGGCCGAGGGCGCCTCGACCGAAGGGGCACCATCGGAGATGCTGCCGGCTCCGCCGGCCCCGCCGCTGCCGACGGGCGCTGCGGCCGCAGAGGGCACGAGCACGGCTGAGGATATGGCCGCCGGCGAAGAGGCGGCGGAAGACGGAGAGGCCCGCGCCGCCGAGGCCGTTGCGGCGGAGGCCGCCGGTCTGGCCGGGCAGGCCACGGCCCAAGGCGTTGCTCCGGACGGCAAAACCCCGTCTGATGGCAAGTCCGCCACTGAAAAGGCTGCGGTCGAGAAGACGGCAGCCGAAAAGACGGAAGAAGAAAAGGAAAAGGACAGGGCCGAAGGGAAAACCGACGAGGAGGCCAAGGATGGGCAGGGGACCGACCTCGAGCAGCTGATGAAAGACGTGGCGCCCAGCCTGAACGCCACGCCCAACGCTCCGCAGGGCGACCGGATCCGCAACTACATCCAGCGGATGATGGCCGACAACGATCTGAAGATGTCACGCTACCGCGAGGCCGACGAGTTCGGGCGCCGGGTGGAGGCCGTCCTCGCCGAGGCGAAGTCGATCATCGCCGAAGCAAAGGCCGCCAACGAGCTGGATCAGGCCGAAGAGCGGCGCAAGGCGCGGCGGGAGTCCTTCAAGGATTACGACAAAATCGTCGAAGAGGCGCAGGACAACGTCAACGAACTGCGTCAGGCGGCCTTCGGGTCCGGCACGACCCTGAAGGATTTCGTGGAGGCCATGACCACTCCGGACGATGCGGACGGCGGTTCCAGCGAGCCGGACGGTACCGCCGGGGAGGTGGCAATCATGCCCACGGCGGAGAGTCTGGCGGCTCTCGGCGGGACGGATCTGGGGATGCCCGCCCTGTCCGGTTCGGTCAATCTGCTGGCGTAAGAGCGTCGGGGCGCGGACGCTCAGGGCACCCCCTTCGTACGCGTTGGGTGATCCCCTTCGGCAGTATCGCCATCTGGGTAACCCAGCCCATTTCGCAGTCCAAGCGGTCTTGACGACGGTCTCCGGCGGGCGCAGGATGGTCGGCGTGAAGGTTGATGCTCGAAAAGCATTGTACGCACAGTGCCGACCGGCTGTAATGCCGGCCGGATAGAAGGCTGGAGTTCAAGCGGCAACATCCTGTGAGGCGCCATCGCGGCGCTCTCATCTTACTGATACTGTTGCCCGTCCGGCTGACCGGCGGCGGAGCCATACCCGGGTGGCTCCGCCGCCGATTGTTTTTGGGCTCTTTTTGGCCCTTTCCTTTTCCCTTCCCATTCGCCGGTTTCTGCGCCCAGGGGCTCGCGGTGCCACGCGCCGCGCGCACGGACTCCCTATGCTTTTCCCGTCATAGGATAAGCCAAAGGGAAGTAAGGGTATTTGAAGCGATCGGCGCCCTCCTATCTAACCTCCAAATAGGGAATTTAGTTCGAAATCCGACCTATCGATAGGAGTAGGAACAAAAATTGGCCGCAAATGTGCGCAAAAAGGGGGTATCAAACAGGGGTTTAACGCCACATTAACCAGACTGGACTGACCTTGATCTCACGGAGGCGGCAAGTGCAGGCATGGGGCCAGCAACACCGCCCGCGAATTCAACCACGATGCTTGAAAGGCCCGACGATGACGATGACGGGTACCATATGCGAAGTGGCTGGAACCAATGTCGGAGTGGGGTGCCGGCGGCGGAAGGCGGGCCTTGTGCTGGCGGTTCTTCTGCTGGCCGGGTGCCCCGGCACCACGGTTCCTCCTGAAACGCAGACCGCCGGACCGACCGCCATGGCCGTTCCGGTGCCGAAGACGAAACCTGCTCCTCCGCGCGTCAAGACCGCGGGGAAGGATCAGGCGGCCACGCCGGCGGTGAACGGTCTGGGGACCGGCCCCGCCGCCGAGGTCATCGCCATGGCTGGGACAGAGGTGGCGGGGCTGCCCCCCGTACCGTTCGGCGGCGCCAGCCCGCCCGCCACCCTGTCCCCCGAAACGCTCGTCGGCCTGGACCAAGTCCAGACCCGGCGTCTCCTGGGCACCCCTGCCGCAACGGAAGAGGCGCCACCTGCAAAGGTGTGGCATTACGCTAAGGGCGACTGTTCGCTCAAAGTCTTCTTCTTCATGGACATGACGTCCTCCCAGGACTTCCGTGCCCTTTCCTACGATATGAAGAGCAGCGAAAATGTCCCAGATGTCGATAAACGATGCTTCGCTCAACTCCTTGCCCAAGGCTGGGATGTCCGCAATGACTGAGGCCGCCGTCGCCCG
This sequence comes from Azospirillum argentinense, assembly GCF_000632475.1. Lineage (NCBI taxonomy): Bacteria > Pseudomonadati > Pseudomonadota > Alphaproteobacteria > Rhodospirillales > Azospirillaceae > Azospirillum > Azospirillum argentinense. The sequence continues at coordinate 567,780 of NZ_CP007794.1, forward strand.
CGTGGCGCTGGTCGACGACGACGACCTGTTCCGCGAATCCCTCAGCCTCAACCTCGCCGACGAGGGGTATGAGGTCATCACCTTCGACCGTGGCGAACCCGCGCTCGACTTCTTCGCCGAGGGCGGTTCGGTGGACATCGTCCTGCTGGACTGGCGCATGCCGAAGATGGACGGCATCGACGTCCTCCGCCAGATGCGCTCCCGCGGCATCGACCTGCCGGTGATCTTCCTCACCGTGCTGTCGGATCAGATTTACGAAGAGGCCGCCCTGGCCGGCGGCGCGCTCGACTTCGTGGAGAAGTCGCGCAGCCTGTCCATCCTCCTGAAGCGCATGCGCCTCATCGTGGACGGCTCCAAGGGCACGCCCGAGGAGGCCGAGGGGCCGAAGGAGTCCGTCTACGCGCTGGGCAATCTCGACCTGCGCCTGGACAACAGCCGCGCCCTGTGGAACGGCAAGCGCATCGACCTGACGCTGACCGAGTTCAACATCGTCAAGCTGATGGCGACCCGTCCGGAAGAGGACGTGTCCTACCGCGAGATCTACGACCTCGTTCATGGCAAGGGCTTCCTGGCCGGCTACGGCCCGTCGGGCTACCGCGCCAACGTCCGCGCCTTCATCAAGCGCATCCGCCAGAAGTTCCGCGTGGTGGACGCCGAGTTCGATTGCATCGAGAACTATCCGGGCTTCGGCTACCGCTGGGGCAACGGCACCGGTGGCACGGGCCGCACGCGCGACGACGACGCGGATGTGATGGCCGATGGCGCTGCTGCCGATTGAGGCCCGCGGGCCTGACGAGGTGCGGGACGGGGCGGAACTCACCAAGGGAGGCTTCTCCATGGCGGGTTTCCCCGGCGGCCGGTTGCGGTGGCTGTGGCACTCGCTGGCCAGCCGGCTGGCGCTGCTGACCATCGTCTTCCTGGCGGTCCCGGTGCTGATCTACGATCAGTTCCAGCGCGCCGACACCACGACGCAGACCCTGCTGCTGCAAAGCGCGCAGCGGCAGGGCGAGTTGATCGCCCGCGCGTTGGAACCGGACCTGTCCCGTGCCAACCGCGCGGCCCTGCCGCAGCTCGGTCCCATTCTGCGCCGCTTCGCGGATGGGAACACGCGGCTGAAGCTGCTGGTCCGGCCGCGCGCCCTGGCCGGCAACAACCTGATGGGCAGCGACGGCTTCTATTACGTCGCCGCCGCCCCGTCGGTGCCCACCGACGATCTGGACGCCGAGCGGCACCAGCTCCTCGAGCAGGGGGTGCTGGACCGGCTGGGCGCCTCCTGCGCCGGGAACGAGCCGCTGGCCTTGCGCCTGCCGCGCTCCTCCGGCGGTTATGAGATCCTGACCTCGGTTACGCCGATCAACACGGCCTTCGGCTGCTGGGCATTGGTGACCAGCCACACCGCCGGCGGCTATCTGGAATCCTCCCTGGGACGTCCCTACTGGAGCACGCCGGTCGTCCAGGCCGCGGCGATGATCTACATCGTCATGGCGGCGCTGGTGATGGCTGTCCTGCTGGGGGTGTGGCGCAACCTGCACCGGTTCGGCGATCTGGCCCGCGACATCGTGTCGGGCGGCATCGGCGAGAGCGGGCAGGGGTCCTTCACCAACCGCAACACCGTGCCGGAGCTGTCCGGGGTGGCCGAGGATTTCGACCGGTTGGTCGATACCCTGCGCGAAAGCGCGCGGTCGCTGCGCCGCGCGGCGGAGGACAACGCACACGCCTACAAGACGCCCATCGCGGTCATTCGCCAGTCGGTGGAGCCGTTGCGCCGCTCGCTGTCCACCGAGGACAACCGCAGCCAGCGCGCCCTGACCATGATCGAGAAGTCGGTCGACAAGCTCGACGGTCTGGTCTCCTTCGGGCGGCGCATGGACGAGGCCGCCGCCGACCTGCTGGTTCCGCCGCGCCGCCGGGTGGACCTGTCCGATCTGGTCGAGCGCATGGCCGGCGGCTACACCAGCCTGCTCGCCGAACGGCAGCTCCACATGCGCTCGCGCATCGAATCCGGGGTGGTGGTGCGGGCCAGCGACGACATCCTGGAAACCGTCATCGAGAATCTGGTGGAGAACGCCGTCAGCTTCTCCCCGCCGGACGGCACCGTCAGCGTGCGCCTGTCGCGCAACGGCGCCTGGGCGGAGCTGGTGGTCGAGGATGAGGGGCCGGGCGTCGATCCGGCGAACCTGCCGCGCATCTTCGAGCGCTACTTCTCCCAGCGCGAGCCGGGACGGGGCATGCCGGAGGACGCGGCGGCCCAGAACCAGGCCGAGGCGACCCATTTCGGCATTGGCTTGTGGATCGTGCGGCGGAACATCGAGGCGTTCGGCGGCAAGGTCCGCGCCGAGAACCGCTCCACCGGCGGCTTCCGCATGACGGTGACCCTGGCGGTGGCGTAAGACTGTACGTCCCCCTTCGTACGGGTGTGGCCGGACCGTACGTCCGGTCACACGTACGGAACAGCTTTGTCCCTTATCCTGACCTTGCTCCCGCCCCAATCGGGCGATACCGTGCGCCGCGACCCCCCAAGGGCAAGGCAGCCCCATGCACGTCATCGTCATTTATGTCCTCGCGGTTTCCGGCCTTCTGGCGCTGGTCAGCCTGCTTCCGCCACTGGCGGCGCGGCTGCGAGTGCCCTACACGGTGCTGCTGGCCGCCGTGGGTGTGGCGTTGGGGCTGGCGATCCAGACCTTCGCCGGGCAGGGCGGCACCGGCCCCTTCCATGACTTTCTGAATTCCCTGGCCGAGATGGACATCTCGTCCGAGGTGCTGATCTACGTCTTCCTGCCGGTGCTGCTGTTCGAAACGGCGCTGGCGGTGGATGTGCGGCGGCTGTTCGACGACGTGTGGCCGATCCTGCTGATGGCCGTGGTGGCGGTGTTCGTCTGCACCTTCGCCGTCGGCTACGCGCTCAATCTCTTCACCTCGATGGGGTTGGTGGCCTGCCTGCTGCTGGGGGCGATCGTTGCCACCACCGATCCGGCGGCGGTCGTCAGCATCTTCCGCGACCTGGGCGCGCCGCGCCGCCTGACCATGCTGGTCGAGGGCGAGAGCCTGCTGAACGACGCCGCGGCCATCGCCCTGTTCACGTTGCTGCTCGGCATGCTGACCCGCAACGCCCATGGCGGGGCGACCGAGGCGGCGATGGAGTTCCTGCGCGATTTCGCCGGCGGCGTGGCGACCGGCTATGTCTGTGGGCGCGTGGTCTGCATGATCGTCGAGCCGGTGCGCGACCAGCCGATGGCCGAGATCACGCTGACCGTGGCGCTTGCCTATCTCAGCTATGTGCTGGCGGAGCATTACGTCGGCGCGTCGGGCGTCGTAGCGGTGGTCACGGCGGCGCTGGTGGTCGGCTCGGTGGGGCGTACGCGCATCTCCCCGGCCACTTGGGGGGCGCTGGAGCATGTCTGGAAACAGCTCGGCTTCTGGGCGAATTCGCTGATCTTTCTGATGACGGCGCTTCTGGTGCCGCGCCTGCTGGGCGGCATCGGCTGGAGCGACGTCGGGCTGGTGCTGGTCGTGGTCGGGGCGGCGACGGTGGCGCGCGCTCTGGTGCTGTTCGGCCTGCTGCCGCTGCTGTCCGGCGCCGGTCTGGCCCAGCGGGTCAGCCACGCCTACAAGACGGTGATGCTGTGGGGGGGCCTGCGCGGCGCGGTGTCGCTGACTCTGGCTCTGGCCGTCACGGAGAACGGGCGCGTGCCCGACCGGGTGCAGGGCTTCGTTGCCGTGCTGGTCACCGGCTTTGTCTTCTACACGCTGTTCATCAACGGCACGACGCTGCGCGCCGTCATCAACCTGCTGGGCCTCAACAAGCTGTCCCCGGTCGAGCACGCCATGCGCAACCGCGCGCTCGCTTTGTCGCTGGCCGGCGTGCGCGAGCGGGTGGAGGGGCTGGCCCACCGCTACGAGGTGGACGAGCAGGCCGTCGGCTCCATCGTGTCGCAATACAGCGACCGGCTCGACGCCATCGTCCGGGAGCGGTCGACCGAGGCGCCGCTGAACAACGAAGACCGCGTGACCATCGGCCTCGTCATCCTGGTGAACCGCGAGGAGGAGCTGTATTACGAGCACTTCCGCGAGGGCATCCTGTCACGCGGCGTGGCGGAACTGCTGAACCGCCGCACCGGACGCCTGCTCGACGCGGTGAAGACCCAGGGGCGCGCCGGTTACCGCGCCTTCGAGGAGCCCTTCATCTCCTTCACGCCCTGGATGCGGGTCGCCAGCCTGCTGCACCGCCGGCTGGGCATCCACGCGCCGCTGGCCCGCCGGCTCGCCTTCCGGTTCGAGATTCTTCTGGGCGTGCGCACGGTGCAGCGCGAACTTCTGGAGTTCATCAACGACAAGGTCGGCCAAGTGCTGGGCACTGACGTCGCCTGCGAGCTGGAAGGCATCCTGACGGTGCGCCTCGCCATGGTCGAGCAGGCCCTGGCGGCGCTGAAGCTGCAGTACCCCGACTACGCGCTGATCCTGCAGAGCCGCTACGTCAGCCGCGCCGCGCTGCGGCTGGAGGAGGCGGATTACCGGGCGCTCTTCTCCGAATCGATCATCAGCCAGGAAATCCTGAGCGACCTGCAGCGCGATCTGGACGACCGCCGCCGCGCGCTCGACGCCTTGCCGAAGCTCGATCTGCGGCTGGATCTGATGGACCTCGTGGGGCGGGTGCCGCTGTTCGAAGGGCTGGAGGGCGACCGCCTGCGCGGCATCGCCACCCTGTTGAAGCCGCGGCTGGTCCTGCCCGGGGAGACCATCGTCCGGCGCGGCGAGCGCGGCGACGCCATGTTCTTCATCGCGTCCGGCGCCGTCGAGGTGCTGGTTCCGGGTCTGGACGAGCCGGTCCAGCTCGGCACCGGGGAGGTGTTCGGCGAGATGGCGTTGCTGACCCGCCAGCGGCGCAACGCCGATGTGCGTGCGATGGGCTATTGCCAACTGCTGGTCCTGGATGTGAGAGACTTCCATCGGCTGGTGAAGAAGGATGCAAGCCTGCGCGCCCATCTCCAGTCGGTGGCCGAGGCGCGGCGCAACCCGCCGCCGAAGCCGGCCGAGGCTGTTCAGGAGGTTGCGACCCCGCTGGCGGACCCGCCTGCCGTGGTCGAGGCCCCCGCCGCCGAAAGCGTGCAGGCACGGGGATAGGAGACGACGAGAGACGATGACCGTGCAAGCGACCACCGCCGCCGCGGGCGGGCGGCCCGATTGGGTGCGCCTGATGCCGGGCGTCTTCGTCCTGCTGTGGAGCACCGGGTTCATCGGCGCCAAATACGGCCTTCCCTACGCGGAGCCGCTGACCTTCCTGCTGGTCCGGCTGGGGCTGGTCGCGGTGATCCTCGGCATTGTCGCCCTGGTCACCGGCGCGCCTTGGCCGAAGAGCTGGGCCGAGGCCGGGCGGATCGCGCTGGCCGGGCTCCTGGTGCACGGCGTCTATCTGACCGGCGTGTTCTGCGCCATCGCCAAGGGCATGCCGGCGGGTGTGACCGCTCTGATCGTCGGCATCCAGCCGCTGCTGACCGCCGCCCTCTCGGGCCCGCTGCTGGGCGAGCGGGTGAGCGGACGGCAATGGGTGGGCTTCCTGATGGGGCTGGCCGGAGTCGGGCTGGTGGTGGGCGAGAAGCTCCACTTCGACTCCACCGACGCGCTGGGCATCGGGCTGGCGCTGGCCGCCCTGATGGGCATCACCTTCGGCACGCTCTACCAGAAGCGCCACGGCACGGCAATGGACCTGCGCAGCGGTGCCGCGATCCAGTACGCCGCGACCGCGGCGGTGCTGGCCGTGCTGGCCCCGTTGTTCGAGACGATGCGCATCGATTGGACCGGCGAATTCGTCTTCGCCCTGCTGTGGCTCAGCTTCGTGCTGTCGGTGGGAGCGATCTTCCTGCTGTTCCTGTTGATCCGGCGCGGTGCGGCGGCGCGCGTGGCGAGCCTGTTCTATCTGGTCCCGCCGGTGACGGCGGTGATCGCCTGGGCGATGTTCGGGGAGCGGCTGGGACTGCTGGCCCTGTCCGGCATGGCGCTGGCGGTCGCCGGGGTCGCCCTGGTCAATCGCAGTGCCAAGCGTGCGGCCTGACGCCGTGCGCATTGCCTCGGCGGGGCGCTCCGACTATGCTTTCCCGCACCGGCAAAAGTTCCGGCGGCGTCCGCTGGTTCAACCACGCTTCGGCAAACCACATCGGAAGTGAGTGTCATGGACGGCCTGGAGCCCATCTCGCTCGATGACAACCAGACCCTTCAGGCCATCGGCATCCTGGCCGATGTCCTGGACGGGGTGGACGGCCCCGGCGGGCTGGACACGGTTCTGGTTTCCAAGGCGCTGCGGCAGGTGATCGCCACCAAGTCCCAGCCGGCCTTCGAGTTCGCCACCCGCGCCTTCAACACGCTCGATGCCGACGTGCGCCGTCAGGTGGCGGAGACCGCCGATCAGGCGGCCCACGATTCGGTCGAGCTGCGCGCCCGCGTCGGTGGCTTCCTGGCAACCTCGGCCAAGGCGCCGGGGGCCGGCGGGCCGGCCACGCCGGCGCAGGCCACCAGCTTCCTCAACGCGCTCAATCTGCGCAACCGCCGCCGGTCGCCGCAGTCGGAGTGAGCCGGCTCAACTCCGGTCAGATCACCTGGGTGTAGCGGTTCGGCTGGCCCTCGGCGGACCAGCGGGCATGGATTTGCCCCTTGCCGTCGAAGATCAGCGACAGCCAGTTGCGCTGCCGGATGATGCGCTTGCCCGACTCAGGAAAAGCCGGCATTTCGAAGACATAGCCGTTGGGCAGGGTTTCCTTGCGGCCGGCCAGCCATTCCAACGCGAAGGCGGTGGCCTTGGCGGGCGGCGGATGGACGACCCCCGACGCGATGAGCTGCCAGATCTCCACGCCGCCGCCGCGCAGCACGGCCCGAGCGCCCGCGTGGATTTCGCCCGATACGGACGTTACCCGGCACCCGGTGCGCCGTGAGAATTCCGCCAGCAGGCCGATCAGGCGCAGCCACTCCTCGGCGTGGGCCGGGCTGCGCCACTGGTCGCGCAGATCGTCCTCGATCCCGACGCGGACGGGCGACAGGCCGACCGCCCGCTCCATCACGCCGGTGTCGAGGTAGAGCAGCGGCACGCTGGACATCAGGATCAGGTGGCGGCAACCCTTGAAGCGTTCCAGCCACTCCGGCAGGGCCTCCCACACCCGGTCCGACAGAACGCGGCGGGGCGTGCGGTCGCTGCGCATGTCCAGCGCCAAGACGCCGACGTCGCCGAGCCTGAACCCCTGGCTGAAGGAGTCCATGGGCGCCCCCCACACGCATTCCGGCTGGGCGCCCTCCATGGCGGCCAGTTGGAACAGCGAGAAATGGCGGCGGGCGGCCGCGTACACGCCGCGCCAGGCCGGGGACATCATCTCCTCGTCCGGGTGGGAGCCCCAGCCATCGAAGATGTCGTGGTCGTCCCACATCATCACCGAGGGAATGCGCGCCGTGACCGCCGCGGTTTCCGGCTGGCCCCAGACCCTCAGATAGAGGTCGAAGTAGAAGTCTTCCGCCTCTTGCGCCATGGCGGGGGAGAAGGGCTCGTCCAGGCGGGCGGCGTCGGTCCGCTTCTTCCAGGCGCTGAGCAGCGGCGGCTTGCGCCACACCGCGTCGGCGTAGAGCTGGTCGCCGCCTTGCAGCAGCAGGTGGAAGCGTTCGCCCTCATGGCGGCGGCGCAGGTCACCCCACAGGGCGTTGCGCGGCGCGTCCAGCCCGGCGATTTTCTCCTCGTCCTCCGCCCCGTTGCAGGAGACGTAGGCGATCCGCGGCGGCGAGGCACGTCCCGGAACGGTCACCGCCCAGGTGTCCCCCGGCGAGGCCCCGTCGGTGAAGCCATAGGCGGCCTCGACATCGCGGGCGCCGCGCGGAATGGCGAAATCGAACCGCCAGACATGCCGATTGCCCCGTTGGGCGAGGTGGCGGGGCGGAACGGGCAGGGTCACGCCGTCCACCCGCAGATCGTAGGGTTCGGCGTCGCCGTCCAGCACGAAGAGGGCGGACAGCCACCAGCGGTCGCCTTGCTCTCCCCGGAAATAAAGGACGGGACCCAGAATGATGTTCGGTGCCGGCCTGCCGCGCGCCATGGACGCTGTTTATCCTCTTCGTTCCCGCCGGTCCGGGCGCCCATGGCCCAGCTTCCGTTTCCGCGGCTCCTGTTTATGGGAAAAGCCGCCGGTCTGTAAAAGGGGCAAGCGTTGATCCGAAGGGGGAAGCCGCGTGGAAATGCGGGAGGACCCGCAACGCCGGTGGGAACGCCAGGGTGCGGGCAAAAAAAGCGGGCGGCCGGGTCGTCCGGTCGCCCCTCATGTGACGATGGAACGCGGGAATCGGGTGGCTAGTCCTTGCGGCGCTGCCTCAGCAGTTCGAGCATGCGCGCCGGTACCGGCTCTTCCAGCACGGGATCGTAAAGGCGGTGAAGCTCATCCACATGGCTTCTGTGGAAGGTCACCACGGCCTTTGCGTCGGCATCGTCCTCTACGGACTGCTCGAACTCCTGACGCTCCTTATCGTCCAAGGCACCGTCAAGATATGCGTTGATATGGTTCATCGTCACACGCTTCATATCTTTTGATCCCGGAACGTCTCCGGAGGCCATCCCCCTGAGACGGAAACGATCCGCGACGCAGAGTTCAATATAGTGCGGCGGGCACGGCGTCGGGAGTGGTGACTTACCTCTTCTTATGGGGATGATGCGATACCGCCAAATGGATGGCGAAGCGTATCCGATCGGTCCCCGTGGATGTTCGGCCACTCCGCAGCAGCCATACTCGTTTCACACGCGGAATGTAACAGCCGCTCCCATCGGTTGTTCCGGCGCCGGATTGTCCGATGCGATGGAAGAATCAACCTGTTGTACGGTTGCCATACCCCGCGGCGCATTCCCTGCCGCGCCCTAGGCGGCCATCAGGTTGTTCAGCCGTTCGCGGGCCCGGCACAGGCGGGACCGGATGGTGCCGATGGAGACGTTCAGCTTCTCCGCGGCCTCCTGATAGGGGCGGCCTTCGATGGCGACCAGCTTCACGACCTTGCGCTGGCTGGGGGTGAGGGCACCGAAGGCGCGGTCCACGTCGCGGAAGACCAGCCGGGCGATCTGCGAGGCCTCGACCGACATGGCGCCGTCCCACAGTTCGACCTTGGTGACGTGCTTTTCACGCTGGAGGTTGTTGAAATGCAGATTCTTCAGCATCGTGGTCAGCCAAGCCTGCATATTGGTGCCGGGCTCGAAACGATGCTGGCGGGACAGAGCGCGGGCAAGACAGTCCTGGGTGAGATCCTCGGCGGCGCTGACGTCGCGCGTCAACTTGCAGGCATAGCGCTGCAGGTTCGGCATGCAACGGATCAGTTCGGCTTCGAAACAATACGCCATTGTTGCTCTTCCTCCAGCTTCTCTTCATTCGGCGGGGCTGCCGGTCCGTAGTGACGGCGCCCCCGTCCCGAGAGTTCAGTTCGCGGGATTCCGACTCCCGAGGCTTCGGTGGGAGACGATCCCTCTTTCGACGCGCCCAATTTTCGACGCGTGGTCCCTTCCGGCGCCGGTCCTGTGGCCGCGCCGGTTTTTGCGATTCGTGTCGGTGGTTTAGAATGCGGTGGTGCTGCCTAGCAGTGTCCGGGTGTCGGTCCGGCGCAGCACAATGAGCAGTTCGTCGTCATCAACGGTCTCCCGCTCTCCAGCCTGGGCAACTCCAAAGCGTTGATGCGCTTCGGTGTTGCTCCCGTTCGTGGTGACGTTGATTTCATAACGCGGTGGGAAGAGGCTTGTTCCCCGGCGGCCACAGCCGAAAACATCTTAGGAGGAGAAGTGATTGGAATGTGGGGGTCATCCAAACGGATGGCGGAACTGCCCGAAGGGGGATTTCAGGCGCCAGAGCCGGGCTTGCGCGGCCGCGATTCCAAGCGGCGCAAGAATTCACCCATGATGAGGCGGTACAGGCCATCTTTCAGCTTAGCGTCTTCGACGCCGAGGTCGATGCTGGGGTTGTCGTTGATTTCGATGACGAAGACGCCGCGCTCGTTCTGCTTCACGTCCACGCCGTAGAGCCCGTCGCCGATCAGTCCCGCCGCCTTCACGGCGGTCTCGATGACCTCGCGCGGCGCCTCCTCGACGGCCAGCGTGCGGGAGGAGCCTTGCTCGGCGCGGCCGTTGCCGCCATGCTTGACGATCTGCCAGTGCTTCTTCGCCATCAGATACTGGCAGACATAGATCGGCTGCCGGTTCAGCACGCCGACGCGCCAGTCGAACTCCGTGTACATGAACTCCTGGGCCAGGATCACGTCGGACTGCTCGAACAGGCTTTGCGCCGTCGCGTCCAATTCGCTGCGGGTCTGCACCTTGAAGACGCCGCGGGAGAAGGAGCCGTCCGGAATCTTGAGGACGATGGGGTAGGGGATCTCCTGGTCCAGCGTCGCCAGCCCGCGCTTGTCGAAGATCACCGTCTTCGGCGCCGGGATGCGGTTGGCGCGCAGCAACTCGGCCAGATAGACCTTGTTGGTGCATTTCAGGATCGAGTTCGGATCGTCGATCACCGGCATGCCCTCCGCCGCCGCCTTCTTGGCGAAGCGGTAGGTGTGGTGGTCAAGATTCGTCGTTTCGCGGATGAACAGCGCGTCGAACTCGGCGAGGCGGGCGTAGTCCTTCTTCTCGATCAGCTCGACCGCGATGCCCAGGCTTTCCCCGGCTTTGACGAACTTCTGGAGCGCGCGCGGGCTCGAGGGCGGAAGCTCCTCCTTCGCGTTGTGCAGGATGGCCAGCGTGTAGCGCGGCGGCGCCTTCGCCGTCGGCTCCCGCCAGGAGGTCCGGGTGTAGGCGTCGAGCGCCGCCTGAAACAGCGGTTCCTGGTCGGGCCGAAGGTCGGCCAGCGACAGCGGTTCCAGGGCATGGACGGTCCAGCCGTCCTTCAGCCGCACCTGAACCTTCAGCAGCGGACAGCGGAACAGGTCGAAGATCGTCCGGGCGATGTCCTGGAACCGGGCGTCGTCGGCGTGGCCGAAGAAGAGGGTGAGATTGAAGGACGCTTCCGGCGGGTGGTCCATCCGCTTGATCGCCTTGCGCAGCGCCTCCTCCACCTCGGCCAGCTGGGCGCGGTAGAAGGTCTTTTGCGACAGGTCTAGGATGGTCCGGACGGAGGGGATCACCCGCTCGCCGCGCGCCTCCGCCAGCAACGAGACGTAGTAGCCGGTGCCCAAATAGCGGTAGCTGCGCGACAGGTTCAGCACCCGCGCGCCGCGCGGCGCCTGCTCCGGGTGGGCGATGTAGTCGCGGGCGCTGATCACCGGCAGCCCGTCCTTCGCCCATTTCACGTCTGCCCGGCGGTCGACGACCAGGAGATGCGCGGGCATCAGTCGGCGGACCCATCAGAGAGCTGGGGGCGGAGGAGAAGGGCGGCCTTCAACTGGGCCTTTCCGTAGCGGGCCATGCGCTCGAAGTCGGCTTTCGGGATCGGCATGTTCATCCGGTCGATGTGAGCGTGGTGACGGTCGTACACAAGCGGATCATGAACATAGAGAAAGCGGTCGTCGGCACCGGTCACGACGACCCAATGCGGAAATTTTTCGTGATAGATCCGGTAGGAGCTGATGAGCACGATGGGGATGGCCCCGCCCGCCACCGCGTCGGCCATGTCCTGGGCGGTCAGGGTGTTGTGGCGGACGGTGGCGCCGCTGCCTTCCAACTCGTCGAGGAAGTCCTCGTGCACGATGCGCATGACCTCTTTCTTCTCGTCGCTGCGCACGCTGTCCAGGAAGGGGGTGGCGTTGTCCTTGATGTGGATGTCCACCGCGAAGCCGCGCCGCGCCGCCGCCAGCGCCAGCCCGAACGGGCCGCAGCCGCCGTGGCCGGAGGTCATGAACACCGTGGTGGATTCCCGCCACAGGCGGATTTCCAGCTTGCGCCCCAGTTCGATCTCCGCGGGCTTCAGCGCCTTCATCGCCATCATCAGGGCCGACGGGCCGCAGGTGAAGTCCAGGGTCTGCTGGTAGTAGGGGACCAGGGGCCCGCCCAGCGGCGCGCTGGGGCCGCTGTGGCCAAGGCGCTTCTCCAGCCGCAGCGCCTCCATGTGGTCTTCGTAATAGTCGGTGTAGACGCCGAACTCGCGGTAGCCAGCCTTCTTGTAGAGATCGATCGCCGCGGCGTTGTCGCGCCGCACCTCCAGCCGCAGGTAGATGCAGTCCCGCGAGCGGGCCGCCTGCTCCGCCGCGGCGAGCAGCCGCTTGGCGACGCCCTGGCCGCGGTGGTCGGGATCGACGGCGAAGGAGTAGAGCCGGGCGAGCGACGTGCCGGAATGGAAGGAAACCAGCGCGTAGCCGACGACCGCGCCGCTGTGGACTTCCACAAGTCCAGTGGCCTTGGCTTTCGTGAGCAAATATTGAAAACTACGTCGGGTCAGGCGGTCGGTGGCGAAACACCGCTCCTCGATGACCAGCAGCGCGGCGATGTCCGCCGGCTGGGCTTGGCGGAGAAGGATGGTGGCGTCGCCGGGCAGGTCCTGACGGGAGTCCGCAGATACGGTATTGTCGAGCATCGGGAGGTTCAAAGAGGCTGACACGGACGCCATCTTACTCCCTCCAGCGGGGCTTCGCAGCGATTACCGAGCTTCGGTGCGCCGCGGGGGTGGTTCCCATTTTGGCACAGCGCGTGTGGCACAAGGGCAAGTCTTGGCTGTTGCTCTGGACGAACGGCCTAGCCAATTCGACAGGCCCATTCGACTGGTTGGCGCAGCGACTTAAACGTTGCTTAACCATGGACCCCGGAAACTGCCGCCGATGGAAGACCGGCTGAATAACCGCCGCTCCAGTTGGCCCTGGAAAGAAGAAAGTCAAGACATGGACGCTCGGTATAAGTCCCGCGAGATCGAACGCCGCAGTCTGGATGTCGACGGGCTGAAGCGCTCGTTTCTGGAGTGGCTGGTTTATTCCGTCGGCAAGGACGCGCGGGCGGCGACCCGGCGCGACTGGTTCCACACCGTGGCGCTCGCCGTGCGCGACCGCCTCGTGGACCGCTGGATGGACACGACGCGGACCTATTACCAGCAGGACGCCAAGCGCGTTTACTATCTATCGCTGGAATTCCTGATCGGCCGCCTGCTGACCAACAGCCTCGCCAACCTCGGCATCACCGACCAGTGCCGTCAGGCGCTCGACCGCATCGGCCTGAACCTCGACGATGTGGTGGAGGCTGAGCCGGACGCGGCGCTCGGCAACGGCGGCCTCGGCCGTCTGGCCGCCTGCTTCCTCGACAGCATGGCGACGGAAGCGCTGCCCGGCTACGGTTACGGCATCCGCTACGAGTTCGGCCTGTTCGAGCAGCGCTTCGAGCACGGCTGGCAGGTCGAGTACCCGGAGCAGTGGCTGCAATTCGGCAACCCGTGGGAATTCCCGCGCCCGGAGGTGCTGTACCCCGTCCAGTTCTACGGTCGCGTCGAGGAGTTCCGGGATTCGGTGGGCGAGCGCGCCTACCGCTGGGTCGACGCCGAGCGCGTGCTGGCCATGGCCTACGACACCCCGGTGGTCGGCTACGGCGGCGATACGATCAACACGCTGCGCCTGTGGTCGGCCCGCGCCACGCGCGACTTCAACTTCGGCCACTTCAACGACGGCGCCTACATGAAGGCGGTCGAGCAGAAGGTGCTGACCGAAAACCTCAGCCGCGTCCTCTACCCGAACGACGCGACGGAGGGCGGCAAGGAGTTGCGGCTGAAGCAGGAGTATTTCTTCACCTCCGCCTCGCTCCAGGACATCCTGCGCCGCTATCTGCAGCACCATTCCAATTTCGACAGCCTGCCGGACAAGGCGGCGATCCAGCTCAACGACACGCACCCGGCCATCGGCATCGCCGAGCTGATGCGGCTGCTGGTGGACCAGCACGGCGTGGTCTGGGACAAGGCGTGGGACATCACCCGCGCGACCTTCTCCTACACCAACCACACGCTGCTGCCGGAGGCGCTGGAGGCGTGGCCGGTGCGCATGATGGAGCGCGTGTTGCCGCGCCACATGCAGATCATCTACGAAATCAACGCCAAGTTCCTCAACCGCTCCAAGGCGCGGGCGGCGGGCGACAACGGGCGGCTGTCCCGCCTGTCGCTGATCGACGAGCGCGGCGACCGCCGGGTGCGCATGGGCAATCTGGCCTTCCTCGGCTCGCACAAGGTCAACGGCGTGTCGGCCCTGCACACCGAGCTGATGAAGCAGACCGTCTTCGCCGACTTCCACGCGGAGTTCCCGGAGCGCATCAACAACAAGACCAACGGCATCACCCCGCGCCGCTGGCTGCATCAGGCGAACCAGCCGCTGGCCGCGCTGATCACCAGCCGCATCGGCAACGGTTGGATCAAGGACCTCAGCCAGATCAAGGCGCTGGCCGAGAAGGCCGACGATCTGGTCTTCCGCGAGGAGTTCCGCCGCGCCAAGCGCAAGAACAAGAAGCGGCTGGCCGCCTATATCGCGCGCCAGACCGGGGTGGACGTGCAGGTCGACAGCCTGTTCGACGTGCAGGTCAAGCGCATGCACGAGTACAAGCGCCAGCTCCTGAACATCCTCCAGGCGATCGCGCTGTACAACGAGATGCGCGACAACCCGACCGTGTCCTGGGTGCCGGTGACCAAGATCTTCGCCGGCAAGGCGGCGCCGAGCTATCACATGGCCAAGCTCATCATCAAGCTCATCAACGATGTGGCGAAGGTGGTGAACCATGACCCGTCGGTGCACGACAACCTGAAGATCGTGCTGCTGCCGAACTACAACGTGACGGCGGCGGAGATCATCATGCCGGCGGCCGACCTGTCGGAGCAGATCTCCACCGCGGGCATGGAAGCGTCGGGCACCGGCAACATGAAGCTGGCGCTCAACGGCGCGCTGACCATCGGCACGCTGGACGGCGCCAACGTCGAAATCCGCGAGCATGTGGGCGACGACAACATCTTCATCTTCGGCCTGACCGCGGAGGAGGTGAACGACCTGCGGGCCAGCGGCGGATTCAACCCGCGCGACGTCATCGCGTCGAACCCCAGCCTGAAGCGGGCGCTGGACATGATCTCCACCGGCGTCTTCTCGCCGGACGATCCCCACCGCTACCACCCGATCCTCCAGGCGCTGACCGACGGCGGCGACCATTTCCTGGTGACGGCGGACTTCTCCGACTACTGCCAAGCGCAGCAGGCGGCGATGGACCTCTACCGCGATCAGGAGGAATGGACGCGCAAGGCCATCCTGAACACGGCCAACATGGGCTGGTTCTCCTCCGACCGCACCATCATGGAATACGCGACGGAGATCTGGGACGTGCATCCCGTGAAGCCGGAGCATCCCGCCGAAACCGAGACCTGACGCGGCCCTGTCCGGCACCGGACAAAAGCCTGGTTCGGCGCCGAACAAAAATTGTGCTGCGAAGGCGCGGGCGCTTTACAAGCCCCGCGCCTTTCGTTTATCTAGCGAGTTATGAATCGCTCGCTCGCCATCACCACCACCACTACCAAAACGACCCGCCCCGGCGGGCCGTCGGATGGTGGCGTGCGTTGATCGAGTAAGACGCTTCACCCACCACGAAGGCCCCGCCGGACACGGACGGGGCCTTGGTGCATCTGGGGCCGCCGTCCACGCTCGATCCGGGCAAGACCAAAGGACGGACCACACCCATGAGCACCTCTTCCCCTTCTCCCCGCCGCGTTGCCATCGTTGGTGCCACGGGCGCCGTCGGCCGCGAAATGGTCGATGTTCTTCACCGCCGTTCGTTCCCGGTCGCGGAACTCGGCCTGTTCGCGTCGGAGCGCAGCGCCGGCCGCACGGTCGAGACCCCGTTCGGCGAGAAGACCCTCGTGGCGTTCGATGTCGAGAAGGTGAAGGGTTACGACATCGTCCTGCTCGCCGTGTCCGGTGATTTCGCCAAGGAGCACGCGCCGGCCATCGCCGCGGGCGGTGCGCTGGTGATCGACAACTCCTCGGCCTTCCGCTACGACGATAACGTCCCGCTGATCGTGCCGGAGATCAACGCCCACGCCATGGGCGCCATCGAACAGGGCAAGGGGAAGCTGATCGCCAACCCGAACTGCACGACCGCCATCGCCGTCGTGGCGCTCGGCCCGCTGCACAAGGCCTTCGGCTTGAAGCGCGTCATCGTCTCCACCTATCAGGCGACCAGCGGCGCCGGAGCCGAGGGCATGGCCGAGCTTGAGGAGCAGACCCGCAACCAGCTTGACGGCAAGCCGGTCGTCAACAGCGTGTTCCGTCATCCGATCCCCTTCAACCTGATCCCCCAGATCGACGCCTTCCAGGAGAACGGCTACACGAAGGAGGAGATGAAGGTGACCTGGGAGACCCGGAAGATCCTGGAGATTCCGGACCTGCCGGTGAGCTGCACGGCGGTTCGCATCCCGACCTACCGTGCCCATTCCGAGGCGATCACGGTCGAGACGCTGTCCCCGGTCACCCCGGACGCCGCCCGCGCCGTGCTGGCCGACGCGCCGGGCGTGGTGGTGAAGGACGTGCCGGCCGACGGCGTCTACCCGATGCCGATCAACGCGACCGGCCAGTTCGACGTCGAGGTGGGCCGCATCCGCACCAGCCTGATCTTCGGCGACCACGGCCTCGACCTGTTCGTCTGCGGCGACCAGCTCCTGAAGGGCGCCGCGCTCAACGCGGTGCAGATCGCCGAGCTTTCTCTGTAACGTCATCGTCGCTTCGTCGAAAAGGCGCTGCGGGCCGAAAGGTCCGCAGCGCCTTTTTTTGTGCACCGTCAGAAAACATTGGCTAGCATGATAATAATTATTCAATTTTGCGGATGAATCATAATGATTCTTGCTGATTCTGAGTGGTGAAATTGAGCACACTTCGTGCCGATCATTACATTTATTGCAACGATACAATCTATCCGGAAGTCAATACCGACATTCGCAATGATTTAAAGCGGGGGTGCAGCATGCCGGAAGAAGGACAGCAAGCGCAGAGCAGCATCGGACAGATGCTGAAATTGATTGAAGACGCTACCGATGCCTGGAACAGCGTCGATACGATCATCGAGTTGATCACTGGTGACGACGGCGGACTGAGTCAGGTATCGGCTCAATTGACGGAGCTCACGAGTGTCTGTCAGGCAGGGTTTTCATCCGTCGTCCAGGCCATCGCGAACGCGGAGACGCAGCGGGAGTGGGACGCCTTCGCGACGAAGATTGAGGGCATCCAACAGAGCATCGCCGGCTATTCCAACGAACTGCAATCGCTCGACAAAAACCTGACAATTATCGTTAATTCAAAGAGCTACAGCTTCAAGGACTGGTGCGAGGGCAGCAGTGGCCTTTCCGGTGCGCTGAATTCGCTCGCCGGCTTGGCGGAGCAGATGTGGTCACTGTTCCAGTCCGGTGGGGTTGGCAATCCGCCACTTCTCACCGTCTGGTCCAGCGTGGTGCAGTCGGGCGGCAACGCTTCGGCAGGCCAGACACAAATGACAATGCTGTACGCTCTTTATCAGGAATTCTATGGAACGCTGCTGAAATTGTTTTACGTTCGTGAGAACGCATTGCAAATCTATTACAACAACTATGGGAAGGGTGACTTCCTGCCGTTGACGCAATACACCATTCCAAGATACTTCGGATCGGTTACATCCAGCGATACGACCTGCGTCTGGGCGATTTTTGGCGCAAAATTCGAATCCATCCTCGCTTCGACGATTCCCAACAACGATCATCTGCTCACGGCGACCGATGGCGGTGACTATACCGGCACCGATTCGTCGATGTGCATCGGTTCGCTGGGGGAATCCAGCAAGCCTGTGATCACTCTGGATCAAAATCCAATCAGCGTGAGCGGTCAGGCCAACACCTGCTTCGCGCAACTGCAGTTTGCAAGCAGTCAGGGAACCCACTTCTTCCTGCAGGGAACTCCGGTGACTGTCGGTCCCGGTGGCGTCTTCACGGCGGGTTCTCCGATTCCCGCCGGTCCGGGGGGCTTGTCGGGTGGCGGGCCGAACAGCGTGTTGCCCATGATGATCACCCTCCAGGATGGGCCGATCACACAGGCGCCCTTTTTCAATGGTGCCTATGTCACGCCGCCGGCCCAGCCCACCGATCCCAGCAAATCCCTGGTCGTCACGGGCTTCCAGGTGACGACCGTCGACGGCAGGATCGGGATTGCCCTCCAGTATGGTGAGCTCGACCTGACCGACATCAACGCTCCCACCGTCACCGTCACCAACAGCAGCTACGTTCAGCCGCAACCGGGAGGCCCGACCAACACGCAGGGTTCGGCGCTGCCCGGCATGTTCCCCCTGTGGACCGGTTCGCCCGCCATCGAAACGATCGACCAGCGGCCGGTGGGCACCAAGGCGAACTTCCCGATCACCAACGCCACCTTCACACCCCAGAGTACCCGTCTGGGCCTGTATGTGCAGACGGCGTGGACCGGGTATCAGGCCGCGGCCTTCCAACCGACCTCGGCGCTGACCTTCACGCCGACCGTTCCGGCAACCCCCGCTATGGCGTCGGCCTGAACGGAGTCCGGTTCGTTTGCCTCCTTCCTCCGCCCGGTTCGCGGCGGGGGAAGATGGCGTGCGGTCATGTTCAAGGCGCGCCGGCTCAACCGCCATATGGCCCTGCTCATACGGCGACACTGGCACCTTTGACATCCCGCTGCTAAATATAGCCCCGAACGATGAGGGCCGAGGGGCAGCGACGCTTCCGGCCCTCCTTCTCTTTGTCGCTACGCTGGTTACGGGATTCGCGCATGTCCGAGCTTCTGGACGCTGTTTCCCGGCGTCGAACCTTCGCGATCATCGCGCACCCCGACGCCGGCAAGACCACCCTCACCGAAAAGCTGCTGCTGTTCGGCGGCGCCATTCAGATGGCCGGCGCCGTGAAGGCCCGCGGCGAGCAGCGCCGCGCCAAGTCGGACTGGATGAAGGTGGAGCGCGAGCGCGGCATCTCCGTGACCGCCTCGGTCATGACCTTCGATTACGAAGGGCGCACCTTCAACCTGCTGGACACGCCGGGCCACGAAGACTTCTCGGAGGACACCTACCGGACGCTGACCGCGGTGGACAGCGCCGTCATGGTGATCGACGGCGCGAAGGGCATCGAGAGCCAGACCTTGAAGCTGTTCGAGGTCTGTCGCCTGCGCGATGTGCCGATCATTACCTTCTGCAACAAGATGGACCGCGAGGCCCGCGACCCCTTCGACCTCATCTCCGAGATCGAAAGCTCGCTGGCGCTGGAGGTCACCCCGGCGAGTTGGCCCATCGGCATGGGCCGCGACTTCCTGGGCTGCTACGACCTGATCCGCGACCGCCTGATCCTGATGGATCGCACCAAGGGCGACGAGATCGACGATGGCATCGAGTGCAATGGCCTCGACGACCCGCGCCTCGACGAGTTGCTGCCGGACCACGCCGTGGCGAAGCTGCGCGAGGAGGTGGAGATGGCCCGCGGGCTGATGCCGCCCTTCGACCTGGAGGCCTATCGCGCCGGCCATCTGACGCCGATTTATTTCGGCTCGGCGATCAACAACTTCGGCGTGCGCGAACTCCTCCAAGGGCTGGCCGAGAACGCCCCGCCGCCGCGCCCGCAGCCGGCGGAGCAGCGCTCGGTGCGGCCGGATGAGGGCAAGTTCAGCGGCTTCGTGTTCAAGGTCCAGGCCAACATGGACCCGAACCACCGCGACCGCATTGCCTTCGTGCGCATCTGCTCGGGCAAGTTCAAGCGCGGCGCCAAGCTGAAGCATGTCCGTTCGGGCAAGCTGATGGCGGTCAACAACGCCGTGCTGTTCCTGGCCCGCGACCGCGAGCTGGCGGAAGAGGCGTGGCCCGGCGACATCATGGGCATTCCCAACCACGGCAGCTTGCGCATCGGCGACACGCTGACGGAGGGCGAGGACCTGCGCTTCACCGGTGTCCCGAGCTTCGCGCCGGAACTGCTGCAGCGCGTCCGGCTGGAAGACCCGATGCGCGTGAAGCACCTGCGCAAGGCGCTGGAGCATTTCGCGGAGGAGGGGGCCTCCCAGGTGTTCAAGCCGCTGACCGGGGCGGATTGGGTGGTCGGCGTGGTCGGCCAGCTGCAGTTCGAGGTGCTGGCCGCCCGCATCGAGGCGGAATACGGTCTCGCCGCCCGCTTCGAAGGGGCGGGGGTGGACGCCGCCCGCTGGATCGAGACGGACGACGAGGACCAGCTCAAGAAGTTCCTTGACCTCAACCGCTCGGCGGCGGCGGAGGACCATGACGGAGCGCTGGTGTTCCTGGCCCGCAACGCTTGGCACCTGAACCGCACGCAGGAGGATTTTCCGGCCCTGCGCTTCCTGAAGACCCGCGAGCAAAACCGCAAGGTGCACACCGCCGCGTAACGTGCATCCAGAACCATGCGGAACGCGCTGACCATTGGTTGGCATCGCGTTCCACGTGTTGCTCCGCCACCCTGATTCGAGTAGCGTTTGCGGATACAGCCTCCGCGGCATGGTGCCGCAAGGCGTTGTGCTTCAAGGTTTCGGGGCGAGATCAGAGAAACGGCGGCGTTTCCGGACCCGGCTGGGCCGTGGACGGTGACCGGAAAAAAGAGGGGCGGCATGTTCGGTGGCGTGGAAGCCTTCTTCGACACCAGCGCGTACTTGCCTCACGGCGTGTGCCTGTTCTGGCGTCCGGAAATCCTGACCCTGCACATCGTGTCCGATGTGCTGACTGGCTTGTCCTATTATTCGATCCCGGTGGCGCTGCTTTACTTCGTCGTGAAGCGCCGCGACGTGGCCTTCACCTGGGTCGTCTGGCTGTTCGCCGCTTTCATCCTGGCCTGCGGCACGACGCATTTCTTCAGTTTGTGGACCTTGTGGTATCCAGACTATGCTGTGGAAGGCATTGTCAAGGCGCTGACGGCGATGGTGTCGGTGCTGACCGCCGTCGCTTTGTGGGTGCAGATGCCCAAGGCCCTCGCTCTGCCCAGCGCCACCCAGCTCGCCGACGCCAACGGAGCCCTTCAGCGCGAGATCGAGATCCGGCGTCAGGCCGAACGGCGCTACGCCAGCTTCTTCAACAATCTGGCGGAGGGGCTGTTCGTCGTCACGGTGCTGCCGGACGGGGAGTTCGCCTTCGACACGCTGAACCCCGCCCACGCGCGCGCGACGGGGATCGACCCGGAGACCATCCGCGGCCGGCTGGTCCGCGAGGCCGTACCGCCGGAGACCGCCGCGGCGGTGATCGAACGCTACAGCGCCTGCGTCGCTGCGGGTGGCCCGATCGATTACGAGGAGACGCTGGACCTTCCGGTCGGGCGGCGCACGTGGCACACCGTCCTGGTACCGGTGCGCGGCGAGGATGGGCGGGTGGTCCAGATCCTGGGCAGCTCCCGCGACATCACCGACCGCAAGAGGCTTCAGGAGGAGTTGGTCCAGACCTCCAAGCTGGCGACCCTGGGCACGCTCGCCGCCGGCATGGCCCATGAGATGAGCCAGCCCCTGAACATCATCCGGATCTGGGCCGAGAACGCCCTGTCCCGCCTGCGCGACGGCGACACCGACACCGCGCGCCTGGACAAGGTGCTGACCATCATGTCGGAACAGGCGGAGCGCATGGGCCGCATCATCGACCATATGCGCACCTTCAGCCGCCGCGACGGCGCCACCCAGCGCTTTGACCCCGCGGCCAGCGTCCGTTCCTCCGTCGAGTTGGTGTCCAACCAGTTCGCCTTGGAGAACATCG
Source organism: Azospirillum argentinense (assembly GCF_000632475.1). Classification (NCBI taxonomy): domain Bacteria; kingdom Pseudomonadati; phylum Pseudomonadota; class Alphaproteobacteria; order Rhodospirillales; family Azospirillaceae; genus Azospirillum; species Azospirillum argentinense. The sequence continues at coordinate 589,423 of NZ_CP007794.1, forward strand.
AGGTCGTTAGCGACGTCCCGGCCATCGACTGCGTCACGCGCGGCCGTCCCCTGCAACTGGAGCAGGTGCTGGTCAATCTGCTGTCCAACGCGCGCGACGCCATCCTGGAATGGCGCGCCGACCCCGACGGATCACCCGCCGCCGGGCGGATCGCGGTGAACATGCGTTGCGACATGACCGCCGGGCAGGCCACCATCACCATCACCGACGATGGCGGCGGCATCGACCCGGACATCCTGCCGCGCATCTTCGATCCCTTCTTCACGACCAAGGAGGTCGGGAAAGGGTCCGGCCTCGGCCTTTCCATCGGCTATGGCATCATCGATTCGATGGGCGGACGGATCGACGCGGCGAACGTGACCCACGAGAACGGAAGCCGCGGCGTCCGCTTCACCATCACCGTGCCGGTGTCCCATCCCTCCGTTCAGGACGTGGAGCGTGCTCATGCCTGACCCCGTCACCGCTCCGTTGCATGTCCTGGTGGCCGAGGACGAATCCCTCGCCGCCATGGCGCTGGAGGATTTTTTGTCCCGCAAGGGATACCGCGTGACCCTGGCCCAGGACGGGCAGGAGGGGCTGGAGCGCTACAGCGCCGATCCCGCCGACCTTGTCATCACCGACCTGCGCATGCCGCGGATGGACGGCCGCGCCCTGATCCGCGAACTGCGGATCAGGGCCGCCGGGCTGCCGATCCTGGTGATGACCGGGTTCCTGTCGATGGAGGCGGGAGAGGACGACCTGACGTCCGACCGCTGGCAGCCGCTGGTGGTGCTGCGCAAGCCGGTCAGCCCGCAGGTCATCCTGGACACGCTCGCCAGCCTCGCCCAGGCGGCAAAGCTGCGGTCCGCGTGATCGCCCGTTCTTAAAACCGGTCCCGCAGGTCCGGCAGGGGAACGATGCGGACCCCTTTGGCCTCCAGGGTGCGGCGCAGATTGCCGGCCATGGCAACGGCGCTCGGCTCGTCGCCGTGGACGCAGACGGAATGGACGGTGCAGGGGATGCGCGTGCCGGTGACCGACAGGATCACGCCTTCCTCCAGCATGCGGAGGACGTTTGCGGCCGCCACGTCCGGGTCGTGGACCATCGCGCCGGGCTGGCCGCGCGGCACGAGGTTGCCGTTGTCGTCGTAGGCGCGGTCGGCGAAGACCTCCTCCGCCGTGGGCAGGCCCAGCGTCCGCCCGGCCCGCGCCATTTCCGACCCGGCGGTGGCGAGATAGATCAGGTTGGGATCGACGCCCTTGATTGCCCGTCCGATCGCCAGCGCCAGCCCCTCGTCCACCGCCGCCATGTTGTTCAGCGCGCCGTGCGCCTTCACATGGGTGACCGAACCGCCGGCGGTGGCGGCGATGCCCATCAACGCGCCGATCTGGTAGGCGACCATCGCCTCGACCTCCGCCGCCGACATCCGCAGGGGGCGGCGCCCGAACCCCTGAAGGTCGGGGTAGGAAGGGTGGGCGCCCAGGCTGACGCCCTTCGCCACCGCGTTCCGAACGGTCCGCGTCATCACCAGCGGGTCGCCCGCATGGAAGCCGCAGGCGATGTTGGCGGACGCGACGATGCCGAGCATGGAGTCGTCGTCGCCGATGTCGTAGGCGCCGAAGCCCTCGCCCAGGTCGGCGTTCAGGTTCACGGTGATGGTCATGGTGCCCTCCCGCACATCTCTTCTCGGTTCAGGATGTCGCCGTTGCCGTTGACGATGTCGACGACTCCGGACACGAGGTTTTCCGCGTAGAGCGCCTCCAGATCGACGCCGCCCGCCGGGCGCACCGGGCGGATGGCGCGGACCCAGGCGGCGATGGTCTGCTCCTGGCGCCGCCGGATGGCCTCCGCCTCCTCCACCGTGACGGCGCGGAAGCTGAGGGTGCCGCCGGGGCTCAGCCGGCCGACGCGGGGCAGATCGGCGGAGATCACCGTGGCGATCTTGGCGTAGCCGCCGGCCGTCTGGTGGTCGTTCAGCAGAAGGATCGGCTGGCCGTTGCCCGGCACCTGGATCGAGCCGGTGACCAGCCCGTCCGAGGGGATGTCGGCGGAACCGGTGTGGGCCAGCGTCGGCCCGTCGAGCCGCAGGCCCATGCGGTCGGCGTCCTTGCCGACGCGGTAGGTCGCCGACAGGAAGGTCTCCACCGCCGCTGCCGTGAAACGGTCCTCCTGCGGGCCGAGGACCACCCGCACCGGCCCGCCGCCGTAGTCCGGCGGCTCCGGCAACTCCACGTCGGCGCCCGGCGGGGCGTCGTTGCGGTTGAGCGGCAGGCGCGTCCCGTCACCCAGCGGCTTGCCGCCGAGCGGCCCGATGCCGGCGCGCACGTAGGTGGACAGGCTGCCCAGGAAGGGCTCCAGCGCGAATCCGCCGGCCACTGCCAGATAGGCGACCGCCGCCCCGCTGACGGCACCCAGCTTCAGAATGTCGCCGCGCGCCAGCGTGTGGCTGCGGTGGGGTTCCAGCGCTTGGGGCGGCTGCCCCTCGCGTTCCAGGCTCAGCGCCATTGGGCCGACAACGGCGACCCGGACTCCGTCGGCTTCCACTTTCAGAGCGGGCCCAAGCAGGGCGATCTCCACCCCTGCCGCGCCCGCCGGGTTGCCGACCAGCGCATTGGCGAGGCGCAGGCCGATGGGGTCGAGCGCGCCGGCCACCGGCATGCCGAGTTCCTGATGGCCGAAGCGGCCGAGGTCCTGGATGGTGGCGAACAGCCCCGGCCGGACGATGGTGAGGCAGGGGGCGCTCATGGCGCGGCCCTCAGCGTGTCGGGATCGAAGCGGCCCGCCGCGGCCTCGGCCGACAGGGCGTCGAAACGGGCGCGGTCCACCGCCTCGAACCGCACCCGGTCGCCGGCGGCGAGCAGGACCGGCGAGGGGCGGGCGCCGTCGTAGAGCGGAACCGGGCAGCGCCCGATCAGGTGCCAGCCGCCGGGGCTTTCCCACGGATAGACCGTGGTCAGCCGCCCGGCGGTGGCGACGGAGCCCGCCGGCACGCGGACCCGCGGCTCGCTGCGCCGTGGCTTCTCCAGCTCCGCCGGCAGGTCACCCATGTAGGCGAAGCCCGGCATGAAGCCCAGCATGTAGACGAAATACTCGGTCGATCCGTGGAGGTCGATCAGCCGTTCCGCCGACAGGCCGAGCGAGGCGGACAGCTCCGCGAGGTCCGGTCCCAGCTCCGCGTCGTAGCAGACGGGCAGGCGCCACAGGGTGCCTTCGGCCGGGGCGTCCCCGGCGTGGGCCAGTTCCGCCTCGACCGCAGCCTGGACCTCCCGGCGGCTGGTCACCGCCGGGTCGTAGACGACCTGGAGCGAGCGGAAGGTCGGCACCGTCTCCACCAGACCCGGCGGCGCGGCGGTCTTCAGCCGGGCGTGCAGGGCCATGACGCGGGCGTTGGTCGGGCGGTCGATGCCCTCGCCGAACTCCACGTTGAAGGCCGTGTCGCCCGCTGTGGTGAAACGGACGTCCATGATGCCGCTCCTCACCCGATCATCAGCGAGGGCAGCCACGACACCATGCCCGGGAAGATCCAGAGCAGGGCCACCATGACGATCATCATCAGGAAGAAGGGCAGGCTGGCCTTGGCGATGGTGAAGATGTTCTTGCCCGTCATCGATTGCAGGACGAACAGGTTGAAGCCCACCGGCGGGGTGATCTGGGCCATCTCCACCACGATGATGATGTAGATGCCGAACCACAGCAGGTCGATCCCGGCGTTCTGCACCATCGGCAGGATGACCGAGGTGGTCAGCACGACCATCGAGATGCCGTCGAGGAAGTAGCCCATCACGATGAAGAACAGCGTCAGCACCACCAGCAGCGACGCGGTGGTGAGCTGCATGGAGGTGATCCATTCCGCCAGCAGGCGCGGAATGCCGGTGTAGCCCATGGCCACCGTCAGGAAGGCCGCCCCAGCCAGGATGAAGCCGATCATGCAGGAGGTGTGGGCCGCGCCCATCACGCTGTCGCGGAAGGTCGCCCAGCTCATCGTGCCGGTGACCAGCGCCAGCAGCAGCGATCCCAGGACGCCGATGCCCGCGGCCTCGGTCGGCGTGGCGATGCCCGCGTAGATGGAGCCGAGCACCCCGGCGATCAGCAGCATGACGGGGATCAGCGACCCGGTGTCGCGGATCTTCTCCATGAGGCTTTGGCGCGCCTCCCGCGGCGGCACGCGGTCGGGATTGAGCAGGGACCAGCCACCCACATAGAGCATGAACAAGCCGGTCAGCACGATCCCGGGGATGACGCCAGCGATGAACAGCCGGGCGATCGACACGTCCGCCGCCACGCCGTAAACGATCATGATGATCGAGGGCGGAATCAGCAGGCCCAGCGTGCCGGCGCCGGCCAGCGAGCCGACGATCATCATCGGGTCGTAGCCGCGACGGGTCAGTTCCGGAATGGTCATCCGCCCGATGGTCGCGGCGGTCGCGGCGGAGGAACCGGAGACGGCGGCGAAGATCGTGCAGCCGACGATGTTGACGTGCATCAGCCGCCCGGGTAGCCAGCCCGTCCAGGGCGCCAGTCCTTTGAACATGTCCGACGAGATTCGCGTTCGGAACAGGATCTCGCCCATCCAGATGAACAGGGGCAGGGCGGTCAGGGTCCAGCTCGTGCTGGCGCCCCAGATGTTGGTCGCCATGACCATGCCGACGGGACGTGTGGTGAACAGCGCCATGGCGACGAAGCCGACGCCGGCGAGCGCCAGCGCCACCCAGATGCCGGTTCCCAGCATCAGGAGCATCGTCACCACGACGACGATGGAAGCGGTCGTCTGGTCCATCGGTCAGCCCTCGCTCTGCATGCCGGCGCTTTGGTAGGACGCCTCGCGCCCCTGGATCACCGCCAGCAGGTCGTCGAGGAAGGCGATCACGAGAATCACCAGCCCGACGCCCATGGCGGCCTGCGGAATCCAAAGCGGGATGGGCAGCACGCCCTGTCCCAGATCGCCGAAATCATAGGAATCGTAGGTCATGCGCAGCCAGTACCACGCGAAATAGCCGCTGAGCGCCGTGCCGAAGCCGAGGCAGAGCAGCTCCACGGCACGGCGGGGGCCGCCGCGCAGCCGGTCGACCAAGACGCCGACGCGGATGTGCGCGCCGCGGCGCAGCGCCGGACCCAGCATGAGGAAGAAGGAGGCGGCCATGCAGTAGCCGGCCAGTTCGTCGGCTCCCGGCACCATGCGGTTGGCCAGCCGGGCGAAGACCTGGGACACGATCAGCACGGCGATCAGCACCAGGAACACCGCGCCCAGGATCTCAGCGGCGCGGTAAAGGAAGGTCAATGCGGTGCGCATGGCGCGACCACCTCCGGGTAGGGCGGGCGGGGAGTTGTTTTCTTGGAAGAGTGTATGGCCCCCTCCCTAACCCTCCCCCGCTTCGCAGGGGAGGGGATCAATCTCCCTCTCCCGCGAAGCGGGGGAGGGCCGGGGAGGGGGCAGACGCCGCCGCTTACTTCCGGAACGCCGAAATGATCGCCTCGCCATCGGCGCCGGCGGCCTTGGTCCACTCGTCGGTCATCGTCTTGCCGATGGCGGCGAAGCCGTCCTTGATCGCCGGGGACGGGGTCAGCACCCTCATTCCGTTGCCGGACAGCGTCTGGTTCAGCTCCGCCGTCTTCTTCTCCCACTCGGTCCAGCCGGTGGCCTCGGCCTTGGCGGCGGCCTGCTCGACGGCCTTCTTCGTGGCGTCGTCCAGGCCCTTCCAGACCTCGGTGCTGACGAACACCATGTTGCGCGGCAGCCAAGCCTGCACGTCGTAATAGACGTTCACGAAGTCCCACGCCTTGGTGTCCACGCCGGTGGCGGCGGAGGTCATCATCGCGGTGACGATGCCGGTGCCGAAGGCCTGCGACACCTCGGCGGCCTCGATCTTGGTCGGCACGGCGCCGGCCAGTTCGGCGATGCGGGTGGTGGCCGGGTTGTAGGCGCGGAACTTCTGCCCCTTCAGGTCGGCGACGGAGCTGATTTCCTGCTTCACGTAGAGGCCCTGCGGCGGCCACGGGATCGAGTAAAGGAGCTTCAGGCGCTGACGCTCCAGCTTCTTCTCCAGATAGGGCTTCGACGCCTCGTAGAGCTTCTTGGATGCGGCGAAGTCGGTCGCCAGGAAGGGCACGGAATCGAGGCCGTAAAGCGGGTCCTCGTTCGCCCAGGAGCTGATGAGCACCTCGCCGATTTGCGCTTGGCCCGACTGGACGGCGCGCTTGATCTCCGGATGCTTGACCAGCGAGCCGTTGGAATGGACGGTGATCTGGATCTTGCCGTTGGTCGCCGCCTTCACGTCCTCGGCGAACTGGCGCACCGTGATGGTGTGCAGGTTCGTGTCGGGATAGGGGGTCGGCATGTCCCAGGTCTCGGCGAAGGCCGCGACCGGTGTGGCGCAGAGGCCGATTCCGAAGGCGGCGGCAGCGAGGCGGGTCCGCAGGGTGATCGCGGTCATGTGATGAAGCTCCCTGTTCTTATCTGAAGAGTTGCGCGACCGAAGGGGACACGCCCTCCAGCTCGGCGTTCAGCCGGTCGGTGACCAGCATGTGGCCGGGGCTGTGGGCGATGGCGAAGGGCAGGCGGGCGGCGGCGAGCGCCACCTGGGGGGTGACCCCGCAGGCCCAGAAGACGGGAACCTCGCCGGGGGCGAGCGGAACGGCGTCGCCGAACTCCGGCTGCGACAGGTCGCGGATGCCGAGCGCCGCCGGGTCGCCGATGTGCACCGGCGCGCCGTGGACGGCGGCGTAGCGCCCGGTCACCGCGGCGGCGCGTTCGGCCTGCGCGGGCGTCATCGGGCGCATCGATACCACCATGCGCCCGGCGAAGGGCGGGACGGCCACGCAGTCCCGGTCGGTCACGTACATCGGCACGTTGCAGCCGCGCTCGATGTGGCGGACCGGCAGGCCGGCGGCGAGCAGCGCCTCCTCGAAGGAGAAGGAGCAGCCGATGGCGAAGGCGACCAGATCGTCGCGCCAGACGGACAGCAGGTCCTCAGGCTCCTCCGCCAGCCGGCCGTCGCGGTAGACGCGGTAGCGCGGGAAGTCGGTGCGCAGGTCGAGGTCCGCGCCCAGCTCCGCGAAGCGGTGATCGCCGGGCTGCGACACGGCGAGCAGCGGGCAGGGAACGGGGTTGGCGCGGCAGAACCGCTCGAAGGCGGGAGCCACATCGGCGGGAACGATGGCGAGGTTCGCCTGCACATGGCCCGGCGCCAGTCCGGCGGTCGGCCCGCGATGCTCCCCCCGGCGGATCGCCAGTCGGGCCAGCAGGGCGGCGGACGCGGTATCGGGCGGAAACGGGGTGCTTGGGGTCACGGACTGCATGGCGGGCAAAACCTCGGTGACCGAACTGTTGTGCCCTAAGGGTTCACGCATCCGTCCGATCCGTCAAATTTTCATTTTGGATCGTTTGCGATAAACGGCGTTTATCGGTCGGCGCCCCATGCCGCTGCCCCCGCACAATTTCCAAGGCCATGTCCGCGACGATGGGCACCAGCGGGTTGTCGCTGTCCACCGGGTGGCAGATGGTGAAGTCGAGGTCGGGCAGCGGGTCTTCCGCCGGAATCAGCCGCAGCAACCCTTCCGCCAGTTCACGCTCGATCACGGCGGGCGGGATGGCGCTGATGCCGATGCCGTCCAGGGTCATCCGCACGATGCTGGCGAGCGAGCTGTTGCCGTAGAAGCGCAGCGGCGGCAGTCCGGGCCGCTTGAACATCTGCTGGATGGCCACCGACGGCTTGGTCTGCCGGGAAAAGGTGATGACCGGGTAGCGCGCCAGATCGGCCAGCCCGAGCCGTCCGGCGGGCAGGTCGAGCGACGGGCTGGCCACCCAGGCCATGGGGTAGCTGCTCAGCGCCTCGTTGCGCATGTCCGGCTCCGCCACCGGCCCCAGCATGAAGGCGATGTCCAGGTCGTGCGCCAGCAGCCCGTTGCGCAGGTGGATGGAGGTGTCGACCTCGATCTCCAGGCTGACCAGCGGGAAGCGGTTGTGCAGCCGTTCGATCAGGCGGCTCAGCCAAGTGTGCACGATGGTCTCCGCCACGCCGAGCCGGATCAGCCCGCGCAGGGTCGTGGATTCGGCGACCGCGTGGACCAGCTCGGCCTGGAGCGTCAGCATCCGCTCGGCGTGGTCCAGCAGCTCCATGCCCTTCAGCGTCAGCGTGACCCGCCGCGTGCCGCGGTTGAACAGCTGGACGCCCAACTCCTTTTCCAGCTGGGCGATGCGGGCGGAGATGGCCGGCTGGGTGGTGTTCAGCCGCCCCGCCGCGGCGCGGAAACCGCCCAAACGGGCGATCCACACGAAGGCTTCCAAGTTCTTTAGGTCCAGCATCGCCAAATCGCTCCGCAGCCCATACCCGCTGTTACAGTCTGTTACCAAATGGCTGTAGGATGGACATTAACCTGCAAAGCCTCTCCTGCGATAATGGGCCGCATTGCCTTATGGCGGGATGGTGCGCTCCGGCCGGACCGGGCAGCCCTACCGGGAGTTCGATGTGACGAAACGCATAGCGCTGTTTGCGCTCCTGCTGGCCGCGCTGATGGGCGGCGGTTACTGGTACACGCACCGGGCGGGCGGGGCCGACGCGCAGACGGCGAAGGCCGCCGCCCCGGCCGGACCACGCGCCCTCCCGGTGGTCATCCGCACGGTCGAGCAGCGCCCGGTGCCGGAGCGGCTGGGCACCATCGGCTCGGTCCAGCCGGTGGCCGCCATCGCCATCAAGGCGCGCGTCGATTCGGTCGTCGAGACGGTCCATTTCACCGAGGGACAGGAGGTGAAGGCCGGCGACCTGCTGTTCACCCTCGACTCCCGCGCGCTGGAGGCGCAGCTCCGTCAGGCCCAGGCCAATCTGGAGCGCGACCGCGCCAACCTCGACAAGGCGCGCGGCGACGTGAAGCGGTACGAGCAGCTCGTCCGCTCCAACACCGTGGCCCGTCAGCAGTACGACGCGGCGGTGGCCGCCGCCGACGCGCTGGAGGCCACGGTGAAGGCCGGGCAGGCGGCCATCGAGGCGGCCAAGGTCTCGCTCAGCTTCACCCGCATCACCGCCCCCATGGACGGGCGCACCGGTGCGGTGAACGCCAAGCCCGGCACCATGGTCCGCGCGGCGGACGCCACGCCGCTGGTCACGCTGACCCAGCTCCGCCCGATCACCGTCGCCTTCAACGTGCCGGAACGCCATCTCCCGACCATCCGCGCGGCGATGGAGACGAGCAAGCTGGCGGTCACCGCCGGCATTCCCGGCGCTGCCGTGCCGCCCGCCGAGGGCGTGCTGAATTTCGTGGACAGCCAAGTCGACCAGCAGACCGGCACGATCCTGGTCAAGGGCCAGTTCGAAAACGCCGACACGCGGCTGTGGCCCGGCCAGTTCGTCGATGTCGTTCTGACCCTGCGGGTCGAGCCACAGGCCCTGACGCTGCCGGAGGAGGCGGTGCAGACCGGCCAGCAGGGCCGCTTCGTCTATGTGGTCAAGCCCGACGACACGGTCGAGATCCGCAACGTCACCGTGGCGCGCAGCCAGGAGGGCATCGCCGTCATCGCCGACGGGGTCCAGGCCGGTGAGCGCGTGGTGGTCGACGGCCAGTCCCGCCTGTATCCCGGCGCCAAGGTCGCCGCCGCCAAGAACGGCGGCAAGGATGGCGCCAACGGCAAGGCTCCGCTCACCGGAGGCGCGTCATGACCCTCTCGGAACTGTGCATCCGCCGTCCGGTGATGACCATCCTGCTGACGGCGGCGCTGGTTCTGGGAGGACTCGCCGCCTACCGGCAACTGCCCGTCGCGGCGCTGCCGCGGGTGGATTTCCCGGTCATCAACGTTTCCGCCACGCTGCCCGGCGCCAGCCCGGAAACCATGGCGGCCTCGGTTGCCAGCCCGCTGGAGCGCGAATTCTCGACCATCGCCGGCATTGACACGATCACCTCGACGTCGAGCCTCGGCAACACCTCGATCACCATCCAGTTCGTCCTGGAGCGCGACATCGACGCCGCCGCCCAGGACGTGCAAGCGGCCATTGCCCGCACCCAGCGCCGTCTGCCGGCGGAGATGACCACCGCGCCCAGCTACCGCAAGGTGAACCCGGCCGACCAGCCGGTGCTGATGCTGGCGCTCTCGTCGCCGACGCTGACCCTGTCGGCGCTGAACGACTTTGCGGAGACCGCGGTCCAGCCCAAGGTCGCCACCCTGCCGGGCGTCGCCCAGGTGCAGATTTACGGCGCGCAGAAATACGCCGTGCGCGTCCAGGTCGACCCCAACGCGCTGGCCGTGCGCGGCATCGGTATCGACGAGCTTCAGCGGTCGCTGGCCGCCGCCAACGCCAACACCCCGGTCGGCACGCTGTCCGGCGCCAAGCAGCAGCTCGTGCTGGCCGCCAACCCGCAGCTTCCCGACGCCGAGGCCTTCCGCGGCCTGATCGTCGCCTACCGCAACGGCGCCCCGGTCCGGCTGGGCGACGTGGCGAACGTGCTGGACAGCGTCGAGAACGCCCGCACGGCGAGCTGGCACAACGGCACCCGCGCCATCGTCATGGCCGTGCAGCGCCAGCCCGACGCCAACACGGTGGATGTGGTGGACCGGGTGCGCAACCTGCTGCCCAGCTTCCGCGCGCAGCTTCCGCCCAGCGCCAAGGTGGAGGTGGTGAACGACCGCTCCACCTCGATCCGCGAAGCGGTGGAGGACGTGCAGTTCACGCTGGGCCTGACCATCGCGCTGGTCGTGCTGGTCATCTTCCTGTTCCTGCGCCGCCTGACGGCGACGATGATTCCGGCGCTGACCGTTCCGATTTCGCTGATCGCGACAGCGGGCGGGATGCATCTGATGGGCTTCTCCATCGACAACATTTCGCTGATGGCGCTGACGCTGGCGGTCGGCCTCGTCGTCGACGACGCCATCGTGATGATGGAGAACATCGTCCGCTACGTCGAAGAGGGGATGCAGCCCTTCGAGGCGGCGCTCAAGGGCTCGCGGGAGATCGGCTTCACCATCATCTCCATCACCGTGTCGCTGGTGGCCGTCTTCATTCCGATCCTGCTGATGGGCGGGGTGGTCGGGCGCGTCTTCCACGAGTTCGCGCTGGTGGTGACCATGGCGATCAGCGCCTCGGCCTTCGTGGCGCTGACGCTGACTCCGATGATGTGCGCCCGCATGCTCACCCACGAACCGCAAGGCGCCAAGGAGGGCTGGTTCGGCCGCGTCCTGGAGGGCGGGTTCAGCGCGCTGCACCGCGGCTACGCCGTGACGCTGCGGATGGCGCTGAGGCACCGCCCGGTGATGGGCCTCGTCATGATCGCGACGGTGGTCGGCTCCGCCCTGCTGTTCCAGGCGATCCCCAAGGGCTTCTTCCCGACCGAGGACATCGGTCAGATCACCGTCTCGACGGAAGCCGCGCCCGACATCTCCTTCCCGGCCATGGCCGAGCGGCAACAGGAGGTGGCGCGGATCATCAAGGCCCATCCGGCGGTGGCGGACATGACCTCGTCGGTCGCCATCGGCGGCAACTCGGTCAACACCGGCCGCATGTTCGTCGTGCTGAAGCCGCGCGCCGAGCGTCCGCCGGCGGGCGAGGTGATCCAGCAGCTCCGCCGCCAGCTCGCCGGCATTCCCGGCATGGCGGTCTACATGCAGCCGGTGCAGAATCTGCGCATCGGCGGACGTTCCTCCAAGAACGAGTTCCAGTACACGATCCAGGGCCTGAACACGGAGGAGCTGTACGCCTGGTCCGCAAGGCTGGAGCGGGCGATGCACGACATTCCGATCCTGCAGGACGTGACCAGCGACCTCCAGCTCAACAGCCCGCAGGCCTATGTGCATGTGGATCGGGAGAAGGCGGCGACGCTGGGGATCGGTGTCGATCAGGTGCGCTCCACTCTCTACAGCGCCTTCGGCCAGCGGCAGGTCTCGACGATCTACACGCCGACCAACGACTATCAGGTTCTGATCGAGCTTGCGCCGAAGTATCAGCAGGACGACAACGCGCTGTCGCGAATCTATGTGCGGTCGGGCTCCGGCAAGCTGGTTCCTCTGGACGCCTTCGCCAGCGTGCAGCGCACTGCCGGGCCGCTGACGGTCAACCATCAGGGCCAGCTTCCCGCCGTCACCCTGTCCTTCAACGTGGCGCCCGGCCATTCGCTGGGCGAGGCGGTGAACGCCGTCCGGCAGGCGGAGCTGGAGATGGCCCTGCCGCCGGGCATCACCACCGGCTTCGCCGGCACCGCCCAGGTGTTCGAGGATGCGCAGAAGAGCCAGGGGCTGCTGCTGCTGGCCGCGGTGCTGGTGATCTACATCGTGCTCGGCGTGCTGTACGAGAGCTTCATCCACCCGCTGACCATCCTGTCCGGCCTGCCGTCCGCGGCCATCGGGGCGCTGGCGACGCTGATGGTGTTCGGGCAGGAGCTGAGCGTCATCGCGATCATCGGCATCCTGATGCTGATCGGCATCGTGAAGAAGAACGCGATCATGATGATCGACTTCGCCATCGACGCGCAGCGCAACCAGGGCATGACCGCGCGCGAGGCGATCGAGCAGGCCTGCTTGCTGCGCTTCCGCCCGATCATGATGACGACGATGGCGGCGATCATGGGAACCTTGCCCATCGCCGTCGCCCATGGCGCCGCCGCGGAACTGCGCCAGCCGCTCGGCCTCGCGGTGGTCGGCGGCCTGTGCGTGTCGCAGATTCTGACGCTCTACATCACGCCGGTGCTGTTCCTCTACATGGAGGACGCCGGCAACGCCGTCTCCCGGCTGTGGAAGCGCCGTCACGGTGCCGCCCCGGAGGCGCCGCACCCGGTGCCGGGCGCGGAGTAAGAGCTTCACATGGTTGTTTTCCCTCTCCCCTCCGGGGAGAGGGTTAGGGTGAGGGGGTTGCGCGTGGCAATGCGTTCGGCAAAAGCGCAACCCCCTCACCGGCCCTTTGGGCCACCCTCTCCCCAGAGGGGAGAGGGTTAAACAGCGCCGGCCAGCCGCGTCACCAGTTCGCGGCTGTGGCTGGGCAGCGCGTCCAGGCGGCGGACGCAGACGACCAGCGACCGGACCGCCCAGGGGTCGGTCAGGCGCACCGCGCGGATTTTCGTGAAGCGGCGGCAGCGCTTCGCCGAGGCTTCCGGGACGATGCCGAGCCCCACCCCCTGCTCGACCATCCGGCAGATCCCGTCGAAGCCGCGCACCCGCACGCGCAGTTTCAGCGGGCGGCCGGCGCGGATGGCGTGTTCGTTGATGTGCTGCTGAAGGGCGTTGCGCGTCGCCAGCCCGACGAAATCCTCCTCCAGAACCTCGCGCAAGGCGACGCTGCGGCGGTTGGCCAGCGGGTGGCCGTGCGGCGTGACCAGCACCATGCGGTCGGTGCGGAAGGGAAAGACCTCCAGCCCCGACAGGTCGGCGTGATCGGACACCACCCCGGCGTCGGCCAGCCCCTCCGCCACCGCCCGCACGATCTCATGGCTGGGCCTTTCCTCCAGGTCGATGTCTATGTTGGGGTGGGCGGCGAGGAAAGGCGCCAGGGCCTCGGGCAGGAATTCCGCCAGGGCGGCGGTGTTGGACAGCAGCCGCACATGGCCCTTCAGCCCCTTGGCGTAATCGCCCAGCTCGCCGCGCATCCGCTCCACCTGCTGGAGGAGGAGGCGGGCGTGATGAACCAGCGCCTCGCCCGCCGGGGTCGGGCGGACGCCGCGCCGCCCGCGCTCCAGCAGCGGCACGCCGAGCGTCTCCTCCATCCCGCGGATTCGCGCGCTTGCCGAGGCGAGGGCGAGGTGCGTGCGCTCCGCGCCGTGGGTGATGCTCTCCGCTTCCGCCACGTTCAGGAACAGCCGCAGGTCGGTAAGGTCGAAGCGCATGGGCGGGTCTCCAGCGGGGCGGCAGCCTTCGTCTGAACCGAAGGCTGGCTGCGTGACATCCACATTGCCGGAAGCCACGGCCTTGCCTCAAGTGGCATCAAACCCTCTCCCGGGGCGGGAGAGGGGACCTGACATGAGGGTGCCGTGATGATCGACCTGCCTCTCCTCATCGTCGCCGCCATGGCCTTGACCTTCCTGCTGGCCGGGTTCGTCAAGGGCATGATCGGCCTGGGCCTGCCGACCGTCGCCATGGGTCTGCTCGGCCTCGTCATGCCGCCCGCCGAGGCGGCGGTGATCCTGATCGTGCCTTCGCTGGTGACGAATCTCTGGCAACTGGCCTTCGGCCCCGGCCTCGGCGCCACCATCGAGCGATTCTGGCCGATGATGCTGGGGATCACGCTGGGCACCTGGGCCGGGGCGGGGCTGCTGGCCGGCGCCTCGTCGGGGCAGGCCGCAGCGGCTCTGGGCGGGGCGTTGGCGCTCTACGCGGTGGCCGGGCTGGTGAAGCTGCCGCTGCGGGTGCCGCCGCCGGCGGAATCCTGGCTGTCGCCGCTGGTCGGCGTGGCCACCGGCGTGGTGACGGCGGCCACCGGGGTTTTCGTCATCCCCGCCGTGCCCTACCTCCAGGCGCTGGAGCTGGAGCGCGACCGGCTGATCCAGGCGCTCGGCCTGTCCTTCACGGTGTCGACACTGGCTTTGGCCGCCGGGCTGGCGCAGCATGGGCTGTTCGACGGCACGCTGGCCTGGGGCTCACTGGCCTCGCTGCTGCCGGCCCTGGCCGGGATGGCGCTCGGCCAGAGCCTCCGCCGGCGAGTGCGGGCGGAGGTGTTCCGGCGCTGCTTCTTCCTCGGCCTGCTGGCGCTCGGGCTGTTCCTGATGCTGGAGCATCTGGGGTGACCTACTCCGCAGCCGTGCCCTGTGCAGCCGTGCCGTGCGCCACCGCGTCCGGGTCCTTGTGGGCGAACCAGCGCTTGAAGCGCCGGGACAGCGCGTCGAGGTAGGTGAGGATCACCGGAACCACCAGCAGGGTGAGCAGGGTGGAGCTGATGAGGCCTCCGATCACCGCGTGGGCCATGGGTGCGCGCTGCTGCGCGCCTTCGCCGATGCCGAGCGCCAGCGGGATCATGCCGAAGATCATCGCCATGGTGGTCATGACGATGGGGCGCAGCCGGATGATGCCGGCCTCCACCACCGCGTCGCGCAGCTCCACCCCGCGGGCGCGGGCCTGGTTGGCGAAGTCGACCAGCAGGATCGCGTTCTTGGTCACCAGACCCATCAGCATGATGAAGCCGATGGCGCTGAAGATGTTCAGCGTGGAGCCGGCGACCAGAAGCCCCAGGAACACCCCGACCAGCGACAGCGGCAGCGACATCATGATGGCGATGGGCTGGAGGAAGCTGCCGAACTGCGAGGCCAGGATCAGGTAGATCAGGATCACCGCCAGCAGCAGCGCCTGGGTGGCGTAGGCCGACGTCTCGGCGATGTCCTTGGTCGAGCCGCCGAAGACGATGCGGTAGCCGGGCGGCAGCTTGATCTCCGCGATGGCCGCCTGAAGCTCCTTGCCGGCGTCGCCGGCCGGGCGGCCCTGGACGTTGGCCTGGACGTTCACCTCGCGCGACAGGTCGCGGCGGTTGATCTGCGAGGCGCCGAGCGTCGTCTCGACCCGGCTGACCTGCGACAGCGGCACCATGCGCGGCGCCCCCTCGGCGTCGTTGGAGCCGGTCAGGTAGATGCGGTCGAGGTCGGCGCGGCCCACCCGGTCGCTTTCCGGCAGGCGGACCAGCACGTCGTAGGTCTCGCCGTCCGGCGCCTTCCAGGTGGACACCTTGTCGCCGGCGAAGAGGGGACGCAGCGTGTTCGCCACCTGCGCCGTACCGACGCCGAGGTCGCTCGCCAGATCGCGCTCCAGCCGCACCGACAGGGTTGGCTTGGCGGCCTTCAGGCTGACGTCCACGTCCACGAAGCCGCGGATGCCGGCCATGGCGGCAGTCACCTGCTTGCCGATGCGGTCCAGCTCCGCGATGTCGCGGCCCTGGACGGACACCTGGATCTGCTTCTGCACGCCGCCGACGCCGGGAATGCCGATGCCGATCTGGACGCCGGGGATCGCCGACAGCCGCTCGCGCAGCGGTGGGGCCAGCGTGTTGGGCGTGCGCGTACGCTGGTCGATCGGCTTCAGCCGGACATAGACGCTGCCCCGGTTCTTGCCGACCGACGCGCCCGTGTTGACCGTGGAATAGGTGTAGGCGACCTCCGGGAACTCGCGGATCGCCGCCTCCACCTGCCGCAGCTTGGCCGCCGTGTAGTCGAGGGATGAGCCGACCGGCGTTTCCACATCGACGATGGATTCCCCGAGGTCGGCGGCGGGCACGAACTCCACGCCGATGCGCGGCACCAGGAAGAAGCTGCCGATGAAAATCCCCAAGGCCATCAGCAGGACCAGCCAGCGCCAGCGCAGCGCCCAGCGGAGCGTCCGGCCGTAGACCCGTGCCAGCGCGTCGAAGGCGGCCTGGAAGCCCGCCGCGAAGCGCCCGAAGACGCCGCGCCCGTGCCGCCCGTGGGCCGCCGGGTCGTACCACAGGCTGGACAGCATGGGGTCCAGCGTGAAGGACACGAACAGGGAGATCAGCACCGCCGCCGACACGGTGATGCCGAACTGCAGGAAGAAGCGCCCGATGATGCCGCCCATGAAGGCCACGGGCAGGAACACCGCCACGATGGTCAGCGTGGTCGCCAGGACCGCCAGACCGATCTCCTTGGTGCCGTCCAGCGCCGCCTGCCGGTGCCCCTGGCCCTTGCCGAGGTGGCGCATGATGTTCTCGCGCACCACGATGGCGTCGTCGATCAGGATGCCGATGGCCAGCGACAGCGCCATCAGCGTCATCGTGTTCAGGGTGAAACCGAAGGCCGCCAACACGCCGAAGGTGCCCATCACCGCCACAGGCAGGGTCAGCGCGGTGATCACCGTGCTGCGCCAGGACCCCAGGAAGATCATCACGATGGCGATGGTCAGCACGCCACCCTCGACCAGCGTGCGCTGGACGTTGCTCAGCGAGTTGGTGATCCCGCGCGAGGTGTCGCGCACCACCTCCAGGGCGACGTCGGAGGGCAGGGAGCCGTCGCGGCGCAGCCCGTCCAGCGCCTTGTAGAGGCCGCGCGCCACCTCCACCGTGTTGGAACCCTGGATCTTCACCACGTCGACGGCCAGTGCCGGCTGCCCGTTGAACAGGGCGACGGAGTCCTGCTCCTCCTGGCCGTCCAGCACCTCGGCGACCTGGCGCAGCCGCACCGGCTCGCCGCCGCGGCGCGCGACGATGATGTCGAGAAGCTCCCGCGGGTTGATGACGCGGCCATCGACCTGGACGACGCGCTCCGCCCCGTTGCCGGAGACGGTGCCGGCGGGAATGTCCTGGTTCTCGTCGCGGATCGCCTTGAGAACCTGATCGACGCCGACGCCCAGCGCCTCCAGCCGTTCGGGGCGCAGCCGCACCTGGACCTGCCGCTTGACCCCGCCCGCGATGGTCGCCCGTCCGACGCCGCGCACGTTCTGCAGGCGCTTCAGGACGATCTGGTCGGTCATGGTGGTCAGGGCGCGCAGGGACCGGATGTCCGACTTGACCGCGAGGGACAGGATGGGCTGGTCGTCCGGGTTGAAGCGGGTGATCTGCGGGTCCTTCACCTCGTCCCGGAACTTAGGGCGCAGGGCCGACACCTTCTCGCGCACGTCCTGCAACGCCTGGGACGAGGCGGTCTTCAGGTCGAATTCGGCGATCACCACCGACTGGCTCTCGTAGGAGCGGGAGGTCAGCGTCTTGATGCCGGCGATGGTGTTGACCGCGTCCTCGACGGGACGGGTGACGTCGGTCTCGACCGATTCCGGGCTGGCGCCGGGGTACTCGGTGGAGATGACGACCAGCGGGAAATCCACGTCGGGAAACTGGTCGACGCCCAGCCGGTTGTAGGAGAACAGGCCCAGCACCATCAGCGCCACCATCATCATGGTGGCGAAGACGGGGTTGTCGACGCTGATGCGGGTGATCGGCATGGCGCGGCGCGTTCCCTTACGAACCCATGACCTTGACGGCCCGCCCGGCGGTCAGGCCGGGCAGGGGGGCAGTCACCGCCAGCTCGCCGTCGGCAAGCCCACGCACCTCAACGAGATCGCCGCGCGCCCAGGCGCCCAACACCTCGACCTTGCGGCGTTCCACCCGTCCGCCGGAGACGACCAGCACGAAGGTACCGTCCTGGTCGTGGCGGACGGCGGCCGGGGGAAGGGCGAAGGCGCCCTCCACCTCGTCGACCACCGCGTCGCCCGCGGCGAACATGCCGCCGCGCAGGGCCCCGTCAGCGTTGTCGAGGACGATGTAGACCGGGATGGCGCGGGTGCCGGCGCGGGCCATCGGGTTGATGCGGGCGATCTGGCCGATGAAGTCCCGTTCGCCGAAGCCCTCCACGCGCAGCCGCACGGTCTGGCCGGGCTTCAGCCGGGCCACGTCGTCGGCGGGCACCGCCGCCTCGACCTCGACGCGGCTGAGATCGACGACGGAGAACATCTTGGCGTTGACCGCCAGCGTCTCGCCGGGGTTGACCGCCCGCTCGGCCACCGTTCCGTCGATCGGGCTCGCCACCACCGCGTCGCGCAGCGCCTTGCGGGCGAGGTCCACCTGGGCCTCCAGCGCCGCGACGGTGGCCTGCTGGAAGCGGAAGGTGCTCTGCGCCTGATCCATGTTGGTTTCCGAGACGATGTCCTTCTGGCGCAGAGCCAGATTCTTGGCGCGGGTCTTGTCCGCCAGGACGAGCTGCGCCTTGGCGCCTTCCAGATTGCTCAGCTTCTCGTCCAGCTTGGCCTGAAGCTCCACCGTGTCGAAGCGGGCCAGCACCTCGCCCTTCCGGACGGCCTGCCCCTCGCGCACCGGCACCTCGACCAGCCGGGCGGCGACCTCCGACTTCACCATGGACTGCTCCATCGGCTTCACGGAACCGCTGAGCCGCACCAGTTCGGTCAGGCGGCGCGGGGCCATGCGGGTCAGCTCGACGGGCGACAACTCCACCGCCCGCTCCGCCGGGGGCAGGCCGGCCACCGCCGGGGAGACCGCGTCGTGGCTGCTGGTGGCCTTCCAGGCGACGCCGCCCGCGGCCACAGCCCCGACGATCAGCAGGGGCAGCAGCAGGCGGCGCCGCGGCTTGGCGGCGGAACCATCGGAACGGGCGGCGTCGATCATGGGATGCGGTCCTTGGGTTCGGCCCTCAGCCCGTTGAGGACGAGGTCGAGATAGGCGTCAAGGTAGGATTCGGCGGAGGCCACGGCGGGGTCCGGCTCGAAGGGGCGCAGCGAGTGGTTCCACAGCGAGAGCATGCTGAGCGGGGCGGCGATGACGCGGGCCATCTGCTCGACGTCGACGGGCCGGAACTCCCCGCGCTCGATGCCGCGCCGCAGGATGCGCGCAAGGAAGCGCCGCCCGCGAAGAACAACCTCCTCCATGTAGAAGCGGGCGAGGTCGGGGAAGTTCTGCGCCTCGGCGATGACCAGCTTCGACAGCCCGGCGTTGGGGCTCTGCTCCATCTCCCAGAAGCCACGGGCGAGGCCGCGCAGGAACTCCTCGCTGCTGCCGGTGAAGCTGTCCAGCAAGTCCTCGCCCATCTGGAACTGCGGCAGGATGGACTGCCGGACGACCGCTTTGAACAGCCCTTCCTTGTTCTCGAAATAGAGGTAGGGCAGCCCGACGCTGACGCCGGCCCGACGGGCGACATGCTCCAGCTTGGTTGCGGCAAATCCGCGCGAGATGAACAGGTCGCGCGCCGCCTCGATCACCTCGGCGGGGCGGGCCTCCTTGCGGCGGGACCGGCGGGAAGGGGGAAGGGGAGAGCTGTCGGGCATCGGTTCGAAGCTATAAATGAACGTTCATTCAATATGGAATGGCAGCTGGAAAGTCAAGCGGTTGAGAGGGCTGCAGGGATCGGACCGCAAGTTTAGGGCGTGACAGGAATGGGTCTCTCGCCTGCATTCGCAAAGACGCCAACAGTGCCAAATGGGGCAGAAAAACGGCCAATACGGATGAACAGCATTTGCCTGAAAACCATTCCAATGGGCTATGAAAAAGGGAAAGGCCGTAGAATCAGGACATTACACCCGCCTTGTTGCTTGACAGCCGGCACCATTACATCGCAAAGAGAGGGTAACGCTTTCGATCTTTGTGCAACCAGCACGGACCCCTCCTCGTGGCTTATCGCGACTTCACCGCGGCCCGCGCCGCCGGTGCCGCCCTGATTCTCGCCCTCGGCTTGGCGGGTTGCGCCTCGAACGCTCCGGAAACGGCGGAGCTTGTCGTCAAGGCCCCGGAGGTGGCCGAAGTCCCGATTGATCCGAAGGACCCGCTCGGCCGCTGGGTCCCCCACATCCGCGAGGCGTCGGAACGGTTCGACGTGCCGGAGAAGTGGATCAGGGCCGTGATGATGCGCGAGAGCGGCGGGCGCTCCGTCGTGAACGGCCGCACCATCACCAGCCATGCCGGCGCCATCGGGCTGATGCAGGTGATGCCCGGCACCTACGACATGATGCGCACGCAATACGGGCTGGGGTCCGATCCGTCCGATCCCCGCGACAACATCCTGGCCGGCACCGCCTATCTGCGGGAGATGTACGACCTGTTCGGCGCGCCGGGCTTCCTCGCCGCCTACAATTGCGGCCCGGCCTGCTACGCCTCGCATTTGGCGGGCAAGCAGCGGTTGCCGCGCGAAACCCGGATGTACATAGCGGCCTTGACGCCGAATCTCCGCGGCGTGGCGCCCCGCGAACCGTCGCAGGCGGCGGGCGCCAGCGCGATCGAAGTCGCCATCGTTCCGGCGAGCGCCCCGACGTCTCAGCCCGTGGCGGTGGCCGCCAAGCCGGCCGTCAAGCCGGCGGCTCCGGAACCGGTCGCCGTTGCTGCGGTGGTCCCGGAACCGGTGGCGCCGGTGCCGCAGACCCCGGCCGCCCCGGCACCGGTCGCCGTGGCCGCTCTGGAGCCCCGCCCGGCTCCGCTCGTGGTGGAGCCCATGGGTCGCGGCGAGGCCCGCCCGCCCGCGGAATTCGTCGCCGCCACCGACCGGGACGCGCCGGCCGCCGGCCGCTCCGGACGGACGCCGTCGCGGACGGTGGAAACCCTGGTCGCCGAGGCGATGCTGCCGCCCCACGCGGTCGGCAAGGGGGAACGGGTGGTCATCCGCTTCGTGTCCCAGCGCAGCGGCGGCTGCGGCAGTCTGGAGGGCCGGGACCGCGTCTGCGTCGCCCTGGCCGGTGGGGAAGGCGCCGGCCTGTAACGGCCTCGCCCGCTCCCGTTTCACAGCATCGGCAACAACCAGAGGCGGCGCCCACCGGACGGTCGGGCGCCGTCTTCGGTTTTCCACAATAGCCTCACACCCACATCCCCGAGCATATAGGTACTCAAACGATAAAGCCCCGGAGGAGCCGCCCTGCGCAGCCCATCCGGAAGAACGAAGAGTTCGGAGGAACGCTGCGGATGAGGTGTGGAGATGGTATCCGGTGCAGGTGAACGGGCAAAACGCTCGACCTTTCAAGTCGTTGTGGTGGATTGCCTGATTGCGGGCGTCGTGGTGGCCGCCCTGGCGGTGTTCGGCGGCATGACCGCCATGGAAGCGACGCGCATCGCCGACGGCAACGCCGAGCTGGCGCAGCGGGTGGCCGAAAACCAGAGGATCGCGCTGGAGGCCGAGCGGCTCGCCAAGCTGGGCGAGGCGGTGATCGTCAGCGGCGACGAGGCGACGCGCGGCGACGCGCTGACCAGCCTGGACGCTCACGCCGCCCGGATGTCGGCCAACGCCGCGCCGGAGATCGCGCAGACCGTCGCCAAGGCGGTCGCGGCGAGCCGGGAGGCCGCGGCCATCGGTGCCAAGGTCGAGGCGCTGGACAAGAAGTTCGGTTTCAACATCAGCCGCGCGGAAAGCCTGTCGGGCGACATCGCCCGTGGCCTGTCGGCTGCGATGCGCGCGACGACGCAACCGACGGATGAGCAGGCGCTCGCCACGCTCTTCTCGACGATCCGCGACGCCAAGTTCCTGCTGACCCGCCTGCCGTCCCAGCTCTACCCGCCGGCCGTCGGCAACGACCTGCGCCAGTTCCGCGAGCACATGGCAAAGGCCATGGAACTGCGCCGGCATCTGCCGTCCGCCGACGAGTTCGAGAGCGTCGCCGACGACATCGCGTCCTTCGCCGCACTCGACGAGGCCTTCGCGCAGCGCACCGAAACGCTGCGCCTGACCACCGACGCCCACGCCCACAACCAGGAGGTCCGGACGCTGGTCGATGGGCTGGTGCAGGGGATGAACGCCGCCTCGGATGCAGTGACCGCGCGCAGCCAGGAGGGAGCGGCGGCGCTGACCGCGGTGCTCGACCGGCTAACGCTGATCGCGCTGGGGGCCTTCGTGCTGATCGGGCTGATCGGCGGCCTGAACATGCTGCTGGGCTACCGCTTCATCATGCAGCCGGTGCGCGACGCCAGCCGGGCGCTCCAGGCGCTGACCCGTGGGGAGGGCGCGGTGCCCCTGCGCCCCTCGCCGCTGCGCGAGATCGCCGACATCCACGGCGCGGTCGAGGCCTTCCGCGAGGCCCTGGACGCCCGCCAGCGGGCGGAGGAGACCCGGCGCGACCAGGAACGGCGCGCCGAGGAGGAGCGCCGCGCCCTGATGACGGAACTGGCGGACGGGCTGGAGCGCACCGTGCAGGCGGTGGCCGGCTCGCTGTCCGTGGCGGCGTCGGAGGTCACCGGCTCCGCCCGCGCGGTGGCCGGCATGGCATCGGACACCGCGCAGCGCACCCGCGCCGCCGCGGATGCCGCTGGCACGGCGACCAGCAACGTCGGCGCCGTGGCCTCGGCCAGCGAGCAGCTCTCCGCCTCCATCGACGGGATCGGGCGGCAGATCGCCCAGTCACGCAGCGTGGCGGAGGACGCCGTCGCCGAATCCCAGCGTGCCGACGGCCTGACCAAGGGCCTGTCGGATTCCGCCCAGAAGATCGGCGAGGTGGTCGCCATCATCACCGCCATCGCCCAGCAGACCAACCTGCTGGCGCTCAACGCCAGCATCGAGGCGGCGCGGGCCGGCGACGCCGGCAAGGGCTTCGCCGTCGTCGCCACCGAGGTGAAGGCGCTCGCCTCTCAGACCGCCTCCTCGACGGAGGAGATCGCCACGCTGGTCCACGGCATTCAGCAATCGACCATGGGGGTGGTGGACGCCATCGCCCGCATCGGCTCCACCATTGGCGTGATCGGCGAGAGCGTGTCCGGCATCGCCGCGGCGGTCGAGCAGCAGCGCCAGGCCACCTCGGAAATCACCCACAACGTGCGCATCGTGGAGTGCATGAACACCGACGTGTCTTCCAACATCGGTGACGTCAGCCGCGTGGCGGTGGACACCGGACGCTCCGCCGACGCCATGATGGGGGCGGCCGACCGCCTGTCGGAGCTGGCCGGCACGCTGAACGGCGCGGTGGACGATTTCCTGCGGCAGGTGCGGGCGTAACCGCCTGTTCCCTGTTTTGTCCGGGCCCTGTTTTGTCCGTGTGCGCGGGGCGGGCGGCGTGCTAACAGGCGGAACGAGACCACGCCTGCCCCTCCGGACCCATGGAACTTCCCCCCTCGCTCCGCCACGCGGTGGACCGCGCGCTCGACGGCATCGCCCTGTCCGACCTGAAGCGCGCGGCGGACCGCCTCTCCCAACGCTACCGGGCGGAGGTGCGGGACGGGCGTTTCCACCTGTCGGACGATCTGGCGGCGCGGGCCTATCTCGCCACCCGCCTGCCGGCCACCTTCGCTGCCGTCCGCTCCAGCATGGAGGCGGTGGCCGAGGCGCTTCCCGACTTCGCGCCGGTCACCGCCCTGGACGTGGGGGCCGGGCCGGGAACCGCGCTGTGGGCGGCGTCCGACTGCTGGGCCAGCCTGGACGACGCGCTGCTGATCGAGGGCAGCCCGGCCATCCGCGCGGTCGGCGAGACGCTGTCGCAGGCGGCGGCGCCCGCGCGGATCGCATGGCGGGCCGGCGACGCCACGGGTGACCTGCCCGGTCTGGAGCCGCGCGATCTGGTGACCCTGGCCTATGTGCTGGACGAATTGGCGGAGCCGGCGCGCGACCGGCTGGTCGATCGGCTGTGGTCGCTCACCGCCGGGACGCTGCTGATCGTCGAGCCCGGCACGCCTGCCGGCTGGGCGCGCATCGTCCGGGCGCGGGAGCGGCTGGTCGCGGCGGGTGCCCATCCGCTGGCGCCCTGCGTGCACAGCGCTGCCTGCCCATTGGCGGCACCGGACTGGTGCCATTTCTCCCGCCGGGTCGCCCGGTCCCGCCTGCACCGCATGGCCAAGGGGGCGGAGGTGCCGTGGGAGGACGAGAAGTTCGTCTACATCGCCGCCTCCCGCCAGCCCGGTGCGCCCCCGGACGCCCGTATCATCGCGCCGCCCTGGAACGCCGGAAACGGACGTATCGGTTTCAAGCTCTGCGGCCGGGACGGCACCCGGACCGAACGGATTCTCGGCAAGCGCGACGGCGGCGCCTTTAAGGCCGCGCGCCGGCTGGACTGGGGCGACGGCCTGTCCACCCCGGACCCGTCGGAGGTCTAGGCCCTACGCGGCGCGCCGCCGCCGGCTCTCGCTGGCGCGGGATCGGCGTTCACGCTCCAGCCGGCCGCGCAGGAAGGCCAGCACGGCGGCCTCCTCGGCCTCCAACTCGGGAAGCTCCTCACGCAGCTCGGTCTCGACCTCGCGGGTCAGGGAGTCCAGCAGGTTGCCCTCCAGATAAGCGTCCAGAATCTCGGGATGGACGTAGCTCTTGCGGCAGACGCTGGCGGTGTTGCCGAGGCGGGCGGCCACCTGCTCGATGGCGTGGGTGACGTTGCGCTTGGCCTTGGCCGCGCTGTCGAATGTCTCGAACTCGCGCAGCGCCATGGCGGCCAGGACGGTGCCGGCCCAGGTGCGGAAGTCCTTGGCGGTGAAGTCCTGGCCCGTGACGGCGCGCAGATACTCGTTCACGTCGCCGGAACTCACCGCGTGGCGCTGCCCGTCGCGGTCGACATACTGGAACAGCTCGTCCCCGGGCACATCGCGGCAGGCACTGACGACGCGGGCGAGGCGGCGGTCCTTCAGCGCGACGTTCCATTCCTTCCCGGACTTGCCCTTGAAGGTGAAGCGGATTTCCGATCCCTCGATGTCGGCGTGGTCGTCGCGCAGGGTGGTCAGTCCGTAGCTGCTGTTCTCGCGCGCGTAGCTTTCGTTGCCGACGCGGATCAGCGTGGTCTCCAGCAGCCGCACCACGGCGGCCAGCACCTTTTCCCGCGGCAGGCCACGGCGGGCGAGGTCGCCGTCCACCTGACGGCGGATGGCGGGCAGGGCGCGGCAGAAGTCGAGCATGCGCCCGAATTTAGTGCCCTCGCGCATCTCGGTCCAGCGCGGGTGGTAGCGGTATTGCTTGCGCCCGCGCGTGTCGCGGCCCGTGGCCTGGAGGTGGCCGTCCGGGTCCGGGCAGATCCAGACGCCGCGGTAGGCCGGGGGGATCGCCAGCTTGCGGATGCGCTCCAGCGTGTCCTCCTCGGTCACGCGCGTGCCGTCGGGCCAGCGGTAGGAGAAGCCCTTGCCGGCGCGGCGTCGCCGGATGCCCGGCTCGTCGTCGCAGACATAGCTCAGCCCGGCGCAGGCCGCGGCCTCTTCCGCGTCGGTGCGGGGATCGGTGACCGTCACTCCGTCCATGCTGGAATCCCCATCGGTTGCCAGCCCATCGGCTGCCAGCGGGAAACATCGGCGCCGCGTTTTGGTTGCATGGTTGCGGCGCGCGCGCCGTTCGGCGACCATGGCCCCGGCCAAGAGGCCCGCCGGCACCGAAGGGAAGAGGACGATGGAAGAGACCAAGCTGACCGCCGCCCTGCCGAACCTGGACATCCAGATCCTGCACCGGGACGACCCGGAGCGCGGGGCCGAGACGATCGCCATCCAGATCACCGCCACGCCCTCCTTCGACGCGCTGCGCGGGATGATGGGGCCGGCGCTGCTGGCCTCGGCCAACCCGCTGCTCAATCCGGCCCTCGCCAACGCCAACCCGATGCTGGCCCTGTGGACGGCGCCGATGCGGATGTGGAGCGACGCCGTGCGGCAGGCCTGGGCGCCCTGGCTGCGCCTGACGCCATCGCCGGACGCTCGGAAGCCGTGACCAAAACCGGCTCGGTAACCGATCGTTAGGGCTATGGGGGGACCCTTTCCACGAGTCTCTTGTGGAGGGTCCTTATGTCCCAGGCGTCTTCGTGGCTGCGCGGTGCCGCGCTGTACCAGATCTATCCCCTTAGCTTCCTCGACCGGAACGGCGACGGCTGGGGCGATCTGGACGGCGTGCTGGACGGCCTCGGCCATGTGGCGTCGCTCGGCGTGCAGGGGGTGTGGATCAGCCCCTTCTACCCGTCGCCGCAGAAGGACTTCGGCTACGACATCACCGACCATCGGGCGGTCGACCCGCGCATGGGCCGGCTGGAGACGGTGGACCGCATCATCGAGGCGGCGCACGGCTACGGGCTGAAGGTGATTCTGGATCTGGTCTGCGGCCACACCTCGGACGCGCACCCATGGTTCAGCGATAGCCGCCGGTCGCGCGGCGGGGAATTCGCGGACTGGTACGTCTGGGCCGACCCGCGCCCCGACGGAACGCCGCCCAACAACTGGCTGTCGGTGTTCGGCGGACCCGCCTGGACCTGGGAGCCGCGGCGGCGCCAGTATTACCTGCACCATTTCCTGTCCAGCCAGCCCGCCCTGAACCTGCACGACGAGGCGGTGCTCCAGGCGCTCGGTGACACCGCGGCCTTCTGGCTGGAGCGCGGGGTGGACGGCTTCCGCATCGACGCGGTGGACTTCTTCGCCCACGACCCGCAACTCCGCTCCAACCCCGCGGCGGCCTGGAACGGGGCGGAGCCGCCGGCCAAGCTGTTCTCCCTGCAACAGCATCTCTACGACATGATGCACCCGGCCATTCACACCGTGCTGGCCCGGCTGCGCGCCGTGGTCGACCGCTATCCCGACCGGGTGCTGCTGGGCGAGCTTTCGAGCCAGCCGGGCGCGGCACGGCGCATCGCCGCTTATTGCGGGCCGCAGGGACTGCACGCCGCCTACACCCTGTCGCTGGCCAAGCAGCCCTTCACCGCACAGAACCTCGCCGGGGCGCTGACCGGCACGCCGCAGCCGGAGGCGATCTGCTGGAGCTTCTCCAACCACGACGTCGAGCGCGCCGCCAGCCGTTGGCTGCCGCCCGGCGCCGATCCGGAGCGCTTCAACGCCCTGCTCGCCACCCTGTTCGCTGTGCTGCCCGGCACCGTCTGCCTCTATCAGGGGGAGGAGCTGGCACTGCCCAACGCGCTGCTGGCGCCGGAGGATCTGCGCGACCCCTTCGGCATCGCCTATTGGCCCGACTTTCAGGGGCGCGACGGCAGCCGCACGCCGATGCCCTGGCGGTCCGGCGCCGCCAACGCCGGTTTTTCCAGCGCGGTCGAGACGTGGTTGCCGGTGGCGGACTCCCACCATGCCCTGGCGGTGGACGCGCAAGAGCGGCGCCCTGGAAGCCCGCTGGACGTCTGGCGGAACGCCCTGCGCCTGCGCCGCCATCATCCGGCGCTGCGCCAAGGCGACGTGACGGCGGTGGAGGAGGCCGGCAGCGTCCTGGCCTTCGAACGGGCAGCGGAGGGCGAGGAGCTGCTGGCCGTCTTCAACCTGTCCGATCGGCCGGCGGAATATGCGCTGAAGCGCAAGCCGCCGATGGCGGCGCTCGACCTGCCGCGACCGCCGGGCGCGCCGGTTCCCGAGGTCACCGCCGACGGGCGGACGCTGGTCCTGCCGCCGCTCTCCGCCTTCCTGGGTCGGCGCAGTTGAGACGTGTGCATAATCCGTAGGACCAGGGTAGACCTGTCATGCGCATTTGTGCGATGAATCGGAACGAAAACGCTGCTTTGTTGCAGTTGTGAAAATTCCCTCGCAACAAGTGGTCCAATGGGCTGCTTGAAACGAAAAGGGAAGGCGGAGTCCACGGGAGAAGAATCGTGAAAAGACGTGCGTTTCTGAAGTCGGCGGGTGCGGGCGCTGCGGCCGCGGGTGCGGGGCTGGCGGTGGCCGGCGTGGCCGCGCCGGCCATTGCGCAGTCGCAGCCGGAAATCCAGTGGCGCCTGGCGTCGAGCTTCCCGAAGAGCACCGACATCCTGTTCGGCGCGTCGGAGCTGATCGCCCGCCGCGTCGCCGAGAGCACGGACGGCAAGTTCCAGATCCGCGCCTTCCCGGGTGGTGAACTGGTGCCCGGCCTCCAGGTGCTTGACGCCGTGCAGAACGGTTCGGTCCAGTGCGGCCACACCTGCGGCTATTATTATGTCGGCAAGGACCCGACCTTCGCCTTCGACACGGCCATTCCGTTCGGCCCGAACGCGCGTCAGACCACCGCCTGGTTCCAGGCCGGCGGTCTCGACCTGATGCGCGCCTTCATGAAGAACCACAACGTCATCCAGTTCCCGGCGGGCAACACCGGCGCCCAGATGGGCGGCTGGTACCGCAAGGAAATCAAGACCGCTGCGGACTTCCAGGGCCTGAAGATCCGCATCGCCGGCATCACCGGCCAGATCATGTCGAAGATGGGCGCCACCCCGACCCAGATCGCCGGCGCGGACGTCTATCCGGCGCTGGAGAAGGGCACCATCGACGCGACCGAGTTCGTCGGCCCCTACGACGACGAGCGTCTGGGCTTCCATCAGGTCGCCAAGTACTACTACTACCCGGGTTGGTGGGAAGGCGGGCCGAACGTTTCGCTCTACGTCAACCTGCAGGAGTGGGAGAAGCTCCCCAAGGCCTACCAGTCGATCCTGACGGCCGCCTGCGCCGAGGCGAACACCTACATGATCGCCCGCTACGATTCGGAGAACGCCAAGGCTCTGAAGCGTCTGGTCGCCAAGGGCACCATCCTGCGCGCCTACCCGCGCGACCTGATGGAGCAGGCGCACAAGATCGCCTTCGAGTATTACGACGAGCTGGCGAGTACCAACCCGAACTTCAAGACGATCTACGAGAGCTGGAAGCCGTTCCTGGACGAGACCCAGCTGTGGTTCCGCGTCGCCGAGCTGCCCTACGACAGCTTCGCGGCGACGGCCGGCACCAAGAAGTAAAAGCCTCCGCTTAAAAAAGACCCCCATCCGCATCGCGGGTGGGGGTCTTTTCTTTTGGGATCAGCCTACGTCCGTCTGCGGCATCAGGGCCATCTGGCGCTTGGCGCCGGGCTGGGCCAGCATGCGGGCGTGCCACGCCTGGACGTTGGGGTAGGTGGCGATGTCGATGTTCGACTCCTCCACGAGGTCGATCCACGGGAAGGCGAAAATGTCGGCGATGCTGAGCCGCTCGCCCTCGATGAAGGTCCGCCCCGCCAGATGGCGGTCGAACTGGGCGAGCCCGCCGGCCGCCGCCGCGTCGATCCAGGGCAGGGCGTTGGCATCGCCATTGAACTTGCGCACCGCGCGGGCGCGCTGGACCGGCAGCAACACATCGGCCAGCCAGGACAGCCACTCCGCCAGCCGGATCCGCTCCGCCTCGTCCCGTCCGCCGAACTGGCCGGTCTTTTCCGCCAGATAGGTGAGGATGACGCCCGATTCGGAAATGCTGAGGTCGCCGTGGACCAGGGTCGGCACCCGGCCGAAGCGGTTGATGGCGAGATAGTCCGCGGACTTCTGCTGGCCGCCGCGCAGGTCGACATGACGGTAGGCGTAGGGCACGCCGGCCATCGACAGGAACAGGACGACGCGGGTGGCGGGCTGCGAGTTGAAATTGCCGTAGACGGTGAATTCGGCGGACACGGTCGAAGAACCCTCCATGCTGATCGCGCTTGGCCGCGCGGATTGCCGAAAACCATGACCGCAAGCCCGCCGGGACACCAGAGCAAATCAAGGGGCGCGATGCCGCGGGGTGGGGAAGGGGGTTTTGCACCGCCTCCTCCCTCCCACATGTTATCAGAGCGGAACCGGGGCCGAGCGCTCCGGAGCGAACGATGGGAGGATGGGGCATGCGCCGTATGGCCGCTGGACTGTTGATCGGGCTGATCGTCGCCGCCGTGGCCGGACCGGCGGGCGCGCAGGCACAGCAGGGCATGGCGCGGCACGGCATGGCGCTGTATGGCGAGCCGAAATACGGGCCGGACTTCCGGCATTTCGATTACGTCAACCCGGACGCCCCGAAGGGCGGCAAGGTGACCCTTCAGGCCATCGGCTCCTTCGACACGCTGAACCCCTTCACGCTGCGCGGCGTGCCCGCGGCGGGGGCGGCGCTGATCTACGACACGCTGATGACCGGCTCGGCGGACGAACCCTTCACCGAATACGGCCTGCTCGCCGAAAGCGTGGAGATGCCGGAGGACCGCTCCTCCATCACCTTCAACCTGCGCTCCGGCGCGCGATGGCACGACGGCAAGCCGGTCACCGCGGAGGACGTGGTGTTCTCCTTCACCATCCTGACGGAGAGCCATCCCTTCTACCGCAGCTATTACGGCGCTGTGGACAAGGTCGAGGCGGAGGGGGAGCGACGCGTCCGCTTCACCTTCAAGCCGGGCGACAACCGCGAGCTTCCGATGATCGTCGGCCAGTTGCCGGTGCTGCCGAAGCATTACTGGGAGGGCAAGGACTTCCAGTCGACCACGCTGGAGCCACCGCTGGGCAGCGGTCCCTACCGCATCGCGTCCTTCGATCCGGGCCGCGGCATCACCTACGAGCGGGTCGCCGACTACTGGGGCCGGGACCTGCCGGTGAATGTCGGGCGGAACAATTTCGGCAGCATGGCCTACGAGTATTACCGGGACGCCAGCGTCGCCCTGCAGGCCTTCCGTGGCGGGCTGTACGACTTCCGCCAAGAGAACGTCGCCAAGACCTGGGCCACCGGCTACGACTTCGACGCGGTGCGCGACGGCAAGGTGGTGAAGGAGGAAATCGCCAACGAGGTGCCGGCGGGCATGCAGGGCTTCGTCTTCAACACGCGCCGCCCGGTCTTCGCGAATCCCAAGGTGCGCCAAGCCATCGCCTATGCCTTCGACTTCGAGTGGACGAACCAGACCCTGTTCTACGGCGCCTACAAGCGGACGGAGAGCTATTTCGAGAACTCGCCGCTCCAGTCCAGGGACCTGCCGCAGGGCCGCGAACTGGCGATCCTGGAGCCGCTGCGCGGGAAAATCCCCGCCGAGGTGTTCGAGAAGACCTACCACCCGCCCAGCACGGAGGGCCAGAACGGGCTGCGCCGCAACCTCTTGGAGGCCAAGCGGCTGCTCGACGAGGCGGGGACCGACGTTCGCAACGGGGTGCGGGTCGACGTCGCGACCGGCAAGCCGCTGGACTTCGAAATCCTTCTGGACAGTCCGACCTTCGAGCGGGTGACGCTGCCCTTCATCGAGAATCTGAAGCGGCTCGGCATCCGCGCCAGCATCCGCACGGTGGACACCACCCAGTACGAGAACCGCACGCGCGACTTTGATTTCGACATGGTGGTCCATGTCTGGCCGCAGTCCCTGTCGCCGGGGAACGAGCAGACCGGCTATTGGGGATCGGCCTTCGCCGACCGTCCGGGAAGCCAGAACATGGCCGGTGTGCGAAGCGAGGCGGTCGATCATCTGATTGGCGAAATCGTCCGCGCCAACAGCCAGGAGGATCTGAAGGCCGCGGTGTCGGCCCTGGACCGGGTTCTGCTGTGGAACCATTACGTGGTGCCCCACTGGTACTCCGGCGTCTACCGCGTGGCCTATTGGAGCCGCTTGAAGCGCCCCGACACCGTGCCGCCCTATTCGATCTCCTTCGACGCTTGGTGGCTGTCGGACGCCTCGTCCGCCGGCCCTGGCAAAGCGCCGTGACGAAGCGGGACGGCTGCCATGAGTGTTCAATCGCTGACCGCGACGCGGACCATCCTCGTCGTCGATGACAACGCCCTGATGCGCAAACTGCTGGTCCGATGTCTGGAAGAGGGTGGCCACCGCGTTGTGGAGACCGACGATCCGCGGGGCGTGCTCGACCTGATGCGCGCGTTGAAACCCGATCTTGTGATCATGGATGTGGTGATGCCCGGCCTGTCCGGTGTCGAACTGGTTCGGCTGATTCGCGCCGACCGCGCTTTGGCGCGCACGCTGGTGGTTGCGGTCACCAATCTGTCCACCCCTACGGACATGCTGCGCTTTTCCAGTGCCGGGTTCGACGGGCACGTGCCCAAGCCGATCCAGCCGAAGGACTTCCTGGCGACGATCACCCGCTATCTGGACGGCAAGGGGGAACGGATATAAGTCCCTTTCAGAACAGTATTTTAAGGCAATTTTGTCAGATATCACTTTAAGAATAAGAATGACCAATTTTTTAATCATTAGGTGAGGAAGTGGTCTCAATTATCTGAAAAGAAACGATTTTCTCAGCTCTCGTTGGGGCATCGTCCGGTGCCCGCTCCTCAGTGGCGGGCAGTCCGTGCTAAAGTCCGGTCCTCCTTGCCCGTGCCGCCATTCAGCCCATGAAGGTCATCGCCGTCGTTCCGCTGTTGCTTGCGCTGCTGGCCGTGCCCGCGGCGGCGGACCCGATGCGGGTCGAGCGGACCGATCCCGGCCATTTGCGCGCCTTGAATCGCTCATCGCTTCCCCCGGAAGTCATTCCGCCCCGCACCCGCTACGTGCGCAGCCAGGCGGTCTATAGCCTGCCAAAGGGGCTGGACGGCTTCACCCGCCACGACGCCGCCTTGTCGCGTCTGTGCCAGCGCGGTGCCTTCGGGCAGGAGACGGACGGCTTCTACTGGGCGCGGACGCCGGACAAGCGTTACGGCGTGGCCTTCTCCGGTGGGGCGAACCTGTCGGACCCGCAGAACAAGCGGAAGGCCGGGGAGGTGTATTTCTTCGACGGCCAGGACAGCCGCTGCAAGGTCTATGTCGGCGAACAGGCCAAGCTGATGCCGCATTACGTTGGCCCCTGAGAACGCTGGTCCCCGAGAGCGGACGGAAAACGCCCCACCGGGAGGTGGTGTCCGGGCGGGGCGGTTGCGTTTGTCACTTCGCCATGAAGGCCGATATCGCATCCCCCGCCTTGGCAATGTTGGCAATGCCGTCGAGATGGCCGAGGCTGGTGGTGATCGCGTCGGTGTAGGTGACCGCGACGCCCTGCTTTTCGAGCCGCTCCTTCAGAGGGCGCATGGCGCGTTCCGGCGGGAAGACGAGATCGTCGGCGGAAGGGATCAGCAGGACCGGCGCTTTGATCTTCGCCAGCCCTTCGTCCAGCGATCCGCCGCCGCCCACCAGGAAGGTCTGGTTGGCCTTAATCAGATACAGGAAGTGGTTGGCGTCGCTGACCGCGGCGCGGGCGGCGGCGGCCTTGTCCAGCCACGCTTCGATGGCGTACTGGTTGTTCATGCTGGCGGCGGGGTCCTTGCCGTCCTCCGCCCAACCGCGGCCGAAGGTGGCGTCGGCCCATTTCCAGTGGCGGGCGTGCAGGGTCACCAGCTTCAACGCCTCGGTCAGCCCGGCCTTGGGCTCCGCATTGCCGTAATAATCGCCGCCCTGCCAGTTCGGATCGACGCGGATCGGGGCCGCCCACAGATTCAGCCAGCCGATCAGAAAGGGATCGGCCTCGGCCCCGCCGATGACCGCGACCACACGCTTGACCATCTCCGGGTGGGCAGCGCCCCATTCCAGCGCCTGGAGCGATCCCATGGACCCGCCCATCACCGCATGCAGAGACTTTACATTAAGACTGTCCAGCAGCGCCTTCTGAACATTGACGAAATCGCGGATGGTGACGACCGGAAAGCTCATGCCGTAGGGTTTGCCGGTGTCCGGGTTGACGCTGGCCGGGCCGGTGGTGGTGACGGTCGGGTCCTTCGGCGACAGGTTCACCAGCGTGTCGGAGCTGACGATGAAGTATTTGTCGGTGTCCAGCGGCTTGCCCGGTCCGATGATGGAGTCCCAATAGCCGGGGGCCGGGTCCTCCATCTTGTACTTGCTGGCGGCGTGGCTGTTGCCGCTGAAGAAATGGGTGACGAGGATGACGTTGTCCCTGGCGTCGTTCAGCTTGCCATAGCTTTCCCAACCGATCCGGACGTTCTTGATCGTGCCGCCGCCCACCGTGGTGTAGGACGGCATCTCGAACACCTTCTTCTCCACGAGGCCCTCGAAGGCCAGGGCTGGCGCCGCGCAGAGGAGCCCGGCGGCCAGGGCCAGGCCGCCGAGCCGTTTCGCCAGAGAACGCATGTCGTCCCTCCCGTTTCTCAGGTCCCTATCGATGCGGGGAGGGAGTGTAAGGGGGTGCGACCGCCCGTCCAGGCGGGCAATCGGCCTAGACGATTGGGAGAGTTCAGCCCAGCCGGACGGCGGTTCCGTTGATGGAGACCATCAGCATGCCGTTCTCCTTGCCCAGCACCTCGTAATCGATGTCCACGCCGACGACGGCGTCGGCGCCCAGCGCCCGCGCGGCGTCCTGCAAATCGGCGAAAGCGGCCTCGCGGGCATCGCGCAGCGCGTTCTGGTAGCCGCCGGCCCGACCGCCGACGATGTCGCGGATGCCGGAGAACAGGTCGCGGAACATGTTCACGCCCAGGATCGCCTCGCCCGCGACCATGCCGAGATATTGGGTGACGGGACGGCCTTCGACGGTGTCGGTGCTGGTGACGATCATCGCTTCCTCCGGATGTGGTTTCGCGCCCTCCAGATGGCGGCGCGCGCGGCACGGCGCAATGGGTGGGGAAAGGGCGCAGCCGGAGGGGAGGGGAGTCCAACGCGATACTGCGAAATCGCAGCGCATCCTCGGCGAAATTGCGACATAAGCGAAGAAACCTTGCGCGTTCCTTCAACGTTCTCTCTTATAAGGCGCTCTTTCGGCTGGGAGGACGGCGGTATGGACGACACGCGGCGGGCGATCCTGCGCTGGATGACCGGCGTGATGGAAGCCCAAGGCTGGAGCGCCGGGGCCTGGGCGCGGCTGGCCGAGGTCACGCCGACCAACATCACCCGTTTCCTGCGCGATCCGGCGCGGGGCAGCGTTCCCAGCGCGGAAACCCTGGGCCGCTTGGCCCGCGTCGCCGGGTCCGAGCCGCGCTTCCTCGACGAAACCGCCTATCCGGCCGTGGCACGGGTGCCGCTGCTGTCGGTCGAGCAGGTACGGGACTTTCTGGAGTTGGGGCGGAGGGCCGGGGAAGCCTTCATTGCCGCGGCCTTGACGGGCGGAGCGCGGGGCATCGCCGTGGACCGTCCGGCCTCGCGCCGTGCCTTTGCGCTGACCATCGCCTCCTCAAGCCTGAACGCCGCCGGCGTTCTGCCGGACGACTGCGTGGTGCTGGAACCGTTGGACGTGCTGGCCCCGCAGGCCGGTGACGTCGTGGTGACGGTGGGCGACGGAACGGTGTGCGGATACCGCTTCTTCCCACCCCATCTGCTGCCGGTCAGCACCGACCCCGGCTGCCGCCCGACGCCCATTGAGCGCGCCAACGTCGCGGGGGTCGCGGTTCACATCACACGCTGCCTGCGCGCCTGATCGCGCGTATTTGGCGGGAATCTGGAAGAAAAGCCGCCGATTCCGGCGGTGAAATTCTTTTCCACAAACCCCTTTGAGACCACGAATCCATACCCATCTGTGCCGAGTCGCCCGACTCGGTCACAGCGGGACCGCGGCTGCGCTGCATTCTACTTAGTTTTTTGAAAAGGTTCGAAGATTCGATCCTACGGCCAAGCCGCAGGTTCTCTTTTTGTTCTTGAATCCTGCATGTTCGCAGCCCATATTCACGATACGGTTTATGGTTAACGGCGATGGCGCTGCGAAGACGCATCGACTCGAAGCCAGAGACGCGGAGAAACGGCTGGGGGCCGGCAGGGGAATGGCGATTACGGACGCGCAGCGTGCCGCGCGGGCAGGGCGTATCGGGTCTTCCGACGCCACCCGCATCATGGCGGGCGACTGGCTGAACCTGTGGCGCGAGAAGACGGGGCGGTCGACGCCGGCCGACTTGGACCTCGTCGCCGCGGTGCAGATCGGCATCGCGACCGAACATCTGCACCCCCGCTTCGTGGAGAAGGCCACCGGCCTTCCCTGCGTACCGGCGGAACGGACCTGGGTCCATCCGGAGCACGATTGGATGGTTGCCCACCCGGATTTCCTGACCTGGGAGGGTGACACGGACACCGGCGAGCCGGACACGCTGGTGGAAGCGAAATTCACCGGCGGCTTCCAGACGGACGCGGAGTTGGCCCAGCGCTACCACTGGCAGGTCCAGCACCAGCTGGTGGTCACCGGGCTGGACCGGGCGATGCTGTCCATCCTGCGCCCCACCGGCCACGCGCTCGTCCGCGTGCCGCGGCGGGAGGCGGATTGCGGGCGTCTGATGGAGACGCTGGACGCCTTCTGGTGGCACGTCGCCAACGACGTGGAGCCCGGCGATCCGTTGCCCGCGGAGGCGCCGGCCTATGAGACGCGCCGGGTGGTCGACATGGCCCGGCACAACCGCTTCGCCGCCCTGGCCGCGGAGCTGGTGGACCGCCGCGCCGCCGCGCTTGCCGTACGCGAGGCGGAGGCCGCCCTGAAGGCGCTGATGCCCGCCGATGCGCGCATCGCCTTTGTGGCCGGGGAAGAGCCGGGCCGTGGCCTTTACCTCGCCCGTGACCGCGAGGGACGCCTGTCGTTGCGCTACGGCGCGCCGCCGCGGCGGGCGATCGACACCGCCGAACCGTGGCGGCCCGCCACGGCCGATCCGTCCCCTGACCCGAGCCTGGACGCTGTGCTCAGCGGCGGCTGGGGTGAGGGGAGAGACGAACGCTACTGATCAAAAGGGGAACCCGACGACCATGGGACGCATGAGCAAGACCGACACCGTTGCCGAAACCGAGAAGACCGTCAGCACGGCCGCTCCGAAGGTCGCGGGTTCCCAGACCGCCACCGTAGAGCCCGCCACCCCGGACCCCATGCATTTGTGGAACCGGCTGAAGCGGACCGACCCGAAGGCGACGAAGCCCTTCACCCGCTCCGGCGGCTTCCGCGGCACGCAGATCGACCCGACCTGGCGCCTGATGATGATGACCGAGGTGTTCGGTCCGGTCGGCAAGGGCTGGGGCTATGAGCAGATGGATTGGACCATCGCCGAGCGCATGATCTTCATCTGCGCCCGCGTCTGGTACCTCGACCCGGAGACGGGCGAGAAGTGCTGGACCGGCCCGCAGTGGGGCGGCACGGAGATGGTCCGCCGCCGCAACGGCATCGAGGCGCCCGACGACGAGTGCTTCAAGATGTCGATGACCGACGCGGTGGGCAAATGCCTCGTCCAGCTCGGACTCGCCGCGGACGTCCATATGGGCCAGTTCGACGACAGCAAGTATCGGGAGGAGGCCGAGGCCTTCTACGCCGCCAAGTCCAACCCGGACCTGCAGCCGGCCGCCATCGCCGCCTTCGAGGAGGAGATCCGCAAGCGGCTCGGTGCCTGTCTGGACCTGGACGACCTGGAGGAGCTGTGGCGCACCGGCGTCGGCACCCGCCTGCGCGAGATCGGCACGGTGGACCGCACGGCCCAGCACCGCATCACCAGCCTGTTCGCCCAGAAGAAGGCGGAGATTCTGAAGCAAGACGAAGAGGGCGGCGATCTGGAGGCCGCCTGAGCCACGCCATTCCCGCGGCGTGGAGGGAGAAGCCCTGAATGACACCCGCAAGCACCACCACTGAACGTTCCCCAAGCGGCCTGTTCCGCATGAGCGCCTGGGAAGGCGAGATGGAGCGCAGCTACCCGCAGCTTCCGCGCTGGTACTGGAACGAGGCGGAACGCCGGAAGCAGTATGCCCGCTGGGTCGAGGCTGAGGCGGAATCGCTGGCCCTGCGGCTGGCCGGGCTGCTCCGCCCCGACACCCCGGCGGACTCCGCCGGCCCGGCCCGCCTGCTGGTCGAATCGCTGGCCCGCGACGCCGAATGGGCGCGCAGCCTGGAAGACCGGCTGCTCCGCAACGCCGCGTGATCGAAAGGCCGCCTGATGTTTAAGAAGGATGCACGCGCCATGACCATCGAAGAGGTCCAGTCCCGGCTGCGCGCGGCCCACGCCCGCATCGGGCATGAGGGACGCTTCGCCCTGACCCTCACCCTGAACGGGACCGAGGACGGCTACATCACCCACTGGTTCCGCCCCGACCCGCATGCCTTCGAGGACTGCCGGGCGGTCGGTTCCGGTTCGATCGCCGAGTGCCTCGCCGCGCTCGACCGCTATGTGGAGACCTATCGGCGCCAGCCGACGACCGAGGAGGTCGGACGGACGATCGGCCTCCCCGACATGCCCCCGCGCGCCCATCAGGGCACGAGCTTTCTGATGGCCGCGGAGTGAGCGGGCAGGGCGCCCGCGATCATTTTGTCGGCTGACGATCCCGTTCGTCATCCATAAACTGCGGCTTTCCCGAACAGCGGAGCCGCAGCCATGGATGGGTCCGTTCTTGCCCTTTTGAGCGTTCTCGGCGCCTTGGCCATCGGCGCCATCAGCCCCGGCCCCAGCTTCGTCCTGGTGGCACGCACCTCCATTGCCGTGTCGCGTGGCGCCGGTGTTGCCGCCGCCGTCGGCATGGGGGCCGGCGGCGTGGTCTTCGCCACCTTGGCCCTCCTCGGTCTGCACGCCCTGCTGATCCAGGTCGGGTGGCTCTATTTGATCCTGAAAGTCGCAGGCGGCCTTTACCTCGTCCATCTGGCGGTGCGGATCTGGCGGGGAGCGGCGGAACCTGTCCGCGTTCCGGATGGCGCCGCCAAGTCCCACGGCATTTTGCGCTCCTTTGGGATCGGGCTGGCGACGCAGATCAGCAACCCGAAGACCGCCATCGTCTACGCCAGCATCTTCGCGGCCCTTCTGCCGGCCTCGCCGCCGGCCTGGGTTCTGCTGGCCCTGCCGCCCGCCGTGTTCCTGGTCGAGACGGGCTGGTACGCCATCGTCGCCGTGGCATTCTCCGCCGGCCGCCCCCGCGCCGCCTATCTGCGCTCCAAGGCGTGGATCGACCGGCTAGCGGCCTCGGTCATCGGCGCGCTGGGCATACGGTTGGTGATGGACGCGGCGAAGCCGTCCTGACGCTCGCCGTCGCTCAGGCGGTGCCCAGCTCCAGCCGGTTCTTGCCCAGGCGCTTGGCGCGGTACATGGCCTGATCTGCACAGCGCAGCAGAACACCGGCGTCGGCGCCGTCCGACGGGTAGAAGGCCATGCCCACGCTGGCCGACACCGACAGGTCAAGGCCGGGCAGGGGCCGGTCGATGGAGTCGATGACCTTTTCCGCCACGGCCCGGGCGTTCTCGACGGAGATGTCCCCCTCCAGCAGGACGGCGAATTCGTCGCCGCCGATGCGGGCGGTGGTGTCGCTGTTGCGCAGCGCGCTGGACAGGCGCTGGGCGGTGGTCACCAGCACCTCGTCGCCTTTCTGGTGGCCGTGGGTGTCGTTGACCTCCTTGAACCCGTCGAGGTCGAGGAAGAGCAGGGCGAAGCTCTTGTCCTCGCGCTTGGCGCGGGCGATGGCGTGCTCCAGCCGGTCCTCGAAGCGGATGCGGTTGCACAAGCCCGTCAGCGCGTCGTGCCCGGCCAGATAGCGCAGCCGCTCCTCCAGATGGTGCTGGGCGGTGGTGTTGCGGGCAATCCCCTCCACCCCGATGGGACGCCCGGCGGGATCGCGGCGGATGTAGGCGTTGGCGGAAATCCAGAAAGTGGTGCCGTCCTGCCGCCGCATCGGCATGCGGTGATCGCGGACCTCGCCGCCCGCTTCCTCCAGCGCCGCGAGGAATTTGGCGCGCCCATCCTCCTCCACGTAATGATCGGCGATGCGGGTGCCGATCACCGTCTCCGGAGTAAGACCGAACTCCCGCGCGAACTGGGGGGAGGCCATGCTGACCCGACCGTCGAGATCCGTGCGGAAAAAGGCGTCCGGCAGCTTCTCGATGACCGAGCGGAGATCGGCCTCCGACTGGGCCAGCCGCTCCAGCGTGGAGCGCAAGGCGTCCTCCGACCGGGTGCGGCGCTGGAACTCCTGGCGCATGAAACCCCATAGGACCAGGGCGGTGAACAGAACGAAGGCGGTGCCCTTGACGTTCTGGATCAGCACCACCTCGCCCAGACCGGCAGCGTCCAAAAGGCGGTCGGACCCCACCACCCACGCGGTGGCGAGGACCGCGTACAGTCCGACGATTCGGGTTGCCGAAGAGAACATGGGCGCCTATGCGGTTGGCGTCGGTGCACACTAGCCTTTGGCGCACGAACCGTCCATGGGGAGAGTACCGGAGTGTGTCCGGCACCCGCCCCACGCTTGCTGAGCCTTACCGCTTCTTGCCGGCCTGCGCCCGCGCGAAAGCTTCGGCGAAGGCGTTGTTGACGGGCTCCGGCGCCTTTGCCGGTTTGGGAGCCGGCTTCGGAGCGGAGCCGCCCTTGCCGGGCGGCGGGCCGCGGCGGTCGTCCCGGCGCTTGTCGTCGCCACGCTGGCCTTCCGCACGGCCTTGGCCACGCTCGGGGCGCGGGGCGGCGTCGGTCAGGCGCATGGTCAGGCCGATGCGCTTGCGCGGGATATCGACCTCCATCACCTTGACCTTCACGATGTCGCCGGCCTTCACGACGGTGTGCGGGTCCTTCACGAAGCTGGTGGACAGCTGCGAGATGTGGACCAGCCCATCCTGGTGCACGCCGATGTCCACGAAGGCGCCGAAGGCGGTGACGTTGGTCACCACCCCTTCCAGAACCATGCCGGTCTGGAGGTCCTTCAGCTCCTCGACGCCCTCCTGGAAGGTGGCGGTCTTGAATTCCGGACGCGGGTCGCGGCCCGGCTTCTCAAGCTCCTTCAGGATGTCCTCGATGGTCGGCACGCCGAACCGCTCGTCGGTGAAGTCCTCGGCGTTCAGCCCGCGCAGGAAGCGGGCGTCGCCGATGACGCTGCCGAGGTCCTTGCCGGTCTTCTTCAGGATGCGCTCGACCAGCGGGTAGGCTTCGGGGTGGACGGCGGAGGTGTCCAGCGGGTTGTCGCCCTCGCGGATGCGCAGGAAGCCGGCGGCCTGCTCGAAGGTCTTCGGGCCAAGGCGCGCCACGTCCAGCAGCTGCTTGCGCGAGCGGAAGGCGCCGTTGCGGTCGCGGTGCTCCACGATGTTGCGGGCGATCGTCTCGTTCAGGCCGGACACGCGGGTCAGCAGCGGAACGGACGCCGTGTTCAGGTCGACGCCGACCGCGTTCACGCAGTCCTCAACCACCGCGTCGAGCGAGCGGGCGAGCTTGCCACCCGACACGTCGTGCTGGTACTGGCCGACGCCGATGGACTTCGGCTCGATCTTCACCAGCTCGGCCAGCGGGTCCTGAAGGCGGCGGGCGATGGAGACGGCGCCGCGCAGGCTGACGTCCAGCTTCGGGAACTCCGCCGCCGCGGTCTCGGAGGCCGAATAGACCGACGCGCCGGCCTCGCTGACCACCAGTTTGGTGAGCTTCAGCTCGGGGTGGCGCTTGAACAGGTCGGCGACCAGCTTGTCCGTCTCGCGGCTCGCTGTGCCGTTGCCGATGGAGATCAGCTCCGCCTTGTGGCGCACCGCCAGGGCGGCGATGGCGGCGATGGAGCCGTCCCAGTCGTTCCTCGGCTGGTGCGGGTAGACGGTGGCGGTGTCGACCAGCTTGCCCGTGGCGTCGACCACGGCGACCTTCACGCCGGTGCGGATGCCGGGGTCGAGGCCGATGGTCGTGCGCGGGCCGGCCGGGGCGGCCAGCAGCAGGTCATGCAGGTTGCGGGCGAAGACGCGGATGGCCTCGTCCTCGGCGCGTTCCCGCAGGTCGCCCATCAGGTCGGTCTCGACATGCGGGCCGATCTTCAGCTTCCAGGTCCAGCGCACCACGTCGGACAGCCACTTGTCGGCCGGGCGGCCCTGGTCGCGGATGCCGGTGTGGGCGGCGATGGTGCGCTCCGCCGGGTGGGGCTGTCCCTCCTCGACCGGCAGGTCCAGGCGGATGTCCAGCACGCCCTGGGTCCGGCCGCGGAACAGCGCCAGCGCGCGGTGCGAGGGCACCTTCGCCCAGGGTTCGTCGAACTCGAAGTAATCGGAGAACTTGGCGCCCTCGGCCCGCTTCTCCTCGATCACCTTGGAGGTGACCACGCCCTTGTCGGCCATGGTGGCGCGCAGCCGGCCGACCAGCTCGGCGTCCTCGCCGAAGCGCTCCACCAGGATGTGGCGGGCGCCGTCGAGCGCCGCCTTGACGTCGGCCACACCCTTGTCGGCGCTGACGAAGCCGGCGGCCTCGGCGTCCGGCTGGAGCGAGGGATCGGCGAGAAGCCGGTCGGCCAGCGGCTCCAGTCCCGCCTCGCGGGCGATCTGCGCCTTGGTGCGGCGCTTCGGCTTGTAGGGCAGGTAGAGGTCTTCCAGGCGTGTCTTGGTATCGGCCTGACGGATCTGCAGCTCCAGCTCCGGCGTCAGCTTGTCCTGCTCGCGGACGGAGGACAGGATCGCCGCGCGCCGGTCTTCAAGCTCGCGCAGGTAGGACAGCCGTTCCTCCAGCGTGCGCAACTGCGTGTCGTCGAGCCCGCCCGTGGCCTCCTTGCGGTAACGGGCGATGAAGGGGACGGTCGATCCTTCGTCGAGCAGCTTGACGGCCGAGGCGACCTGGGATTCACGGACCGAAAGCTCGTCGGCGATGCGTTGGCTGATGGACGTGGACGGCATGGAGGACCGGTGACTGGTGAAAGGGAAGGGTGCCTCCTATAGCGCGAAGGGGGCCTTCCCGGCCAGTGCCGATCTGGGAGAGGCCGGGGAGACCGGTCCGGAGTGGGCGCGCGAATCCGGAGCCCGATTCTTGCGAAAAAGTATAGTTAAAGAAAAACCTCGCACGATTCACGCGTCGTTAACCTTAACGGGCGCATATCTTCCCCTGCAACTTGGTTGCGTTTCCTCCCGAACAGACTCCGGCGGCTCCCGAATTGGGGAGCCGCCTTTTTTCTGTGCGCGTGTCGCCCAAAGCACGCGCATTCGCAAGATGAACGCGACAGAGTTTTTCCCCTTGCGTTCATTGGGAGAAACATCCTTACTGATTGTGGGTCTAATCCAAACGGATTCGCTGCCTTGGGACTGGTCGTTTCGGCAATCGCCTTCCTGTTCGCAGTGGCCGTCCTCGGCGCCGCGGCGAAGCGGCTGCCGCAGGCGTCCACGGTGGTCTATGGCGGAACGGCGGCGGCCTGCGCGCTGATCGCGCTGTGGGCGGCGCTCCGGCTGGCCGGGGGCGGGCCGGACGCGGCGCTGGTGCTGCCGGTCGGGCTGCCCTGGATCCAGGCCCATCTGCGCGCCGACGCGCTGTCCGCCGTCTTCCTGATCGTCGTCAATCTGGGCGGCATCACCGCCAGCCTGTTCGGCTGGGGGTACGAACGGGCGCATCACGATTCTCACAGCGGTTCTCAGGGCGGCTCCCAGGATGGCCCTGTCCTGCCGCTCTACCCGCTGTTCCTGGCGGGCATGAACATGGTGCTGATCGCCGCCGACGCCTTCACCTTCCTGTTGTCCTGGGAGTTCATGTCGCTGGCCTCCTGGCTGCTCGTGCTGTCCACCCATCGGGACCCGGAAACGCCGAAGGCCGCGCGCCTCTACATCATCATGGCGAGCTTCGGAACAGCCTGCCTGCTGCTGGCCTTCGGGGTGCTGGCGACGGCGCACGGCGACTACAGCTTCGCCGCCATCCGCGCCCACGCGCCGGCGGCGGGGGCCGCGGCGCTGGTCGTGGTGCTGATCCTGCTGGGGGCGGGGTCGAAGGCCGGGTTGGTGCCGCTGCATGTCTGGCTGCCGCTGGCCCATCCGGCCGCCCCCAGCCATGTGTCGGCCCTGATGTCGGGCGTCATGACCAAGGTCGCCGTCTACGCGATGATCCGCGTGCTGTTCGACCTGCTGGGCGAGCCGGAGTGGTGGTGGGGCGGCGTGACCATGGGCTTCGGCGCGCTGACCGCCGTGATGGGCGTGCTCTACGCGCTGATGCAGGACGACGTGAAGCGGTTGCTCGCCTATTCGACGGTGGAGAACATCGGGGCCATCGTCATCGCGCTGGGGCTCGCGCTGGTCTTCAAGGCCGCCCACACGCCGGTGATCGCCGCGCTCGCCCTGGCGGCGGCGCTGCTGCATGTGGTCAACCATTCGCTGTTCAAGAGCCTGCTGTTCTACGCGGCGGGCGCCATGCTGACCGCCACCGGATCGCGCGATCTGAACCGGCTGGGCGGGCTGATCCACCGGATGCCGACCACCGCCGTCCTCGCCCTGATCGGCGCCGCGGCGATCTCGGCCCTGCCGCCGCTGAACGGCTTCGTCGGGGAGTGGCTGCTGTTCCAGGCCATCCTGAACGCCCCGGCCCTGTCGGAATGGTCGCTGAAGATCGAGATCGCCGTGGTCGGCGCCGCCCTGGCGCTCGCCACCGCGCTTGCCGGCGC
This sequence comes from Azospirillum argentinense, assembly GCF_000632475.1. NCBI lineage: Bacteria > Pseudomonadati > Pseudomonadota > Alphaproteobacteria > Rhodospirillales > Azospirillaceae > Azospirillum > Azospirillum argentinense. The sequence goes on from NZ_CP007794.1 coordinate 633,598, forward strand.
CTGCTTCGTGCGGCTCTACGGCATCGCCTTCCTCGGGCGGCCGCGGTCGCGCGCCGCGGGGGAGGCGGTGGAGGTCGGGCGGGCGATGCGGCTGGGCATGGCGGTGCCGGCGGTGCTCTGCGTCGTTCTCGGCGTCCTGCCGACCCCGCTGATCCGCCTGTTCGAGCCGGCGCTGCGCCTGCTGGTCGAGGCCGGGCCGTTCGACGGGCGTGCCTACCAGCCGTGGTTCTGGCTGGCCCCGACCTCGGCCATCGGCAACTCCTACAACGGCCTGATCATGCTGGTGGTGATCGGGCTGCTGTCGGTCGTGCTGGTTCTGGGCATCCACCGCAAGGCGAGCGACCGCGTGCGCTGGTCGATCCCCTGGGGCTGCGGCTTCGACGGGCCGGACCCGGCGGCGGTCACCCAGTACACGGCCTCCAGCTTCGGCCAGCCGATCCGCCGCGCCTTTGGCAGCACGGTGTTCCGCGCCCGCGACCATGTGGACATGCCGTCACCGGGCGACACGCGCCCCGCCCGACTGTCGGTGACCTGGACCGACCCGGCCTGGGTCGTGGTCGTGGAGCCGCTGGCCCGCGCGGTGGGCTGGCTGGCCGAGAAGGCCAACCGCCTGCAGTTCCTGACCATCCGCCGCTACCTGACCCTGATGTTCCTGGCGCTGGTCGTGCTGCTGGTGATGGTGGCGGTGACTCAACGATGACGCCGCTGCTCGCCACCCTCTACCAGATCCTGCAGATGCTTCTGGTGCTGGCCTTGGCGCCGCTGCTGACCGGCTGGGTGCGGCTGGTCAAGGCGCGGCTGGTCGGGCGTCGGGGGCCCTCCATGCTCCAGCCCTACCGCGACCTGCTGCGGCTGCTGCGCAAGGAGGTGGTTCTGGCCCGCAACGCCTCCTGGCTGTTCCGCGCCGTGCCCTACATGATGTTCACGGCGATCTGGCTGGCCGCCGGGCTGGTGCCGGTCTTCACCACGCAGTTGGCGCTCGCCCCAACCGCGGACCTGATCGCGCTGATCGCCCTTCTGGGCTCGGCGCGCTTCTTCCTGGCGCTTGCCGGAATGGACACGGGGACGAGCTTCGGCGGAATCGGCTCGTCGCGCGAGATGATGATCGCGGCGCTCGCCGAACCGGCGATGCTGATGATCGTCTTCTCGGTGGCGATCCTGGTCCGCAGCACCTCGCTCGCCGAGATCGCCGATTTCATGTTGTCCGGCGCGGTCGGGCTGCGCATCTCCCTGGCCCTGGCGCTGATCGCGCTGGTCATGGTGGCGATCGCCGAGAACGCGCGCATCCCCATCGACAACCCGGCCACGCACTTGGAACTGACCATGGTGCACGAGGCCATGGTGCTGGAATATTCCGGCCGCCACCTCGCCCTGGTCGAGGCGGCGAGCATGCTCAAGATGCTGCTCTACATGGCGCTGATCGCCTGCGTCTTCGCGCCCTGGGGCATGGCGACCGCCGGGTCCGGCGTGGCGGCGGCGCTGGGCGGCATGGTCGTCTTCGTGGCGAAGCTGGCCATGGGCGGAACCCTGCTGGCGCTGTTCGAGACCTCCATCGCCAAGATGCGCGTCTTCCGGGTCGGCGAGTTCCTGGGCGGCGCCCTGCTGCTGAGTCTGCTCGGCGCGATCTTCCTCTACGTGTCGCGGGGGGTGTGAGGTGAGCGACCTGGGTTATGACGTCGCGCACATGCTGGGAGCCGTCGTCCTGCTGATGAGCTTCGCTCTGCTCTACCAGCGGCGGCTGTTCTCCCTGCTCAACGTCTTCACCATGCAGGCGCTCGCCCTGACCGCCACGGCGGCGTGGCAGGCCTATTCCCACGGGGAGCCGCACCTCTACATCACCGCGCTGCTGACGCTGGTCCTCAAGGCCATCCTGATCCCGGTGGCGCTGCACCGCATCGTCGTGAAGATGAAGATCCACCGCACCATAGAACCGGCGCTGGGCATCGGGCTGACCATGGTGGCGGGCGTGTCGCTGGTCACCCTGTCGATCCTGCTGGTGCTGCCGGTGACCGCCGACGCCACCGCCCTGACCCGCGAGAATCTGGCGCTGTCGCTGTCGGTCGTCCTGCTCGGCCTGCTGATGATGATCTCCCGGCGCAACGCGGTCAGCCAGGTGGTCGGCTTCATGTCGATCGAGAACGGGCTGATCCTGGCGGCGGTCGGGGTGGCCGGCATGCCGCTGGTGGTCGAGATGTCGGTGGCCTTCTCCGTCATGGTCGCCTTCATCATCTTCGGCATCTTCCTGTTCCACATCCGCGAGCGGTTCGACACGCTCGACATGCAGAAGATCGAGAGCTTCCGGGGGGAGAGCGATTGAACGCCGTCGCCGTCATCGTCGCCACCCCGCTGATCGGCGCCGCCGTCCTCGCCCTGGTTCCCGGCCACCGGCTGGGGGCGCGGCTGAACATCGGCTTCTCCGCCGTCACGCTGCTGGCGTCGCTGGTCCTGTTCGGGCTGGAGCCGTCGAGCGGCGCGCTGTTCGTGGTGGACGCCTTCAACATCTACCTGATCGCGCTCACCGCCTTCGTCGGCCTGACCACCAGCGTCTTTTCCGCCGGCTACATCGCCCACGAGATCGCGGTGGGGAAGCTGGACGAGCGCAAGCTGCGCTTCTACCACGCCATGTACCAGGCCTTCATGTTCACCATGCTGCTGGCCCTGTCGGCCAACAACCTGGGCGTCATGTGGGTGGCGGTGGAGGGGGCGACGCTGACCACCGTCCTGATGGTCAGCCTCTACCGCACCGCCGCCAGCATCGAGGCGGCGTGGAAATACTTCATCCTGTGCGGCGTCGGGATCGCGCTCGCCCTGTTCGGCACCATCCTGATGTACATGGCCGCCCAGCCGGTGATGGGGCCGGGCATGGCGGCGATGACCTGGACGGAGTTGATGGATCATGTCGCCAAGATCAGCCCGGCGATCCTCAATCTCGCCTTCGTCTTCCTCCTGATCGGCTACGGCACCAAGGTCGGGCTGGCGCCGCTGCACGCCTGGCTGCCCGACGCCCACGCGGAGGGGCCGACGCCGATCTCCGCGGTGCTGTCCGGCCTGTTGCTGAACGTGGCGCTCTACGCCGTGCTGCGCTTCAAGATGCTTCTGGCGGCGAACGGGCAGGCCATCGCGCCGGGGCCGCTGATGATCGCCATGGGGCTGGCCTCGCTGCTGCTGGCCGGGCTGATGCTCTACCGGCGGCGCGACGTGAAGCGCTTCTTCGCCTACAGCTCCATTGAGCATATGGGCATCATCACCTTCGCCTTCGGCATGGGCGGGCCGCTCGCCAACTTCGCCGGGCTGCTGCACATGGCGATGCACAGCCTGACCAAGTCGGCCATCTTCTACGCGGTCGGCCACGCCGTTCAGGTGACGGGCACGCAGCGGATCGAGCGGATTTCCGGCCTGACAGTCAGCCATCCGGCGCTCGGCTGGGGCCTGCTGGCCGGGGTCGTTGCCATTGCCGGCCTGCCGCCCTTCGGCGTGTTCATGAGCGAATTCCTGCTGGTCACCAGCACCTTCGCACGGGAACCGCTGCTTGCCCTGCCGCTGGTCGTTGGCATCCTGGTCGCCTTCGGGGCGCTGGTGCTGCGGGTCCAGCAGCTGTGCTTCGGCGCGCCCGGCACGGTGGAGGGCAGCGGCGTTCCGGTGGCATCGGTGCCGCTGGAGGGAACGCTGATTCCGCTCTACGCGCATCTGGCGCTGGTTCTGGTGGCGGGGGTCTGGCTGCCGGGGCCGCTGGTCGCGTGGTTCCAGACCGTCGCGGCGCTGCTGGGGTAGGGGAGGCGGCATGTACGGGGAAGAACCGCTGTTCGGCCTGTTGAACCGCATCGGCACGCCGGTCGAGGGGCACCGGCCCTGGCCGCGCTACCGGCTGGGCCGCGACGGCTGGCTGCGCCTGATCGAGGGGCTGGCGGGCAACGGCTGGAGCCTGCTCGGCCTGTGGGGGGAACCGAAGGCGGTCCACGCCGCCTTCCGCGAGGATTTCTCCGGCGACATCGCGGTGGTCAGCCTCGACTGCCCGCAAGGCCGCTTCCCGAGCCTGAGCGCCGTGCGGCCCGCCGCCAACCGGCTGGAGCGCGCCGCCCACGACCTCTACGGCCTGGTGGCGGAGCGCACCACCGACCCGCGCCCCTGGCTGGACCACGATGCCTGGGGCGTGCGCCGTCCCCTGTCGGAGCAGCCGGCGGCCCCGGTGCCCAACCCCGGCCCGTACACCTTCCTGCCGGTGGAGGGCGACGGGCTGCACCAGATCCCGGTCGGCCCCGTCCATGCCGGCATCATCGAGCCCGGCCATTTCCGTTTCACCGCCAACGGCGAGACCGTCGTCCGGCTGGAGGAGCGGCTCGGTTACGTCCACCGTGGCGTGGAAGGGCTGATGCAGGGCAGGCCGGTGGCGGAGGCGGCGAGGCTGGCCGCCCGCATCTCCGGCGACGCGACGGTGGCGCACAGCCTCGCCTTCGCCCGCGCGGTGGAGGCGGCGCTCGGTGTCGAGGTCCCCGCGCGGGCGGTATGGCTGCGCGCCCTGATGGCCGAGCTGGAGCGGATCGCCAACCATCTGGGCGACATCGGGGCGATCTGCAACGACGCCGCCTTCGCCTTCATGCTGGCCCAGACCAGCCAGTTGCGGGAGCGCGTGCTGCGCACGGCGGACGCCTGCTTCTGGCACCGGCTGATGATGGACCGGGTGATCCCCGGCGGCGTCGCCACCGACCTGCCGGAGCGCGGCGCGGGCCTGCTGCTGGAGCTGGTGGCGGAACTGCGCAAACGCTTCCCGCCGCTGGTCGCCGTCTATGACGGCAAGGCGTCCTTGCAGGACCGCACGGTCACCACCGGGGTCGTGTCCGCGGAGCTGGTCACCCGCTTCGGCGCCGGCGGCCATGTCGGACGCGCCTCCGGCCGCGACCAGGACGCCCGCCGCAGCCCTGGCTACGCACCCTACGACGAGTTGAATTTCGAGGTGCCGGTGCTGACCGAGGGCGACGTCAACGCCCGCGTCTGGGTCCGCATCCGCGAGGTGGAGCAGTCCCTGTCGCTGATCGAGCAGATCGTCGCCCGCCTGCCGGCGATCTCGCGCGGCCTGGACCACCCGTCGGTCCCGCTGGAGGCCGGCCGGGGCGGGGAGGGCATGGCTTTGGTTGAATCCTTCCGCGGCGAGATTCTGACCTGGGTGCGGCTGGACGGGGAGGGCGCCGTCGCCCGCTGCCACCCGCGCGATCCGTCCTGGTTCCAGTGGCCGTTGCTGGAAGCGGCCATCGGCGGCAACATCGTCGCCGACTTCCCGCTGTGCAACAAATCGTTCAATTGTTCCTACGCGGGACACGACCTGTAAGGAGGCCGCCGATGCTGAAGCACATCCTGACCTCCCTGACCGGCGGCCCGGTCACCGAACCCGCTCCGGCCCCCGCCGATCCGGCTTTGGCGGAACTGGCCGGAAAGCTGGGCAAGGCCGCCAAGGCCCGGCTGGGCCGCAGCCTGTCGATCCGCGAGGTCGATGCGGGGTCCTGCAACGGCTGCGAGCTGGAAATCCACGCGCTGAACAACCCGATCTACGACCTGGAGCGCTTCGGCATCCACTTCGTCGCCTCGCCGCGGCACGCCGACGTCCTGCTGGTCACCGGCCCGGTCGCCCGCAACATGCGCGAGGCGCTGGTCCGCACCTGGGACGCCACGCCCGGTCCGAAATGGCTGGTGGCCTGCGGCGACTGCGCCGTCAGCGGCGGGCTGTTCGCCGGTGGCTACGCCTGCGTCGGTCCGGTGGAGGAGGTGCTGCCGGTGGACCTGCGCATTCCCGGCTGTCCGCCTCGGCCAACTGATCTGTTGGCCGGCCTGCTGGCCTTGCTGGAGACCAGCGCGGCGCGATGAGGGCGGGTCAGGACTCCCCGCGTTCCTCGCGCTTGGCCTGCTGCCAGAAGGCTTCCATCTCCTCAAGCGTCGCTTCCTTGGGCGTGCGGCCTTGTTCGGACAGCAGCGCCTCGATGCGGTGGAAACGGCGTTCGAACTTGGCGTTGGTGCCGCGCAGCGCCGATTCCGGCTCGACCTTCAGGCGGCGGGCGAGGTTGACCAGAGCGAAGAGCAGATCGCCCAGTTCGTCGGCCACCCGGTCCGGGGCGGAGCCGCTGTCCATCTCATGCCGCAGTTCGCGGACCTCTTCCTCGATCTTGTCGAGGATGTCCCGCGCGTCGGTCCAGTCGAAGCCGACGCGGGCGGCGCGGTTCTGAAGCTTGAGGGCGCGGGTGAGGGCAGGGAGACCGGCGATCACGCCCTCCAGGGCGGACGGGGCACGGCCTTCCTCGGCGGCCTTGGCGGCGCGCTCGGCGGCCTTGTGGTCCTCCCAGCGCGAGGTTTGCATGTCGGCGCCCTTGACCTCCTCGGCGCCGAAAACGTGCGGGTGGCGACGAATCATCTTGTCGGTGATGACGCCGGCGACCTCGTCGAAGTCGAACAGATTCTCTTCGCGGGCCATCTGGCTGTAATAGACCACCTGGAAGAGCAGATCGCCCAACTCCTCGCGCAGCGCCGGCATGTCGCCTTTCTCGATGGCGTCGGCCACCTCGTAGGCTTCCTCGATCGTGTGCGGCGCGATGGTGGCGTAGGTCTGCTCCAGATCCCACGGGCATCCGCCGTTGGGGTCGCGCAGGCGGGCCATGACGTCGATCAGGCGGTCGATGTTTCGGGCCATGGAAAGGTCTTCTTCGGCAGCGGGATGGGACGGGACAGCGACCTTAGCCGACCCATGGCACTGAGAAAAGGGAACACGCCCCGCCGGAGCATTAAAATCATATAAGTGAGATTATGGAAATACCTATAGGCATGTTTCGTATGTCAGAAACGTCAGATACGTAATCCCAATGCGCCTTTGAGGCACGTCGCTGACAGGCTTACCCTAGGTCTGTCAACGACGCGGCGGGTTCGCCATGTTCCTCCAGCGCATTGTCATGCCATCGGGCTCGGTCAGTTGGACAGCCTTCGACGACACCGGCGCCGTGGTGCCCGAGATCCGCGATTTCGTCCTGTTCCTTGAGGCACGCCGCTACGCGCCCAGCACCATCAGGCACTATGCCAATCACGCCGTCCGCCTGGGCAACCATCTGAAGGCTCTGGGCAAGAGCTTCGCCAACCTGACCGCGCCGGAATTCGATCGCTTTCTCACGACCATCGCCCGGCATGATACCGGCGCGACGCCGAACATCGTGCCGCTGCATGGCGAACCTGCCGAACTTTCCCCCAGCCTTCATAACCAAGTTCTCTTTGCCATCAAGGGCTTCTACGAGTTTCTGGACCTGCGGCACAGTTCCGCGGTCTTCGACACGGTCGAACGGCACCGGGGGTTCGAGGCACCGGACGCCTACAAGCCCTTTCTGCACCACGTCGCCGCCCGGAAGGCCCACCGCAAGACCCAGCGGCGGACCGACAAGACGGCCAGGGCTGCCGCCGCCAAGCGGGCCGCCGATTCCCGGCTGCTGCCGGACCAGGTCTTCCGGATCATCGAGGCGGCGACCCTGGCCCGCGATGCCTTCCTAGTGGTCATCCTCTACGTGACCGGCATGCGCATCGGCGAAGCCCGCGGCCTCTTCCACGAGGATTTCCGGCTCGACGAGAACGTCATCTGGATCACGCCGCGCTCCTTGGAGAACGGAGCGCGGGTCAAGAACGGAAAGGCCCGGCCCGTTCCGGTGCCCGACTTCATCATGCGGCTGTACGAGGATTTCCTGGCCAGCGACGAGTACCTGCCGGCCTTCGAGAGCGGCACCGACTTCGTGTTCTGCAACGTCCAGGGCGGGCGGATCGGCCGCGGCCTGACCGAGCACAACGCCTACGACATCCAGGACCGGCTGGTTCGCAAGTCCGGCGTCCCGTTCACCTGGCACATGTTCCGCCATTCCCACGCCAGCGAAACCATCGCCCAGGGCTACAGCCTGCTCGATGTCGCCGACCGCCTCGGCCACGCCAGCCCGCAGACCACCAACAGCATCTACAAGCACCTCTTCAACGCCGAATACCGCAAGCTGCGCCTGAAGAGCCACGAGGACCTGGCTGGCAAGCTGGACAACCTCCGCCGGCAGGCGCTCACCGAGGAGACGCTGAAGTGGCTTTGAGCCTTGTTCATGCCAATCCAACGTCGGACGCCTATTTGGGCGGACTGCGGACGCTAACAGCCGCCATTTCCCCTGCTCTCCTCGACCGTGATCGCTGGGGCTTTCTTACTCTGCGGGACTGCTTCGGCATTGATGAGACATCAAATCTCTATTGTGGTTCGCGCTCCGAGAATACTGTTCTGAGTATCCAGGCGGATGGCCGGAACCTTCAGGAACGGGGAGATGACGACTTCCTCCGAGGGATAGGTTATGATTTCAGCGCCCTTCCGGAACCATACAAGACGGAACTCAAAGCTTTCTTCGCTTGGTGGCTTGCCCATCCCCTGGCGCGCTCCAGGATAGCCCATTACCTGCGTGTCCGATTGATCGGATTTTGTTCTGATCTGGCTTCCGTCGCCGACCGGCCCGGCCCTTGTCTGATCGATTACGGCCACCCCATCGACGCCGGCAACGGCAACGGCAGCACGCCGCTCCGAGCCGTCTTCGAGGCGTGGCTGGCCAGCGGCGGTTGGGCCACACCTACAATGGCGCCGGCGTCCCTCACCCGCCACGCCGACGGTTCTCGGGGCGTTGTAACGAAGGAATACAGCGGCGTTACCAGTACGGCAGCCAATGACGTGATCTTCACGCTTGTTATCTTACGCGAGAAGATGAGGCCTCTGGAGCAGCGAGATCTTATCCTCTTGCGTGACTTGTACCCTGCTGATGATATTGCCGACACGCCTCGCGGAACCCCCTACATCCACTTCTACCAGTTTCAGTTTGAATGGCTGCGCGACACGGCGCGATGTTTTGTTCTCAGCAAGATTGAGCATCGCGAACTGAGCCCGCGTACTCTGACCGCTTACATCTCGCGCCTCGTTCTGCTCGAAACCTGCCTGCGCGAGACGTATGCCAATCCGCGGATCGAGCATGTGACACAGGGGTTCATCTCCGAAACCTTTCTGAACTGGGGGAACGCCCGCCGGCTCGCCGGCAAAAACTGGTATGCCGATGTCTGCAACATGGTGCAGTACGCCTCCGGCTATCTGCCCAATAAGGGTTGGGTCGACATCAAGATCGACAAGCGCAACCTCCGCCGTGTGGAGGGTATGTGGCCGGGCGGCCGCGGCTATCAGTTGAAGGTGGCCGAACGCTCCATTCCCGAAGACGTCGTGGAACGGATGTTCCAGAGGCTCGATACCCTCGACACCGTTGCCAGGCGTCTTCTTATCCTCGACCGCTATACCGGAATGCGCTGCTCCGATCTGCATTCCCTTGATTTCGACTGCCTGAAGGACGATCCCGACGACACCCGATTCATGATCCTGACCTTTTACCAATCCAAGGTGAAAAGGTGGAACACCAAACCCCTGCTCAAGGAGGACGCCGCCCACGCCCTGGTAATCAAGACCATCCAGGACCAGCAGCAGGACGTCCTCCGAGCATGGGGTCGGAGAACGACCTACCTGTTCCCGACGCGCTGGGGCGATGGCGAGGCGCCCATCACGGCCTCCTATTCCCGGAAGGTAATCAACCTATGGATCATTGCACAGCGTATCAACGACAAGGACGGGCGTCCCTGGGAGTTCGGCTGGCACGGCCTACGCCATTTCTACGGGACAGAGTTGGCCCTGCAAGGCCACGACATCGCGCTGATCCAGATGGAACTTGGCCATGCCTCCGCCGACATGACCATGGTTTACATAAACCGCCGTCTTCAGCTGAAAAAGAAGGCCTTGCTGGAGAAGGGCGGCGGTAAGTTCATCGATATCAAGGGCCAAGTGGACGAGAGGATGACCGACCTCGCCGTGCGCAAGGAGGCCGCCCTCGCCGTGGACGTCCCCGGCGGCCTGTGCGCCCTGCCCGGCCAACTGGGAGACTGGTGCGAGCACAACCGCGCCTGCATGACCTGCATCCATTTCCGCGCCGATGCCGACCAGATCGCCTTCTTCGACCGCGAGCGCGGCGCCATCACCCGCACCATCGCCCGCCTCAAGCAGGAGATCGCCGGCTTCCGCCAGGACGGCCGCAGCCGCATGGCCGAGATCGGCGAACGGCGGCTGGCGCACCACGAGGCCCTGCTCGTAAACCTCTCCACCATCATCACCACCATCCAGGCGGAAGGCAGTTACCGTGGCGACACCCGCAGATACCAGCGGCCTGCGTGCCGCAGCGGAGGAGAAGCGCCTCCGCAAGCGCCGGGCCGTTGAGGCCGCCCTTCACGACATGCGCCAGACCGGCGAGGTCATCACCTTCAAGACCGTTGCCGAAAAGGCCGGCGTCAGCCGCGAGTACCTCTACCAGAACTTCAAACCGGACATCGAGCGGCTACGCGCCGCCAGCCAGCACCAGCGCATCGAGGTGGAGGGCGTGCCGACGCGTGTCCGCACCGCCCGCGGCGCCGCCACCATCGAAGCGGCCTTGCGCAACAAGATCACCCGCCTGGAGGCTGAGATGGCGGATCTGCGCAAGCAGAAGACCCTGCTCGAACGCCGCTACGAAAAGGCGCTGGGCGAGGCCGAGGACTGGCGGCAGCGCCATAAGAAGGCGGTGACCGAACTCTCCGGGATGCAGGCGAAACTGGCCCGCTACGACCGCTGAGCGCCGAGCCTGGGGCCGCCGCGGCGCACCCCAGGACCGTGTCAAGTTCGGCGGCGGCCATCGGCTCCCCAGCCTGTACCGCCCCGCCATGCTAAGCCACGCTGACGCCATCCCTCAAGTTCGGCGCCCAAATACCCCCTAAAGCGTCCCGCGGAGCATGCCACCGCTCGAACGCCGGCGCTCAAGCCTCCGCTCCGTACGCCTCCCGCCGCCCTCGGAACTGACATGTCAGCGACGTGCAACCCCTTATTCCACACCGCCAATCGGCATTTCACCCTAGGTAAATGGAAAATAAAGCTCAAGGAAGTGAGGAGGGGGCTTCCGGCCACCCTCCGTTCTTCGGTGCCTCAGCCGCCGCGAAACCCCTTCAGGCTTTCGGCGGGCGGCGGCGGTGGGAAATCCGCGCCACGGGCGGCCTCGATCAGCGATTCCACGAAGGACCGGTAAGGATCGCCGGAGGTCTCGGGGGTCTCCGCCGGTTCGATCGGCGCGTCATAGCCGGTGTCGCTCGGAGTAAGCGCTCCATATTCCGAGCTTTCCAGCCTCGGCGACAGGAAAATTGAATGGGTCGTCGCCTCCGGCTCGCCGACGTGACGCTGGGAGGGCTTCAGCGAGAAATTCCCATCGGCGTCCGGCATGGACAGGATCATCACCCCATGCTCCACCGTCTCCTTATCCCGTGCGTTCTGCCGCGCATCGGAGTCGAAGGCGCTTCGTGGATAGACGCTCTCGATGCTCAAGGGATCGTGGATGTTGGCCGTTTGCATGGATCACCCGCCGTTGTTGCGTTGGTCCAACACAGGGTGGCGATGGCGGGTTCCGAGGGACCGCGGGCCTTTTCACTCCATGGAATGCGCCTGCGTGGCGGGCCGCGCCTTCCGGCGCTGCGGCGGTGCCACGCTGAGCACCGGCTCGGCGTCGATCGCGCGAACCACCTCATGATCCAAGGCGACGTCCGCGGTTTCGGAGTCGGTGGAACATTGCGCCGCGCCGGCGGCCGAGGCCGCCCCGCCCGAAGGCTGACATTCGGCGATCCGCTCCGCGCAGGCCGTGGGCGCCAGCAGTGACGCCGCCACCAACAGCACGCGCTTCAGGGCAATGGCCTTCATGGTCGGGCGCTCCGCAAGGCTCACGGCGGCCGTTTCCGGCATCCTGGCACTATAAGGCCGCCGTGCCCGTGGAGTTCCCGCCGAATCCGGTCCCCGCCGCAGGACGTGTGCGGTAGTCCGGTGCGCCCCCGCCTTAGCCGAACAGATGCCGGTGCATCGCCTCCCAACTCGCGCGGTCGGGGGTCAGCATCACCCCACCGTTGAGGACGGTCGGACGATAGGGCGAGCCGTCGAACAGCGCGCTGTAGCCGCCGGCCTCCGCGTGGAGCAGGACGCCCGCCGCGTGATCCCACGGCATCAGGCGATGGTACATCGAGAAATGCGCCCGGCCATCGAGCAGGCGCAGATACTCCTGCGCGGCGCTGGACAGGCAGACGCGGGGGCCCAGGGAGCGGCCCCGTTCGTCCAGTTGGCGCCCGAGATCCTCGGCGCAGAATCGCGTCGACAGGGCTCCGGTCATCTCGGTCAGGGGGACCGCCGGGGCGACCGTGACGCGCTCGCCGTTCAGATAAGCGCCCTGCCCTTTCACCGCCGTGGCGATGCGCCCGTCGCAGGGATCGTAGATCCAGCCGGCCAGCGTCTCGCCGCGGCAGGCCAGGGCGATGATCATGGCGAAGAGCGGGCGCCCGTTCGCGAAGTTCAGGGTGCCGTCGATCGGATCGATGATCCAGACCGGCGCGTCGCCGTGGATTCGGTCGAGCAGGGACTTGTCCTCGGAGACGGCCTCCTCCCCCACCACCGTGCTACCGGGAAGCAAGTCCAGCAGGCGCGGCGTCAGGGCGCGTTCGCCCGCCTCGTCGGCCAGGGTCACAAGATCGGCCGGCCCGGTCTTCTCGCGAATGCCGGCGTTCGCCAGATCACGGAAATAGGGAAGAATCTCGCTTTCCGCGACCTCGCGGATGATTGCGGAGACACGATCGACGTCAGGAATCGGAAAATTCGTCACGGTTTCGGTGCCGCTTTGTTGGATCGGGGGTCGAGTCTCAGAACCGTTCCGCCATCCTTTGGCGGTTCCGGCAGCATGACTTTGCCGTCCAGGCCACTGTCTTTCAACGCTTTGACCAGCGCGTCATAGGTGGCCTGATCGGCTGCGGGGTTCGGAGCGGGCGGCGTCCCGGTCAGCGGGCCGGGTTCCGGCGGCTTGCGCGGCGCGTTCGGATCGGGCGGGGGCTGCGGCGTGTCGCGCGCTTCCCGCGTCTCCTCCTTGGGCGGCGGCGGGGGCGGACGCCACAGACGGAAACAGTCGGTGAAGGTGGCTTCCTTGCAGGCCTTCAGCAATTCCTTCGGGTCCGGTGCCACGACCAGCGGGCTGAACGGGGCGGGAGGAAACTCCGCGGGCTCCGGCGGCAGGGGATCTTCCGGCGCGACCGGCGGCTCTTCCACGAATCCCGGCGGCAACACGCGCTCGACGGCGGCGGCGGTGCCCGCGAAGGCCAGAAACGCCAGGGACAGGAGAGCGATCGGGACGCGCAAGGGAATCCGGAAAAAGAAGGCGGGCCGAGCGTCCATTATGGCGCCCTGCCCGCTGCATAGCCACGGACAAATCCTTGTCCCGGCACACCCGCCTCCGTCAGGAGCGCGGCAGGCTTTCGCTCGGGGTGGCGTGCAGCGCCCAGGCGGCCAGTTCGGACCGCAGGGCGGCAATCTTGCTGCTTTCCGTCGGGTTGGTTTCCTTGCGCCAGGCGTCACTGATGATTTCCAGAAGACGGGCGCGGCCGGCGTTGTCGCGCGACAGTTCCTGGATGCGCAGCACCGCGGCACCGGGCGACAACTGCTCCTGCCGGGCGACCAGGGTCACCTGATCGGCCAGGAAGGCGGTGATCGAAAAGTGTGTTGGATCGGTCTGCAAACGCATAGGCGGGCCTCCTCCCGGGGATAACCCATCGGCTCCCCGGTTCAAATATCGGGGGCGCGTTGGGAAAAGGCTACACCTCGGACGTCGTAGGACGGGGCCGAAATCGGGCGCGTCATGTCGTCGCACGTGCACGAACGAATTATGACGCGCCCGACTCCTTTATGGCGAAAGATCAGCCTTGGACGAACCGCTTCTCGAAACGGGCCAGATCCGCCGGGTCGATGGCCACCTGGATGTGGGCCTGGACCTCGTCGTCCCGCCGTTCCAGCACCTCACCTTTTGCATAGAGCCACGCGAGCGCCGCCCCGTCCCCCAACTCCACGGACAGGTCCACCACATGGCGGTGGGCGTTCATCCGCTGGTCGAGCAACCGGTCGAGATCGGCGATCCCCGCTCCCGACAGGGCGGACACCGCGACGGCGCGCGGGTTGCGGGCCGTCTGGGCCAGGACCGCCTCGCGGGACTCCTTGTCCAGCGCGTCGATCTTGTTCAGAACCTCGATCACGCGGTCATCGGCGTCCGGGTCGATGCCCATGTCGCTCATGACCTCGTGCACGTCGGCCTTCTGGGCCTCGCTGTCCTGGTGGGAGACGTCGCGGACATGCAGGATGATGTCGGCGGCGTCGACCTCCTCCAGCGTGGCACGGAAGGCGGCAACGAGGCCGTGCGGCAGGTCGGAGATGAAGCCCACCGTGTCCGACAGGATCACCTTGCGCCCGGACGGCAGGGTCACCTGACGCATCGTCGGGTCCAGCGTGGCGAACAGCAGGTCCTTGGCGAAGACGTCGGCGTTGGCCAGCCGATTGAACAGCGTCGACTTGCCGGCGTTGGTGTAGCCGACCAGCGCCACCACCGGGTACGGCACCTTGGCGCGGGCCTTGCGGTGCAGACCGCGGGTGCGGCGGACCTCCTCCAGCTCCTTCTTGATCTTGACGATGCGGTCGCCGATCAGACGGCGGTCCATCTCAAGCTGGGATTCACCGGGGCCGCCGAGGAAGCCGAAGCCGCCGCGCTGGCGTTCCAGGTGGGTCCAGGAGCGGACGAGGCGCGATTTCTGGTAGGTCAGGGCGGCCAGTTCGACCTGGAGCATGCCTTCGCGCGTGCGGGCGCGGGCGCCGAAGATCTCCAGGATCAGACCGGTGCGGTCGATGACCTTGACCTTGAGGGCCTTTTCCAGATTGCGCTGCTGCACCGGCGACAGCGCGTGGTCGAGGATGACAAGGGATGCCTCCGTCTCCTCCACGATCTGGGCAAAATGCTCCACCGTCCCCGACCCGAGAAGGATCGAAGGCTGCGGGCGGTTCACCCGCGCGCATTCGGCATGCACGACCTCCAGATCGATGGCGCGGGCAAGGCCCACCGCCTCGTCCAGGCAGGATTCGGGATGGCGCAGGACCCCGTCCGCCTCACTGCGGAGGACGGGGTGGACCACGATGGCGCGGCCGGAGGCATCAGGCGTCCGGCCGTTGCCATTGGTCGGAAGATCAGACGTTTTCACCTTCCTTGGGCGGCTCGAAAAGTTGGATCGGATGCGCGGGCATCACGGTGGAGATGGCGTGCTTGTAGACGAGCTGCGAATGCGCATCGCGCCGCAGCAGTACCGAGAAGTTGTCGAACCAGGTAATGATTCCCTGAAGTTTAACACCGTTCACGAGGAAAACGGTTACGGGAGTCTTGTTCTTGCGGACGTGGTTGAGGAACACGTCCTGCACATTTTGGCTTTTTTCAGACATTTTATGTCGCCCCCTTCTTCAGTGTTTTTTGGGGCCCCTTGTTAGAAGCCCGCCCCCTGCAGCGATAAGGTCATGGTTGGTCGCAACCGTCTCGACTACTGGTCATCCGATATGGTGTCACCACCGCTGCCCACCAACCCGCACAATGCATGGCACGTATCGTACCGATGGGCCGGAGGGAAGCGGGTGAAGCCGCTGCCCTCGCCCGCCCCTATTAGCACCGGGACCATTCCCGCGCCATGGGCACATTCCATGTCGATGTCGGCGTCCCCCACGAACCAGACGTCCGGACCGGGTGGAATATTCGCCGGTTCCAGCGCCATCAGCACCGGCGCGCCGTGCGGCTTGTCGAATTCGGCGTCATGGGCGCCGACCAGACGGCCGAAATAGCCGGTCCAGCCCAGCGCGTCGGCTTCCGCCCGCAGGAAGCGGCCGGTCTTGTTCGACACCACCGCCTGATATATCCCGCGCTCGGCAAAGCCGCGCAGCAGGGATTCCGCACCCGGCAGGGGCCGGAGATGCTCCAGGTGATGCGCCTCGAAATAGGCGTAGAAAAGGTCGCGCGCGTCGGTCCAGCGCTCCCCGAAGATGCGGGGGAAGCTGTCGCGCAGCGACTGCTTGATGCGCTCCCGCGCCTCATCCTCGCTCCAGGCCGGATGGCCGAAGGTGACCAGCGCGTGGTTCAGCGCGGCGCGCACCGTGCCCCAATTGTCGACCAGCGTGTTGTCCCAGTCGTAGAGGACGGCGCGCGGCAGCACGGGCAGGCGGTCGATGACGGCGGCGGCGTCGCTCATGACGGCACCCCGGCGGCCACGTAATCGAGATAGGCCTGACGCAGCGTCCGCGTGACCGGCCCCGGCCTGCCCTCGCCCACCGGCTTGCCGTCGATGCGGGTCACCGGCAGCGCGAAGGTGCCGGCGGAGGACACGAAGGCCTCGCGGGCGGCGAGCGCCTCCTCCACCGTGAAGCTGCGCTCCTCCACCGGGATGCCGCGCTCGCCGGCCAGCCGCAGAAGCGATTGGCGGGTGATGCCGTTGAGGATCTTCTGCGACGGGGCGCGGGTCACCAGCACGCCGTCCTGCGTGACGATCCAGGCGTTGGAGGAGGACCCCTCCGTCACCCTGCCGTCCGGATCGATGAGCCACGCCTCGTAGGCGCCCGATTCGGCGGCCTGCTGCTTGGCCAGCACCGGGGCGAGGAGACCGACCGTCTTGATGTCGCACCGACCCCAGCGGATGTCGGGCACCGTGACCACGGCCACGCCCTTTTCCAGCTGCTCCGGCTTGGCAAAGGCGCTAACCCGCTTGACGGTCATCACCAGGGTCGAGGGGACGTTCGCCGGGAACTTGAAGTCACGCGGGGCGACGCCGCGGGTGACCTGGAGGTAGAGCGAACCATTGCGGACGCCGTTCCGCCGCACCAGCTCGCGGGCGATCATCGTCACGACGCGCGGCACCGCCGGCCAGTCCATGCGCAACTCCGACAGGCTGCGGCCCAGGCGCTCCATATGGCCGTCCAGATCCGCGAAGCGTCCGTCGAGGAGGGTCACCACCTCATAGACGCCGTCGGCGAACTGGAAGCCGCGGTCTTCCACATGAACCGCCGCCTGCCGGTGCGGCAGGTAACGGCCGTTGACGTATGCCCATCGAGCCATGGAGGTTCTTTTTGTTGGTGCCAAAAACGATACGAGAGGCGATCAGAAGAATTCAAGCCGGACGGCGAACATCTTCTCCACCTTTTTCACCTGACCGGCGGTGGCCAGGATGATGACACGGTCCTTCGGACGGATCACCGTGGCCGGGCGCGGGATGATGACCTCGTCGCCGCGCACGATGGCGCCGACGATGACTCCGGAGGGCAGCTTCACCTCGCGCAGCGGCGTGTTCACCACCGCGGAGGTTTCCAGCGCCTCCGCCTCGATGACCTCGGCGAAGCCGTCGCGCAGGCTGTGCACCGCGCGGATGCGGCCGCGCCGGACATGCTGAAGGATGTTCGACACGGTGATGGCGCGCGGGCTGACCACCGCGTCGATCCCCAGCGGCGACACCAGAGAGGTGTAGGACGCCTTGTTGATCAGTGTGATGGCGCGCTTCGCCCCGTGCCGCTTGGCGAGCAGCGAGGAGAGGATGTTGCCCTCGTCGTCGTTGGTCACGGCGACCACCGTCTCGGTGGCGCGGACGTTGGCCTCCTCCAGGATTTCCGGGTCCAGCCCGTCGCCGTGCAGCACCATGGTGCGCGACAGGCGCTGCGCCACGAACTGGGCGCGGCTGCGGTTCATCTCAATGATGCGCGCGGTGACCTGGGGGTACTTCGCCTCCAGTTCCTCCGCCAGGCACAGCCCAATGTTGCCGCCGCCCAGGATGATGATGCGGCGGGCCTCCACCTCCTCGTGGCCAAAGGCGGCCATGGCGCGGTTCAGGTGGCGGTTGTCGCAGGCGAAATAGACCTCGTCGCCGGGCAGCATCTGGTCGTCGCCTCCGGGGATGAAGGAGCGGTCGTTGCGGATGATCGCCACCACCTCCAGACCCAGGTCGGGGAACAGGCCGGTCAACTGGCGCAGCGGCGTGTGCAGCACCGGGCAGGTTTCGGTGCAGAGCACGCCGACAACGCGGACCTTGCCGTCCGCCAACGGGATCATGTCGAAGGCGCCCGGCACCTGGAGCCGGCGGGCGATGGCCCGCGCCACCGCGATCTCCGGCGAGATGATGACGTCGATCGGCATGTGGTCGCGGCTGAACAGGTCCGCCCAGATCGGCTTCAGATAGCTCTGGTTGCGCACGCGGGCGATCTTGGTCGGCACCTTGAACAGGGCATGCGCCACCTCGCAGGCGACCATGTTGATCTCGTCGATCTGGGTGACCGCGATGATCATGTCGGTCTCGCCTGCCCCCGCCGCCTCCAGAACGTCGGGGTGCGAAGCATGGCCGACCATGGCCTGCACGTCGAGCGTGTCGCTGATCCGCTGGATGAGTTCCGGCGAATGGTCGATCACCGTGACGTTGTTGCCCTCGGACGCCAGATAACGCGCGATGTTCGAGCCGACTTGGCCGGCTCCGCAAACGATGACCTTCACGGCCTTTGCACCCTTCCCCGCCCATTATCCAGGCACTTAGGACAAGGACCTTATCATTTTGCGGCAGGACGCACCAACTCTATGTTCGCGAAGGGAAATACGGGCCGACCTGCCGGCGTGGACAGGAAGAGGGGTGATGGATGCGCCCTGCCCCCTCACCCTCCCCCGTCGGTCACCGCGAGACGGAGACCCGTCTGCCGGCCTCGGCGTCAGCTGTTGTCGATCGTGTAATAGAACTGCGTGACGACGCCTTCCGGAGCACCGTCCTTGCGGGTATCGAAGTTGAAGTCTTGCGACCGGCCGTCGATGTTGACCGATCCCTGGAAATGGGCCGGCCCGTTGAAATTCACACCGATCAGCAGAAGCTGATTCACGCCGGCCTGCAGGTTGCCGGACAGCACGACCTGTTCATTGATCGATTCGCCACCGCCAATGCGGTTGTAAACTTGAGCGCCATTCAAATAAGCAACAAGCTGGTTGTCGGTATAATTGACCGTAAGGACAGCAGTGGTCGCCATATCTTGATTCCTCCTCATAAAAAGAAAATTCTGTTTTTGTTAAGCACGTTCACAGGATAATGAATATTCAGGCAATGATCTTCGATCAATGCTAAAAGCGTTACTCGCGATTTCGCAAATTATATAAATACGATTGTATTTAGTGGTGATTTGAGGAGAATTTGGCAGATTATCAAGAGATAGAAATAATAATAAAGTTATCACAACGGAATTCCAGAAGAAACGCACCCATGATACAAGGTAGAAGGCACCGCTTTCAGACAAAATAAAAGCAGGCTCCCAAGTCGTCCACGTTTGGGACATGCTCAGGAAACCTGCTTCAGGAGAAAAGACGACACCTTGTGCTTGACGATGCTGAGGCAAGACTACTCGACGAACAGCTTGCCCTTCTCGCTGCCGTGCACGCCGAGCGATTTCAGCTTCCGGTGCAAGGCGGAGCGTTCCATCCCCACGAAGGAGGCGGTGCGGGAGATGTTGCCGCCGAAGCGCGTCACCTGGGCCAGCAGATACTCGCGCTCGAACACCTCGCGCGCCTCGCGGAGCGGCAGGCCCATGATCTCGCCACCCTTGTCCCATTTCAGGACCGTGGGGGTGATGGCGCCGATTTCCGGCGGCAGCTGGTCGGCGCGGATCGGTTCCTTGGGATCGCCCTGCGCCATAATGAGCAGCCAATCCACCACGTTGCGCAGCTGGCGCACGTTGCCTGGCCAGTCGTAGGCCTGGAGCGCGGCCATGGCGTCCTCGCCGAAGTCGCGTGCCGGCAGGCCGGCGGCCTCGGCCGAGCGCTGCATGAAGTGGCGGGCCAGCAGCGGGATGTCCTCGCGCCGCTCGGCCAGCGAGGGCACGCGGATCGGCACGACGGCAAGGCGATAGAACAGGTCCTGGCGGAAGCGGCCCTGGTCGATCTCGGCCTGGAGGTCGCGGTTGGAGGTGGCGACGACGCGCACGTCCACCTCGACCCGCTGGCCGCCGCCGACCCGCTCGAACACCTGCTCCTGCAGGGCGCGGACGATCTTGCCCTGGGTTTCCAGCGGCATGTCGGCCACCTCGTCGAGCAGCAGCGTGCCGCCGTGCGCCTGCTCGAAGGTGCCGATCTTGCGCCCGCCGCCATCCACCCCGGCTTCCGTGCCGAACAGCTCCATCTCCAGCCGGTCGGGGCGCATGGTGGCGCAGTTCAGCCCGACGAAGGGGCCGCCGGCCCGGCGCGACCGCGCGTGGATCAAGCGGGCCACCACCTCCTTGCCGGAGCCGGCGGGGCCGGTGATGAGGACGCGGCTGCCGGTGGGCGACACCTTCTCGATGCTCTGGCGGACGTGGTTGACGGCGGTGGACCGGCCGATCAGCTCCACCTCGCCGCCGGCGCGCAGCTTCAGTTCCTCGTTCTCGCGCTTCAGCCGGGCCGCCTCGATGGCGCGGTCCACCATCAGCAGCAGCCGGTCGGCCTTGAAGGGCTTCTCGATGAAGTCGTAGGCGCCGATCTTGATCGCCGAGACGGCGGTCTCGATGTTGCCGTGGCCCGAGATCATGATGACCGGCAGGTTCCGGTGGTCGCGCATCAGCTGTTCGAGGATCTGAAGCCCGTCCAACCGGCTGCCCTGGAGCCAGATGTCCAACACCACGAGGCTCGGCCGGCGCGCGGAGACCTGGGCGAACGCCTGATCGGCGTCGGCGGCTTCGCGCGTCTTCATGCCTTCGTCGTTCAGGATGCCGGCGATCAGCATCCGGATGTCCGCTTCGTCGTCGACGATCAGAATGTCATGCGCCATGGGCTGCGTGCCTCTTCTCTTCACCGGTCTCCGCCGGCGTGCCAACGCCGCCGAGGGCGTCGCCCGCGGCCGTGCCGGAGCTGGTGGACGTGTTGGGGATGACCAGACCGACGCGCGCCCCGCCGCCTTCGCGGTCCTCCAGGGTCAGCACGCCGCCGTGGTCCTCCATGATCTTCTTGACGATTGCCAGCCCCAGTCCCGTGCCTTTCGCGCGCGTCGTCACGTAGGGTTCGGTCAGCCGGTCGCGCTCCTCGGTCGGCAGGCCCTTGCCGTTGTCCTCGATGATCATGGCGATGCGCTCGGCATCGGCCTCGACCCGGATGGCGACATGGCCCGGCGGCAACTCCTCGCCCTCAGCGGGTGGCAGGCGCCCTTCGATGGCGTCCGCGGCGTTCTGCAGCAGGTTGGTCAGCGCCTGGCTGATTTGGCGGCTGTCGCACGGCACGGTCAGCGGCCCCTGGGGAAGCGTCATATCGAACTTGATCTTGCCGGCGTGCGCGCTGGACTGCAGGAACACCGCCTGCCGGACGAGGTCGTTGAGGTTGCAGGGCTTCATCACCGGCTGCGGCATGCGCGCGAAGGCCGAGAACTCGTCCACCATGCGCCGGATGTCGTCCACCTGACGGACGATGGTGTCCGTGCACATGGTGAAGACCTCGGTGTCGCTGGTGATCTCCTTCAGGTACTTGCGGCGCAGCCGCTCGGCGGAGAGCTGGATCGGCGTCAGCGGATTCTTGATCTCGTGGGCGATGCGGCGGGCGACGTCGGCCCAGGCCGCCTTGCGCTGGGCGGAGACAAGTTCGGTGATGTCGTCGAAGGTGACGACATAGCCGCGGATCTCCCCGCTGCCCCGCCCTTCGGTGGAGATGCGGACGAGCAAGGTCAGCGGCGTCGTGCCGGGACGGCGGATCTGGATCTGGTCCTGGACCACCCGGCCGGGTCGGCCCGGCGCATGGTCCAGAAGCTCCCCCATCTCCGGCGACAGCTCGGCCAGCTTCATCCCGATCAGGCTTTCCGCGTCCTCAACGCCGAGAAGGCGCGCGGCCGAGAAGTTGGGAAGAGTGATGCGCCCTTCGGCGTTCAACCCGATCACGCCCGCCGACACGCCGCCCAGCACGGTCTCGGTGAAGCGGCGGCGCTCGTCGATCAGGCGGTTGGCCGAGAGAAGCTCGTGCCGCTGGCTTTCGATCTCCGTCGTCATGCGGTTGAAGGCGCGCGACAGCAGGCCAAGCTCGTCCTCGCCGGGCGGTTCGGTCACCCGGACGGTCAGGTCGCCGGCGCGCACCCGCTCCGCCGCGCCGATCAGGGCGCTGATCGGCCGCGCCAGCCGCGTCGCGAAGATCAACCCCGCCCACACCGCCGCCAGCAGAAGCAGCATGGCCACGACCAGGAAGATCAAGGTGAAGGTGATTTGCAGGCTGCCGCGCTGGCTTTCCAGCGCCCCGAACTCCCGCACCGCCCCTTCCGCCGAGGCCATGTGCGAGAGCACGCGCGGCTCGACCATGCGGCCGACATAGAGATAGGTGTCGGCGAAGCGGTCGAGCCGGACCAGCGCGCGGACGCGGTCGTCGTTCTCGCTGACGATCATCGCCACCTCGCCGCGGCGGGCGGTGGCGAGCTTGTCGTCGGGGATCGGGTCGAACTCCAGCGCGAAGGTGTAGCCGGAGCGCGCGACGATGGCGCCGGTCGTTCCGTTGAAGACGATGGCCTCCGACAGGGCGCGCAGCATCGCTTGGGTGGCGACCACCTGCTCGAACCGCTCCGGGTCGCTGGCGAGGCGCGCCGCCTCTTGATTCAAATCGTTCGCCATGGCGAGCGCATCGGCGCGGATGTTCTGCTGGTGCTCGTGAAGATAGGCGCTGGCGACTGCCAGCGATTCGTTCACCGCCGTGCGCACCCGGTCGCTGAACCAGGACTGCACGCCGACATAAAAGAAGACGGTGGAGAAGATGGCCATGATGATGGCCGGCGCGACGGCGAGCAGGCTGAACACCGCGACCAGCCGCACATGCATCTGCGACCCGGCGAGGCCGCGCCGCCGCCCGATCCACAGATAGACGATCCGCCGCGCGATCAGCACGCCGAGCAGGAGCAACAGTGCCAGATCGAGGGTCAGCAGCCACGTGACGGTGCGCGGGTTGGTTTCCCCGAAGGGCGCGCTCTCCGTCAGCGCCGTGTAGGTCGCGAAGCCCGCCACCAAGGCCGCCAGCGACAGCGCGAAGGCAAGCCGCTTCGCCAGCCCGACACGGGCTGCCCAACGAAGGAACTGCTGCCAAAGCGGCGTGACGGGTTCAGGGGGTGTGGGCGACATCAATCCGGCAACCAGTCTGTTGCCAGAATGATACACGAGCTGTTGCCGTCCTGCCAAGCGGCAACCCCTCTGCCTTTCGCACAGTCCCTAAGGAGCATTGCGAACGGCAGAGGCGCCAAACGCCTGTCGCAAAAACAGCACGCTGTGGGTTGGAAGCGACGCCGGGCCGAACCGCCCGGCGCCGGATCACTTCAGCCCGCGCACCACCTGGATGTCGAGGTCGCGGATCTTCTTGCGCAGCGTGTTGCGGTTGAGGCCGAGGAGCTGCGCCGCCTTGATCTGGTTTCCCCGCGTCGCCGAGAGGCTGAGCGAGATCAGCGGCCGTTCCACCTCGCGCAGCACCCGGTCGTACAGGCCGTTCGACGGCATACCATCCTTGTGGGCGGCGAAATAATCCTTCAGGTGGCGCTCCACGGCGGCGGACAGGCCCTCGCCCTGCGGTTCCTCCACCGGCTGGGCGGCGGGGGTGGTGTCGGCAAGCTCCGCCTCCACCACGTCGAGCCCGATGACCTCCTGCGAATAGAGCGCGGCGAGGCGGCGGACAAGGTTTTCCAGCTCGCGCACGTTGCCCGGCCAGCGGTAGCGCTTCAACCGGTCCATGGCGGGCTGGTCGATGCTCTTCACCGGCAGTCCCTGCGCCGAGCACTGGTTCAGGAAGTGGCGAACCAGAAGCGGCACGTCCTCCGTACGCTCGCGCAGCGGCGGCAGGCGGATGGGGACGACGCACAGGCGATAGAACAGGTCTTCGCGGAACAGGCCCTGGCGGATCAAGGTGCGCAGGTCGCGGTGGGTCGCGGCGACGATGCGTACGTCCGTCTTGATCGGTGTACGTCCGCCGACGGTGGTGTACTCGCCCTCCTGCAGCACGCGCAGCAGGCGGGTCTGCGCCTCCAGCGGCATGTCGCCGATCTCGTCGAGGAACAGGGTGCCGCCCTGCGCCTGCTCGAAGCGGCCGGTTGACCGATTGGTGGCTCCGGTGAAGGCGCCCTTTTCATGGCCGAACAGCTCGGACTCGATCAGTTCGCGCGGGATGGCCGCCATGTTGATCGCGACGAAGGGGCCATTGCGGCGCTTGCCGTAGTCGTGCAGCGCGCGTGCCACCAGTTCCTTGCCGGTGCCCGACTCGCCGGTGATGGTCACGGTCAGGTCGGTGCCCATCAAACGGGCAAGAACGCGGTAGATCTCCTGCATGGCCGGCGAGCGGCCGATCAGGGGAAGCTGCTCGTCCGCCTCGCCGGCGTCGGCGGGCAGCGCCGCCGGCGGCGTGTTGGAGTTCAGCGCCCGCTCGACGACCGAGACCAGTTCCTTCAGGTCGAAGGGCTTGGGCAGATACTCGAAGGCGCCGCGCTCCGCCGCCTTCACGGCGGTGATCAGCGTGTTCTGCGCGCTCATCACGATGATGCGCAGGTCCGGTCGGATCTTCTTGATCCGCGGGATCAGGTCCAGCCCGTTCTCATCGGGCATCACCACGTCGGTGATGATGAGGTCGCCCTGCCCGTCCGCCACCCAGCGCCAGAGCGTGGAGGCGTTGCCGGTGGTGCGCACCTCATGGCCGAGGCGGGCAAGCGCCTGGGTCAGAACGGTGCGGATGGCGCGGTCGTCGTCCGCAACCAGGATCGTGGCTGCACTCATCCGATGGCCCCTCGGATGCCTCTGGCCGGTGCAGGATCGCCGCTCATCTGCGCTTCATCGAACATGGGTAGCGAGACCTTGAAGACGGTGCGGCGCGGCTGGCTGTCAAATTCGATGACGCCGCCGTGGTCGCCGACGATTTTGGCTACCAATGCAAGCCCCAGGCCAGTCCCATTGACCTTGGTCGTAATGAACGCATCGAACAGGTTGGAGCGCAGGTCATCGGGTATGCCGTCCCCATTATCCTGAACGGACACCAGCAACGGCAGGTGCAGGCGGGTGTCGCCACCGGGCAGGGCCATGCGGACGCCGTGCTGATAAGATGTGCTGAGAATGATCTCGCCGCCCGATTCCGGTGCAGCTTCTGCCGCATTTTTAATCAGGTTGAGGAAAATCTGGATGAGCTGGTCGCGGTTGCCATAGACCGGCGGCAGCGACGGGTCGTAGCGCTCGATGAAGCGGATGTTCCGGGCGAAGCCGCTCTGGGCCACCTTGCGGACATGCTCCAGAACGGTGTGGATGTTCACCGCGCTGCGCTCCAGCGGACGCTGGTCGGAGAAGACCTCCATCCGGTTGACCAGCGCGACGATGCGGTCGGCCTCGTCGCAGATCAGCCGGGTCAGCACCCGGTCGGACTCGCTGCAGTTCTCTTCCAGAAGCTGCGCCGCGCCGCGGATGCCCGACAGCGGATTCTTCACCTCATGCCCGAGCATCGACGCCATGGCGGTGACCGAGCGGGCGGCGTTGCGGTGGGTCAGGGAGTTGTCGATCTTGCGGGCCAGCGTACGCTCGTTGACCGTCAGCAGCACATGGTCGGTGGGCTCGCCCAGCGCGGTGACCCGCACGGTGACGTGGTGCGGGCCGATGCGCGGCGTGTCGATGACCACGCCCTCCTGCGAGGCGCGGTGGCGGCCCTGCTGGACCTGCTCGATCAACTGGCTGACCGGGCTGTTGGGCGGCAGAAGTTCGGCCAGCGGCATGCCTTCCATCATGGCGGCGGACAGGCCGAAGAACTCCTGAGCCTCCAGATTCACATAGCGTATGTCGCCGGAGCCGTCGACGACCAGGACCGGGTCGGGGAGCGCGTTGAGCATGACGGACGGATCGATGCAGGGGCGGACGGGGCGGTAGGAACTGGAGGGCGCACGGGGCCGCGCCGGGCGGCGGGGCAGTGGAGCAGCGGCAGATGCACGGGCCATCAGGCAGCCATCCTTTCGATCGCCGGGGCGTAGAAGTCGCGGATGAAGCCGCGGACTCGTTCGGGATCGGACATGCGGTTGACCTCCGAGCGGAATTCGGCGGAGTCGCGCAAGCCCGTTGAGTACCAGGAGATGTGCTTGCGGGCGACGCGCAGCCCGCCTTCGACGCCGTAATGGGTCAGCATGGCGTCGTAATGCTCCAGCAGCGTGTCGAGCTGCTCGTGCAGCGGCGGGTCGGGCAACCGCTCGCCGGTGCGGATGTAATGCATCACCTGGGCGGGGAACCACGGCCGCCCGTAGGCACCGCGTCCGATCATCACCCCGTCGGCGCCGGACTCGGTGAGCGCGCGGTCCACGGCGTCGAAGGAGGTGATGTCGCCGTTGACCACCACCGGGATCGACACCGCCTCCTTCACGGAGCGGATGAAGGACCAGTCGGCGGTGCCGTTGTAGAACTGCTCGCGGGTGCGGCCGTGAACGGTGACCAGCTTGATCCCGCACTCCTCCGCAATGCGGGCGAGACGGGGAGCGTTGAGGCTGTTGTCGTCCCAGCCCTTGCGCATCTTCAGCGTCACCGGGATCGACACCGCCTTCGCCGTGGCCTCCAGGATGCGGGCGGCGAGCGCCTCGTCGCGCATCAGGGAGGAGCCGGCGTGTCCGTTGACCACCTTCTTCACCGGACAGCCGAAGTTGATGTCGATGATGGCCGCTCCGCGGTCCTCGTTCAGCTTCGCCGCCTCGGCCATCACGTCCGGCTCGCAGCCGGCGAGCTGGACGGCCATGGGGAACTGCTCCGGCTCGCACTCGACCATGCGCAGCGTCTGGCGGTTCTCGCGGATCATCGCCTGGCTCGCGACCATCTCGGAGACGACCAGTCCGCAGCCCGACTGCTTCACCAGCCTCCGGAACGGCAGGTCGGTAACGCCGGACATAGGGGCGAGGATCACCGGACCCTCAAGCGAGATGGTGCCGATTTGAATGGCCATGTTCACCTGCCCACATGATGGGCACATTAGCGATATGATGAGAATTTGTGCACGGTAGCACAGCGTTTCGGCATGTTGCAAGTGCACATCCCGCGAACGCCGCGCTGGCTGTCATGCGTGGGGGTTAGCCGAGCAGGACGTCGGTGACGAACTTGACGCCCGGATAGGCGAGAGTCAGCAGGAGATAGGCGATCAGCACGAGACGCGCGGCCATCCGCCCGCGCACGCCGGTGCGGGCGTGGGCGAGCAGCAACCCACCGATGACGACGAAGCTGGCCACGGACAGAAGCGTCTTGTGGTCGGCGCGCAGCAGCGCGCCGGTTTCGTAATAGAGCACCGCCATTCCCGTGGCGAGACCGGCCCCCAGAACCGCCTCCGACGCGCCGAGAAGGTGGAGCTGCATCCGCTCGCTCTCCGTCACCGGGGGCAGGAAGCGGGTCAGCGGCGTCGGGCGTTTCGACTTCAGCGCCCGTTCCTGAAGGAAGGCGGCGAGCGAGGCCACGGCGGCCATGGTCAGCAGCGCATAGGTGATGACCGACACGGCGATGTGCAGGTCGATCCAGATTCCCGGCGCCCCGCCGCGCAACACGGGCGCCGGGGCCTGCTGGGCCAGCGTCGCGAAGGCGCCGACCGTCAGCAGATAGGGCAGCAGCAGCGGTGACAGCCGCCATGCCGACCGGGTCAGCGCGCTCATCGCCATGAACAGCAGCATGCAGGCGGCGATGGTGATCCACAGCGCGGTGGACAGGCCGGTGTGCCAGCGTCCCGCCACTTGGGTCAGCGCCCAGGCCGCCGGCCCGGCGAAGCCAAGCGCCAGGGCGCCCCAGAAATAGGCGGACCGCCCGTCCGCCCCCTGCCCCGCGATCCGGTGGTACGGGTAGATGGACGCCGGCAGCAGAGCCATCAGCGCGGTCAGGCTGTAGACGATGTTCTGCGACATGCGGCGGACCCGTGCCCTTCCCTCTGCGGAAACCCAAAGTCGCTGTTGGACCCAAAGTCGCTGTTGGACAAGTCTCTGAAGCTCTTGGCGGAACGCCGGTGAGCGGCTAGGCTCCGCTGCGTCCGGCCGCCATGACGTAAGCGTCATGCGGACGGCCCGTCAAGCGCGGATACCATAGCCCAAACGGCACGGATACGTCCCATGTCTTCCTGCATCGCGCTGATCGTCGCCGCCGGCACCGGCCAGCGGTTCGGCGGTGAGCGGCCCAAGCAGTATCTCGATCTGGCCGGACAGCCCGTACTGCGCCATACGGTGGAGGCGTTCCGGCGCCACCCCAAGGTGAGCGCGGTGCGCGTCGTCATCAATCCCGCCTTTCGCGATCTCTACGATGCGGCCGTCGTGGGGCTGGACCTGCCCGAACCGGTAGCCGGCGGGGCGTCCCGCCAGGATTCGGTGCGCAACGGGCTGGAGGCGTTGACCGACTCGGCGCCGGGCCTCGTGCTGATCCACGACGCGGCCCGCCCGCTGATCGACGCCGGCACCATCGACGCGGTGATCGCGGCGCTCGACACCCACCCTGCGGCGCTGGCCGCCGTTCCGGTCGCCGACACGCTGAAGCGCGGTAAGGATGGGCTGGTGGCCGGCACGGTGGACCGCGTGGGCCTGTGGCGCGCCCAGACCCCGCAGGGCTTCCGCTTTCCCGACATCCTGGCCGCGCATCGCGCCGCCGCCGGGCTGGAACTGACCGACGACGCGGCGGTCGCCGAACGCGCCGGGCTGCCGGTCGCGCTGGTGCCCGCCAGGGAGGAGAATTTCAAGGTGACGACCCCCGACGACCTGACCCGCGCCACCCGTGCGCTCGACTCCGCCCTGTCCGACATTCGCACCGGATCGGGCTTCGACGTGCACCGCTTCGCCGAGGGCGATCACGTCACGCTCTGCGGCGTGCGGGTGCCGCACACCCACCGGCTGGACGGCCATTCGGACGCCGACGTCGGGCTGCACGCGCTGACCGACGCCATCCTGGGCGCGCTGTGCGCCGGTGACATCGGCAGCCACTTCCCGCCCAGCGACCCGCAATGGCGCGGCGCCGACAGCGCGCTGTTCCTGAAACACGCGGCGGAGTTGGTGACGGCGCGCGGTGGGCGGATCGCCCATGTCGACGTGACGATCATCTGCGAGCGCCCGAAGGTCGGCCCGCACCGCGAGGCGATGACCGCGCGTGTTGCCGAAATTCTGGGCATGCCGGTGGACCGGGTCAGCGTGAAGGCGACGACGACGGAGCGGCTGGGCTTCACCGGGCGCGGCGAGGGCATCGCGGCGCAGGCGATGGCGACGGTCCGTCTGCCGGGATAGCATGAGCTTTCCGTAGCCCTCTCCCGCGACGGGAAAGGGGCTGTTTCTGGCACGACGAAAGGGACCCGCATGTTTCCCGATCACATCCGCGAACTCGCCGCCAAGCTGCTCGCGGAATATGAATTGGCCGGCTACACCCTGGCGACCGCCGAATCCTGCACGGGCGGCCTGATCGCGGGGGCGCTGACCGATATCGCGGGTTCGTCCAAGGTGGTTGACCGCGGCTTCGTCACCTATTCCAACGTCGCCAAGTCCGAGATGCTCGGCGTGCCGCACAGCCTGATCTACGCCCACGGTGCGGTTAGCCCGGAGGTGGCGGTGGCGATGGCGGTCGGGGCGCTGGCGAAGTCGAAGGCCGATGTGACGGTGGCGGTCACCGGAGTCGCCGGACCCGGCGGCGGGACACCGGAAAAGCCGGTCGGGCGCGTCTACATCGCCACGGCAGTCCGGCGCGGTGCCGCCAAGCACAAGGAATACACCTTCCCCGGCGACCGCGAGGCGGTGCGCCTCGCGACGGTCCAGACCGCGCTGGAGCGGCTGCGCACGGCCCGGCCGGAAACCGGGATTCGCTGAGGGAACACCGGCCTCAGGCGGTCCGCGCCGCAGCTGGCCGGGTGGCGCCGTTGCCGTAGAGCTGGTTGGCGCGGGTCTCGAAGGCCTGCACCATCCGGCGCACCGCCTCGTTGAACAGCACGCCCATGATCTTCTGCAGCATCTTCGAGCGGAACTCGAAGTCCACGTAGAAATCCACGCAGACGCCGCCCTCGTGCGGGGTGAAGATCCAGTGGTTGTTCAGGTACTGGAACGGCCCCTCGGTGTACTGGACGTTGATGCGGCGGTTCGCCTCATCCAGCTCCACCCGCGAGGTGAAGCGTTCGCGGACCATCTTGAAGCCGATGACAAGGTCCGCGAACATCACGTCGCCTTCGCGGCGGCGGATGCGGGCGGCGAGGCACCAGGGCAGGAACTCCGGGTACTTCTCCACGTCGGCGACCAGCCGGTACATCTGCTCCGGCGTGTAGGGAAGAACCTTCTTTTCCGCGTGCGTCGGCATACCCGCTCCGTTTCTCTTTCGGCCGCCTCTCAGCCCGCCGCCTCTCAGCCCGCCGCCTTTCAGCCCGCCGCCTTTCAGCCGGCCGTTGCCGCGAGCTTGCGGAGGCGAGCCTCCCGCAGCTTCGCGAAGTCCGCCCCCGCGTGATAGCTGGAGCGGGTCAGCGGCGTCGAGGCCACCATCAGGAAACCCTTGCCGCGGCCAAGTGTTGCGTAGCTCTGGAATTCTTCCGGAGTCACGAACCGGTCCACCGCCGCGTGCTTGGGCGTCGGCTGGAGGTACTGGCCGATCGTCATGAAGTCAACATCGGCGGCGCGCAGGTCGTCCATCACCTGCCCGACCTCCTCGCGCGTCTCACCCAGGCCCACCATGATTCCGGACTTGGTGAACATGGACGGGTCCAGCTCCTTCACACGCGCCAGAAGCTGCAGCGAGGTGAAGTAACGGGCGCCCGGACGGATCGTCGGGTAGAGGCGCGGGGCGGTTTCCAGATTGTGGTTGAAGACGTCCGGCTTCGCCTCGACCACGACCTCCACGGCCCCCTTCTTCTTCTGGAAGTCGGGGGTCAGGATCTCGATGGTGGTGTCGGGGGACGCCGCGCGGATGGCGCGGATGGTCCGGGCGAAATGCTCCGCCCCACCGTCCTCCAGGTCGTCGCGGTCCACCGAGGTGACGACGACGTGGCTCAGCTTCAGCTGGGCCACCGCCTCCCCCACATTGTCCGGCTCGTGCGGGTCGAGCTGGTCGGGACGGCCGGTGCCGACGTTGCAGAAGGCGCAGCCGCGGGTGCAGACGGAGCCGAGGATCATGAAGGTCGCGTGCTTGTGCTTCCAGCACTCCCCGATGTTCGGGCAGGCCGCCTCCTCGCACACGGTGTTCAGCTTGAGCCCGCGCATCAGGTTGCGCGTCTCGTTGTATTCCTGGCTGGTCGGCGCCTTGACGCGAATCCAGCCTGGTTTGCGCTGGATCGGGTTGTCGGGCTTGTGGGCCTTTTCGGGATGGCGAAGCTTCTCGGGGTGATCGGCCACGGTCATGGTCTGAAGTGCTCCCACGGGCTGCCCGATGGCAGCGCCGATGCTGAACGGTAACGCGCCACCGACCGCGCAAGGGGCGGCGCAGGGAACGGCGCAAGGCCGGCGGACACAGTCCCGCCGGATAGGCCGGAATGACCGACCGGTCAAGTCTGATTATCGGCCGCGACGACACAACACCGCCAAAAGGATGACGGAGTCGCAATCGTTGCTCCCCCGCCCCGTAGGGCGAGGGAGGAAACGACCGTCGATCAGACCACACTCAGTCGATCAGAAGGGCCACTTAAAAGTGGATGGCCCGACCGTAGGCATCAAGAACCGACTCGTGCATCATTTCCGACAGGGTCGGATGCGGGAACACCGTCTGCATCAGCTCCTGCTCGGTGGTCTCCATGGTCTTGGCGACCGTGTAGCCCTGGATCAGCTCCGTCACCTCGGCGCCGACCATGTGGGCCCCCAGCAGTTCGCCGGTCTTGGCGTCGAACACGGTCTTCACCATGCCGTCCGCCTCTCCCAGAGCAATGGCCTTGCCGTTGCCGATGAAGGGGAAGCGGCCGACGCGGACCTCGTAGCCCGCCTCCTTCGCCTTCTTCTCGGTCAGACCGACCGACGCGATCTGCGGGTGCGAGTAGGTGCAGCCCGGGATGTTGCGGACATCCAGCGCGTGCGGGTGCTTGCCGGCGATGTGCTCGACGGCGATGACGCCCTCGTGGCTGGCCTTGTGGGCGAGCCAGGGAGCCCCCGTCACGTCGCCGATGGCGTAGACGCCCGGCTCGTCGGTCTGGCAGTTGGCGTTGGTCTTGATGTGGCCGCGGTCGGTCTGGACCTTGGTGTTCTCCAGGCCCAGATTCTCGGTGTTCGGCGAAATGCCGACGGCGAGGATCACGCGGTCGACCGTGATATCCTCGGTCTTGCCGTTGGCTTCCACCGCCACCGTCACGCTGTCGGCACCCTTGCGCAGGTTGCCGGCCTTGCCGTTGGTGATGATGCGCATGCCCTGCTTTTCGAACTGCTTGCGGGCGAAGGTCGAGATTTCCTCGTCCTCGACCGGCAGGATGCGGTCCATCACCTCGACCACCGTCACCTTGGCGCCCAGCTCGTTGTAGAAGCTGGCGAACTCGATGCCGATGGCGCCGGAGCCGATGACCAGCAGCGACTTCGGCGTCGTGTTCGGGGTCATCGCCTTGCGGTAGGTCCAGACGAGGTTGCCGTCGTCCTCCAGACCCGGCAGGGTGCGGGCGCGGGCGCCCGTGGCGATGATGATGTTCTTCGCCCCGAAGGTGCCGACCGCCGCACCGCCCTTGGTCACGGCCACCTGCCCCTTGCCGAGCAGCTTGGCCTCGCCCTCGATGACGGCGACCTTGTTCTTCTTCAGCAGGTGCTTGACGCCGCCGTTGAGCTGCCCCGCCACCTTGCGGGACCGCTGAACGACCTTGTCCAGGTCGAAGGACGGGTTCTGGATGACCAGCCCGTACTCCGCGGCGTGCTTGGCGTTGCGCAGCACCTCGGCGGAGCGCAGGAGCGCCTTGGTCGGGATGCAGCCCCAGTTGAGGCAGATGCCGCCGAGGTTCTCACGCTCCACCACCGCGGTGCTGAGGCCGAGCTGGGCGGCGCGGATCGCCGCCACATAGCCGCCCGGGCCGCCGCCGATGACGATGAGGTCGTAGTTCATGTCAGCCATGGTCAGCGCCCCCTTACAGCAGCATGCTCAGCGGGTCCTCGATCAGCTTCTTGAAAGCCGCGAGGAATTCCGCACCCTGCGCGCCGTCGGCGACGCGGTGGTCCACGGTGACCGAGACGGTCATCACGGTGGCGATGGCGAGCGCGCCGTTCTTCACGACCGGACGCTGCTCACCGGCGCCAACCGCCATGATGCAGGCCTGCGGCGGGTTGATGATCGCCGCGAACTCCCGGATGCCGTACATGCCGAGGTTGGAGATCGAGAAGGTGCCGCCCTGGTACTCCTCCGGCTTCAGCTTGCCGTCGCGGGCGCGCTCCGCCAGACCCTTCATCTCGTTGGAGATCTCGGCCAGCCCCTTGGTCTCCGCCTTCTTGACGATGGGCGTGATCAGGCCGGTCGGGGTGGCCACGGCGACCGAGATGTCGACGTGGTCATAACGGAGGATGGCCTCCTCCGACCAGGCGGCGTTGATGTTCGGGAACTTCTTCAGCGTCAGCGCGGCGGCGCGGATGACGAAGTCGTTGACCGACAGCTTGTAGTCCTTGGAGCGGGCGTTCAGGTCCGAGCGGACCTTCAGCAGCGCGTCCAACTCGCAGTCGATGGCCAGGAAGTAATCCGGCACCGTCTGCTGCACCTCGGTCAGACGACGGGAGATCGTCTTGCGCATGGAGCTGTTCGGCTGCGCCTTGTAGCGCATGCCCAGCTTGTCCGAGAGGTCCTTGGCGTCGATGCCCGCGGCCTTCGGGGCCGGAGCGGCGGCGGCCGGAGCAGCCGCCGGGGCGGCGGCGGGAGCCTGGGCGAGCGCGCTGTCGTCCTCGCCCTCTTCCAGCAGCACGGCGATCGGGGTGTTCACCGCGACGCCCTGCGTGCCGGCCTGCACGAGGATCTTGCCGAGACGGCCTTCGTCGGCCGCCTCCACTTCCATGGTGGCCTTGTCGGTTTCGATCTCGGCGATCACGTCGCCGGACTTCACCGCGTCGCCTTCCTTCTTCAGCCACTTGGCGAGGTTGCCCTCGGTCATCGTGGGAGAGAGGGCGGGCATGAGAATCTGGATGGTCATTCGCTCGCCCTCCTTACTTGCGGTAGCAGGCCTTCTTCGCCGCTTCCGCGATGCGGTCGGGCGAAGGAAGGACGAGCTTTTCCAGGTTCGCCGCGTAGGGCATCGGCACGTCGAGGCCGGTCACGCGGATCACCGGGGCGTCCAGATAGTCGAAGGCCTGCTCCATCATCAGGGCCGACAGCTCGGCACCGATGCCGCAGGTCGGCCAAGCCTCCTCGACGGTGACGAGGCGGTTGGTCTTCTTGACGGAGTTGACGATCGTCTCGGTGTCGAGCGGACGGATCGTGCGCAGGTCGATGACCTCGGCGCTGATCCCGTCCTTCTCCAGCAGATCGGCGGCGGCGAGCGCGTAGCTGACCATCAGCGAGTGGGCGGTGATCGTCACGTCCGTGCCGGCGCGGCGGATCTTGGCGCGGCCGATCGGAACGATGAAGTCCTCGCTCTCCGGCACCTCGAAGGACTGGCCGTAGAGGATCTCGTTCTCGAGGAAGATGACCGGGTTCGGATCGCGGATCGCCGACTTCATCAGGCCCTTGAAGTCCGACGCGCTGTAGGGGGCGACGACCTTCAGACCCGGAATGCTGGCGTACCAGGGGGTGAAGTCCTGGCTGTGCTGCGCGGCGACGCGGGCGGCGGCGCCGTTCGGGCCGCGGAACACGATCGGACAACCCATCTGGCCGCCGGACATGTACAGCGTCTTGGCGGCCGAGTTCACGATATGGTCGATCGCCTGCAACGCGAAGTTGAAGGTCATGAACTCGACGATCGGGCGCAGGCCGCGGAAGGCCGCGCCGACGCCCAGGCCGGCGAAGCCGATCTCGGTGATCGGCGTGTCGATGACGCGGTCGGCGCCGAACTCCTGGAGCAGGCCCTGCGACACCTTATAGGCGCCCTGGTACTGCGCGACTTCCTCGCCCATCAGGAAGACGGTCGGGTCGCGGCGCATCTCTTCGGCCATGGCGTCGCGCAGCGCTTCGCGGACGGTCTTCTTCACCGTCTTGTCGAAGAACTTGTCCTCGTCCGAGGCCGGCGGCGCGGCGGCCGGGCCGCTGGCCGGACCGACCGGCAGGGTGGCCGGGGCGTGCGCGCCCGTGTCCTTCACCACCGGCTCGGCGGCGACCTTCGGGGCCGGCGTCGGGGAGCCGGACACGGCGTCGGTGACGCTCTCGCCCTCGCCGAGGATCACGGCGATGGGGGTGTTCACGGCGACGTTCTCGGTGCCCTCGGCGACCAGGATCTTGCCGATGCGGCCTTCGTCGACCGCCTCGACCTCCATGGTCGCCTTGTCGGTCTCGATCTCGGCGAGTACGTCGCCGGACTTGACCTCGTCACCTTCCTTTTTGACCCACTTCGCCAGCTTGCCCTCGGTCATGGTGGGCGACAGCGCCGGCATCAGCACTTCGATCGGCATTCCTCAACCTCCGGCGGCGCGGGTTCGCCGGGAGGCATAGCCTCCGGCCCTCGGCGCCGCTCCTCTTATCGTTGTCGTCAGGCTTCGACCAGGACGTCCGTCCACAGCTCCGCCGGATCGGGCTCGGGGCTCTGCTGCGCGAATTCGGCAGCCTCGGTCACCACGGCCTTGACCTCGCGGTCGATCTCTTTGAGCTGGTCCTCGGTCACGTAAGCGCCTTCCAGCAGGACGCGCTTCAGGTTGTCGATCGGATCGGACTCGCTCCGCATCTTCTCGACCTCCTCCTTGGTCCGGTACTTGGCCGGGTCGGACATCGAGTGGCCGCGGTAGCGGTAGGTCTTCATCTCGAGGATGACCGGGCCGTTGCCGGCGCGGATGTATTCCACCCACTTGTCGGCGGCCTCGCGGACCTCGAGGACGTCCATGCCGTTGACCTGATGGCCGGGAATGCCATAGGCCGCGCCGCGCTGGTGCAGCTCGCCCGCCGAGGCGCGCTCCTGCGAGGTGCCCATGGCGTACTTGTTGTTCTCGATCACGTAGAGCACCGGCAGCTTCCACAGAGCCGCCATGTTGAAGCTCTCGTAAACCTGACCCTGGTTGATGGCGCCGTCTCCGCAATAGACCGCGGACAGGCCGTCATCCTTGTTGTACTTGTGCGAGAAGGCGAGACCGGTGCCCAGCGGAACCTGCGCGCCGACGATGCCGTGGCCGCCGTAGAAGTTCTTCTCGCGGCTGAACATGTGCATCGAACCGCCCTTGCCCTTGGAGTAGCCTCCACGGCGGCCGGTCAGCTCGGCCATCACGCCCTTGGGGTCCATGCCGCAGGCCAGCATGTGGCCATGGTCACGGTAGCTGGTGATGACGTCGTCGTTGTCCTTCAGCGCGGCCTGGATGCCGACCACAACGGCTTCCTGGCCGATGTAGAGGTGGCA
Source organism: Azospirillum argentinense (assembly GCF_000632475.1). NCBI lineage: Bacteria > Pseudomonadati > Pseudomonadota > Alphaproteobacteria > Rhodospirillales > Azospirillaceae > Azospirillum > Azospirillum argentinense. The sequence continues at coordinate 669,915 of NZ_CP007794.1, forward strand.
GAAACCGCCGATGAGGCCCATGCCGTAGAGCTGGCCCGCCTTCTCCTCGAAGCGGCGGATCAGAAGCATCTCGCGATAGTACTTGATCAGATCCTCGGTCGAAGCGGCCTGCTTCGAAGCGGAGTCAGTCTGCGCCTTCGGACGGCGTCGTGACGCGGCCATGTTTCCTCCCCAGGGTTTATGCAGCGACGGCAAGCGAACAGCCAGGGCTGCAGCACGTTGCGAGGGTACATCCCACTTATGAGGGTGCATCCCCCTCGCACCGGAAGCGGATGCGGGGCGCACAGTACACGACAAGCGCACGAGACGCAAATATCTGTTTTTAAACGCGAAATTCGGCGTTAACCGGCATTCGGTTAATTCACTGATATGACCTACTTCTCAGCGCTAGCATCACCTTCGGCCTGCGCCGGAGGGAGTGCGATTATGACGTCGCGGGGGCCTGAAAGGTTCAACATCGTGCGCGCACGCTCGTCCAGCATGTCGCGGTCCAGGTGGTCGCTGCGCATCAGTTGCGCGCGGCGGTCCATTCGCTCGCGCTCGGCTTTCACCTGATCCAGGACGGATTCCGCCGTGGCGATCTCCGCCTTCAGGTGGTTCATGGCAAGCAGCCCGCGGTCCCCCTGGACGGCGTAATAGACGAAGTAGGCGACGACGCAGGAGCCGATGGCCGGCCCGATGGCCTGGCGAAGGGCGCTTTTCGCGGCGCGTTTCAGCGAGTCGGTGAGGTTCTGGAGCATGGTCATGGCGGTATGATGGAATCATACGCGATTCCTTCGGTCAAACGGAAAAGAAGCAATCCGAAAGAATTCACCGCGCCATGCTCTTTGCGCCGCTGAGTAATAGGCGGCTTACACCCCCAAAGGAGAGGGACACAGTGCGCAACCTTCGAAAGAAGGCGGGTGGCGCTTCACTCCGGCGGGACCTCGCGCGGGCGGCGGTCCTCGCCGATGGCGACGTAGGTGAACACGCCCTCCGTCACCTTGATCGCCTCCCCCGCGCTGCGCTGGCGTCGCACCCAGGTCTCGACCCGCACGCGGATGGAGGTTCGGCCCACCTTGGTGACATGGGCGAAGCAGCTCACCTCGTCGCCGACATAGACCGGCTTATGGAAGGTCATCGCCTCGATCCCCACCGTCGCCACGCGCCCGCCCGCCCGGCGCAGGGCGGCGACGCCGCCGGCCAGATCCATCTGGGACAGCAGCCAGCCGCCGAAGATGTCGCCGTTGGGGTTGGTGTCCGCCGGCATGGCGATGGTGCGCAACGCCGGACCGCCTTCCATATCGGGATGGGCCATGTCCGGTTGGGCCTGGTGCTGATCGGTGGGAGTGCCGTCGCTCATCGTGCCTCCGCCCTCGTTCATTCTGGGGTCGAAAAAGCGCATCACAAAATATGGTGCGGGGAGTATATAGGAGCCACCGCATGCGCTTGCGCAGCCCTGACGAAATTCCTATAACTGGGGCCATGAGCGATCTTTTCGAGAACACGGCGCGCAAGGCCGAGACCTATTCCGCCCAGGATATCGAGGTTCTGGAAGGGCTTGAGCCCGTCCGCCGGCGCCCCGGCATGTACATCGGCGGCACCGACGACCGGGCGCTGCACCATCTGGTGGCCGAGGTTCTGGACAACGCCATGGACGAGGCGGTGGCCGGCCACGCCAGCCGCATCGACCTGGAGCTGACCGTCGACGGCACGGTGGTGGTGCGCGACAACGGGCGCGGCATCCCGATCGACGACCACCCCAAGTACCCGGGCAAGTCGGCGCTGGAGGTCATCCTCACCACCCTGCATTCGGGCGGCAAATTCTCCAACAAGGTCTACCAGACCTCCGGCGGCCTGCACGGCGTCGGACTGTCGGTGGTGAACGCCCTGTCGGACCGGCTGATCGTCGAGGTGGCGCGCGACCGCCAGCTCTACGTGCAGCACTACAGCCGCGGCCTGCCCCAGGGACCGCTGACCCGCCAGGGCGCGGCCAATCGCCGCGGCACGACCATCCGCTTCCACGCCGACCCCGAAATCTTCGGCGAGGCCGCGCATTTCGAGCCGCACCGTCTGTACCGGCTGGCGCGCTCCAAGGCCTACCTGTACCGGGGCGTAGAGATCCGCTGGAACTGCGACCCGTCGCTGCTGTCGCCCGACAGCACCACCCCGGCGCAGGAGACGCTGCATTTCCCCGGCGGCCTGCTCGACTACCTGAACGCCGCCCTGAAGGAACGCCGGACGCTGACCCGCCTGCCCTTCTCGGGTGCGCTGGACTTCCCGAACCAGCAGGGCCGCGTGGAATGGGCCATCGCTTGGCCGGAGGATGACGAGGGCTTCTCGCACACCTACTGCAACACGGTGCCCACCCCGCAGGGCGGCACGCACGAGGCCGGTCTGCGCGCCGCGCTGACCCGCGGTCTGAAGGGCTATGGCGAACTGACCAACAACAAGCGCGCCGCCCAGGTCACCGCGGACGACGTGATGGGCGACGCCTGCATCCTGCTGTCGGTCTTCATCCGCGAGCCGCATTTCCAGGGCCAGACCAAGGAGAAGCTGGTCACCGCCGAAGCCCACCGGCTGGTCGAGGCGGCGATCAAGGATCATTTCGACCACTGGCTGTCGGGCGACCCGTCCTCCTCCAAGGCCCTTCTGGAACGGCTCATCGAGAAGGCGGAGGAGCGCGCCAAGCGCAAGCAGTCCAAGGAGCTGGGACGGAAGTCCGCAACCCGGCGCCTGCGTCTGCCCGGCAAGCTGGCCGACTGCTCCCGCAACTCGCCGGAGGGCACCGAGATCTTCCTGGTCGAGGGCGATTCGGCGGGCGGTTCGGCCAAGCAGGCGCGCAACCGCGAGACCCAGGCCATCCTGCCGCTGCGCGGCAAGATCCTGAACGTTGCCTCGGCCTCCTCCGACAAGATGAAGGCGAACCAGGAGCTGAACGACCTCACCCAGGCGCTCGGCTGCGGGGTTGGGAAGGATTTCTCCAGCGACAAGCTGCGTTACGAGCGGGTCATCATCATGACCGACGCCGACGTGGACGGCGCGCACATCGCCTCGCTGCTGATGACCTTCTTCTATCGGGAGATGGGCGGGCTGATCCAGAACGGGCACCTGTATCTGGCCCTGCCGCCGCTCTACCGCATCAGCCACGGCGCCAAGTCGGTCTACGCCCGTGACGACGCCCACAAGGACCAGCTCATGAACAAGACCTTCAAGGGCAAGAAGGTGGAGATCAGCCGGTTCAAGGGCTTGGGCGAGATGATGCCGGCCCAGCTCCGCGAGACGACCATGGACCCGGCCAAGCGGACGCTGCTGCGCGTCGTCGTGCCGAACAGCGCCGACCCCGAGCAGGCGGAGGACGTGAAGGCCACCAAGACCCGCGTCGAGGAGCTGATGGGCCGCCGTCCGGAGCTGCGCTTCCAATTCATCCAGGAGAACGCGAAGTTCGTCCGGGTCGACGACATCGACGTGTAACCCGCGGCGCTGTACGCTCGTTTGCGTACAAAACAACGCTGTGAGACTCCGGCCGCATGACTGCGACGCTCGCCCTGTACCAGACGGACCTGTTCCGCCCGACCTACCGTCCGTGGAAAGGCAAGCGCTGGGAGCTTCTGCTCGCCCCGATGCTGATCTGCAAGGGCTACTGGAGCGAGGCGATGCTGGTCACCGACATGGCGGGGCTGATCCGTCATGACGGGCCGACGTCGCGCACCTGGATGTCGATGACCCCCATGGAGATCGAAAGCCAGGAGATCGGTTGCCGCTTCGCGGCGGGGCACACGGTGGTCATGGGGCTTGGCATGGGCTGGGCCGCCGCCAACGCCGCCCTGCGGCCCGAGGTCACGCGCGTCACGGTCGTCGAACTCGACCCAGAGGTGATCGCGGTGAATGCCACCATGGACGTGTTCGGCCAGCTTCCGCCCGAGGCCGCCGCCAAGGTGACGGTGATCCAGGGCAACGCCCTCGCCCACAGGCCCGACGAGCCGGCGGACACTCTGATGGCCGACATCTGGCAGCCGCTCTACGGTGACGACCGTCTGGAGCAGGTCCGCCGGATGCGGGACAACACCGGCGCCACCCGAGTCTACTATTGGGGCCAGGAGATGGACATCGCCCAGCGCGCTCGCCATCTGAGTCTGCCTCTGGACGCTGCCTCGGTCGCCAGAATCATGGCGGACATGGGGCTGCCGCTGATCGGCCCCGCGGAGGTCGCCAACTATCCGAATCTGATCGAGCGCGCTGCCCGGAACTGGCTGCGTCCGGATTGGACGCCGCCAGGTTACGCGGTCGGCTGAGCGGCGGCTCTTCCGGGGGCGCGGGCTTGCAGCCACCCCAGCGGCATCCCATGATTGTTCACCCCATGTCCACCCAGCAGCCCAGGCGAGCCATGACCTTCCTGTCCCGTGCCGGTGTTCTCGCCCTCTGCGCAATGGCGGCGGCCTGCACCAACGAACGCGTGGTGGCCGACCTGCCCGTCCCCGCCTACACGCTGAGCGAGGTGTCCTACGCCGCCTCCAACCGCGATCTGCGCGTGGTGATCCACGGCAATCCCTTCGGCATGGACCCGCAGACCTTCGGGCCGCTGGTGACCGCCAACATGCAGAACCGCATCTCCGGCGTGCGCACCAACTTCACCACCACGCCCAACCAGACGGCGCGGCCCGATTACCGTGTCGTCCTGGCCTTCAACCCCGCCGAGACCACCCTGAACTCATACCTGTGCAGCGGCCAGCCCCTGCGCACCAGCCCGCCCGGCGGTCCCATCGTGGTCCAGGGGGCCTTCTGCCGGGGCGGCGGAACGCTGTCCTCGGCCACCGGCTGGCTCGACCGTCCGCAGGGACCGAACGACCCGGATTTCCGGTCGCTCATCAGCGACATGACCTTCGCCCTTTTTCCGGCCCGCCGCGCCGACCTGGACGGCTGCGGCGGGGGTCCTGACTGCTGAGGCACGGAAGGACGGCGTTCAGGCGTAGAGCAGCCACTGCCGCAACAGAGCGGTGACCGCCTGCGGCTGTTCCATGGCCGACAGATGGCCACAATCCTCGATCAGGGCGAGGCGGGCGCCGGGAATCCCCTCGGTGATCTCCTCGTGGAGAGCCGGGGGCGTGATGGCGTCCTGCCGCCCGCACAGCACCAGCGTCGGGCAGGCGATGGCTCCCAGGCCGGGACGGCTGTCCGGGCGGTTCATGATCGCCGTCTGCTGGCGCGTGTAGCCGTCCGCCCCGACCCGCTGGGCCTGGGCCTGCACCGAGTCGACCAGGGCCGTTTCGCCCGTCCGGTCGGGATGGACGAGGCGCGGCATGCCGGCGGCCACCACCTGCCGCAACCGCCCCTGCCCCACCAGACGAACGGCGTCCTGGCGCGTGGCCGTCTGCTCCGGCGTGTCCGGGCGGGCGCTGGTGTCGAGCAGGGCGAGCTTCGCCACCCGCTCCGGCGCTTGCCGCAGAATTTCGAAGGCCACATAGCCACCCATCGACAGGCCGGCGAGCGCGAATCGCGCCGGCGAGCGCGCCAGCACCGCGGCGGCGAGGGCGGCCATGGAGTCCTGGCCGGTCAGGTCGCCAACGGCCGGCTCCGCCACATCGGCGAGATGGCCGGTCTGGTGCTCCCACAACGCGGCGTCCAGCGGCATGCCGGGCAGCAGGATCAGGGGAATCCGGTCGCTCATCCCTCTTCCTTTCTCGCTCTGACTGTTTTCATCCGATCAGCGAATCAGATCCAGCACCGCCTTGAAGGCGGGGATGTCCGACCGCTCCATCCACTCAAACAGGACCATCTCCGTGCTGACGACGGTCGCCCCGGCGGCGCGCATGCGGGCGATGCCAAGCTCCGCGTTGGCGGGCGTGCGCGACGACACGGCGTCGGCCACCAGCACCACCTCGAACCCCAGCCCGATCAGCGACAGCGCCGTCTGCATCACGCAGACATGGGCCTCCGACCCGGCCAGCACGATCTGTTGCCGACCAATCCGCTCCAGCCGTTCCAGAAAGGCCGGCTCCCGCGCGGCGGAAAAGCTGATCTTCTCCACCACCCCGTCCGGCGGCAGCAGGGCGCGCAGGGAGGCGGCGGTCGGGCCGAGGCCCTTGGGGTACTGCTCGGTGGCGAAGGCGGGCACGCCGAGCAGGGCCGCGCCCCTCAGCAAGGTGGCGGCGTTGCGCTCGACCCGCGCGGACTCGGCGATCGACGGCATCAGTTTTTCCTGGATATCGACCACCACCAGGACGGAGCGTTCGGAGGAAAGAAGCATCGGAGGGCTGCCTTTTTTCATTATCCGGTCCAGGTGGGGGAAAGAGCCGGAAGAAGGCCCACAACCCCCGCGCAGGCCGGATTTCCGCGGTTTGTACGGTCTTTTCACAGCCTAGCCGAGCGGGCGCGGGGCGCCAAGCGGCCCTTCCGGACCCACGCGATGCACGATTCCATCACAAGGTCTATTGACAGCGCCCTTTGACTTCATATTCTGCCGCACCATCTACTCGTCGGGCCGTACCGGCACGATTTTCGCACTCCAGACAGAAACAGGTTGGATGCTCTTTTCGGAACTTGGGCTTGGACCTGACGTCCTGCGGGCAATCGAGGATAAAGGTTACACCCAGCCGACGCCAATTCAGGAACAGGCCATTCCCTGGGTCCTGCAAGGCCGCGACGTGCTCGGCTGCGCGCAAACCGGCACCGGGAAGACGGCCAGCTTCACCTTGCCGATGATCGACATCCTGGCCTCGGGCCGGGCACGGGCGCGCATGCCCCGGTCGCTCATCCTGGAGCCGACTCGGGAGCTGGCGGCGCAGGTCGCCGAAAGCTTCGAGACCTACGGCAAGCACCACAAGCTCAGCATGGCGCTTCTGATCGGCGGCGAAACCTTCACCGAGCAGGTGAAGCGGCTGGACCGCGGGGTGGACGTGCTGATCGCGACGCCGGGCCGTCTCATCGACCTGTTCGAGCGCGGCAACATCATGCTCAACGACATCAAGGTCTTCGTCATCGACGAGGCGGACCGGATGCTCGACATGGGCTTCATCCCGGACATCGAGCGGATCGTCAGCAAGCTGCCCAAGCTGCGCCAGACGCTGTTCTTCTCCGCCACCATGCCGCCGGAAATCCGCCGTCTGGCCGACGCCTTCCTGTCGAATCCGAAGGAAGTGACCGTCGCCCCGCCGGCCTCCCCGTCGGAGACGGTGACCCAGGCCATGGTCCTGGTGCACGAAGAGGACAAGCGCAAGGCGCTGCGCCACCTGCTGCGCACCGAGGACGTCAAGAACGCCTTCATCTTCTGCAACCGCAAGCGGGACGTCGCCATCCTGCAGAAGTCGCTGGAGAGCCACGGCTTCAACGCCGGCGCGCTGCACGGCGACATGGTGCAGTCGAAGCGGACGGAGACGCTGGAAGCCTTCAAGAAGGGCGAGATCACGCTGCTCGTCTGCTCCGACGTGGCGGCGCGCGGCCTGGACGTGCAGGGCCTCAGCCACGTCTTCAACTTCGACGTGCCGATCAGCGCCGAAGATTATGTCCACCGCATCGGACGCACCGGCCGGGCCGGTCGCACCGGCCGCGCCTTCACCCTGGCCAGTCCGCTGGACGGCAAGCAGGTGTCGGCCATCAGCCGTCTCATCAAGCGGGAGATTCCGTTGATCGCCATTGACGGCCTCGAGTCGGCCGAGTTCCTCAGCGAGGACGAGGCGCGCCGCGGCCGCAGCCGGGGCCGTGGCAAGGACAAGGAGCGCGGCGACCGCGCGCCGCGCGAGCAGCGCGCCGAACGTCCCGAGCGCGAAGAGCGCGCGCCCCGCGAGGAGCGTCAGGCCCGTGAGGAGCGTCAACCGCGTGAGGACCGCCCGAGCCGGGAGGACCGTCCGGTGCGCGAGGAGCGGCAGCCCCGTGAGGAGCGCCAGCCGCGCGAATCGCTGGCCGCTGCGGAAAGCCGCCGCCAGGAACCGCGCCGGGATCGGGACCGCGATCGCCGTCGTCGCCGCGACGAGGACGAGGACGACACACCCGTGATCGGCTTCGGCGACCATATGCCGGCCTTCATGCTCCGCTCGGCGCGGCGCCCCGCCCCGGCCGAACCCGCCGAGCAATCCTCGCAGGAGGGCTGACCGCCATGCAGACCATCTTCGTCATGGTCAAGTGCGAGCTGGGCAAAGCCTATCAGGTGGCCGATCAGGCCGTTCAGGACATCGAGCAGGTGTCGGAGGTGCATTCCATCTCCGGCCAGTACGACCTGCTGATGAAGTGCTATCTCCCCCAGGATCTGGACATCGGCCGATTCGTCACCGAAAACATCCAGACCCTGACCGGGGTGCGCGACACCTTCACTCTGATCGCCTACAAGGCCTTCGCCTGAAGGTGCGACGGGTACGGAAGGTGTCGTAAAGAGGCGCTGACCGGCTGCGAAAAAAGGGGACGTCCGCTGCTTGCGGCCGGTCCCCTTTTTCATGTTTTGCCCGGTCGGCAACAGGCATCGGACAATTCGCGAAACATGCCGCGAAACCGTTGACTTGGCGGGTTGGTTACCTCAAACGTTCGGCATGTCCCAGCTCCCGTCCCGACATGCCCGGCGCGCCCGCGCCACCAGCCCGAAGATGCATCGCCCGTTGGACCGCCGGTCGCTGGTCCTGCGGTCCGGCATCGTCGCCCTGATGGCCGCCTGCGGCGTCGTCATGGCCGATCTGGCCGACGCGCAGCAGCCTCCCCCTCCGACGCCGCAGGCGAACGCCGCGCCGCCTTTTGGGGCGACCGGGCCGGAGCAGGGGGGGCGGCTGGAAGTCGTCGTTCCGTCATCGGGACCGGCTGCGGGAGCGGCCGCAGGAAAGCCGCAGGACCCCCCGGTCCTTCTGGGAGCGGACACCGTCACCTTCGACGAGGCGAACAGCCTCGTGACCGCGTCGGGCAACGTGGAGCTGTCGCAGGGCGCGCGGACGGTCCACGCCGATACGATCACCTACAACCAGAAGACCAAGGTGGTGATTGCGTCGGGCAACGTTCGTCTGGTCGAGCCGTCGGGCGACATCCTGTTCTCCAACTACGCGGAACTGACCGACGACATGCGCGACGCGTTCGTCGAGAATGTCCGCGTGCTGATGACCGACAACAGCCGCATGGCCGGCGCCGAAGGCGAGCGGCGCGGCGGGCGGCTGATCCGCCTGAACCGGGCCGTCTACAGCCCCTGCGAACTGTGCAAGTCGGATCCGACCCGTGCACCCGTCTGGCAGATCCGCGCGGCCCGCGTGGTCCAGGACAACGAGGACCATGAGGTCCGTTACCGCGATGCCTTCATGGAGATGTTCGGCGTCCCGTTCTTCTACACCCCCTATCTGTCCCACCCCGATCCCACGGTGGACCGGCGCTCGGGCTTCCTGACGCCGAGCTTCCGGAACAGCTCCGAACTCGGTTTCGGCGCCATCACCCACTATTATTGGGACATTGCACCGGACCAGGACGCCACCTTCGACCTCGGCGGCTATTCGAACCAGGGGGTGTTCCTGGGCGGTCAGTACCGCAAGCGCTTCGAGAACGGGCGACTGCAGCTCGACGCGTCGGGCACGCAAGGCGAAATCCCCAACGGCACGCTGAAGGGCGCCGACGACCGGCGCTGGCGCGGACACGCCTTCGCCAGCGGCCTTTTCGACATCGACGAGACCTGGCGCTGGGGCTTCAATCTGAAGCGCGCGAGCGACGAGCTGTATTTGCGCCGCTACTTCAACATCCGCGACGAGGTGCTGACCAGCCGCGCCTTCGTCGAGGGCTTCAACGGACGCAACTACGCGGCGGTCAACGCCTACAGCTTCCAGGACCTGCGCTGGGGCAACACGGTGCAGGAGCCCTACGTGCTGCCTGAGGTGCGCTACAACGCCCTGGGCGAACCCGGCAGCCTGCTGGGCGGGCGCTGGTCCCTGGACAGCAGCCTGCTGGCCATCGCCCGTCCGGGCAGCGGCGGTCCGGACACCCAGCGTGTGGCCATGCAGCCCGGCTGGCAGCGGGACATCTACTCCAACCTCGGTTTCGTCACCACGATCGAGGGCAGCGTCCTGCTGGCCGGCTACACCGCCCAGCGGTTCGATCCGAACGACCCGGCCAGCACGGGCAACGACAGCGTTCAGCGCCTGCGCTTCTTCCCGCAGGCCATGACCACGGTCCGCTACCCCTTCGTCCGCTACGGCGAGAGCAGCTTCCAGACCATCGAGCCGATCGGTCAGATCAGCGTGTCGCCGAAGGTGGACAACGATCCGGCCTTCCCGAACGAGGACAGCCTCGACGTCGAGTTCGACGAGGTCAACCTGCTGATGCCCAACCGCTTCACCGGCATCGATCGCCTGGACGGCGGCCTTCGCGCCACCTACGGCCTGCGCACGACGTTCCAGGGCTACAAGACGGGCTCGGCGAGCCTGTTCGTCGGCCAGAGCTTCCGCGCCGACGATACGGAGAACTTCCGCGGCGGGTCGGGTCTCGACAAGAAGTCGTCGGATTACGTCGGTCGCCTCGACCTGCGCCCGGCGGACTGGCTGGACGTGAATTACGGCTTCCGCATCGACCACGACACGCTGAAGCCGCGCCGTCATTCGGTCACCGCATCGGCCGGGGTGCCGCTGCTGCGCGTCGCCGGCACCTACACCTATGTCGATCAGACCGAGAATCCCTACGTCGTCGAGCGGAACGAGGTGGAGCAGGCGGGCATTTCGGTGTTGTCGCAGTTCTCGGAACACTGGTCGATCGGCGTGTCCCATTCCCAGGCATTCCGTCCCGATGCGGGACCGCGCGCCAGTGCGGGCGTGCTCCGCTATCAGGACGAATGCCTGATCTTCGAAACCATCGCCCAACGCGACTACACCGTCATTCAGAACGGCGAGCAGGAGGGGAACACCATCTTCTTCCGCTTCGTGTTCAAGAATGTGGGCGAGTTCCGCACGCCGGGCATCAGCGCCGGATTCCTCGGTCCGTCGGGAGCCAGCAACTGATCGGGAGCAGCGTCTTCCGCCAAGGTCAAGGGGTTGCATCGGGCGGCCGATCTGGGTAGCCATAGCACCCTCTCCTTCCGCTCGGATTTGCTGCACATGGCCTTGGGACGCTACGACTACGAACGCCGTTATCGCCGCCGCTTCTGGGCGGGATTCGCGAAGTTCGGTCTGTTCGCCGCCGTTCTCCTCGGTGTCGGTCTGTTCGCCTACCAAATGGGCATCGAGCAGTTGAAGGGCCGTGACGTCACGTTGCGGGAAGAAATCTCCACCCTGTCGCGCCAGAAGGCGGAACTCGAACTGCTGGCCAGCCAGATGCAGCACGCCGCCCGCACGGCGGAGGCCCGCGCCGCGGATCTGGAGGCGCGTCTTCAGCGCGAAGTGCCCTCGGGCGATCTCGCGCGGCTGACCGGGCTGGTGTCGGAGCGTCTGAAGGGCGGCATGGACCCCAACCGCCTTGCCTTCGTGATCGCCCAGGTCCAGGCGGTGCGCAATTGCCAGCCGGCGGAAACCAAGCGCTTCGCCCTGGCCACCCCGCTCCTTAAGTCCGGCAACCGCAGCACCAGCTTCAACAACGGCGCGGTGACCGTCAGCGGCGAGGGCCAGTCGTCGCGCAACGCTCAGGGCAACGCCGAGAGCTGGTTCGATCCGGCCCAGCCGGTGACCATCAAGATCGCCGGCATGGGCGGCAAGGAGACGGTCGCCAAGGGCGTTCTGCCCCTGCACCAGACGGTGGTGATCGACAACAACGAGTACCGGTTCACCTTCGCGCCCGGCGCCCGCTCCTTCGTGGATGTGACCGCCGACCGCTGCCCCTTCCCTTAATCCTCGTCGCGGACGGCAAACGGTCGCGGCGGCTTGCCGGCCATGTGGATGTCCCACATCGTCGCGTAGGCGCGCTCCAGGGCGCGGGCCAAGCGGTCGGCATCGAACAGCGGCGCACGCTCCCTCTCTGCCATGAGGCGTGCTTTCAGCCGGGCGATGCCGTCCGGATCGCCGGCCAATCGCAAGGCCGTGTCCTCGTAATCGGCAAGCGACCGCACCGCCAGTTCGGGCAGGCCGGCGGCCCGCAGCAGGCTCGTCCCGACGCGGGACGCAAAGCCCTCCCCCGCCACCGTCAGCACCGGCACGCCCGCCCACAGCGCGTCGCTGGCCGTGGTGTGTGCGCCAACCGGTGTGGTGTCCAGGAACAGGTCGGCCAGACGGTAGCGCGCCAGATGCTCCGCCGGGGGGCGCCGGGGGGCGAAGACCAGCCGGTCGGCCGCCACGCCACGCCGCATCGCCTCCCGCCGCAGATTCGCGCTCGCCTCCGGATGGCTGTCGAGCAGCCACAGCACGCTGCCCGGCACCGCGTGCAGCAGGCGGCACCACAGGTCGAACAGGGCCGGCGTGATCTTGTAGGCGGCGTTGAAGCAGCAGAAGACCATGCCCCGCTCCGGCAGGCCGCAGGCCGCACGGGACGGAGTCGGACCGATCGGCCGGCTTCGGTCGTTGGGCTGGTAGCAGACCGGAAGCTGAACGATCCGCTCGGCGTAGAAGGGCTGGTGATCGAACGGTGTGACCAGCGGGTCGCCGATCACGTAATCGATGAAGCCGGCGCCCATCGTTCCCGGATAGCCCAGCCACTGCGCCTGCACGGGGGCGGGCCGATGGGCGGCGATCTCGGGCCGGGCGAGCTGGGTGTGGCCCTTGAGGTCCACCAGGATGTCCACCCCATCCGCCCGGATGCGCGCCGCAGCGTCGGCGTGGGAACAGGCGGCAAGGTCCATGAAACGGTCGAAGGCGGCGGTCAGCCGGCGCCGCATCGGGCCGCCATCGTCAGGCCCGTAGCTGCAGCCGACGACCTCGACCCGATTCCGGTCGTGGCGCTCGATCAGTTCCGCGATGAGGGCGGCGGTGGCGTGCTCGTGATAGTCGGCGGAGAGATAGCCGATGCGCAGCCGGCCGCGCGGTCCGGCGTCGCGGCCGGCCGGCATGGCGGCGACGCCCTGCGTCCTCCAATCCGCGTAGCGGCGGGCGCAGGCCAACTCCGCCGCCGGGCCGGCGCCTTCGCCAAGGAAGATCCAGGGGTGGACCTGCCGCGTCCCGTCGCCGCGCACCAGGGCGGCCAGTTGCGCGGAACGCTCCGCCAGCCCGTCCCAACGGCAGAGATGCCGCATCTGCTGGACGAGCTGCGCGAGCACGCCGCCGGCATCGGGCAGGCCGAGCGCCAGGGCGCGTTCGAAGGCGGGCAGGCTGTCGGCGAGCCGCCCGGCCTCCTTCACCATCAGCCCAAGATTGGCGTGGGCCTCGGCCAGATCGGGGCGCAGGGCCAGGGCGTTGCGGTAACAGCCGGCGGCGGCGGCCGCCCGGCCGTACCCCTGGAGCACCGCACCGAGGTTGAGCCAGCCGGGCACCAGCGTGGGGTCGAGCGACACGGCACGGCGCAACGCCGTTTCCGCCGCCTCCCAGCGCCCCAGCGCGCGCAGCAGGACACCCTGATTGCAGGGGGCGGGGGCGAAGCGCGGCATCAGCCGCGCGGCCTCGCCGTAGGACTCCGCCGCCTCCGCGGTGCGGCCCAGCGCCTGGAGGGTCAGGCCCAGATTGAAATGGTTGCCGCCGAAATCGGGCAGCCAGGACAGGGCGGCACGATGGTGCGCCACGGCTTCGGCCGCCCGTCCCTGCCGCCGCAACGCCTCGCCAAGGGCGGAGCGGGCCACCGCCTCCTCCGGAGTCCCGGGCTCGCCCAACGCGTCGAGCGCGCCGAACAGCCCGGCCAATGCCGCGGAATCGCCGGGCTTGGCGGCCAGCGCCGAACGGCATTCCCCGATCCGGGCGCGGAGGTCGGCGGTCATGGGCGGCGGTGGCTTACTTGCGGACCCAGCGCCCGCCCGACAGCACATATTGGCCGGCAGGAGTGCGCTCGATCAGCTGCTTTCCGGCCAGAGCCTGGACCTGATCCACCGAGGTGCCGTTGCTTCCCGCGATCTCGCGGTAGCGGGCGATACGCTGGGCGTTGACCTGCTCGGCGAGCTGGGCCGCGGCGGCCGGCGCGCCGGGGACCGCCCCGACCAGCCCATCCGGCCGTTCACCGATCTGCCCGGCGGCCTTGGCAGCACCCAGGGCGTCCTGGGCCGGGGCCAAGGCGGGACCCGACAGGGCGAGCGCCAGGACCAGCCCGGCGGCGGCAAACATGCGCTTCATGGCTTCCTCCCTCCCTTCGCACCGCCCAAGCTGTCCTGGGACGGCGGCAGGCCGAACAGGGCCGGATCGTCGGCGATGGCCTTTTCCAGGTCGCGTTCGACCTTCACCCGGACTTCCTGTTCGATCCGGATGTTCAGGTTGATTTCGATGGGCTTGTCGGGCGCCTCGACCTTGACGGTCGGGGTGCAGGCGCCCATTCCGGCCCCCAACCCGGCGATCAGTGCGGCGGTCAGGACGCGCCGGCTTCGAACCATGTGTCTCATGGATTCCTTCGTTGGAACTCCGTCATGCGGTCGCGCACCGTATCGGGTATGCGGTAAGTGTCCAGGCTCTGCCGCAGGATCCGGTCGAGCGCGCCGCTCACCTTAAGGTTAAGCGCGACCGGATAGCCATCGTAGAATGCCGGGTTGGACCCACGGATGGCGATGCCGACCGCCAGCTCGCCACCGGCCTGTCCATCGACGGTGGCGCTCAGCGTGTCGTAGCGGAAGTCGGTCAGCGCGCCCATCAGCAGGGCCGTCGGGCTGCCCTCCTCCCCCTTCAGGAAGCCGGGCGGATTCTCGGGGTCGTACCGCAGCGTGCCGGGCGCGTCGGCCTCCAGAAGCCCGCCATCCAGATGAACGGAGTCGGCCGCGATGCGCACCGGAAGGCGCCCGCTGACCGTTCCGCTGGCCTCAAGCCCGTCCACCGCGACCATCGCCAGCATCGGGCCGAGATGCACGCGCTCCGCCCGCAGCGTGACCGTTCCCAGCGGCGCCACCGGGTCGATGGCGAAGGGGTCCGCCCGCAACACCCCACCCGCCCAATGCCATTCGGCGCGCTCCACGCTCAGCCGCCCCTTCGTCCCGTAGCCGAAGCGGAGGGTGCCGTCGGTCAGCGGCAATCCGACGTCGAGCAGCTTCACCGCCAGAGTCTGGCCGGGCGCGACCACCGGCGGGAACAGGCTGGGAAGCGACAGCACCCCGTTGATCCCGCTGGCCGACACCGGGCCGAACCGTCCGGCGAGGTCGGCGAGCAGCAGGTCGCCCTGGGCCTTCAGCGCCACGCCGTCCCAGGTGAGTCGGGCCTTGGCGGTCAGGGTGCCCACCGTCTCGGCAATCGTGTCGGCGCCCGTCCAGTGGGTCAGGACCGGCAAGCCCTTGGCCGGGGCGGTCAACGTCGCCTGCCCGCGGTGGGTCGCGCCGTCGCGGGTCATGGTGAGGCGCAGCGTCCCGCCGGCCGTGCCCCGCGGTGTCGCCAGCGTCACCGCCGCGTCGCCGAGCTGGATGGTGTCGATGGGAACCACGAGGTTTCCGCCACCCGCCGCGCCGCTGTCGCTGCCCGCCCCGGCGGAACCCGTCAATGGGTAGCCGGCGACGCGCAGGACGCCGTCCTTGGCCACGTCCAGCCTCAAGCGGACGCCCGCAAGATCCACGCGTTCGATTCGCCCCTCCAGAAGGGCGTCCGTCGGATGACGGATGGTGAGCGTTCCGCCGACCGTGCCCTGCCGGTCCAGGCGGACCACGGCGCTGGTCTGCTCCACCGACAGGTCGGTCACCATCACGGTGGCATCCGGGAAGCCGGCGCGGCGCAGCGCCTGCGTGGCGGCGGTGCCGGCCAGATCGGTCCGGTGCTGCACGGCGAGGGCGACCGCGCCACCGATCAGCACCAGCTTCACCAGCACCAGCCATCGTCTCAACCGCCGCACGCTTTGCTGCCGCACGCCCCACCCCTCGCCGTCCAAAGTGCCATCGGTCTCTTTCGGGTATGAACACCCGAAAGGCAGTCTATCGTCCATCGCGGCCGGGACGCGACCGTGCAGCGTTGGGACAATGATGAGGCGGCGGCGGACGGGGATCGGATGGGCGCCGATGAAGGCAGCCCCGCAGGGCGTCTTTGCATCGGCGCCGGTTTCCCCTATGGTCGCGTCCGCGGAATCGGCACATCGGAGTGTTTCGCATGTTGCGGTGGACGCGCATTCTCATGGCGGCACTGTTCGCCACATTCATCTTCGCTCAGGGGGAGGCCAAGGCCTTGGATCCGGAAAACACCCTCTACCTCGACCTCAAGGACGGCCGCGTGGTCATCGAACTGCGCCCCGACCTGGCACCGAACCACGTCGCCCGCATCAAGGAGCTGACCCGTCAGGGCTTCTACAACGGCGTCGTCTTCCACCGCGTGATCGACGGCTTCATGGCCCAGACCGGCGACCCGACCGGCACCGGCACCGGCGGTTCCGGCAAGAAGCTGAAGGCCGAGTTCAGCAACGAGCCGCACGTCCGCGGCACGCTGTCGATGGCCCGCACGCCGGACCCGGACAGCGCCGACAGCCAGTTCTTCATCTGCTTCGCCCCGGCCGCGTTCCTGGACAAGCAGTACACCGTCTGGGGCAAGGTCGTCGAAGGCATGGAATTCGTCGACAAGATCAAGAAGGGCAGCCAGTCCCGCAACGGTCAGGTCAGCGACCCGGACAAGATCGTCAAGATGCAGGTTGCCGCCGACGCCAAGTAACGGCTTCGGACACGCAACGGCTTCGGAATCGGACCGCCGACCGCGGCGGTCCGATTCAGGCGACCGGGGCGGTGAAACCGCGCACCGCCCCCCGTGCCCTGCCTTCTCAGCCGCTCACGGCTTCAGACACTCACTGCCCGTTCATCGCCGCGGTCAGCGCCACCAGGAGATCCCGCATGCTGCGGGGGCGGTCCTGCCAGCGCATCGACAGGCCGCTCAGCAGAACCTTCTCGAATCCCGGCGGCACCGTGGCGCCGCCTTCGGCCAGACGGGGCACCCGGTCGCTCATGAAGCGGCTGGTGGCGTCGGGCGGCGTCTTGCCGGTCAGCGCGTAGTAGGCGGTGGCGCACAGCGCGTAGACGTCCGTCCAAGGCCCTTGCTTGCCGTCCGGTGCGTATTGTTCGGGCGGGGCGTAGCCCGGCTTCAGGATCACCGTCAGATCGGCGCTCTTTCCAGCGGCGTGGCGCGCCGCACCGAAATCCAGCAGCTTGCGCTCACCACCGCTCGTCAGGAAAATGTTGTCGGGGCTGATGTCGCGGTGGATCAGCCCTTGCTCGTGCACGGCGTGCAGCGCCTTGATGATCGGCGACAGCAGGATCAGCGTCTGGCGCGCCGCGATCCGCCCGCCGCTTTCGGCGACGTGCCGCTTCAGGGTCCGGCCGTCGAGAAGCTCCATCACGAGGTAGGCGGTCTCGTTCTCCTCGAAGAAGTCCTGGACGCTGACGATCTCCTTCACCTCCCGCAGGCGGGCGAGCATTCGCGCCTCCTCCAGGAATTTCGCCAGGCCGGCCGAGAAGCTCCGTCCGTGTTCGTCGGAAAAGGGAACGACTCCCGACGATCCGGCGGCGCGGGACACCAGATTGGCCGGATAGAACTCCTTCACCGCGACCTTGATCTGAAGCCGTTCGTCCCAGCCAAGATAGGTGGCGCCGAATCCCCCCTGCCCCAGGACGCGGCCCACGAGATAGCGGCTCAACAGCCGCGTTCCCGGAAGCAGATGGACGCCGGCGCGGTTCTGGACGCGGACCGGGTAGCCGCAATCCCGGCACGCCTCGCGCGGAGCCTTCGGAACGAAGCAGGCCGGGCACAGGCCCGGCGCGGCACCGGCGGCCGGAGCCTCCACCGTCACGGCGGCGAGGCTGACCGGCGGGGCGATGCCGCGGACTGGGGGCGCCACCACGGTCGGCAGAGCCGTCGCGCCGCAAGGTTCGAAGGCGGCCCCCGTTCCCCCCTGCGTGGCCGGCGGCGACGGCTTGGCCGAGGGCAGCGGCATCTGGCTCAGCCGGTCCAGCAACTCGTAGAGGCGACGCACCTCCGCCTGGGCGATGTCGTCGCCCTGGGCGCCGGCCAGTTCGGCTTGGAACGGCGGCTGGCGGACGGTTTCCAGGATGTGCTGGCGCAGGACCGAAAGCGCCGCGTCATCGCCGACCAGACCGGAACAGGCCAGTTCCGCCAGCCGAATGATCCGGCGGCGCGGCAGCGGTTCGATCTGGCGCAGGCGCTGGACGAGCCGGCCCCGCCGAACGAACTCGTCGACCACCGAGGCCGCACGGGCGGCGATCCGCTCGCGGTCGTGGTCCGGCAGGGCCGACCCGCGAATGGCCTCCACCGCGCCGGTCAGGGCCTGCCGCACCAGCGCCGTATCGGGCGTCTGGAGCACCATGTTCTCCACCAGCAGCTCGTTCTTCAACGCGGCGTCCAGCGCGTCCACGACCTCGCCCAGGTGTCGTTCCGCGGCGGGCACCGCGGAGACGCCGGTCAGATAATGGATTCGGCAGATCAGGTCCGGCTGCGTTTCGCTGAGCCCGACGATGGACCGCCGGTAGGCGCTCGCCCCGCCCTGTTCCAACCGGCGGGAATAGCGGACGGTCAGGGCGTCGGCCATGGCGGCTCCGCCGGTCAGCCCTGCCGGCGACAGCAGATGACCCATCAACGTCCGCAACAACTCCGCTTCCTGTTCCGCGGTCCCGCGCCCGAGCGGCTGCGGCGCGCGGAGCTGGCGCCGGATGCGCTCCAGCACCATGACGCGGGCGGCGGGCAGGCGGCCCTGGCGGAACAGGCCGTTGAGAACGCCCAGCCGGTTCGGCCCGAACGCCTCCATTGGCACGCGTCCGAACAGAAGGTTGCACAGCGTGACCAATGGCGACCCGCCAGCCGGTGTGCCGCCGAACAGCTCCTGGGTGGCACCGGGCGAGGCCAGCACGTCGCCGATCACCTCGTCCAGCGCCACGGACAGGGCGTCCTGCCGTTCCGCCGGGAAAAGCTGCATTAGCGCATCGAGCTTCGACGTCCAGGTGCGGCATTCCTCCAGTTCCATGGAGAGCGCCACGCGCAGGTCGAACACGGCGTCGCCGGTCGGTGACTTCGCCGGTGCGCTGCGCAGGATGGACTCAATGAGGGTGCGTCCTCGCGCCAACCCCGAAAAGGCGGTCTGGGCGGCCCGCGCCTTTGCCACGGTTTCGGAAACCGCGTTGTCCAGCGCGCGGCGGCGGGCCTTCGCCTCCTGGCCGGGAAGGCGGGCCTGCACCGTCGCGATCCGGCCCAGGGCGGACTCCATCTGTGTGGCCTTGGCCTGGAGCACCTTCAAATGCCGGCTGTTGTGGATCAGCTCCGTCGGGGTCAGCACGAGGCCGTCGAGATGCTGACGCAGGACGATGCCGATGACCATCCGCGCCGGTCCCCCATGATAGTCGGCAAGCGTGTGGCACAGCACCGCCTCGTCGAGCGCGCCGGCGGGGCCGATCGCTCCTGCGGAGGCGGGTGTCCTGGAGGCGGGCATTGACACAGGCGGCCTTTGGGCGGGATCGGCGCGGCGCGCGGATGGCGTGAACGGTCCATCATAGTCCGGGCGATCCGGTAAACAGCCGGTATACGAGGGCCAAAATGGCTGATCGGTCCGGTTGCGCTGCACGCCGGGCTGTTTGCGCAAAGGTGTTGCAAGAGGGCATCGGGGACGGCCGACGGCACACTTTTGCGCGCAGCCCCGCCCTTCCCTTCCCCTGCGGGCTGTGCGATACCCGGACGATACCGGCGCCCAACCACCGCCGGCAGGAGGTCCGGATGCGGCAGGTCGAGTTGGACCAGGGAATCGGCGCCCACACCCTTACCCACACTCTTACATTGAATCGCAGCGCTGCGAACGGCTCTCTGGAGTGCACGCTGTGCCCGGAGCGTGGCGGTGTCGTGGCCAGCCTCGCCTGGCGCGGCGCGAACGGCACCATCGACCTGCTTCGCCCGGCCTCCGACTGGGCGCTGCGCCACGGCTCGGCCATCGACATGGGCTGCTTTCCGCTGGTGCCCTTCTCCAACCGCATCGCCGGGGGGCAGTTCACCTTCGACGGGCGGGCGGTGCGGCTTCCGCTTGACGGGGATGGCAACCCGCACGTCATCCATGGTCATGGCTGGCGCACCGCCTGGACGGTGGAGGACGCCACCGCCTCATCGGCGCGCATGGTCTTCCGGCACCCCGCCGATGCTTGGCCCTGGCGCTGCCGCGCGACGCAGACCGTGGTGCTTGAGGAGGACGGGGCCAGCCTGACCCTCTCCCTCGTCAACGAGGACGACACGCCGATGCCCGCCGGGATCGGGCTGCACCCCTATTTCCCGAAACCGCCGGGCACGCGGCTGACCGCCCGCGTCGGCGGCGTCTGGCTGAACGGCCCGACGATCCTTCCGGTGGAGCGCGTCGCGGTGCCGCCCCGCTGGGACTTCACGACGGGGATCGTCATGGACCGGACCGTCCTGGACAACGGCTTCACCGGCTGGGATGGCGTGGCGGCGCTGGACTGGCCGACGCTTGATCGGCGGCTGTCGATCGAAACGGACGGGCCGTTCGGCCATCTCATCGTCTACGCGCCGCCGGACGCGGACTATCTCTGCGTCGAGCCGGTGTCCCACATGACCGACGCGGTCAACCGCCCGGAAGAGCCGGACACCGGCCTGCGCCGTCTCGAACCGGGCGAGGAACTGATCGGCACCATGCGCCTGCGCCTGGAAACGCTCGCCCGTTGAGAGCCGGTCCGCAGCGTCAGCGGCACCGCACGAAGGTGGCGCCGAAGGCCGGCGGGTCCAGCGTCAGGAACAGGCGGTCCAGCCGCGACGCCTCGGCGGCATCCAGGCGCAGCACGCCTTCCGGCAGCCCCTCTTCCCCGCCGAAGGCCAAACCCTCCGCCAGATCGCCCTCGCCGGGCGCCAGCGGGCCTTCCAGCGGAAAGGCGGCAATGCGCGGGTCGTGCAGGCTGAAGCCGCCGTCGTTGGTGATCTCCAGGTAGGAGGTCCGGCAATCGTCGATGGGCGTCCGGGTGGCCGGATCGGCCTTGGCCCAGCGGCCGGTCAGGGCCGGCAGGTCCACCGTGCGCTTCGCCGGGACCGACTTGGCCTGGCCTTGGCCGATGGGCTGAACCGGGCGTTGCGGGGCGGACGTGGTGACGGTCAGAGGCTCGTCCGCCACCGGGGCCCGGCGGACGGCCAGTTCCGTTTCCAGCGCCTTGGTGCGCTCGGTCATCTGGCGCGCCAGACAGGCCGCCCGGTCCTTGCCCTTCTTCGGGTCGGCCAGATCGGCCTCCGCCACCGGACAGGCAGCGTCCCGCCGCTGGACCCAGGCGCGCTGGCCGGCGGCAACCGCCTCCTCCCCCGCCTTTCCCGCCTCGTCGGTCAGACCCCGCAACGCCGCATCGAGCTTCTCGGCGGTGGCGGCCAGAGACGTGTCCCGACAAAGCAGCAGCGCCACGGGCGCCTCTCCGGCGCAGTCCGCGGGCTTGGCGGCCTCCCCGCTGGTGTCCGCCGCCATGGCCGTTCCGGCCATCAGCATGCCCGCCAGAAGAATCGCTGCCCGCATCGCACTCATCCCTTACGCCGGAAACGCTTCCAGGACGGCCTTCACCTGCCGCTGGAAATCCTGGTCGCTGCGATAGCGCGTCAGGACCGTCTTGTCACGCTGAACGAGGAAAAAGATGTCCTCCCGGCTGGGCAGCGAACGCGGGTTGGGCTTGTCCAGCAGTTCCCCGTTCCAGCCGATGCGCGCCATGAAATAGACGGCGCGGGAATTCAGCATGAACAGCTTGTTGTCCGGTGCCAGTTTTTCCCGGCGCAGCAAGGCGTAAAGGTAATAGTTTCGTCCATGGAAATAGTTGATATAGATCGACTGCAGCGCGGCGAAGCGCTCGTCGGGACTGGTGTATTTCTTGATCTGCCGCTCCAGCTTGAACCCGGCAAAAAAATATTCCCGGGCCTCGTTCTCGAAGGAGAATGCGGAGCCACGGATCTGGGTGAGCTGCTCCCCATACTTGCGCAGAACACGCCCCATCAGCAGTTCGAGGAACCGGCGTTCCGCCGCGAAATCGTCGCGGCTCTGCTGAATCAATTCGAAGACGTGGCGCAGATGATAGGGGTGTCGGACCACGATGACCGGAACGCTCGACGCCGGACGCTTTTCCCGTTCCCCCCGCTGACCCAGCATGGTCGCCGCCGGTGAGACCGAAGCGATCACCGAGGAGATGGTGTCCTGGATCTTCCAGCGCCGCTTCACCTGCGCCGATTGCCTGCCGATGTGGAAACGCGCCAGGCGGCGCTGCCACCGGCTGCGCCATGTCTCCTTCGGCGCCTTATGCGTCGGCAGGTTGCCAACGACCAACGGGTTGCCGAGCACGTCCGGCGGCGGCGGCAGCGGGTTGAAGTTGAAGTACTTGCCGGTGACGACGCCGCGCGTGGCACCGCCGGGCGCTCCGTCGCCCGCCGGAGCACCGCCACCCATGGACAGGCCCGCCAGCGTCGCCATTTCCGATGCACACCCTGCCTGCGTCGTTCCCATCCAACGGACCGGACCGGTGGACGGGGATCAGGTCTTTATAAGGCCGGCCGGGCAGCGATGAAAGACGCAACCGGTCCATTATGATACTGCATGTTTTTTGTGCAACCAGTTCGTGCCGCGTCTGCGAAGGCGCTCTGGTCTGCGCGAACTCTTCGATGGTACTATGCCCTGACCGTGCGGCGGTGGGCCGCAGGGGACCGGCCAGCGCAGACAACGGGTGGAACTTCATGGCGATCCACGTCGCTCTCAACCACAAGACCGTCTACCGTTACGACCGTTTGGTCAATCTGGGGCCACAGATCATCCGGCTCCGCCCGGCTCCCCACTGCCGCACCCCGATCCTCAGCTATTCGCTGCGCGTCACCCCGAAGCATCACTTCCTGAACTGGCAGCAGGACCCCCAGTCCAACTATCAGGCCCGTTTCGTCTTCCCGGAGAAGACCCGCGAATTCGTGATCGAGGTCGATCTCGTCGCGGAGATCGCGGCGATCAACCCGTTCGATTTCTTCCTGGAGGAGAAGGCCCAGACCATCCCCTTCGCTTATGAGCCCTGGCTGGAACGCGAACTGCGCCCTTATCTGGAGGTGGAGGAGCCGGGGCCGCTGCTGGCCGACTACATGACCGGCATTTCGCGGGAGCCGGCGGCGTCCATCAACTTCCTGGTCGACATCAACCAGCGGCTCCAGACGGACATCGGCTACGTCATCCGCCTGGAGCCCGGCATCCAGACCTGCGAGGAGACGCTGGGCAAGCGCACCGGGTCCTGCCGCGATTCGGCGTGGCTGCTGGTGCAGATCCTGCGCAACCTCGGTCTGGCCGCGCGGTTCGTCTCCGGCTACCTGATCCAGCTCACCGCCGACCAGAAGGCGCTCGACGGACCGTCCGGTCCCGAAGAGGACTTCACCGACCTGCACGCCTGGACCGAGGTGTTTCTGCCCGGCGCCGGCTGGGTCGGCCTCGACCCCACCTCGGGCCTGCTGGCGGGTGAAGGGCACATCCCGCTGGCCTGCACGCCCGACGCGTCCTCCGCCGCCCCCATCTCCGGCCTCATCGACGAGTGCGAGGTCGAGTTCGGGCACGAGATGTCGGTCACCCGCATCTATGAGGCGCCGCGCGTCACCAAGCCCTACACGCCCCGGCAGTGGGCGGGGATCGAGGCGCTGGGCCACCGCATCGACGAGGAGCTGACCGCCGGCGATGTGCGCCTGACCATGGGCGGCGAGCCGACCTTCGTCTCCATCGACGACATGGACGGGGCCGAGTGGAACACCACGGCGCTCGGCCCCAACAAGCGCAAGATGGCCGCCGACCTCGTGCACCGGCTGGCCAACCGCTTCGCGCCGGGTGGGCTGCTGCATTTCGGCCAGGGCAAATGGTATCCCGGCGAATCGCTGCCGCGCTGGGCGATGACTGTCTACTGGCGCCGAGACGGCGAGGCGCTGTGGGCGAACAGCGACCTGCTGGCGCGCGAGGACACCGACTACGGCCACACGGCGGAGGATGCTGGCGCCTTCCTGGTCACGCTGGCCAAGAAGCTGGGGCTCGACCCGGCGCTGGTGCTCGCCGCCTACGAGGACCCCTGGCACTATCTGCGCCGCGAATCGCTGCTGCCGGTCAACGTCGATCCGCTGGACAGCAGGCTGGAGGACAAGGAAGAGCGCGCGCGCCTCGCCCATGTCTTCACCCGCGGCCTGAACGAGCCGGTCGGCTTCGCCCTGCCGATCAACCGCAAGGTGACCCAGCAGGGGCCGGTGTGGCTGTCCAGCGCGTGGCCGCTGCGCCAGGAACGGCTGCTGCTGATGCCGGGCGACAGCCCGGTCGGCTTCCGCCTGCCGCTCGGCTCGCTGCCCTGGGTGGCGCCGCAGGACTATCCCTATTCCTGGGAGACCGACCCGTTCGAGGAGCGGGCGCCGCTGCCGCCCAACCGGGTGCCGCTGCGCCAGCACGCCATGCGCGAGGAGGCCGGACGCCAGGACGCCTCTCGACGGAACGAGCGCGTCCAGCGCGCCATGGCCGAAGTGCGCAGCGAGATGCCGGAGCACGGCAAATCCGCCTGGTGGGTGGTCCGCACCGCCCTGACCTGCGAGGCGCGCAACGGCCGCATCCACCTCTTCCTGCCGCCGATGAACACGCTGGAGGACTATCTGGCGATGCTGGCGGAGATCGAGGCGACGGCGCTCGAACTGGACATGCCGGTGGTGATCGAGGGCTACCAGCCGCCGAAGGACCCGCGCCTGAACTCGCTGGCCGTCACCCCCGACCCCGGCGTGATCGAGGTGAACATCCACCCCTCGCACAGTTGGGACGAACTGGTCCGCAACACGCTGGAGCTGTACGAGGACGCCCGCCAGTCGCGGCTGGGCGCCGAGAAGTTCATGATCGACGGGCGCCACTGCGGCACCGGCGGCGGCAACCATGTGGTGATGGGCGGCGCCACCGCGGCGGACAGCCCGTTCCTGCGGCGGCCCGACACGCTGCGCAGCCTGATCGCCTTCTGGCAGAACCACCCGTCGCTGTCCTACGCCTTCTCCGGCATGTTCATCGGCCCGACCAGCCAGGCGCCGCGCGTGGACGAGGCCCGCGACGACGCGCTCTACGAGCTGGAGATCGCCTTCAACCAGATCGACAAGGCCGCCGCCGCGGGCGATTGCCCGCCCTGGATGGTCGACCGCGTGCTGCGCAACCTGCTGACCGACGTGCAGGGCAACACCCACCGGGCCGAATTCTGCATCGACAAGCTCTATTCCCCGGACAGCTCCACCGGGCGCCTCGGGCTGGTCGAGTTCCGCGCCTTCGAGATGCCGCCGCACGCGGAGATGAGCCTGACCCAGCAGCTTCTGCTGCGCGCCCTGGTCGCGCGCTTCTGGAAGGCGCCCTACAAGGGCAAGCTGGTGCGCTGGGGGACGGAACTGCACGACCGCTTCATGCTGCCCTACTTCGTGCAGCAGGATCTGGCGGACGTCGTCGCCGACCTGCGCGATCACGGCTATCCCATCGAGGAGCGCTGGTTCGACCCGCACATGAACTTCCGCTTCCCGGTCTACGGCCACGTCAACCAGCGCGGCATCTCGCTGGAACTGCGCATGGCGCTGGAGCCGTGGAACGTCCTGGGCGAAGAGCCGGGCGGCGGCGGCACCGTGCGCTACGTCGACAGCTCGGTCGAGCGGGTGCAGGTGCGGGTCACCGGCCTGACCGATGCGCGCTACGCCATCACCTGCAACGGCCGCCGCGTGCCACTGATCCCCACGGGGACGGAGGGTGAGTTCGTGGCCGGCGTGCGGTACCGGGCGTGGCAGCCGCCCTCCTGCCTGCACCCGACGATCCCGGTGCACACGCCGCTGGTCTTCGACATCCTGGACCTGTGGGCGGGCCGCTCCATCGGCGGCTGCACCTACCACGTCATGCATCCGGGCGGTCGCAACTACGACACCTTCCCGGTCAACGCCAACGAGGCGGAGGGGCGGCGCCTCGCCCGCTTCTTCCCCTTCGGCCACACCCCCGGCCCGATGGACGCACCGGCGGAGGAGCGCAACCCGCAGTTCCCGATGACTCTCGACCTGCGGCGCGGTTGACCGGGCATCCCCCGGCCGGAATACGCCTTTCGGCTGGGGGGCACCGATGCGCCGCTTGCATCGGCGGGACCGGGCGTTCACACTTGCTGCGCATTGCACCGCCGTGAACGTACGATCCGAACCTTGGCTGACCGCGATTCGCCCTTTCTTGACCCCAGCGCGCCCCCTCCTCCGGGGCTGCGTCCGGTGCCGTTCCTCCAGGGATCGCTGTTCGGCGAGGCCGACGCCATGGGCTACGGCCGCGGCGAGGTCTATGACGAGATGGTCACCGGCCAGGGCCGCCTGCGCCCGCACTGGCAGACCTTCATGGGCACGCTGGGTCCTCTCGACCCGGAACTGATGGCCGAGCGGTGGGAGGAGGCGCGGCGCCTGCTGCACCAGAACGGCGTCACCTACAACATCTACGGCGATCCCAAGGGGATGGAGCGGCCCTGGCCGCTCGACATGGTGCCGCTGCTGATCCCCTCGCACGAGTGGAAGGCCGTCGAATCGGGCCTGATCCAGCGCGCCACGCTGTTGAACGCGGTGCTGGCCGACATCTACGGGCCGCAGACCCTGACGCGCAGCGGGCGGCTGTCCCCGGCGGTGATCCACGCCGATCCCGGATTCCGCCGCGCCGTGCACGGCATTCCGGTGCCCAACGACATCCACCTGCATTTCTACGCGGCGGACCTCGCCCGCGCGCCGGACGGGCGGTGGTGGGTGTTGTCCGACCGCACCCAGGCGCCGAGCGGCAGCGGCTACGCGCTGGAGAACCGGGCGGTGCTGGCGAAGGTCCTGCCCGACAGCTTCCGCCACTGTCAGGTGGAGCATCTGTCGCCCTTCTTCGAGGCGTACAAGGAAACGCTGCTGTCGCTGAGCCCGCGCCGCGACCAGCCGCGGATCGTCCTGCTGACGCCCGGCCCCTACAACGAAACCTACTTCGAGCACGTCTATCTGGCCCGCTACCTCGGCATCACGCTGGTGGAGGGGGCCGACCTGACCGTGCGCGACCGTCAGGTCTATCTGAAGACCCTGTCGGGGCTGGAGCCGGTGGACGTCATCCTGCGCCGCCTGGACGCCGATTTCGCCGACCCGCTGGAGCTGCGCGCCGACAGTTCGCTGGGCGTGGCCGGGCTGATCGAGGCGGTGCGCGCCGGCAACGTCGTCGTCGCCAACTCCCTCGGCTCCGGCTTCCTGGAATCCATGGCGGTCAAGCCGTCGCTGCCCATGCTCTGCCGCCACTTGCTGGGCGAGGAGCTGAAGATGCCGGGCGTCGCCGTCTGGTGGTGCGGCAACGACGACGAGCGCGCCTACGTCATCGAGCATCTGGACGGGCTGGTGGTGAAGCCGGCCTTCCCGTCCCTGTCCTTCGAGCCGATCTTCGGCGCCGACCTGTCGGCGGCGGAGCGCGCCGCCCTGGTCGAGCGCATCAAGGCCCGCCCCTGGTGCTACGTCGCGCAGGAGCGGCTTGCGCTGTCCACCGCGCCGATCTGGCAGGGCGGGCGGCTGCAGCCGCGCCCGCTGGTGCTGCGCGTCTTCCTCTGCGCCCGCCCGGATGGCAGCTACACCGTCATGCCCGGCGGCCTGACCCGCGTGTCCACCGAATCCGGGAAGCTGGTCGTCTCCATGCAGCGGGGCGGCGGCAGCAAGGACACCTGGATCCTGTCCGGGCGCCGGGCCGAGGCCACACCGGCGACGCCGCGCCCGCAGCCGGCCCAGGAACCGCAACCGGTGCCCAAGGCGGCTTCCGCCGACCTGCCCAGCCGGGTGGCCGACAGCCTCTACTGGCTGGGCCGCTACGCGGAGCGGTCGGAGGGCACGGTGCGCCTGCTGCGCTCCACCCATTCCCGCCTGACCGACGGCAACGTGCCGGGCGCGTCGCTCCAGCTCCGCCCGCTCCTCCATCTGATGGCCTGGGAGGGCATGATCCCCTGGGACCTGACGCGCGTCACGGCGCTCGGCGGCGGGCGGGCGTTGCGGGCGGCGCTCTACAGCTCGGTCGTCGATCCGGACCATCCCAACAGCCTGCGCGCCCAGGTACAGCGGGTGCACCGCACCGCCTATTCGGTGCGCGACCGCCTGTCGCTCGACATGTGGCGGGTGGTGACGATGCTGGAACGGCAGAGCCAGCCGCCGGCGCACAAGCTCGACGCTGCCGCCATGCTGCTGCGGCTGGACGACCTGATGACCAGCCTCGCCGCCATCGCCGGGCTGGAGCAGGAGAGCATGACGCGCGGCCAGGGCTGGCGCTTCCTCGACATCGGCCGGCGCATCGAGCGGGCGCTCCACATCATTTCGGTGATGCGCGGCATCCCGGTCCACACGCTCGACCGCCAGGACGAGCCGGTCCAGGTGGCGACGCTGAGCGTGCTTCTGGAGCTGGGGGAGAGCGTGATGACCTATCGGTCCCGCTACCTGACCAGCGTGCGCCGCCGCCCGGTGCTGGAACTGCTTCTGGCCGACGACTCCAACCCGCGCGCCCTGGATTTCCAGCTGGCGGCGCTGGAGCGGCACGTGGCGGCCCTGCCCAGCGGGTCGCAGGCCGTGCCGGGCGACACGGCGGCCTCGGCCCGTTCGATCCTTGGTGCCGCCCGCGCCTCATTGCGCGCACCGGACGCGCTGGGCTCGGGCGCCGCCCTGCACACGCTGCTGGACTCGCTCGCCCTGTCGCTGCCCGAGATTTCCAACCTCCTGACCCACGCCTATTTCAGCCATGCCTTTGCCCGACCGGCCTGACCTTTCCCCGACCATGGCCGGCGCGGCCCCCGCTGACGTTCCCTCCGGCGACGGTTTCGGCGTGCGCTTCCGCGTGCGCCACACGACCCGCTACGACTATGGCGAGGACGTGTCGGTGTCGCACCATCTGCTCCACCTGACCGCCCGGCCGCACCCGCGCCAGCGCGTTCACCAGAGCGCGCTAACCATCCTGCCGGCGCCGGCGGTGCAATCGTCCCACACCGACTATTTCGGCAACACCGTCACCTACGTCGCGATGCAGGAGCCGCACCGGCACTTGGTTGTCACCGCGGAGAGCGAGGTCGAGGTCGGCCCGCCACCGCCGCTGGACGCCGCCTCGACTCCGTCCTGGGAAAGTGTGCGGGATTCGCTGGGCGGCCTGAGCGGGCCGGAGGACGGGGCAGAGGTGGTCCAATACCGCTTCGACAGCACGCTGGTGGCGGCCAGCCCGACGCTGCAGGATTACGCCGCGCAGTCCTTCACGCCCGGCCGTCCGGCGGCGGAGGCCGCGCTGGACCTGATGCGGCGCATCCACGACGATTTCACCTTCGATCCCGCCGCGACGACGATCGCCACCCCGATGGCCGAGGTGATGCGGCACCGCCGCGGCGTCTGCCAGGACTTCGCCCACATCGTGGTCGGCTGCGTGCGCGCCATGGGGCTGCCGGCCCGCTACGTCTCCGGCTATCTGCGCACCCTGCCCCCGCCGGGCCGGCCGCGTCTGGTCGGCGCCGACGTCAGCCACGCCTGGGCGTCCGTCTGGTGCGGCGCCGAGACCGGCTGGATCGACGTCTGCCCGACCAACGCGCGCCGCGCCGATCAGGACTTCATCACCATCGCCTGGGGCCGCGACTACGACGACGTCAGCCCCGCCCGCGGCGTCCTGATGGGAGCCGCCGGCCACACGCTGTCGGTCAGCGTCGATGTGGAACCGCTGGAGGAAAACGGGGCGTCCTGATCTGGCACGGCCGTCGCATTTGGCCTTTTTAGCCATCTCCCCCTCCGGGGAGAGGGTGGCCCGAAGGGCCGGTGAGGGGGATGTGCATTTGCCGGACGTACCGACACGCACATCCCCCTCACCCTAACCCTCTCCCCGGAGGGGAGAGGGGATTCGGAATGCACCCTTCGACCGATGGTCACTCCGCCGGCTGAGGGTGCGCACCCGTGGGGTGGCCGGCGGAGCCGTCCACCGCCGGGAGGGGCTTCTTCTTGGCGATGTAGCTGTAGACCGTCGGCACCACGAACAGCGTCAGGAAGGTGCCCAGCAGCATGCCGCCGACGATCACCGCGCCGATAGCCTGCCGGCTCTCCGCACCGGCCCCATGGGCGTTGGCGAGCGGCACGGCGCCCAGCACCATGGCGCCGGTGGTCATCAGGATCGGGCGCAGGCGCAGCACGGCGGCCTCCTCCACCGCCTTGCGGATGTCCACCCCCTCGCGCTGGAGCTGGTTGGCGAACTCCACGATCAGGATGCCGTGCTTGGTGATGAGGCCGACGAGCGTCACCAAGCCGATCTGGCTGTAGACGTTCATCGTCCCGCCCGTGAAATGCAGGGCGGCCAGCGCGCCGGTCATCGACAGCGGCACCGTCAGCATGATCACGAAGGGATCGATGAAGCTCTCGAACTGCGCCGCCAGCACGAGATAGATGAAGGCCAGCGCCAGGATGAAGACGAAGTACAGGCCCGTCGCCGATTCGCGGAACTCGCGGCTCTGCCCCGCATAGTCGGTCTGGGCGGTGGCCGGCAGCACGCGGTTCGCCGCCGCCTGGAGATAGCCCAGCGCCTCGCCCAGCGAGGTGCCCGGCGCCAGCGTGGCGGTGATGGTGACGGAGCGCAGCTTGTTGAAGTGGTTCAACTCCTTGGGCGCCACCCGCTCCTCGATGTGGACGAGGTTGGCGAGCGAGATCATCGCCCCGGTGCTGGTGGCCACACCCGCCTCCGCCGCCATGGTCGGCGTGCCGCGGACGTAGATGGAAGCGATGTCGTCCGGGTTGCGGCGGTCGACGTCGCCGACCTGGACCACCACATCGTACTGCTTGCCCTCCTTCTTGAAGCGCGTGACCTGCCGCCCGCCCAGAAGGGTTTCCAGCGTGCGGCCCACCGTCTCCACATCCACCCCGAGGTCGGCGGCCTTGTCACGGTCGATGGTGATGCGCAGTTCCGGCTTGTTCAGCTTCAGGTCGGTGTCGAGGTTGGTCAGGCCGGGGAACTTCCGCGCCTCCGCCATCAGCCCGTCGACCATCTTCTGAAGCTCGTCGTAGGGCAGCGAGCTTTGGATGACGAAGTTGACCGGCTTGTCCACCGGGCTCTGGCCCAGCGACGGCGGATTGGTGACGAAGGCCAGGATGCCGGGAATGCCGAACATCTTGGGGAAGAGCTGGGCGGTGATCGCCTGCTGCTTCACGTCGCGCTCGTCCCAGTCGATCAGACGGACAAAGGAGATGCCCTGGTTGACCACCGGGAAGCCGACCACCACGAAGAACTTCTCGACGATGGGGATCTGGCGGAACAGGTCCTCCATCCGCTTGGCGTAGCTTTCCGTGTAGTCGAGCGTCGAGCCCTCCGGCGCGATGGCGATGCCGACGATGGTGCCGCGGTCCTCGACCGGCGCCAGTTCCGACTTCAGCCCGGTGAACAGCGTGTAGCTGAGCCCCGCCACCACCGCGCCGACCAGCAGCACCAGCGGACGCGCCTTCAGCGACAGGCGGAGGATGGACCGGTAGCCGTTGGTCAGCCCGTTCAGCAGCCGCTCGATGGTGTTGTAGAGCGCGTTGTGCTTGGTCTGGTGCTTCAGCAGCTTGGAGCACATCATCGGCGACAAGGTCAGGGCGACGAAGCCCGACACGATCACCGCCCCCGCCAGCGTCAGCGCGAACTCGGAGAAAAGGCGGCCGGTGCGGCCGGTCATGAAGCCGATGGGCGCGTAGACCGCGGCCAGCGTGATCGTCATCGCGATGACCGCGAAGCCGATCTCCTTCGACCCCTGCAAGGCCGCCTGGAAGGGCGGCACGCCCTCCTCGACGTGGCGGTAGATGTTCTCCAGCATCACGATGGCGTCGTCCACGACGAGGCCGATGGCCAGCACCATGGACAGCAGCGTCAGCGTGTTGACCGAGAAGCCGAAGGCGTACATCAGCGCGAAGCCGCCGATCAGCGACACCGGGATGGTCACCAGCGGCACCAGCGTGGCGCGGAAGCTGCGCAGGAAGACGAAGATGACCAGAACGACCAGGACGATGGCCTCGAAGATCGTGCTGAACACCGCGTCGATGGACTTGGCGATGAAGACGGAGCTGTCATAGCCGACATCCACCCCCATCCCCTCCGGCAGGGCGGCGCGGATCTTCGGCAGCGCCTCGTTCACCGCCTTGGACACGTCCAGCGGGTTGGCGGTGGACTGCTTGACCACGCCGATGGCGACGGCACCGCGCCCGTTGAAGCGGGCGCTGACCCGCTCGTCCCGCGCGCCCAGCTCGGCGCGGCCGACATCCTTCAGCCGGACCATATAGCCGCCGTCGTCGCGCAGGATGATGCGGTCGAACTCCTCCGGCGTGCGCAGGTCGGTTTCGGAGACGACGGTGAACTCCCGCGCCTTGCTCTCGACGCGGCCCGCCGGAATCTCGACGTTCTGCTTGCGCAGCGCGTTCTCCACATCCTGCGGGGTGACTCGGTAGGCCGCCATGCGCTGCGGGTCGAGCCACAGCCGCATGGCGAAGCGCCGCTCGCCGAAGATTCGCACCTGGGCGACGCCGGGCAGGTTCTGCAGCCGGTCCTTGACGTAGCGGTCGGCAAAGTCCGTCACGTCCAGCGGCGAATGGCGGTCGGAGGAGAAGGCCAGATAGATGATCGGCTGCGCGTCGGCCTCCACCTTCGCGATGACCGGCTCGTCGATCTCGTTGGGAAGCTGGGCGCGCACGCGGCCGACGCGGTCGCGCACGTCGCTGGCCGCCGTGTCGACGTTGCGGTCCAGGCGGAAGCGCAGGGTGATCTGGCTCTTCTCGGCGCGGCTGATCGAGGACATCACGTCGATGCCCTCGATGCCCGACAGCGAGTCCTCCAGGATCTGGGTGACTTGGCTTTCGATGATCTCGGCCGACGCGCCCTTGTAGGTGGTCTCCACCGTGACGACGGGCTCGTCGATCTTCGGGTATTCGCGCACCGACAGGCGCTGGTACGACACGATGCCGATCAGCATGAGCGCGAGGCTCATGACCGTCGCCAGGACGGGCCGGCGGATGGAGATGTCGGAGAGGACCATCGGCTCAGCTCCCCGCCGGCTTGTTGTTCACGACCACCACCGGGGCGCCGTCGCGGATCTTCAGTTGGCCGGCGGTCACCACCACGTCGCCGGGCTGCAGGCCGGCGGTGATCTCCACCTCGGCGTTGCGGCGCTCGCCCAGCGTGACGGTGGTCTGCACCGCCTTGCCCTCCACCACCTTGAAGACGAACTGCTTGTTGCCGAAGGCGCTGACCGCCTGCTCGGGCACCAGCACGGCGTTCGGGGTCTGGTCCAGCGTCAGGGCCACCCGGGCGAACAGGCCGGGGCGCAGGGCGCCGTCGCTGTTGGGGACGCGGGCGCGGATCACCACGGCGCGGCCGTTCACGTCCACCAGCGGGTCGATGGCGTAGACCGTGCCGTCGAAGGTCCGCCCGCCGAAGGAGTCCACGGCGACCTTCAGGGTCTGGCCGGTGCGGACGGTCGGCAGATACAGCTCCGGCACCCGGAAATCGAGCTTCAGGATCTCGATGGCCTCCAGGTTCACGATGTCCTTGCCCGCCGCCACCACGTCGCCCACCGAGACCTTGCGCAGGCCCAGCACGCCGTCGAAGGGTGCCGTCAGGGTCAGCTTCTCCAATTGCGCCTTGGCGAGTTGCACCGCCGCCTCGTCGGACTGGAGCTTGGCGAGCGCCTGCTCGCGGTTGCGGGCGGGGCCGGTGCGCTGGCGGTACAGCTCGTCGGCGCGGGCCAGCTCGGCGCGGGAAAAGGCGATGCTCGCCTGCGCCTGGGCAAGGGTGGCGCGGGCGATGGAGTCGTCGAGCCGGATCAGCACCGCCCCCTTTTTCACCGCCTGCCCTTCCAGGAAGGCGATCTCGGAGACCTTGCCCGCCACCTCGGGCCGGATGACCACCGATTCGCTGGACAGCAGCGAGCCGACCGCGGTGACCTGACGCGACACGGTGCCGGTCTTGACCGGCGAAGCCTCCACCGGCATCGGCGGCGCCCCGCCCGGCGGGCCGCCAGCCGTCGAGCCGCCGGCGGAGGCGCCGCCAGGGGACGGAACCTTGCCGGCGAGGAGCGTGTTGATGGTTCCGCCCTGCTTGACGAAGTACCAGTAGGCGCCGCCGCCGAGAGCGACCAGAACCAGAAGGGCGACGATGCGAAGCGTGTGGCGCATGGATACGGAACCCGCACAGGCCCGCTGGCCCGCCGGGCGGGCGCGCGGGGCGTTTCGTGTCAACCGGGCCGCTGTGAGGGGCGGACGGTAAACTGAACTATATCGTTCAGTTCAGTTCCGGAGTCGAGACGGTTGCAAGGGTTCAGGCGCGCGACGGCGGCGGATCGGGCTGCACAACCCGGCCCTTCTCCATCTCCAACCGCTCCCCATCGGGAAAAATCACCGCCAAATCAGCGGGTTGACCGGGGGCAACCGCGGTGCAGCCACCGCGTGGACGAACCGGCGCGCCATCGAGGCAAAGTCCGGGCGCGCAACAGGGCGCTTCGCCCGCCGGTAGAACCGCACGAATCCGATCGCCTTCGATGCGAACATCGGCAACCAAGACGCCATCCGCGCCGGGTGGCGGGGTGCCCTCGCCGAGGTCCGGGGAGTCGATGCGGGCGCGCTTCAGCCAGAACTTCCCGGACGCCAGCAGTCGCGCAAGCAGGCAGGCGGAGGTGGACGCGCTCATTCCCCGATCCGATGCAGTGGCGGCAAGACGGTCGTTCGGCCGACGGTTCAGCCTGTCACGGAAGCGTAAAGGAAGTTTTGCTCCGGTTGGACTCTTGAAGACATCCGGGAAATCGGCGATGTGACAATCCTTGGTTCTCCGACCCTCGCGTCCCAAGGGGTGCCCGATGCTGATCGCCCAGATGTCCGACCTGCATGTGACGGCCCCCGGCACCGCCCCGACCACCGCCTACGACACGAACGCTCGCCTCGCCGCCGCGGTGGCCCATTTGAACGCGCTGGTGCCGCGCCCGGACCTCGTCCTCATCACCGGCGACCTCGTCAACGGGCCGAAACCCGGCGAGTACGCGGCGCTGTCCGCCCTGCTGGAATCGCTCGCCATCCCATTCCGCGTGCTGCCGGGCAATCATGACGACCGCGCGGAACTGCGCCGGACTTTCGCCGGCACCGGCTGGATGCCCATGAATGGTCCCTTCCTTCACCACGCGGTGGAGGGGTTTCCGGTCCGCATCCTGATGCTCGATTCGGTCATCCCCGGTTCGGCGGTGGGCGGCCTGTGCACCGACCGGCTGTCCTGGCTGGAGGAGCGTCTGGCCGAGCAGCCGGAGCGGCCGACCGTGCTGGCGCTCCACCATCCGCCTTTCGACACCGGGTTGGCCTTCCTGGACACGTTGCGCTGTCTGGAGGGTGCGGAGGAGTTGGGACGGCTGGTGCGGAGCCGTCCCAACGTCCGGGCCGTTCTGTGCGGCCACACCCACCGCCAGACCGCGGTCGCCTGGAAGGGGGCGCACGGCTACGTCGCCCCGTCCGTGGCCTACCAGATCGCGCTGGATCTGGCGCCGGAGCCGCCCTACCGCTGGACGGAGGAGCCGTCCGCGCTCGCTCTTCATCAATTCCGACCGGATGGTACGGTGGTGACGCATCTGAGCGTGATCGGCGATTATCCCGGCAGGGAGTTTTCCCGCAAGGCCAGGAACTCCTGAAAGTTGGCGCAGCGTCCGGCGGCCTGCGCGGCCATGTAGGCGGCGTTCAGGGCACGCTTGGCGTCCAGGGCGGCGGCGAAGCGGTGGCGCAGCGCGGCGTCGGCGATCCGCAGCCCGTCGCCGTCCAGCCGGTCGAGCACATGGCGGTAGCAGAGGTCCGCCCGCGTGCCGCTGTCGGCGGAGCAGGTGATCGACCCCTCCCGCTGCCGGTATTCGTACAGCGGCTCCAGCACGAGCGGCAGGCGGCCCAGCCGGTCGAGGACCTGGACGTTGAAGACCACGTCGTCGCAGAAATCGACCCCCTCCTCCCAGCCGGGAACGAGGTCGCGGCGGACCACGAAAAACATCGGAACGGAGGTTCCCAGAAAGGCCGCCGCGTCCAGCGTGGCGGTCCCGGCACCGGGCGGGAACAGGGTGGAGAGCGGCGCGCCGTCGCTGTCGCGCACCACCGCCACGTTGTCCGCCGCCGCCCCCTGCGCCGCCGCCAGAGGGGCGAGCCGCGCCAAGCGGTCCGGCTCGAACCGGTCGTCGGCGTCCAGCGGGGCGATCAGAGGCAGGCGCGCGCAGCGCAGCCCGGCGTTGCGCGCCGCCGGGGCGCCGGACCCGACGCGGCCGGTTCCGGTGAAGGTCAGGCGTGAGTCGGCGATGCCGGCGGCCGCCAGAAGGGCGCGGTAGTCGGCGCCGTCGTCGCTGACCACCACCGCTTCCCAGTGGGGAAAGCTCTGCGCCAGCAGGCTGGACACGGCGCGGGCGATGGTGCCCTGCGCCCGGTAGGCCGGAATGATGACCGAGACGCCCCCGCCGCTGCCCTCGTCCATGCACCGCCCTCCGATTGTGCAAAGGTCAGTGTGCCTCTCCTTCCCGATGGTCGGCAAGCGGCGATCCGCACCGATGCGGCCAGCCTGAGCGCGACTATGACGATGCGGGGGTGGGATTTGGCGTCGCGGCCCGTTGAACAAGGAACCGATACGGGCTATGTGGAGAAACGAGTGGCGTGGTTCGGTCCCCATCCGACATCCCAGGCCCCCGCAAGCCAAAGCCCCCCGGTAGACACGCCGACCTCAGGGAGTTCAAAAACGATGGCGCAAGACGGATACACCCGCTTCGACGACGAACCCGAGCAGGAGCCGGACGAGAAGTCGAAGGAAAGCGCCCCGCCGCCGTTCGCTGCCGTGCAGTCGAACCTCTTCAAGGCGCGCACGGTGCTGATCTTCGGGCAGATCGACATGAAGCTGGCGCAGGCCGTCTCGGCCCAGCTGCTGGCTCTGGCCCACGAGAGCAACGACGACATCACGGTCGTGGTGAACTCCCCCGGCGGCCACGTCGAGGCGGGCGACACCATTCACGACATGATCCGCTTCGTGAAGCCGCGCGTGAAGATGCTGGGCACCGGCTGGGTCGCCAGCGCCGGCTGCCACATCTTCCTGGCCGCGAAGAAGGAAGACCGCTTCTGCCTGCCGAACACCCGCTTCCTGATCCACCAGCCGCTGGGCGGCACCGGTGGCCGGGCGACGGACATCGCCATCGAGGCGAAGGAAATCATCCGCATGCGTGAGCGGCTGAACCGCATCATCGCGCGCGAGACCGGCCAGCCGGTGGAGAAGGTGTCCAAGGACACCGACCGGAACTACTGGATGATGGCGGACGAAGCCCGCGAGTACGGCATCGTCAGCCACGTCATCGACACCTTCGACGAGCTGAAGTAAGCGGTCCTCCGGAACGCACAAAGCCCCTCTCCAGCGAGAGGGGCTTTTTTTATGGCCGCGGCCTGGTTTGAGCGATCAAGCCCGCCGAATCAGCCGTTTACACGACGATGTTCAGATTCTGTCCGCGCGTGGCCGTCACGTTGCCGCCGGATGACGACCCATCCGAACCGCCCTGAAGCAATGTGGCGATCGCCTGATCCTGCTGTTGCGCGGTCTGGTTCAGCGTCTTCACGCCGAAGTCCATCTGTCCCTGCGCCTGCCGCAAGCCGACCGCGGCACCCAGGGTGGAGGAGGAAATGTCGAGAGCCATCGGAGGATGCCTTCAAAGGAAACAGACGGCCGACGCCGTACGGTCCGCGCCGCGTCGGTCAGATGACCACGTTGACGGAACCGGCCCCCGCCGAGGGGGCGGCCACCGCATGGGTCGTCATCGGTGTCGAGGCTACCACCGGCGACGTGTGCGCGGAAGTCCCCTGTGACGGGGTGGAGCGGCCCCCGCCGGCCCCGGACTGGCCCGAGGCCCAGCGGTGCACGGGGGAACCGTTGGCGGAGGTCCCGCTCTGGCCGGCGCCGTTCGGCTGGTCCTGCCCGTCCGAGCCGCCAACCAGAAGCTCAAGCGACGCCTTGCCGCTCTTCCTGTCCTTCTGCGCCTCACGGTACTGCCGCAGAGCCGCCTCGGTCGGTATCTGGTCGAGGGTCACCCCGTCTTCCGGGCTGCGGAACAGCAGCACCAGCCGCGACGCGTCGGCATCGTAGCGGTATGCGGTCTTCGTGTAGCGTCCGGAGAGGGGCTCGGACTGCCCGGTCACGGGGTCCTTTGCGGACGGAGTCCCGGTGTCGGCCCCGGTTTCAACAGCCTCGCTGTTGCGGGCCGTCATGAAGGCCAACGGCCTTGCAGCCGTTGCGGTGGCGATGGCCACGTTCATGACATTACACCGATGTGTGGACAATCCAGATGATATATTGCAGCCGCACTCGTGCATTGTAAAGGGTTCGTTCACCTTTTTTCCGGCTAGTCCAAAGGACGAATTCCCACAGGCTGTTTGTGGCACCAAGGTTTCGCATTCCAGGACCATCAGGACCGCCTCCCACCCTTTCTCACAGCCGTGACACTTGCGGAGGGGCGGCAGGGTGCTTAAGCCTGTATGTATGGCTACGATCGCGGAAGCGCTGGCGCTCGCCCTGGAACACCATCTGGCCGGCCGGCTGGCCGAGGCCCAGCAGCTCTATCACCGCATCCTGGATGCGGACCCGGAGCAGCCGGACGCGCTGCATTTCCTGGGGGTCCTGGCTGGGCAGGTGGGGGAACAGACGCTCGGACTGCAACTCATCGCCCGCGCCATCGCCCAGCGGCCCGAGGCGGCGGACATGCACGCCAACAGCGGCAACATCCGACGCTCCTCGGGACGACCAGAGGCGGCGGTGCAGGACTACCGGCGGGCCGTCGCTCTCCAGCCCGATTTCGCGGAAGCCTGGACCGACATGGCGAACGCCCTGCGCATCCTGGGCCACTCCCCTGGCGCCATCGCCGCCCTGGAGCGCGCCGTCGCCTCCGCCCCCACCCTCGCCATCGCGGTGGAACGCCTTGGAGCGCTCCGGCACGAGGAAGGCCGCCTGCTGGTGGAGCAGGGGCGGGGCACCGAATCCCTGCCGCCGCTGGCCCGCGCCGCGGAACTGCTGCCGCTGGACGCCGACGTGGCCTTTCTCTACGGCAACGCCCTGTTCGCGATGGGGTTGCGGGAGGACTCCACCCTCGCCTACCGCAACGCCCTGGCCATCACGCCGGATTTTCCGTCCGCCGCCTTCAATCTCGGGGTCGCGCTGGGGGGCGTGGACCGGCTTGAGGACTCCGCCCGCGCGCTGGAGCGGGCCGCCCGGCTGGACCCCCGCCATCTCGACGCCATCGACCGGCTCGTCATCGCCCTCGCCCTGCTCGGCCGGGAAGACGAGGCGGCGGTCTGGGGCGAGCGTGCGCTGGACCTCAAGGACCGCACGGCCATGGACACGGCCCCCGCCCTGCCCCCGCTGCCCGCCCGGCCACGCGGGGCCGAGGACCGGCGGCGCAACGTCATAGCCTTCAGCCTGTGGGGCGGCCAGCCCGCCGGTGCTCACGACCCAGCGGAGCTTGTGAGGCAGACCGTGGCGCTGTATGCGGGGTGGACCTGCCGGGTTTATCACGACGGCACCCTTGCCGCCGACCGGTTAAGCGAATTGGCCGCGGCCGGGGCGGACCTCGTGGCGGTGGCCGTCGACGCGCCGACCGGCGGACCCTATTGGCGCCTGACCGCCGCCGACGACCCCACGGTGGCGCGCTTCCTCTGCCGAGACTGGGGCGCGCTGCCGTCCGCCGATGGGAAGGCCGCCGTGGATGACTGGGTCGCCTCCGGCCGGCCCTTCCATGTCCTGCGCGACGGGGTGCTGCACACGGAGGTGATGTCGGGCGGCCATTGGGGCGGGATCGCGGGGCTTCTGCCCGACCTGCTGCCGCTGGCCGAGCGCCACGGCGCCGCCGAGGCGGACCGGGCGCAGGACCATCGCTTCCTGCGCCGCATCGTCTGGCCGATGATCCGCGACCGCGCCCTGATCCACGACCGGGCCCACCCCCGGCATGGCCTGCCCTTCCCCACGCCGTAAGCGGCTACAGAACCTGCTTCGGCAGGGACAGCAGCTCCTTGCGGATCTGGCCCATGCTGGGGCGGTTGTCCGGCCCGAAGGCGATGGGACGGCACAGATGCATCGCGGTCAACCCGACCCGCGCGGTCAGCAGCCCGTTGATCACCCCCTGCCCCATGCGGGTGGAGATGGCCGCGGCGATGGAGCCGCCCAGCGCCTCGACGGCGACGTGGTGGGCGCTTTCCGCCACCCCGGCGACGGCGAGGTTGGCGAGCATCCGCCGCAGCAGCCGCATCGACCCGACATAGCCGGGCCGCGCGCCGTAGAGCGCCGCGATCTCCCGCACCAGCTTCAGGTTCCGCCACAGCACCACCGCGAGGTCGACGACCGCCGCCGGGCTGAGCGCCGTCGCCACCGCCGTGTCGCGGGACGCCCGCAGGACGGTCTGGTAGGCGCGGCGGTCCAGCGGCCCCATCACCTCGCGGTCGAGCAGGCGCAGGATCTCCGCGTCATCGTGGGCGTCCGTCACATGGTCGCGCACCCGCTCCAGCGAGGGCGCCAGATCGGCCCGACCGTCATAGAGGCGGGTCAGCGACCCGGCGAAGCGCTCGGCGTGGCCCGGCTCCCCGGCGTTGGTCACGATCTCCGTGGACAGGCGTCCGGCTTCGCCGCGCAACTCCTCGATTTTGCGCAGGCGGCGCAGCGCGCGCAGTTCGCGCAGCAGCATCGCCAGCGCCGCCCCACCGGCCACCGTCACGGCGGCGGCCACCAGCACGCCCAGCGCGGCGCTGGTGGCGAAGGCGCGGTTGAACAGGTCCCAGGTGTCGAAGCCCAGCGCGATCAGCACCAGCGCGGCGACCGAGCCGGCCAGCCAGCGGCCGAGCCGGCTGCGCGGCCGGTCGTCCGCCAACAGCGCGGGAAGGCGCTCCGCCGCTGAACCGGACAGGGGGCCGGCCAGGGGGCCGGCGATGATCGCCTCCTCCTCCGCCGCGGGGACGGCGGCGGCGCGGGTGGGGTCCAGCTCCATCGGCGGGACCCAGCGGCGGTCGCGCGTGTCCTCGCTCATTCCAGATAATCCCCCAGCAGGAACTGCATGGCCTGATCCAGCCGGATGTGCGGCAGGCCGCGCGCCTCGCGGGCGAGGTCGGCGGGCGGCTGGAAGGCCATGAAGTTGTAGGGCCGCTCCTGCCCCGGCGGAAAGTCGGCGTCCTCGGGGATCTCGCCGGGGAACAGCACGGTCGGGCGGTCGCGGCCGAGCGGCACGCCGCGAACGCAGCGCAGCTGCCGCCCCTCATGCTCGGTCACCACCGTCTCGGTGGATTTCAGGGCGGCGATGGCCATCGTTTCCACCTGCGCCCCTTCGAAGCGGATGCCGGCCCGCGCGTCGGATACCAGCCGGTCCAGCAGGTGGCGCAGGCTGTTGTGCTGGTGCGAAGCGACATGGTCGGCCTTGGTGGCGGCGAACAGCACGCGGTCGATCTTCCGACCCAGCAGCCAGTCCAGCCAACTGCTGGACCCATGGCGGAAAGGCTCCAGGCTCAGCTCCAGGGCACGCTTCATGTCCGCCATGCCCGCCGGGCCGGAGTTCAGCGCGCCCAGCACGTCGATCAGGACGATCTGGCGGTCGAGCCGGGCGAAATGATCGGCGAAAAAGCGCCGGACGACGTTGGTCTTGTACGCCTCGTACCGATCCTCCATCAGCGCCCACAGGCTGCCACGCACGCGCGGCCTTTCGCCCGGCAGCGGGCAGAAGGTCAGCAGCGGCGCGTTCGCCATGTCACCCGGCTCGACGAAGCGTCCCGGCTGGATCAGGCTCAGCAGATTGTCGGAGCGGCGGCAGGCGTGCAGGTAGTCGGTGAACAGCGCCGCACCACGCCGCGCCTGCTCCTCCTCCGCCGGGGCCGCCGTGTCGATGGTGGCGAGCCAGCCGCGCCAGGAAACCGACAGCTCGTCGCGCGGTGCCCGCCCGGCCAGTTCCAAAGTCAGCGCGCTCCATTCCGCGAAGGACTGGTGGAGCAGCGGCAGGTCGAGCAGCCATTCGCCGGGGTAGTCGACGATGTCGAGATTCAGCGTGGCGACCGGCTGCACCGTGCGCTTCAGCACGGTGTTCGGGCGGTAGCGCATGGACAGGCGGAGCTGGCTGATCCCGCGCGTCTCGGTCGGCCAATGGGGCGCCGGGCCGGCCAGTTCGGCCAGCCGCTGCTCCACCTCGAAGCGGGGGACCTGGGCGTCGGGCTGCGGGCGCAGGCGCGAGGCCTGGAAGCGGCCGGAGGACACCACGTCGAGGAAGGGAAGCCGCCCGGCCTTCAGCAAATTGTCGACCAGCGAGGTGACGAACACGGTCTTGCCGGCCCGCCGCAGCCCGGTGACGCCGAGACGGACGTCCTGCTCCAGGATGCCGCCGGAAACGAGATCGCCGGCCCGGCCCAACAGGCGCGAGCCGGCGTCGTACAGGTCGTTGAAAATGGGCACGCGCACGGTCAGCCGGTCCGTGTGGGGGAAAGGATCGCCCCTCTATATGGGGGACCGTCCGCCCACGCCTATACCCTGACCGGTGCTTTAGGACGCCCCGAAGTCGAGGTTCCAGGCCTCGTAGCGCTCCGGATCGTTCTCCCAATCCTCGCGCACCTTGACGAACAGCATCAGGTGGACGCGCTGCTCCAGCATCTCTTCCAGTTCGGTGCGGGCGGCCTGCCCCAACGCCTTGATGCGGGAGCCCTGCTTGCCGAGCACGATGGCCTTCTGGCTGTCGCGCTGGACATACACGACCTGGGAGATCTTGACCGACCCGTTCTCGAACTCCTCCCACTGCTCGGTCTCGACCGTCGCTGCGTAGGGGAGTTCCTGGTGAAGCTGCTGGAACAGCTTCTCGCGGGTGATCTCCGCCGCCAGGAGGCGCATCGGCATGTCGGAGATCTGGTCCTCCGGGTAATGCCAGGGGCCTTCCGGCATGCGGGCGGCCAGGAAGCCGCGCAGATGCTCCACCCCGTCGCCGGTCGAGGCGGACAGCATGAAGATGTCGGTGAAGATGCCTTCCTGGTTGAAGCTGTCGGCGAGGCCGAGCAGCTTCTCGCGCGGTACCAAGTCGATCTTGTTCAGGATCAGGATGGCCTTGCGCCCCTGCTCCTTCAGCCGGGCGATGATGCCCTGCGTGTCCTGGTCGATGCTGCGGCGCGACACGTCGAACAGCAGGCCGACCAGATCGGCGTCCTCCGCCCCCTGCCACGCCGCGGCCACCATGGCGCGGTCCAGCCGGCGCTTCGGCTTGAAGATGCCGGGCGTGTCCACGAAGATGATCTGGCTGTCGCCGGCGATGGTGATGCCGAGCACGCGCGTGCGGGTCGTCTGCACCTTGGAGCTGACGATCGACACCTTGGAGCCGACCATCGCGTTCAGCAGGGTCGACTTGCCGGCGTTCGGCGCGCCGACCAGGGCGACGAATCCGCAGCGCGGGTTTTCGGGCACATAGGCAGCCTCTTCGGCGCCTTCTTCGGCACCAGTGTCGGCACCCTCGTCCACGCTCTCGCTCACGCCCTCGTCCTTATCGTCGAAATCGTCGTCTTCAAACTTGTCGCGGCCGTCAGTCATCGACCTGCACTCCCAATTGGCGCAGCAAGGCGCTGGCCGCTTTCCGTTCGGCGACCCGCTTGGACGGGCCGGTGGCCGTCACCGGCTCCATGCCCTTCAACCGGACCGCGATGCGGAACACCGGCTCGTGCGCCGGGCCGCTCTGCTCGATCAGTTCATAGGTGGGAAGGGGCCGCTTGTTGCCCTGCGCCCATTCCTGCAACGCCGTCTTGGAATCCAGCGGCGGCGGCTCCGCGCGGTCGATCTGCCCGGCCCAGGCTCCGCGGATGAAGTCCCGCGCCTTG
Organism: Azospirillum argentinense; assembly: GCF_000632475.1. NCBI lineage: Bacteria > Pseudomonadati > Pseudomonadota > Alphaproteobacteria > Rhodospirillales > Azospirillaceae > Azospirillum > Azospirillum argentinense. The sequence goes on from NZ_CP007794.1 coordinate 713,690, forward strand.
TCCATGCCACCGTCCAGATACAGCGCTCCGATCACCGCCTCGCAGGCGTCGGCCAGGATGGTGTTGTTGCTGCGCCCTCCGCCCTGCGCCTCCGACGGGGACAGGCGCAGGTAACGCCCCAGTTGCAGCGCGCCGGCAACACGGCTCAGCGCCTCCCGCCGGACCAGCGAGACGTGCCGCTTGGCAAGCGCGCCCTCTCGTTCGTTGGGGAAACGCTCCAGCAGCCATTCCGCGATGACGAGGCCGAGCACCCGGTCGCCCAGGAATTCCAGCCGCTCGTAGGCGAGGCCCGGCCCCTGCTCGGGCCGCCCACCGCGGTCGTTGCGCTCCAGCCCCATCAGGCTGGGGTGGGTGACCGCGTCGGCCAGCCGTTGCGGGTCGGCGAAGCGATGGCCGATGGCCGCGGCCAGTTCCGCAAGGTCGGCGGAATCGGCGCTCACGTCCGCGTCGGACGCCATGGGGGTCCCCCGTTCTTCAGGGCTCACAATAATCGGTCTCCGCGCCCCGGTGCTGTGCGGGGCTCACTTCACGGCGTTGAACAGGCGGCTGAACCGCAGGTCCGCCGGCCAGCGCCACACCTCGAAGAAGCGCGTCCCGTCCTCCAGAGAGAAGAACAGAAATTCGGCGCGCCCGACCAGATTCTCCATCGGGACATACCCCACCTGCGACGGAACGCGGCTGTCCAGCGAGTTGTCGCGGTTGTCGCCCATCATGAACAGATGGTTCGCCGGCACCTTGAAGGCCGGGGTGTTGTCGAGCGGACCGTTGTCCGACTCTTCGATGATGCGGTGGCTGCGCCCGCCCGGCAGGGTCTCCACATACTGGGCGATGCGGACCTCGCGGCCCAGCGCGTCGCGCGACACATAGTCCTCGATCCGCTCGCGCTTCACCGGCTGGCCGTTGATGTGCAGCACGCCGCCGGTCACCTGGACGGTGTCGCCCGGCAGGCCGATGACGCGCTTGATGTAGTCGGTCTTGTTGTCGCGCGGCAGCTTGAACACGGCGACGTCGCCGCGCTCCGGCGCGTGGCCCAGGATGCGGCCCTCGAACAGCGGCAGACCGAAGCCGACCGTGTACTTGCTGTATCCGTAGGAGAACTTGGACACGAACAGGTAGTCGCCGATCAGCAGCGTCGGGATCATCGACCCGGACGGGATGTTGAAGGGCTCGAAGGCGAAGGTCCGCACGCCGAAGGCGATGATGACCGCATAGAAGACCGTCTTCACCGTCTCGGCAAAGCCGCCTGTCTCTTTGGATTTGCCGGTCAAGGCGGTCTCTCTGTTCATGGTCATGCGGAGGGTGCCGTGGAGGTGGTGATGGAGGTGTCGGCGGAAGCGTCGGCCGGTTCGGCGCTGATGATGACGAAGGCCTCGGCCATCGGGTACTCGTCGGTCAGCGTCACGTGGATGCGCGCTTGCATGCCCGGCGGGGTGATCGCCTGCAGCCGCTCCAGCGCTCCGCCGGTCAGGCGCATGGTCGGCTGGCCGGAGGGCAGATTCACCACCCCCATGTCGCGCCAGAACACGCCGTTGCGGAAACCGGTGCCCAGCGCCTTGGAGCAGGCCTCCTTGGCGGCGAAGCGCTTGGCGTAGGTCGCCGCCCGCGCGCTGTGCTTGCCGGCGGCTCCGGCGCGGCGCTCCGACTTGGCGCGCTCCACGTCGGTGAAGATGCGGGCGATGAAGCGGTCCCCGAAACGGTCCAGCGACTGCTCGATCCGGCGGATGTCGATCAGGTCGTTCCCGATGCCGAGGATCATGAGACGCCTCCTGCCGCCGCTCGGGCGTCCTTCATGACGGCGCGCATGCGCTGGAGCGTGTTGCCCAGCCCGACGAAGATCGCCTCGCCGATCAGGAAATGGCCGATGTTCAGCTCCACGATGGTCGGGATGGCGGCGACCGCCCCCACCGTCTCGTAGCTCAGCCCATGGCCGGCGTGGCATTCCAGCCCGATGGCCTCGGCGTGGGCGGCCGCCCGGACGATGCGCTCAAGCTCCGCCGCGCGTTCCGCCCCGGCGGGCGCGTCGCAATAGGCGCCGGTGTGCAGTTCCACCACGGGCGCGCCCAAGGCCTTCGCCGCGTCAAGCTGCGCCGGTTCCGGGTCGATGAACAGCGAGACGCGGATGCCCGCGGCGCCGAGCTCACCGACGGTGCGCTTGAGGTTGTCCATCTGCCCGGCGACGTCCAGCCCGCCTTCGGTGGTGACCTCGGTGCGCTTCTCCGGGACGAGGCAGCAGGCGTGCGGCCTGTGGCGCAGCGCGATGCCGAGCATCTCGTCCGTCGCCGCCATTTCCAGATTCAGCGGCAACCGGATCTCCGCCATCAGCCGCTCGATGTCGGAATCGATGATGTGGCGGCGGTCTTCGCGCAGATGAGCGGTGATGCCGTCCGCCCCGGCCTCGGCAGCGAGCTTCGCGGCGCGCACGGGATCGGGATGACGCCCGCCCCGCGCGTTGCGGACGGTCGCCACATGGTCGATGTTCACGCCGAGGCGCAGAGGGCGGGGCATAGGCTCGAAACTCCGGTGTCGCGCCGGTCCCGCATCCTGCATCCGGCGGGCACCGGTTCTCCCTGCTATATAGCGGTGGCGTGGCGTCGCGTCACGCCGTCATTCGACGACGTGATGCGCGGCGATTTGCGCGGCGAGCGCCTTCAGCTCCTCGATGGGCGGGTCATGGCGCGGCCAGACCAGATCGGCGCCGTCGTTCTGATAGCGCGGGACCACATGCACGTGGATGTGCGGCACCGTCTGCCAACCCGCCGGCTTGTTCGTCTGGAGAAGCGTGATCCCCTCCGGCGAAAAGGCCGCCTGGACGGCGCGGGCGATCTTGTGGACGGTGCGGAACAGGGCCGCCGCCTCGTCCTCCGTGACGTCCAGGATGGTCGGGGCCGGGCGCTTCAGCGCCACCAGCACATGGCCGGGGTTGACCTGCCCGGCGTCCATGAAGGCGAAGGTTTCCGCATCCTCGTACACCACGGCGCAGGGCAGCTCCCCGGCGATCAGGCGGCTGAAGATGGTGGGGCTGGACATGCTTCCCTTGCCTCCGATAGACGCGACCGGGTGGGTGCCTTCACCGCCCCCGCGCCCGCTCCACCGCGTTGATGGCGGGGGTGGCGCGCAGGGCCGCCATGATGTTGGTCAGATGCTTGGCATCCTTCACGTCGATGTCGATCAGCAGCTCGAAGAAATCGGTGTTGCGGCTGGTGATCTTCAGGTTCGTGATGTTGCCGCCGTTCTTGCCGATGACCGTGGACAGCGTACCGAGCGAGCCCGGCTCGTTATTGACAACCAGCGAGATGCGCCCGACATGCTCCTCGGGGCTGTCCGGCCCGATGTCCCAGGCGACGTCGATCCAGCGTTCCGGCGACTCGTGGAAGCTCTCCAGCGTCTCGCAGTCGATGGTGTGGATGGTCACGCCCTTGCCGGTGGTCACGATGCCGACGATGCGGTCGCCCGGCAGCGGGTGGCAGCAACGGGCGTAATGGACCGCCATGCCGGGGATCAGGCCGCGGATCGGCAGCGGCGCGTTGTGGCCCTTCACCTTCGGCTTGGGCTTCGGCACCGTGATGGCGTTCTTGTCGTCGCCTTCCTTCGGCGTCGCCACATGCGGCTTGTGGCCGGGGAAGACGGCGTGGAAGACCTCGCGGCCCGAATGCAGGCCCGACCCGACGCTGGCCAGCAGATCGTCGGCGCTCGGCTGCTGGAAGATCTTGATGACGCCTTCCAGCGCCTTTTCCGAGAACTCGTAGCCTTCCGACTTGAACTGGCGCTGCAGGATGGCGCGGCCCAGCTCGATGTACTGGGTGCGCTGCTGGGTGCGCAGGAACTTGCGGATGCGCGCCCGCGCCTTGCCGGTGACGACGAAGCGTTCCCAGCCCGGAACCGGGGTCTGGGCCTTGGACGTGATGATGTCGACCTGATCGCCGTTCTGCAGCTGTGTGCGCAGCGGCAGCATCCGACCGTTGATCTTGGCGCCGACGCAGTGATCGCCGACCTCCGAGTGGACGGCGTAGGCGAAGTCCACCGGGGTCGCCCCGCGCGGCAGCGCGATCAGGTCGCCCTTCGGCGTGAAGCAGAAAACCTGGTCCTGGAACAGCTCCAGTTTGGTGTGCTCCAGGAACTCCTCGGGCTTCTGGGCGTGCTCCAGGATATCCAGAAGCTCGCGCAGCCAGCGGTACTCGCGCCCCTGCTGGGTGCGCGGCTCGCCCTGCTTGTAGGCCCAGTGGGCGGCGACGCCGAGTTCGCAGATCTCGTGCATGTCGCTGGTGCGGATCTGCACCTCGATGCGGTTGCGCTCCGGACCGATCACCCCGGTGTGGAGCGAGCGGTAGCCGTTGGGCTTGGGCGTCGAGATGTAGTCCTTGAAGCGCCCCGGAACGACCGGGTAGTGGGCGTGGATGACGCCCAGCGCCTGATAGCATTCCGGCACCGTGTCCACCATGATCCGGAAGGCCATGATGTCCGACAGCTGCTCGAAGCTGACGTTCTTGCGCTGCAGCTTGCGCCAGATCGAATAGGCGGTCTTCTCGCGCCCGGTGACCCCGGCGTTGGGCAGCCCTTCCTCCGCCAGCGTGCCGCGGAGTTCCTGGATGATCCGCTGGACGCGGTTCTCGCCCTCGGTGCGCAGGCGGGAGAGCTGGGCGAGGATGCTGTCGCGGGCGTCCGGATTCAGCTCCGCGAAGGAGAGATCCTCCAGCTCGTCCTTGACCTGATGCATGCCGATGCGCTCGGCAAGCGGCGCGTAGATCTCGATCGTTTCGCGGGCGATGCGCTTGCGCTTGTCCGGGTTCTTCAGATGGAACAGCGTGCGCATGTTGTGCAGGCGGTCGGCCAGCTTGACCAGGAGGACGCGGATGTCCTCCGACATGGCCAGCACCAGCTTGCGGAAATTCTCGGCCTGCTTGGCCTGCTCGCTGTGCAGCTCCAGGCGCGACAGCTTGGTCACGCCGTCGACCAGACGGGCGATCTCCTTGCCGAAGTGCTTTTCGATGTCCTCCAGCGTGGCGACCGTGTCTTCGACCGTGTCGTGCAGCAGCGCCGTCGCGATGGTCCCGGCGTCCAGCTTGAGCTGGGTGAGGATGCCGGCGACCTCCAGCGGGTGGAGGAAATAGGGATCGCCCGAGGCGCGGGTCTGGGAGCCGTGCGCCTTCATGGAGAAGACGTAGGCGCGGTTGAGCAACTCCTCGTCCGCCGAGGGGTCGTACGCCTTGACGCGTTCGACAAGCTCATATTGCCGGATCATGCCACCCGACCCGGCGCAGCGTGCGCCATGAAGTTTCGCAAATGTCTTGGTTCTTGGACGGAAAGGGGGGCCACCGCCCCCCAAGGCCGGTCGCTATCGGTCAGCGTCAGAGATCCCCGTCCGCATCGCGACCGACGACATCGTCCTCGGTCTCGCCGAAGGCCGCCGCCGGGTCGCTCTCCATGTCGGACAGCAGGTCGTCGCCTTCGCCGACCTCCTCAGCCTCGCTCATCCCGTCCTCGTCCTCCAGCGACGTGTCGCCGCGGGCGGCCCAGTCGTGCTCGCCGGCCATCAGCTCGACGATTTCCTCTTCGGGCTCGTCCGGCTCGACATGCTTCTGGTGGCCCTTGATCAGGGCGTTCTTCAGATGCTCCAGCATCACCGTCTCATCGGCGATCTCACGCAGGGCAACGACGGGGTTCTTGTCGTTGTCGCGGTCGATCGACAGCGGGGCGCCGGACGCGATCTCACGCGCACGCTGGGCCGCCATCATGACCAGCTCAAACCGGTTCGGAACCTTGAGGACGCAATCTTCGACGGTAACGCGGGCCATACCAAACCAACTCCGGGATCTGCGAAGGCAACCGAATATATTGATGCGTTCGCGCCTGCGCAAGCGCTTCGAGCCTTGTCGGGTCCGCCCGCCGTACCTCGCCCGCGGCACCCGCGCGCCCGCGCGCCCCCTTGCTCGCACGTAGACGAACCCCTACGTTACTTATCTGGTGGTTCGCAATTTCGCGTATGCCTGACATATAATTCAATCCATCGTAGAAGGATTACGGAATTGGATCGCAATACGACTTTGCCGAAGGATGTTACGAAGCTCTTTTACAAAGAAGAGCGTCTGGCGATGTTCATCGACGGCGCCAATTTGTACGCGGCTGCCCGGTCCCTGGGCTTCGATATCGACTACAAGCGCCTGCGCGACGGCTTCGCATCTGAGGGACGGCTGGTCCGCGCCTTCTATTACACCGCGCTGGTGGAGGATCAGGAATACTCGCCGATCCGTCCGTTGGTGGATTGGCTGGACTACAACGGCTACACCATGGTGACCAAGCCGACCAAGGAATTCACCGACGCCTCGGGACGGCGCAAGATCAAGGGCAACATGGACATCGAGCTGGCCATCGACGTCATGGAGATGGCCGAGCGGGTGGACCACATCCTGCTGTTCTCCGGCGACGGCGATTTCCGCCGGCTGGTCGAGGCGGTGCAGCGCAAGGGCGTGCGGGTCAGCGTCATCAGCACCGTGCGCTCCCAGCCGCCGATGGTCGCCGACGAACTGCGCCGTCAGGCCGACAACTTCATCGAGCTTCAGGACCTCGCCCCGAGCATCGCCCGCGTCCACCATCACCGCGAGCCGATGGGCAATCCGGGCGCTCCGGGCGTGCCGGACATGCCCAGCCAGGGCGGCCCCTACGCCAACTTCTGAGCGGTGCCGCTCACCGCGGGGGGCGCTGTCCGATCAGCGCCCCGCGACGGTGGCTTTCAGGGCGCCGGCCGGAAGTTGGAACATCATCAGATAGGTCCGCTGGAGCGGGCTGCGGTTGTCGTCGGAAACGATGTAGACGAGCAGGTCGCCGTCCGCACCGGGCCGCACCGCCAGCCCTTCGAAATTGTCGGTCGGCAGCGGCGGCTCCAGGCGCGCCAGTTCCACCCCGTCCATCGTCGCGCCGCCGCGCAGCGAGTCCGCCGGCACATGGACGAGGCGCGCCGCCCAACCGCCCAGCAGCGACACCCGCCGCTCCAGCACCAGCACCCCGCCGTCCGGCAGTGGCGCCGCAGACGTGGGACGGAAGCGCGGCGCCGCGCGGTAGGTCAGCGGCTGCCAGTCGCCGCGCGCCTTCGGATCGGCGGGAGCGATCCAGGCGTGGCGTTCACGGACACCATCATCGTCGCCCTCCTCGATGGCCAGGATGCGGCCGTCCGACAGCGCGGCCAACGCTTCGACTCCGCCGTTCGTGGGGGCGTTCTCCAGACCGGGCGGCACCGGAAGCTTCCGCGGGGTTCCCTCGGGCCGGTCGGCGCCGTCGTAACGGAGGATGCGGTGATTGCGCTCGAACGGCACCAGCCAGCCGCCGTCCGGCAGACGGATGAGGTCTTCCGAGTCGTTGAGCCGGCTGCGGTAGTCCGGGCTCTTATCGAGGATCAGGGGACGGACATCGTAGTGTCCGGCGCCCGCCAGACGCCCCTGGGCGTCGTAGGACAGCCGCCCCGTGACGCTCTTGCCGTTGTCGGAAACGGCAACGAAACGGTCGCCCGAGTCGCTGACCCACAGGCCGGACAAGCCGCCCACGCCCGCCCCATCGGGCAGACGGAGGGCGCCACGAAATCGCAGGGCGCCGACTTCCGCAAGATCCGGGCGGTCCGGGTCGAGCGCAATCGGAACGGAGGATTCGGCCGATCGCCCGTTTCCGGCCACCGCGGCGCAGCCGCCGGCCACGGCCAGCAGGGCGCAAAAGGGAATCGCAAGGGTTCTCAAACGCATGGCGGCACTCATGCCACGATGGGCCGGCCGGGGAAACGCATTTTCCGGCTTGCCCCGCCTGCCCGCGATTCCGACCGTTCGTCCGCCGGGCTCATAAGCCCTGCCTCTCCGTCCGAACGTGGGCGAACGAATTGGATATGCTCAGAGGGTTACTTCCTCAGAACCAATTCGGGAGTGGGTTCAAGCGCATAAATTGTTCTGTACCTAAGTAAAACACTGCCCAGCCTCAGCCGAGAATTGCGTGATGTCCAATCCCCTCCGGTCCCAGCCGGTCGCCCTGCCTGCTGATCGCCCCGCCACCGGTTCGGGAGCGCCGGAGGACCCAATCACGGAACGCATCCGCGAGTTGGAGGCCGAACTGCGCGAGCTTCAGCACCGAGCCAAGAACAGCCTTCAGCTGGTCATCAGCCTGCTGAAGCTTCAGACGGGCCGCATCCGCGACCCGGACGCCCGAGCCGCCTACGAGCAGACGCTGGTGCGCATCGAAGCGCTGGCCATCCTCTATCGCCAGCTTCACGAGTCGGGCACCGGCACCCATGTGAATCTGGGCCGCTACATCGAATCACTTGCCGACGCGGTGAAGCACGGAACGCCCGGCGGCCTCGCCAACGTGCCCATCGAGGTGAAGAGCGATCCTATCCAGATCGGCCTGTACGAAGCCATGCCGCTGGGCCTGATCACCGCGGAGCTGATCACCAACAGCCTGCATCACGCCTTTCCGGAGCAAGGCTGGATCCGCGTGTCGGTGACGCAGGAGAACAACGGGCGGGCCCGCCTGATCGTCGAGGACAACGGGCGCGCCCTGCCCGCCGGCTTCGACACGACGGCCGAAGATGGGCTGATGCTGGCCGAAGCGCTGGCCGCCCAGCTCGGCGACACGCTGAACACGGAAAGCGACGCCGCCGGCACCACCGCCAGCGTGTCCTTCCCTGTGTGACGACTCAGGCCGGCGCCCCGTGGCACTCGTGCGGGGCGTTCTCGGGGCCGTGGTCGTGATGCTCGTGGGGATGCTCGGGCGGCGGGGCCGTCCTGACGGTCCCTGCGAACCAATCCCGAATCGCCCGCACCGGATCGGTCTCCAGCGTGGTCACCGGCTCGATGCCGCGGCGCTTCATATGGTTGATGAAGCCCTCGCCGGACGAGCCGGTGATGACCACCCGTACCGCGTCGATGGGGTGCGGGCGCCCATCCCCGGCAAGGTGAAGGACCTCGTCCTCGGCCAGCTCGATCCGATTGATCTCGACGGGCTCGCCGCCCGCCTCGGCCTCGAAGACCAGAAAGCGGCGGGTGCGGCCGCCATGGGTGGCGATGCTGCGGTAATCCTGCGTGCCGACGGCGAACTTCATCCCACTTCCCCCATAAAGCCCAGCGGCCTTACCGTGGCACGGCGCAGCGCCACGCACACTGAGGGAGGTCAATGCGCGTCAGAGGATTTCCGTTTCGTCGGAGCGGATGACATCCGTCCATTTGCGCTCCAGACGGCGCAGCGTGCGGTAGGTGACCTCGAAGTCCTGGCTGTCGCCGTCGGTGCGGATCAGACCATCGGAGTGGACCGAGGCCATGTGCCGCAGCCGCTCGCACAGCTCCAGCCCCCTGGCCGACAGCTTCAGCCGGGCGGCGCGTTTGTCGCGCGGCGAGGCGGAGCGGTCGACATAGCCGCTGTCCACCAGCTGCTTCAGGTTGTAGGAGGCGTTGGAGCCGAGGTAATAGCCGCGCTCGATCAGATCGCGCACGCTGATCTCTCCGTTGGAGATGTTCAGCAGCATCATCACCTGCACCGGGCTGATGTCGTCGATGCCGATGCGCGACAGCTCGATTCGCAGAACGTCGAGGAACCGGCGGTGCATCCGTTCGATGATCCGCGCCACCTCATGGTACATCTGGGTGGCGGACGCCTTGCGCTCAGCGTCGTTGCGCTCGGCGTCTTCGGTCGGCTGGGGCTGAACGAGCGTCGTCATGGGCCTCGGTTCTGCGTGGGGATCGGGGAATATGGCCTGCCTTGCCCAACGCACCGTAGGGACCTAACTGTTTAATTTATATTAACTGTGATGGCGGCATGAAGGCGCACCGGACCTTTCCCAAAGGTTGGCACACCTTCCGCCAAGGACTGGATAAGGTCAGATCCAGCTGTCGTCTCCGCCGCCATCGCCGCCGCCGTCATCGAACGAGGAATCGTCGGTCTGATAGTCGACATTCTGGAGGTTGTTGTCCTCCGGCGGGACGCCCTGGTCCGCACCCTGGTCCGCGGAGTCGCCGTAGTAATTGTTGATGATCGTCTCGCCATGGCTGGCCGTCTGGCCCGCCGCCGCTGCGGCCTCGCCGAACGGACCCGGAGAATGGCTGAGCATCGAGGAGATGGCGCTGGCCGCCAGCATGCCGCCGGCCACGCCCGCCGCCGTCTGGGCGGCACCGCTCAGGAACCCGCCGCCGCGCGGCGCGTAGCCCTGCGGGCCGAATCCGGGCTGCGGCGGATAGGCGGGCTGGCCGTAACCGGGTTGCCCGCCGGCCTGCGGAGCGGCCCCCCACGGGCTGCGCGAAGGCACCCCGGGCGGCTGCATCGGCGGCTGCATCGGGTTGTAGGCCGGCCCCTGGGGAGACTGGGGCGACGGAGCGGGCGGCTCCGCCGAACGGTTGCCGCCGCCGGCCCACGGGCTGCGCCCCAGCCCCAGGGCGTTGGACAGGAAGCTGCCGCCGGACGGCTGGGCCTGGGTCTGCTGGGCGCGGGACTGCGCCTCCCTCACCTGCCGCTCCAGATCCTCGATGCGCTGCTGGGCGGCGGTCAGCGCCTGCTGCTGCACCAGGACCGACTGCGCCATGTAGTAGGCGGCGGCGGGTTGGCCCTGGATCATCTGCTGGATGAAGCGTTCCGCCTCCGGATCGCGGGGCTGGTTCTCCACCTCGCGCAGGTGCGTGAACAGATCGGAAAGGAGGGTGCGTTCCTCGGGCGTCATGATCGTCTCCTGTGCGCGCTCCGTGCGGGCGCGCCATTGATGTGGCGCACCGCACCCCCGGTGCGCAAGGGTTCCGGCCCCTGCGGAGAACGCTACCCGGCCTTGCGCTCCGCCGCCTCCACGGAGGGCTCCGACACCAGGGCGGCGCGGACGGCGTCGTCCACCCGCTCCAGCCAGACGAAGCTCAGCCGCTCGCGCACCGCCGCCGGAATGTCATCGAAGTCCTTGCGGTTGCGCGCGGGCAGCATGACCGTCTTCAGCCCGGCGCGCTGGGCGGCCACCACCTTCTCGCGGATGCCGCCGACCGGCAGCACCAGACCGCGCAGGCTGATCTCCCCGGTCATCGCCGTGTCGGAGCGGATGCAGCGCCCGGACAGCAGCGACACCAGGGCCGTGAAGATCGCCACCCCGGCGGACGGCCCGTCCTTCGGGATGGCACCCGCCGGGACGTGGATGTGGATGTCGAAACGGTCCAGCCCCTCCGGGTCGAGGCCGAGGTCCTTCACCCGCGACTTGACGAGGCTGAGGGCGGCCTGGGCGCTCTCCTTCATCACCTCGCCCAGCTGGCCGGTCAGGATCAGCCGGCCCGAGCCGGAAAAGCGGCTGGCCTCGATGAACAGGATGTCGCCGCCGACCGGCGTCCAGGCGAGGCCGGTCGCCACGCCGGGCACGCTGGTGCGCATCGCCACGTCGTTCTCGAAGCGCGGCGGCCCGAGGATCGCCGTCAGGTCCGCCGGCTCGACCCGCATCCGCTCGACCTCGCCCTCGGCGATGCGGACGGCGGCAAAGCGCCCGACCGCGCCGATCAGCCGCTCCAGTTGGCGGTTCCCGGCCTCCCGCGTGTGGTCCCGGATGATCGCCCGCAGCGTGTCGTCGGGGATCTCCAGCTGCTCCGCCGTCAACCCGTTGGCGGTGAGCTGGCGGGCCAGCAGGTAGCGCTTGGCGATCTCCAGCTTCTCGTCCTCGGTGTAGCCGGACAGCTCGATCACCTCCATGCGGTCGCGCAGCGGGCCGGGGATGGTGTCCAGCATGTTGGCGGTGGCGATGAACATCACCTTCGACAGGTCGAAAGGCACGCCCAGGTAATGGTCGCGGAAGGTGGCGTTCTGCTCCGGGTCCAGCACCTCCAGCAGGGCGGCCGAGGGGTCGCCGTGGAACCCCTGCCCCAGCTTGTCCATCTCGTCCAGCATCAGCACGCAGTCGCGCGTACCAGCCTTGCGGATGGCCTGGACGATGTTGCCGGGAAGCGCGCCGACATAGGTGCGGCGATGGCCGCGGATCTCGCTCTCGTCATGGACGCCGCCCAGCGAGACGCGGGCGAAGGCCCGCCCGGTCGCCCGCGCGATGCTCTGGCCGAGCGAGGTCTTGCCCACCCCCGGCGGGCCGACGAAGCACAGGATCGGGCTGCGCCCCTCCGGGTTCAGCTTGCGCACCGCCAGGAATTCCAGAATGCGGCGCTTGACCTTCTCCAGCCCGTAATGGTCCTCGTCGAGGATGCGGCGCGCCTCGGCGATGTCGATGCGGGATTCCGACCGGCGGTCCCACGGCATCTCGATCAGCCAGTCCAGGTAGCTGCGCACCATCGAATATTCCGCCGCCGCCTCCGGCATGCGCTCCAGGCGGCGCAGTTCCTTCTCGGCGTGCTCGCGGACGTCCGGCGGCATGCCGGCCTTGGCGATGGCGTCCTGAAGCTCGCCGATCTCGGCCTGACGCCCCTCGTCGGCCTCGCCCAGCTCCTTCTGGATGGCGCGGAGCTGCTCGCGCAGCAGGTATTCACGCTGCCGCTCGTCCATCGCCTCGCGGGTGCGCTCGCGGAGGTCGCGCGACAGCCGCAGTACCTCGATCCGCCGGGCGAGCAGGCCGCCGACCTTGTCGAGCCGCTCCGGCAGGTCGATGGTCTCCAGCACCTCCTGCTTCTCGGCGGGCTTCAGGTCCATGTAGCTGGCGGTCATGTCGGCCAGCTCACCGGGACTTTCGAGCGCCTGGACAGCGGCCAGAAGCTCCTGCGGGGCCTGGGGCAGCAGTTGCAGCGCCTCCACCGCCTCGTTGCGCAGGTTCAGGAAGCGGGCCATGACCTCCGGCGTGGCGGTGTCGCTCTCCTCGATCATTTCCACGCGGGCGGCCATGAAAGGATGGCCCGGCACCCATTCGACGATGCGGAAGCGCTGCTGCCCCTGGCACACCAGATGGTGCGAGCCGTCGGGCGTGGTGACGTAGCGCAGAATGCTGGCGGTCGTGCCGACGCGATGCATGTCGGCTCCGGTCGGGTCCTCCACCGCCTCGTCGCGCTGGAGCAGGATGCCGACCGGCCGCTCGGTGCGGGCCGCCTCCTGCGCCGCGGCGACCGAGCGCGCCCGCCCCACCGTCACCGGCAGCACCACCCCCGGAAACTGCACAAGGTTCCGGACCGGGATGACCGGGATCACATCCTCCGGCAGCCCGGAGGCGGACGGCGAGACGGGCGGCGTCTGGGGAGTCGGCGTCGCTTCGGCAGCGTGCTCATCAGTCATTCGAACGTCCTTCATCCCATCTTGTCGAGCGTCAGCACGAGGCAGCCCGCCGACAGCTCGCGCCGTCCCATGCGGAAGGCCCCGGCGGGCAGCTCGATCCGCCGCTCGAAGCGGCCGTGGGGAATCTCGAGGCGGTGGATGATCCCGTCGCAGCCCAGCGGCAGGGTCCGCTCCCCGGCAACCACCAGAACGCCGTCCTCGACGGCGACGTGAAGCTGCTCCGCGCCGACGCCGGGAAGGGCGACGACGATGGTCACCGCGTCCTCCGTCTCGTAGACGTCAATGGGCGGGGTCCAGCAGGCGCGGCGCGGGCCGGGCGGGGCCGGGCGGAAGAACTGGCGGTGCAGCCGCTCGGCACGGTCCAGCAGCTCGACGGCCTCCGACCACATGAAGGAAGCGGGATCACGGCGGGGCGGCATGGCGTCTCCTTGGGATGGCAGGTGTGATGGACGTCAGATGCCGGCGCCCGAATCCGCGGAGGCTCGGGCGAGGTCGCGCGGTTCGGGACCCTGCTCCTTCGCCCGCTCGTCCTCCTTCTGGAGTTCACGGCGGGCGCGCTCCCAATGCTCGGCGCGGCGGCCTTCGGGGCGCCCCTCCTGCTCCCAGATCTCGTAGGCACGGTGGCGGATGCGGTGTTCGTCCATCGCGGCGTTCCCCTCCTTCCCGCCCCGGCCGCAGGCATGGCCTGTCCGGCCGCAAGAACCGGGGCTCCTTCGTCCCTTCAGCAACGGCAGGGAGTCGCAGGCGTTCCGCCGACCATGCGGACATCAGACGGAAGAAAGGGGCAATGGCCCCTTTCGGGATCGGGGCTTTAGAGCCGGTCCGGCCCGTCCGTGGGATCGGGGCGGCCCGCCGCCTCGTCGTGGCCGCTGCGGTTGCTGAGGAAAACCAGGGCCATCAGCCCGATGGCGACGGCGCTGGTCAGCACGGCGCCGCCGACCAGGGCGAGCAGGCCCGGCAGGCTGAGGCCGAACAGGTCGAAGCCCGTCGCCGCCCAGGCGACGAACAGCGCCGCCAGAACGATGACGGGACAGGCGATCAGGAAGACGCGGAGCCAGGACATGCACGCTCTCCAGCCGGTGCCGGGAAGCCTCTACATGGCCGCCCGGCACGGCGGAGGAAAGCCCGCCGCTCCTTTCCGTCAACCGGACGGCGTCAGTGGGACAGCAGCAGCGGCACCGGGCAGGTGCGCAGGACATGGCGCGTCCCGCCGCCGCGGTGCAGGAAGGGGAAGCCGTAATGGCCGTGCGCGCCCATCACCAGCAGATCGGCCCCGGAATCGATGCTGCGGGCGAGAAGCGCGTCCATGGCGCCGATGTCGGTCACCGTGAAATGCGTCTGGTCGGCCGTCACGCCGTGCAGCGCCAGATGATCGAGCAGGCCGATGCGCTGCGGCTCCGTCCCGGCCGGCGGGGCGGCCTGTGTCAGAACGGTGATGACGGTGACCTCGTCGGCGGCCTGGAGGAAAGGCATGGCGTCGGACAGGGCGCGGGCGGCCTCGCGCTCGGCGTTCCAGGCGACGGCGACGCGCTTGCCGATCACCGGGAAGGTCCCCGCGAAGGGCAGCACCAGCACCGGGCGGCCCGAATTCAGCACCACCTGCTCGTTCAGCTCCTCCGGCGCCACGCCGTCGGCGGGGGCGCTGCGGTCGAACTGGCCGAGCACCGTCAGGTCGGCGAAGCGCGACCAGATGATGACCTCGCGGATGACGTGGTTGTGCTCGCCGTGGGTCAGGCCGTGCCACTGGCCCCGCAGGCCCGACGCCTGGAGCTTGTCGCGGAACATCGCCTCGCTGCGGGCGGCGGCCTGTTCCAGATGGTCGCTGGAGCGGCGGGCGATGACGCTGGTGGCGCTGCGGTCCGGCTGGGCGAACAGGCCGCGCAGGAAGGCGCCGCTGGTCTTCGACAGCGCAATGGCCGCGTCGAGGCGGGTTTCCACCTGCGGGCCGGAATCGAGATGCACGAGGATGTGCTTGTAGGCCATGAAACTCCTCCCTTTGCTTTTGTCCGGGCCGTTGTTCTTGTTCGGGCGGGCGTGCCCGGGGGCGACGCACCGGCACCGATTGTTCCTCTTGCGGCGCCGCAACGCCAGCAGGAAAAAGCCTTCCGGAAGGATGGAATAGGCGTTTCCTCAGAAGCTCATCCGCAAGCGCGCGGTGAAGGCGTGGTTGTACCCGTCCGCCCCCGACAGTTCGCCGCGGTAACCCACCGTGGCGCTGACCGCCTGCCAGAGCTGGGCCGACAGGCCGGCGCCGATCACCAGGGAGTCGCGGCCATCGCCGCTCGGGCTCACGCTGTTGGCGGCCCCCCCGGGCAGGCGGACGGTGACAGTGCGCGCGTCCTCGGCGAACTGGTGCTCCCAGGCGATGCCCAGGCTGGGCTGAAGCACCGTCCGCCCGATCTCCACGATGGTGGAGGCTTCGGCCCCGACGCTGCTCTCCAGCGATTCGGCGCTCTGCCGCTCGACGCCGAGCGACAGCAGCCCGGCGCCGCTCTCCTGATAGCCGTCGATGCGCGTGTGGATGTAGCGCAGGCCCAGCCGCGGCCCCAGCGCCACCGGCCCGAGCTGCGCCGTGTAGCCCCCGGCGACCGACAGGGCGTAGGTCCGCCCGTCCGTGTCCGCCGAGGCGTTGGGGAACGGCGCGAAGCCGGTGGTCCGGTCGATGTCGCCGTAGCGGTCAAAGGAGACGCTGCCCGCAACGGCCAGTTGGAAGCCCCGTGCCTCGGTCACCGCGTGCAGGCCGATGATGGTGCTGGTCATGTCCAGCGTGCCCGCCCCCTCGTCCAGCTTGGCGCGCCCGCGCGACCCGCCGACCGACAGCCCGACGCGCGAGGCCGGCCCGACCGGCAATTCGGCGCCGACGCCGCCCGACTGGGTGTTGAAGCGGAAGCCTTGGCGCTCCGGTGTGCCGGCGAGACGGCCCCAAGCGGCGTCGCCGATCAGGAAGGCCCTCAGCTCGCCATTGCCGAGCGGCGCCTCCACCCGCGTCGCGGCGGGGCCGGCGATGGAGCCGAGCAGCGCGCGGTGCCAGCTCCGCGTCGCTTCGAAGGCCAGCTCCGGCTGCATCGCCACCGTCTCCGCCGCGTCGTTCAGCGCGAGCAGGGCGCCCTGCATGTACTGCGCGATCAGCAGATGGGCGGCGCGGGTCGGGTGGATCTCGTCCCAATAGACGGTCTGGTCGGCCTGCGCCTCGGTCCCGCAGGCGCCGGTCGGCGCGTTGTTCGACAGGCAGGGCGTCACGGTGTTGGTGAAGCCGTAGGCGGTCGGGTTGGCCGCCACCGCGCGGTACAGCGCGTTGACGTCGGCCACCACGACGGTGACTCCCAGCCGCTTCTCCACGTCGGCCATCGCCTGCGACAGCAGCGTGTTGTGGGAGGCGGTGACGGCGTTCAGCAGGGCGGCGCGGTCGGAATTGCGGGTGTCCGGGATGGTGCCGAGGTCCGGCAGGTTCGGCACCAGGAAGGTCTTCCCGCCAACCGCCGCCAGACGCTCCACCGTGGTGACGATGTTGCCGACCGTCTGGGTGACGAGGCCCGACGGGTCCGACCCGGCAGTCACGCGGTTGAAATAGTCGTTGCCGCCCGCCCACACCGCGAACAGCCCGCCGCCGGTGCCGCTCGGTCGGCTGAGCAGGAATTGTCCAACCTGCCCCTGGATGCCGGGCACGCCGGTCTGCGACAGGGTGCCCGTCTCGGCACCGCCATAGGCGAAGTTGGTCTTCTGGTCGGGCTGGCTGCCGATCAGCGGGGCCAGCCGCTCGACCCAGACTAGGCCGTTGGAGAAACGCCCGTCGTAATAGGGCGGGCTCTGCGGAATGGCGCCGCGCGTCAGCTCATAGACGCGGCCGGTGTCGGACAGGCTGTCGCCGAAGACGAACACCCGGTCGAACGGCACCGCACCGGCGGGCGCCGACGCCAGCAACGCAGCTCCCGCCGCCATACGAATCGCCTTACCCGTCACCGCCTCACCTCCCCCGCTGGACAGCCGGAAAACAGGGGTGGTGCGTCAAAGCGGGGGGCGGTACCGCCATTGCGTCGGGAAGAGAAGCCGCTTGGGCGGGTTCATCAGACCATGGGGGACCCGAGCATGGGTCCATCCATGGAGGAGGCAGGACCTCACCACTCGGCGGGCGGCGCCCACCGACACTCCGGTGCCGGCGCCGCCCGCCCTTTTCTCAGCTCAGCGGTTTCCCCAGGGAAGCATGCGGCTCAGCGTCCCGTCCTTCAGCACATATTGGTGGACCAGGGCCGCCACCGCGTGCAGGCCGGCCAGCACGATGATGGCGGTGCCGAAAAGCTCATGCAGCTTCTCCAGGATGTCGCCAAAGGCATGGTTTTCCCCAACCAGCGTCGGCAGGGTGAACAGGCCGAAAAAGGTAACGGGATGGCCATGGGCCTGGGTCATCGTCACGCCGGCCAGCGGCACGGCAATCATCAGGGCATAGAGCGCCAGATGCCCGGCCTTGGCCGCCAGCAGAAGCAGCGGCGCGGTGTCGGCGGGCATCGGCGGCGGCGGGCTGACGGCGCGCCAGACCATGCGCAGCGCCACCAGCGCCAGCACGAGGACGCCGAGCGAGCGATGGAGGTCCATCAGGGCGGTCCGCTCCGGCCCGCGGGGCACCAGCCCGCGCCCCTGCGCGATGGCGAAGGCCACCAGGATCAGCAGGGCGACGCTCCAGTGCAGGAACAGCATCACCCCGTCGTAGCGGGTCTTGACGGGGCGGGTCTTGACGGGGCGGGTCTTGACGGGGCGGGTCTTGACGGGCGGCCGGGCGGCGGCCTCGGAGTAAGCGTTGGACATCGGAAGTCCCCTCATCGGCAGAAACAGGCAAGTCCTGCCGATCCTGTCCGGGGGCGACTGAACCGAAGCTGAACGGCGGAACCCAGAACTGAGATGGGAGTGCCGCGCGGCTCCCCGCCATGGTCGCACGGGTGACCCGGCGGGCCAGCCGGATCACCCCGATCAGAGGAAACGTTCTCGCCGCCGGCCGTCGCCGAAGGGCGTCAAACCGCCGCTTCGGACTCCGGCGCCAGTTCGGACGCGGGCAGCAGGCGGCGGACGGTCAGGCACACGATGTCGCCGGTCTGCCCGCCCGGACCGACATGGGCCTCCACCGCGCGCAGCAGCAGTTCGGAGCGGTCGCGCGCCGACAGGCCGCGGCCCTGGTGCAGGACGGCGGCCAGACGCTCCTCGCCGAACGGCTCGCGCTGGGCGTTCACCGCCCGCAGCACGCCCTCGGTGCACAGGAACAGCGTGTCCTCCTGCTCCAGCCGGGCCACCGCCTCGCCGTAGGGGATGCCCTTGCGCACGCCCAGCGCCGGGCCACCCGCGTCGGCCAGGGTCAGGACGCTACCGTCCGCCCGGATGCGGCAGGGCGCGCGGTTGCCGGCGCTGGAATGGCTGAGCATTCCGGTCTCGCGGTCGTAAAGGGCGACGAAGGCAGTGGCGAAGCCGTCGAAGGGGCTCTGCCCGCACAGCCGGTCGTTGGCCGCCGCCAGGATGGCCGCGGGGGTCATGCCGGGCCGGGCCGCCGCCTCGCGGATCGCGCCGCGCACCAGCAGCATCAGGAAGGCCGCCGGCACGCCCCAGCCGGATACCCCAGCCACCACCAGCAGGCAATGGCGCTCGTCCAGTTCGATCACGTCGTAGAAGTCGCCGCTGACCGCCGGGCCTGGAACCAGAAGGCCGAAGAACTGGCTGTCGCGCCCGGCGGGAAGCTGCTGCGGCAGCAGGTTCGCCTGCACGTCGCGGGCGGCGCGCTGCTCCTCCTCGATCAGGTGTTCGGCGGCGGCCAGCTTCTCGGTGCGGGTCTCCAGCTCGGCCGTGCGCATCAGAAGCTGGGCGTCCAGCGTCTCCTCGCGGTAGGACGCCTCCAGCGCCATGCTGCGGAAGACGCGGGCGAGGCGGCCCATCTCGTCGTTGCGCTCCATCGCCTCGTTCAGGGTGAAGGGGTTGAAGCGCCCGGCCTCCACGGCGGCGACGGCCTCGCCCAGCCGCTCGATCGGGGCCATCTGGCTGCGCGCGAAGCGGACGGCGCCGTAGACGCCCGCCGCCAGGACGAGCAGACCGACCAGCACGCCGATCTTCACATGGCGGCCGACCACCGAGGACAGGTCCTCCGCCGACAGGCGGACCACCGCGATCCCCGCCCCCTGCCCGGCCGCCCCCTGCCCCGCCATCGCCGGCACCGGGGCGAAGGCGGTCAGGCGGTCACCCTCGCGCAGGAGGCCAGTCTCGCCGGCCGCCGCGGCGGCCTTCGCCGCCTCCACCGCCCGTTCCGACAGCGGCCCGGCGCTGGGGCCGGTGGCGTGCACGGCGAGACGGCCATCCCGCTCCAGCAGCCACGCACCCTCCACCGTGCCGCCGGCCAGCAGGGAGGCCATCACGCCGTCCACCCCGGCCTTGCGGGCGATGTCGCCCAGCCGGCGCACGTCGGCGCCGACCTGGACGATGCGCGGCTTGTCGACGCCGGCCACGCCGGCGAACTTCATCAGCTTGCCGCCTTCGGTGGCGGCGTCGGTCACCACCTTCTCCGGCGCGCGGTTCAGCAGGCCGTAATAGGGCGCCTGGCGCGGCTGCGCACGGGCGTCGGGGCCGAAGGTGATGTCGGGGCCGGGAATGTTGTGCAGATAGGCGCGACCCCGGTTGTCGGTGACCCAGATCTCATCCGGCCCGCCGCCGTCCGCGACGGCCTTCAGCCGGTCGGTCACCGCCTTGACCGGCGCCTTGCCCGCCTCCATCACCGCCACGAGATGGGCGGCGAGCGTGGCCTCCGACAGCAGCCGGTCGCCCAGCAGCGCCTCCACGTCGCGCGGAACCTCGCGCGCCAGGGTGGCGCTGCGGGCCAGCAGGGTCGCCGCACCGCGGCCGTCCGCTTCCACCCGCGACTGGATCGCCGAATGGGTCGTCCAGGCCAGCAGGATCGTAACCAGCGCCACCGCCAGCGTCACCAGCCCGGAGATCAGGAGGACCAAACGCCCTTGAAAGGTCATGGAGGGGACCCGCCTTTTGTAGCCAACCGACCGCCGCAGGCGCTCCGCCGTCCCCGGACAAGCCTGGGATTTGGGAAAATTGCCCGACCGCGCCCGTCGGTTCTACCCAGCCGGGCAGTGTGAGTCCAGGAGAGGCGGACGCCGGCCTTGTAACCTTCAGTACCAGTAGCCGCCGATCCGGTAGCGCGGGCGCCGCAGCGCCGCCGGCATGGCGAGCGGCGGCGGGGCATGAAGGGGATGGGCGCCGAGCCCAGGCAGGACCGGCGGCGGGGTGCGCAGCGCCATCAGGCGGCGCACCCGCTCCTCAGTCTCCGGGTGGGTGCGCAGCAGGGACGGGATGTTCTGCGCCCGGCGGCGGCCGGGAAAGCGCAGCCCCTCCCACGGGCTGTGCTGAAGCCGCTCGATCCGGGCGAGCGCCGAGGCGACGCCCTCCGGGTCGCCGGTCAGGTGGGCGGCGTCGAGGTCGGCGTCGAATTCCCGGGTGCGCGACAGGGCGAGTTGCAGAAGGACGCCGATCCAGGGTGCGGCGATAAGCAGCAGCACCAGCAGCCAGGGAATCGCCTCCTGCCGCATCATCAGCAGGGGCAGGTTGAGAATCAGCAGGGCCATGCCGAAGACCGACATCAGCCGGGTCAGGCTGGTCACCGTGTCGGCCAGCCCCATCACGGTCAGGTCGTTGTTGCGCACGTGGCTGACCTCGTGGGCCAGCACGCCAGCCAGTTCGCGCAGGCTGAGCGCGCGCAGCAGCCCGTCGGTGATTGCGATGGCCGACCGGCGGCGGCTGCCCACGGCGAAGGCGTTCAGCGCCGGGCTGGCGACGTACCACAGTTCCGGAACCGCGGGCAGCTCCGCCCGACGGGCGATGGCGGCCAGCGCGTCGAACAGGACCGGGGCCTCCGCATGGGTCAGGCGGCGGGCGCCGAACATGCCGAGCACCATGCGCGGAGACAGGCGCGGGCTGAACAGCAGGCTGACGGCGCCGCCGAGCAGCGCCCACAGCACCCCCTCCACCCCCGCCAGGATCATCCCGCACAGCGCCAGCAGCAGCACCATGCCGCCGAGCAGGAGGAGGGACTGCAACACGTTCGCGATCTTGTGGCGCCGCCGCAGGTCGGCGGCCGCCTGATCCGTGGGCATGAAAGACCGGTGCGTGTGCGGCATGACGGGGGCTTCCTCCCTGACCATCTCCCTTTGAAACCGTTCAACCGGACCCAAGTCCGGCGAACCCAAGTCCGGCCCGCCTCATATTGGCGCGCGCCGCCCCGTCGTCATCCCGGCCGCAAGCACAGGCGCCGTGCGCCGAACGAAAGGCCAACCCTCTTGATTTGCGGGGGTGCGTCGAACACATACACGTCAAACGTGCTCACCCGTCAGCCGCTGACCCCCGCTTTCCAATCACGGTCATCGCCATGAGCAATCCTTACGAGATTCTGGGCGTATCCCCCACCGCTTCGGACGACGAAATCCGCAAGGCCTACCGTAAGCTGGCCAAGAAGCACCATCCCGACCTCAACCCCGGCAAGGCGGAGGCCGAGCAGCGCTTCAAAGACATCAGCGCCGCCTACAGCCTGCTGTCGGATGCCGACAAGCGCGCCCGCTTCGACCGCGGGGAGATCGACGACTCCGGTCAGGAACGGCCGCAGCGCCAATATTACCGCGACTTCGCCGAAGGCCCGGCGGGCGCCCGCTACGCCCACGCCGAAGGATTCGCGTCGGACGATCTGGAACACATCTTCTCCGACCTGTTCGGCGGGCGCGGCTTCGCCCGCGGCGGCGCCATGCCGATGAAGGGCGGCAACCTCAGCATGGCGCTGACGGTCGATTTCCTGGCGGCGGCCAAGGGCGGCAAGCGCCGCGTCACCATGCCGGACGGGAAGACGCTGGACATCGATCTGCCCGCCGGGCTGGAGGATGGCGGCACCATCCGCCTGAAGGGCCAGGGCCTGCCCGGCAGCAACGGCGGTCCGCCCGGCGACGCTTTGGTGACCGTCAAGGTCACGCCCCACCCGTGGTTCCGGCGCGACGGCGACGACATCCAGCTCGACCTGCCGGTGACGCTGGCCGAGGCGGTGCTGGGCGGCAAGGTCCGCGTGCCGACCATCGACGGGCCGGTGATGCTGACCGTTCCGAAGGGGGCGAACAACGGCACGCGCCTGCGGTTGAAGGGCAAGGGACTGCCCGGAGCGAACGGCGCGCGCGGCGACCAGTATGTGACCCTGCGCATCGCCCTGCCCGACGCGCCCGACCCGGCGCTGGAGGCGTTCGTCCGGGATTGGAAGACCGACCACAACCCGAGACGGGACATGGAGGCCGCGTGAGATGGACCGGAACGGCATGGACCAGGACGGCGGGGCATGGCGGACCGAGGAGGTGCTGGCCACCTGCCGGCGCGTCTCCTCCGCCCAGCTGACGGTGTGGGTGGAGCGGCATTGGCTGCGGCCGCGGCACGAGGGGACCGGTTTCGTCTTCAGCGCGGCCGACGTGGCCCGGCTGGAGATGATCTGCGATCTGCGGGAGGATCTGGCGCTCGACGACGAGGCAATGCCGGTCGTGCTGTCGCTGTTGGACACCGTCTATGGGCTGCGGCGCCGCCTGCGCGTGTTGGCCGAAGCCATCGGCGATCTGCCGCCGGAGGCCCGCTATCTCCTGCAGGACGAGCTGCGGAAGCGGGAGGAAAAGGAGGGGTAGGTCAGCTCCGGACGCCGAAGGCCCGTCCGCTCAGCGCGATGTCCTGGTTGAAGCCCTCCGCGACCCGGTCGTTGCCGCCGGACTGCATGCACAGCGTCACGTTGATGGCGCTGAGGATGGCGTGGTCGATCTGCTCCGGCTTGGCGTTGTGGCGTTTGATGGCTTGAAGCGCGCGGGTCACGGATTGGGCCATGGAGCAGGTTCCGTTCGTTCTGGCAGGCTGCCCGGGTTGATCGGCGGGTTGGTTGATGGCGCCATCATGCCGCCCCTTCGCTCGTCCCGCTGTGCGCCGGGCCACACCCAGCCGCACGGACCGCCTTTCGCAATGGCGAAAGTCCTAAAGCCCAAATTCTTAATCAGGTGTAAACGTCCGGCCGAGCCCAAAAGGCATAACCCTTTATGCCCTTCCTGGAAGCTCCATCAAACCAAGAGCATAGCTCAAACCATTGGTTTGGTATTACCACTCATTAATGTCAAATGCGACACTTTGCCCGGTGCCGCTGGCCACCCGCCAGGGAGGCATCGCCCCTCAGAGGTCCCCGTCCTCCGCCAGGAGTCGGCGATGGATGGCAGTGGCGGCGATCGCAGCCTGTCCCATGGCGACCGAAATCTGGTTCAGCCCCTCCACGATGTCGCCCGCGGCGTAGAGCCCTTCGATCCCCGTCTGCTGGTGCCCGTCGGTGACCAGCCGCCCGTCCGGGCCGATGCGCACGCCCAACCCCTTCACCGGCTCGATGCGCGGGTGGCAGCCCAGGGCGGAATACAGCGTGTCGAAGGTCAGCCGCTCGCCGGACGCCGTGGTCAGGGCGGCGATCCGCCCGCCCTCGGTATGGATTTCCACCACCGGCTCCTCGACGGCGCGCAGCCCGGCCTCGGCCATGCGGCGCTCCTCCGCCTCCTCCAGATTCATCGGCTCGCCCAGCGTCAGCACGGTGATGTCGCGGGAATAGGTGCGCAGGAACAGCGCCTCCCCCAGGGCCCCGGTGCCGTGGCCGATGACGCCGATGCGGTGGCCGGTCACCTCGAACCCGTCGCAGATCGGGCAATGGCGGACCAGCCCTCGCTGCACCGCCTGATACAGGTTGGGCAGTTCCGGTTCGCGGTCGATCACGCCGGTCGCGGCCAGCACGGTGCGGGCGCGGAATTGCCGCCCGTCCTCCGTCCGCACGCGGTAACCATCGTCGTCCCGTTCCACCGCCGTCACCGTTCCCGGCACGATCCGGGCGCCGTAGCGCTCCGCCTGGGCGCGCATGCGGGCCAGCAGCTCGTCACCGGTCACCCCGTCGGGAAAGCCCGCATGATTGTGGGACAGCGGAATCCAGGAGGCCCGGCTGGCCCCGGAGTCCACCACCAGGAAGCGGCGGCGGTAGCGCGCCAGATAGATCGCCGCGGTCAGCCCGGCGGGGCCGCCGCCGACGATCAGGGTGTCCAGACGCTGTTCTTCGGATGCGGCGGTCATCGCTCGGGCGTTCCAGCGGACGTTGACGACGTTGGGGAACAGGCGGCGCGTCCCCCGGTTCCGCGACCGGATGCTGCGGCGCCGAAGCGTCCATTCGCCGCGCTGGCCTCGGCTTGACCGGGTTGAATTGCCACACGCACTGTACGGCCATACCGTGTCCTGCCGGGAGCCGCCATCGTGCCCCAGCCACCGCCCAGCCCATCCGAACCGCCACCGGCCAACGCGACGCCGTATGACCGTGAGATCCTTGACGTGGAGCCGATGCTGCGCAACTTCGGCGGTCCTGGCCCCACCGTCACCATGCTCTACGTCCTGTTCCTGGAAAACGCCGACGAGTTGTCGCGCGTTCTGAAAGAGCGATTGGCGCTCGGCGACCTGGATGGTGTCCGGCTGGCCGCCCATTCGGCGGCCGGCGCCGCCCGCACCGCCGGGGCCGGGCGGGTTGCCGACCTCTTCGGCTCGGTGGAGGACGCGGCCCTGCGCGGCGACGCGGCGGTGGTGCGGCGGGACACGGGCGCCCTCGACCACGCCCTGGCCGACGTGAAAATTTTGATCGCACGCATTTGAGTTTCTTTCGCGCTGATATATCATGCGGGCGTAACCCTTAGGGGTGCCCACAGGACGAAGCGCGAGGGTGGCCGTGTCGTTCAATTCCTGCGCGGTGCTGGTCGTCGAGGACGAGGTGGTGACCCGCAGCGTCTCGGTGCGGCTGCTGAAGCAGTTGGGCGTCGGCACGGTGATCGAGGCCGCCGACGGGGCGGAGGCGCTGGCCCGCTGCAACCGGGTCGATTTCGACGCGATCTTCTGCGATGTGGACATGGTGCCGATGGGCGGTCTGGCCTTTCTGGAGGCCTTGGACGGGCGAGCGCCGGTCATCATGCTGACCAAGCACGACCGGTCCGACGTCGTCCTGTCGGCCCTGCGCTCCGGCGCCACCGGCTATCTGGTGAAGCCGCTGACCACGTTCGGCCTGCGTGAGAAGCTGGAAAAAGCGCTGTCCGCGAAAGGGTAGAACCTTGACCGCGACATTATACTTTTCGTAACCACGGCGGAATTATTCTGTACACGGTGCATTGCTGCACCCTTGTGCGGATTGCCGGGAGATTCCGCATGCCCATGAACGTTCTGGAAGTGGCGATCTATGCCATGGTGCTCACCGCGTCGCAGCCGCGCCCCTATGAGTGCGTCGCGGTGCAGCCGGAGGGGGTGAACTGCACGAACGGCCTCGCCGTGGCGTCCGAGACGCCGAACGGAGTCATGGCCTTCAACACCGGCGTGCAGGTCATCAAGGACAACCAGGGCCGCGTGCGGCTGAGCAACGGGATCACCACCCATTTCGATTCCTCGGCCTGGGTGGCCTTCAAGAACCCCGGCGGACAGACCCTGGTCAGCGTGCGCAAGACCGGGCCGTTCCGCTTCAAGTTCTCCAACAGCTTCCAGTGCGAGATGATCGGGCCGAACCAGGACATGGCCCGCTGTTACAAGCCCTGAGGCCCGATTACCCCACCGAGTTAGCCAACCGAGTCCCGCCCGTGCGGCGCGTCGAGATCCAGCGCCGGCCCCTTCGGCACGACGCCGGTCGGGTTGATCATGGTGTGGCTGGCGTAGTAGTGCCGCTTGATATGGTGGAAATCGACCGTCTCCGCCACGCCGGGCACCTGATAGAGGTCGCGCAGGTAGCCGGACAGGTTCGGATAATCGGCGATGCGGCGCAGGTTGCACTTGAAGTGGCCGACATAGACGGCGTCGAAGCGCACCAGCGTGGTGAACAGGCGCCAATCGACCTCGGTCTGCCGGTTCCCCAGCAGGTAGCGCTGTCCGCCCAGCCGCTCGTCCAGCTCGTCGAGCGCCGCGAAGAGGGCGTCGAACGCCTGCTCGTACTTCTCCTGGCTGGTCGCGAAGCCGGCCTTGTAGACGCCGTTGTTGACGCGGTCGTAAACGAAGGCGTTGAGCCGGTCGATCTCCTCCGCCAGCTCCGCCGGGTAGAAATCCAGCGAGGCATCACCGAAGGCGTCGAAGTCCCGGTTCAGCATGCGGACGATCTCCGCGGACTCGTTGCTGACGATGGTCCCGGTCTTCCTGTCCCACAGCACCGGGACGGTCACGCGCCCCGAGTAGGTGGGATCGGCCTTGGTGTAGACCTCGTGCAGGCGGGTGGAGCCGGTGATCGGATCGGGTTCGGGGAAGGTCCAGCCCTCCTCGCGCATCAGGGGATCGACCACGGTGACGCCGATGGCGTCCTCCAGCCCCTTCAGCTTGCGCAGGATCAGCGTGCGGTGCGCCCAGGGGCAGGCCAGCGACACGAACAGATGATAGCGCCCGGCCTCCGGCTGGAACGGGGTCGAGCCGTCCGCCCGCACCCAGTTGCGGAACTGGGTTTCCGGACGGACGAAGGCGCCGCCGCTGTTCTTGGTGTCGTACCACTGGTCATGCCAGCGGCCGTCGATCAACAGGCCCATGCCCTGAACTCCCCTTTATCCGGTGCCACCTCTCCCGCCCGGACGGCGGGAGAGGGACGCCCCGCCTTTAACCGTGCAGCTTCTTGGTGATCTCCGCGACATGCCGGCCCTGGTAACGGGCACCGTCCAGTTCGACCGCGCTCGGCTGGCGGGAGCCGTCGCCGCCGGCGATGGTGCTGGCGCCGTAGGGGCTGTTGCCCATCACCTCGTCCACGCCCATCTGGCCCTGGAAGCTGTAGGGCAGACCGACGATCACCATGCCGAGGTGCAGAAGCACGGTGTGGGTGGTGAGGATCGTGCTCTCCTGCCCGCCGTGCTGGGTGGCGGAGGAGGAGAAGGCGGCGCCCACCTTGCCGACCAGCGCGCCCTTCGCCCACAGGCCGCCCGTCTGGTCGAGGAAATTCTTCATCTGGCCCGGCATGTTGCCGTAGCGCGTCGGCACGCCCAGGATGATGGCGTCGTAGTTGGCCAGCTCGTTCGGGTCGGCGATGGGAATGTTCGGCTCTTCCTTGAAGTGCGCCTTCTGCCGCACCTCCTCGGGGACCAGCTCCGGCACGCGCTTCACCGCCACCTCGGTTCCCGGAACCGAGCGGGCGCCTTCGGCCATCGCCTGCGCCATGGTGGAGATGTGGCCGTAGCTGCTGTAGTAGAGCACCAGAACCTTCGCCATGTCTCGTCTCCCCTCTGTCGTTGCGGCCGCGCTGGAGGCTGCGGCGTTCCAAAGAGATAGCGCGTTGCCGCTCTCCAGCAAATCCAGGGTGCTGGAACTTCATTGTTCCCGGGTGTAGAACAATGGGATGGATCGCCTCGACGACATGACGGCCTTTATCAAGGTCGTGGACACCAAGAGCTTCACCACCGCGGCGGAGCGCCTGAACCTGTCCAAGTCCGTGGTTTCCCGGCGCATCGCGGAGCTGGAGAACCGGCTGGGGGCGCGGCTGCTGAACCGCACCACGCGCAAGCTCAGCCTGACCGAGGTCGGGCAGGCCTATTACGAGCGCTGCACCCGCATCATCGCCGACCTGGAGGAGGCGGAGCAGGCCGTCGCCGACCTGCACGCCGCCCCGCGCGGGCGGTTGAAGGTCAACGCTCCGGTGTCTTTCGGGCTGCTGCATCTGGCCAAGGCGGTCGCCGAGTTCCTCGAACGCTACCCGTCCATCGAGATCGAGATGGATCTGAACGACCGCTACGTCGATCTGATCGACGAGGGCTATGATCTGGCGGTGCGCATCGGGCGGCTGCGCGACAGCTCGCTGATCGCCAAGCGCCTGGCCCCCAACCGCCAAGTGGTCTGCGCCAGCCCGGCCTATCTGGAGAAGCACGGGATACCTCAGACACCGGATGAGCTGTCCAACCACAACTGCCTGATCTACACCAACATCCCGACCGCCGAGCAGTGGCAGTTCCGTGTCGGCGACGCCATGCGGTCGGTCCGCGTGTCGGGGTCGCTGCGCACCAACAACGGCGACCTGCTGCGCGAGTCCGCCATCGCCGGCGTCGGCATCATTGTGCTGCCCACCTTCCTGTGCGGCGAGGCGCTGTCCAAGGGGCAGCTCCAGTGCCTGCTGCTGGACTATTACATGGCGGAATCGAACGTCTTCGCGGTCTACCCGCAGAACCGGCACCTGTCGCCGAAGGTCCGCGTCTTCGTCGATTTCCTGGCCGAGCGTTTCGGCCCGCGTCCCTACTGGGACTGCGCCCTGCTCAGCCTGCAGCCCTTCCGGGCGGAGGCGTGACGCACACCCCCGTCCCGAAAAGCCGTTTTCGTCAGGCCGCCGGCTTCTCCACTATAAAGAGAAGACCCGGCACGCCGACGCCCTTCTCACGGCGGGGGGAGCAGGGCTCCATCAGAAGCACCGTCAGGCCCGCCGCCGCCGCCATTTCCCGCAGATAGGCTTCGCTGTGGGCATAGCGCCGTGACGGGCCGAGCGTGTAGCCGGAGGTCGCCGCCTCGCCGTCCAGACGCTCCACCGTCGCGGCGAAGCGGCCTGCTGGGCGCAGGGCCTTGGCGGCTCCCGCAAACAGCGCGGTCAGGTCGCCGAGATAGACCAGCACGTCGGCGGCGACCAGCAGGTCCCAGGCGCCGGGCACCGCCTCCACCGCCGCGACCACGTCGCCGACCGACAACTCATCATAGAGAGCGCGGGCGCGGGCCTTCTCGACCATGCGCGGGGCCAGATCGACCCCGGCGAGATGCCCGGCCAGCGGACGGAACGCCACGCCCGCCAGCCCGGTGCCGCAACCGAGGTCCAGCACCCGCAACCCAGGCGCCCCACGTTCGGACACCGGCCCCAGCCGGTCCACCGCCTCGCGCAGCAGGGCCGGCGCGGAGTAGCCGAGTTTGCCCACCAGATCCTGGTCGAAGCGGTCGGCGTAGCGATCGAACAGGGCGCGCACATAGGCCGCCGACAGATCCTCCCCCGCGCCGCCTTCCAGCGCGGCGATCAGCGCCGCGCAGCCGAGTCGGCCATCCGAGTCGAGTCCTTCGGCACGGCGCAGAGCGGTCAACGCCTTCACCGGTTCCTGCAGGGCGATCCAGGCCCGCCCGATGGCGGCGTGCAGGTCGGCGTCCTCCGGGTCCCGGCGGGACAGTGGCTGGAGCAGCTCCACCGCGCCCAGCGCGTCGCCGGCCTCGACCAGCAGGGCCGCCAGTTCCAGCGCCGCCTCACGGTCGCCGGGGCGCAGGGCCACGGCCTCGCGGTACTCCTCCAGCGCGGCGTCCCGCCGGCCCGCCGCCGCCAAGGCGCGGGCGAGGCCGAGCCGGGCTGTGGCGGAATCCGGCCGTTCCGTCGTCAACACCTGTCCGGTGGTCACGGCCTCCTCGAACCGGCCCGCGGTCCGCAGCGCCTCGGCCAGGGCGATGCGCCAGGGCCACACGCCGGGGTCGAGCGCCACCGCCCGCCCGCAGGCGGCCAGCGCCCCGGCGGCCTCGCCCGCGTCCCGCGTGCTGTCAGCCAGGGCGCCCCAAGCCTCGCCCGACCCCGGGTCGGCGGCGCAGGCGAGCCGGAAGGCACGCGCCGCCCCCGCCGCGTCGGCGGCGTAGAGTCGGTCATAGCCAGTCTGGAACAAAATGCCCGGAACGTCTCCGGGCTGGACGAGGGGGCCTGCCCCCTCCCGGTCGGCTTGAGCCGTCGAATCGCGATCCACGATCACTTCGCTATGGGAGATGCGCTGTCGCCGTCCCCGCTCCGGGAGACTCCGGAATGCGAAAGAAGACACGAACTCCTGCACCACCTTTCGCGCGCGTGCAAGAGGCATCCGAAGGAGGTCGTTCGGTGGCGAATCGAGCTTCAAACCGTC
The DNA here is from genome assembly GCF_000632475.1 of Azospirillum argentinense. Classification (NCBI taxonomy): domain Bacteria; kingdom Pseudomonadati; phylum Pseudomonadota; class Alphaproteobacteria; order Rhodospirillales; family Azospirillaceae; genus Azospirillum; species Azospirillum argentinense. The sequence goes on from NZ_CP007794.1 coordinate 743,776, forward strand.
GCATTAGGCCGATTGGATGAATTTGTACGCCTTTCGCACAATCCACCCCTTTCGGTTTTTCAAAGCGCTTCGGAATCAGTGCCTTGATGGATAAGACTGAGGGCCTGAGTGGGTTTTTCCCGCCGCCTTGTGACATCGTTCGATCGAAAGGCGTGGTATTACCGGGCAGCAAATAGATTGACGCTGTATAAAATTTTTGGAAGTGTGGCTTCGGCGCCCGATGGTGGGCGCTGAACTTTCGGGTAGGAGGCGGTCACCGTAAGCGACTCGGTGACCGGTAATGGCGGCCCCGCGCGGGGGGCCAAAACGAAGCCGGATGAACCCGGCAACGAAGAGGGGACCGAGGATATGCAGGATCGAACTCAGCGCGTGCGACGCACGTATGGCGGCTGGATCGCTCTTGCACTGGGCTTAGCCGCCGCTCCGGTCCTCCTCGCCAAGCCCGCCGCCGCCCAGGACAGCAGCTGCGTCTCCCACGCCGTGGAGGCCGAGCGCAAGTTCAACATCCCCTCCGGCCTTCTCGTCGCCATCGCCCTGGTGGAAAGCGGCCAGGACGGCGCTCCGACCCCCTTCGCGATGAGCGTGGAAGGCCGTCCCGTCTACGCCCGCAACGCCAACGACGCCGCCCGGCATCTCCGCGACAAGCGCGGCCAGATCCGCCAGAACGTCTATGTCGGCTGCATGCAGATTTCGCTGGGCACTCACCGCGGCGAATTCCAGCCGGTGGAGCGGATCGTCGACCCCCGCGAGAACGTCTATTACGCCGGTCGCCTCCTCCTTCGCCTTCATGGCGAGCAGGGAAGCTGGAAGACCGCCGTCGCCCGCTATAACGGCGGTTCCACCCGTCAGGCCCAGAACTACATCTGCAAGATCTGGCAGCACCTGAACGAACTGGACCCAAAGAGCGCCAAGCTGCTGGAATCCGCCCGCTGCGGCGACTCCGAGCCCGCCAGCATCGCGCCGAGCACCCGCCGCACCTTCCGCAACGCCCAGCAGGTCGCTTCTCTGGACTGATTTGGCAGCCGACTGATTTGGCAACCGCTCGCGGAGAGCGTTTGGAGGGGATGGCGCGGAACGCCCCGATGGGCTAAATCCCTGCCCCATGAACTACCGTCACATTTTCCACGCCGGCAACCCCGCCGATGTGATGAAGCACGCCGTTCTGGCGCTGATCATCGATCATTTGCGCGCCAAGCCGGCGCCCTTCTGCGTGCTCGACGCCCACGCCGGCATCGGGCGCTACGACCTGGACTCCGAACCGGCGCGCAAGACGCTGGAGTTCCAGGAGGGAATCGGACGGCTGTTCGGCCAGCCGGCGCCGCACCCGGCGCTGGAGCCCTATCTTGACGCGGTGAACGCGCTGAACCCGGACGGGCGGCTGCGCTGGTACCCCGGATCGCCGCGGCTGGCCCGGGCGCTGCTGCGCGAGCACGACAGGCTCCTCCTCAACGAGCTTCACCCCGACGACTGGCAGACGCTGAAGGCGGAGTTCGCCGGGGACCGTCAGGTCTCGACCTTCAAGACCGACGCCTATCAGGCGCTGAAGGCCCATCTGCCGCCGCGGGAGAAGCGGGGCCTCGTGCTGATCGATCCGCCCTTCGAGCAGCCGGACGAGTTCGCCCGCATGGCCGAGGGGCTGAAGGCGGCGCACAAGCGCTGGTCCACCGGCATCTACGCCCTGTGGTACCCGATCAAGGAACGTGCCGCCGTCTGGCGCTTCCAGGAAGCGGTGGAGAACACCGGCATCCGTAAGATCCTGACAGTCGAGCTGACGTGGCACCCGGAGGACACCCACCTCCGGCTGAACGGGTCCGGGCTGCTGATCGTCAACCCGCCCTGGACGCTGGACGACACGCTGCGCGCCATGCTGCCGGCGCTGCACGCCGCCCTGCCCGCCACCGGTGGCGGCTGCACCGTCGACTGGCTGGTTCCCGAGGGGTAAAACCGCACATTTCAACGGAGAAGCGGCAACCGGTCACAGAGGTTGCCGTTGCAACGGCCCCGCCACTCGCCCTAGGCTGAACGGGATTACTCCGTTCCGGCAAGGCCACGATGTCCCGTTCCAACGATTTCGCCAGCAGCTTCATCAAGGCTCACGCCGATGCCGGGCTGGAGCGCGTCTCGATCGCCCACATCCTCCAGACCATCCAGAAGGAGCCGGCCTTCCTGTTCAGCGAGGAGTTGCGGCGCGGCGGCGGCCAGTGCCCCATGCACGCCGCCCCCAACGCCGACGACGCGGACAAGGTGACGGTCAACACGCTGCTGGCCTATCTGTTCGAACGGCTGCGCGACCATGTGGCGTCCAAGCTGCCGCTGGACGAGCGCGGGCAGGTGATGCTGCCGATCCCGCCGCGCTCCCCCCACGGCATCAACCCGGCCGACCGCGCGGCGATGGCGGCGGCCCCGCTCGACGTCATGGCCTCGGTCCTGCGCGACGCCACCTGCCATCTGCTGGACGGCCTCATCACCGGCTGGGCCGCCGACCTGCTGACGGAGGAGGAGCATTACCGCGCCCAGGGCACGGGCGAGATCTCCGCCGCCGCCGCCGCGACCTTCATCCTGCGCACGACGCTGGAGGACTCGCCGCTCTACCAGCGCGCCGGCTACGACATGCTGTCGATCACCAAGACCGGCAGCCACACCGCCATCCACATCTGCTGGGCCATGGTGGAGGCCGCCCCCCTGCTGCTTCCGGACAAGGACGCGACGGCTTACGACGACCTCGTCCGGCGCAGCCTGAAGCAGGTGGTGCCGCTGTCGATGGCCAGCCTGGGCATGCTGGTCCATTACATGGAGGCGTCGGGGATCGAGCCCCACGACGGCCTCGCCATCCATCTGCTGCCCAAGGACCAGACGGCCTTCGTCCTCGACGAGGCCGGGCTGATCTGCCTGAACCCGGAACCGATCACCCGCTTCGCCAAGCCCGAGGAGCGGCACTACACCGGCTGCCCGGCCTTCTACACGCCCGGCTTCATCAAACTGTATCTCGACATCGTGGCCAGCATCGCCATGGACTACGGCGTCTACGACCGGCTTCGCGACCGCTGACCGTCCTCATTCACGAGATTGACGCCCCATCATGGCCCGCTCCAACGACTTCGCACTGACCTATCTCGCCGCGCATGAGGAGGCCGGGATGACCCGGATCAACCTCGCGCCGATCCTGCACCGCATCACCGAGGACCCGAACTACCTCTTCGCCGAGGAGCTTCAGCGCCTCGCCGGCCATTGCCCGGCCCATGCGGACACCCGCAAGGAGGATTACGAGAAGGTCGCGATCAACACGCTGCTGGCCTTCCTCTACAACGACCTGCGCGACCACATCACCAACCGGATGCCGCTGGACGCCGACGGCCATCTGCTGCTGTGCAACCCGCCGGACTCGCCGCACGGGCTGGACGTGGCCGACACCGCCGGGCTGGAGGCCGCCCCGGCGGAGACGCTGATCGGCTTCCTGCGCGACAGCGTGTGCCACCTGCTGGACGCCATCATCAAGGATTGGGCGATCAAGGTGACGCTGGAGGAGGAGCGCTGCCGGGCGGAGGGCGCCATCACCCCGCTCGCCGCGGCCGGCTTCGTCCTCGCCAACACGCTGGAGGCGTCGGTGCTGCACGCGCCGTCCGGCTACGACATGCTGTCGATCACCAAGACGGGCAGCCACACGGCGCTCCACGTCTGCTGGAACCTGTGCGAGTCCGCGCCGATGCTGAAGCCCGGCCTGACCCCGACCGAATACGACGACCTGTCGCGCCGCAGCCTGAAGCAGGTGCTGCCGCTCGCCATGGGCAGCCTGGGCATGCTGTGCCAGTTCATGGGGGCCGGCCACATCGAGGCCGACGACCATCAGGCCATCCACCCCCTGCCCCGCCACCAGACCGCCTTCGTCTATGACGCGGAGGCGCCGGGCGGCATGATCGTCCTGAACGCCGACCTGATCGAGCCGACCGCCCAGCCGGGAGAGCGCCATTACACCGGCTGCCCGGCCTTCTACGCCAACGGCCTGATCAATCTCTACATGGAGATCGTGCTGTCGCTCGCCGCGCGGTACGACATCTACGGGCGCGTCCTGCGGGCCGGATGACCAAAGCGCCGCACTGCCCAGCGGCGCGGCGGCCTTGACGCCACGCAAAGTGTGCCTATCTTGGCGGCCTTGTCGATTTGGAGACTGCTTGCGTGGCCACCACCCGGAAGATGTTGCGCCGTTATACGACCACCGCTCTGGCCGACGGGATCAAGCGGGCGCGCGGGCGCATGATCTCCCCGCTGCAACGGGCGCTCGGACATTTCGAAAGCGTGTTCATCGACCATGCCTGCTTCCGGCTGGTCTATTCGAACACCTACCGCATCTCCCCCAACATGTACCGGGCGAGCCAGCCCTCCCCCTCCCACATCCGGGAAGCGGCGCGGCGCGGCATCAAGACCATCCTGAACCTGCGCGGCAGCCGCGATTGCGCCTCCTACATCCTGGAGGCGGAGGCCTGCCGGGCGGCCGGGCTGACGCTGGTGGACTTTCCCGTCAACTCCCGCGACATGCCGAAGAAGGAGACTCTGCTGAAGGCCCGCGACCTGTTCGCGACCATGCAGTATCCGGCGCTTCTGCACTGCAAGTCGGGGGCGGACCGCGCCGGTTTCATGTCGGCGCTCTATCTCTTCATCCACGAGGGCGTGCCGCTGGAGCGGGCGACCAAGCAGCTTCACTGGAAATACGGCCACTTCAAGCAGGCGAAGACCGGCATCCTCGACTATTTCTTCGAGCTGTACGCCGCCTACAACGAGAAGCGCCCGACCGCCTTCTGGGACTGGGTGGAGCGCGTCTACGACCCGGTGGAGGCCAAGGCCAGCTTCCGCTCCCGCGAATGGGCCGATACGGTGGTCGACCGGGTTCTCGGGCGGGAGTGACGCGGACGGCGCGTCACTTCGCCCCGACGAAGTGGCAGTAGGGGAAGTTCAGGAAGTCGAAGCGGCGCACGCGGATCGGCTCATGCCGGTTCAGCCAGTCGAGCACCGCGTAATGGGCCATCTGGTCCAGCATCCAATAGACCTCCGCCCCCGCCAGGAAATGCCCGATGTAGGCGCCGAGCAGCGACAGGAAACGGTCGCCGCCCGGCGTGTTGTTGTAGACGTTGAAGCAGACGGTGATTTCCCGCGACGGTCCGCGGCGGCGCCCGTCGACGAGGAACCCGACGTCGTGGCCCGCCATCTCCACGCTCAAGGCCCGCAGGTCCTGGGCGACGCGCGCGTCGGTGTCGATCACCATCAGCGGGCGGTCCAGCCGGCGCAGCCACTGCAAGGCGCGGATGAAGCGGGCGGAGGCGTAATAGGTGACGCGCTTGACGTCGGCCCATCCCGACATCTCCGGCCGGTCCAGCGAGAAGCCGACCCTCAGCCGTCCGTCCGTCCGCCAGTGCGCCATGGCCTGCTCCGTCTCCGGCGACGGGGCCACTACATGGACAGCGACCGTGGCGCCCGGCATCCGCTCTGCCAAGGACTCCAGCAGCGCCGGGGCGAACCGGCGAAAATAGACGTCGTCGCAGCAGAAGAAGACCGCTGGTTCCGTGGCCGGTTCCCCGGCCGGTCCCGGCGCCGGCTCGATGCGCCACTCCAGGGGCGCCATGCTCTCCAGCACCGCGTCGACCGGCGGCAGGGCGCGGAAGAAGGCATCGTCGGCGCGCAGCATGGTCCACAGGCCCAGCTCATGCTCCCGCGCGACCTCCGCCGCGGTGAAGCGCCGGCGGAAGCGCTGGCTCAGCCAGGAGGCGAGGACGAGCCGGTCCCGGCGGTAGACGTGGAAGCCGATGACCGACGCCGCAACCGTGTCCTTGAGATGGCGCCGCAGGCGGGCCCAGGCGGCCCGCGCCCCGTCGCGCAGCACCGCCTCGGACGCCATGCCCACCTGCACCAGCGTCGCCACGGCGGCGACGTGCAGCCAGTCGGCCTCGTCGTCGTCGGGACGGACGGCGACGGCCCGGCGCAGGGCGCCGATGGCCTCCTCCACCAGCGACCGGTCGACCGCGAAGGGCTTTCCGCTCCGCACATCCATCGCCCCGCTGCGCTCCAGCAGCAGGCGCCCCAGCAGCCGGTTGGCCCGATGATTCCGGTCATCGCGATCCAAGGCCGCCCGCGCCATCGTTTCCGCCGCCGCCGCGTCGCCAACCGCCTCCAGTGCCTCCGCCGCCGCCGCGCGGGCATCGGCGTCCGCCAAGGGGTGGCGCGCCGCCGCGGCCTGCCGCTCGGCCTCGTCCAGGCGTGGCCCCCATTGGTCGCGCAGCGTCTTCCGGTTGCCCGCCGCCCCGGCGTGGCCGGGCTCGACCGCCAGGGTCCGCTGGTAGCTCCGCGCCGCGCCGGCCGCCTTCTCCAGCTGCTTCAATCCATTGCCGAGATTGAACCAGGAGGCGGCGTGGGCCGGGTCGAGGGCCAGCGCCCGATGCAGGCAGGCGATGGCCTCCGCGCCCTGCCCGGCCAGGCGCAGGGCGGCGGCAAGATTGCTGTAGCCGGCGACGCCGCCGGGCTCCAGCCGCAGGATGGTCTGGAAATGGCCGACGGCCTCGGCCGGACGCCCCGTCTGCACCAGAAGCATCGCCAGCATCTGCAGCGCACCGCGATTCGCCGGATCGCGGTCCAGAACAGCGCGATAGAGCGGCTCCGCCCCCGCATGGTTGCCGGATTTGTGCAGGCGGATCGCGTCGTCGAGGGCTGGTTCCATGAGACGGGACCATAGACCGGATCGGCCTGAGCGCCAACCGGGTCCGCTGGACGCGCACCGGCGCGATCCGGGGAAAACGCGTCGTGTGTTGAGGCGCCCTCCGGATGCTCTCCCATGAATCGATGGATGGATTATCAACCAATTATTGCGCGATATGATACAGTCTGGTTCAGAGATGCCCACAACCGGTTGCCTCTGGAATGGTCTGCGAAATGCCTCGGTACGTTCGGACCGGAAACGCCTCGATCAGCCGATTTCCCCAGGCGATGCGGCGCAAGGTTGTGTTTGAACGCCGGTCGATTCGATGATTCCCACCACCGAGACCCTGCGGCAGCCGATTCGGCGGCCGGCTTTGCGGATGCGGCCGCAACGGGTGCGGGGCTGGCTCATCCTTCTGGTCATGGCGGTTGCGGTCCCGCTGGTCCTTTTCTCGGTGTCCCTCCTCATCCGCAACGTCGATGCGCAGGCCCAGCAGACGGAGCAGCTCGTGCTCGACCGGACGCGCCTACTGGCCGAGGATGTGGAACGCGAGGTGAACCGCCAGATCGCCGCCGCCGAGGTGCTGTCCACGTCGGAAAGCCTGACGACGGATGATCTGGCCGCCTTCTACCGGCAAGCCATCGGCGTGCGGGATCGGCTGGGCACCAACGTGGTCCTCCGCGACCTGCAAGGCCGGCAACGGGTCAACAGCCGCGCGCCCTGGGGGGCGGACCTCCCGGACAGCACCGTGCTCGAAGCCGACCAGCGGGTGATCGACACGGGGCGGCCACAGGTCACCGGCCTCTTCACCGGCGACGTGAGCCAGGCACCAATTCTTGCGGTGGTCGCCCCGGTGATCCGCGACGGCCAGATCCGCTACCTGCTGAGCTTGAACATTCCCCAGGAACGGCTTCAGGCCATCGTGTCGCCGGAGCGCATCCCGGCGGGTTGGCAGGCCGAGGTGATCGATCAGCAGGGCGTCGTCATCGCCCGGTCGCATCTGACCGAACAACTCGTCGGCAAACGGCTTCCCGCCTCGCTGTGGACACGAATGAGGCAGGTGCCGGACGGAATCCACCGCGCCGTCAATCTGGAGAATGTGGAGGCGATCCAGGCCTACAGCCGGTCGCGGACCTTCGGCTGGGTGGTCGCGACCAGCGTCCCCACGACCCTGGTGGCCTCCCCGGCGCGCCACGCCCTCCTGCTCTTCACTGGTGGCGGCATCGTTCTTCTGCTGATCGGCATCGGGGCGGCAATTCTGCTCGGACGGCGCCTTACGCGCTCCGTCTCCCAACTGGCCGGAGCGGCCGAGGCGTTGGGCGCCGGACACCCGGTTTCACCGCCCGACGGCGGGGTGGCCGAGATCGAGGCGGTCGGCCGCGCCATCCGCAACGCCGCGGACCTCATCCGGCGGCGCGAGGCGGCGCTGGCGGAAAGCGAGGCCCGCCACCGCGCCATCGTGCAGACCGCGGTGGACGCCATGCTGGTCATCGACGAGACCGGCACGATCCAGAGCTTCAACCCGGCGGCGGAGCGCATCTTCGGCTACGAGGCCGGCGAAGCGGTCGGCCGGAACATCCGCATCCTGATGCCGGAGCCCTACCACTCCGCCCATGACGGCTACCTGCAGGCCTACCAGCGCACGGGTGAGCGGAAGATCATCGGCATCGGGCGCGAGGTCGAAGGACGGCACAAGGACGGTTCGATCTTCCCGATCGAGCTGGCGGTCACCGAATGGACCGCCGGGAAGCGCCGCTATTTCACCGGGATCGTCCGCAACATCACCGAACGCCGCCGCACCGAGGACGCCCTGCGCGCCTCGAAGGCCGAGGCCGATCGCGCCAACGTCGCGAAGTCCAAGTTCCTTGCCGCCGCGAGCCACGACCTGCGGCAGCCGGTGCAGGCGATGATGCTGTTCCAGTCGGCGCTGGAGGAACGGCTGGACGGGCACCCCGCCACCCCGCTTCTCGACTCCATGGGGCAGGCGATGGACGGGCTGCGCATGCTGCTCGACAGCCTGCTCGACGTGTCCAAGCTGGATGCCGGGCTGATCGTTCCGCAATTGCAGGATCTGGCGATCGGCCCGATCATCGAACAGCTTGGCGCCGAATACCTTCCCCAGGCGGAGGCGAAGGGGCTGCGGATGCGCGTGGTTCCCTGTGCCCTGACGACCCGCAGCGACCCGGCGCTGCTGATGCGCATCCTGCGCAATCTGGTGGAAAACGCGCTGCGCTACACCGAACGGGGCGGTCTGCTGATCGGCTGCCGGCGCCAAGGAGACCGCCTGCGCATCGAGGTGATGGATTCCGGCATCGGCATCCCGCCCGACAAGCACGAGGACATCTTCGAGGAGTTCTTCCAGGTCGGCAACCAGGAGCGGGACCGCAGCAAGGGGCTGGGGCTGGGGCTGGCGGTGGTGCGCCGTCTCGCCCGCCTGCTCGGTCACAAGGTTCACCTGCGCTCCAGGCCGGGAGCCGGCTCCGCCTTCTGCGTCGACGTGCCGCTGATCGCCCGCCACGCCGCCCGCTCCGAACCGGTGGCAGCCCGGCCGGTGACCAGCGACGGGCGCGGCCTGATCCTGGTGATCGACGACGAACCGCTGATCCGCCTCGGCCTGCAGGCGATGCTGGAGGGCTGGGGCTATCGGGTGCTGACGGCGGGCTCCATCGAGGACGCGGTTCAGCACGTCGAGAGCGGGGAATGGCCGAGCGCGATCCTGGCCGATTACCGCCTGCGCGATGGGAAGACCGGGCTGGACGCCATCCGGGCGGTGTGCGACCGCTTGAGGACGCCGGTTCCGGCGACGATCATCACCGGCGACACCGCCCCGGAGCGTCTGGCGGAAGCCCGCGCGGGCGGCCACACCCTGCTGCACAAACCCATCGCTGCCCACGAGCTGCGCAACGCCGTAGTGGAGATGGTGCCCGCAGCGGACTGAACCCGGTTCCGGTTTGCCGGATCAAGGGGCCAGGAGGGCGGCCTCGCCGTCCTCGCCGAACTGGAGCTTGCACAGGCGGGCGTAGGTGCCGTTCTGCGCGATCAGGGCGTCGTGGGTGCCCTGCTCCAGGATGCGTCCGCCCTCCATCACGACGATCCGGTCGGCGTTGCGCACGGTGGCCAGCCGATGGGCGATGACCAGCGTCGTGCGCCCCTGGGTCAGCCGTTCCAGCGCCCCCTGCACCAGCCGCTCGGACTCGCTGTCCAGCGCGCTCGTCGCCTCGTCGAGCAGCAGGATCGGCGCGTCCTTCAGAAAGGCTCGGGCAAGCGCAAGGCGCTGCCGCTCGCCGCCCGACAGCTTCACGCCGCGGTCGCCGATCACCGTGTCGTAGCCCTCCGGCAGCCGGGCGACGAAGTCGTGCGCGGCGGCGGCCTTCGCGGCGGCCACGATGTCGTCGAAGGGGGCGTCCAGCCGCCCGAAGGCGATGTTGGCGCGCACCGTGTCGTTGAACAGCACCGTGTCCTGGCTGACCAGCGAGATGACGCCGCGCAGGCTCTTCAGCGTCACCGCCCGCACGTCCTGCCCGTCGATCAGCACCTGCCCGCCGGTCGCGTCGTAGAGGCGCGGGATGAGGTTGAAGACGGTGGACTTGCCGGCACCGCTGCGCCCGACGAGCGCCACCGTGGCTCCCGCCGGAACGTCCAGGTCGATGCCCTTCAGCGTCTCCGTCCCCTCCTCGTAGGCGAAGCGGACGTCGCGCAAGGACACGGCGGCGCGCTCCACCGCCAGGGGCTTCGCGCCGGGCTGCTCGGTGATGGTCGGCTTCTCGTCCACCAGCTCGAAGATGCGCTGGGCGGCGGCCAGACCTTCCTGGAGCACGGCGTTCAGCGTGCCGATGGCGCGCACCGGCTGCGCCGCCATCAGGAGCGCGCCGACGAAGCCGGAGAAGGCCCCGACCGAGCCCTCGCCCATCGCCATGCGGTAGCCGGCGAAGGCGATCACCCCGGCCACCGCGGCGCCGCCCAGAACCTCCATCATCGGATCGATGCGCGAGCGGGCGCGGGTCGCCTTCATGGTCAGGGCGAAGTTGTCCTCGAAGGCGCGGGCGGCGCGGGCGCGCTCGTATTCCTCCAGCGAGTAGGTCTTGACCATGCGGGCGCCGGCCAGGCTTTCCGTCAGCAGGGCGGTCATGTCGCCCATCTGCGCCTGGGTGTCGCGCGACACGCGGCGCAGCCGCTTGCCGATGTTCACGATGGGAATGGCGGCGATCGGGTAGATCAGGAAGACGATCAGCGACAGCACCCAGTCGAGATAGAACATCGACCCGACCAGCGCGATCACCGTCAGGATATCGCGCACCAGCCCGGTCAGGGTCCGCGACAGGGCGTTGCGGATCAGGTCGACGTCGCTGATGAAGCGGGAGGTCAGCGTGCCGGTGGGGGCCGCGTGAAGCTGCGCGGTGTCGGACCGCAGCAGATGGTCGAACATCGACAGGCGCACGTCGGTGATGATCCGCTGCACGATGTCGGTGGTCACCACCGTCTGGGAATACATGGACAGCGCCTTGACCGCCGTGACCACGATGATCAGGAGCGGGATGACCAGCAGCATGCCGCGGTCCTGCTCGGAGAACATCGAGTACGCTTGGTCGATCAGCAGCGGATAGGCGCCGGTCGCCGCCGCCACCACGGCCATCAGCAGGAAGGACACCATCAGCTTGCCGGTGTAGGGGCGCACCCATTCCCGCAGCATGCGGCCGACCAGCCGTTCCGTCGCCGCGTCGAGGCGCAGCCGTTCTCCGCTCTTCTTGCTCACGTGCACGTCTTCCTGTAGCGCAATCGCGATGGCTTAGCCGATGGCGCCGGTGCTTGTCCACCGGGCCTTACTTCACCGGGCCCCGTCCGGCGGGCCTTGTCCGGCGGGGCGGAACCGATCAAGCTTCCTTAACCGGACGGATGGCACGATACCGGCCGGAACGCGCTCCACCCCGTGCAAAGGAGGCGCCATGGCGGCGGACGGCGGAAACGGACAGAGTCCCGGCAATCGCTACGGCCAGCACCATCACCGGCCGCGCATCGGTCTGGCGCTGGGCGCCGGGGTGGCCCGCGGCTGGGCGCACATCGGCGTCCTGCGGGCACTGGAACGCTACGGGATCGAAGCGGACATCGTCTGCGGCAGCTCGGTGGGCGCGCTGGTCGGCGGTCTCCACCTCGCCGGTAAGCTCGACGCGCTGGAGGAGTGGACGCGCAGCCTGACCCGGATGAAGATCGTCGGCTATCTGGACCTGCGGCTACGCCAGGGCGGCGGGCTGATCGGCGGGGACCGGCTGGTCGCCGAGATGCGCCATCATCTGGGCGACGTTCTGATTGAGGAACTGCCCAGCCCCTTCGCCGCCATCGCCACCGATCTGGTCACCGGGCACGAGGTGTGGATGCGCAACGGCCCGCTGGTGGACGCGCTGCGCGCCTCCTTCTCCCTGCCCGGGGTCTTTCCGCCGGTGCGCTTCGAGGGGCGCTGGATGGTCGACGGCGCCCTGGTCAACCCGGTGCCGGTGTCGGCCTGCCGGGCCTTGGGCGCCCAAATGGTGATCGCCGTCAATCTGGCCGCCGACATCATCGGCAAGTCGCGGCGTCCCGGCGCCGCCGTGCCGACCGCGGCGGGATTCGACCTCCTCAAGCTGATCGACGAGGAGCAGGAGCCGGATGGCGAGTCCAAATCCCGCGCCGGCTTCCGCGTGCCCATCGGCGCGCTGAGCCGCCGCATCTTCCGGCGCGATTACGAGGGGCCGAGCCTGTTCGGCGTCATGGTCTCCTCGCTGGGCATCGTCACCGACCGCATCGCGCGGTCCCGTCTGGCCGGCGAGCCGCCGGACGTGCACATCACGCCGCGGCTGGGGCACATCGGCCTGTCGGAGTTCGACCGGGCGGAGGACTGCATCCGCGAGGGGGAGGCGGCGGTCGAGCGCGTCCTCCCCGACCTTCAGGACGCGTTGAGGGTGTTCGGCTACGCGCCCCCTGTATGAGCGGTGTCAGGCGGTCAAGTCGACCGCCGCGCCGCGCCGGTCCTTCTCGCCGGACAACTGGCGCTTCAGCTCCTCGGCGATCTGCTTCTCGACCGCGGCGCGCTTCTCCGCCGGCATGGAGGCGAGGGACTCCTCGTCCAGCTTCATGCGGGCGAGAATCTGGTCCCGGATGCGTTGGGCCGGTGATTTACGCGCCTCCTTGAGGAAGGCGTCGGCGGCGCTGACGCCGCTCGCCTCCTTCTCCGGTTCGGTCTTCTCGTTCTGCGCCGTGAACTTGGCGACGACGCGGGAGACCTCGGTTAAATAGCTGCCGATTTGCATGACGGTTTCTCGTGACCGATGGGTTGGAGATCCAGCAAGCAAGTTTTGTGCAACTTTAAATATGCTTGGCAATCAACCGCATAAGTGGGATGCCTGGGGGCTCCGATGTGCCGGGCGGCAAAATTGACCGGCTCATGATCTGCCGGCTTCCGGTTCCGGCCCCTTCCGCTGAGACGACGCATGGACCCCATCACCACCGACCGCCTGATCCTGAGGCCCTTCCGGGAGGGGGATGCGCCCGACCTGTTCGCCTATCTGCGTCACCCCCGGGCAAGCTGCTTCCTCTCGCTCAAGCTGGACGACCTCGACGCGGCCGCCGCCGAGGTGGAAACGCGCAGCCGAAGCGACGAGCACATCGCCGTGTGCCTGCGCAGCACCGGCCGGGTGATCGGCGACGTGTTCCAGGTGCCCGAACCGCCGGACACCCACACCGTCGGCTGGAACTTCAACGCGGATTTTGCCGGGGCCGGATACGCCGCGGAGGCCGCGCGCGCCCTCTTCGACCATCTGTTCACGGTGAAGCAGGCCCGCCGCCTCTACGCCTATGTCGAGGAGACCAACGTCGCGTCGCAGCGCCTGTGCGAACGGCTTGGCATGAGGAAGGAAGGGCTGTTCGTGGAATTCATATCCTTCAAGACGGATGGCGACGGACATCCCGTCTTCGAGAACACGATGCAGTACGCCATCCTGCGCAAGGAATGGCGCGCCTGAAAAAACGAAAGCGCGCCGCGCCCGGTCGGCGCGACGCGCTTGTCGCAATCGGCAACGGATGTACCCGTTGCGTCCGGTCAGCGATCCAGAGCCGTGCCCAGCGCGGCGCCGCCCAGGCCACCGATGATGGCGCCACGCTTGCCGTCCACCGCGTAGCCGCCCGCGGCGCCAGCCGTGCCGCCAACCACCCCGCCGGTCGAACAGGCCGCGAGCGTCAACAGCGCAATGGCGGTCCCGATCAGGCGCAAACGAGACATATCCAAACCCTCCTTGTGGTGCTTCTCGCCCCTATAAACAGGCGAGAGGGCGATTTGCTTCCACGACATCGCGATTCCGTCGGGAATCCACCCTTGGATAAGGACGAAAGAGGGATACCAGGCCCGTTCGGGCACCGTTTCAGAACAGAACGCGGGTTCCGACGCGCAGCATCGTGCTGTCGGACGGGTCTCCGCTGTAGGTCATGGTGCCCAGATCGGCGGTGACGCTGACCTTCGGCGACATGCGGAACCGCAGGCCCGTGGACCAAGCCTCCTGCGGCGCCTCGGCGCCGACCTGGCTGTGGGCCAGCCGCCCCATCACCGTCCAGCCCCGAACCGGCGTGCCCTGCTCCAGATAAAGGCCGGCGTTGAGCGTCCGCCGCGCCGCGCCGTCGTCGGGTGACTGCTCGCGATAGCCGGCACCGACCGTGACGCCGGGCAGCGTGACCTGCCCGCCGACCACCCAGGACCGGCGGGGCGTGCCGCGGTCCTTGGCGACAGCGGCCTTGCCCGCCCCCGCGGTGATGCGCAGCCGGGCCTTGCCCAGCCGGCCGTCGTGCCGCACCACGCCTTCCACCACATGGCGGGCGAGCGGATCGGCCGCGCCCAGTTCCGTGCGGACAGGGGTGTAGCCGAGGCCGATGTTGAAGCCGTGCAGGCGCGGCGAATAATAAGTCGCCCGCGCGTCCGGCCCGCCGAAGGCGCCGTCGTTCATGAAAACCGGGTCGGAGAACCATTGGTCGCGCACCGGCGTGGTCACCACCATCCGGCGCGACGCGCTTTCCGTCTGGCCGACCTCCAGGGCGCCCCAACCGCCGAGATCGATCGCCTTCTTGTCGAACCGGATCGGCGTGGCACCGCCGCCCGCCGCCGTGCGGTCCAGGTCCGGCAAGGCTCCCGCCGTCGCCGTGGCGGAGGACAGGACAAGGATCAGGGCTGCGAGGGGTGGTGTCGGAATACGCCGTGTACGAAACATGAAATGCCCCTCGCCCGTTGCATTAACCCGGAAGGATTGTAGCCCGCCGCAATGCTGCATTGCGGGAGACATTTCTGTATTATTTTAGGAACATTGGGAAATTTTGGCCGCTGCGTTGCACTCGCGCCCAAGAATTGCCAAAATCGGATGACCGCAAAGGCGGCATCACTCCCTTCCCGGCGCGAGGACTATGGAGACAGCGAGCACCATCATCCTGATCGGGTCGTCGCTGCTGATCGTCAGCATCCTGACCAGCTATCTGGCGCTGCGGATCGGCACACCGCTGCTGCTGATCTTCCTGGGCGTCGGGCTGTTCGCCGGGATCGACGGCATCGGAGGCATCAGCTTCAACGACGCGGACAGCGCCTTTTTGATCGGCTCCATCGCGCTCGCCGTGATCCTCTTCGAAAGCGGCCTGGACACCAAGCTGTCGAGCTACCGCGCCGCCGCCTGGCCGGCGCTCAGCCTCGCCACCTTCGGGGTCGCCATCACCTCCGCGGTCATCGGCGTCGCCGCGCATTTTCTGCTGGGCCTGCCCTGGATTGAATCCTTCCTGGTCGGCGCGGCGGTCAGTTCCACCGACGCGGCGGCGGTGTTCTTCCTGCTGCGGGTCGGCGGCATCACCATCCGCGACCGCGTGCGCTCGACGCTGGAGATCGAGTCCGGCAGCAACGACCCGACGGCCATCCTGCTGACCGCGATGCTGGTGGAGGCGGCGCTGCACGGCTGGGGAACGCCGCTGGAGCTGGCTGGCTTCCTGGTCAAGCAGATCGCCGGCGGGGCGGTTCTGGGCGTGCTGGGCGGGGCCGGGCTGGCCGCCTTCATCAACAAGGCCCGTCTCGACCCCGGCCTCAACCCGGTGGTCACCCTGGCCTTCGCCCTGTTCCTGTTCGCCGGTACGAACGAGCTGGGGGGCAGCGGCTTCCTGGCGGTCTATGCCGCTGGCCTCGTCGCCGGCAACGTCAAGCTGCGCGGGGCGCTGGGCCTACGCCAGTTCCATTCGGGCCTGACCTGGCTCAGCCAGATCGTCATGTTCGTCATGCTGGGCCTGTTCGCCACCCCGCACGACTTCGGAGCGATCGCCCTGCCCGCCCTGGCCCTGGCCGTCCTGCTGATCCTGCTGGCGCGGCCACTGGCGGTGTGGTTGTGCCTGCTGCCCTTCCGCTTCTCGGCCAACGAGAAGACCTTCATGGCCTGGGTCGGGTTGCGCGGCGCGGTGTCGATGCTGCTGGCGCTGGTGCCGATCCTGGGCCAGTTGCCGGGCGGTCAGGTGATCTTCAACACGGCCTTCCTGGTGGTGATCGTGTCGCTGGCGGTGCAGGGCTGGACGATCGGCCCGATGGCGCGCTGGCTGAAGCTGATCGTCCCGCCGCGGCGCGGCCCGGTCGAACGGTTCGAGTTGGAACTGCCCGGCGGGGCCGACCAGGAGATGGTCGCCTACACCGTCCATCCCAAGAGCCCCGCCGCCCGCGGCCAGCGCACGCCACGCTTCGCCCGCCCCTCCCTGGTCATCCGCGACGGGCGCGTGGTGCCGCTGCACAAGGCGCGGACGCTCCAGGCCGGGGACATGGTCTACCTGTTCACCCCGCCCAGCCAACTGCCGCTGATCGACAAGCTGTTCGCCGAGAGCCGGCCGCTGGATCAGGACGACCGAGCCTTCTACGGCGATCTGGCGCTGAACCCCGACGCAACCGTGGAGCAGATCGCCGAGATGTACGGCCTGCCCCTGTCGCTGGCCAACGCCCAGCGGTCGCTGCGCGACCTGCTGCGCAACGAGTTCGGCGGCGCCTGCGAACTGGGCGATCGGATGCGGATGGGCGGGGTGGAGTTGATCGTCCGCGACATGCAGGACGGGCAGATCACCTCGGTCGGCCTCGCGCTGGAGCCGTCGGCGTTGGACAAGCCCCGCGTGCCGCTGTTCCAGGGGCCGGAACGGCTTTGGCAGACGATCCTGTCCTGGTGGTCGAAACGCTCCTTCCGCCGTTGGCAGCGTCGGGAAACCCGCCGCGAGCGCCTGCCCGCCCGCGCCATCGAGGCGCCCGCCTTGGCCGGAAAGGAGCCGGAACGGCTGGAAGGGTGAAACCCGTCCGGCCTCTTCCGCCGGACGCTCAGGCCATCGCGGGCTGCTGGGCGCGGACCATCGCCGCGAAGGCATCCGGGGCGGCCGGGCGGCCGAACAAGTAGCCTTGCAGGAGGTCGCAGCCAACGGAGACCAGGAAGTCCCGCTGCTCCTCCGTCTCGACCCCTTCGGCCACCGTGACGAGGCCGAGGCCGTGCGCCATGCCGACCGCGGCGCGGACCAGCGCCCCGTTCTTCAGGTTGTCCGGGATGTCTTCCATGAAGGCGCGGTCGATTTTCAGCTTCGACACCGGAAGCTGCTGCACATAGCTGAGCGACGAATAGCCCGACCCGAAATCGTCGATAGCCACCTGGACGTCAATGGCCTCCAACTCCGTCAGGGTCTGCACGGCGGCCTTCAGATCGCGCACCGCCGCCTGCTCGGTGATCTCCAGCCCCAGCCGTCCGCGCAACTCCGGATGGCAGCCCAGCAGATCCTCGAGACGGGAGCTGAGGTTGCCGCGCAGAAACTGCGGGCCGGAGATGTTGATGAAGATCTGGTTGGGCAGGGTACCCGCCTCCGCCCACACGGCCATCTGCTCGACGACCGCGGTCAGCACCCAGTCGGTGATGGGGACGATCAGGCCGCTTTCCTCGGCGACCGGAATGAACTCGCCGGGGGAGACCGGACCCAGCGTGTGCTGGTTCCAGCGCAGCAGCGCCTCCGCCCCCACGATCCGGCCGGAGCGGGCCTCCACGATGGGTTGGTAGGCCATGTGCAGCTCGTTCCGCTCGATGGCATGGGCGAGATGCATGGTCAGGAACATGCGCCGGGTCGCCGCCGCGGCCATCTCCGGCGTGTAGAAGCAGACGGTGTTGCCGCCGTTGTGCTGGGCCGCCTGAAGCGCCAGCTTGGCCTTGGCGTTCAGCTCCTCCAGCGTGCGGATATCGGCGTCCTGCACCGCGGCGCCGATGGACAGGCGCAGCCGCACCCAATGGCGGTCGGCGTAGATGGAGGCGGTCAGCCGGTCGTGCAGCAGATCGGCCATCGTCTCCGCCTGCTCCGCGCTCTCCACGCGGGACAGGGCGGCGAATTCGTCGGCGGCGATGCGGCAGACGTAGGTCTGCTGCGGCAGCACCTCGGTCACGCGGCTGACCATCGCCTTCAGCGCGGCGTCGCCGACATGGAAGCCGAACGCCTCGTTGATGTCGCTGAACTGATCGACGTCGAGCGCGTAGAGCGCAAACAGACCCCCTTCCTGACCGGGAAAGGGCGCGGCGAGCACGGCCTCGCACTCCTCTAGGAAGGCGGTGCGGGTCAGAACGCCGGTCAGCGGGTCGTGCCGGGCGAGATAGGTCGCCCGCTGCTCCGCCGCCAGCCGTTCGGAGATGTCGCGGATGATGCCGACGAACACGACCTCGCGCGCCAGCTGGGCCTGCCCGACGCTGAGATGGATCGGGAACACCGCGCCGTCCTTGCGGCGGCCGAGCGCGTCGCGCCCGATGCCGATGATCTTGGCGCGTTCCGTCTCCAGATAGCTGCCGATGTACTTGTCGTGATCGCGGGAAAAAGGCGACGGCATCAGGACGGAGACGTTCCGCCCGATCAACTCCTCCTCGTCATAGCCGAACAGGTCGCGGCAGGACCGGTTGACCGTGCGGATGATCCCATGGCGGTCCGCCACGACCACCCCGTCCACCGCCGCGTCGAGCAGCGTGGTCACGAAGGGATCGCGGCGCAGGACGAAATCGGCGATGCGGGCCGGATCGGTCACGTCCTGAAACAGCCCCAGGAAGCCTTGGCCCCCGTCCCCGGTGCGGTGGGGAAGGACGCAGCCGGTCAGCACGCCGCGCCCGCCGTCCGCCCGTTCGACCTCGCAATCCACCGGGGCGGCCTCTCCGGTCTGGCCGGAGCGGTCCAGCGCCTGCACGACCGCGCGCGCCAGCGGATGGTCGAACTCGGCCAGGGACCGCCCTGCCAAAGCTTCGGGTGACGTCCGCAAGGCGATGGCGAAGGCGGAATTGGCGAACAGGCAGCACCGCCCGGCGTCGGCGTAGACCAACGCGAAGGAGGCCTGATGCATGAGGCTGTCAGCCAGCGATGCCAGAAACGCCGATGTGGTCGGCATTGCCGGGGTGGGCGGGCTGTCAGGCCCCTGATGCTCTGCCGGAGACACGTTGGACAAAACCGTACCCGCTCACCAAGGCGCCCCGGATGATCGAGACGAGGCCCGATACCCAGGGGTGCATAGAAACCGAGTTGTCATTATGACGGCTTGCGGAGCATTTTCCAACAAATTGCGGCGAAATCACAACATCTGTTGCATCCACCACTCCCCGTACCACAACTCCAGGCAGGAGAACGCCGCCCCGTCTCACCCGGCGGAACGGCCCCGAGGACGGGAACCAACCCTCCAGGATATACGCCCTTCGATATACACCAGGGAGGATTGGGAGGCAATGTGCCTCCCTTCGCGCCGCCCCCTCAAGCCGCTGCGGCGAGTTCCCGCACCCGCTGCGACAGCTTCTGGAAGGCACGCTCCTCGATCTGGCGGATGCGTTCGCGGCTGACGCCGTAGATGGCGGCCAGATCCTCCAGCGTCTTCGGCGAGGGGCTGAGGCGGCGGGCGGTCAGGATGTCGCGCTCGCGGTCCTTCAACACCGCCATCGCGTCGCGCAGCATGGCGCTGCGGTGCATCGCCTCGTCACGCTCCAGCAGGCTGTCCTCGGCGTTCAGGCGCTCGTCGGGCAGGAAGTCCTGCATCTCCGCGGTCCCCTCCCCGGCGGAGAGCGGCGCGTTCAGCGAGGCGACCGGCTGAACGAAGCGGCGGTTCACCGCCACCACGTCGCTTTCCGGCACGTCGAGTTCCTGGGCGATCCGGGACACGCTTTCCGGCTTCAGGTCGCCGTTGCCGAACTCGCCCAGCTTGCGCTTCAGGCGGGACAGGCCGAAGAAGAGCTTCTTCTGGGCGCCGGTGGTGCCCAGCTTCACAAGGCTCCAGGAGCGCAGGATGTATTCCTGGATGGACGCCTTGATCCACCACATCGCGTAGGTGGACAGGCGGAAGCCGCGGTCCGGTTCGAATTTGCGGACGGCGGTCATCAGGCCGATGTTGCCCTCGCCGACCAGATCGGTCATCGGCAGGCCGTAGCCGCGGAAGCCGGTGGCGATCTTGACGACCAGACGCAGATGGCTGGTCACCAGCTTGCGGGCCGCCTCCATGTCGCCATGCTGGCGCCATGCGGTGGCCAACACATACTCCTCCTCCGCGCCCAGAACGGGGAAGCGGTGGACCTGCTCGATGTAGCGGGACAGCGACTCGCCGGGAAAGGGCGTGGTCAGTGCCAATGCGGTGCTCATGTCACATCCTCTTGAAAGCGATATGACCCAATCCGCCGGCCCCCGTGCTGGGCAACCGGCGCCTTCTCCGTGAAGGCGCCCCCAGTTTACGCGCACGGAACGCCAAGTCAACGCCGTGCGGGCGCGAGTGTAGGGTGCCGTGCCCGGGACGCATGGCCGCCCCTGCATAAACGGGGCATAAACCACCCCGGCCTTATTCAGATCGGCCAACCCCGAACCCAATCACCAATTCACGTGAGGGCAGACTCCGATGGCCGACATCCTTGTCGTCGATGACGACCCGGTATCCCTCAGCATCGTCACCAAGATTCTGGAGAAGGAAGGCAACACCGTGACCGGCTGCACCGACGCGCGGGCGGCCATCGAGTCATTGACCTTCCATGAGTTCGACCTTCTGGTCACCGACCTCATCATGCCGGAGCATGACGGCTTCGAGGTCATCCAAGTGGCCAAGAACCTGCGCCCGGACCTGCGGATCATCGTCCTGTCCGGAATCGACGAGCGGGTGCCGCCGGAACTGACCATGCAGGCGCTGACCAAGCTGGGCGTCGCCCGAATGGTCCGCAAACCGATCAAGCCAACGATCCTCGCCTCCGAAGTGCTCGCGGTGCTGATCGCCGGCTGATGGGCTCTGGCCGGCCGGCGTATGGCTTCCTCACGATTGCGTCGGAGCCGGGCTTCCCTCACCCTGCCCTGGCCGACCCGCCCCTCGTCCCAGGGAAGCCCGCATGATCCGCGCCGCGCTCGCCACCGCCTTCTCCGCAAGCCTCCTTATGGGCGCGCTGGCCTTCGCCGGCCCCGCCGCCGCGGCACCGCCGGCCTTCGGGTCGCCGATCGACTGCCGGATCGGAGAGACCTGCTTCGTCCAGAATTACGTCGATGAGGATCCCGGCCCCGGCTGGCGCGACCATGCCTGCGGACGGCTGAGCTACGACGGCCATGACGGCACGGATTTCCGCCTGCCCGACTACACGGCCATGGACAAGGGCGTCGCCGTGCTGGCCGCGGCCGCAGGAACCGTCCTGCGGGTGCGCGACGGCATGGAGGACGTGAACGTCAACGTCATCGGTCGCGACACGGTGATGAAGGTCGGGGGCGGCAACGCCGTCATCATCGAGCATGGCGACGGCTGGCAGACCGCCTACCTGCACATGAAGCGCGGCAGCGTCGCGGTCACCCCAGGCCAGCGTGTAGAGGCCGGGCAACGGCTGGGAGACGTCGGGCTGTCGGGCCTGACCGAGTTCCCCCATCTGCATTTCGGCGTGCGCCACAACGGCGCGGTCGTCGACCCCTTCGTCGGCCAGCAACCCTTCACCGCCTGCGGCCAGGCCATGAAGCCGCTGTGGGACGCCGCCACGGCCAAGGCGCTGGCCTACCGCCCGACCGCCGGCCTCAGCGCCGGCTTCGCCACCAGCCGCGTTCCGGAAGCCGAACCGGCCCGCCACGGCGAGTTCGCCGGGGAGACGCTGAAACCGGACTCGCCCCTGCTGGTTCTGTGGTCCGACATCATGGGCGTCCGCGACGGCGACACCCAGCGAATCCGCATCCTCGACGGCGACGGCCGGGCCCTGTTCGACAACAGCAAGGCCATCACCGGGGACAAGGCGGCGTGGTTCGCCTATCAGGGGCTGAAGCGCCCGGCGTCGGGATGGCCCAAGGGCCCGTACCAGGGCATCGTGACGCTGACCCGCGACGGCAAGACGGTGGTCACGCTGGAACGCCGGCTGGAGGTTCGCTGAGCCGGCAGCCGGCCGTTATTGGGTTGAGCCGTTACTGGGCTGAGCCGTTACTGGGCCGATCCCGTCTTCATGCGGTCGGGAACGCCCTGGGTCAGCAGCGTGGTCAGCCAGCGGAAGTTCGGCGCGCTTTCGGCCTGGAGCGCGCTCTGCACCACCTGCATGGCCTCCTCGGCGTTGGGCGCCGGCATGTCGGGGGTGTGGCCTTCGGCGCTTTGGCCGTTGGACGCCGCATCCCCTCCGCTCTGCGCGAAGACGCTGACGGCGCCGACACCCAGCCGGTGGGCGATCGCCGAGCCTCCGGTGACCGGGCCCGCCGCGGAAGACGCCATCAGGCCCGACGCACCATCCTCGCCGCCGACGCCGTTCAGCTGCTCCAGCATCGCGGCGAACTGACCGGCGAGTTCCCCCGCCTGCCGGGGCGCACCCGTGCCTTTGCGCTCCAGCAGCTCTTCAGCCCGGATGCGCATCAACTGGGAAGCGTCGGCGTTGGCCGGTATCGACATGGCGCGTGGACCCTGCGGCGTTCGGCTACCGGATCAGGGCAAGCAAGGGATGGGCCATCGTCGAGAGGGGCGGAGAAGCGGGCGGTGCGGCCTCCCCGCCGCCCGCGCGCCCGGCAAAAATTTCCGCCCCACCCGGCAAGAATGACCGCTCGCCCGGCAAGAACGGCCCTGCGGCGTGCCCTTGTCCGCCCTCAGTCCCGGAAGTTCAGATACTGCAGGGGCTGCTCGATCTTCAGCCCGCGCACCAGGGCGATGGCGTCCTGGAGGTCGTCGCGCTTCTTGCCGGTGACGCGCAGCTCGTCGCCCTGGATGGAGACCTGGACCTTCATCTTGGCGTCCTTGATCGCCTTGACGATGGTCTTGCCGAGGTCCTGGGCAATCCCCTGCTTGACGGTGACGACCTGACGCAGCGCATCGCCCGCCGCCCGCTCCGGCGGCTTGGAATAGTCCAGGGCGCCGGCGTCCAGCTTCCGGCGGGTGACGTAGACCCGCAGCAGTTCCTGCATCTGTTCCAGTTTGGGGGCGTCGTCGGCCAGAAGGGTGATGTCGTTCTCGGTGCGGTCCACGGTGCAGCGCGAGCCCTTGAAGTCGAAGCGGGTCTCGATCTCGCGGCGCATGCCGTTCAGCGCGTTGTCGATTTCGTGGATGTCGGTCTTGGACACGATGTCGAAGGACGGCATGGGACTCTCTTTGCTCAGGCGGACGGAATCGCGGAACCGTAGACGAGGCCGCACCCCGCCTTCAAGGGGCCTGCACGGAAGCCATGACGAAAGCGGCCGGCAAGCGCCCTCAGCCCGTCGGGTCTCAGGTCGGCTGGCCCGGGTGCTGGAACTCGATCCCCGGATTGCCGCCCGGCCCGCCGTTGCCGGGCGCGTTCTCATAGGGCTTGTCCGGCATCTTCGGCTGCGGCTGCGCGTAGAATCGCGGCTCCCGGTCATCCCAGGATCGCTCGAAGGGCAGCCGCATCATCGGGTTCGTGCCGTTGCGCTGGGCCTCGCGCTGGGCCTCCTGCAACTGCTCCGCCATGCGGCGGTCCCAAGGCAGGCGGTAGAGGTTGGGCGCCTGCTCCCAGAGAAGGGTGAGGTAGATCGCTTCGTTCTCCACCAGCGTGGCGCTCAGCACCTTCGCCTCTCGCACGTTGGCCCCCATCCATTCCAGCGTGACCGGCTTCGGGCGGCCCAGCAGCGCCGCCGGTGCCGCGTAGGCCGCCGGCAGCAGCAGGGCGAACAGCAGCAGGATCACCACGCGCGCCATCCGGCTGCGCGTCCAGCGCAGGGCCGACAGGACGAGCAGCAGGGCGACGACGGCGACGAAGCCGAAGATGACGGTCAGGCTTTCCATGGCGCACTCTCGATCCGACGGGTCAATTCTTCGCCGAGCGCAGCGGCTTGAACACGGCGTTCAGGGACCCCGGCACAAGCTCACCTCGTTCGTTCAGGTTGAAGCGGAAGGCTGTGATCTCCTGCCCCTCGTGGTCCAGCCGGACGCGTGTGGCGGCGATGGTGGCGGCCCCCGATTCATGCTCCGCCTTGACGCGCGCGACCACCCGGACCCAGATGGGAAACACATTCTCCAGGTTGCGGAACATATGCACGTTGACGGTGTACTCGCCCGGAGGAATGCCACGGGAGTAGGAGGTTTCGAAATTGATTTCCGTGGGATCGGCGTAGGCGCCCAGATCGTCGCGCAGCAGGTTGAAGATCAGTCCCGACTTGTTCGAATAGCCGACCGGCACATCGCCCGGCGCCTGCACCCAAAGATCGACGTCGCTGCGCAGCTTGTCGTCCCAGCGCGCCTCGATGATGACGTTTCCCGGCGGCTCCATCCCCGCCGCCGCGGACGAGGAGGACTCGTTCTGCTGGTTGGCTTCGGTCTTCTTGGCCTCGTTGATGAAGGGGACCGCCAGCACCGCGCAGGCCACGAAGCCGCACAGCAGCAGCGTCAGCAGGTCACGCGCGACGAGCACACCGGTTTGGTCCTCGCCCAGGAAGTCGTTCATGGTGTGGCCTCACCGCCCAGGGCGCCGTAGGGGGCCGTTTGCGGCGTGGTGAAGTCCGGCGTCCCCGTCCGCGGAGCCAGCCGCGAGCGGGCGTGGGCCTCGTCCATGATCAGGGCGCACAGCGACGCCGTGGCCCCGCGCAGAAGCTGCAGGTTGCAGGTGGTCCACAGGCACAGAGCGCCGCCGAGCATCGTGGCGTAGATCGCCACGCCCAGACCGCTCGCCAGCGTGGTCACCATGGCGCCGGCCGAGGCGGCGTTGCCCACCATGTCCGGCGTGATGTTCGCGGCGAACAGGCTGAAGCCCCAGGCGGTGCCGATCAGGCCGAGCATGCCCAGCGCGTTGGCGATGTGCTGAAGATGGGAGATCCGCGAGAACAGGCGGATTTCCAGGGCGCGCTCGCTTTCGACCTTCATCAGCCGCCCGCCGCCGAGCTTGGCCCGGTCCAGCTCACCCCCGATCTTCCACACCCGGTAGGCCGACATCACCAAGCCGACCACGAACACGATCCCGATGATCGCGGTCGCCACGGCGATGTGCCCGGTCAAGACCCGGTCCAGCCACCCCTGCACATAGAGGACGAAAACGAACGCCGAAATGGTCAGGTTGAAGGCAACGAATTTCGCCTTGAGGAGCCACTGTTCTTCCATGGTTTTGACCCTGTGACGGTTGCGTGTGTCTCCGGATCGTCATGTTCAGGCGGCGATGGCGCGTAACGGCGGCGCCTCGGGCAGCCGGGCGGCGGTGGCGGGATCAGGAGAGCGGGGGACGGATTGGCGGCGGCACGCGCCGGCGGCGCCAGCGCGGTTGTCCTGGGCGCTGGTGGCGGGACGGCTCCGTTTCGGCCATCGGTTCATCGGCGCACCTTCGCCGGAATTGCGCGATGACGGAGCCATTCAGGAGTCATCCGTCACGTCATGAACCCCGGCCCCGGCCAAGAGTTCCCGACACCCGGCGACGGCTGTGCCGGGTCGACGCGCGACGCCCTTGGGGGAAACCCCCACCATCGGAGAGAAAAAGCGAACGGTCAGGAACGTTCCGTCCCGTCGACCGGTGCCGGCGATCGGGCCGGTCTTCAGGTGTTTTGCGGCCCGCCCTGCCCGCTCACCGGAAGACGGGCGCGGCCACGGCCGTCCTTCGGGAAATGGCCCTTTACGCCACGCCCTTTTCCTTCAGGAAGGGGCCGTACTTCTTGTCGGTACCCTGGATGTGCTTGATCAGCCAGTTCTTCAGGAAGTTCATCACCTCCATGCTCAGCGTGGCGGTGGCGCCGGCGTGGTATTTGCGCTGCACCTCCAGCACCTGATTGGCCAGCGCGTCGTGTTCCGCCTTGTGGGCGTCGCGGTCCGGGTAGCCGAGGCGGGCGAAATGCTCCTCCTCATGGGTGAAGTGCGACTTGGTGTAGGCGACGAGGCTGTCGAGGATGCCGCCCAGCGCCTCCTTGCTGCGCCCCGCGTGGACGGCGTCGAACAGCTCGTTGACCAGGGCGACCAGTTGCTTGTGCTCCTCGTCGAACTGCGCGATCCCGACGCTCAGCTTGTCGTTCCACACCATCAGCGGCATTGCGCCAATTTCCTTCCCAAACGGACCTCGTTTCCCCCCAACGGCGCGGGCAATGACCACGGCCGGCGCGAGGGTATCCCTTTCCGCACGGCGGTTCAACGCCCGGTGAGCCCCGTGACGAGACGCGACGCTCCGATTTGCCCTCACAACCTCGCGTTCCGTGCGTCCTGCATGTCAAGAGGCGCGCCGCCTCGCCTGTCCACCCGGAGCACAGGACACGGAAGAATGCCCTACAAAAAGGTTCAGTTCGTCGCCCACCTCATCTTCACCGGCCCCGACGTCGTCATCGAGCGCGAGTTCGTGACGTCGTTGTTCGGCAAAAGCGTCAGGACGACGGCGAAGCAGCGCTACCTCGGCCTGGACAAGCCGGAGGACGACATCGCGGAGCGCGTGAAGCTGGTCGGCTGTGCGATCGACGCCGCCCGCGCCTCGACGCAGATCGACACGTCCGACGAGACCCTGAAGATATTCATGATGCCGGAGTTCTTCTTTCGGGGAAAAACCGGCGCCTACGAGATGGACGATGTGCAGACCCTCGTCGACAAGCTGCACGCTCTGGTCGCCGACGCCAAATGGAAGAACTGGCTGTTCGTCTTTGGCACCATCGTCGGCAAGTCGGAGCAGGTCATCGGGACGAGCTTGCTAGCGCAATTGATCGCCAAGCTTTTCCCACCGGACACGGAGGCTTACAATTACAGCCTGATCCAAAAGGGCGGCTTCGGCAACGACAAGGAACTGGGGCAGCGGACCGCCTTCGCCGTGCTCAAGGAAAAAAAGTCCGGAATCGACTTCATCCGGGCTGGAACCATGAAGGACGGCGGCATCGCCCTTGAGCGGGTCAAGCATCTGGCTCCGTCCAACACGACCCGAAGCGAAAGCCAGCGCCGCAATTACGACGGCTCGTCGGTCTTCACCCTGGACGGGCTGATCTTCGGATTTGAAATTTGCCTGGATCATCTGGTCGGCAGGCTGCGCAAGTCCCGAAACCTCGCGCCCATCGATGTCCAGCTCATCCCCTCTTGCGGTGCGGAAGTCGACCCGCTGAACATTGCCGTGAAACCCGGCGGCCTCGTCCTGCACTGCGACGGGCTGGGCTGGGGATGCGACGCGCAGGCGGTGACGCTGCCTCCGGTCGTGGCCGTCCCTGCTGAAATCCTGCCCGTGAACGCCGTCGGCGTCCGCGTAGCCGACATCTTCGCGCGGGGCGCCGGGGACCTCCACGTCTTTCCGGCGCTTGCGCTGCCCTGATCCATCCGCGCCGTCGTCAGCCCGTCCATACGAAAGGCCGTATCATGCCGAGAACAGTTCTGAACATCGCCGCGGGCTACATTCCACTCTTCGCGAGCGATTTCGATCGGTGCGGCGTCACCCGCCTGATCAATT
The DNA here is from genome assembly GCF_000632475.1 of Azospirillum argentinense. Lineage (NCBI taxonomy): Bacteria > Pseudomonadati > Pseudomonadota > Alphaproteobacteria > Rhodospirillales > Azospirillaceae > Azospirillum > Azospirillum argentinense. The sequence goes on from NZ_CP007794.1 coordinate 771,289, forward strand.
TCGATCCACTCGACCAATCCGAAGCCACCCTCGCGCTCCAGGCAGCTCTCAACTGCCTTGTCGGCGATGTTCAGAACGTCCAAGGTCCGGCGGAGGTCGAGTACTTCACTGCCCGACAAGACACCATTCAAGCGATTGGAAACGATCGGATCGATCTCACGATGTCCGTGTCGCCTTACGGATTTGCGGTGGTGGACGAGTGGAACGACGCCCTCATGAATGTTGGAAGCTACGTGATGGTGTTCGGCAACCAAGCCAACACCTTCATCACCCAGGATCGCGCCTTCACCGTCGCCGTCCGCAACAAGTATCAGGAGCTTACCGAGGGGTTGGTGGATGGCTTGGAGGATTGGCTCGGGGAAATCGCGTCGCATGTTCTCTGGGGATACTCGTCCTACCGGACGGCCCTGAACGGCAACACAGCACTCCAACTCTGCAATATCTTCAAAAAGATCCAATAGGCCGATGCCGGGCTTCACGCCCGGCATCGGACTGGATTCATCCGATCGCCGACGCCCTGCCCTATGCCATCTCCTCGGCAAAGTGGCAGGCGACCAGCCGCTCGTCCACCGGACGCAGGGCGGGCACCTCCGCCGCGCAGCGTTCCGTGGCGTGGGGACAGCGCTTGTGGAACGGGCAGCCCGGCGGCGGGTTCAGCGGCGAGGGCAGCTCGCCCTTCGGGATCACCCGCTCCGCCCGCAGCGCCGGGTTCACCCGCGGCGTGGCGGCCATCAGGATGCGGGTGTAGGGGTGGCGCGGCCGGCTGTAGACCACGTCCTTCGGCCCATGCTCCACCGGTCGGCCGAGATACATCACCATCACCGCGTCGGCGATGTGCCGGACCACGCTGAGGTCGTGGGAGATGAACAGGTAGGCGAGGTTCAGCTCCTCCTGAAGATCCATCATCAGGTTCAGCACCTGCGCCTGGATCGACACGTCGAGCGCCGACACCGGCTCGTCCGCCACGACCACCCGCGGGTTCAGCATCAACGCACGGGCGATGGCGATGCGCTGGCGCTGACCGCCGGAGAACATGTGCGGGTAGCGGTCCACCTGATCAGGGCGCAGACCGACCTTCGCCATCATGGCGACGGCCCGCTCCCGGCGCTCCTGCTTGCCCATCGGGGTGTTGATGACCAGCGGCTCCGACAGGATCGAGCCCACGGTCTTGCGGGGATTCAGCGATCCATAGGGGTTCTGGAACACCATCTGGACGGTGCGCCGCAGCTCCTTCATCTCCGCGGCGGTGCGCCCAACCACGTCGCGACCGTCGTAGAGAAGCTGGCCCGAGGACGGCGGCTCGATCATCGTGACGGAGCGCGCCAGCGTCGACTTGCCGCAGCCGGACTCACCGACCACCGCCAGCGTCTTCCCGGCTTCGAGCTGGAAGGACACGCCGTCCAGCGCCTTGACGGTGGCCGCCGGCTTGAAGGCGCCGCGCTTCACCGCATAGTGCTTGCGCAGGTGGATGGCTTCCAGAACCACCGGACCGGTGGCCGGCATGACGTCGGTGAGGATGTCGGTCATCACAGAACCTCCCCGGCGCCGACCGGAGCGTCGGGACTCAAATTGTCGGATAGCGGATAGAAGCAGCGCGCCTTGCCGGCGTCCACGTCGAACAGGGCCGGCCGCTCGATGCGGCAGCGGTCGGTGGCGAAGCGGCAGCGCGGGTTGAACAGGCAGCCCTGCGGCCGGTCGCCGATGCCCGGCACCACGCCGGGGATGGTCGGCAGCCGGCGCTTGCCCAGCGCCCGCTCCGGCAGCGCGTCGAGCAGCGCGCCGGTGTAGGGATGGCGCGGCGCCTTGAACAAAGCGTCCACCGGACGCGTCTCGGCGACCTGCCCGGCGTACATGACGACCACCCGCTGCGCCGTCTCCGCCACCACGCCCATGTCGTGGGTGATCAGGATCAGCGCCATGCCCCGCTCCTTCTGGAGGCGGACCAGCAGGTCGAGGATCTGCTTCTGGATGGTCACGTCGAGCGCCGTCGTCGGCTCGTCCGCGACCAGCAGGCGCGGGTTGCAGGCGATGGCGATGGCGATCATCACGCGCTGGTTCATGCCGCCGGAGAGCTGGTGCGGGAAGGCCGACAGGCGGCTTTCCGGGGCCGGGATGCCAACCTGCTCCAGCAGTTCGATGGCGCGGTTGCGCAGCGCCTTGCCGGACAGCCCCTCATGCACCTTCAGCGTCTCCATGATCTGGAAACCGACGGTGAAGCAGGGGTTCAGGCTGGTCATCGGCTCCTGGAAGACCATGGCCACGTCCTTGCCGGTGATCTTCCGGCGCTGCGACGGGCTCATAGCCAGCAGGTCCTTGCCGCCGAACTGCATGCGGTCGGCGACCACCGTGCCGTTGGAGCCGAGCAGGCCCATCACGGCGAGCGAGGTCACGGACTTGCCGGACCCGGACTCGCCGACGATGCCCACCACCTCGCCCTCGTCCACGGTGAGGTCGATCCCGTCCACGGCGCGGAAGGTGCCGGCGCGCGTGGTGAACTCGACGGACAGGTTCTTGATATCGAGAAGAGGCATGGCAGCCCAGGAATAGAAGGGTTCAGCGTTTCAGCTTGGGATCGAGCGCGTCGCGCAGCCCGTCGCCCAGCAGGTTGAAGGCCAGCACCGTCACCAGGATGGCCACGCCGGGCCAGGTGACGACCCAGGGGGCGCGCTGGAGGAACTGGAGGGACGAGGCCAGCATGGTGCCCCACTCCGGCGTCGGCGGCTGCGCGCCGAGGCCGAGGAAGCCCAGCGCCGCAGCGTCGAGGATCGCCGTGGAGAAGCCCAGCGTCGCCTGGACGATCAGCGGCGCCACGCAGTTCGGCAGGATCACCACCAGCATCAGCCGCAGCGGCCCGGCCCCCGCCACGCGGGAGGCGACGACGTAGTCCTTGTTGGTCTCCGCCATCACCGCGGCGCGGGTCAGGCGGGCGTAGTGCGGGATGACCACGATGGACACGGCCAGCATGGCGTTGACCAGCCCCGGCCCGAGGATCGCCGCCACCACCACGGCCAGCAGCAGGCTGGGCAGCGACAGCAGGATGTCCATGAAGCGCATGACAAGCGCGTCGGTGACGCCGCCGAAGAATCCGGCAACCATGCCCAGCGCCAGCCCGACCGCCAGCGACAGCGTGACGACGATCAGGCCGATCATCATCGACAGCCGCGCGCCGAAGATCAGCCGCGACAGCATGTCGCGCCCGATGTCGTCGGTGCCGAGGAGGAAGGCCCAGCGCCCGCCCTCCTGCCAGACCGGCGGCACCAGGATGGCGTCGCGGTACTGGATGTTGGGGTCGTGCGGCGCCACCAGCTCGGCGAACACCGCCACCAGGGCGATCAGCAGGATCACGGCGAGGCCGGCCATGGCCCCCTTGTTCTGCCGGAAATGGTACCAGAACTCGACCAGCGGGTGCGGCGGCTGGGAAACCGGCGGAGAAGCGGCCGGAAGGGTCTCCGGAACGCCCGTCGTCGTAGGAGTCGTCATGGCTCACCTCACCGCGAATGGCGGATGCGGGGGTTCAGGACGCCGTAGAGAACGTCCACCAGCAGGTTCACGGTCATCACCGTCGTTGCGATCAGCAGCACCCCGCCCTGGAGCGCCGGATAGTCGCGGCGGTTGATGCTCTCGATCAGCCACTTGCCCACGCCGGGCCAGGAGAAGATGGTTTCGGTCAGGATCGCGCCGCCGAGCAGCGTGCCCACCTGAAGACCGATCACGGTGACCACGGGGATCAGCGCGTTGCGCAGGGCGTGCAGGCCGATCACCCGCTTGCCCGCCAGCCCCTTGGCCTTCGCGGTGCGGATGTAGTCCTCGCCCAGCACCTCCAGCATGGCGGAGCGCGTCATGCGCGCCACGACGGCCAGCGGAACGGTGCCGAGAACGATCATCGGCAGGATGAGGTGGTGCAGCGCCGACCAGAAGGCGCCGTATTCGCCGGCCATCAGCGTGTCGATCAGCATGAAGCCGGTCACCGGCTCCACGTAATAGAGCAGGTCGAGCCGCCCGGACACCGGCGTCCAGCCCAGCCCCACCGAGAAGAACAGGATCAGCAGCAGACCCCACCAGAAAATCGGCATGGAATAGCCGGTCAGGCTGATGCCCATCACGCCATGGTCGAAGATCGAGCCGCGCCGGACCGCCGCGATGATTCCCGCGGGCAGGCCGACCACCGTGGCGAACAGCATGGCGAGCGCCGCCAGTTCCAGCGTCGCCGGGAACAGCGTCACGAATTCACTGAACACCGAATTGCGCGTCACCAGCGACACACCGAGATCGCCCTGAAGCACCCCGCCGATGTAGTCGAGGAACTGATGCCACAGCGGGCGGTCCAGCCCCAGCTCGTGCCGCAGTTCGAGAAGCCGTTCGGGCGGGATCCCGCGCTCACCGACGCGCACCTCGATGGGGTCGCCGGGCACAAGGCGGATCAGAAGGAAGGTCAGGAAGGTGACGCCGAGAAAGGTCGGAATCACCAGGCTCACCCGCGTCAGGATGAAGCGTAGCATCGGATCGTCACCGGGGGCTCGAAACGAAAGCAAGGGGGCCGCGGCCCCCTTTTTTACCTCTGCATCCGCAAAGGGAAGCCGGGAGTTTAATGCCCCGGCCACCGCTTTGTAAAGCCGCTTGCTACGCTGAGTTTATTGTTTCAAATCGACGCCGTAGAAGCGATGGATGCCAAACGGGTCCATCTTGTAATCGACCACATTCTTGCTCAGCGCCATATGCACGACCGAGTGCGCGACGGTCAGCCACGGGGCCTCTTCCTTGAAGATGACCTGTGCCTGCTCGTACAGCTTGGTGCGGGCGGCGATGTCGGTGGTGCGCTTGGCCTGGACGACGAGGTCGTCGAACTCCTTGTAGCACCACTTGGCGATGTTCGACCCGCCCGGACGCGCGGCCTCGCAGCCGAGCAGGACGTGCAGGAAGTTGTCGGGGTCGCCGTTGTCGCCGGTCCAGCCCAGCATGCCCATCTGGTGCTCGCCGGCCTGGAGGCGCTTGCGGTACTCGCCCCACTCGTACTGCACGACCTTGGCCTTGATGCCGACCTTGGCGAGGTCCGCCTGCATCATCTCGGCCATGCGCTTGGCGTTGGGATTGTACGGGCGCTGCACCGGCATGGCCCACAGGTCGGTCTCGAAGCCGTCCGGGAAGCCGGCCTCGGCCAGCAGCTTCTTCGCGCGCTCCGGATCGTAGGGGTAGTCCTCGATCTCCTTGTTGTACGACCACATGGTCGGCGGGATCGGGTTCTTCGCCGGGACGCCGGCGCCCTGGTACACCGCATCGACCACGGCCTTCTTGTCGATGGCCATGTTCAGCGCGCGGCGGACGCGCACGTCGTCGAAGGGCTTCTTGGTGACGTTGAAGGCGAGATAGCCGACGTTCAGGCCTTCCTGCTCCATCAGGGTGATGGCGCTGTCCTTCTTCATCGCCTCCAGATCGGCCGGGTTCGGGTACGGCACGATGTGGCATTCGCCGGCCTTCAGCTTGGCGTAGCGGACGGCGGCGTCGGGCGTGATGGCGAAGACGAGGTTGTCGAGCTGCGCCTTGCCGCCCCAATACGGCTCGAACGCCTTGTAGCGGATGACCGCGTCCTTCTGGTAGGCGACGAACTGGAACGGGCCGGTGCCGATCGGCGCCTGATCGATCTTGTCGATCTGGTTCTTCTTCTGCAGGGTCTCGGCGTATTCGGCGGACTGGATGGGCGCGAAGGGCATCGCCAGATTGGCGATGAAGGGCGCCTCGACCTTGTTCAGCGTGAACTTGACCGTGTAGTCGTCGACCTTCTCGATCGACTTCAGCAGGTCCGGCATCGCCATGTCGTTGAAGTAGTCATAGGCGCCGCCGGACACCTTGTGGAAGGGGTGATCCTTCTTCCACTGACGGTTGAACGACCACAGAACGTCGTCCGCGTTGGCGTCGCGGGTCGGCTTGAAGTCGTTGTTGCTGTGCCACTTCACGCCCTTGCGCAGGTGGAACGTGTAGGTCAGCCCGTCCTCCGACACCTCCCACTTCTCGGCGAGGCCGGGGATCACCTTGGTGCCGCCGTACTCGAACTGCACGAGGTTGTTGTACACGGGCAGCGAGACGTCGAAGCTCGTTCCGGTCGTGTTAACCATCGGGTTGAAGTTTTCGGGGCTGCCCTCGGAGCAATAGACGAGGGTCTTGGCGGCCTGGGCCGGCGCAGCAAGCGCCAAGGTGGCGGCAACGCCGAGCCCGGCACCCAGCAGGATGCGCTTCATTCCTAACAACCTCCCGTGTTCGGTCGAATGGCCGCCGGTCTCTTTTGGCGGCCGGTGATGCGGGTTCATTTGGCGCGTGGCCGAATCGTCTGTCAACACGCAACCAAGCGGCATCCCGCAAGCTCCACGGCCGGTGTCAGGCCAAGCGGAATTTCAATCGCGGACCGATCTCCGTGAAGCCCTCGCGCTGGTAGAATCGCAGGGAATCCGGCCAGTCCGCGGCAGACGGAGCGCCCACCTCGACCCGCGTCCAGCGATGGGCGCGGCCATGGTCGAGAACGGCCCGGATCAGCCGCCGCCCCACCCCGGCGGAGCGCGACTCCGGCGTCACGTACAATTCCCGGATCGTCCCGAACCGACCCAACGTGGAGATGCAGGCCCCCTCCGACAGGGTCGCGACGCCGAGCGGACGCCCCGCCCCGTCCTCGGCCAGGAAGACCGTGCAGGACGGGCCGTCGCCGCTCAGCAGGGATTCGGCGACGGCCAGCATGACGGCCCGCGGCGTGTCGTTCTGCCCGGCGGAGAGTTCGGAGAGCAGCGCCGCCACGAGGCCGGTGACCGTGCCCGCATCGGAAAGCCCGGCCTTTCGCACATGAACGTCCCCCATCGCCGCCCCTCCCCGATCTTTTCTTGTGGTCAGCAAGCCTCCGCTTCGATGGTCAGGCTGTCCAGGAGAAAGCTGCCGTCCTCCAGGATGTCGAAGTGGCGGCGCACCTCGTCGGAGGCGAGGTCCTGGAGGGCCCGGATGGCCTGGGCGCGCAGCTCCGGGGTGGAGGTGCGGGCGGTCCAGACGGCGAACTCCATGCGCAGGCGGCGCGGCGTCAGGCCGGTCACCGCGAAGCCGGCGCGCGACAGGGCGGCCATCCATTCCGCGGCGCTGTAGTTGCGGACGTGGGAGGTGTCACGCAGCAATTCCACGGACTGGAGATGGGTGTCCAGCAGCGGGTGCCCTGGCGACACGATGTCCACGAAGACCGCCCGCCCGCCGGGGGCGAGCACCCGCCTCGCCTCGCGCAGGCCGGCCTCGGCGTTCAGCCAGTGATGGGCGCTGAAGCGGCTCAGCACCACGTCGAAATGGCCGTCCGCGAAGGGCAGGCACTCGGCGGGGGCCTGGGTGGTGGTGATGTTGGCCAGCCCTCGCTCCGCCGCGTTGCGGGCCACCGCCTCCAGCATCGGAGCGGTGACGTCCACGGCGACCACCTCGGCGGCGTGGGGTGCGGCGCGGTAGGCGACATGGCCGCCGCCGCAGCCGAGATCCAGCACGCGGGCGGCGTTCCTGCCGCGCAGCGTGTCCTCGATCTGGTCCAGGTCGGCGCCCGAGGCGTGGACGGCGCTGGTCACATAGGCGTCGGCGCGCTGGCCGTACTGCGCGGCGACGACGCCGTGGTGGCTGTTGGTCATGGTGGCGATTCCGTTCGTGTTTGTTGGGGCGTGTCCGTTGTGAGGCCCCAGCATCGGCCGTTCGGCAAACTGGTACAAGGCAAGCGCTTATCCTGGTATAAGCGCTGCCACCATGAGTTCCGACGACGATGCCCGGCACCGGCTGGGCGCCTTCCTGCGCGCCCACCGGGAGCGGCTGACCCCGGCGGAGGCCGGCATCCCGCAGACCGGCTCCGCCCGCCGCCGCACGCCCGGCCTGCGGCGGGAGGAGGCCGCCCAGCTCTGCGGCCTCAGCCCGACCTGGTACACCTGGCTGGAACAGGGGCGCGAGGTCTCCGTCTCGCCGCAGGCGCTGGCGCGCATCGCCGGGGCGCTGCGGCTGACCGCGGCGGAACGCGCCTATCTGTTCGAGCTGTCGCGCAAGCGCGATCCCGACGCCGACGCGAAAGACGGACCGGACCCTCGCCCGGCCACGCTGCTGGCCGCGCTGGAGGTTGTGGCGGCACCGGCCTACCTGCTCGACCGCGTCTGGACGGCGGTCGGCTGGAACGCCGCGGCGGCGCATCTCTTCTCCGGCTGGCTGGGCGGGGCGGAGCGGAACCTGCTGCGCTACGTCTTCCTCGACCCCACCGCGCGGGGCTTCATCGCCGACTGGGAGGACCGCGCCCGCCGGCTGCTCGCCGAGTTCCGTGCCGACACCGCCCGCCGCGCCGGGGATGCGGAGGTGACCGCCCTGGTCGACGGCCTGCGCGCCGCCTCCCCCCGCTTCGCCCGGCTGTGGGAGGACCAGGGCGTTCTGGAGCGGGAGGGCGGCACCCGCGGCTTCACCCATCTCCAGGACGGGACGCTGGTCTACGAACAAGTGACGTTGTGCCCCGCCGGACGATCCGACTACAAGCTGGTGATGCTGCTGGGGCCGCAGGCTCCGTAAGACGCCCACCGACCTTCCCCGGACGCCCCATGGACCGCCAGCCGCGCAACGCCGTCTTCATAGCCTACAGCCTTTATCTGCTCTCCTCGGCCTTCTTCGCCTCCAACGTGGTGATCGGGCGGGCCGCAGCGGCCATCGTGCCGCCGGTTGGGCTGGCCTTCTGGCGCTGGGTGCTGGCCTTCCTGATGATCCTGCCGCTGGCCCTGCCCGGCCTGATCCAGCACCGCCACGCCCTGCGCGCCTCGTGGAAGCGCTTTCTTCTGCTGGGCGCGCTGGCCCAGGGCGTGTGCGGCGCCGTCGTCTACATGGGGCTGGAGCGCACCAGCGCCACCAACGCCGCCCTCATCTACGCCACCAGCCCGGTCATCATCCTGATGATCGCCGCCCTGTGGCTGCGCGAAAAGGTGACGCCACGGCAGGCCGCGGGAATCGCTGTCGCGATGGCCGGCGTGCTGGTGATCCTGACCCGCGGCGACGCGCAGGCGCTGCTGCATCTGTCCTTCAACGCCGGCGACCTGCTGATCCTGGTGGGGTCGGCGACCTGGGCGGTCTACACGGTGCTGCTGCGCCAGACCCGCAGTTCGCTGCCGGTGGTGACGGTGTTCGCGGCGAACGCGCTGGCCGGTGTCGTCGTGCTCGCCCCCTTCTACGCGTGGGAGACGCTGGCCCTGCGCCCCGTCCCGCTGAGCCTGGACGCCGCCGTCCGCATCGCCGGGGTGGCGCTGTTCGCCTCGGTCCTGGCCTTTCTGACCTACCAGAAGACGATCAACCTGATGGGGCCGGCGCGAGCCGGCACCTCGCTCTACGTCATGCCGCTGTGGGCGGCGGTGGCGGCCTGGGCGCTGCTGGGCGAGCAGTTCCAGATGTTCCACCTGCTCGGCGTTCTGCTGGTGCTGCCGGGGGTGGCGCTGGCGACCCTGCCGCCGCGCGCCGCCCCCGCCAAGCCCGCCCCCGGCAAACCCGTCAGCGGATCATCGGAAGCGTGAGCCCCTGCTCCTTCGCGCAGTCCTTGGCGATGTCGTAGCCGGCGTCGGCGTGGCGCATCACGCCGGTGCCCGGATCGTTGGTCAGCACCCGCCCCAGCCGCCTGGCCGCGGCGTCCGTCCCGTCGGCGACGATGACCATGCCGGAATGCTGGCTGAAGCCCATGCCGACGCCGCCGCCATGGTGCAGCGACACCCAGGTCGCCCCCGAGGCGCAGTTCAGCAGCGCGTTCAGCAACGGCCAGTCGGACACCGCGTCGGAGCCGTCGATCATCCCCTCCGTCTCGCGGTTCGGGCTGGCGACGGAGCCGCTGTCCAGATGGTCGCGGCCGATGACGATGGGGGCCTGCAGCTCGCCCTTCGCCACCATCTCGTTGAAGGCGAGGCCGAGCCGCGCCCGGTCGCCCAGACCCACCCAGCAGATGCGCGCCGGCAGGCCCTGGAAGCGGATGCGCTCGCGCGCCATGTCCAGCCAGTTGTGCAGGTGCGGGTTGTCGGGAATCAGCTCCTTCACCTTGGCGTCGGTTCGGTAGATGTCCTCGGGGTCGCCGGACAGGGCGGCCCAGCGGAAGGGGCCGATGCCGCGGCAGAACAGCGGCCGGATGTAGGCCGGGACGAAGCCGGGGAAGGCGAAGGCGTCGGCCACCCCCTCGTCCTTGGCGACCTGCCGGATGTTGTTGCCGTAATCCAGCGTCGGCACGCCCATGGCGTGGAAGTCCAGCATGGCGCGGACATGGACCGCCATCGACGCCTTGGCCGCGGCGACCACCGCCGCCGGGTCGCTGCGGCGCTTTGTCTCGGCCTCCTCCATTGTCCAGCCGGCGGGCAGGTAGCCGTTCAGCGGGTCGTGGGCGCTGGTCTGGTCGGTCACCGCGTCGGGGCGGAAGCGCGGATCGGTCTTGGCACGGCGCACCAGTTCCGGGAACACCTCCGCTGCGTTGCCGAGCAGACCGACCGACACCGCCGTGCCGGCGGCCTGGGCCTCCCACAGGATCGCCATCGCCTCGTCGAGGCTGGTCGCCGAGCGGTCGAGATACTTGGTCTCCAGCCGCCGCTCGATGCTGCGGGCGGAGCATTCCACCGCCAGCATGGACGCCCCGGCCATGGTCGCGGCCAGCGGCTGCGCGCCGCCCATGCCGCCCAGCCCGCCGGTCAGGATCCAGCGGCCTTTCAAGTCACCGCCGTAATGCCGCCGCCCGACCTCCACGAAGGTCTCGTAGGTGCCCTGCACGATGCCCTGGCTACCGATGTAGATCCAGGACCCGGCGGTCATCTGGCCGTACATCATCAGGCCCTTGGCATCCAGCTCCCGGAAATGGTCCCAGGTCGCCCAGTGCGGCACGAGGTTGGAGTTGGCGATCAGCACGCGCGGCGCGTCGGCGTGGGTGCGGAAGACGCCGACCGGCTTGCCCGACTGGACCAGCAGCGTCTCGTCCTCGTTCAGGGTCTTCAGCGACGCGACGATGGCGTCGAAGCAGTCCCAGTTCCGCGCCGCCCGCCCGATGCCGCCATAGACCACCAGCTCGTCCGGGTTTTCCGCAACGTCGGGGTCGAGGTTGTTCATCAGCATGCGCAGCGGCGCCTCGGTCAGCCAGGACTTGGCGGACAGGTCGGTGCCGTGCGGCGCCCGGATGACGCGGCGGTTGACCGGCGGCTTGGTGTCGGACATGTGACTCGTCCCTCTCGAATTTTGCTTGATACGCTTGTTGTTTTCAGACGGCAACAGTGCCGCCGCCCAGGAGGACGGTCAACGTCTCCCAAGGGGTGGAGCGGGTGCGGGCGTGCAGACGCTTGTCCAGCGTGACGAGCGGCGCGCATCGCGCTTCGGCGAGCGCCAGATAAGCGCAGTCATACACGGGGTGATCCAGTTGGCGGGCAATGCGAAGCGCCTGTGACCACAAAACGTTTGGCGGCACCAGCTCGGTCAATGCGCGGGGAATACGCTCCACAATGCCTTCGGCCTGCTCTCCCTGGATGCCGCCGCGTCGCGCGATCTTCCAGACGGCGTTGGCAACCTCGATCAGGATAAAGTCCGGTGCGATCAAGGGCCGGGATGACAGAAGAAGGGCCTCCGCCGTTTCCGCCATTGGGTCCTCGACACCCCAGAGCACCGCGACACTGGCATCCACCACCAGAGTCATCGCTCGCGTCCCTCACGAATCACGGCCGCGACATCAATGGGTGCGCCGGGTGGCGTCAACGCGCGGATGCGCCGAAACTCCTCGACCAACGCCCTGCGGTCGGCAGGTGGCGCCGCCGTCGCTTCTTCGACAATCCTGCCAATTTCCTCTTCGACGGACCGACCGGCGATGCTGGCCCGCATCTTCAAGCGGTCGAGCACATCTTCCTCAATCCTGAGCGTGATCTCCCCCATCGCCGGCTCACCTCCGTCCGCGTTGTCCCGATGATAGCCTACGCTTGGAGCGATTTCACCAGCCGCCCGCTCCGCACCACCGCGCTGCAGGGGTTGGCGCCCAGCCAGTAGCACAGCTCCGCCGGGTCGCCGACGTCCCACACCGCCAGATCGGCAGCCTTGCCAAGCTCCAGCGTGCCGTGGGTGGCGGCCATGCCCAAGGCCTGGGCGGCGTTGCGGGTGACCCCGGCCAGCGCCTCCTGCGGGGTCAGGCGGAACAGGGTGCAGGCCATGTTCAACATCAGCAGGAGCGACACGGCGGGCGATGTGCCGGGGTTGCAGTCGGTGGAGACCGCCATCGGCACGCCATGGCGCCGGAACAGCTCGATGGGCGGCAGCTTGGTCTCGCGCAGCATATAGAAGGCACCGGGCAGCAGCACCGCCACCGTCCCCGCCGCGGCCATCGCCCGCGCGCCCTCCTCGTTTGTGTGCTCCACATGGTCGGCGGACAGCGCGTCGTAGCGCGCGGCCAGCGCGGCCCCGCCGCCGTCCGAGAGCTGATCGGCGTGCAGCTTCACCGGCAGGCCGAGCCGCCGCGCGGTGTCGAACACGCGGGCTGTCTGCTCCGGCGAGAAGGCGATCCGCTCGCAGAAGGCATCCACTGCATCCAGCAGCCCCTCCGCGGCCAGGGTGGGCAGGATGTCCTCGCAGACCAGCGCGATGTAGTCGTCCGCCCGCCCAGCGAACTCCGGAGGCAGGGCGTGCGCGGCCAGTCCGGTCGTCCGCACCGTGACGGGAAAGCGCTCACCCAACGCCCGCGCCGCCCGCAGCATCCGCCGCTCCGTGGCGAGGTCGAGACCGTAGCCGGACTTCACCTCCACCACCGTCACGCCCTCGGTCAGCAGCCGTTGCAGGCGCACGGCGGCGCTGACGATCAGGCTCTCCTCGTCGGCGGCGCGGGTCGCGGCGACGGTCGAGGCGATGCCGCCCCCGGCGCGCGCGATCTCCTCGTAGGTCGCGCCCTCCAGCCGCATCTCGAACTCGCGGGCGCGGTTGCCGCCGAAGACCAGATGGGTGTGACAGTCGATCAGCCCCGGCGTGACCCAGCGCCCTCCTAGGTCATGCTCCTCGGCGGCGCGACCGGCGGGGCGGTCCTTGGCGGCGCCGATCCAGGCGATCCGCCCGTCCTTCACGGCGATCACCGCGTCCCGCAGGACGCCTCCCGGAGCCATGGTGGCCGCATGACCGTTGAACCACAGGCTGTCCCACTCCATCATCCCCTCCCCGGCTTCCCGCCGCTGTCCGTCCCACCTTACATCGCCATGCCCGACACCGACACCACCCCAGCCCCGCGTTCCATGCATCCGGTCCTGCTCTGCGCCGATGACTACGGCCTTGCACCCGGCGTCAACGAGGCCATCCGCGACCTCATCGCCGCCGGACGCCTGACGGCGACCTCGGCCATGACGCTGTGCCCCTATTGGGCGGAGGGAGCGGCGCCGTTGAAGGAACTGGCCGACAAGGCGGACGTCGGGCTGCATTTCACCCTGACCGACCAGCCGCCGCTGGGTTCCCTGCCCAAGCTGGCGCCGGACGGGAAGCTGCCGCCGCTGGGGCGATTGATGAAACTGGCCTACACCAGCGGCCTCGATCCCAAGGAGATCCGGGAGGAGTTGGCCCGCCAGCTCGACGCCTTCGCCGCGGCATGGGGCGGCCCGCCCGCCTACATCGACGGCCACCAGCACGTCCACCAGCTTCCCACCGTGCGCGATGCGGTCGCCGACGCTCTGGCCACCCTGCCGGGCGCCTATGTCCGCCTGTGCGGGGAGCCGGTGGGGGCCGTCCTGCGCCGCGGCGTGGCGGTTCCGAAGACGCTGCTGATCGGCGGGCTCGGCGGCGGGCTGGCGCGGCTGGCACGGGCGCGCGGCATTCCCGCCAACGACCGCTTCGCCGGGGTCTACGACTTCTCCGGACGCCAGCCTTTCCCCGATCTGATGGCGCGCTTCCTCGACCGTCCCGCCGGGCGGCTGCTGGTGATGGTCCATCCCGGCATCCCGGACGAAGCCCTGCGCCGCGCCGACCCGCTGGTGGAGCAACGCCGGGTGGAGCACGACTATCTGAGGAGCCCGGCCTTCGCCGCCCTGCTCGCCGAGCGGAACATTCGGCTCGCCCGCTTCGCCGGGTTCCCGGCGCCCTGACACAACCTCCCGCTTCTCCGCCCCCTCCGGCGGCATAGTCCCGCCGGTCATTCTTGACCGCTGCGATTGTTCGCCCATACCATCATTACGACACGGTCGGATCGGGGGGCTCTTCCTGGCGAAGAGACGAACAACAAAATCCCCTCGGCAAGAAACGGCCCACAAAAAGGGATGCGGGACATGCAGAACAACAGGGTGTCGTCCGGTTCATCGGGCGGCCAGGGTTCCAGCGGCTGGGTCGACTTCTGGAACCGGCCCAACGCCATCTACGCGAACCAGCGCAATCTGGAGGCGCATTTCGCCTGCCTGCAGAACGATCTCGACGCCCATCTTCCGGAAGGGGGGACCGTCCTGGATTTCGGCTGCGGCGACGCGCTGGCGGCGGAGGCCATGGCCAAGCGCTGCCGGAACGTCTGGCTCTACGACGCCGCGCCCGCGGTGCGGCAACGCCTGCGCGACCGGCTGTCCGGCCATCCGGGTATCCGGATTCTCGACGACGACGATCTCGCCACCCTGCCGACGGGCAGCGTCGATCTGGTGCTGGCCGTCTCCGTGCTGCAATACATCCCGCGCGAGGAGCTGGAAGGCGTCCTTCACCGCTGGCGCCATCTGATCGGAACGCGGGGGCGCATCCTGATCGCCGACGTGGTGGAGCCCGACACGCCGATGCTGCGCGACATCGCCAGCCAGCTCAGCATGGCGCGCCGGCACGGCTTCCTGATGGCGGCGCTGATGGGGCTGGGGCGCATGGCCCTGTCCGACTACCGCCGCATCCGGCGCGAGGCCGGCTTTTCCACCTACACGCCGGCGGAGTTGCAGGCCCGGCTGTCCGCCGCCGGGTTGCGGGGTGATCGTCTGGCGAAGAACATCGGCCCGACGCCGCACCGCCATTCCTTCGTCGCCCAGCCCCTTCAGGCGGCCGGTGATCCGGCCTTGAAGGTCCAGTAGCGGTTCGCGCCGAAGCTCCACAGCATCACCAGCGCCGTGGCGGTGAGCTGGGCCAGCAGGTAATGCAGGCCCAGCTTCTGCGCCAGGGCCCACATGATGGCGCTGTTCACGCACAGCCCCACTGCCGCGACGGCCACGAATTTCGTGGCGGTGGGCAGATGATCCTGCTCGCTGCGGAAAACATGGCCGTAGTTCAGCAAATAGCTGATGACGCCGCCGACGAGGAATCCCGCCGCCGAGGCCAGGACCGGCGGGGCCGCCGCCAGCTCCGACAAGGCGATCAGCACGCCGTAATGGCCGACCGCCGCGGCGCAGCCGACCACCGCGAAGAGCAGGAACTGCACCAGCGGCGCGTGCGCCGCCCGGTCCCTGGCGAGTCTTTCCCCGGTCAATCCTCGTTCTCGACCCATTCCCTCTGCCGCAGCTTGTAGCGCTGGATCTTGCCCGTTTCCGTCCGCGGCAACTGCTCCAGGAACTCCACCGCGCGGGGGTACTTGTAGGGGGCGATCCGGTCCTTGACGTAGCATTGCAGCCGTTCCGCCAGATCGTCGCTGGGCCGCACGCCGTCGCGGGTGACGATGAAGGCCTTGGGGATGGAACCGCGCAGCGGGTCGGGCGCCGCGATCACCGCGCATTCCTCCACCGCTTCGTGGCCGAGCAGGACGTCCTCCACCTCCAGGCCGGAAATCTTGTAGCCGGCGGAGACGATCAGGTCGTCGGTCCGCGCGTGATACCAGAAATAGCCGTCCTCATCCATGCGGAAGGCGTCGCCGGTCAGGTTCCAGCCGCCCTGCACGTAATTCTCCTGGCGCGGGTCGTCCAGATAGATACAGCCAGTCGGCCCGCGCACGGCCAGCCGCCCGATCTGTCCGGGGGGCAGCGGGGTCAGGCTGTCGTCGACCACGCGGGCCTCGTATCCCGGAACCACCGTTCCGGTGGCGCCGGGCCGGACGGCGCCGGGCGGCGAATGGAGGACCGCGTTCAGCATCTCCGTGGTGCCGAAGCTGTCGAGGATCTCCATCCCCGTCACCGCCTGCCAGCCCTCCAGCGTGGTCGCGGGCAGCGGTTCCCCTGCCGAGACGCAGGCGCGCAACGTGCGCAGCCCCTCGGCCAGGGCCGGGTCCTCCTCGATCCGCGCGGTCATGGCGCGGTAGACGGTCGGCACGGTGAACATCACCGTCGCCTTGTGCTTCGCGGTCACCTCCAACAGCCGTTCCGGCGTCGCGCGGTCCAGCAGCACCACCGACGCCCCCACCCGCAGCGGGAACAGCAGCATCCCCCCCTGCCCATAGGCGAAGGCGAGCGACGGCGTTCCACAAAACACGTCGTCGCCGCCGGTTTTCAGCAGCGATTGCGGCGACAGGTCGGCCACCGCCAGAAGGTCACGGTGGAAATGCGCGGTCGCCTTGGGCTTGCCCGTGGTGCCGGAGGTGAAGGCGATCAGCGCCACGTCGTCGGCGGCGGTGTCCACCGCGGCGAAGCCGGTTTCGGTTTCCTCCAGCCGCCCTTCCAGGTCGCCGCCGTTGAAGGTCACGACGGGCATCCCCCCGCCCATCGATTCCGCCGCTGCGTTGAGATCCTTGGCGAAGCGCGCGTCGCACAGCGCCAGCGAGACGGCGGCGCGTTCGAGGATGCTTTCCAGCTCCGTCGCGCGCAGCAGCGGCATGGTCGGCACCACCACCGCGCCGGCCTTCAGCACCGCCAGCCAGCAGGCGGCGAGCATCGGCGTGTTGGTCCCGCGCACCAGAACTCGGTTGCCGGGAACGATGCTGAACCGCTCGGTCAGGAGGCGCGCGATGCGGTCCACCGTGTCGCGGAATCGGCCATAGCTCCACACGTCGCCGTTTCCGATGACGCAGGGGCGGTCGTCCCAGCCGCGCTCCCGCCAGACGTCCAGCAGGGCCGCGGCAGCGTTCAGGCGCTCGGGATAGGTGAGTTCGGGCCGGTCGTAGGAAAAGTCGGGCATCTGCTCCGGCGGCGGCAGCCGGTCGCGCGTGAAACTGTCGATATGACCGGACCGAATCATCCCCTGACGCCTCCGCCACGCACCGTGTTCTTGAGCTTTCCCAACAGCCCCATCAGCTGGACCACGTCGCCGTGGGGCATCCCCTCGATCAGCTCGGCCAGCCAACGGCGTTGCGCCGCCGCGATGGCCTGCGCCAGGGCGCTGCCTTCGGGGGTGATCCGGACGAACTGCATGCGCCGGTCGTTCGACGCCGCGGCGCGCGTGACCAGCCCGTCCGCGGACAGCCGTTCTACAATGCCGGTGACGTTGCCGTTGGTGACCATCATGCGCTTCGACAACTCGCCCATGGTCAACCCTTCCGGCTGGCGGTCGAGCAGGCACAGCAGGTCGAAACGCGGCTGGGTGGTGCTGAACTCGTCGCGCAAACGGCTGCGCAACCGGGCGCCGATCAGAACGGCGCACGCCGAAAGACGCAACCAGAGGCGCATCTCCGGGGAGGCGGCAAGGTCAGCCGCAGCCTCCACATCGACCGACACGTCCCCCTGCGCCTCGGCCGATGTCTCGGCCGCTGCGGTGGCGGGTCCCTTCACGGTCTGTCTCCACTCCCGGTGGGAGGCATCCGCCGCAGCGCCGCCTCCTCTTCGTTCGAAGGCTTACTGTAGTTGGACGCTCGGCCTTTGAGCCATGCAAGGAACGAATGCTTGGTGCACAAGCAATAATCATCTGCGCAGAGATCGGGCGCTTGTGCCCTTGAGAGCGGCACAGGCTATTCGGCGCTCAGATACAGGTCGATTTCGCCCTGCTCCATGACGTGGGCGGTGCCGTGAATGATGCCGTTGGCGACCTGGATGATTCGGTGGATCATCGCGACGGAGGTCTGGCAGTCCATCCGCAGCTTGTCGGCCGCCCCATCCTGGATGTCGACGGACACACGCTCCAGCGTGTGGCGGACCACCTGATGCGCCTGGGCGATGGTGTCCTCGAACGGCCGCTTGAACTTGGCGGGAACGTGGCCGTACGCCTCGATGGCCAGTTCCTTGTCCGAGAAGCCGCTGTCGCGGAAATGCTCCTGGTAGCTTTTGGGCTGCCAGATCAGGCATTCCTCCAGCATGTCCGGCATGTCCGGAATCATCTCGATCAGCATCACGATTTCGTTGAAGTGATTGAGATAATCGGTCGCCAGCAGGGTCTTGTCGGAAATGTTGGTGCCAACCACGCGCTGCCGCCAGGCATGGAAATCCGCAAGTTCATCCGGCGGCACGCCATCGGTCACCACCGGATCGGAATCTGGCGGATCCGGGTCCGACGGGTCGAAGTCTGATTCGGTCATACGCGACTCTGGCATGCGCGGCCCTGGCATACGCGGTTCGACAGGCACGGGTCTGGCGAGACGGTGCCGGGCGGCTTTGACGCCGTTCCGCCACCGGTGCGCGACGCCGGGGACAGTCAGTAATATCGCACTCATCCCTGCGCAAGCCCATGGGCGTGCTTTTTTTTCGGTGCTGCGCAAAAAAACGCCGCCGGCGCGTCCCGGAGGGACAGGCGCTGCGGCGGCAGTGACTGGCGGTTCAGGGAGGAATCACACCATTGGCAGTCCCAACAACCGCCGCTTGCCGATTGTTCCGTCAGATTCGCATGTGCAGCGGACTGAACGGCGGTGAGCGCCCGGAAGGACCCGGAGCCCAAGCGGACGAAGTATGACGTCGCCCGACCGGTTACCGGATTTAATCCGATCAAGCTATCCCGAATAACCCTTTCGTCGTCACTCCCGATACGGCGCGAACTGCGCCATATGAAATTAACTTTGTAAGGGATCGGACGGGAACATTCGGCACAGTCCGGAAAACGCGGCAGGCAAGCCAGCGCCCCTCGGCGGTCCGCACTGGCTGGAGGTACGGGGAAAAAGTCATGGATCAGAACACCCGCCACCTGATGGAACATCTGCCTTATCTGCGACGCTATGCGCGGGCCTTGACCGGTACGTCGACGCAGGGGGATGCCCTGGTGACGCGCACGTTGGAATGGTATCTGGACGGGCCGGGCGGGTCGGCGCCGGCGGTGGACCCGTCGCGCGGTTCGCTCTACCGCTACCTGAACCAGTTGCAGGACAGTTCCGGCGCCCGGGCCGGTGCGCCCGGCGCCCATCCGGTCGAGGCGGCGCTGCACAGCCTGGACGAGATGGATCGTCGGCTCTACCTGCTGGTCAACCTGGAGGATCTGCCGGTCGCCGACGCCGCCACCGTGCTGGGCATTGCCCCGGAAGACGCGGTGGAGCGTTTGAATTTCGCGCGCGAGCGGGTGCGCTCGAAGCTGACCGCGACGATCCTGATCGTCGAGGACGACGCCATCATCGCCTTCGATCTGGCGGAGACGGTGCGCGGTATGGGCCACACCGTCTGCGGCAACGCCGCCACCATGGACGAGGCGCTGTCGCTGGCTGGCCGCCATGCGCCGACGCTGGCGCTGATGGACATCCGTCTGGCCGAGGGTGACAACGGGATCGAGGTGGCGCGGGAACTGCGCCGTCAGCGCTTCCTGCCGGTGATCTTCGTCACCGCCTTCCCCAACGAGCTGGCCAAGCAGGGGCTGGAGCATCTGGGCCCGGTGATCCCCAAGCCCTTCACCCGCGAGCAGATCGAACAGGCGATCACCCGCGCCGTTTTCACCCCCCACCCCGAGGAAGCCTCGCTCGCCATGAAGCACTGAGGTTCCGCGGAGGGGTGGAGCAGGCCAGCCGGCCCTACTTGAAGACTGCCTTACTTGAACACGACGGTGCGTCCGCCGTTCAGCAGGACACGGTGCTCGACGTGGTAGCGGACCGCCCGAGCCAGCACGATGTTCTCGATGTCGCGCCCGATGGCTACCAGGTCGTCGGGCGTCATCGTGTGGTCGACGCGCTCCGCCTCCTGCTCGATGATCGGCCCCTCGTCGAGGTTCGAGGTGACGTAGTGGGCGGTGGCGCCGATCAGCTTCACGCCGCGGGCGTGCGCCTGATGGTACGGCTTGGCGCCCTTGAAGCTGGGCAGGAAGGAATGGTGGATGTTGATGACCCGCCCGGCCATCCGCTCGCACAGGGCCGGGGACAGCACCTGCATGTAGCGGGCGAGCACGACCAGGTCGATCTTCTCCTGCTCCGCGATCTCCAGCAGCCGAGCCTCCTGCTGGGCCTTGCTGTCGTTGTTCACCGGCAGGTAATGGAAGGGAATGTTGTGCCACGCCGCGAGCTGGTAGAAGTCGCGGTGGTTGGACACGATGGCCGGGATTTCGATCGGCAGATAGCCGGTGCGGTAGCGGTACAGCAGGTCGTTCAGGCAGTGCCCGAACTTTGACACCATGATCAGCACGCGCTGGCGCCGCCCGGCGTCGTGCAGCTTCCAGGTCATGCCGAAGCGCTCGGCCACCTGCTCGGCGAAGGCCGCCTGAAGCTCCGCCTGCGACGGCCCCGACGCCTCGGCGGAGAAATGGATGCGCAGGAAGAACAGATTGGTCCCGCGGTCGCCGAACTGCGCGCTGTCGATGATGTTGCACGACCGCTCGGCCAGGAAGCCCGACACGGCGTAGACGATGCCCACGGCATCGGGGCACGAGACGGTGAGGATGTATTCAGAAGCGGTGCCGGACATGCGCGCCTACCGTTGCGACCTGGAATCGAGGGCGGATTCCCTAGCACGATCGTCCGCGGGATGCATCGTGCAATGTGGGAATACCGGAACGCCCTTCCGGCAGCATTTGGTAAGGATTCCCATGCGATGATGAGCCGTTTCGGCATTGGGCCGACCGCAGGGGCGAGCTAGCGGAGGCGAACCATGGGCATGGGCGGCAAGATCATCGGCGAATACGCCAAGGGCAAGGTTGACAAGCTGCTGACGCCGGAAGCGGCGGAGAGCACGTCACGGCACCGGATTATGCACTTCCTGGAGAACATGGAAGCGGCGGTGCTGGAAGCGAACTGCGAGGTGATGGGGCGCGAGCTGCCCAACCTCGACCAGACCTCCTTCCTGCGCATGGCCGTGCGGGTGGCGGAGCTGCGGGCCGACTATCTGCGCGCCGGGCTGAAGGTGGCGGATCACCGGCACCCCAACGCCGCCGCCATCGAGGAGCTGGCCCGCGTCCGCCGCGCCTACGAGGAGATGCAGGCGGTCTTCGAAGCGGCGGAACGGGTGATCGAGCGGGGGTACGTGAAGCTGGGCTGAGGGGTCGCCTCCCCAGCGTCACGGCCCGGTCGATTCCAAAGCATCAGGCATCCATGCCGGGGTGGCGGTAGACCATCGGCCCCGGCCCGCCCTCCTCGCCATTCTTCTCCGGAAGCTGGGGCTGCGGCAGGGCGTAGAATTTGGGCTTGTCGGGGTCCAGCGTCTTCTCGAAGGGCAAGGTCATGGCCATGCCGGACCGGTTCCTCTCCGCCTCGCGCATCGCTTGCTGAAGCTGCTCGGCCAGCTTCTGGTCCCAGGCCAGCTTGTAGTAGCGCGGCTCGGCCCCGCCCTCCAGCTGGAGCCACAGGTAGATCCCCTGCCCCTCCTTGATCTGGGCGCCCAGAATGGTGGCCTGGGCGGTGGCGCTTTGCGCCCACTCCATGCGGACCGGCTTCGGCTTGCTCAGCAGATCGGCCATGCCGGCGTAGGCGACGGGCATGAAGCCGATGGAGACGGCGACAGCCGACACCTTCACCCACAGCCGTCGCGGCGCCCAGATGGCGATGGTGGCGAGCGTGGCGGCCAGCGCGACCGCGGCGACCTGGAAGTCGAGCAGTTGGGTCATGATTTCCTCCCGCTGCGCAGGGGCTTGTAGAGGCTGTGCACGCTGTCGCCGACCAGTTCGCCGGACTCCGTCAGCTTGAAGCGGAAGACGGTCAGTTCCTGCCCCTCCCGGTCCAGCTGGACGGTGGTGGCGAGGAGCTGGCGTGCGTTGTCGCCGTCCGGCCGCTTGGCGCTGACCACCACGGTGACCGGCACCGGGAAGACCATCGCCTTGTTCCGGTAGAGATGCAGGTTCACCGCGTATTCGCCGGGCGGGATACCGCGGCTGTAGCTGGCCTCGTAGTTCAGCTTCGTCGGGTCGGCGTTGCGGCCGAGGTCGTCGCGCAGCAGGTTAAAGATCACGCCGGACTTGTTGGAATAGCCGACCGGCACGTCGCCCGGGGCCTCCACCCAAAGATCGACGTCGGCATCCAGCTCGTCGGGCCAGCGGGCCTCGACCATCACGTTGCCGGGCGCTGCGACGCCCGCCGTGTCGGCCTGCTTGGCCTCCGGCCGGATGTGGGGAAGCAGCAGGATGACCACCGCCACGAAGCCGCAAAGCGCCAGCGTGATGACGTCGCGGAAGACGGTGCCGGCGTCGTCCTCCTCGAACTGGTCAAGGGCCTGCATGGCGTTCCCCCACGGCGACGATCTCGGTGATCAGGTTCACCGTGGCGCCGGACAGCAGGCCGATGTTGATGTTCAGCCAGATGTTCAGGACGCCGCCGACCAGCGTGGTGTAGAGCGCGACGGCCATGCCCTCGATCAGCTTCGACACCATCGGGCCGATGGCGGCGACATCGCCGGCCTTCTCCGGGTCGACGCCCGACAGGGCCATGATGAAGCCGATGACCGTACCGATCAGGCCGAGGATCACCAGGGTCGAGGAAATCTGACGCACCGTACCGATGCGCGCCGACAGCTTGAACTTCAGGGACGAGGCGGCGATCGACCGCGCCCCGGAATCCCGTCCGCGGACCTCCGCCAGATAGCGCGCGGCGCGCGACGGGACGGACGGGTCGAATTCCTTGGCGCGGTTCAGTTCGCGGCTGGTGCGCAGGATGCGCTGCGCCGACAGCCCCAGCCCGGCCAGGAAGACCAGAAAGATCAGCAGGCAGAGATGCGTGCTGTCGGTGGCGATGATGGGGTCGATCAGCCCCTCCGCCCAGGCGGCGGCGAGAAGGGTGAAGCCCGCGGCGTTGACGACCGCGAAGCGCAGAAGCAGCAGGTAGCGTTGCGACACCAGCGACAGGCCGGCGGTCAGTTGGCCGCCACGGCGGCGGCGCACGGTGGGCACGAGGGAATGAACGGGGACGTTCTGGGCGTCTTCGGCCATGGCGTCCGAAACAGCGTCCGACATCGGGCAGCCCTCCATACAGGGAGCAGGGAGCGTTCGGAATGGCACTCCGCAACCGGCGTGCCAGCGGTTCGTCGTCGGTCTCGCCCAATCCCGCAGCCCGCCGCTCCAGTCCGTTCATGTGCTTGGCCGGATAGGATAAATCGCCCCTGTGACAAACAGGCTACCCCGGAAGTCTGAACGGCATCGCCGCAGCCTCCATTGCTTTGGATCAACCGGTTCCACGATTTCGGTCGGCCCCGTGATTAAATTCTGGTCAAAGCTCAGGACCCGATCCATTTGCTGCTTACGAAATAAGCAAAATTATGCTGCATCGCAGCATTGGAATGTTGCATCGCCATAGGCGTCGAGAACACGCGCGCGAATACAGAAAACCCCTTTCCCGCCATTGCGGAAAAGGGGCTTGCGGATGGATTCGTTCGTATTCGTGCGATCAGGCGTCGCGGTAATGTTCCAGTTCGCGCCGCAGGTCGGTAACTTCGCGCTGCAATGCAACCACCCGGCCGACGTCGGGAGCCGTGCGGCGCTCTTCCTTTTCGAGTTCGTCTTCGACCTCGCGCTG
The DNA here is from genome assembly GCF_000632475.1 of Azospirillum argentinense. NCBI lineage: Bacteria > Pseudomonadati > Pseudomonadota > Alphaproteobacteria > Rhodospirillales > Azospirillaceae > Azospirillum > Azospirillum argentinense. Next base: position 794,936 of record NZ_CP007794.1, read on the forward strand.
CTCCTGCCGGATGATGTTGAACAAGGCTTTCCTCAACATCGCCACCTCCCGAGCTTATTTCTAAAATTTTAGCGCTTTCGACCATCATCATCAAGGAATTCTTGGAAAGAGTCGAATCTTCATAGGGTGGCGACGCCCTCCATGACGGCTTGGCCGCGACAATTGGCGGAGCTAACCCGCCCGGCCTTGACAACCCTTTTGCGCGTCCCCATTGGTTAACGCTCACACCTTGGGCTCAACCTCAGGCCTGTTCGGGCCGGACGCCGCCTTTCCGATCGCGCTCAGGACTTTTGGTTTCGGCGGCCCCAACTCCTTGCGGAATCAGGGGCGAATGGAACGCAGACGTCTTCTCCAGCTGGCGCTGACCGTCCCCCTCGCCGGGGCCGGCGCCTTGCTGTTCCCGCACGCCGCGGGCGCCCAGACCAAGCCCCGCCCGGCGGCGCGGCAACGCATGGTGGTGCTCGACCCCGGCCATGGCGGTATCGACCCTGGAGCCATCGGCGCCCGCGGCACCCAGGAAAAAGAGATCACCCTGCACATCGCGCAGGAGGTGGGACGCCTGCTGTCGCGGCAGCACAAGCTGGGAGTGACGCTGACCCGCGACGGCGACCGCTTCCTGGCCCTGGGCGAGCGGGTGGACGCCGCGCGCGCGGCGCGGGCCGACCTGTTCGTGTCCATCCACGCCGACAGCGCCCCCAACCGCGAGGCGCGCGGCCTGTCCGCCTACACCCTGTCCGAGAAAAGCTCCGACTCCTTCGCCGCGGCGCTGGCCCGCAAGGAGAACGCGGTGGACCGGCTGGGCGGCGTCGACGTGAAGGACGCTAAGAAGGCCGTGAAGGAGATCCTGCTCGACCTGACGGCGCGCCACACCAAGCACGCGGCGCTGGTGGCCCGCCACGCGATCGTGAAGGGGGCGGGGAAGGACATGCTGCTGCTCGACAACCCGATGCGCTCGGCCAACTTCGCGGTGCTCAAGGCGCCGGACATCCCGTCCGTTCTGCTGGAGACCGGCTTCCTGTCGAATCCAAAGGACGAGGCGATCCTGCGCGACCCCAAGGCGCGGCAGAAGATCGCCCGCGTTCTCGCGCGCGAAATCGCCGGGCTGGTGACGCGCGCGCCCTTTGCCTAGCCCGGATTCCTTCGCGCTCGCAGCGAGTGAAACATTCGTGCATCACCCCGGGACAAAACCACGATGAAGCCTGACACTCCCAAGATTCCCCATTGCCAACGCACCTGCGGCATGACTTTTTCCGCCCGCCCGTTCTTTCGGCGGGCCGGGGATCGGAGGCAGAGCGTGTCGGGGTTTGGCCGCCTTTGGGCGCTGGTCGGGATGGCCGCTGTCGCGGGTCTTGCGTCTGGCTGCGCGCCCGTCGTGCTGGGCGCCGCCGGGGGCACCGCCGTCGTCGCGGCCAGCGAGCACCGTGGCCTATCCGGCTTCGCCTCTGACACCGAAATCAAGGCCCGCATCAACCATCTGTGGTTCCAGCATTCGCTGGAGATGCACAGCCGCATCGGCCTGACCGTCGATCAGGGCCGCGTGCTGCTGACCGGCCGCGCCACCGACGCCCAGATGCGCCTCGACGCCGTGCGCCTGTGCTGGCAGGTGGAAGGCGTCAAGGAAGTCATCAACGAGATCCAGGTGGACACCGACTCGGGCATCATGGACAGCGCCCGCGACACCTGGATCACCACGCAGCTGCGCACCAAGCTGACCTTCGATTCGCAAATTCATAGCCAGAATTTCAGCATCGATACCGTCAACGGCGTCGTCTATCTCATGGGTCTGGCCACCCACCAGGGCGAGCTCGACCGCGTGATCGAGCACGCCCGCACGCTGCCGAACGTCCAGCGTGTCGTCAACTACGCCCGCGTCCTCTAGCGCACCAGGGTCTCCGCACCGCCATGGCCATCCTGCCCGCCCCCGCCCGCCGTCTTGCCGCCTCCGCCGCCATGAGCCTGTTCATGGCGCTGGCGGCGTTCACCGTGGCGGTGGGGGGAACCGGCACCCCGGCGGCGGCGCAGCAGCCGCTGCCCGACCAGGGTCCGGCCAACCGCCTGTTCGTCCAGGCGATGCAGATGATCCGGCAGGCGGACAACACCTATGACATCGCCGAGGAAAGCCGTTTCCTGAAGGAGGCAGACCGGCTGCTGAACGAAATCGTCGTCAAGTATCCGGACAGCGCGCTGGCCGTCCAGCTCGTCACCAACCAGTTCGTCGGCGATTTCGACTTCTTCGAGTTCCGCTCGCGCATCCGCTCGCTGGTCTGCAACGAGCCGATGACCTCGCTGTGCTTCCTGCACCGGGTGGCGGAGATGCTGCCCCCGGTGGAGACGCCGATCACCGCCGCCCGCTGGGACTGGCTGTCGCTGGCCGTCGCCTACAACACCATCGGCGACACCGCGCGGGCCAAGGAGATCATCGCCCCCTTCGTCAGCGCGGTGCGCCGTGGTGCCGCGTCCGACGGGGCCGGTCAGGATCTGTTCGTCGCCCGCGCGCTCGCCCTGATGGGGCAGAACCAGCTCGCGCTCGACATCACCCGGCAGATCCCGGAATGCTCGACCCGCATCTACAACCTTGCCGACATCGCCAAGGCGGCGGCGTGGCGCGGCGACATGGCGCTGGCCGGGCAGCTCGCCGAGGAGGCCAAGGCCTACGCCACCGCCCGCAACTGCAGCTGGGAGCTGGGTCTGGTCGCCCAGACTCTGCTGCGCGCCGGCAAGGAAGGGGCGGCCCGCACCCTGTTCCTGAACACGGTGGAGACGCAGTTCTCCAAGTTCCGCGAGACCAAGACCGACTGCTGCCCGCCGGAGCTGGCCGTCGCCGCGTCGGAGCTGGGCGACACCAATCTGGCGCTGGGCCTTCTGCGCACCGTGCAGGACGAGAACCCCTGGACGATCCCGGCGGTGCTGGGCCGCATCGCCCGCCGCTCCGACGCGTCGGTGGCGCTGTCCTACGCCGAGCAGGTGCAGGACCTCGACATCCGCGGCGAGGCCCTGGCCGAACTGATCGAGGCGGCGCTGAAGCGCGGCGACCCGACCAGCGCCAACGAGCTGATGAAGCGGCTGACCCGTCTGGTGGACGAATCCGCCGGCCGCCGCCCCGGCCTGCTCGCCCAGAAGGCCAAGGCGGAAAAGGTGATGTACGGCGACGACCGCTGGCGCAAGAGCTTCCAGGGCTCGCTCAACGCCGCGGACCGGGCGAGCAACTTCGTCCGACGCGACATCGGCGCGCCGCTGCTCGCCGCCCTGGTGCGGATCGAGACCGGCCTGCCGATGCTCGACTGAGGCTGGCTAACGGCCCCGTCAGGGCCGCGTAGCCAGCACCACCAGCCCGGCCACCGGCGCACCGCTCTCGTGGCGCAGGGTGTCCGGGGCGAGGCGCAGGGTGGTCAGCCCCGCGGCGCTCAGCCCGTCCCGCACATGGTCTTCCGTATGGGCGTAGCGGCCGTGCGGGCTGACCCGCCAGGGCGCCCCGCCCTCCTCCAGCCGCTCCACCGTGAAGGCCAGACGCCCACCGGGACGCAGCGCCGCGGCGGCCTGTGCCAGCACTCCGTCCAGAGCACCGAAGTAGCACAGCACGTCGGCGGCCACGATCAGGTCGAAGGCCGCCGGGCGTTCCGACAGGAAGGCGCCGAGTTCCGCCTCCTCCAGCGCGTCGTACAGGCCGCGGGCGGCGGCGCGCTCCAGCATGCCGGGGGAAAGGTCCACCCCGACCAGCCGGCGGGCCGGGCCGCGCAGGAAGGGGCCACACAGGCCGGTGCCGCAACCGGCGTCCAGCACGTCCAGGCTTGAGTCCTGCACGATTCCCACGTCGGCCAACGCCGCCGCGAGCAGCGTCGGCGCGCGGTAGCCCAGCTCGCCCAGCAGCTTGTCGTCGAACTCCCCAGCGAACAGGTCGAACACCTGCCGGACATAGGCATCGGACGCCCGGTCCCCGGCGTCCAGCCCGGCGACGGCGGCACCGATGTGGCGGGCCACTGGATGGTCGGGATGGTCGCGCAGCCACAGCCGGCCGAACCGCGCCGCCTCCTCGTGCCGTCCCTCCTCGTGAAGCAGGTAGAGGGCGCCGGACAGGTTGTCGTGCGCCTCGTCCCAGCCGGGCCGTAAGGCCAGCGCCCGGCGGTAGGCCATGGCGGATTCGGTCAGCCGGTCGCCGTCGCGCAGCAGGTTGGCGAGGTTGTTGAACGCCTCGGCGTAGGCCGGTTCCTCGACCAGCGCCCGGCGGAAATGCCGCTCCGCCGGCGCCACGTCGCCCGCCGCCTTCAGGGCCGAGGCCAGATTGTAATGGACCAGCGGATGGTCGAGGCCGCAGGCCAGCGCCTCGCGGTAGGCGGCGACCGCCTCCTCCGCGCGGTCCAGGGCGCGCAGGACGTTGCCCAGGTTGTTGTGCGCCTCCGCGAAACGCGGGTTCAGCGCCAGCGTGCGTCGATAGGCGGCCTCCGCCTCCGCGGCCAGCCCGTCCGAGGCCAGGGCGTTGGCCTCCGCATAGAGGCGCATGGCCTGAGCGGCCAGACCGCCGAGCCTCCCCGCGCCACGGGCGAGCAAGCCCGGACGCGGCGACGGGGGGCGGGGCGGGTCGCTCGGCTCGGACACGGATCGGCTCCTGAATGGGGCATGGGCTGACAGCATCTTTCTAACAGCATCTTTACCGGGAAGCGGTGAACATGGCACTCCCTTCCAGCAAAGGACCGGCGGCAACAGACCGGCGGGAGGCCCCGCAACCCGGGGCCGGATCGGGCAAACGGAAAAGGCGAACCCCATGAACCAGCCCCCCGACCAGGCTTCGCCGGCGACACCCGACGACGTCGCCGCCCGGCTCGGCCGCGCCGTCGCCCACCATCGGGCGGGGCGGCTGGCCGATGCGGAGCGCGACTACCGCGCTGTCCTGGCCGCCGCCCCGCGCCACCCCGACGCGCTGCACCTGCTGGGCGTGCTGGCGCTCCAGGCCGGGCATCCCGGCCCCGCCGTCGAGCTGATCGAAGAGGCCATCCGGCAGGCCGGCGGCGTCGCCGATTACCACGACAATCTGGGAAGCGCGCTCGCCGCGCTGAACCGTCACGCCGAGGCGGTGGACGCGCACCGCATGGCCGCCGCCCTGAATCCCCTGTCCGCCCAGCCGCGCTACAATCTGGGCAACGCCTTCCAGGCGCAGGCGCTTCCGGGGTTGGCGGCGCTGGCCTTCACCGCGGCGGTGGAGCTTGAGCCCGGCTACGCCAAGGCCTGGTACAATCTCGGCAACGCGCTCCGCGCCCAGAACCGCCTCGCCGACGCCCTGCGCGCCTTCGCCCGTGCCACGGTGCTCACGCCCGCGATGGTCGAGGCCCACATCAACCTCAGCGACGCGCTGTCCACCGCCGGACGGCTGGACGAGGCGCTGGCCCAGGCCCGCGCCGCGTTGCGTCTGCGGCCCGACGATCCCAAGGCCCATCACACGCTTGGCGCCGTCCTGCAGCGCAAGGGCGCCTTCGAGAGCGCGGAGATCGCCTACCGTGAAGCGCTGAAGCGCGCGCCCGACAGCCTGACGACGCTGAACAATCTGGGCAGCGTTCTCCTGAAGCTGGGACGCCCCTCCCAGGCCGAGCGGTGCTTCCGTGAGGTGCTTGGCCGGAACCCGCACGCTGTCGAAGCCATCCACAATCTCGGCAACGCGCTTCGGGCGCAGGGGCAGTTCACCAAGGCGGAAGCCTGCTACGAGGAGGCGCTGGCCCACGACCCGAACCTTGCCAGCGCCAGCGACAACCTCGCCGTCATCGCCCTTCTGCACGGACGGCTGGAGCGCGGCTGGGAGGGCTACGAACGGCGTTTCGCCGCCGGCCGGGTCCGGCCCGACCGGCGCATCGACGCGCCGCGCTGGCGCGGCGAAGGGCTGCGCCGGCGCCGTCTGCTGATCTGGCGGGAACAGGGGATGGGCGACGAGATCCTGTTCGCCTCCTGCTATGGCGATGCAATCGCCTGGGGCGGCGGGCCTGTGACCATCGAGACCGACCCGCGGATGGTCAGCCTGTTCGCCCGCTCCTTCCCGCGCGCGACGGTGCGGGCGGAGACGCTGGACGCCGAAGGGCAGGAGACGGTTGCTCCTCCGGATGCCGACCTCCAGGTGCCGGCGGGCAGCCTGCCCAGCCTGTTGCGAGGGACCCTGGACGCCTTCGACCAGTTCGTCCCCTGGCTGAAGCCCGATCCAGCCCGCACCGCCCTGTGGCGGGAGCGGCTGGACGCGCTGGGGCCGGGCCTGAAGATCGGTGTTGCCTGGCGCAGCCATCTGGCAACGCCCGAGCACAAGGGCGCCTACACCACACTCGACCAGTGGGGGCCGTTGCTCGCGTTGCCGGGGGTGGTTTTCGTCAATCTGCAATATGGCGACTGCGCGGCGGAGATCGCCGCGGCGGAGGCGCGGTTCGGCGTAACCATTCGCCGCTGGGACGATCTCGACCTGAAGGATGATGTCGAGGGGGCGGCGGCGCTGACCGGCAACCTGGATCTCGTCATCACACCGGCGACGGCGGCGGGCGAACTGGCCGGCGCCCTCGGCGTGCCGGTCTGGCGCTTCGGACACCGCGACTGGACGCAGCTCGGCACCGGGGTCCGTCCCTGGTTCCCGTCGATGCGCCTGTTCCAGCCGCGCCCCGGCGAAACCTTCGACGACGTGTTGGCGGGCATGGCGCGCCGCCTCGCCGCGATGCGGCCCGCTCCCGCCCCCGAGCGCGTGGCCGCTCCGCCTCCACCATCGGCGCCCCCCGCCGATCCGGAAGCCTTGCTGAATCACGCCATCCTCTCGCACCGGTCCGGGCGGCTGGGCGACGCCATGGCGGCCTACCGCGCGGTCCTCGATCTGGCGCCGACGCACGGCGACGCCCTTCATCTTCTCGGCCTGACCCAGCATCAGGCGGGCCACCACGCGGAGGCGGAGCACCACATCGCGGCGGCGCTGCGGACCGATCCGGACTTCCCCACGGCCTGGAACCATCTCGGCCTCGTCCGGCAGGCCCTGGACCGTCCGGATCAAGCCCTCGCCTGCTTCCGCCGCGCCATCGCCCTGCGCCCGGACTTCCCCGAGGCGATGACCCATATGGGGCTGAGCATGAACCGGCCGGACCAGCGGGCCGAGGCCAAGCGCTGGCACCGCCGGTCCATCCATCTCGCACCGGCCAACCCGGCCGCCCACACCAACCTGGGCTACGCCTGCGAGGTCGAAGGACAGTTCGACGCCGCCGCGCGGCATTACCGGCGCGCGCTGACCCTGCGGCCGGACTCCGCCGACACCCTGAACAACCTGGGCACTCTCGCCAAGTTGGCGGATCGGCCGGCCCTCTGCCGACGCTTCCTTGACCGTGCCCTGCGGGTGGCCCCAGGCTTGGCGCTCGCCGCCTGGAACGTCGGGCTGCTGGCCTTGGCCGACGGCGACCTCGCCACCGGCTGGGCCGGTTACGGCCGCCGCTTCTCCGCCCGCCAGCTTCAGCGGGCGCGCCGCATCGCGCTGCCGGTCTGGGCCGGCGACGCACTGCGGGGGCGCCGCCTGCTCGTCTGGCCGGAACAGGGCTTGGGCGACGAGATCCTGTTCGCCTCCGTCTTCGAAGACCTGAAGGACAGCGGCGGGCCCGTGGTTCTCGAATGCGACGCGCGTCTGGTGTCCCTCTACGCCCGCGCCTTCCCCTGGGCGACGGTGCGGGCGGAGTCCGTCACCGCCGACGGAAGCGAACGCCTTGACCCGCCGGACTGCGACCTGCAGATCGCCGCCGGCTCCCTGCCCGCCCTGTGGCGCGACCGGCTGGAGCGCTTCCCGGTTCGCCCATCCTTCCTGACGCCCGACCCCGAGCGGGCCGCCTTCTGGCGGAGACGGGTGGACGCGCTCGGCCCCGGCCTGAAGGTGGGCATCAGCTGGCGCAGCCAGATCGTCACGGCCCATCGCGAAGGCGCCTACACCCGCATCGCCGACTGGCTGCCGTTGCTGGAGGTGCCGGGCGTCCGCGTCGTCAACCTGCAATATGGCGACTGCACCGCCGAATTGGCGTCCATCGAGCCCAACGGCGTGCGGCGGGTCCATCGCTGGGACGATCTGGACCTGAAGAACGACCTGGAGGGGGTGGCCGCCCTGATGGCGGCGCTCGACCTCGTCATTCTGCCGGCCACCGCCGCGGGGGAACTGGCGGGTGCCCTGGGGGTGCCGGTCTGGCGCCTGGGCGGCCGGGACTGGACATGGTTGGGCAGCGGCGCGCGGCCCTGGTTCCCCACCCAAAGGCTGATCGCCCCATACCCCGGCGAGACCTCCGCCGACGTGGTCCATCGGATCGCCCGGATGCTGACCCGGATGGCTGGGAACACCCTCCCCAACGAGGTATGACGACGCGAGGACGTCCAACCGTTCGATATAATCCCGCAACGAACGGAAAAAGGCAGGCATATGCGGCGAATTGTCCTACCCTCCATCGTAAGGGGCGGTCACTCCCCGTCTTTGGAGTACTAGGACAAAAGTTTGGGGTTGTTTGGCGGCACGGATGAGTGAACACTATGGTTTCCGGCCTGCCGGACTTGGCAGGAGCCGGTTCGATCTGACGGAGAGCAGCCCATGCACACTGATGCTCGCCTATCTTCCTTGCAGGAAAAGCACCTGCGTCTCGACCGCGCCATCCTCGACGAGGAGAAGCGTTCGTGGCCTGACGATAGTGCCATCAAGCGGATGAAGCTTGAGAAGTTGCACCTCAAGGAGGAAATTGATCGTTTGGCAAGAACCAGTCACAGGGTGAATTAACACCCTTCCGGATCGATCCGATTCGTAAAGTCGGGGGCGACAGACGGCTCGCTCCCGGCTTTCTTTATCCGCTTGGCTTGGTGGACGGTGCAGGCGCCGGTCCGGATGTGGGGCGAAGCGCAGCCAATCGGCGCGCGATCGCCGGCAAGGCGCCGGAGGCCGGCTCTCCCGGTGGCGCGGAAATCAGCGCCATGGTCGGAAACCAGGGCCGCACCCCGGTGCCGAGCGCCGTCCAGTCCCCCCGCGGCCCGAACCGCCACACCGGCACGCCCAGCGCCCCCGCCAACTCCCCCACCGAACTCGCCGGGGTGATGACGAGGTCGAGCGCCGTCATCAGGGCCGCCACGCCGTCCAGATCGTTCTTCAGGTCCAGATCGTCCCAGCGGTGGATGGTCACGCCGAACCGGTGCTCCGCCGCGGCGATCTCGGCGATGCAGTCCCCATATTGGAGGGTGACGAAGACGACCCCCGGCAACGCGAAGACCGGCCCCCACGCGTCGAGCGGTGCGTAGGCCCCGCGACGCTCCGCCGTCATCAGCCCGCTGCGCCACGCGATTCCCACCCTCAGGCCGGGACCGAGCGCGTCCACCCTTTTCCGCCATTGGACGGCGCGCTCGGGGTCGGCGGTCAGGAAGGACGGACGCGATGGAAAGCGGTCGAAGCGGGACCGCAGCCAGCGCGGCAACGATCCCATGGCGACGTGACGGTCGATTCCGGCGCAGGGCGCGTCCGGGTCCGCCGGGGCCGGGCGCCACTGCGCGCGGGGAAAGGACCGCGCGAACAGCGGCACCAGCCGCCGGTCACACTCCACCACCACGGCGGCGGCCCGCGCGATCAATTCGTCCAGGCAGCCGGCGAACAGGATCTCGTCACCCAGCCCCTGCTCGGCCCAGACCAGCAGGCGCAGGCCGGAAGGGTCCTCCCCCTCCCAGGCGGGGACGGGGACGGCACGGGCGGCACCGGACAGCTCACGGCCGCGGAAGCGGGCGTCATAGCCGAGCCAACCCGCTTCCAAGCGGCCACGGGCCAGATCCAGCAGGCCGAGATTGAACGCCGCCGCGGGGTGCCCCGGCTCCACCGACAGGGCCCGGCGGCACCAGCGCTCCGCCGCCGCGGATTCGCCGCGGTCGCGCAGCAGGCGCCCCAGATTGGCCAGCCCATCCCCTTGCGCCGGCGCCAGGGCCAGCGCGCGGACCAGCGCGCGCCGCGCCTCGTCCAGCCGTCCCGCCCGGCGCAGCGCCACCCCCAGATTCAGCCAGCCACCCTCGCGGTCCGGAGCCAGACGCAGGGCGCGGCGATGGCATCCTTCGGCCGCCTCCAACGCGCCGAGGCGGGTCAGCACGGCGCCCCAATTGTCGTGCGCCTCCGCCAGCGCCGGATCGGCCAAGGTCGCCCGGCGGTGGGCCTGCGCGGCGGCGGGCAGATCGTGCGCCGCCTCCAACGCGTTGCCGAGGTTGGTCAGAGCCGCCGCGGCGGCGGGTTGCAGGGCGAGCGCCAGCCGGAACCGGCGCACCGCTTCAGGCGCCTTCCCAAGCGCCAGCAGCACGCTTCCCAGGCTCGATTGGGCGGCACCGTACGCGGGCAGCACGTCCAGGGCGCGGCGAATGCGCGCCGCCCCCGCGACGGAGTCGCCCGACTGGTGCGCCAGCAATCCCGACAGGTGGAGAGCGACCGGATGGTCCGCCCGCGCCTTGAGCACGCGCTCGTACAGAGGAGCCGCTTCGGCCAGCCGGCCATCCCGGTGATGGGCGGCGGCGGTCTCCAGCAGCGTGTCAGGGTCTTCCGCCCCACCCTGCGGGCGTCCGCCGGACGGTGGTTCCTCGTCGGCGGGCATGAGCTGGCGCAGCGCGGACGCCATCCGCTCCACGACGGCGGAAAGCCCTTCGCCGGAGCGCGGCTGGAAGAGCCGCATCGACGGGAACCAGGGGCGGACATCGGTGCCGAGCTGCGTCCAGTCGCGGTGCCCGAGCCGCCAGACCGGCACGCCCAGGGCGCCGGCCAGCTCCCCGGTGGAGACGGCGGGCGTGACGACGAGATCCAGGTTGGCGGTCAGCGCCGCCGCCCCCTCGAAATCGTCCTTCAGGTTCAGGTCGTCCCAGCGGTGGATGGTCACGCCGAACCGCGCCTCCGCCGCCGCGATCTCCGCTGCGCAGTCGCCATATTGCAAATTGACGAACACCACCCCGGGGACGGCGAACAGCGGCGCGAAGGCGTCCAGAGTGACGTAGGCGGCCCGGCGCTCCCCATCCATGATCTGGCTGCGCCACGCGATGCCGACCCGCAGCCCCGGCCCCAAAGCGGCCAGCTGCCCCCGCCAGCGCTCCAGCCGTCCGGGTTCGGGCACCAGCCATGGCTGGGCCGGGAACCGTTTCCAGTCGGACCGCAGCAGCCGCGGCAGGGACGCGGCGGCGACCTGCACGTCCACGTCGCGCGGCTCCACGGTCGGCGGTCGGACCGTCGCACCGGGGAGGGAGCGCGCGAAGAGCGACACCAGACGACGGTCGCACTCGATCACCACATGACCGGCGCGGCGCAGCAGATCGGGATAGCAGGACGCGAAGAGAATTTCGTCGCCCACACCCTGCTCCCGCCAGACCAGCAGGCGGGCGGAGGCGATGTTCTCACCCCGCCAGGGTCTCGCGGCGAAGCGCCGCTTCTGGTCGCGGAACTGAGGGGTGTCGAATCGCCATTCATGCTCCGCCCACCCGGAGCGAAGCTCGCCCTGTTCCAGGAGAAGGAGCGACAGGTTGTAGTGGGCGGTCGCCAGCGCCGGATTGATTCGGACGGCTTGGCGATAGGCGACGATGGCTTCGGCCGGGCGCTGCCGCCGCGCCCAGTGCATGGCGACATTCGCCTGAACCTCCGCTATCTCCGGCGCGCGGTCGACGGCCCGGCTGTGGCAGGAGAACGCCTCTTCGACGCGCCCGAGCCGGTCGAGCGCGCTGCCCCGATGGCTCCAGGCGGTCGCGGCGGCCGGTGCGATCACGGTGGCACGGCGCAGCAGCCGCTCCGCCTCCCCGGGCTGATCGGCCTTCAGGCGGAAAGCGCCGAGATTGACCAGCGCGTCCACCTCCGACGGCGTCAGGGCAAGCGTCCGCCGGTGGCTCCGTTCTGCCCCCGCACGGTCCCCGCGCTCGGCGAGCAGGTGGCCCAGATGGCTGTGCGCCAGGGCGAGCGAGGAGCGGACCCGCAGGGCGCGCCGCGCGCAGGCCTCCGCCTCTTCCCCCTCGCCCCGTCCCCGCAGGAGAACGGTGCGGTTGAGCCAATGCTCCGCCCCGTCCGGACGGAGCAGGACAGCGTTGCGTTGCGCCTCCAGAGCCGCATCACGCCGGCCCATCGCCTGGCAGGCGTCGGCAAGGGCGGCGTGCACGGCGTCGTTGCCGGGGGCGGCCCTCACGGCGAGGGACAGAACCGTTGCCGCCTCCCCGGCGTCGCCTTGGCGAAGCCGCAGGATTCCCAGCAGGTGGAGGGCCACCGGATGGTCCGGCGCGGAGTCCAGGGCCGACCGGCAGAGGTCTTCCGCCTCCCTCAGCGCCCCGGCGCGGTAGCGCGCGACGGCCTCGGCGATCTGCGGCGCGACATCCACGGAGGCCACGGGCGCCACGGGTGGACAGCTCGGCCCGGCCTCGACCGGCCGCGCCAGATCGCACAGGGTTCGGGCGATGCGCGCCATGACGTCGTCCAGCGTCTCGCCGGGGCGGGGCTGCAACAGGCGCATCGTCGGATACCAGGGGCGGACCTCGGTGCCGAGTTGGGTCCAGTCGCGGGCGCCGATGCGCCAAGCCGGCACGCCCAGGGCCCCGGCCAATTCGCCGGTGGAGACGGCGGGTGCGATGACCAGATCGAGCGAGGCGGTCAAGGCGGCCGCGCCTTCGAAATCGTCCTTGAGGTTCAGGTCGGCCCAGCGGTGGATGGGCACGCCGAACCGCGCTTCCGCCGCGTCGATCTCCGCCGCGCAGTCGCCATACTGAAGATTGATGAGAACCACCCCGGGGACGGCGAACAGCGGCGCGAAGGCGTCCAGAGTGATGTAGGCGGCCCGTCGTTCGGTCGTCATCAACTGGCTGCGCCAAGCGATGCCGATCTTCAGGCCCGGCCCGAGGGCGGCCAGCCGCTCCCGCCAGGTCGCGAGGCGTGCCGGGTCGGGCACCAGCCAGGGACGGGCTGGAAAGCTCTCCAAATCCGGACGCAGAAGGCGCGGGAGGGCGCCCGCGGCGATCTGGGCGTCGCAATCCGCCGGGACCAGCGTTTCCGTCCCGTCGGCGGCGGTGGTTTCCGCCCGCACCATCGCCCAGGGAAAGGAGCGGCTGAACAGGCTGACCAGCCGACGGTCGCATTCCAGGATGACCTGACCGATCCGGCCCGCCGTCACGCGATCCTCCAGAGTGGGATAGCAGGATGCGAACATCAGCTCGTCCCCCACCCCCTGCTCGCGCCACACCAGAAGGCGTGAAACGGCCGCTCCGTCATCGCGCCAGAGCGGTGCCGCAATGGATCGCTCCCGATACTCCTTGGCCTTGAAACGGTCCTGATAGGCGTCCCAGCCTTCCCGCAGGTTGCCTGTGGCGAGGCTGACCAGGGCGAAGTTCAGCCGGGCCGCAGCCAGGACCGGGTCGATGCGCAGGGCGCGACGCAGGGTTCGCTCCGCCTCCACCACGCCCGCCGATTGCCATTGCAGCAGACCGAGGTTAGCGTAGGCCTCCGCATGCCCAGCATCGATGGACAGGGCGCGCCGGTGCGCGGCCTCCGCTTGCGCGTTCTGCCCCAGCACATTCAAGGCAAGGCCGAGGGTGGTCAGCGCGATGGCGCTCTGCGGCGCCAGACGCACCGCGTGCCGGTGCAGGCGCAGCGCACCCTGCCAGTCGTCCCAGTCCTTTAGGACGTTGCCGAGGTTGGTGTAGCTGTCGGGATAGTCCGGCTGGACGATCAGCGCCCGCCGGTACAGCGCCGCGGCGGTCACGGCCCGGCGGGCGACCCGGTGGGAGTTGCCGAGATTGTTCAACGCCTTGCCGTAGTCCGGCTGGATCGTCAGGGCACGCTGGAAGACGCGCGCGGCCTCCCCCGGCCGGTCCACGCCGTCAAGGCCGGTGCCCAGGTTGTTGAAGGCCACCGCATCGGCGGGACGTAGCGTGATGCACCGCCGCAGCGCCCTCACCGCGGCGGCATGGTCGCCCAGGTCGAGCAACGCCACGCCCAGATTGTTCCACGCCCCCGCCACCAGCGGGTCCCGAAGAAGCGCGTCGCGATAGCGGGCAACCGCCTCCGCCAGCCGCCCGTCCCCCTGAAGCGCGCTGCCCAAATGAAAGAGCAGCCGCGCGTCCCGCTCGGTGTCGGCATCCACCGCCGGAGCCAGAACCGCCGCCGCCTCGGCAAAGGCGCCACGCTCGTTCAGGAGCGCCCCCAGGTCGCGCGCCACCTCGCGGTCGGTCGGGTCATCGGACAAGGCGCGGCGCAGGCACAACTCCGCGTCGGCATGGCCCAGGGCGCGCAGCACGAGCGCCAGGCTGCGCCACGCCTGCGCATGGTCCGGCTGCGTCTGGACGACCCGGTAGAAGGCCATCGCCGCCTCGTCGAGACGGCCATGGCGTCGATACAGAACCGCCAGATCGAAGCGGGTCGCCGTGCGTCCGGGATCGGCGCGCAGCGCCTCCTCATAAACCGCGATGGCGTCGCCGATCCGCTCTTGCGTCTGCAGAAGCAGACCGAGATTGCCGAGCGCCTCGGCATAGCCGTCCTGAAGCGCGATGGCGCGGCGGTAGGCGCGTGCCGCGCCCTCCGGATCGCTCCGGTCGGCGAGAACATTGCCCAGACTGTTGTAGGCAGGGGCGAAGGCAGGGTCGGCCGCGAGGACCATCCGGAAGCACGCCGCCGCCTGCTCGCCTTGACCGGCCTGATAGGCCGCGATGCCAAAGAGGTGCCGGGCATCGGTGTGGGCCGGATCGGCGGAGAGGATGCGGCGGTAAAGTTGCCGCGCCTCATCCAGATCACCCGCCCGGTGCCGGGCGATGGCGTCGCTCAAAAGCGCGGCCGCCACTTGGTCGTCCCACCCCTCAACGACCCTGTCGATCACGGCGCCGGATCGGTCGCCGGGCTTTCCGCCGCCCCATCGGAGGTGCCGGACGGACCCTCGGAGCCGCCCTTGAACATCTTCCGGCAGATTTTCAGCGCACGGTAATAATTGCGGGCTTCGACCAGCCGCTCGATCTCGTCGAGGTCGTCGCCGCAATCCGGACGGGCATCGCGCGTCTCGGCCAGGATCGAGGCGAAGCGTTGCAAATTAAGAACCGCGTCTTCCGGAAAAATGTAGATGAGCTGGATGACGAAGTAGAGCTTCTTCTCGATGCAGTCGATCTGCTCTTCCTTCAACACCTCACGCCCGCGAAGGAAGTTGGCGGTGTTGTAAAGAAAGAACGAGCCGGGACGGTCACCAGCCCCGATGACCGCGCCGTTGATGATGACCTTTTCATTGGGGCGGAGAACGAACTTCAGAGGCATGAAACGGACCCGGTCCTTGTATCGGCAGCGCGCGGAAGCGGAAGTCCCCATCCGGATGGCGCCGCACCAAATGGAACGGGCGGCGGCTTGCGCCGCCGCCCGCCGGGCGTGATCCTACCCGAAGTCTCAGGCTTAGAACAGACGCAGGATCGACTGCTGCGACTGGTTGGCCAGCGAGAGGGCGATGGTGCCGAGCTGCTGACGGGTCTGCAGCATCAGCAGGTTGGCGCCTTCCTCGTTCTGGTCGGCCAGCGTCAGCTTGCTCGCGCCTTCCGTCAGCACGTCGCTGAACTCCTTGGTGAAGTTCTCACGGGTCGTGATGACGTTCAGGTTGGTCGACAGCGTCTGCGAAGACGACCGCAGGGTCTGCTTCGCGTAGTCGATGCTGGCGACCGCCTTGTCGATGTCGGCGCGGTCCGTCCAGTCGTTCTGCGCGTAGTCCAGACGCAGGCCCTGGCCGCTGGTGGTCAGGTTCTGGGCCTGCACCGTGATCGCGTTGGTGTTGCGCTCGTTGAGCTGCACCGTCAGATCGTTCGCGGTGTTGGCGTCGGTCACCTGCACCGAGACCAGGTTGGCCGCCGAGTTGGCCGCCGCCGCCTGCTTGATGCTCTTCTGGTCGACGTTGAAGCGCACCGTGCCGGTGTCGAACGCGAAGGCGTTCTCGCCTTCCGACAGCTTGCCCTCGCCGCGCTTGGACATGCCGTCGCGGGTCACCGTGGCGCCGCTCAGGTTGCTGACCTGGATCTGGATGTCGACCTTCTTCTCGATGGTCGAGATGCCGTTGCCGTTGTTGGCGGCCTGCTCCAGAAGATTGCGGTCCACCGTGAAGGACACCACGGTGCCCGACGCGAAGCTTTCGGAGATGCGCTTGGTCAGGGCGTTCTCGGCGGAGGCCTTGACGGTCATCTCGCGGGCGGCGTTGGTCGTCGTCGCGCCCGACAGGGTGATCGTGCCGGTGCCGTTGACCGTGACGGTATCGACGTCCTTGCCGCTGAGGCGGCCGTTGGCGCCCAGCGCGTTGTTGATCGACGCCGTAAGCTGATTGGCAATGTTGACGCGGGCGGTCTGGCCCGTCGCCACGTCACCGGCGGTGGCGGTGTAGGTGAAGGTCTGGTCTTCGACGGTGATGGTGAAGCTGTCGCCCGCCTCGATCGTGCCGCCCAGCGTCACCTGGGTGAGCTGCGCGGTGCCCGACTTGGCCGGCGTCGTCGTGTTGGCGGCGATGGTCTGGCTGTTGTCGAAGTAGGAGACCGTGCGCGACTCGTTGCCGTCCGTGACGATGAAGGACCGCTCGCGGCCCTTCGCGCCGCGGACCTCGATCTGCACGTCGGAGAAGCTGCCCGCCGTCGTCGTCATCGTGCCGGACAGCTTCAGGCCGACCAGGCCGTGGGCCATTTCGGCGCTGTTGATCTCGCCGGCCGCGCCCTCGATGGAGCCGTCGCCCTTGACGCGCACCGTGTAGGTGTCGGTCGACACCACGTTGGTGACGCTGGCGTTCTCGATGCCCTGGATGGTGTTGACGGCGCGGCGCGAGTCGCTGGTGGAGTCCAGGCGCAGGCCGTTGCCCGCCAGCAGGTTCTTGCCACCGTAGGCCGAATCACCGGCCAGCTTGTCGATCTGGTCCTTCAGCCCGTTGAACTGCTTGGCCAGCGACTTGCGGGTGGCGACGGAGCCGGCGTCGGTGCCGAGCGCGGAATAGGCGGCGGTGGTCAGGCCGCGCGCCTGCTCGATCATATCGTCGATCGAGGTCAAGCCCTTGTCGGCGGCCTTGATGGTGCTGATGGCCTGACCCATCGTGTCCTTCAGCGCGGTCAGGTCGCCGGCGCGCTGGCTCAGGTTCTTCGCGGCGAAGAACGACGTCGGGCCGTCGAGCGCCGAGTTGATCTTGTTGCCGGTGGCGAGAATGTTCTGCTTCTTCGCGATCGAGTCCTGAACGCCCTGCAGCTGCAGCAGGTTCGTGCGCATCGACGACGAGAGGGAGATGTCGCTGGTAGCCATGGAGTCACTCCTTTTGGAGGATGTCGATCCGCACGACGTTGCGCGCACGGAGAGGGACTAATTCCCTCGGGCTACCGCTAGGCAATAAATGGGCCAGATCGAATTTGCCGGTCGGCCGGGGAAAATCCTGCCTCCGGGCAAATCAGGGATCGGCAATTTTTACCGGGCACTCGGCAAAAATTGCCTTCCGCCCGGCACCCTTTGCCGGTTGTCCGCCCGGCTCGGCAGATTCTGCCGGGTTTGCAGGAAGCACCATCACCTCGCAGACGGCGAGCGGGCCGGCGGTCAGCGCAACACTCCCCCACGACCAGCCGACACCGAAGCCCGAGAGAAGGAGACGCAACGGCCCGCCGCGCAACGCCCCCTCCAGTTCGGAGGCGAGCGCCAGGGGAATGGAGGCGGAACTGGTGTTGCCGAACCCGGCGAGCCCGACCACCGTCTGGCCGGGCGTGGCCCCAAGCTTCTGCGCGAGATGGCGGATCATCTGGGCGTTGGCCTGATGCAGGACCAGCCGGTCCACCGTCCCCATCGTCCAGCCGGCGCGTTCCAGCACGGCGCGGATGTTGCCCGGCACCTCGCGCAGGGTGAAGGCGAAGACCTGGGTGCCGTCCATGAACAGGTGCGCGGGCTCGCCGGGCCGCCGCAGACCGCCGCCGGGAACGGCGAGGTAGGGGGCGCCGGCGCCGTCGCTGCCCAGCGCGAAGACCATGGGCGCCGCACCGTCCTCCGCCACCAGCGCCGTCGCCGTCGCGGCGTCGCCGAACAGAGGCGCCACGGCCCGGTCGTCGGGATCGATCACGCGCGACGTCGTGTCGCCCGCGATCAGAAGCGCGCGCCGCCCGCCCGCCGCCTTCAGCATCGCCGACGCGGTCCACAGGCCGTGGACGTAGCCCGAGCAACCGAGCGTCAGGTCGAGCACGGCCGCGCCCTTGCCCAGCCCCAGCCGATGGTGGAGCCGATAGCCCGAGGCCGGCAGGATGTGGTCGTGGGTCTGGGTGACCATGACCAGCAGGTCGATGCTGTCCGCCGCCCAGCCCAGCCGGTCCAGCAGGCGCCGCGCCGCGGCCTCACCCAAGTCGGACGTGCATTGATGAGGGGGCACGAGGTGGCGGGCTTCGATGCCCGTCGCCTTGGCGATCCGGCGGGCGGCGTCCTCGCCGAAGCGGGCGGCCAGATCCTCCACCGTTTCGCGCCGTTCCGGAACGCAGGCAACGACTCCCCTCAGGGCGACGCCTTCGATCACACTGGCCACCATGGGGCGTCTCCTTCCGTCAGCCGGTGATGCCGCCATCGACGACGATGGTCTGGCCGGTCACGAAACCCGCCCCGTCGCCCAGCAGGAAACGCACCACCGGAACCACGTCGGCCACATCGCCCAGCCGGCCCAGCGGGGTGCGCCGCACGATCTGGTCGCGCTGCCCGTCGGCCAGCGTGCCGGACATCTCGGTGGCGAGATAGCCGGGCGCAACCGAATTGACGGTGACCTGGAGCCGGCCGACCTCGCGCGCCAGGGCGCGGGTCAGCCCGTCCAGCCCCGCCTTCGACGCCGAATAGGCGGACAGCCCATTGTAGCCGCGCTGCCCGATGATCGAGGAGATGTTGACGATCCGCCCCGGCCCCCGCTTCACCAGCTTGGCGCGCAGGAAGGCGCGGGCGACCTGGATGGCGCCGGTCAGGTTGACCTGGATGACCTCCTCCACGTCGATCTCGGGGAAGGTCGCCAGCACGCCCTCGCGCGCGATGCCGGCGTTGTTGACCAGCCCCCACAGCGGCGCCCCGCCGCCCCAGTCGAGAGCGGCGTCCATGAAGGCCCGCACCGACTCCCCGTCGCCGATGCGGCAGGGTTGCCAGAACAGGTCGGGACCGGCCAGCCGTTCCAGCGCCTCGCCCGGCGCGCGGCTGCAGGTGGAGACGCGATAGCCCTCGGCCAGCAGCGCCTCGACGATGCCCAGCCCCAGCCCGCGGCTGCCGCCGGTGACGATGACGTGCCGCTTGCCGCTCATGCCGTTCCCTTCCGCGTCTTCTTGCCCGCTGCGCCCAGGGCGATGCTCCCGGTCATGGTCACCAGACGGGGGCGCGCGGCCGGCGGCAGATCGGCCACGGCGGTGCGGATCGCGGCGCGCAACGCGGTTTCCTCCGTTCCAGGCGCCGGAACCACCAGAGCGGTCAGGATGTGGCCGGTCACCGGGTTGGCCGCGGCCTGGACCAGGGCGTCCCGCACGCCCGGAACATCGAGCAGCACCTGCTCCACCACCTCCGGGGAGACCTTCACCCCGCCGACATTGACCCGCCCGTCAAGCCTCCCGGCGAACAGCGCGCGGTCGCCGCGCACCTCCACGACGTCGCCGGTGGACAGCCAGCCACCGTCATGGCCGAGCATCGCGCGGGGGCTGTTCACCTCCAGCACACCGTCGCTCAGGCGCAGCCCCACCCCGTCGATGCCGTCATTCAGCCAAGCGGCGGGGAAGCCGGCCTTGCCGTCGCCCACCGCGAAGAGGGCGCCGGCCTCCGTCGAGGCGTAGATGTGCCGAAGCTTCGCCGTCGGGAACCGCGCCGCCAGCCGGTCGAGCAGCGGCTGGTCGGCCACCTCGCCGCCCAGCGTGACGGCGACCAGCGGCGGCGCCTCGCCGTCGAGCGCCAGCAGGAAGGCGCGCCAGAAGCTGGGGGTCGCGCTGATGTGGGTGACCGCGTGCCGCACGGCGAGGCGCGCCAGGTCCACCGCCCCGGCGCCGGGCGCCGACACCAGGGTCGCCCCCGCAGCGAGCGCCGTCAGGATCACCTGAAGCCCGGCGAAGGCCGCCGGCTCATAGGCCAACAGCCAGCGCGCGTCCGGATCGGCCGCGCCGCGCAGCCGCCCGCGCAGGCGCCGGAAATCGTGCCGGATCAGTTTCGGCATGCCGGTGGTGCCGGAGGTCTCCAACAGCACCGCGAAGCCCGGCTCGTGGGGCTTGGCCGCCGCCTCGGCGGAGGCGCGGCGCGACAGATGCAGTTCCACCCCGGACCGCTCGGCGGCGACCAGGGCGGCGACCAGGGCCGGAACACCGTCGGGCGGCAGAACCACCCTCCCCCCCGCGGCCCGGAACGCCGCTTCGAAGGCGTCGGCCTGCACGGCGATCTCCGCCCAGCCGACGCTGCGCTCCGCCTCGATCAGGCGAACGCCGGGATGAACCCAGGGGGGCGGGGATGGCGGGCTCATGCGGACCCGGCGGGCAGGCCTGGTTGGCAGAGGGCAGGACGGTAAAGGGCCGCAAGCTCCCCGACCGTGTTGAACTGGACGAAGCCGGCGCGGAACGGGTCCTGGCCGGTGCGCTGCTCCAGCACCACCAGCAGCGTGGCAAGGTCGAGGGAGTCGATCGGCAATTCCCCGCCGAGGAAACGCGTGTCCGGGCCGAGGGCCGGCAGGGTTTCCCCCTTGTCGGCGGCGATGCGGGCAAGCTCTTCGGCGATCAGCGCGAACATGGAGTCGGTCATTGGGGGTCGCATGCGGAAAGGAAGTCGCGGAGGATGGCCGTGACAGGGGTCGCCGCCTCACTATGCGGCAAGTGCCCGGCCTTGTCGAAGAGATGAAGCGGCGCGCCGGGGGGCAGTCGGTCGGCGGTCGGCACCGGGATGATGCGGTCCTCCCGTCCCCACAGCAACTGGATCGGCATCGGGAAGGCCGTCCAATCCACCGGGCCGGTCGAGCGGTGCGCCTCCGCGAAGGAGCCGGCGATGATCCGCTCCAGGGCGGCGCGGCGCCGGGGGGCGGCGGCTTGGGCGTGCATCACCTCGCCGACGCGCCCGGCCAGCAGCCAGGGCCGGGCGAACAGGCGCGCGGCGCAGTCCCGCCCCTCCTCCACCGTCTCCAGCGCGGCGACCCGCCGCAGGAACTCCAGATCGAAATCGGGGCCGAGGCCGGCGCTGGCGACCAGCGACAGGCTCGCCACCCGATCCGGGGCCAGCCGCGCCAGCTCCAGCGCGACGCAACCGCCCATCGAATGGCCGACCGCGTGGACCCGCGGAATCTCCAGCGCGTCCAGCAGGCGCAGCAGCCACGGGGCGAAGGCGCCGACCCGCCCGTCCCCGACCTCCAGGGTCGAGGCGCCGTGCCCCGGCAGATCGACCGCCAGAACCCGGCGGTCGGCGGCCAGCGCCGCGGCGTTGAACTGCCAGGTCAGCGAATCCCCGGCGAAGCCGTGCAGGAGCAGCGCCGGAACGCCACCCCGCCCCATCGACAGATAGGCGGCGGGACCTCCGTCGATGTCGGCCCGCCCGCGCCGCGGAGTGCGCTCAATCCGTTCGGACACCTGAGAGTCAGGCGGCCACGGCGATGCCGGCCAGACCGAGCAGGTCGTCCACCGTCTTCGCCTTGACGAGCTTCTCGCCCTCCACGACATGGCCGAGCTTCTCGTCGACCAGGGCGATGAAGCTGATGACGGCCAGCGAGTCCCAGCTGTCGATCGATTCGAGGTCTTCCGCGCCCGTCAGGGTGCCGGCGTCCAGCTCCAGCATCTCGTCGAGCGCGAGCAGGAATTCCTTGCGGTCCATGGTGGTGTCTCCGTTTCAGTGGAGCGTGTTCTGACGCACGCTGCCGTTCAGGTCGGCCCATTCAGGGTTCTGGCGCAGCAGATTGCAACAATCCTGCCAGCCGAAGCCGGGATTTTCGGGGAGCAAGGCGCCCAGCAGGCGGCGCACCAGTTCCAGGTCGGCCGGCTCGTCCACGCACCAGCGCTGGTCGAGGACGGTGCCGTCCTCCGGCGCCAGGGGAATGCCGATGCGGAAACGCTCAGGACGGCGGTAGATATGGGCGGTGACGTGTTCGCGCTCCGCCGGATCGGCGGCGGTGGCGGCGGCCTCCACCAGAGCGGCGCGGGGGAAGACCTCCGCATCCAGCCCGCGTGGGAAACGGGTGACGTCCAG
This sequence comes from Azospirillum argentinense, assembly GCF_000632475.1. Taxonomy (NCBI): domain Bacteria; kingdom Pseudomonadati; phylum Pseudomonadota; class Alphaproteobacteria; order Rhodospirillales; family Azospirillaceae; genus Azospirillum; species Azospirillum argentinense. Next base: position 817,074 of record NZ_CP007794.1, read on the forward strand.
GCTGAGATAGTCGAGCGGCGGCACCGTCTCCAGAAAGGCAGTCACCAAGCGGTCCACCAGCGCCGGGTCGATCAGCGGACAGTCGGCGGTGACCCGCACCACCACGTCCGCCCCGGCCATGGCGGCGGCCCCGGCGAAGCGCCCGAGCACGTCCTGCTCGTCGCCACGGAACACCGGTACGCCGAGCGATCCCGCCAGCTCCGCCACAGGGTCGTCGGTGCCGTTGACCGTGGTCGCCAGCACCAGCGCGTCGAGCGTCCGGCAACGCGCCAAACGCTCCAGATGATGCGCCAGCAGCGGCCGCCCCGCCGCTTCCATCAGCACCTTGCCGGGCAATCGGGTCGAGGTCATGCGGGCCTGCGAGATGCAGACCACGCGCGGCTTGGCCGTGGCGGCGCTCATTCGTCCTCCGGGGCCAGCATGTCCCAGCGCAGCGGCTCGCCGCGCTTCAGCGCGCGGGCGGCGCGGCGGCCGAGCACGGCAGGGAGATGCTTCGGCTTCATTCCGAAGCCGGGACGGATGGAGCGGACGCTGTCGGCGCTCAACGCCTCGCCCACCGCCACGTCGGCGGTGACGTAGAGGGAGCGACGATAGTCGCGCCCTCCCGCCTCGCTCGGCTTCACCCCGTAATGGACGCGGCCCAGAGCTGCCCAGGCTGTGCGCACGGAATTGGCCATCGCCTTGAACTCCGCCGGCTCCAGGGAAAAGGCGCTGTCCACCCCGCCGTCGGCGCGGGACAGGGTGAAGTGCTTCTCGATCACCACCGCCCCCAGCGCCGTCGCGGCGACCGGCACCGCCACGCCGTGGGTGTGGTCGGACAGGCCGACAGCGACGCCGAAGGCCTGCGCCAGATGCGGGATGGTGCGCAGGTTGCAGTCCTCCGGCGGCGTCGGGTAGCCGCTGACGCAATGAAGCAGGACGAGCGGCGCGTCGCCCACGGCCTCCACCGCCTCGCCGATCTCGCCCAGCGTGGCGAGGCCGGTGGACAGGATCAGCGGCTTGCCCGAGCGGGCGGCCCGGCGGATCAGCGGCAGGTCGTTCACCTCGAAGGAGGCGATCTTGAAGGCCGGGGCGTCCAGCCGCTCCAGCAGATCCACCGCCGTGTCGTCGAAGGGGGAACTGAAGATGGTCAGGCCAATGGCGCGCGCGCGCTCGAACAGCGGGCCGTGCCACTCCCAGGGGGTGTGGGCCTCGCGGTAGAGGTCGTGCAGGGTGCGGCCCTTCCACAACCCGCCCTCCAGCAGGAAGCCCGGCCCGTCATGGTCGATGGTCAGGGTGTCGGCGGTGTAGGTCTGCAGCTTCACCGCGTCGGCGCCGGCCTCCTTGGCGGCATCGACCAGGGCCAGCGCCCGGTTCAGGTCGCCCTGGTGGTTGCCCGACATCTCGGCGATCAGATACGGCGGGTGGCCGGGGCCGATGGGACGGCCGTTGATGATGACGTCGCGCGGCACGGAGGGCGGTCTCGCTGTGATGGTCGGGTGTCACTCTGCCACGGAAGCGGACGGCGGGTCTTCCCTTTGTGCGTCCGCCTTGGCCGCAGCCCGCAGAAGGTCCCGCGCCTCCTCGCCATAGGCCAGCAGCCGTTCGGTGCAGCGGTGGCGGTCGCCGACGGTCTGGAAACGGATGCGCGACAGCTCCGCCTGCCGCTCCCGCAGCGCGGGGTCGGCGAACAGGCCGGCGGCCCGCTCCACATAGGCGGCGTCGTCCGGCACGGGGATGCCCGCTCCGGCCACGCTCGCCACGTCGCCCCAGGCCAGCGTGACCACCGGAAGCCCTTCCGCGATGGCGTAGGCGGCGCTGCCGCCGCCGCCCTGCCGCGACGGGTTGAGGTAGGCGTGGCAGCGCCGGTAGAAGGCGCGGATGTCCTTGAGATGGCCCAGGCTGCGCATCCGCGCGCCGTTGCGCGCCGCCTTCAGCCGGGCCGGCAGTTGCTCAACCTCCCCTGCGAAGACGACCACCGCGCCGGGGCAGCGGTCGAGGATCGAGTCGGCGAGCGCAAGGAACTCCGCGGTTACCTCGAGGTCCAGACGGGTGCCGACCACCGCGAAGACGAAGGCCGCATCGCCGAGATCGAGAGTGCCTCCGGCCCCCGCCGTGGGGGGCGGGGAGAAGCCCAGCGTGAAGGGCCGGAAACGCCGCGCGAAGGGACCACGGTAGAGCGCCGGCATGGCGGCCGTGTGATTCCCCTCCTCATACCCCAGCACCAGATGGGCCAGCGAGATGGTCATGCCCGAGGTGGTGGGCAGGCAGACCACCGGCCGCGCGCCGGTCGCCGCGAACAGGTCGCCCACCACGTTGGCCCCGCCGAAGGTCACCAGCAGATCGGGGTCGTAGCCGTCGATGGCCCCGACGATGGTGGACAGCTTGTTCTTGGAGAAGGCGCGGTCGGTGAAGGAGGCCGTCTTCACCTGCCGCCCGAACATCGTCAGGGCGAAGACGCCCTCGTAATCGGTGACCAGTTCCGCGACCATCGGCGGCACGAACAGGCTCTCGGCCCGCAACGGCATGGTGTTGCAGTTGATGATGGCGACATCGAGCCCGAAGTCGTCCTGGAGCCGGCTGGCGTAGTCGAAGCAGTCGCGCGAGGGCTGGTGCTGGTCGTTGGTGAACTGGTTGGTCAGCACGGCCACCCGGCGGATCGGCCCGTTGCGCGGCGTATGGCGCGGCGGAACGATGCCCCAGCGCCGCGTCACCGCCAGCACCAGCTCCTCATAGAAGCGGAACAGGTCGCAGGGGCCGAAGGCGGCCAGCTTCTCCGGCGCCGAGGCCGCCAGGAACAGCTGCCGCGCCATGCACCAGTAGGTGTAGTGCATCAATTGCGGCCCGACCCGCTCCCCGCCCAGCAGCAGGTAATGGAGAATCCGCTCGTAGTGGTAGAGGTCGCCGGACAGCTGGAACAGCACGGAGTGGAGCAGCACCGTCTCCGTGGTCGGCGGGTCGCGGCGCAAGTCCTCGGCGATGGACAGGCGGGCGTCCAAATCCAGTTCGCGGCGCATGCGCTCGCAATGGGCCGTCAGGGCGTTGAGGCGGTCGGCGTTGAACTGGCGCTCGGCCAGCAGCGCCTTCAACGTGGCGGCCTGTTCCCCGGCGATGTCGGACATGCGGATCCCCCAACCGGCGCCTGTGGTGCGCCCCGCCTCCTGATAGCCCCGGCGTGGTTAAGGTTTCAAGAATGCGCCGCACGCTCGGCCAGAGCCGCCGCGACCTCGCCCACCGCCGTGGCCCAATCGCCGGGGCGGGGCTGGCGGAACAGGCGGGCGGTCGGGTACCAGGGGCTGTCGGCGCGGTCGAGCAGCCAGCGCCAGTCCGGCGCGTGGGACAGCAGCACCCACAGCGGAACGCCCAGCGCTCCGGCCAGATGGGCGGGCGCGGTGCAGGAGGACACCACCAGATCCAGCGACGCCATGATCGCCGCGGTGTCGGCGAAGTCGCGGATCTCCGGCGCCAGATCGGTGAAGGAGGGCGGCATCGCCCACCGCGCCAGCTCGTCGTGTCCGGGGCCGAGTTGCAGGCCGAAGAAGCGGCAGCCCGGCACCACCAGCAGCGGGGCCAGCGCCGCCAAGCCCGGCGACCGCTCGCGGTCCCCGGCGAACTGCGGGTTGCCGGCCCAGACCAGCCCGACCGTGAGACTGTCGCCGGCCAGCCGTCCCCGCCACGCCCCAATGCGCGCCGGATCGGCGCTCAGGTAGGGGACGGCGGCGGGAATGGTCTCCAGCCGGGTGGCGAAGGCCCGCGGCAGGCTGAGCAGCGGGCACTGCCAGTCGAAGGCGGGTAAAGCCTCGCCGCGCGCGAAGACCCGCTCCACCCCCGGCAGGCCGCGGAACAGCGGAACCAGATCGGCACCGACCTCCAGCAGCACGCGGGCACCACGGGCGGCCACCAGGGGGGCGTAGCGGACGAACTGGATGGCGTCGCCGCGGCCCTGCTCCTCGTGCAGCAGGATGGTTTGCCCGGCGATGCTCTCGCCGCTCCACAGCGGCTGCGGCAGCCCGCGCGGCTTGGTCGGGAAATCGGCGACGCCCCAGCGCGCCTCGTAGTCCTCCCAACCGCCGGTCAGGTCGCCGGCGAGCAGCCGGGCCAGGGAGCGGTTCCAGCGCGCCTCGGCGCTGGCCGGCTCAAGGCGGATGGCGCGATCGTGCAGGCGCAGCGAGGCGGCGATCTCCCTCTGGTCGCGCAAGCGGTTCGCCAGCCCGCTCAAAGCGTTGCGGTGATCCGGTTGAAGGGCAAGCGCGCGGCGGAGCGACCCCAGGGCGCCGTGTTCGGCAAGCGACAGCGCGTACCAGCCGTTCGCCGCGTCCGGACGCAGCCGCAGCAGACGGCGCAAAGCCGTCACGGCCTCCCCTTCCCCGACCGGCCCCTCTCCGCCCGCCCCCTCTCTGCCCGCCTTGTGCCGGGCGGCGGCGAGAAGCTCCAGCGCGCCGTCGTTCGCCGGGTCGAGCGCCAGCGCGCCGCGCAGGGCCGCAACGGCGGCGCCCCACCGCCCCGCGTCGTAATGGGCGCGGCCAAGATTGAGCCGGGGCGTCGCGTCCTCCGGCAGCAGAGCCACGGCCTGCACCAGCGCCGTCACCGCGTCCGGCTCCCTGGTCCGCTGGAGCGCCACGCCGAGATGGTGCCACGCCTCGCCATGGTCGCGGCGCAGCCGGACGGCACGGCGCAGGGTCGACACCGCCTCGCCGGTCCGTCCCGCGTAGCGCAGCAGGATGCCGGCCTGGGCCATCGGCTCGGCAAGGTCGGGCTGCATGAGGGTGGTGCGGCGATAGGCCGCCAGGGCGAGCCCGCTGTCCCCCATCTGCCGCGCCGCCCCCGCCAGCGGGAAGGCGAGCGCCGCCGAATCGGGGCAAAGCCGCAGGGCGGCCCGGTATTCCGCGGCCGCCGCGGCGAGGTTGCCGCGGGCTTGATGCAGGGTCGCGAGGTTGGCGCGGTATTCGGGCTGGCCGGGGCGTAGCGCCACCGCTTGGCCCAGCAGCTCGGCGGCCTGCTCCAGCCGCCCACACTGGGCGCAGAGAAGCCCGTAGAGGTGAAGGGCGTTCGGCTCGTCCGGAACGGCGTCGAGGATCCGCCCGTAGATGGTTTCCGCCTCCTCCGTCCGCCCGGCGGTGTGGAGGTCGAGCGCGATGGCCAGCGCTTCGTCCAGCGTCGCCACGGCGCCCGCTCCGCTCAGGTCTCGCGGCCGCCGATCACGCTGGCGGCGACCGCCAGACTCTCCGGCGTGCCCATATCGATGAAGCGCGCCTTGGCGATGTGGCCGTGCAGCGTGCCCGGCGGCATCTTGTGCAGCACGTCGCGGGTCAGCGAACTGGCCCCGGAGGCGGCGATGCGGTCGAGGAAGGCCGCGGAGAAGAGGTAGACCCCGGCGTTGATGACGCCGCGCCCCGGCGCCTTGTCGAGGAACTGGCGGACCCGGCTGTCCGGCCCGACCTCCACCCGGCCGAAGCGGGCGGCGTCCTCGACCTCCACGCACAGCACCGACGCCTCGGCCCCCGACAGGCGGTGCGACGCGACGAAGGCGCGCAGGTCGGCGTCCAGGAAGGTATCGCCGCTCATCACCAGGACGGTGCCGGCCTTGAGGTCCTTGCGGATGTAGGCGAGCGCCGCGGCGGAGCCCATCTGGCTCGGCTCGATCTGGCAGACGACGTCCAACGACCGGTTGGTGTCGCCCTGGGCCAGCCACGCCGTCACCCGGTCCGCCAGATGGCCCAGGCACAGCACCACCCGGCGCGCGCCGTAGGCGGCCAGATGGTCCAGCAGATGTCCGAGAAAGGCGCGGCCCGCGATGGGAGCCAGCACCTTGGGCGTGTCGCCCGAGACGCCCCGCATGCGCGAGCCGAGACCACCGGCAAGCAGCGTGACGTCGATGTCCGTCAAGGCTTCCTCAGGCCGCACCGTGCTTCCCCTCATGCTCCCGGCGCCGCGGCGCCGCCCCCACCCCCGCCGCATACCGCGTCGGCGGTGGATTGGTCAAACATTCGGTGGGGGTGACGGCGAACTTTCCCGGCCGACCGCCCAACGTAAGCCCCCAGCCGCCTGGCCTATTCCGCGAAGGCGGCCAGCGTGGTTTCGCGCGCGAAGATATGGGGGTGCCCCTCCCAATCGCTGCGCAGCGTCTCGAACACATGGACGTCGTGGAAACGGCCGTATTTCTGGACATGTTGACGCAGCACCCCGACCTCGCGCGCTTTTACAACCCTCTGGATGCGGATGACCGTGTCGTTGCCCTCCAAGAAATAATTGAAGAGCTTGTTCATCCCCAAACCGTAGAAGCAATAATCCATGATGAAGCAGTGCAGGAAGCCGGCGAGCTTCCGCCTGTCCTTCTCCTCCACGATGTACGAGCCGGAGGAGCAGCGCAGATGCACCCGGTCGATGTCATAGTAGGAAAGATAGCCGACCGGGCGGCCCTCATGCTCGATGATGAAATGGCGGAAGTCCGCGCGGGCGTCCATCGCGGCCAGCCACGCGCGCTGCCGCTCGACGTCCGGGTTCGCCAGATCGGTGAACATGAAGCGGGTGATCGACGGCTCGGTTCGCCAGCGCAGCAGCATCTCGGCATCGTCGGTCGTCGGTCGGCGGAAGCGGAACATGGACCCTTACCCTTCGAACACCTGCGGCGTCACGTCGCCAGATAGCCGCCATCCACCGGCAGCATCACACCGTTGATCCAGCCGCTGGCCGGCGACAGCAGGAAGGCGATGGCCGAGGCCACGTCCTCCGGCTTGCCGAAGCCCATGGGATGGGCGGCGCGGATCGCCTCGAACTGCTCCGCCGTGGTGGTGCGGCGGAAGCGCTCCATCATCTCCGTCTCGACCATCGCCGGGGCGACGCAGTTGACGCGGATGCCGTCGCGCAGGAACTCCATGGCCAGCCCACGGGTGGCCGAGACCAGCCCGCCCTTGGCCGCCGAATAGACCACGTTGCCCGGCTGCCCGATCTCCGCGGCGACGGAGGACACCAGCACCAGCGCCGCCGTTTCGGCGTGGCAGCCCTTCTGCCGCAGGCCGCGGGCCAGCGCCAGAGCGCTCAGCAGGTTGGCATGCAGGATGCCGTCGAAGAAGGCGCGGTCGACGCCGCGCACCGGCTTGCCGACCTGCACGCCAGCGCAATGGGCCAGACCGGCGATGGGACCGCCGGCGTCCGCCTGCGCCTTGACCCAGCCGGGAACGGCGTCGCTGTCCGACAGGTCGAAGGCCGCCGTCCGGTGCCCCTCCCCCGGCAGAAGCACCAGCGTCTCGGCCAACCGCCCGGCGTCGCGCCCGTTGAGCGTGACCCGTGCGCCGAGCCTCGCGGCCAGCAGAGCGGTCGCCCGCCCGATGCCGGCCGACGCGCCGGTGACCAGGACATGCCGTCCGGTGAGATCGACGAGCGGGCTCATGTCCCGGCTCATTCGGCGGCCATGCGGGCGAGCCACGCCCGGTGGAAGGCGGCGATGCGCTCCTCGCAGGAGCCGAGGACGGCCGGGGCCTGGACCTGCTTCAGCCCCTTGTGGGTGGCTTCGGCCACGCGCTGGTCCTCACCCAGGATGGTGCGGTTGAAGCCGGCGACGTTGGCCTCCACCGCCTTGCGCGCGGCCCCGCCCTTGGTCTGCGGCTTGGAGGTCTCGCCCACAAACAGGCGGAAATGCAGGTCGCAGCGGTCCGGCCCGACCGGGTCGTAGGTCTGGACGCTCATCAGCGCACCATGGGAAACTCCGATGGCGAGGTTGGGGAAGATCAGATAGTGGTCGTAGCTTTCCAGCCGGTCGCTGCGCGGCAGCCCCATCTTCTGGCTCACCCCGTCCCACCAGCGCGCCGAGCCGTCGGACAGCTGGCTGACGCCCCGCGAATGCTCGCCCTCGTAGGAGCAGACCCACACCTTCTTCACGTAGCCCTTGAAGGTCTCCGGGTGGGTGGCGTCGACGTGGTAGACCTCCAGGGCGCTTTCCAGCGCCGCCTTCCAGTTGGCGTTCCAGGGCAGAACGCCCTCGTCGATGCGGTCGGTGAACAGCTCCGACAGATGGTCGAGGACGGCGCCATAGGCGCCCAATTGCTCGTCCAGCCCCGGCCCGGCCGGCTCAAGCCGGACGAAGACGAAGCGGCCCCGCACCGCCACCTCGAAGCGCCGCAGGGCGAGGCGTTTCTTCGCGGCGTCGTCCAGCCCGAAATGCTCGCGGTTGCCGGGAATGCCGACCGGAACGCCGTCGCGGTTGAAGACCCAGCCGTGATAGGGGCAGACCGGCTTGCCGTTGCCGCAGGGCCGAAGGTGGATCAGCGAATAGCGGTGCGTGCAGACATTGTGATAGGCCCGCAAGTCACCGTCGAAATTCTGGACCAGAACCGAGGTGCCGGCGATGTCGGCGGTGATGAAGTCGTTGTCGTTGCGCAGGTCGTCCGTAAATCCAACGAACATCCAGCAACGGCGGAAGACTCGCGCCGCCTCTTCGGCGTGATTGGCCTCGCCGGAGTAACGCTGGGGCGGAATCACCATGTCGGGCGGGAACGAAAGCCGGCTTTGCTGAACCCGGTCATCCATGGCTGATTCCATTTATCGGTTCGTTAATCATTCGACCCTAGCGTTCTTTCGGTTAATAGTCTCCGAATTCGCCCAAGTCCAGGACGGACGCAGCGGCGGCGGAGGGAGGGAGCAGCCGGTGAAGGCCATCATCGAGGGCGTGCGCATCGCGGGATTCCGGGCCGCCGTGCCGCCGCACCGCCATTCCTTCCTGGAGGACCACTCCCTCTTCACGGCGGAGGAAGCGGAGAAGCTGTTCGCCACCACCGGCGTCTACGAGCGGCGCATCGCCCCGCCGCACATCTGCGCGTCGGACATGTGCGTCGCGGCGGCGGAAGGGCTGCTCGCCCAGCTCGGCTGGGACCCGGCCAGCGTCGACGTGCTGGTATTCGTGTCGCAGGACCCCGACTACAACGTGCCCGCGACCTCCTGCGTCATGCAGAAGCGGCTGGGGCTGGGGACGGGGGCAGCCTGCTTCGACGTCAATCTGGGCTGCTCCGGCTTCGTCTATGGGCTGTGGATGGCCGGGCGGCTGCTCGGCGGGTCGACGGGCCGGCGGGCCATCGTGCTGTGCGGCGACACCAGCTCGCGCCACCTCGTGCCGGGCGACCGCTCCACCCTGCCGCTGTTCGGCGATGCGGGCGGGGCCGTGGCCCTGGAGGTCAGCCAGGGGGCCGCGCCGATCCATGTCGTCGTCGGCACCGACGGCGGCGGGGCCAAGAACATCTGGGTCAAGGCCGGCGGGCGCCGCAACTCGCTGGTGCCGGGACGCGAGCCCTGGCCGGCGGAGAAGCAGGAGCAAATGTTCACCGACTCGCGCCTGTCGCTGAACGGGGCGGAGGTCTTCGCCTTCACGCTGCGCGCCGTGCCGCCGCTGATCCGCGAGACGCTGGAGTTCGCCGGCGTGGGGGTGGAGGACATCGACCTCTGCGTGATGCACCAAGCCAACGCCTTCATGCTGGAGCATCTGCGCAAGAAGACCAAGTTCCCGTCGGAAAAATTCCTCGTGGACATGCACGATTTCGGCAACACCAGCTCCGCCTCGATCCCGCTGGCGGTCAGCCACCGGCTGGGCGAGGCGCTGTCCACCGGCACGCGCAAGATGCTGCTGGCCGGTTTCGGCGTCGGCTGGTCCTGGGGCGCCGTGGTCGCCGACGTCGGGCCGATCCCCGCCCCGGCGGTGCAGGAGATCCCCGACGACTTCCCCTTGCTGACCCCCTGAGCCGCCGGACCATGCGCAACCCGCTCGACCTCACGGGACGGCGCCTGCTGGTGACCGGAGCCTCCGCGGACAGCGACATCGGGCGGGAGATTTGCCGGACGCTGGCCGGGCTGGGCGCGGCCCTCACCCTGGTCGGCCGACGCGCCGACGCTCTGGAGGCCACCCGCGCCCTGCTGGACGGGCCGGAGCGGCACAGCGTCGCCCCCTTCGACCTGACCGACCTCGACGCCATTCCCGGCTGGATGAAGGGGCTGGCGGAGGCCGGTGGTCCCTTCGCCGGTCTGGTCCATTCCGCGTCGGAGCAGGGTTACTCCGTGCTGAGGCAGGTCAACCGGGCGCAGTTCGACCGCTATTTCACGCTGAACGTCGGGGCGTCGCTGATGCTGGCGCGCGGCTTCCACCAGAAGGGCGTCTTCGCGCCGGGCGGCGGGTCGATCGTCTATGTCGGCTCGGTCGCCGGGCTGAAGGGTCAGAAGGGCCGCTCACTCTACGCCGCGAGCAAGGCGGCGCTGGTCTCGATCGCGCAGTCCTTGGCGCTGGAACTGGCCGACAAGCGCATCCGCGTCAATGTGGTGGCCCCGGCGGTGGTGCTGGGCGCCAAGGCGGAGAAGCAGTTCGCCATGCTGCCGGTGGAACAGAACGCCGCGCTCGCCGCCGCCCACCCGCTGGGCTATGGCGCACCGCAGGACGTGGCCGACGCCGTGGCCTATCTGCTGGCCGACAGCGGACGCTGGGTGACCGGGACGGTGCTTCCGGTGGACGGCGGCTTCACCGCGGGGTGACCGCGTATCGCCATTCTTTCCCTCGCCCCTCCGGGGAGAGGGTTAATTTGAACTCCGGACCGCTGCTATGGCCTCCGCCAGAGCCCGCGCGATGCGCAGGGCGCCCTGACCATCGACGATCCCCGCCAGCTTGCCCGCCATGGCCCGCCGCCGCGCCGGATCGGTCCATAGCGCCAGCGCCACGTCCGCGATCCGCTCCGCCGCCCCTGGGGTCTGCCCGGCCACCAGGGCGCACCAGCCCAGCGCCTCCGACTGGCGCGCGGCCTCCAACTGGTTGTCGGCGATGGTGACGAGGACGGCGGGGGTGCCTATGGCCGCCAGTTCCCCCGTCGTGGTGCCCGCCGCCGAGACGGCCAGCCCGGCCTGCGCCATCAGCTGCCCCATGCGCGGCGTGTCGCGGTGCAGCCGGACGCTGTCTTTGAAACGCTCCGCCACGGCCTCCACCACCCCCGTGTCGCGCACCGCCCCGCCGACCGCCACATCCATCCGGACACCCGGCGGCAGGCGGGGCGCGAGCCGTTCGATCACCGGAGCGGTCAGCCCCAGCGGGTCGGAGCCGCCGAAGGTGACCAGCAGGCCGCGGCGTTCCTCCAGCGGTGGCTTGACCGCCGCCGCGGCCTCCCGCACCTCCCGCCGCAACGGCGCGTGGGCGGGGCCAAGCAGCAGCCGGGCGTCGGGGTTGCCCTTGCGGTAGGGCAGCGATGCGGCGTCCGGCGCGGCGTTGACGATCAGTCCGGCGTGGATCGGCTCCCCCGTCCCGGCGTCGTCGAAGGCCAGGATGGGCAGCCCCGCCTCGGCCAGCCCGGCCCGCCAGCCTTCGGAGAATCCGTAACCATCCAGGACGATGGCGGCGGCGCCGGCTTCCCCCGCGATGGCGCGCGTCGCGGCAAGGTCGGCGGCGCTGCCGGGAGCCGCGTCGATCCGGTGAACGGCCATGTCGGCCGAGCGCAGACGCACTTCCAAAGCCGATGGCAGGCTCGCCGCGGCGAACAGGGCGTCGCCTCCCAGCTCCTGCACGGCCTCCGCCACGGCGAGGCAGCGCATGACGTGCCCGGCCCCGATGGAGGCCCCGGCGTCGGCGCGGAACAGCACCCTCACGGGCCGTCTCCCGGCCTTCAATGCAGGGTCGGCGCGTTCGGCCCGGTGGGGCGCAGCCGCGTGCGGGCCGAGGACAGGCAGAAGGCGTGCCAGTAGAGCGCGACGAGGGCGCCCGGCATGCTGTCCAGCTCATGCCCCGGCAAAGCGGTGATGTTCGCCGCGTGGGCCATGGCGGCGTTGGCGGCGTTGAGGCTGTGCTGCGCCGCCGGACCGATCAGCGCCAGCGTCTCCGCCAGCGCGCGGGCGTCGAGGCGCAGGGTCGCCGGGGCGACGGTCACCTGGGCGGTCCCGTCGCGCAGGCGCCCGATGGCGAGGTAGGCCTCCAGAAGGTCCGGCCGGTCCTCCGGACGAATCACCGCGGCGACCACGCGGTTGCCGGTCAGCGGGCCGGTGCCGTCGAACTCGAACACCACGGCGCGCTCGGCTTGCCGGGCCTCGGCCAGGGCGGCGGCGCGCTCCCCGGCGGAGACTCCGGCCAGCCGCATCGCCTCCTCGAACATCTCCGGACGCCCGCCGCCCTCGGCGTGGACAACCAGCGGAGCGTCCATCGTCGCGGCGATGGCAAGACGGCGCGCCATGATGTTCACCGCCTCCTCGGCCGCGTCCTCCGGAAGCGTGTCCTGCAGAAGCTCCGCTCCCTTGCGCAGCATCACCTCGGCGAAGCTGATGTCCGGGGCGGTGTCTGGGGTCATGGCGCGGTCTCCGTCGAAAAGGGGTCGGCTGTTGTACGCCAGCGTCGGGCGGGTTCTCAATGATCGCCGCCTTCAATGATAACCGCCATCAATGATAACCAATGGCGCCCGTCACCTTGCCGCGGAAAACCCAGTAGCTGTAGGCGGTGTAGATCAGGATCGTCGGAATCAGGAAGGCCATGCCGATCAGCAGGAAGACCTGGGTTTCCGGAGGGGCCGCCGCCTGCCACACGGTGATTCCCGGCGGGATCAGCACCGGCCACAGGCTGATCGCCAGCCCCAGGTAGGACAGGGCGAACAGCCCCATGGCAAAGGCGAAGGGCAGCACCTCCCGCCCCTCGTCCAGCGCCCGCCACAGGCCGAAGGCGAGGAAGCCGACCATCAGCGGCACCGGCGACAGCAGCAGGATGTTGGGAACCGAGAACCAGCGCGCGGCGATGGAGGCGTCCAGGAAGGGCGTCCACAGGCTGACCGCCGCGACGAGAACCAACACCACGATCAGCAGCCGCCGCGCCACGCGGAAGCACCAGTCCTGCAAAATCCCGATGGTCCGCCAGATCAGCCACGTGCTCCCCAGCAGCGCGTAGCCGGCGATCAGCGCCACGCCGCAGAACAGGCTGAAGGGGGTCAGCCAGTCCAGCATGGTCCCGGCGAAGTTGCGCCCTTCCACCTCGATCCCCTGGATGAAGGAGCCGAGAACCACCCCCTGCGCGAAGGTGGCGAGCAGCGAGCCCAGAAAGAAGGCCTTGTTCCACAAATGGCGGCTGCTCCGCGCCTTGAAGCGGAACTCGAAGGCGACGCCGCGGAAGATCAGGGCGATCAGCATCAGCAGCAGCGGCAGATACATCGCCGGCAGGACGATGGCGTAGGCGATGGGAAAGGCCGCGAACAGCCCCGCCCCGCCGAGGATCAGCCACGTCTCGTTGAAGTCCCAGACCGGCGCCACCGAGTTCATCATGACGTCCCGCGCCTCCTCGCTGGGGGCGAAGGGGTAGAGGATGCCGATGCCAAGGTCGAAGCCGTCCATCAGCACATACATGAAGACGGCGAAACCGACGATGGCGACCCAGGCGAGGGTCAGCAGGCTGCCTTCCATGGACGTCACTCCGCGGGTTCGATGGATTCACCGGGCACCGACAGGGGCCGCTTCGGCTGGTGGCCCTGCGCCACCGCCGGAACCTCCAGATCCTCGTCGTTCAGCCGCGCCGGGCCGATAGTCAGCAGACGGAACAGATAATAGGTCCCGGCCCCGTAGATGATCGCGTAGACCACCATGAACACGATCAGCGAGGTCAGCACCGCGCCGCCGGTCAGGGCCGGGGTGACCGCGTCCGCCGTGCGGATCATCCCGTAGACGACCCAGGGCTGGCGCCCGATCTCGGTGGTGAACCAGCCGGCGAGTATGGCGATGAAGCCCAGCGGCATGCAGCCGACCAGGACCTTGTGGAACCAGTGCGGGCTGTAGAGTTTCCCGCGCACCCGCTGCACCAGATGGATCAGCGCCACCGTCAGCATGACCATGCCGATCCCCACCATGATGCGGAAGGTCCAGAACAGGATTTCCGGGTTGGGCCGGTCCGCCACCGGGAAGTTCTTCAGACCGGGAACCACCCCGTCCCACTCGTGGGTCAGGATCAGGCTCGACAGGGCGGGAATGGCGATTTCCGCGTGGTTGGTCTCCGCCTCGTTGTCGGGGATGGCGAACAGGATCAGCGGTGCCCGCGCCCCGCCCTCCCAATGGCCCTCCATCGCGGCGATCTTGGCCGGCTGGTGCTCCAGCGTGTTCAGCCCGTGCAGGTCGCCGAGGAATATCTGCAAGGGCGCCAGAATGGTGATGAGCGCCAACGACATGCTGAGCCCAACCCGCGCGTGTTCCAGGAAGCGGTTGCGCAGCAGATAGAAGGCGCTGATGCCCGCCACCACGAATCCGGTGGTCAGGAACATCGCGGTCAGCATGTGGGCCAGCCGGTAGGGGAAGGAGGGGTTGAACACCACCGCCCACCAGTCGGTGACGAAGAACCGCCCGTCGCGCAGTTCCGCCCCCGCCGGGGTGTGCATCCAGCTGTTCGCCGAGAGAATCCAGAAGGAGGACAGCACCGTCCCGGTGGCCACCAGAACCGCCGCCAGGAAATGGATGCCCCGCGGCACGCGGTCCCGCCCGAACAGGAGGATGCCGAGGAAGGCGGCCTCCAGGAAGAAGGCGGTCACCACCTCGTACTGGATCAGCGGCCCCAGAACGTTGCCGACGATGTCGGACCAGCGGCTCCAGTTCGTGCCGAACTGGTAGGTCATCACGATTCCCGACACCACGCCCATGCCGAAGGAAATGGCGAAGATCCGCGTCCAGAATTCCGACAGGCTGCGGTACAGCGCCTTGCCGGTGATCAGCCAACGCGCCTCCAGAACGGCGATCCAGCAGGCCAGCCCCACCGTAAAAGATGGGAAAAGAATGTGAAAAGAAATCACGAAAGCGAACTGGATTCGTGACAGAAGCAGCGGATCGAGGTCCATGGCCGCGGCCCTCCATTGACGCTCACAGGGCCGATTCCAGGCGGCCCAACCGACCCCCAACGCGGCCTGTCCCGGGGAGTTCCCATTTTCCGGCTGCGGATACTTTCTTTCCCCCCACCCCTTGAACCGCCGCCGCGACCTCTTATTTCTAAGCTCTTGCCGACATCCACACATTTACGGCCGGCCCTGGGCCACAGCCGATCTCAATCCCGCTCCGATGGCCCCGCCGGCCAGCCGGGCCGGGGTCCATCGGTCCATTGCAGGGTGTTTCCCGAGGATGCCGGAATCAGGAGAAGCTCTTTGACGGAACTGGCAGTTTCTGGCGAACCCCTCACCCTCTTTCTAAAAGAAACCCGCAAGTACGACTACCTCACTCCCGAGCAGGAACGCGACCTCGCCATCCGCTGGCGGGAGCGGCAGGACCGCCGCGCCCTCGACAAGCTGATCGGCAGCCACCTCCGGCTCGTTTTCAAAATGGCCCGCGGCTACCAGGGCTACGGGCTGCCGCTGTCCGACCTGATCGCCGAGGGCAACGTCGGCGTCATGCAGGCGGCGCAGAAGTTCGACCCCGACAAGGGATTCCGCTTCGCCACCTACGCGTCCTGGTGGATCCGCGCGGCGATCCAGGAATATGTGCTGCACAACTGGTCGCTGGTGAAGATCGGCACCACGGCGGCCCAGAAGAAGCTGTTCTTCAGCCTGCGCCGGCTGAAGGCGCAGTTGCAGGACGCCGAGAACGGCACCTTCGGCGGCGATCTGTCTCCGGAAGCGGTGGAGAGCATCGCGACGACGCTGGACGTCTCCCAGGCCGACGTGATCGAGATGAACCGCCGGCTGGGCACCGACCGCTCGCTCAACGCCACCCTGGCCGAGGATGGCGACAGCGAATGGTTGGACCTTCTGGCCGACGAGGGTCCCGACCAGGAGGCGATCCTGGCCGGTGCGCAGGAGCGCAAGCGCCGGCAGCAGTTCCTCAAGCTGGGGCTGGGCGTTCTCGACGACCGCGAGCGGCAGATCCTGGTGGCCCGCCGCCTGCGCGACGAGCCGCTGACCCTGGAGGAGCTGAGCCAGCACTTCCACGTCTCGCGCGAGCGCGTGCGCCAGCTCGAGGTGCGCGCCTTCGAGAAGGTCCAGAAGGCGGTGATGGCCCAGGCCCGGCAGGTTCCGGGCACCACGGGCAAGGCGCTGCTGCCGGTGTGACCGGCGGCAGCCTCCCCACGGTGCGTTACGGCGTGACGAAGCGCGGCGGTTCCGGCAGCACGGAGGACCGCCGCCGCACGCCGCGCAACGCGTGATCCACCGTCGCGATCTGCTCCTCCACCGAGATCAGAATCTGCGACGTGACCTCCAGCGTCCGATCCTCGTAGACCCAGCCGTCCGGATGGCGGTCGCTCCAGGCGGCGACCGTCCGGTCGCGCTCGTGCAGCAGGCTGATGATCTGCGGCCGGAACAGCCGAAGCATCGCAGTAATCCAGCGGTTCGCCGGCCAGGACGGGCGGGCGTGATCGACGGTGAAGCTGTCGAGCATGCGGATCACGTCCTCGGCCCCGTACCACGTCTCCCCCGTCACCCAGCGGTTCGTCGTGAACAGGCGCACCGGCTGCCCCGCCACGTCCATGGCGATTCCCACCAAATGGGACAGCGCGTCGTTGGGGTTGTCCGGCTCCTCATAGTCCCGAAGCGGCACCGGCTCCATGCCCGGCGGCATCCCGAGCGGGCGCAGGAAGGTGTGGAAGTGCCCGTGCTCACCGTCGGGCCGCTCGTCCTCGGGATGGCAATGGTAATAGTACTGGGCGTGATACTCGGCGTCGTAGACGTCGCCCGGCGGGTAGTGGCGCCATTCGTAGAGCGTGCCATGCCCGCGCAGAAGCTCCCCCACCACCGTGTCGCCGGTCTTGGCGAGCACGCGCTGGCATTGCCGGACCTCCCGCGCGGCCTCCGACATCGCCTGCAATTCGTCGCGCGAAAGCTCCGAAAGCTCCATCATCGGATGCTCTGCCCCGTCAGCCCCTGCCCTTCCTGGATCCCTATTACGTATGAGGCTTTGTACGCATAGCAAGCGCTTTCCTTAACGGACGCCCGCCGAACGGCCACGGCCGGCATCCGCACGGAACACCGCCTCGCCGCGCCGCAGGGTCCAATCCACCAGCGCGCCTTCCACCTGACCCAGCGCCGTGTTGAAGGCGGCGATCACGTCGGTGAAATCCGACCCGCGCACCGGGACCACGGCGTCGAAGGTCTCGCCCGCCTCGATGGTCCGGTTGGGCATGGCGACCAGCTTGGCCGACAGCCGTACCCGCACCCGGTCCGGCGCCGCGGCGCTGGAGTCGCCGAATTCCGCCTGGAAGTCGCGCAGTTCGGTCTTCAGCAGGAAGTCGGAGCGCAAGCCCGCGGAATCCCGTCCGACCGAGACGATCCGCCGGCTGTCCTCGAAGGATTGGACGATCAGCCCCTGCACCATGTTCGGCGCCCGGTCGGCCCAGGACACCCCGGCGAAGTAGTCGAGCGCAGTGGCCGAGCGGGTGACCGCGATGCGCGGCGTGTCGATGCCGGCGCTGGCCGCCGGAGGCTCCACCAGCAATTGCCAGCTCACCGGCGGCAGCCCGGACTCCGCCACGGCCCCCGGCGTCAGCGTGTAGAGGCTGGGCGCGGTGGGGTTCAGCGCCGCGCAGCCGGTCATCAGGCCGACCGCCAGCAGCGCCGTCGCCGCCCCCTTCATCAAACGGCTCGTCACCAAGCGGTTCGTCATCGTCCACGCACCTCCACGCCCTGGCGGGTTCCGCCGAACAGGAAGTTCGACGGGTCGTTTTCGATCCGCGTCACGACGCGGGACAATTGCCCCGACAGGTCGCGCAACTGCGAGATCAACAAAGTCAGCTCATACAGCCCGCCGCCGGTGAAGTCGCGGATCGCCCCGCGGTTCTCCCCGATCATGGCGTTGAGCTGGTTGGCGGTCTTGTTCAGCGATCCGGCCAGCGTGTGCAGATCGCCGCTCACCGTCTTCATGCCGCCTTCCACCGCGGCCAGCGTGCGCTGCGCCTGGTCCATGGTCTCGCCGATCTGCGGCCCGACCGTCTCGAAGCCCTGGAGCGTCCGGTTGGCCTGGGCGAGCGTCGTGTCCAGCCCCTGGCTGGCGCGGGCCAGCTCACCGGTCAGGTCGCGGGTGTTCGCCAGGATCTCGGCGATGGCCGCTTGATTCTGCGGGGTCAGCAGGTCCGCCACCCGGTTGGTCAGGTCGAGCGCGCGGTTCAGAAGCTGCGGCGCGGCGTCGACGAAGACCGTCAGCGACGACGGGCGCGACGGGATCACCGGGATGCCGCCGTCATGCGCGGTGCGCAGAAGCTCGCTCATCTCCGTGCCGCCGGAAATCTGGACGTAGGCGCCGCCGGTGATGCCCTGGACCTCCAGCGAGGCGATGGAGTCGGTCTTGATCGGCGTGCCTTCCTGCACCTCGATCCGCACGCGCACGCGGCTGACGTCGTTGGGGTCCAGGCGGATGTCGGTCGCCGTGCCCACGGGGATGCCGCGGTAGCGCACCGGGCTGCCCTCCTGAAGGCCGGTCACCGAACCGGTGAAGTAGATGTAATAGGGCTGGCGCGTCTCCTCCAACTGGATCTTGGCGACCCAGACCGTGAAGACGAAGAGGCCGGCGAGCAAGGCCAACACGAAGCTGCCCACAAGGATGTAGCTGGTGCGGGTTTCCATGGCGTCCGGTCAGCTTTCTGCATGGCGCGCGGCGCGGCCGCGCGGTCCGTGGAAATAGTCGTGAATCCAGGGGTGCGGGTCGCGGAGATGCTCCTCCAGCGTGCCCACGCGAATCTTCTTGTCCACCAGCACGGCGATGCGGTCGCAGATGGAGGTCAGGCTGTCCAGGTCGTGGGTGACCATGAAGACGGTCAGCCCCAGGCTGCGCTGGAGGTTGCGGATCAGCTGGTCGAAGGCGGCGGCGCCGATGGGGTCCAGCCCGGCCGTCGGCTCGTCGAGGAACAGGATGTCGGGGTCGAGCGCCAGCGCGCGGGCAAGACCGGCGCGCTTGATCATGCCGCCCGACAGCTCCGACGGGAACTTGGCCCCGGCGTTGGCCGGCAGGCCGGACATGGCGATCTTGACCCGCGCGATCTCCGCCGACAGCGCCGCCGAGAGGTCGGTGTGCTCGCGCAGCGGGACCATGACGTTCTGCGCCACGGTCATCGAGCTGAACAGAGCGCCGTTCTGGAACAGCACACCGGTGCGCGCCTGGAGCGCCACCCGCTCCGATTCCGGCAGGCCGGCGGTGTCGCGGCCCAGCAGCTCGATCCGGCCGTCCGCCGGGCGGATCAGGCCGAGGATCTCCTTGAGCAAGACCGACTTGCCGGTGCCGGAGCCGCCGACCACGCCCAGCACCTCGCCCCGCCGCACGTCGAGGTCGAGCCCGTCATGGACCACCTGCGGGCCGAAGCGCGTGACCAGCCCGCGCACGCGGATCACCGCGTCCTGCGCACCGGTCCGTTGGTCATCGTCGAAAGGCGCCACGGTCCCTCACAGCCTGAGGAAGGAGAACAGGACGGAGAAGACCGCGTCCAGGACGATCACCAGGAAGATGGACTCGACCACCGACTTGGTGGTCAGCGTGCCCACGCTCTCGGCGCTGCCGGAGACCTTCAGACCCTCGTAACAGCCGACCATGGCGATCACCAGCGCGAAGACCGGCGCCTTCACCAATCCAACCAGGAAATGCGGCAGCGTGACGGCGCCGTGAAGCTGGCGGATGAATTGCCCGAAGGTGATGTCCAACGTCGCGTAGCTCATCACCGCACCGCCGAACAGCCCCATGATGTCCGCGTAGAAGGCCAGCAGCGGCAGGGTGATCATCAGGGCCAGCGCGCGCGGCACCACCAGAAGCTCCACCACGTCCAGCCCCAGCGTGCTGATGGCGTCCACCTCCTGGTTCACCTTCATGGTGCCGATCTGCGCGGTGAAGGCTGAGCCGGAGCGCCCCGCCACAATGATGGCGGTCATCAGGATGCCGATCTCGCGCAGGATCGACACGCCCAGCAGGTTGACCACGAACAGCTCCGCCCCGAAGCGGCGGAGCTGGTCCGCCCCCTGGAAGGCCAGCACCACGCCGATCAGGAAGGACAGCAGCCCGAGGATCGGCAGGGCGTTCAGCCCGGTCTGCTCGATGTGGAACATCACCGAGCGGAAGCGCAGCCGCCGCGGGTTGACGATGAGTCGCCCGAAGGTGATGGCGATGAGGCCGAGGAAGGACAGCAGGTCCCGCCCCTCGCGCAGCCCATCGACGGCGGTGCGCCCGGTGCGCTCCAGCATGTCGAGGATGGGGCGGTGCGTCTGCGCCCGCTCGACCGGCGGGGGGCCGACCTCGCGCACGGCGTCGAACAGGGCGGCGTGCTCCGGGCGGATGGCGGCCAGATCGACGCCGTGGCCCGCCGCCTTCAGCCGGTCGGACAGGGCGGACAGCAGATAGGCGCCGACCGTGTCCATGGCGTCCAGCCGCGACAGGTCGAGGCTGACCGCCCCGCCGCCGTCCAGCGCGAAGCCGTCGAGCGTGCCCGAAAGCCCACCCGCGGCCTTCAAATCCCAATGGCCGAGAGCCGCCAGCCGCCACTCACCGTCGCCGGCGCGCGACGATTCCAACCACGCCCTTTCGCGCGCCATGCCCCGTCCTGCCCTTCCCTTCCGGTGCCGCCATGCGGCGATGCTCATGCTTATGGAGAGGAACTTGGCCGCAAGCCCCCCCGATGGTCAACCTCAAGCCGGGGAAAAACAGCCGCACAGCGGTGGTTTGCACGCGGAGGTCCGCCCCGATAGTATGGCGCCGCCGTTGCACAGGAACCTTTTCACCATGCCGAACCCCATCAACCTGAAGAACCACATCCGCGGCATCGCCGACTTCCCCAAGCCCGGCATCCTCTTCTACGACATCTCTCCGCTGCTGGCTCACGCCGAGGCGTGGAAGGAAGCGGTGGACCAGCTCGCCGAGGCGTTGCGCCCGCACAAGCCGGAACTGCTGGTGGGCATCGAGTCGCGCGGCTTCCTGATCGCCGCCCCGCTGGCCCTGGCGCTCGGCACCGGCTTCATCATGGTGCGCAAGCACGGCAAGCTGCCCGGCGACAAGGTCGCCCATTCCTACGACCTGGAATACGGCACCGACACCATCGAGGTTCAGGCCGACGCCGTGAAACCCGGCCAGCGCGTGGTCGTCCTCGACGATCTGCTGGCGACCGGCGGCACCATGGCCGCGGCGATCAGCCTGCTGCGCCGCGTCGGCGCCGACGTCCGCGCCGCCGCCTTCCTGGTCGAGCTGACCTTCCTCAACGGCCGCGACAAGCTGGACGTGCCCAGCGTCTCGCTGATGAGCTACGATTCGTAAAAGAGCCTTCCGGAAAGGCGTCTGCCCATCGTTTGGGCACCCTCTCCCGCCCCGGGAGAGGGTGGCGCCGAAGGCGCCGGGTGAGGGTCGCCCGAGGATCAGACACCAACCTGTTGCCGGTACCCTCACCCTTCCCGCGCGTTGCGCGGGCCCCTTCCCTCTTCCGGGACAGGAGAGGGAACATCGCGACGGCCATCCATCGGTCATGGCACAGCGCTTGCGAGAGTTGCCGGTCACAGTTGCTCGGCAGGGCGCCCCATGACCCATATGGCCCCGGTGATTCTCGAACAGCCGCCCCTCCTGGCCGTCCGGCCTCCCGAAACCGTTTCCATGCGGACGCGCGACGGTGTGCGTCTGGACGCCGACCTCTACCGCCCCGACGGAGTCGGCCCCTGGCCCGTTCTGCTGCTGCGTCTGGCCTGCGGGCGGCGCACGGCGATGACCAGCCATTACGCGCACCCGCGCTGGTACGCCGCCCGCGGCTACGTCGTCGTGGTGCAGGACGTGCGCGGGCGCGGCACGTCGGAGGGACGGTTCCGCCCCTTCGAGGCGGAGCGCGAGGACGGCGCCGACGCGGTGGCCTGGGCGGCTTCCCTGCCCGGCTCCAACGGCACGGTCGGCATGTACGGCAGCGGCTACGCCGGGATGGCGCAGCTTCTGGCCCTGGCCGAGCGGCCCGCCGCGCTGCGCGCGGTGGTTCCGGCGCTGGCCGGCTGGGATGTCTTCACCGACTGGGCGACGGAGGGCGGCGCCTTCCGGCTGGCCGACGCGATGGGCTGGGCGCTGCACTGCGCGGCGGAGTCCGCCCGCCGGCTGGAGGATGGCGCGGCCTACCGCGCGCTTCTGGAGGCGATCCGCAGCCTGCCGCTGGACGACGAGATTCCGTCCCGCCCGCGGGTGCTGCGGGACTATGCGCGGCACTGCCATTACGACGACTGGCTGACCACGCCCGGCCCGGGCGGAAGCTGGGACGAGCTGTCTCCCCGCCACGCTCTCTCCGGCGGGATCGGTGAGGTCTCCGTCCTTCAGATCGGCGGCTGGTACGACCCGCGCCTGACCGGCACGCTGGAGGCGCACGACGCCTTGTCCGCCGGCTGCGATGGCACCGTCCGCCTGCTGGTCGGTCCCTGGGATCGCCATGGGGTGGCGGTCCATGCCGGGCTCGACAGCCCGAAGCCGTCTGACGTGCCGTCCTTCGACGCCCTGCAACTCGGCTGGTTCGAGCGCTTCCTGAAAGGGGAGATGAACGGCGCGGAGCGCGGCGGCCCAATCCGCCTGTTCGACGTTCTGGAGCGCCGCTGGCGCGACCTGCCGGCCCTGCCGCCCGCCGCAAGGCCCCTGCATCTGTCGAGCGACGGACTCGCCACGCGGCGCGGCGGCGCCCTGCGCGACGACGCCCCGGACGAAGCGTTCCTCGACGTGCTGGTCCACGATCCGCGCGATCCGGTGCCCACCGTGGGCGGTCACGCGGTACCGGACGCCGGCCCGCGCGACCGCGCCGCCGCCGACGCCCGCCCCGACGTGGCGGTCTACGACACCGCTCCACTCTCGGCGCCGCTGACATTGTCGGGATTGGCCGCCCTGGAAATCTGGGTGGAGGCGGACGCCCCGTCCTTCGACGTCAGCGCCGTCCTCTCCGCCGTGCTGCCCGACGGGCGCGTCCTGCCGCTCAGCCAGGGCCACGCGCGGGTGGAGCCAGGCGGCGAGCAGCGTCCCATGCCGGTGGCCCTGCGCGCGCTCTGCGCGACTCTGCCCACCGGAAGCGCGCTGCGCCTCAGCCTCGCCGGGTCCTGCTTCCCGGCCTATCCCATCAATCCGGGGACGGGGGCGGAGCCGGGCGAAACCCGGCTGGTCGACGCGCAGCCCATCACCCTGCTCATCCACGGCGGCGGCGCCCGCCCGTCGCGCCTGCTGCTGCCGGCCCGAGGCTGACCGTCAGACCCCGTCAGGGGCGCCGGCCGTAGCCCTCGTCATGGTCGCCGCCGAAGCCGTGCTCATCCTCGTCGGCCGGCTCGAAATCGCGGAGGGCGCGGGCGGCGCTGCGCAGGCACAGGTTCAGGCTGCGGTCGAGCAGGCGCATCATCAGGTCGCGGAACGGCGTCTTATCGCCGAGCGACCAGGCGCGCTCGACCATCGCGGCGTACATTTCGCGATCCTCTTCGGTCACCACCACCGGCGGGAAGCCGGCGCGGTTCAGGATCAGGTTGCACAGCAAAAGCGCGGTCGCGGCGTTGCCCTGGAAGAAGGGGCGAACGCTCATCAGCCGGTGGTGCGCCTCGAAGGCGGCCTCCGGCCCCGCTTCCGTCCGGCGCAGCCAGCCCGACAGCGCCGACATCGACACCCGCACCTTCGCCGGATCGGGAGAGGCCCCGGCGTCGTCCTTGAGCGCGCCGTCCCGGTAGCGCCCGGCGTTCGTGTCGATCCCCTGATAGAGCACGCCGTGGAAGGCCGCGATCGTGCGCTCCGTCACCACCCCACCACCCTGGAAGGACAGGCGGGCCATCAGTTCCAGCGCGGCGCGGTGGTTGAGCGCGAGGCGCTGCGGCTCGGCCGGACGGCTGCGCAGCACCGCGCCGCGGTCCAGCACCATGCGGATGTCGTCGGGGGACAGCTCCACCCCCTCGACGAGGAGGCAGGCGGTGGTCAGGCCGCGCTCGAAGCGGTCGGCCAGATCGCGGACCACCGTCAACGGCATCGGCCGGGCGTCGTCCAGAACCCGCTTCTTTTCCAGAATATCGTCCAGCAGCGCCATCGTCCCGAACTCCGCAGATCCCGTGCATTTTCATAATGCCTGGACGGCGCGCGGGGAAGCACATCCTTTGCCGGCCCACAAGGTCAACAGGGTGCGGCGCAACCTCCGGCCTGCGGTTTTTTGCCGCTTGTGCCGCCGCGGTTGCCGGTTTTAACATCGCAATACAAGATTTCCGCGCCCCCTATACTCGCCTGACCCGGCCCTCTGAAAGGATTGATCCGATGCAACATGTTGCCTGGGATAAATCGATGAGCGTCGGCGTCGAAATTCTCGACGACGACCACCGAAAATTGCTCGACATGTTCAACCGGCTGCTGAAGGCCGGCATCGCGGAAAAGGACCGTG
Organism: Azospirillum argentinense; assembly: GCF_000632475.1. Classification (NCBI taxonomy): domain Bacteria; kingdom Pseudomonadati; phylum Pseudomonadota; class Alphaproteobacteria; order Rhodospirillales; family Azospirillaceae; genus Azospirillum; species Azospirillum argentinense. The sequence continues at coordinate 841,330 of NZ_CP007794.1, forward strand.
CCAGCCTGTCCGGGCTGCTGAGGGGCTTGCAGGAATACACGACGGTGCATTTCAAGCGGGAGGAGGCGCTGATGGAGCAGCAGGGCTATCCCGGCCTCGACGCCCACCGGGCCGCGCACCGCTATTTCATCGACGAGGTGCACAAGCTGACCTTGGACGATGACGACAGCAACGAGATGATGCTGCGCATCGACCTGATCCTGCTCCTGAAGGAATGGTTCATCGAGCACATCCAGTCGGTGGACAAGCAGTACAGCCCCTTCATGGCCGAAGACGCCGGCACCACCGCCCGCAGCACCACCGCCCATTGAGCGCACGCGCGAAAGCCCCCGCACCGGGTGGAGCGGGGGCGTCTCGTCAGTGCCTTGGAGGCCGCACCCGATCAGAAGGCCGTATCAGAAGGCCGCCGTATCAGAAGGCCATGGTGCCGCCCGGCTCGCGAAGGCGCAGGTTGTTCTGAACGTGACGGACCCCGGAGATGGCGTCGGCCAAGTCCTCGGCCCGCCGCTTCGCCATGCGATCGTCCACCGTGCCGTCCAACGTGACCTCGCTGCCCGACACGGACACCGTGATGTCCGAGGCGTCGAGATAGGGGTCCTCGGTCAGCCGGTCGTTCAGATCGTCGCGGATACGCTCGTCCGACCGGGTGTAGCCCCGTGGGCCGCGGCCGCGGAACTGGGCGCGCCGCTCGTCCTCCTGACGGCGGCGTTCGGCATCGTCGTTGCCGAACCAGGAGGCGACCTCGTCACCCGCCTGCTCCCAGAAATTGCGTTCCCGCGCCATGCCGACGGGCTCATCGCGATAGCGCTCATCCCGCATCCTCTCACCCCGCGTCCGGTCATCCCACCCGCGGTCGTCGCGATGCCATCCGCGCTCGGCATGGCCCCAGTCGCTGCCCCAGCGGCGGCTGGGATCGCGTCCGCCGGAACCGCCGCTTTCATAGTCACTCCGGGGATAACCGCCTGCGCCGTAGGCGCCACGCCCAAATTCGTTGCGGTCTCGGACGTCGCGGCGGTCGTCCTCGTCCACGTTGCGGGCCTCGTCCTTCCATCGGTTCTCGTATTGAGACATCGTGCCAGACTCCCGTTCGCCGTTGCCCGCCGCCCCTCCGGACGGCCCTTTTCTCAACAGGACGGCGCTGGGCTGCGTTCCCCTTTCGGCGCATCGCCGGAGTGCCCGCACAATCTGGCACGCGGATTGCTGCATTGCACACAGTCATCCACGCAGCCTTGGCCCCGGTCCTCCCTTCGGACCGGGGCTTCTTTTTTCCGGGAGGGGAGTTAAGCCGCGTTGACCCAGTGGCGGATCGGGCTGCGCGATAGGGCGGAGTTGCTGTAGGCAGCCCGATGCGTGATCTCCGCCCCCACCCAATCGGGAAGCGGAACGACCTGATCGGGATGGGACAGTTCGACCTCGGCGATCACCAGACCGGCGTTCTCGCCACCGAAGACATCGATTTCCCAACAGAGGCCATGATGGTGGGCAAGGTAGCGGGTCTTCTCGATCAGCCCGCGCCGGCAACTGTGGCGCAGCAGGCCCAGGGCGAGGTCGAGGGGTATCTGGTGTTCGACCTCCTCGCGGCACAGGCCGCGGCGGGGGCCTTTGACGGTCAGCGTGGCGTCCGGACCGGCCACCCGGACCCGCACCGTGCGGCCATCGTCGGAGGGCAGATAGCCCTGGACGATGGACAGGCCGTTTCGGCACAGGGGACGGATGTCCCTCCGCACCAGAAAGCGCCGTTCGATCTCAACCGCCATGATATCCGCCTTTCGGCATATCGGACGCCGCTGAGGATAATCGCCCGCAACGCCGCGGCGCAACCATGCCTCATACGCATGAAGTCCATTCCTGCGTTGCGGTATTACCATTTGGACACATCATCGAACAAGCGCCCACGACGCGGTTCCCGACGCTCCGTGGTGGGAGCGGCCACCCGTTCTGGGGTAGCATGCCGCCATGGCACAAGACTTCGCACCCTGGCTGATCCTGTTCGCCCTTTACGGCGCGCCCCTCCTCCATGTGATGCTGTCACGGCGCGGCGGTCCGTGGCGTCCCCCGCCCGGCACGCGCTGCCCCTTCGGCCCGCGGGCCGGCTGGGTGGTGATGGTGTTGATTCTGGGGCCGATCGGCTGGCTGATGTTCGTCATGCGCAACGGGCGCCGTTCCCGTCCCGGCCGCAGCCCCGGAGCGTGACGCCCAGGGGCCGGTGGCGGAACGGGAACGGCGCCCGCGCGTTGGATTGCCCGGACGGGTTGCCCGTCAGATGCGGCCCATCAGCAGCAGCACGATCAGGACCAGCAGCAGCACGCCGAGGATGCCGCTCGGGCCATAGCCCCAACCGCGGCTGTGCGGCCAGGCCGGAACCGCGCCGATTAGAACGAGAATCAAAATGATGAGCAGAATGGTGCCGATGCTCATGATGTCCTCCCAAATGTGGAGCTTTCGCTGAGAAGAACGCGAGCTTGGCCGGCTGGTTCCTGACCTCCTCCTGTTCTTTGGCGCCCGTCATCTCCATTCGGGGAAGCGACGCCCTACCCTTCCGGTCTTTCCTCAAATCACGTTTCCACCGGCCCTCCACCCGCTCAGAAGGGCGGTCCGGCGCGGCGACTCGGGCGTTCCCACACCTTCGCCAGCAGCGCCAGCTTGCTCCGGCCCGGCAGCCGCTCGTCCGACAGCGCCTCCAGGAAGTCGGCCAGACGCTTGGAGCGCATCACGCTGAAGGCGATCAGGCCGACCGTCGCCAGCAGGATGAATAGGAAGAACAGAATGCGCGCCGGCAGCGGGTCGTCGGCCATGGCGAGCAGGTTCATGCCGAGGAAGCCGGTGACCAGCGTGCCAATGGTGCTGACCACCGTGACCACGGTCAGCCGCAGCACCGTGTTGGCCTGCCGCCGCAGCCCGTCGCTGTCGAGGTAATCAGACATGTCCTGAACCTCGTCCCGCACCTCGGCGTAAAGGCGGTCGGTGCCGAGATGCCCGGCCCACAGGCGGAACAGGTCGCGCAGCGGCCCCTGGATCGACAGCTCATGGAACCAGTAGCGGTGGGTGAAGCGCAGGAAGATCTCGAACACCTGCCGGATGTCGCGCTTGAACCGCTTCACCGACTCCACGGTGCCGATGTCGAGCTGGCTGACCGCCAGCACCAGCCGGTCGGACAGCATCACCAGCGCCGCCCGGTGGAAATGCACGACCAGCCCCAGCAGGAAATACTGGTGCCGGAACTGGCCGAGCAGCCCGGTTTCCGCGTCGGTGAAGAAGGCGTCGCCCTCCGGCCCCACCATCACCAGCGAATGGCCGCAGCACAGGATGCGGCTGCGCGTCCAGGCGCCGGGCGCCCGCGGGTCCCAGTAGCGGTCGTAGCAGTAGCGCTGCTCGAACCCCTCCAGGAAGGCGGGGGCGAAGGGCATCACCTCGCTGGGTCCTAAGCCAGGGGACGTTGCGAAGCCCAGCCGCACCCAGTCCGCCCGTTCCAGCCGTTCCGGCTCGTCCAGCGACAGATAGGCCATGGCCGGCATCCGCTGATATTCGAGCTGGCGGTAGCGCAGCAGCCCGGTTTCCTCCGAATGGTGGTGGACCAGGGGGCGCAGAAGGAACGACCAGTGGGCGGCGATGCGCGGTGCCCGGTGGCGGCACACGAAGGACAGGTAATCGGCCTTCCGCTCATAGTCGGAAACGGCGAGCACGGCGCCGTCGGTGCCGATCCATTCGACGCGGTGCGGGCATTGCGCGGCGCTGCCGTCCGGTTCCCAGGCGGGGGGATAGGTGCGGCCCAGCCGGAACAGCGTGTCCTGCACGCGGTCCAGCGGCAGGTCCTCGCCGAACAGCTCGACGACGAGGATCGCCACATCGACGTCGTGGAAGAAATGCAGATCGACATGGGCGATGGCGAAGCGCAGCGGCGCCTGCCCCCGCCGCAGGGTGACCGTCAGCGCCGCCACGTCGCGCCGCCGGAAGACGCGGATCGGAGAACCGCCATAGCCGGGCCGGTGGTCGCGCGATTCCCCCTCGCCATAGAGGAAGCGCTGCACATAGGGCAGGAAGGACACAAACTCGCTGTAATGGCGCTCGCTGAATTCACCAGGGTCCTGGGTGAACTCGTCCGCCACCTCCTGCCAGGGGCAGCCCGGCCCGCCCAGCCATTCCCAATGGTTTTGGATCTGCGCGCCCGCCTTCAGCGGCATCAACTGCACCGGCCACAGCAGGATTTCGCGAAACCGGCGCACGCGGATCGGGCTCTCGTCCATGGCGCCCCTCCCCCTTGTCCTTCTTTTCCCACATCCTAGCAGAGTCCGGACCGGCGAAAACGCCGCACCAAGATGGGATTGCCGGGCGTTCGCACCACCCAATCGAACCGGACCATTAACCAGGACGAAAGCCCGGCCCTGGTAGCGTCCCCCGTTCAGATCATGCGCCGGAGGAGGATTCATTTGCCGATGACGCGCCGGATCGGGCTGTTCCTGTTGGTGGCCGGGCTGGGAACGGCCACGTCCGCCCTGGCCGTGGAGGCCTCTGTCTCCAAGGCTGTCTCCGACACCGTCTGCGCCGGCGAGGGCGCCGGGCGGCGCTGCACCGTGTCCGCCGTCCAGCCCTTCCCCGACAACCGCGGCGGCCTCGGCGAGCTGAGCATCAGCGCGGTGCGCGACGCGGCCTGCACCTCCCTCTACATCGTGTTCGACGAGCCCATAGCGCTCGCCCACCCGGTCACCCTGGCGGTGGACGGCGCCCCGCTACAACGTTTCTACACGCCGCGCCAGCTTTCCGACCTCGCCGATGCGCTCGATGACGCAGGCCCGACCGACACGGCACCGGAAGGGGGGCCGCCCGAATTCACCCGCTTCCTGAGTCAGGTGGCCGAGGGCGCCGTCGCCGACGAGGACGCCGGTACGGAAATGCTGAGGCGCTTCGCCGCCATCAAGGAACCACAACGCATCGGCCTGACCTGCGGCCCGATGGAGCGCCTGATGCCGCTGATCCGCTCGGACCGCCCGCTGCGGCTGGAGTTCCAAAAGCAGGCCGGCGGCGCGACGCAGGTCTATCACTGGCCGCGGCTCGACCGGCGGACCGTGGAGTTCCGGTTGGGCGGCCTGCTGGAAGCGCTGGACCGGGCCATGCCCGGCTCCTGACGGCGCCGCCAAGGAACGCCGTTCGGGGTACCCATTCCAGCCGCTTGACCGCACCCACTCTTTGCCGTCCGACTCGCCCCATGAGGATGAATTCGGTGAAGGCGGTCCGGGCAAGCGGCTGTCCGACTTGAGAGCGCGCGCCGTCATCCCCATCCTGTCAAGGCAGGACCCACCCATCGAAGACGGAGGAGAGCGGAGCGTGTTCGGCTTTGCGCGCAAACTGTGGTCGGACCAGGAGCCCGTCGCGAGCCATGTGCCGCGGGGCGTGCGCGTCTACGCGGTGGGCGACATCCACGGACGCCTGGATCTGCTGGACCAGTTGCTGGCGCAGATCGACCGCGACGCCGCGAGCGGCGCCGACCTCGTCAAGTATCTGGTCTTCCTCGGCGACTATGTGGACCGCGGTCCGGACTCCGCGATGGTCATCGAACGGCTGTGCCGGGAGCCCCTGCCCGGCTTCGGCGCCATCCACCTGCGCGGCAACCACGAGGCCGCGATGATGGACTTCATCGAGAAGCCGGAGGCCGGGCCGGACTGGCTGGACTATGGCGGGCGGGCGACGTTGGCCAGCTACGGCGTTCCGGCCCCCGTCGAGGGCGCCCCGCCGGAGCATGTGGACGAAGCCCGCCAGCGCTTCGCCGCCGCCCTGCCGCCCCATCACCGGGCCTTCCTGGCCGGGCTGCGCTCCAGCGTCGCCATCGGCGACTATCTGTTCGTCCACGCCGGTATCCGCCCCGGCCTGCCGCTGCACCGCCAGCGGGACGAGGATCTGCTGTGGATCCGGCGGGAGTTCCTGACCTCCCACCTCGACCATGGCAAGCTCGTCGTGCACGGCCACACCATCGTCGAGCAGCCGGACATCCGCTCCAACCGCATCGGCATCGACACCGGGGCCTACGCCTCCAACCGGCTGACCGCGCTGGTCCTGGAGGGCGGCGAGCGCCGCTTCCTCTGCACCATCTGACGCCTCACGGCGTGGCGGCCTGACGGCGCCAGTCCTTGAGGAAGTCGAGGAAGGCGCGCAGCGACGCCGGAGGCTGGCGGCGCGAGGGGTAATAGAGGAAGGGGCCGGGAAAGCTCTGGCTCCAGTCCTCCAGCACGGCGACGAGACGGCCGGCGGCGATGTGCTCGCGCACATACTCATCGAAGGTCATCAGGAACCCCAACCCGTCCAGCGCCGCCCGCAGCTGGATGCCGGTGTGCCCGGCGTGGAAGGGTCCTCCGGGCTGGATGCGCACGATGCGGCCGTCCTTCTCGAACTCCCAGGGCGGGTGGGCGCCGCTGGCGTAGACGGTGGAGACGCTCGGCTTGCCCAGCAGGTCCTCGGGCCGTTCCGGCACCCCGAAACGGTCGAGCACGGACGGCGCGGCGCACAGCACGAAGCGCTGCGGCGGGCCGAGCGGCACCGCGATCATGTCCTGCGCCAGGTGTTCCTCGTAGCGCACGCCCGCGTCGTAGCCCTGCGCCACGATGTCGATCAGGGCGATGTCCACGGTGATTTCCAGTTCCACATCCGGAAAGCGGGTCAGGAAGGGCGTGACCATCGGGGCCAGCACGAGATCGACCGCCGGGGCCGGCGCGTTGATGCGCAGCCGCCCCGCCGGCCGCCCCTGGCGCTCCCGCAGGTCGGACAGGGCACCGGCCACCTCGCCCAGCGCCGGTTCCAGCCGGCGCAGAAGCTGCTCCCCGGCCTCGGTCGGGGCGACGCTGCGGGTGGTGCGGTTCAGCAGGCGGACGCCGAGATGCTCTTCCAGCTCCCGCATCCGCTGGCTGAGGCTGGAGACGGACACGCGCTGCTCCAGCGCCGCGCGGCGGAAGCTGCGATGGCGGGCGACGGCGGCGAAGGCTTGCAGGTCGCGCAGGTCGGTGTCGTCCATTCCCGGGTTCCGATTGTTCGATGCCGTGAACAGCCCGTTCGGCATTGTCCAGCTTATCGGATCAATGGCGCCGGGTCATCATCCCCGGGTCATCATTCAGGGCAAGGCGGCGCTGGAACGGCGCCGCGACGGACGGAGAGGATCAGGAACATGGAACAGCGCACGCTCGGGGCCGCCGTCCCCGTCAGCTCGGTCATCGGTCTCGGCTGCATGGGCATGTCGGACTTCTACGGCCCCGCCGACCAGGAGGAGAGCATCGCCACGATCCACGCGGCGCTCGACGCCGGGATCACGCTGCTCGACACCGGCGATTTCTACGGCATGGGGCACAACGAACTGCTCATCCGCGACGCCCTGCGCGGGCGCGACCGCGACGGGCTGCTCATCAGCGTGAAGTTCGGTGCCCTGCGCGATCCGCAGATGGGCTGGAACGGCTACGATTCCCGCCCGGCGGCGGTGAAGAACTTCCTGACCTACTCGCTGCGCCGGCTGGGGGTGGACCACATCGACATCTACCGCCCGGCGCGGCTCGACCCGAGCGTCCCCATCGAGGACACGGTGGGCGCCATGGCCGACATGGTGAAGGCCGGTTACATCCGCCACATCGGCCTGTCGGAGGTCGGCCCGGACACCATCCGCCGCGCCGCCGCGGTGCACCCGATCAGCGACCTGCAGATCGAATACTCCCTGATCTCCCGCGGCATCGAGGAGGCCATCCTGCCCACCTGCCGGGAGCTTGGCATCGGCGTCACCGCCTACGGCGTGCTGTCGCGCGGCCTGATCAGCGGTCACTGGAGCAAGGACCGCACGGGCCAGGACTTCCGCAGCCGCAGCCCGCGCTTCCAGGGCGAGAATCTGGACCGGAATCTGGCGCTGGTCGAGCGTCTGCGGGAGATCGCCCAGCGCATCGGCGGTTCGGTCGCCCAGGTCGCCATCGCCTGGGTGGCGGCTCAGGGCCACGACATCGTCCCGCTGGTCGGCGCCCGCCGCCGCGACCGTCTGGCCGAGGCGCTGGGGGCCCTGGACCTCACCCTGTCGGCGAAGGATCTGGCACAGCTGGCCGAAGCCCTGCCTCCCGGCGCCGCGGCGGGCGAGCGCTACCCGGCGGCGCAGCTCGCCCATATGGACAGCGAGACGTACAAGAAGCCGTAAGGTTTGCCCCCACCCCGGCCCTCCCCCGCTTTCGCGGGAGAGGGAGATTTATCCCCTCCCCTGCGAAGCGAGGGAGGGTTTAGGGAGAGGGCACCAGCGCCGACGCTTTACCCCTCGACCTGCACCACGCGCAGGTTGTTGGTGGTCCCCGCCTTCGCGAAGGGAATGCCGGCCACCACGACCATCTGGTCGTTGGGCTTGGCGAAGCCCTCCTCCTTGGCGAAGCCCAGCGCCCGCTCGACCATTTCCTCGTAGGTGTGGATGTCGGCGGACAGGACGCTGTGCGCGCCCCAGAGCAGGGACAGGCGGCGCGACACCGCGGCGTGCGGCGTGATCGCCAGGATCGGCACCGCCGGACGCCGGCGGGCGATGCGCGCGGCCGTGGTGCCGCTGGAGGTGTAGGCGACGATGGTCGATGCGTGGATCACCTCGGCCAGATCGGCGGCGGCGGCGGCCACCGCGTGGGGCGCGGTCTGCTCCTCGCCGGGGTCGGACGCGTCGATGATCGAGCGGTAGAGCTTGTGCTGCTCGGTGCTGCGGATGATGCGGTCCATCATCTCCACGGCCTCCACCGGGAAGGCGCCGCTGGCCGATTCCGCCGACAGCATCACCGCGTCGGCACCGTCATAGATGGCGGTCGCCACGTCGGACGCCTCGGCCCGCGTCGGGGTCGGCGCGTTGACCATGGAATCGAGCATCTGCGTCGCCACGATCACCGGCTTCACGGCGAGGCGGCAGGCGCGCACCAGCTCCTTCTGGCGGCCCGGCACCTCCTCGTGCGGGATCTCGACGCCCAGGTCGCCGCGGGCGACCATGACCGAGTCCGACAGGCGGATGATGTCGTCGATGCGGTCAAGCGCCGCCGGCTTCTCGATCTTCGACATCAGCCCGGCGCGGTCGCCGATCAGCCCGCGGGCCTCCAGCAGGTCGGCGGGCTTCTGCACGAAGGACATCGCCACCCAGTCGACGCCCAGCTCCAGCCCGAAGGCGAGGTCGACGCGGTCCTTGGCGGTCAGGGGCGACAGCTCCAGCACCGTGTCGGGCAGATTGACGCCCTTGCGGTTGGAGATGGTCCCGCCGATCACCACCTTGGCGTCGATGTAGTCGTCGCCCAGCCCGGTCACGGCGACGCGCACGCGCCCGTCGTCGATCAGCAGATTGTGGCCCGGCATCACCGCCGCGAAGATTTCCGGATGGGGCAGCGGGATCGCGGTCTTGTCGCCGTCGGCGCCGGACAGGACGAAGCGGATCGATTCGCCGGCGGCGACGGTGATCTTGCCGTCACGGATGGTGCCGACGCGGATCTTCGGTCCCTGCAGATCCTGAAGAATGCCGATGGGGCGGCCCATCTCGGCCTCCAGGGCGCGGATGGCGGCGTGGACCTTGGCGTGATCCTCGTGCGTCCCATGGCTGAAATTCAGGCGGAAGGTATCGACGCCGGCCAGGAACAGCCGCTTCAGCATCTCGGGCGTGTTGCTGGCGGGACCGACCGTGGCAACGATCTTCGCGCGGCGGTGACGACGCATATAATTTCGGCCTCTTGGGGCCGCCTCCTTGATGGAGTGTCGAACGGCGGGCATGCCGGGTGGGAAGCGGGCGGTCATGGAACCGCCCGGCTGCCGTTCACATTGGTGGGTAACGGCCCGCTGACAACCACCGAGCCCGCAATAATGCCCGGCTGTGGCAGAGCCGCCGTCGCCGGGCCGGTTCCCGCGTCCGTTCGCACCCCAATCATCATCGAACCGTCAACGAACGGTCACGCAAGGCCGCCACTGTGGGCTCGGGCGCTGGGCCGCTTCGCCAACTCCGACGGCGGCGCCGCCGCTCAGCCGAACCAGGCGGCGACGTTGCCGGTCTGGCCGAGGATGGTGATGCGGTTGCCCCCGCCGACGTCGAGCGTGGTGTTGCCGCCCTCCACCCGCGCCGAGCGGATCACCGCGCCGAGGTCGACGCCGGCCTCATAGAAGGCCAGCCGGTCCACTCCCACTTCGAAGTCCATCACCACCGACCCGCCCGAGCTGCGTCCGAAGGCGAAGACGTCCGCCCCGCTGCCGCCCCACAGCGTGTCCGCCCCGCCGTCGGCGAACAGCACGTCGTTGCCGGCCCCGCCGTGCAGCACGTCGTCGCCTGCCCCGCCGAACAGCGTGTCGTCGCCCTCCTCGCCGAACAGCGTGTCGTTGCCCTCGCCGCCCAGCCCCAGGTCGTTGCCCGACCCCAGAGCGATCAGGTCGTTGCCCGACCCGCCCAGCGCCGTGTCGTTGCCCGCCCCGCCGCTCAGCGTGTCGTCGCCCTCGTCGCCGTACAGAAGGTCGTCGCCGTCCTCGCCGAACAGCAGGTCGTTGCCCGCCCCGCCGCTCAGCGTGTCGTTGCCCTCGTTGCCGGTCAGCGTGTCGTCGCCCTCCTCGCCGAACAGCACGTCGTCGCCCTCGCCGCCGAAGCCGCGGTCGTCGCCCGTGCCGCCGCCGATCAGGTCGTTGCCCGACCCGCCGAACAGCCAGTCGTCGCCCTCGCCGCCGTGCACCAGGTCGTCGCCCTCGTCGCCGTACAGCGTGTCGTTGCCGCCGGCGCTGGTGATCGTGTCGTTGCCGCCGCCGCCGTGCAGGAGGTCGTCGCCTTCGCCCAGGTGCATGTACTGCTCGTGGTCGTCGCCGTAGACGATCTGCTCGCCGTCGCCACCGACCAGCGTGGCGTTGCCGACCACCGCCGCGAACTCGACGTTGTCGAGCTGGATGGTCACCGGCCCGGCCAGGCCCGTGGTGTTGAGCACCACCGCGGTCGGCGCCGTGCTGGTCGGGCCGGTGCCGCCCAGCGTGGTGCCGGTCACCTTGGTCTGCACCGCCTGGCCGGCGGCCACGCCGGGCGCGGTGAAGTCGATGGCGCGGACCAGCAGCTGGGCCTGCGCCGGCAGTGTCGCCAGGAAACTGGTTCCGCCGCCGGACAGGCCGATGCGCGAGGGGGAGCCTTCCTCCGTCCAGTCCTCGATGGCGGTGATCAGGCCGTCCCCCGTGTCGGCGGCGCTGACCCGCTCGGCGCGGCCCGAGGCGGTGACCGCAACGCCGGTCTGGACGCTGAGCATCAGGGTGGTGACCGTGGATGTCTGCGCGGTCTGGGCGTCGACTATCTCCTCCTGAACGACCGGCACGTCGGCCAGATCGGGGTTGGGCGTGCTGCCGTCCTCCTGACGGTCCGCGGTCGGCGCTTCGATGCGCACCGTGACGATGCGATTGCCCCCGGCGCCGGTGGTGATCGAACGGTGGACGGTGGTGCCGTCGACAATCTGTTCCGTCGGCCCGTCCACGGCCGCCGTCAGCTTCTGCGTCGTCGCGCCGAGCAGCGGGGATCTGTTGCCGGCAGCATCGGTCAGGCTGAGCGCCAGGGTGAGGGTGCCGTCGCCCAGGCCCGACAGGTTCAGTCCGTCGATTCGGTTCGTACCCGCGTTCAGCAGGCCGCTGCCAGTCACTTGGCCGCCCCCCGAGGAGGTGATCGTCCAGCTGTAGGCCGCCCCGGGCTCGCCGTCGGTGATGGTGAAGGCGGTGCTGGTCTGCTCCACCGCATCGATGCGGTCGTCCTCGAACTGCACCGTCGCCGTGGGTGGCGTGGTGTCGATGGTCACCGTCAGCGCCGTCGAGGCGGTCGAGGTGCCGTCGGCATTGTTGGCCTTGGCGGTCAGGGAATGGGCGCCGTCGCTCAGCGAGGCCGACGTCACCGTCCACTGGCCAGCACCGTCGGCCGTCGCCGTGCCCAGCGCCGTCGCGCCCTGGTACAGCACCACCGTCGCACCCGCTGCCGCCGTGCCGGCGATCGTCGGCGTGGTGATGTTGGTCAGCGTGTCGGCGGTCGAGCCGCTGTTGGAGGCCGCCGTCAGCGCAAGGCCCGTTGGGGCGGCGGGCGGCGGCGGCCCGTTGCGGAGCAGCACGATGGTTCCGTAGTTGACGCCGAGCAGGACGTCGAGGTCGCCATCGCCGTCGATGTCGACGAGGTCCGGCGTGGCCGACAAAATAGCGACGAGGCTCACGGAATACTGAGTGGGCCAATCGCGAACATGGCCGAGGCCAAAGGGGTTGGTGCCGACCAGGGTGAAGCTTGGCGCCGCTGCCGTTCCGACGTTCCGGAAAAGGACCATGTCGCCATTGTCGTTGCCGATCAGCACGTCAAGGTCGCCATCACCGTCAATGTCGGCGAGGTCCGGCGCGGCGTCGCTGCCGACATCGCCGAGACCGAAGGGGTTGACGCCGACCAGGGTGAAGCTCGGCGCCTCCACCGTCCCGACGTTGCGGAAGACGACCGTGTTGCCGCTGCTGTTGCCGATCAGAACGTCGAGGTCGCCATCACCGTCAATGTCGGCGAGGTCCGGCGCGGCAAAGCTGCCGACGTCGCCGAGGCCGAAGGGGTTGGTGCCGACCAAGGTGAAGCTTGGAGCCGTCGCCGTCCCGACGTTCCGGTAGACCACCGTGTCGCCTTGATTGTTGCCGATGAAGACGTCGAGGTCGCCGTCGCCGTCGATGTCGGCGAAGGTGGACGCGGCGTCGGCATAGGAACCGACGTTTCCGAGACCAAAGGGGTTGGTGCCGACCAGGGTGAAGCTCGGAGCCGTCGCCGTCCCGACGTTCCGGTAGACCACCGAGTCGCCTCGGTCGTTGCCGACCAGAACGTCGAGGTCGCCGTCGCCGTCGAGATCCGCGAAGTCCAGAGAGACACGGATGCCGAAGCCGCTGATCCCGAAAGGATTGATCGTCTCCAGGGCGAAGGTCGGGTCGCTCATGTCCTTACTCTCCTTCGCGATCGGACGGCAGGGCGACGCCCCCCGACCCCGCGGTGGTTCTTCAAATCATGGAGGATGTGACGGGGTGGGCCGGTGGCCCTGTGACGATGTCCACCGCGGCGAAGCCCCGGCCGGGGGCGGAACGGGCCGACCCGAGCCGATCACGGCAGGGTCGACCGTGGCCGGACCACCGGTTCCGGCGGTCAGCGGCCACGGCGATCCGTCTTCGAGGTGCAGCGAGTGGAGCATTGCCGAACCGGCGCGGATGGATTCGCCGGGTGCCATGTCGATCACCAGCCGTGCATAGAAATCTCCCATGTGGAGCAACAGGCGCTTGATCGCCTGGCGGCCATGTTGGCAAACGTGCAGCGCTCAAACAATTGGGGGGTTTTCCCCAGGAGTCCGCGGCGCCACAGGCCTCGTTCGGGCTTTGTCTAATCCGACCGGGGGGCGTCAGGCCCTTCCGGAATCGCCACCGCGGCGTTCAAGCGCGCCCCACGATGGCCGCGCCGACGAGGCGGTTTCCGGGGATTACGCCCGCTGCGGCAAACCAAAAACGTTCCTCAACGCCCGGATCACAACAGGCGCAGGAATTTCATCCACGAAGCCGGCTTCATGGTTCGAAACAAGCACATCACCAGTGCGCTTATGCGGGGAGACTTCTCCTGACGCCTCGGCGGGCGAGCGTGAGCGCGGCGTCCGCGCACTGGCTGCGCAATTCGGGAACCGCGGTCATTTCCCAGAACGGCGCGCGGCTGACCGGGCCGAGCGCGAAGAGGCGGTCGGACACCGCCCCGTCCTCCCCGATCAACGCCCCCTCCTCCGTCACGTCGAGGCCGAGGCGCAAGGGATCGGGACGGGCCAGACCCTGCTGGAGCAAGGCGCGCATCAACGGATGGCGGATGCGCCCGAAGTCGCATTCGGTGCCCGTCGCGTTGACGATGGCGCCAACCGTCCGCGTCCAGAACGCGTCTTCGGCGCCCCGCGCGCGGACCGTCGCTTCCACCCCGTCGGGGGTCGGGGCCAGCGACTGGAGGCGGCCGGCACGGACGGTCAGCTGTCCGCTCTCACGCAACGCCTCGATGCGCGCGGCCACCTCCGGCGCCATGCGGTGGCGGTGCACCTCCCAATAGGGCCGGGCGTGGCGCAGGAAGCGCTGCCGCTCCTCCAACGGCAGATGCTTCCAGATCAGCGGGTGGAAGGGCCGCAGGGAATCGAAGGCGGCCCGCCAGTCCAACCCCTCCTCCCGCGCGCGGCGGACGTCGGCCTTCAGGGCGATCAGCACGTCCAGCACCGTGCCGGGCATCGTCTGGGGATGGACGAAGCTCTTGAAGGGCCGCGTCTCCAGATGGGTGGTGGGCAGCAGGCCGCGACGCGACAGCGCCAGGATCGGGCCGCGGTGGCCCTGGTTCTCCAGGGACAGCACCACGTCGACCATCGTCAGCCCGGTGCCGAGAATCAGCACCGGCGCGTCCGGATCGATGGCGGCGACGGCCTCGCGGTTCCAGGGATCGCCGATGAAGCGCTCCGACGCAAAGACCTCCGGCGCCGCGATGCGCGGCGGCGACGGCGGAAAATGCCCGACGCAGAGCACCGCCCGGTCCACCGCGAGGCTTTCCCCGCTGGTGAGCCGAAGACGAACGCCGCCGTCGGCCGAGCCATCCACCGCCGCATCGACCACCTCCGCCCGCACCGTGTCGAGCGTCACATGGGCAGGAGCCTCCGCCTGCGCCTCGCGCAGCACGTCCTGGATGTACGCGCCGTAGAGCCGGCGCGACACGAAGGCGTGGCCGCTGGGCGGCACGTCGCCGCCGAGATCCTTCGCCCACAGCCAGCGCAGGAAGTGGCGCGGGTCGTCGGGATAGGCGCTCATGTTGTAGGCGCGCACGTTCAGCAGATGCGCCGCGCTGTCGGTGGAATAGGCCAGCCCGGTGCCCAGGGTCCCGGCGCGCTCGATCAGATGGATGCGCGTCGGCTCCTCCGCCTTGCGCAGAAGGTGGGCCGCCAGGATACTGCCGGTGAAGCCGGCGCCGACGATGGCGATGCTGTGCGCGGTGTCGTGGGACGGCATGCTCGTCGTTCCTCTCCCTGTGTCCAGCACCCCGCGGGGCGCCCCCGAATTGACATCATTAGAGCACCATGAATCCCTATTTAACAAGTTGGCTTTTGCCGTATCGCATGTGCTTTCATATGCCGTGCATCGGAAACAACTTGTAAAACTTGTTGATTCCCCTCGACCATCAGGACCCGGACCGCAGAATGACCATGGGCAAGCGTGCACCCTTCGTCGTCGGAATCACCGACCACATGATCCCCCCGCCGGACCTTGAGGCGGCGGTTCTGGACGGCTGTGCCGAGGTGGATTTCCTCGACACCCGCCGCGAGGAGGATCTGGACCCGGAGCGTCTGGCCCGGCTGGACGCGCTGCTGGTGTGGAGCACCCGCATCGGCCCGGCGACGGTGGCCAAGCTGCCGCGCTGCCGCGTCGTCGTGCGGTTCGGTGTCGGCTACGACAAGGTCGACGTGGCGGCGCTGGAGGCCGCGGGCATTCCCTTCTGCAACAACCCGGACTACGGGACGGAGGAGGTGGCCGACCACGCCGTCTCCCTGCTGCTCTCCCTGCAGCGCCGCCTGTGGGAGCATGACGCCCGCGCCCGCGGCTACAGCACGACGTGGCAGGCCAACACACTGACCCCGCTGCGGCGGTCGAGTGCGGCGACGGTCGGCGTCGTCGGCGTGGGGCGGATCGGCACGGCGGTGGTGAACCGGCTCAAGCCCTTCGGCCACCGCATCCTCGGCTACGATCCGCAGCAGCCCGCCGGGCACGAAAAGGCCGTTGGCTACCGCCGCGTCCGCCGGCTGGACGAGTTGCTGGCCGAATCCGACATCGTGACCTTCCATTGCCCGCTGACGCCGGAGACCCGCGGCCTGATCGACGCGGACTTCCTGGCGAAGCTGAAGCCCGGCGCCCTGCTGGTCAACACGGCGCGCGGCGAGATGTTCGCCGGGCTGGACCCGCTGGAGGAGGCGCTGCGCAGCGGCCAAATCGCCGCGGTGGGGACGGACGTGCTGCCGACCGAACCGCCCGCCCCTCACCCGCTGCTGGACGCTTGGCGCCGGCGGGAACCCTGGCTGGAAGGCCGTCTCGTGGTCACGCCGCACAACGCCTTCCATTCCGACGAGGCCGCGGTCGAGATGCGCCGCAACGCCGCCGAGACCGCCCGCCTGTTCCTGGAGGACGGGGTTTTGCGCAACCGCATCCTGCCCTGACCCCACCCGGTCAGGCCCCCAGGAAAGCCGGAACGTCGAGGCCGAGCGCGCCCCCGATGTCGTGCAGGGCGCGCACGGTGTCGGGGTCGAGCGTGATGCCGTGCTCCGCGGCCAGCGCCCGGCTCCGCCGCTCCGGCTCGCCGGGCACCAGCACGCCGTCACCGCCCGGCACCGGCGGGGTGTCCTGGATGTGGTCCAGCACCGCGTCGGTCAACGCCTGCCAGCCGCCGTTCTCCGCGTCGCCCCCAGACTCGGCCACCCGCGCCGGGTCGATCAGGAACGCCAGCGCGTTGTTCACCACCCGGCCCGGACGCAGGTTCTCCGGCAGGGCCGGCAGCCCGCCGGCCAGCGCTCCGGCGAGGATCTCGCAGGCGAGCGCCAGCCCGTAACCCTTATGCCCGCCCAGTGGTCCGCCAAAGGGCAGGATGGCGCCGGTCGGGTCGCGGAACATCACACCGGGGTCGCGCGTCGGCACGCCCCGCTCATCGATCAGCAGGCCGTCGGCGACCTCCTTCCCGGAAGCCGCGGCGACACGGCACTTGTTGGCCGCCACCGCGCTGGTCGCGAAATCCAGCAGGAAGGGCGGATGGCCCGGCGTGGCGGGAACGGCGATGCAGATGGGGTTGGTGCCCAGCCGCGGCCGCCCGCCGCCATGGGGTGCGGCCAGCGGACGGCTGACCACGTTGACGAAGAAGACCCCGATCAAGCCGGCCGCGATGCACTGCTCGCCGTAGGAGCCGACCCGCCCGATGTGATGGGCGTTGCGCAGGGCGAGCACACAGGCCCCGCCGGCCTTGGCCCGCGCAATGGCGAGGTCCGTCGCCTCCCGCGCAATCACCTGCCCGTAGCCGACCTCCCCGTCCACCACCAGGAACGGCGCCTCGTCGCGGACGACGCGGGCGTGCCGGTTGGGTTGCAGATGGCCCAGCTCCAGGCTCTTCGCGTAGACGGCGATCTGGCACACGCCGTGGCTGGCGTGGCCGGTCGCGTCCGAATCCACGAGGTTGGCGGCGACGATGGCCGACTCCTCCGGGCTGCTGCCGGACCGTTGCAGGATGGCGTCCACAAGGGCCACCAGACGGTCCGCCGCGTAAGGACCATTCATCCTCAGAACACCGAATAGTCGATGGGCTGGTGACGGTCGAGCGTCCGGTGGACGGGCGGCAGCGGGTATTTCAGCCCGGTCGCGCAGTTGAACAGCACGGCGCGCTCGTCGCGGCCCACCCGCCCGTCGGCCAGCGCCTGCTTGTAGGCGGCGTAGGTGGCGGCGCCTTCCGGGCAGAGCAGGAATCCCTCCTCCCGCGCCGCCTCGTCCAGCGCCGCCTGGATGGCCTCATCCGGCACGGCGACGGCGAAGCCGCCGCTCTCCCGCACCGCGCGCAGGATCAGAAAGTCGCCGACCGCCTGCGGCACGCGGATGCCGGACGCGATGGTGTGGGCGTCCGGCCAGCGCGGCGCGTGCTCCTCCCCCGCCTCGTAGGCGCGGACCATCGGGGCGCAGCCGGCGGCCTGCACGGCGACCATGCGCGGACGCTTCGAGCCGATGAAGCCGATGGCCTCCAACTCGGCGAAGGCCTTCCACATGCCGATCAGGCCGGTGCCGCCGCCGGTCGGGTAGAAGATGACGTCCGGCACCTCCCAGCCGAGCTGCTCGGCCAGCTCCAGCCCCATGGTCTTCTTGCCCTCGATGCGGTAGGGCTCCTTCAGGGTGGAGACGTCGAACCAGCCGGCCTTGGCCTTGCCCTCCCCCACGATCTTGCCGCAGTCGTCGATCAGCCCGTTGACGCGGTAGACGGTGGCGCCCTGGAGTTCGATCTCGGAGACGTTGACCTCCGGCGTGTCCTCCGGGCAGAAGATCGTCGTCTTGATGCCCGCCCGCGTCGCATAGGCGGCCAGCGCCGCGCCGGCGTTGCCGTTGGTCGGCATGGCCATGTGCGTGATGCCGAAAGCCTTCGCCATGGACACCGCCATGACCAGCCCGCGCGCTTTGAAGGAGCCGGTGGGCAGACGCCCCTCATCCTTCACCAGCAGTTCCGCCCCCCCCAGCTTGGCGGCGAGCTTGGGCAGCGCGACCAGCGGAGTCACCGCCTCGCCCAGGCTGACGATGTCCTGCACCCGGCGCACCGGCAGCAGCTCGCGGTAGCGCCACAGATCCTGCGGGCGTTCGGCCAGCGCGCCCTTGGTCAGCGCACCGCGCACCCCCTCCAGGTCGTAGCGGACCAGCAGCGGCTTGCCGGCCTTGGACAGGTTGTGGACGGTGTCGGCCTCGTACCGCTCGCCGGTGTAGGCGCATTCCAGATGCGTGACGAAGGTCGGGCGCTCGGTGGTCAGGTTGCTGTCGAAAGGCACGGATGGATTTCCTTGCTGAAGGCTCACGTCAATTCCCTCTCCCCTCCGGGGAGAGGGTTAGGGTGAGGGGGATGCGCGGTTTGGTGCGTTCGGCAAAAGCACAACCCCCTCACCCGGCCCTTCGGGCCACCCTCTCCCCAGAGGGGAGAGGGCTTATCGGACCATGCCCCACTTGCGGACGGTGTGGGTCTCGATCCAGCGGAAGACGACGTTCTCGACGACGAGGCCGATCAGGATGACGGTAACGAGGCCGGCGAAGACCTTGTCGATGTACAGCTCGTTGCGGTTCTGGAAGATGAACCAGCCCAGCCCGCCCTTGCCGGACGACACGCCGAACACCAGCTCCGCCGCGATCAGCGTGCGCCAGGCGAAGGCCCAGCCGACCTTCAGCCCGGTCAGGATGGCCGGAAAGGCCGCCGGGATCAGCATGGTGACGACGTAGCGGATGCCGGTCAGCCCGTAATTCCGCCCGGCCATGCGCAGCGTCTCCGACACCGACGTGAATCCGGCGTGGGTGTTCAGCGCCAGCGGCCACAGCACGGCATGGACCAGAACGAAGGTCAGGCTGACCGCCCCCAGCCCGAACCACAGCATGGCGATGGGCAGCAGTGCGATGGCCGGCAGCGGGTTGAACATCGAGGTCAGGGTGGACAGCACGTCATTGCCGATGCGCGTGGACACCGCGAAGCTGGTCAGCAGCACGGCCAGCACCACGGCGATGGCGTAGCCCTTCAGCAGAACCGACAGCGACACCCAGGCCATCGACAGCAGGTTCTCCCGCCAGATCGCCTCCCACAGGGCCGCGACGGTGGCGGTGAAAGTGGGGAACATCAGCGGGTTGTTCTGCCACGTCGCGGCGACCTGCCAGAGCAGCGCCACCGTGGCCAGAACGGCGAAGCGGCGGAGCGCGGTGATGTTGCCGATCCGCTCCCACAGGGACAGCGGGCGGGCCACGTCGCCGATCGGCCCGGTGGTGGCGACCGTCCGTTCATACTCCGGGCGGACGGGCGGCACGCGGCGGCCCTGTGGGGCCAGGGACAGGCCGGTCATGACGGCAGCCCCTTCACCGTTTCCACCTCGTCGGCGAACAGCATGGTGTGGATGCGTTGGGCGGTGTCCTGGAACGCCGGGCTGCCCACCGCGAAATGGTCGTAGCCGTCGCAGTTCAGCTCCGCCTTCACCTGCCCGGGGTGCGGCGACAGCACCAGGATGCGCGAACCGACGACCAGCGCCTCCTCGATGGAGTGGGTGACGAACAGGACGGTGAAGCGCAGATCGTCCCAGAGCTGGAGCAGCTCCTCCTGCATCTTGCGGCGGGTCAGCGCGTCCAGCGCCGCGAAGGGTTCGTCCATCAGCAGGATGTCCGGCTCCATCGCCATGGCGCGGGCGATGGCGACGCGCTGCTTCATCCCGCCCGACAGCATGTGCGGGTGCACGTCGGCAAACTTGGACAGGTTCACCCGCGCGATGCAGTCCAGCGCCTTCTCCTCGGCCTCCCGGCGCGACGCCTTGCCGCTGGCGAGCAGCGGAAACATGACGTTCTGCTTCACCGTCTTCCAGGGGGGCAGCTGGTCGAACTCCTGGAACACCATCATGCGGTCCGGCCCCGGCCCGGTCACTGTGCGGCCGTTCAGGCGGATGGCGCCCTCCACCGGCTGGAGGAAGCCGCCCACCGCCTTCAGCAGCGAAGACTTGCCGCAGCCGGACGGCCCCAGCAGGACGTAGCGTTCCGCCTGGAACACCTGGAAATCGACCCGGTAGGTCGCGGTCACCAGATGGCGGCGCGTCTTGTACTGGAGCGTCACGCCGGACACGTCCAGCAGCGGGCGTTCGGACACGCTGGCGGTGCCCACGCTCTCGGTGTCCACGCTGGCGGGATAGGTGAAGGCGTTCATCGGATCAGCTCCCGGTTTCGCCGTGCAGGTCTTCGAAGAACAGGTCCTTCCAGGAGGCAGGCTTGTTCTTCATGGCGCCGACCTTGTGCATGAAGTCGGCGAAAGCCCCGACGCGGGCGGGGGCGACGGTGAACTGGTTGTCCGGGTCGTCGAGGATGCTGACGACGAAGGCCTTGTCGAGGTCGCCCCGGTTCTGCGCCAGATAGATGTCCGCCGCCGCGGAATGGTCGGCGTTGATGACGTCCATCGCCTCCTTCAGCGCGCCCAGGAAGGCCTGATAGGTCTTGGGATTCTTGGTCCGGAAGGCTTCCTTTGCCCAGATCAGGTTGAAGGTGTGCGGCCCGCCCAGCACGTCGTAGGAGCTGAAGACCTTGTGGATCTTCGGATCGCGGAGCTGCTGGTACTGGAACGGCGGACCGGAGATGTGGCCGGTGATCTCCGACGAGCCGGACAGCAGGGCCGCGGTGGCGTCGGGGTGCGGCAGCGAGACGGTCAGCTTGTCGAGCGCGTCAAACTTGCCCTCCCCGAACTCCTTCTCCACGGCCATCTGGAGGACGCGGGCCTGGACGCCGACCTTCACCGCCGGCAGAGCGATCTTGTCCTTGTCGGTGAAGTCCTTGAGCGTCTTGACGGTCGGGTTGGTGGTGGTCAGGAACAGCGGCATGCTGTTCAGGGCGGCGATGGCCTTGACGTTGGCGTTGCCCTTGGTGCGGTCCCAGATGGTCAGCAGCGGACCGACGCCCGCCGACCCCAGATCGATGCTGTCCGACAGCAGCGCGTCGTTCATCGCGGCGCCGCCGGAGAGCTGCACCCACTCCACGGTGACGTCGAGACCCAGCTCCTTGCCGTGCTTCTCGATCAGCTTCTGGTGGCGCAGCACATGCAGCGGCAGATAGCCCAGCCCGTATTGTTCGGCGATCCGTATCCGGCCTTCCGCCGCCGCCGGACCGGCCAGCGCTGCGGCGGCAAGCCCCAGCCCGGCCAAGGCGCAGAGCGCGTGACGGATGACACGTCCAGGGTGGAACATACGAACCTCCGAAAATTTTACCTAATCTCTAGTAGGAAAATGACATCATGATTCCACGAATGATTCAACAGCGAAAATAGACAATATATACATATGTATCATGTTATTTATGCACGAAAGAGAATCGCGGAACCCGCGCCAGCCCGCCGGTTCCGCGATTCTCCGGTCCGGCACGGAGGGCGTGGACCCCCATGCCGGACCCGGCAGGATGTCAGGCGGCGAGGCTCGGCTTGCGGCCAAGCACGCGGGTCACACTGGGACGGCCATCGACGCCGACCACCACATCGCCGGCCACCGTCGTGCGGCGGACGACGCGGGGACGGTCGCCGTAATCGTCGACGGCGCGGTGGATGGTGGCGCGGTTGTCCCAGATCGCCACATCGCCCGGCGACCAGTGCCAGCGCACCGTGTTTTCCGGACGGGTGGCGTGGTCGGTGAAGATGCCGATCAGCCGGTTGGAATCGGAGGTGCCAAAGCCGACCAGCCGTTGCAGGAAATGCCCGACCAGCAGGGTGCGCTCGCCGGTGACCGGGTGCACGGAGACCAGCGGATGCTCCGTCTCGTAAACGGTGGAGGTGAAGACCTCGTTGAAGCGCTTCAGCCCGTCCTCACGGACGTTCCCGCGGTCGCCCACGTAATCGTACTGGTTGGTGTGGATCGCCCGCAGCTTGCCGGCCAATTCGCGCAACGGTTCCGGCAATTCGGCGTAGGCCGCCGCCGTGTTGCCCCACAGCGTGTCGCCGCCGCGGTCCGGCAGTTCATGCGGGCGCAGGATGGTGATGCTGGGGTAATCGCCGAGAAAGGTGATGTCGGCGTGCCAGGAACTGGCGCGTTCCCCGCGGGAGCCGTCCACATCCAGGATGCCTTCGGTCCCGCCGAGCGACGGCACGGTCGGATGGCCGACCAGCTTGCCCCACAGCCGTCCGAAGGCTTCCTGCCGGACGTCGTCGATGTGGTGCTGATCGCGGACGAAGATCACCTTGTACTCATAGACGGCGTCCTGGATCGCCTTCAGCACCGCCGGGTGCAGATCGCCGGACAGGGTGACGCCGCGCAGTTCGGCGCCGATGTTGCCGTTGATGGGCTTGATGTCGAAACCGCTGGGAAGGCTCATCGGACAGACTCCTGTGGGAAGGAAGGGATGGACAGGCGGGCAGGAGGGCGGAGAGTGGCCGGCGTCATGCGGCGTGGAACCAGGCGAGCAGCGCGACGGCGCCGAAGGCCAGCAGCACGAAGGCCACCGAAAGGGTGTGCAAAAGCCGGAGGTCGAGCGACGGATCGGTCTCGCCGGGATTGGACATCAGCAGCCACAGCGCCATGGCCTCGGGAAACGGCAGGCAGACCAACTCCTCCGGCGGTTCACGGTCGCTGCTCATGGATCAGCTCCCCGTTTCGCTGTGCAGGATCGGAAGGGTGTAGTCCTTCCATGAGGCCGGCTTGGTCTTGATCGAGCCGATGCGGTGCATGTAGTCGGCGATCACGCCGGTGTTGTGGGGGATCTGGGAGTAGCTGATGTCCGGGTTGTTCAGCAGCGCCACGACCTCGTCCTGGGTCAGTTTGCTGCGCTCCTCCGCCAGATAGATGCGGGCGGCCTCGGTCTTGTCGCGCTTGATGAGCGCGAAGCCGTCACCCATCGCCTTCACCACGGCGGCGGTGAGCTTCGGGTTCTCGTCGTAGAATTTCTGCGTGGTGTAGCTCAGCACCAGCGTCGCCTCGCCGATGACGTCGCGCGAATTGAAGATGCGGTGGACGTTCGGGTGGGCGAGTTGGAGGGTGCCGTAGGTCGGCGTGGTGACGTGGCCGGTGATTTCCGTCTTGCCGGACACCAGGGCCGCGGTGGCGTCCGGCGGGCTGAGCGGCGTGGTCAGCGCTTCGAAATCGTAATGGTGCCCCGGCCCGAACTCCTTCTCCGCGGCGATCTGAAGAACGACCGAGTTGATCGAGACCTTCACCGCCGGCACCGCGATGCGGTCCTTGTCGGTCAGGTCGCGGATGCTGCGGACGTTGGGGTTGTTGCTGTTGATCCAGAAGGCGGAGGAGTCCAGGCCCGAAATGGCCTTCACGCCGATGCCGCCCCGCGTCCGGTCCCAGGCCGCCAGAAGCGGCGAGATGCCGGCCGAGACGATCTGGGCGTTGCCGCTCAGCAGAGCGTCGTTGGCGGCCACGCCGCCGTTCAGAACGAGCCAGTTGATCTTGACCGGCCCGATTCCCTCCGCCGCAGCGTATTTTTCGATCAGCCCGTGGTTCTTGGCGACCATCAGCGGCAGGTAGCTCAGCCCGTACTGGATGGCGATGGTCAGGTCCGTCGCCTCGGCCCGCGCGCCACCGGACGAGAGGAGGGCCACACCCGCCGCCAGGGTCATGCCGAGGAAAGCCCGTCTTGCGGTGGACCCAACCCGTTTCACACCCGCTGCCATCGAAGCCTCCCGAAATAGCATCGCCAAGGTTGATTTTCACCTCGATCACACCAATCCGAGAGCAGCCTGTCAAACAAAATCTACTTAATAAGTAGTTTTTGAAAATCTAAAAATACTGAATTTTTATGTTAATAATGCCATGGGGGTTTGGAACGGCATCGCTCTTACGAGAGCACTCGAGCCGCCTCAGCGTGACGTCATGCCCTCATGCACGCCGCGCCGTGAGACCTGACGCAGCCTTGGCGGTTTGCCCGATCAGCCATCGGTCAGCGCACGACCAGCCTGTCCTTTTCCTGCAGTCCATCCAGCACCTCGACACCATCCTCCGTCGGCCGCCCCAATGTGACCCGCGTCTTGCGCGGCTGTTCCGTGCGTGGATCGAGAACCATCACGAACGGTCCCTGGCCATCCTTCGACAGGGCCTCCGGGGAAACCACGAGCGCGTTCGGCTTCTCGTACACCATGATCGTGACGACGGACGACATGCCGACGCGCATGCGCTGCGCCTGCTCGTCGGTCGGGGTGATGTCGACTTTGATCTCGAAAAGCGCCCCCTGCCCCGACGTGGGCGGCAACGCCTGGGCCGAGACATGGGCGATCCGGCCGTTGATGGCGGCGTTGCCGAAACTCTCGCCGGTGACCTCCACCGCCTGACCGACACGCAGACGGTTGATGTCCGCCTCGTCCACTTTGGCCGTCACCACCAGCCGCTCCACATCGGCAACGGTGAACAGCGACTGGCCCCGGGACAGCCGCGCGCCAATGTCCAGGGGCGGCTGGAGGGCTTGACTGGATGGAGTCTGGATCGGGCGCAGGATGATGCCGGACACAGGGGCTTCGATCGCCGTGCGGTCACGCTGCTCCTGATACTCCGCCACCCGGACCTGCGCGTTCTTCAGCTCCAGTTCGGCGATCTCCCGATGGGACTGGCCACCCCTGTCCAGAACGGTCTTCAGCTCCTGTTCCGCCGCCTCAAGCTGGATCTTCAGGGTTGCCGTCTGTTGCACCTGGGTTTCCCATTCCATCCGCGGCACGATCCCCTGATCGAGCAGAAGCCGCGTTTCGGCCGCTTTGCGGCGGCTGTCGTCGAGCGCCAGCTTCGCCGCGGCCACGCCGCGCCGCGCGCGGGAGACCTCTGCACCGGCGGCCCAACCCTTCAACTCGTCCACCGCCCGGCTGGCCCGCAGGAGCCCAACCTGAGCCTCTCGCAGCCTCACATCCAGTTCCGCCGTGTCCATGACCAGCAGCACCGCCCCATGACCGACATGGCCACCGTATTCAAAGCGCTTTTCCTTGATCGAACCATCGAAGGGCGCCACGACGTTGACGGTCGTCCCCGGCTCCACGACGCCGACCACGCTGATCCGCGAGACCAAGGGCTTGGCGGTCACCACGACGATGCGGGGTTGGCCGGAGTCGGCGGGACCGGCCACCGTTGACCAGACGCCCGAACCGACCACAGCCACCGCGGCAACGCCAGCCGATGCGGCCAAAAAGGCGGCGCGGCGCCAGGAAAGACGCATCCGGCGGTCCGGGACATCACTCGGGCCGCTAGTCATTGATGGAGATTTGCCAGGTATCAAGCGTCGTCCCCAATTGCTGGTCCAGAATGGTCAGCGCGTTCAGGTAGGCGATCACCGCGGACAGCAGGGCGTTCTCGGCATTTCTGAGGTCCGCTTCGAAGCTCAGCACCTGAAAGTTCGAGGATCGGCCCACCTTCAGCTTCTGATTCTCCACGTCGATCTTCCGGCGCGCCAGATCACGGGACCGGCGCGCCAGTTCGAGCTGCCGCCAGCGGGTCTGCGCGTTGCGGACGGCGTCCCGGACCTCCTTCTCGATCCGCTGGCGAAGCGCCTCCAACCGCAGTTCGGCCTCGCGCCATGCCACGTTGGCCCCCACCTCCGCCTGCTCCAGCGACAGGTCGCCCAGCGGCACGACGAGTTGCAGCCCGCCATAGACACCGCTGTCCCGCGCCCGGCCCAGCGGAGCGCGCGTCCGTCCCAGATTGGCCCCCCCGATGGCCGCGAGATCCCATTGGCGCTGGTTGCGCGCAACCGCCAGGGTGATTTTGCTCCGTTCGATGGCGAGAAGTTGGGCCAGATGCTCCGGCTGGTTGTCGAAGGCGATGACCAGGGCCTTTTCCACGTCGATCCGCATCGCGCGGGACTCCAGCGTGTCCATTGCGCTGATGTCCGTGCTGGCGCTGACCGCCAATACGCCCAGAAGCGCCAGCCGGGCGCCGTCCAGCTGGTTGGCGGCTTCCTCAACCGCGTATTCCTGGGCCGCCACGTCCGCCTCGTTCTGCACCAGCTCGACCTCGGCCATGCGCCCGGCCCGGATCAGGGAGCGGCTGACATCCAGCAGGTCGCGCGAGCGTTTGAACGACTCCCGCGCGATCCGCAGCTGTTCCCGCGCCCTCAGAAACTCCCGGTAGGTGAGGATGACCTCGCTCACGGTGCGTGACACGGTGAGCTTGAGCTGAAGGCGGTTGATCTGCTCGTCGATGCGGGCGATGCGCACCGACGCGGTGTTCACCTCGATGCCGCCATCCCGCAGGAGCGGCTGGATCACCGCCAGGTTGAGGGCCGATGAAAAGGTGGACGCCCCGCCGTCCCGGACATGGCTGGTGGGGGCGGCAAGAACGATCTGCGTCCCCAACGGCGTCGTCATGTCGATGATGGGGGTGATGTCGGCGCTGCGGGAACCGAGGCCGTTCGCCCGGCGGGCGATGGCCGTGCCCGACACCGTTAAACGCGGCGAGAACTTGTCCTCCGCCACCCTCAGATCGAACTTCTGTGATATCCGCTGCAAATAGGCGCTCTTGATCGTCCGGTTGTCCCGCAGGGCAAGAGCCACCGCGTCGGGAAGCGTCAGCGCGATGGTGGGACCGTCGGGAGTTGCCGGCGGCGCCAGGGTCACTCCGCCATGCGGCTCCTGGGCTCGAGTCCGAACCGGAGACTGAGCCTCGGCCGACGGACCGGAGAGAAGCCAGACGCCGCTCGCCATGAGCATGACGGCGATCTTCCGGGCAAGCCGGCGGCAGGCGCTCTGCATCATGAAAGGAAGCCGACCTTCAACCCAGGAGAGATAAACATCCCAATTATACGATCCTCCGGTGGATTCTCCAGTCTATAACCGTGACCCAAAGGCGTGGAAAAGGGAAACCATGACGATGCTTCGACGCGCCCATCGCCTGATCCCGGCCTTGGCGGGCCTGCTGGCGTCCGCGTGCGCGGAACCGGACGCGCTGCGTCTCCCCCCGTCTGCGCCGTCGATGCCATTCCACGCCCGGCCGCCCGTCGCCGTGTATCTGGAAACCGTGCCCGGCCCCAGCCTTGCGCCGGCCCGGGACGCTCCCTCCGGCCCACCCGAAGCCGCCGAGTGGGACGACCTGCTCGCCTCCCCCGCCGCCCTTCCCGCCTGGGCGCGCCGGGAGGCGGACACGACCGTCTTCGCCGGGGGTACGTCGGTGCGACGCGGCGATCTGTATGTCCGCTCCGATGGCGGGTGGACGCGTCGGACCGGAGACCGCTTCGAGCATTCCGACGGCGGCACGACCATCCGGCGCGGCGACACCTATGTCCATTCGGACGGGCGGTGGAGCCGCCGCGTCGGCGACACCGTCACGACCTCCGACGGGCGCGTCTGCACCATCCGGACGACGGTGATGCTGTGTCCATGATCATTCGGCGCGCAGGGCGTCGATGGGGTCGAGCCGGGCGGCCATCGCAGCCGGATGATAACCGGACAGCACGCCGACCACGGTGGCCACCCCCGTTCCCAGGGGGATCGCCAGCGGCGAGAACACGAAGGCCCAGCCGGACAGAATGGCGAATCCCCACGCCAACGCCATGCCCAGCGCGGCGCCGGCCAGTCCACCGGTCACCGACAGGACCGCGGCCTCGACCAGGAACATGACGCGGACGTCTCCGGCCCGCGCGCCCACCGCCATGCGCAGGCCGATCTCCCGCCGGCGTTCCATGACCCCCATCAGCATGACGTTCATGACACCGATCCCGCCGACCAGCAGCGAGATGCCGCCAATCGCCGCGAACAGCCAGGTGAACAGATCGGCCTGCCGCTCCATCCCCTCGATCAACTGGCGCGCGCTGCGCACGTCGATGGTCACGCTCCGCATCCTGTCCCCGAAATAGCGCGCTATGGCGTCGGCGGCCGTGCCCGGATCGGCGTCCGGAGCCACGCGGATCGCCACGGAGGTGATGGCCGGCGACGGCATAACCCGTCGGGCGGCGCCCCGCGGAACGAGGATGGTGTCGTCGACATCGACGGGAAACAAAGGGTTCAGGGTCACATCGGACAACACGCCGATCACAGTGAGGATCGCGCCCTCGACGCGCAGTCGGTCGCCGGGCATCAGCGGAACTCCCGGCGCCCCGAGAGCGCGGGACAGCCTCGAACCGACCACGGCGAAGGGCTCGGCGCCATCATAGCTGGAGAGGAAGCGGCCAGCCCGCATTGGCAAAGGCATCACCTGGTTCAGCGAAGCGGTGGACCCGATGACGTTGCCGAGGGCGGAGCGCCCGTTGGCCGACAACTGGGCGCTGGACAGGATGAGCGGTGCGGCGGCACGGACATCCGGCAGTGCGTCGGGCAGGCGCTCGATGTCCGCCGCGTCGTAATAGGCGGGGGTGCGCCCCCCTGCCCCGCTGCCCACCGGCTGTTGCGCCATCACCAGATCGACGCCCATGGCCTTGAACTGGTTGACGGCTTCCTTGCCGGCGTTGCCCCCGACGTTGATCAGGGCGACCACCGACGCCGTGCCGATCACGATTCCCAGCAAGGCCAGCATCGACCGCGTGCGCGTGGCCCGAAGATTCCCGAACGCCTCGCGGGCGATCAGCCGCAGAACCGCCGCGTTCCGGCTGGAATGCACGCGTGGGCGACTCAGCACGGGCCACTCACATCCTCCGCCAGCCGCCCGTCGCGGATGAGGATGCGGCGATGGCATCGGGTGGCGATCGATGGGTCATGGGTGACGATGATGACCGTGGCGCCGATGTCCCGATTGAGGGCGACCAGCGTGGCCATGATGTCCTGGGCCGATTGGCTGTCGAGATTGCCGGTCGGCTCATCCGCCAGCAGAATGGAGGGTTGACCGATCAGCGCCCGGGCGACCGCCACACGCTGGCGCTGGCCGCCAGACATCTCGTCCGGGAGATGGTGCAGGCGGTGGGCCAGACCGACCTGTTCCAGTCGGGCCTCGGCACGCGCCAACGCCTCCCGCCGGAGCATTCCCCGATACAGCAGCGGCATGGCGACGTTGTCGAGCGCAGACAGGCGGGGAAGCAGGTGAAACGCTTGGAAGATGAAGCCGATTTCCCGGTTGCGGATGTCGGCGAGGTCATCGCCGGAAGCCGGTCCAAGGTCGCGCCCACGGAACAGCAGCCGCCCGGCGCTTGGCCGGTCCAGAAGCCCCATGAGGGTCATCAGCGTGCTTTTTCCTGAACCTGAGACCCCCATGATGGCGCAAAGCTCTCCGGCACTGACCGAAAGGCTGACGGATTGCAGGACAGGCACTAGCCTCTTGCCGCTCAGGAATGTCTTTGAAACACCTTCGAGCGCGATCAGCTGGTCCATGCCCGTCTCCGTGGCTCCTTAGTCCAGGTCCCGACGCCCTTCAGCCGAAGGCAACCCTGTCGCACAAGGAGCCATCCAGCAAGAGAAAACTCAATGAAAAGCCCAATGCATCGGTATCTAAGTATTTTTTGGACAGACAAGGCGAAGCCTGTCCTTTCTCCGCTCCATCCACAACTCCCTTGCCGTTGGGCAGACATACAGGGGTAATTAAAAGACATCTATCTACCTATGCGCGCTTTGTTGTTGACTCTCCTCAATCATGAGGCATAAATTCAGCATCCTTCAGCTGCATCGTGATCATTTTGTGCACCCTTGAATGCACACTCACCAAGGTGCATGGCGGCATCGAATGACCGGACAGGCCGAGGCGATCACTAAACGTACTCTTACAATAAAAAATATGGAGTGCCCGGAATGCGTGCCTTTGACTCTCTTTCTCGAATCCGTAACGGCGTTTTTCTTGCCGGCGCCCTGATCGTCGGGACCGCGGGTGCCGCTCAGGCGGCGAGCGTGCAGTTCCAGATCGTCAACAGCTTCGGCTCCAGCATCACCCTCGATTCGGCGAGCTGCACCAGCGGCAGCATCTCGGCGCCATTCTCGATTTCCAATGGAGCGACCGCCACCTTCACCGGATCGACGTCCGGTGCGAGCACGCTGTGCACCGTTCGCTACCAGCAGGGGATCTATGGCTGCCAGTTCCAAGTCCAGGTGAGCAGCGTTGGCGGCTTCGC
Organism: Azospirillum argentinense; assembly: GCF_000632475.1. Lineage (NCBI taxonomy): Bacteria > Pseudomonadati > Pseudomonadota > Alphaproteobacteria > Rhodospirillales > Azospirillaceae > Azospirillum > Azospirillum argentinense. Next base: position 871,531 of record NZ_CP007794.1, read on the forward strand.
CTCGACCAATGCCTACAAGGGATCGGGTGGGAAGCCGTCTTGCGTCAAGCTGGCGGAAGGAAGCCTGGGCACCGGCTCCTATGCGGGCCAGTTCCGCATGCAGTAAAAGCAACCGCAGCGATGGGGCTCACGAGCCCCATCGTTTTAATCAAGACCATTCGATTGCGAATGATTATTTATAAAATAATGCGCCAAAGGATTGTTATTTGATTTTACCTCTCAATTCTGTTAAGTAATCTGTGACCCAACGGAAGGGGTTAGGAATCATGAGTGCCATCAGCGCTGCAGGTTCGCAAATGAGCAACCTCTTGCCTGCTCGTTCGACCCCGAGCACGGCGACGGATGTCTTTGTGAAAAAGGCCGACACCACCACCGCGAGCGGTTTCAGCCCGTCTTCCAAGGTCGAATTGTCGGATCGCGCCAAGGCGCTGATGGCGAAGGCAGAGCAGGAGCATGCCGTTGCGAGCCAACTTGCGGCGCATCTGGCGGGAAGAGGTCGCAATTCCGCGATCGTGAACCCTCTGCCCATGACGCAAGCGGCTGAAAACGGCGGCGTGCCGATGAAGCCGTCCGCGTATGGAAAGGCCTCGGACGGCATCGCCGCCGTCAAGGAATGGGCCAAGTCGGATGTTTTCCGGAATGCCGCCAACGCCGTTGCCGACGATCAGGTCCGGGCTCTGGTTCGCGACGGCAAGCTTTCCGAGTTGCCTGCGCTCGATGACGATCAGTTGAGCCAGTTGAGCGAAGCGGAGAGGAACATTTATGGCACGGTCCAGTCTCTCCAGGGGCTCTATGGCAGCATGCCGAAGACGACGGATCAGGCTTTGGCTGACCGGAAGAAAGTGGTTCTCGAAGCGTATCCAGACGAAATCAACCGCATGAGAAGCGGCCTTGCCTCCGGCACTTTGAAAAAGGAGGACGGGTGGGAAGACATCATCGCCAGCCGCGAAGCTGAACTTACCGCCGCACGGCAGGGAACGATGAAGATCCACGCGGTGAATGACTCGAACCTCATTCAGTCGAAAGGCGAATTCACGGTTGCCCACGACGCCAATGGTTGGAGCGCCCGTGGTATGACGGTCAACGGCAACGCCGCTGCCTTGCAGGAAGCCTTCGGCACCAAAAACATGCAGGTTGGGTCCAGCCCCTACACCGGCGACTACGTGATTACCTGGTAAACTCGCGGGCCGATCGGATGGGCATTGGTGAGCAAGAGCGTAACCAGGGAGAACAGCCCGAGCAGTGCCGGGGTAGGTGCAGGCGGTCGCTGGGTCCGACCATTGCCGCTGGGTCTCGACTCCCAGGTGGTGGCGGACCTCGGCGAAAGTGACATCCGCGGCCCAACGTCGAACGAACCAGCGCAGCACCATAAGCGGATCGGCCTGCAGGTCGGTGCACAGCAAGTCTTGCGGCTCGAAGGCGCCCTACAGATCGCGCACCAGAACCCAGTGGATCGGAACCTGCTTGCCGGGGTGGTGCCGCAGGGCCGTGCCGGAAGCGATGTCCAGTTGGCGCTCCTCGCCGTCATACCAGCCGGTGACCCGGACGCGCTGCCAAGCGGTGATGGGGCTCATACCGGCAAGCGGAAGCGCTGACTCGCCGAGGGGGATTCCCAAGGCCGGCAACCCGTGATTCGATTCCCCATCGCGATGGGGAAAAGCGAATGCCTGCGGCGTTACCGATCCGGGAAGACCTGAGCGCCAGCGAGTTGCGTGCCCTGGCGCGGCGGGAGGGCAAAGGGCGGGCGGCTACGCGAATGTCCGCCATTTGCCCATGCGCTCGACGGGGTGAGCCGGGCGGAAGCGGCGCGGCTGGCCGGCATGGACCGCCAAGCCCTGCGCGATGCGGTGGTGCGCTACAACGCCGAAGGCGTCGCCGGGCTCTATGATCGCTCGCTGCCCGGCCAGCCGGAATGAGGGCTTTGCGATAGGGTCGGATTTTGGGCTCTATTTGAGTATCGCGCGGCCAAGCAGGACCAGATTCCTGATTGGCCGCGGATTTCCCGTGCCAAAGCGGCCCAATTCCAGCCGAAGTCGAGGCTTTGGCCGATGCTTGGCGGCTTGCGGACGGATCTCGCCCATCAGCCCACCCCAACGCCGGCGGCACGGCGCAGGTTGTAGGCGCAGCAGGCGAGCAGGACCTGCACATGATTGCGCGCTTGGGTGAAAAAGCGCATGCAGCGCAAGCCGTACTGCTCCTTGAACACGGCGAACGGCCGCTCCACGGCGAAGCGGACCTGGGCCAGAAGGCGGTTGCGTCGCTTGGGCCAGGGCGCCAAGACCGGGTGGTGCTTGTTGGGCCGCATCATGATGCCGTTGCGGATGCCACGCTCCTTCAACCACACGCGGCGGGCCTTGCTGCTGTACCCCTGGTCGGCCAGCACCATCGCCTCGTCCCCGCACACCAGTTGGTCGCCCAGTTCGGTGTCGGTCACCGAGGCGTCGCTCACCGCCACGGTGCGGATCAGTGTATGCGCCTGGTCGACCCCGATGTGGATCTTGTAGCCGAACACCTTGAGCGCATTCTTTGCCCCCCAGGCCGCATCCGGATCGGCTGAGGGCCGCTCATCCCCCCGCCGGCTCCGGCGACTTGGGCGCGCCCGAGCCCGGACCAGGGAGGCATCGATCAGCGTGCCCTGCTTGACGATCAGCCCTTTGGCCTCGAACTGGCGGTTGATCTCGGCGAACACCGCCTCAGCCAAGCCGCTCTCCTGCAGGGCCGCACGGAAGCGCCACAGCGTGGAGTGATCCGGCGTCGGATCGTCCAGGCTCAAGCCGACAAAGCGGCGGAACGACAGCCGGTCGGCCAAGGCGGCCTCCAGCGCCGGGTCGGACAGCCCGCCGTGCCACACCCCCAGCAGCAGGCAGCGCAGCAGCAGCACCGGAGGATACCCCGGAGCCCCGGCGTCCGAGCGTCGGTTGCGCAGTGACCGGAGCACCACATCCAGCGCCGCCCAGTCCACCGCACCGGCGATCTGGTCCAGAACCCGTTCTCCGGAGCCCGGACCAAGCCATCCGCCAAGCTCAGCTGACCGCACACCCGAACACGCATGATCGCCCCTCTCGAGAACCAAGGAAGGGAATCACAACTTAATGCGTTCGGCAATTGCGCAAAGCCCTCGGAATGGCTGAGCGAGGGCGAACAGGCGATGCTCAAGGCCATCATCTTGGCCGGCCCCGATCCGAGACGGCACGGCTGCATGGAATGGACCCTGCCGATCCTGTGCGAGGTGATCGCCGAACGCTTCGCCAAGACGCTGCATCCGGCCAGCCTGTCGCGCATCGTACGTCGGTTGGGCCTGTCGAAGCGGAAGACGCGGCCCCGCCATCCCCAGTCCGGCGCCAAGGCCCAGGCCGCCTTCCAAAAAAGGGGCTGCGCGAAGCGCTGAAGGCCGCAGCCGCCGCGCACCCAGGTCGCCGCCTCCAGCTCTGGTTCCAGGATGAAGCCCGTATCGGTCAGAAGGGCCGCACCGCGCACCGCTGGTGGGAGCGTGGCCAGCGTCCGGCCGGGCTGTGCGACAAGCGCTTCACCTCGGCCTACCTCTACGCCGCCGTCTGCCCGGCCAGCGGCGCCGACTTCGCGCTGGTCATGCCGACCGTCTCCACCACCGCCATGAGCCTGTTCCTGGACGGCTTCTCCCGAAGCCTGGAGCCGGACGTCCAGGCGGTGCTCGTGCTCGACCAGGCCGGATGGCATGGATCGCGGACGCTGGTCGTGCCAGACAACATCACGCTGGTGCCGTTGCCGCCCAGCTTGGGCCGGCGGTGCTTGAGCGTGTTGGCAAACTCCCGCCCGAAGCGCGGCCCCACTCCCGGATCGTCTCGTAACTGTCCGTGATTCCGCGCGCCGCCAGGATCAACTCGACCTCCCGCAAGCTCAGACTGAAGCAGTGGTGCAGCCACGCGGCCTCGCTGATGATCTCGGCCGGGAAGCGGAAGCCGCGGTAGGGGTTGCGGGCAGTACTCATGTCCGCGAACATGCCACGAGAATCCCGCTCCCGCCAAACTGACAGCACCGTAACGGCCACGGACACCGTCGCCTTATGCACATCTAGACTCGCAAAGATGGCAAAGTTCATGGGCCCGTTCTCCATGTCTGAGGCTCGGCGCCGGACCGCCCGGCGCAATCCTTGATGGGGACATGCCGTAGGACGGGCCACTGCTCGCCTTTCGGTCGGCAAACACATCGCCTATACACTCTTAGGTAGTGTCTGAAGGAGCGGCGTGTTGGAGCTGTTGGAAGCGGTAGCCCCCTCCAGCCGGAACGACCGCGATGCGCCGACATGAACTCTCGGATGCCCAGTGGGCGCTGGTTTCAGAACTGATGCCGCCGACCGGGCGCCCTGGCGGGCGGTGGCGCAGCCAACGTGACGTCGTCAACGGGCTGTTCTGGAAGCTGGACACCGGCGTACCCTGGCGCGACATTCTAGCGCACTATGGACCATGGCAGACCATCTACGACCGCTTCGTGCGTTGGCGGCGCAATGGCTTGTTTGACCGGCTGCTGGAGCGTCTACACCTGCGCCTGGATGGGCAGGGACAGATCGACTGGGATGTCTGGTGCGTGGACGGCACCAACATCCGTGCCACCCAGGCCGCCGCCGCCGGCCGAAAAGGGGGGATGCCGATGAGCCGGACGATCAGGCCCTCGGCCGCTCGCGCGGCGGCTTTGGCTCCAAGATCCATCTGGTGACCGACGGCACCGGGCTGGCGGCCGAGGTGCCCTGCCTGCAGGCGTTGCTCGCCGCCGTGCGCTCCGACCGGTCGCCGACCTATCTGATCGGCGACCGAGCGTACAGCAGTCGCGCGGCGCGCACGTGGCTGCTGATGCGGCGCATCCGGCCGGTCATTCCGTTCCGCGCCGATCAGAAGCGCTCTTGGCATTGCCGCACGCTGCGCTTCAACCGACAGCTCTATCGGCGACGCAATATCGTCGAGCGCTGCGTCGGTTGGCTCAAGCACTGCCGAAATCTCGCCAGCCGCTCCGACAAGCTCGCCATGATCCGCCAGTCGCTGCGCAGACTCTGTCCATCAGACACTACCTATGCCCCGGATCGCAAGGCGGAACGCCCGGTGGCGCACCTGCGGGGATTCGCCGGCGTGCTCCAGGTCGATGGCCGTGCTGGATACCGGAAGCTGGCCGAGGGTGGAGCCGTGCGCCTCGCGTTCCGCTGGTCGCATGTCCGCAAGGGCTTCTATGATCTCCAGACCGGCGGTTCGGCGCCGATCGCCAACGAAGCCTTAGTGCGCATCGCCAAGCTGTACGCGGTGGAAGGGGAGATCCGCGGCCATGACGCCGAGGCGCGCCGTCAGGAGCGGCAGGCCCGCTCGGCGCCGCTGATCGCCGAACTGAAGACGTGGTTGGAGAAGCAACTCGCAGCGGTGTCGCGCAAATCGACGCTGGCCGAGGCGATGCGCTGTGCGCTCATCCGCTGGGAGGGGCTGACGCTGTTCTTCAACGACGGTCGGGTGGAGTTCGATAGCAACAGCGTGGAGCGCTGCATCCGCCCACTGGCCCTGACGCGCAAGAATGCACTGTTCGCCGGCAGCGATGGCGACGGCGAGCACTGGGCGACGATCGCGTCGCTGGCGGAAACCTGCCAGCTGAACGGCGCCGATCCGCAGGCTTGGTTCGCCGACGTGCTAACCAAGCTTGCTGGCCGCCACCCGATTACCAAGCTCGACGAGCTGCTACCCTGGGCCTTTGCCCGGCAGGCGGAACCCGCCGTGGCCTGAGAACACCGCTTACGGGATATCGCCAGAGGCGCCATTTTTAATTGTATAGAGCGGTGCGCCAATTATCGATCAGGGGTGTCACGTCTTATCTGTGGAACCGGAAAGCAGTCAGGCTTTCAACGAGTTGTGCATCAATGGTCACAGATTCCGCTTGGCCACGCTCTCGTTAGAAAAGCGAGCAAATTCAAATAGATGCTGGCGGAATTCACGAGGCGAATTCTCGCATTCAATCCAATGCATTTTACTAGCCTGAATAGTGCGTGTACTGACTGAAAGGAGTTACCCCTATCAGTCTAGGGAGGAACAGCTCCTGTGTTCGATTCGCCGATGCGCCGCTTGAAAGTTGCGTTTCCTGGTCCGCGTGTCGCGGATCGGGCGGGCCATGAGGGCTTCCGCCTTGCCGCACTGATGCCGGTCATTCTCACCGCACCGTCAAGACATTCTGGCCGATACCAGCCCCCTTGAGCTGGAATCTGAAACAAACGCCAAGAATACCAGCCCCATTGGAGCCAGTTGCATCATGACCGACCCGACCTTCACTCTGATGGGTACCGCTTTGTTTGGCCTGAGCCCCAGCGGTTCGGCCACCGTGCTGCGTTATGGGGATTTCGACGGCGACGGCGACCTTGACGTGCTGGTCGGCAACAACAACGGCGATCTGCAGCTTTTCCGGAACGTCGGCACCCCCACATCGCCGAGCTTCACGCTGGTTGGCACCAACCCGTTCGGCTTGGCCGACGTTGGCAGCTTCATCGTGCCGGCCTTGGCGGACATCGACGGCGACGGCAAGCTCGATGTGCTGGTCGGCGAACGCGACACCGGAAACCTGTTCCTCTTCCGGAACGTGGGCACCTCCGCGGCGCCGAGCTTCACGTTGGAGGCGACCAACCCCTTTGGCCTCAGCGGGGTCGGATACAAGGCCGCTCCTGTCTTCGTGGATCTTGACGGCGACGACGACCTCGATCTGGTGGTCGGCCAGAGCTCGGGGCTGGTCGTCTTCGAGAACATCGGTACGGCAACGCAGCCCAGTTTCACCCTCGTCGGCACCAACCCCTACGGTCTCGGCAACGTCCAGGATTACTCCACGCCGGTCTTTGCGGACCTCGACAACGACGGCGACCTCGACATGCTGGTCGGCGAAACGAACAATTCCGGGGCGCCCTACGGCAGCGACATCTATTTCTACCGGAACGTCGGCACGGCAACGCAACCCAGCTTCACCTTGGCCGGGACCAACCCTTTCGGTCTCACGCGGGGGACGGCGAGCATGATTGCGCCGTCTCTCTTCGACATCGATGGCGACGGCGATCTCGACGCCTTGGTCGCTCAGGGGAGCGGCACCCTCAGCGTGTACCGCAATGTCGCCCCGCCGCCGCCCATCCCGGCTCTGCAAGGCGCTGCGGTCAATGGCGCGTCGCTGGTCCTGACGTACGATCTGGCGCTGTCCAGCACCAACCCTCCGGCGGCCAACCTCTTCACCGTCACGGCCGGAGGGCAGGCGGTCACCGTCAGCAGCGTCGCCGTGGACAGCGTGAACAAGACGGTGACGCTGACGCTGGCCCAGGCGGTCACCAACGCAGACACCGTCACCGTTTCCTACACCGACCCCACCGCGGGCAACGACACCAACGCCATCCAGTCCGTCACCGGCGCCGACGCCGCCAGCTTCACCGCCCACCCCGTCACCAACAATTCGCCCGACACCACCCCGCCGTCGCTGGTTTCGGCGTCGGTGAACGGCACGACCCTGACCCTGACCTATTCGGAAGCGCTGGACGGTGCCGCCGACGCGGCGGGGTCGGCCTTCACCGTGATGGTGAACGGGGTGGCGCGCACGGTGACGGGGGCGGACGCCTCCGGCACGACGGTGACGCTGACGCTGGGAAGCGCGGTGGAACGCTACCAGACGGTCACCGTCGGCTACACGCCGCCGGGCTCGGGCGCCAAGACGCAGGATGTGGCCGGCAACGCCGCCGCCTCGGTGACCGGCGGGGAGGTGCGCAACGTCACCGTGGGCGATGCCAACTTCATCCTGCTCGGCACCAACCCCTTCGGCCTCGTCGACATTGGCACGTCTGCCCGGCCGACCCTGGTCGACATCGACGGCGACGGCGACCTCGACCTGGTGACCGGCAACAGCGGCGCGTCCGTCCGGTTCTACCGCAACGACGGCACCACGGCGGAGCCCAGCTTCACCTTCATCGGCACCAACCCCTTCGGTATCAGCAACACCCCTTACGGCACGCCCACCTTCGTGGACCTCGACGGTGACGGCGACCTCGACCTGCTGCTCGGCCAGGGTCAAGGCAATACGGTGGTATACCGCAACGTCGGCACCACCACGGCACCCAGCTTCACCATGGTCGGCACCAACGCCTTCGGCATCGGCCAGGTCGGCGGCGGTTATGCCAAGGCGACGCTCTGGGACTTGGACGGCGACGGCGACCTCGACGTGCTGTTCGGCGGCAATGACGGCTCGTTGACCATGTACCGCAACGTCGGGACGACAGCCTCCCCCAGCTTCACCGTCGTCGGCACCAACGCCTTCGGTCTCGAAGATGTCGGCTTCGCCTCGACGCCGGCCTTCGTGGACATCGACAACGACGGCGACCTCGATGTGCTGGTCGGCAACTTCGACGGCAACACGGTGGTGTTCCGCAACATCGGCACCAACGCGGCGCCCAGCTTCACCGTCGTCGGCACCAACCCCTACGGCCTGGGCGATGTCGGCACCGCGGCCCTGCCGGTGTTCGCCGACCTCAATGGCGACGGCGACCTCGACGCGCTGATCGGCAATGGCGACGGCAATTTCGTCGTCTACCTCCAGGGCCCGCCGCCGCCCGCGGCGCCCTCGGCCCTGGCGCTCACGGCCGGCACCAACACCGGCTCGACGGCCGACGCCATCACCGGAAACACCGCGCCGACCATCACCGGCTCGGCTGTGCCGCTGTCGGAGGTGGTGCTGTACGACGGCGCCTCGGCGATCGGCACCGTCACCGCCGACTCCTCGGGCCTGTGGACCCTCACGACGGGCACGCTGGCCGAAGGCGTCCACAACCTGACAGCGAAGGCCACCAGCGCCTATTACACCGGCACATCGCCGGCCTCTACGGCGCTGAGCGTGACCATCGACACGACGGCACCGACGCTGACCGCGGCGGTGCTGAGCGGAACGCAGCTGACGCTGACCTATTCGGAGCTGCTGGACGGCGCCCAGGCTCCGGCCGGGGCCTTCTCGGTGATGGTGGGGGGCGTGGCGCGCACGGTGACCGCGGTCGCCTCCAGCGGCAAGACCGTCACGCTGACGCTCGACGCCGGTGTGGTCTCCGTCCATCAGACCGTCACGGTCGATTACGCCCCGCCGGGCTCCGGTGCGAAGACCGCGGACGCGGCCGGCAACGCTGCGGGCGCGCTGACCGGACATGGTGTGACGGTGCCGAAGGACCCCAATTTCGTCCTGGAGGGCACCAACCCCTTCGGTCTCGTCACCACCGGACCCTGGTCGATCCCGACCTTCGCCGACATTGACGGCGATGGCGATCTCGACGCGCTGGTCGGCATGGGCGACGGCACCATCCGGTTCTACCGGAACGATGGAACGGCGACGGCCCCCAGCTTCACGTTGGCGGGCACCTACCCCTTCGGGTTGGGCGCGCTCGATATGAACGCCGCCCCGACCTTCGTGGACATCGACGGAAACGGTACGCTCGACGCGCTGATCGGCGACTTCAACGGCAACACGGTGGTCTACCGCAACGTCGGCACGGCGACGGCTCCCACCTTCACGCTGGTGGGCACCAATCCCTTCGGATTGAGCAGCGTCGGAAGCGCCACCACCCCCTCCTTCGTGGACATCGACGGCGACGGCGACCTCGACGCGCTGATCGGCAACTACGACGGCAACATGGTGTTCTTCCGGAACATCGGCACGGCGACGGCTCCCAGCTTCACGCTGGAGAGCACCAATCCCTTCGGGCTGGATGACGTCGGCAGTTACGCCCAGCCGACCTTCGTGGACGTCGACGGGGACGGCGACCTCGACGCGCTGATCGGTAATTTTGCCGGCGACATGCTGTTTTACCGGAACGTCGGATCGGCAACGGCGCCCAGCTTCACCCTGGAGGGCACCAACCCCTTCGGGCTGAGCAACGTCACCTTCAAGTCCGTTCCGAGCATCGTGGACATCGATGGGGACGGCGATCTCGACGTGCTGGCCGGCGGCGACAGCATCGGCAACAACATCATCCTGTTCCGCAACGTGCCGCAGCCGCCGGCCAGCCTTGCACTGACCCCGGGCAGCAACAGCGGTTCGACCGCGGACACGCTGACCAACGTCACGAATCCCGCGATTTCCGGCCAAGCCCAGCCGCTGTCCACGGTGGTGCTGTACGACGGGGCGGTGGCGGTGGGCACGGCGACGGCCGACGCAAACGGTCTGTGGACCATCACGACGACCTCGCTGAGCGAAGGCGCTCACTCCCTGACCGCCGTGTCGAGCGATGCCACCAGCACGTCGCCGGCTTCCAGCACGCTGACGGTGACCATCGACAGCGCGGCTCCGAACGCCCCAACCGTCACGACGGCGCTGAGCAACAGCACTACCCCCACCCTGACCGGCACGGCGGAAGCGGACAGCACGGTCACCGTCACCATCGGCGGTGCCACCTACACCACGACGGCGACCAACGGCAGCTGGTCGATCAACCTCGCTGCCGCGGCGCCGGCCTCCGGATCGCTGAGCCTCAACGCCAACGGCACGAACGCCGTCTCGGCCACCGCCACCGACGCCGCGGGCAACGTCTCCACGGCCGGCACCCAGACGCTGACCATCGACACCACAGCGCCCAACGCGCCGGCGGTGACCAGCGCGGCCCTGACCCAGAACGCCACCCCCACCATCACCGGCACGGCGGAAGCCGGCAGCACGGTGACGGTGACCGTCGGCGGCGCCACCTACACCACCACCGCCACCAACGGCAGCTGGTCGATCAACCTCGCCACGGCGACGCCGACCTCCGGATCGCTGAGCCTCAACGCCAACGGCACGAACACCGTGTCGGCCACCGCCACCGACGCGGCGGGCAACGTCTCCACGGCCGGCACCCAGACGCTGATCATCGACACCACAGCGCCCAACGCGCCGGCGGTGACCAGCGCGGCCCTGACCAAGAACGTCACCCCGATCATTGGCGGCACGGCCGAGGCCGACAGCACGGTGACCGTCACGGTGGGTGGGGCGACCTACACCACGACGGCGACCAACGGCACCTGGAGCCTCAACCTCGCCACCGCCACCCCGACCTCCGGCTCGTTGAGCCTGAACGCCAACGGCACGAACGCCGTCTCGGCCACCGCCACCGACGCGGCGGGCAACACCTCCACGGCCGGCACCCAGACGCTGACCATCGACACCACCGCGCCCAACGCCCCCACCGTTACGACGGCGCTGAGCAACAGCACGACGCCCACCCTCACCGGGGCGGCCGAGACCGGCAGCACGGTGACCGTCACGGTGGGCGGCGCCACCTACACCACGACGGCGACCAACGGCAGCTGGTCGATCAACCTCGCTGCCGCGACGCCGACCGCTGGATCGTTGAGCCTCAACGCCAACGGCACCAACGCCGTCTCGGCCACCGCCACCGACGCGGCGGGCAACACCTCCTCGGCCGGCACCCAGACGCTGACCATCGACACCACCGCGCCCAACGCGCCGGCGGTGACCAGCGCCGCGCTGACCAAGAACGCCACCCCGATCATTGGCGGCACGGCGGAGACCGGCAGCACGGTGACCGTCACGGTGGGTGGGGCGACCTACACCACGACCGCCACCAACGGGACCTGGAGCCTCAACCTCGCCACGGCGACGCCGACCTCCGGATCGCTGAGGGGCGCAACAGCGACGCCACCGCCGCCACCGCGCTGCCGTCCTCGGGTCGGGCGACGCGGACCGGGCGGCCGTCCGCCCCGGCGACACCGGCCAGATGGACGTCCTGCATCGAGCGCCCGTGCCGGCCCTTCAGTTCGGCATGCACCGCCACCTCGCGGCCGGCGTGGAGAACCCGCAGCGTGCCGGCCTCCACCATCACCCGGACCCGTTCGCCGATCAGCCGCCAGGGCACCGAGTAGGCGTTGCCGTCCACCTCCACCGCGCAGTCCGTGCCGACCCGGCGAACCAGGTCGCGCGCCGTGGTGAAGGGCGGGATGCCGGCCAGCGGCTTTAGAGTGCGGATCAAAACCGGGTAGGGCTGAGGTAAATCAACGGCTTCAGCCCACTTTCCACGGGTTTTGATAGGAGCTCTTAGCTCGACTTTGCTCAATCACGCCGGAAAGCAAACGGCCTGAATGAGGCGGTTGAGGCCGGCGCCGAGGAGTTTCGCGCTCTCCCCGCCCAGCGTTGACAGCGAGAAAGTCGTCTCGCTCCAGAGCTGGAAGCGGACCGCGGCCAGGGCGTCATTGAAGGTCGGTTCGGCCTTGGCATACCATCCCGCGGCGCTTGGTCGGATGGCCATCTCCGCCGAGATTTCGTTGGCCCACAGCGTGACCAGAGAGAACAGCCCGAGCAGCGCCGGGGTGGTGCGGGCGATCGCCGGGTCCGACCATTGCCGTTGGGTCTCGACGCCGAGGTGACGGCGGACCTCGGCGAAGGTCACCTCCACGGCCCACCGGCGGATGAACCAGCACAGCACCATGAGCGGATCGGCCTGCAGGTCGGTGCACAGCAAGCCTTGCGGCTCGAAGGCGCCATGCGGATCGCGCACCAGAACCCAGCGGATCGCAACCTGTTTGCCGGGGTGATACCACTGGGCCGTGCCGGAAGCGATGTCCAACTGGCGCTCCTCACCACCATACCAGCCGGTGACCCGGACGCGCTGCCAGGCGGTGGCGGGGTCGTTCAAGCGCTGCGTCAGGGAGGGCAAACGGGCTCCCGACACCCGGGGCCGTCCCATCGTGCCTGGCGGCCGCGGTGGGGCCGGTTCGAACAGGCGGGCATCCAGACGCAAGCGCGTGATGACGGTAAGATGGGCCCGCAGGTCGCGCAGCAGTTCGATGGCCGCGTAGCTGCTGTCGGCGACCGCGATCACGGGCCGGTCGGGCACCCGGCGCCGGACCTGGAGCAGGAGTTGGCGGGCCCAGTCGGTCAGCTTCTTATGGCGCCGTCCGGTCTCCCGGGCGAACCGCTCCGAGGGCGCCAGGGCGCTCAGAAACGGCAGCGCCCAGACCCGTCCGGCCCACGGAATGGGGACCAGCAGCATGACCACCATCCAGCGCAGACCGCTGGCCTTGACGAAATGCCCATGGCTGGAGCGCACCGGGTCGCGGTAGATGCCGCGCGCCTTGATCTTCGGCCCCCAGCGGCGCTCGATCGTCTCGTCGATGCCAATGACGACAGGCCCCTGCGGCACGAAGCTGGTAACCAGGAGCGTGAGCAGGCGTTGCGCGACGGCACGGCTCGACCAGCGGTTCCGATTGAGCACGCGATGGAATTTGGCGAAGCCACCGTCCTCGCGTCGCCCCATGACGCTCAACGCGGCGGTCACGGTGCGCCGCCCCGGGGTGAGGAGCGCTCCCGCGACCAGCACCAGGGCATGCCGCCATGTCGGCCGGGTGAACAGCGCCGCGAAGGGCGCCATCCAACGTTCGAGGCTGTATGGAACGGCTGACATGACCGCGGCTCCCGCTGGTTGCTACTATCGGGCAACCCGGTCGGAACGGGAGGGTCACGATGAACGCCGATGCCATGCTGAAGCGCATCGAGGGATTCAATCAAGCACGTGGCGGCGGCGTGATCGTGCGCAAGGCCGCCCGCGGCTACACACTCCTCAGCGAGCGCACCGGCGCCCCCATCGCGCGGTTGCGGCCGACCGGCAACGGCGACACGGTCCAGGTGCTCTGGTGGAACGGCGAGCGCTGGGGAGCCTCAGGCCCGCTGGGGATTGCCACCATGGCCCTTGACCGCGCCCTCGACTACGTCGCCAACGAGCCGAACTTCTGGATACACGCCTGATCCGAACTCGGGAAATTGGCCAAAGTCCAGCTAAGGGGCATTCCATTATCTATCCGCGGTGGTTCTGCACAAGCGGACAGCGCTAAAGCTGCAAATACGGGAAGGGCCGGGTAGAATTTTGAGCGTACACGTTCGGCAGCACCGACGAAAAATTCAATCATTACGCGCCCTTTCACGACACCCAAGCTGCAGTCTCGTTTCGGCCGCGCTCGGTCAACTGGTCATAGACTGATAATGAGCTTTATGTGGCTTTGGTTGCCACCGAGCGAGAAGGCGGCGAAGCGACCTGCTTCATTCGACTGCGCGCTAGCAGCATTTTGGTCTTTTGCGCATCGGCACGCTCCACCGCGGCACGGATGTCCGCTTGGTCGCAAGATCTCAACTCTTCTATGAACTGCTCGACACCCTGGCGTGCCGCCGTAAGATCGATGCTATTTGGAGAACCATGAACAAACAACCGTCGCAACTTATCCAATTGCATCAGTCTAATAGCCTGGATACTGTTTAGGATATTTTTTTCAACAAGGTAAGAAGCAAGGGATTGAGCCTGAGATATATTTTTGGACATTCTTGGAACTGCCCCTGTTGCCGCTTCTTGAAGGATATTCATCAGATCTGTCCAACAAGACATGAAGGAAATAAAGTCTTCTCCTCCGACCACTGATGTCGTTGTGGTGCCACCTCCTTGAAGAGTGCGAGCAAGTGCTCCGGCGTATTCTTGGCGATATATCCGTAATGCTTCAGCATCGCTATCGACGATACCATCGACGATCTGCTCAGAAATGGTCTTGCCTTCGCCGTGCGGCAACAGACCGGCTAGCTTCGGGGAAACCTTTTCTGGGGTGTCCATGCCAATGCGTTGCAGGAAGCGGTGAAGTACGTCGACGCGGCCCAGGATTGGTTCGCCGTCAGCGCCGCTCTTCTTCACAGCTTCGATCAAGAAGGCGGCCAGTTCGTAGTGGTTGGAGAATTTGGCGCCGCTCCTGGCGACGCGAGCCTCCATCGCCCGCTGGAGGCGTTCCAGCGCGATCTCTCCGGCCAGCACCAGTCCGTTCAACTCGTCCAGAACGGCCAGTTCGTCCTCCGACAGGTCGCCGGATAGCGGCTTATAGACGAGATCGTGTTCCACCTCTGACCAAGCATGCATCAACACCGAGGCGACCTGGATCTCGATCCGCGCGTCGGCGTAGCGAACCTGGGCCGGCGCGCCGTCGTCCCGCAGGGTGACCCTATAATGAGTGGCCCAATAACCTGAAAATCGCTTTTCGTATGGATGGCGCGGCGGACTGCCGTCGGGGAACTTCTTCGGGTCGCCAATTAGGTTGAACTCCTCGCGGAACAGTCGATCGATCACTGGCCGGTCCGCGGGGAAGTACAACGCGGCGCGTACACCGGCGAGATCAACAATGTCATCGTAGATGTCGTCGACCGAGGTGTATTTCTTTTTCTCGTTTCGTTTGCGGAGCTTATCCTCCAGCCGGTCGGGCCGCTTGGCGCGAAAGGTGACCATAGCACGGACGCCGTTGTTCTCCAGCAACTGCTCGCACCGTTGGGCGCACAGTTGTGCCGCTGTCCTATAAAAATCGTATTGGCGGCGGTAGGAACGGATGAAGTCTGCAACGATGTCAATCATGGGTCATCTGCAATCAGCCGGATAGAAGGCGCGGACAGTACCACTGATACGGGCGCTCTTGGAAGATTCTGCGACGCTGAGGGTCGAACTTGTTCCTGGCCCTTGAACTCCCAATGACATGCGCCAATACCAGCCTCAGCACCAAAGGTGGCAGTATGCCTCCGTCTACGATACCCGCCACATCCGTGCAACACGCTGCTCACAGCACAATCGGCTCTTCCAAGATGAGGGCGTCCTTTGCGCCCTTTCACGACAGACAGAATTTGGCCGATTGTCGGGTAACAGGGGCAAAACCCCGGGCACGACCTTGGCTGTATCGGACGGACTAACGATGCAAACCAAGGAATTCCAACGGGTTTGGCAGACGCCCTGCCGGCTTCAACGCGGCCCTTGCCCGGGGTTTTGCCCCTGTTGCATTGTCGGCGGGCTATATCGGCCCGAAGCCATTCCGGTATGTCGGCATCCCACACCAAAGCCAGCTGGGAAACATAGTCTCGGGCCAAGCAAGACAAGCACTCTAACAGCTTGTTCCTTTCCGACTGGCAGATAGCCTCAATCTTCACTATCTACCTTCAATATGCTCGCTCCCTATTTGGTGAATCAGAACTCGCCAAAATTCCTCTAGATAGATAATAGCCCTATGGTAGATTGACAGATCGATATACCAGAAGCACGGAGGAAGCAATGCAATACAAAGTTCAACTTGATGAAGCGCATACCAAAGAGTTTATCAAGCACATCTACCGTCAAACGATGCCGATAAGGGCTCATGAGGCTGAAATTGTGCGTAATATTTTGCAAACAAACCATGAGCAGCATGATTGGAGAACGGCGAGTAATGTATTCTGCCCTGGGTGTCGTCGCGAAACAACGGTATTAGATTTATTTTTATCTGGATTGACTTTTCATAGCCCGAAATACATAAACGATTTTTTGTACAATAATGGGCACGGTCATGGAGAGATAGCATTTAAAAAAGATGGAATGCTTTCGATTGAAGTATATCATCATAGCTTGGTAATCAGATGCATCCAATGCGGCATGACAATCAAAGATCATTTTGCCTATTTTTATAAGAGGCCGGTAAAGCCAAATTGCGTGATAGCGGTTTCTGAAATTATGTTTGAACGATTTCACGCTCTAGCGCAAAACGACATGGCTAAGAAACATCAAAAAGACACCACCACAGCAATCAGCCATGACACTCAGAAAGATAATACAACGACATCTGTTGATAGTTGATGCAATTGGATTGTCCGGCTGCACGGGGGGGGGGGGGGGGGTATTTATTCGGTATTTTCCGTGCAGCCACCTTGTCGGATCGAAATTTTTGTTTAATTTTCACGAGAATAACGTGTAACTATTGGCATTATAGTTGATATATCAGCATTTAGCTACCTCCTCGGTTACCGGATCAGGCGTCAGCTTTGCGGTGTGCGCACATTCAGGCCGGCGGCGCAGCCATTCGCAGAAGTAGCGGCACTCCAAACAAACATTCATCGTCATTTCGCGCCTTTTCGCGACAGCATCAGGGCGAGCGTGTCCAAACACGCCTGCGCGCAAGGTCCCACGCTCTATCCATGAAGGGGCCCGCGACATGGCATGGATCGTCGCTGCCACGGACGCCTACGCCACCTCGCGCCGCGAGCGGAACAAGGTCGAGATGTTGTTCGCCCACCTCAAACGCATCTTGAGGCTGGACCGGTTGCGACTGAGGGGCCGAACGGCGCGCGACGAATTCCACCTCGCAGCCGCCGCCCAGAACCTCCGCAAGCTCGCCAAACCTATCCCGATGCCGGAACCCAGCCCGGCATGAAGGGCAATTGCCCACTGACCCTTCGCCGACGCAACAGGGGCACGCTGCCGGCAACCGACTTTTTCAACGATATCGGCGCGAAACAGCTCTTCCATCGCCTTGAAGGGCCGTCGCTCCGAAGCGAATCCCCAACGAAAGCGGTGCTTGCCTGTCAACTCCAGTTCATGCGCGGACCGGTCATCACCGGTCCGCGGCCGCGCCGTCATCCGAAGCTCTCGTCGAGCAGTCGATAGAACCAGAACGCCTCGTGGGTGGCCATGAGTCCATTCAACCGTCCCGGGGACAGGCCGGTGAGGCGGCGGACCTCCCGTCCCATGTGCGACTGGTCGGCGAAACCCAGTTCACCGGCGAGCCCCGCCAAGTTGAGCTCGCCACCCTCCCGATCCTGCGACACGCGGACGGCTACCTCCTCGACCCTGGCGAAGAGCTGCAAGTCACGGTGGCTCAGGCCGGTCCATCCCTTGATGCGGCGCTGGGCTTGCCGCACTCCCCGGCCCGTCCTCGACAGCGTCGCCTTCAGCGCCAGCGAGCACAGCCAGTCCCTCACCAGCGGGGTCCGTCCGGTTTTGCACGGGCGCGGGCCCGACCACAGCGGCTCGAGCTGGTCCTCCAGGCGATGGAACGCCGCCGCTCCCTCCTCCGGCGCGAAGAGGGCTTGGCAGGCGGCCAGCAGCGGGCCGGAGACCAGCTCCTCCAGCGGCAGGATCCGATCGACAAGGGAGTCGGTGCCGATCCCACTGAGCCGGCCCAAGGCTTCCGGATAGAAGGCGACCGACAGGGCGTGGACCGGTCCCGGCGACCAGCTTGCCACGGGACGGCGCTGCGGTCCGGACAGAACCAGCCGCGGCAACGGCGGGCCGAGGACCGGGCGCCCGTCGGCCCTGCGCTCCTCCACCATGTGGAGCGCGCCGTCGAAGATCCACGAAATCATCGACATCGGAGTGGCCGGGTAATGGTTGAGCCGCTGCTCGTCCGACAGCGCCACCCCGCGCGTGTCGCGCTCCACGCCGACGAACACGCAGGCGGCAAGGGCCGGGCGCGGCGGCAGCAGGCGGGCGGAGGCGGACGGCATCGCGGGCGTCGTTTCCGTTCTATACGGCCGGGCAGGCTCCGGGACAATCTGGCCATCTAATCATCGGAGCCGAGCATGGCCAAGACCAAACTTCAGGGGCGCTTGCGTCACAAAGCCCGCAGCCTCGCCACCATCTCCCTCATCTCCGCCCGCGTGCTGGCCCGTCGCGCCGTGGGCAGGCCGTTGGTTCCGCAGTGGGGCTCTCTGTTCGAGATCGCCAACCTGTTCTGGCGCGCTCAGTTCGACCATGCCTTCGCGCTCAGGGACATCGCCGAAGCCCGCGCCTATTTCGACAGCCTGGTTCCCGTCCTGGACAGCTCCCCCGAGGTCGACATCCGACCCTCCCTCCCCGGCGAACCGCGCGGCGACTGGTTCATCCCGCACACCCGCAAGGGCGAGGCCACCCTGCTCTACTTCCACGGCGGCGGGTACACGTTCTACGCCGCCGTGACGCGGCAGCTCATCGCCATGCTGGCCGACACGCTGGGGCTTCCCGTCTTCGCCCCCGACTACCGCCTGACGCCCGAGCATCCCCACCCCGCGCAGATCGAGGACGCGCTGACCGCCTACCGCTTCCTGCTCGCGCAAGGCGTCGACCCGTCCCGCCTCGTCGTCTGCGGGGATTCCGCGGGCGGCCATCTCATGCTGATGACGCTGATCGAACTGCGGAAGGCGGGGCTGCCGCAGCCGGCGATCGGCATCGGCCTCAGCCCGTGGACCGATGTCGGGCGGCGCGGCGCCAGCCAGTTCGGCAACGACCGCTACGACCTCGTGCAAGGCTACATGACGCTGCAATTCGCGGCATGGCTCAAGGGCGGGGGCGGCTTCGGCGACACGGAACTCTCCCCCATCGACCAGGACCTGCGGGGACTGGCGCCGCTCTACCTCCAGGCCGGCGGCAAGGAGATCCTGGTCGACATGATCCGCGACTTCGCCCGGACCGCCCGGACCCAGGACGCGCCGGTGCGGCTTGACGTCTGGGAGCATATGACGCACGAGTTCCAGGCCCACGGGCAGGAGCTCCCCGAAAGCCGGGAGGCGGTGAAGCGTCTGGAGGAGGCGATCCGGTGGGCCGTCGCACCGGTCGGGGAAAAGACCGGATTCCCGTCCACGCCGCAAACCGAGATCGACACCCTGCGCAAAGGGGCATGCCGATGAGCTGGTGCCTCGTTGGGGTCACTACACGAAAGTGATCATATTGTCCGGGATGTGAGACGCGGTATGAACGTGAGATCAGCCGCGCTCCTTTATGTGTGCTTCCGCGACTTGGCCGACCGCCACGGCGCGCTGGACGCCTACACGCCCAGCAGCTGGCTGCACGGACACACCGACCCGCCTCTGGCCGACTTGGCCGACGTCTTCGGGCTGCTCAGCCTGCGCCTGCGCCTGACACCGCGGCGCGCGTGCCGGGTGGCACCGGCGCCCGGCTACCGGCTGCGGGCCGGCGCCGATCGGCGTGCACCTCTGGTGCGCGACCTGTTCATGTGGATGGACCAGCGCCAGGCGACCGCCAAGGACTTGGCGGCCGCCGGCGGCCCGCCGACGACAACCCTGGCCAAGTGGAAGGTGCGCAGCACGCCGCGGCTGGACGCCTTCGAACGGGCGGCGGCGCCCCTGGGCTTGGCCCTGGATGCCGTGGAAGACGACAGCGACACCGCAGCGACGCCGGCGCTGTCAGCCTACCGCGCCGGCTTGACAGCCTAGGCGTCAAGCACGCGCCCTTTCACGACAGGTCGCCGGCCGTGTGCACCGCCGGTTTTCCAGCAGCTTGACCTGTGTCCGGTGCTGGCACTGCGGTGCCAGCGGGGATTTGACCATCTCGCGCTTTTTCGCGACTGCACCAAGGCGGGCGAGCCCGCCCCTTTCCGCCGCAGCTTGAGTCAGCTTCTTTCCCAGAGGGGAGCGGAGAAGGTGCGCCAACTTCTCCGTCTCAAGATCACACAGTCACAAACCAGGAGCTTGAGACCGCGGTGATCTGCACACCGACCAAGGTGACCATATCCGAGGCGCCGAAAACAATCAGTGCGTTGCCGCCCATATCGGCGGCCAGAGTGTAGGTTTGGCCTTCCGCCAAAGCGATGAGATCGCCCTGTCCGGCGTTGAAATCCCGCAGGATGTCGTTGCCGCCGCCATTGGAGAAGACGAACAGGTCGGCACCGCTTCCGCCAACCAACGAGTCATCGCCGAAACCACCAACCAACGTGTCGTTTCCGCTGCCGCCGGACAGGGTATCGTTTCCGCTACCCCCGCACAGCCAGTCGTTCCCGTTGCCACCGGACAGCGTGTCGTCTCCATCTCCGCCGTCCAGCCAGTCGTTGCCGTTGTCACCGCGCAGGCTGTCGGCGTAAGCACCGCCCGTGAGCGAATCGTCGCCATCCCCACCGATCAGTTCCACCGCGGAGGAGGCGTTGACCGCCGTCACGGTGTCGCTGCCGACGCTGCCATTGAAGAGCTCGATAGAGGCCGACAGATCCAGCGTCACGCCGCCGGAATATCGGGCATAGACCGCGTCGTTGCCGGCGCCGCCATCCAAGAATGCAGTCTGGGTATCGACATACAGGCGATCATCACCGGCGCCGCCGAACAGCACGTTGTTGCCGCCGCCGCCAACCAGCACATCGTTCCCGGCGCCGCCAAACAGCGTGTCGTCGCCGGCGTCACCACGCAATGTGTCGTCAAAGGCACTGCCGACGAGCAGGTCGTCGCCGGCGCCGCCATTGATCTCCACCAGCGTGACGGAGCCGGTGGCGGTCAGGATGTCGTTGCCGGAGCCGCTGAACACCCGCTCGATGCCGCTGGCGGTAAGGTCGAGGGTGAGGTTTCCGTCCCCTTGGACATAGACGGTGTCGAACCCGGCCCCGCCACTCACCAGAGCATCGTCCGCGTCGATGTACAGCACATCGTCGCCGTCTCCCGCGATCAGGGTGTCGCTGCCATTGCCGCCGGTCAATGTGTCGTTGAAGGCGCTGCCAAGGATGAGGTCGTCGCCGTCACGCCCGTTGATCGCAAGGCCGAGGATGGCGCCGGTGCCGATCAGGCTGTCGTTTCCGCCTCCGCCATAGGCCTGCTCAATGCTGCACGCCGCCAGATCGAGACTGGCGCCGACGCTGCCTTGGACGACGGCGGTGTCGAAGCCGGCACCACCCTGCAATGGCGCGTCGGCATCGTCGAAGTAGAAGCGGTCGTCGCCATCGCCTCCGATCAGCGTGTCGGCCCCCGCTCCGCCGGTCAACGTGTCGTTGCCCGCTCCGCCGATCAGGCTGTCGTTGCCCGCTCCACCATCCAGACGGTTGGCAGCACCATTGCCGGTCAGGACATTGTCCAACGCATTGCCGGTTCCGTTGATCGTGGCCGAGCCCGCCAGGATCAGGTTCTCGAGGTTGGCGCCGAGCACCCAGGAGATCGAGGCGTTGACCGTGTCGGTGCCTTCCCCGGCCAGTTCGAGCACCACGTCGGCGGCGTTGTCGACCACATAGAGATCGTCGCCGAGCCCGCCAACCAGTGTGTCGACCCCGCCACCGCCGATCAGGGTGTCGTTGCCCGCCCCACCGTCGAGACGGTTGGCTCCGGCGTCGCCCGTCAGCCTGTCAGCATGGAACGAGCCTGTCAGGTTCTCGATCCCGATCAGCACATCCCCGGCCGCTTCGCCGCCGGACCCTGTGCCGGTCGAAAGGTCAACGGTCACGCCCGCGGCTGATCCGGCGTAGCTGGCGGTGTCGGTGCCGTTCCCGCCATCCAGCGTGTCAGCCCCGGCCCCACCGATCAGCGTGTCGTCACCATCGAGGCCAGTCAGCCGGTTGGCACCGGCGTTGCCGGTCAGGCTGTTGTTCAGCGCGTTGCCGATGCCGTTTGGCGCGGCTCCAGTCAGAACCAGTGCCTCGACGTTATCACCCAGCGTGTAGTTGATGGAACTGTACACCGTGTCGGCACCCTCGCCGGCCAGTTCGACGACCGCATCCCCGGCGTTGTCCACGAGGTAAACGTCGTTGCCGGTGCCGCCGATCAGGGTGTCCGCCCCAGCCCCGCCATCCAGCGTGTCGTCTCCTTCTCCTCCTACGAGGAGGTCGGCGTTGGACACGGACAACGATACCCGTGCACCGTGCGATGAGCAAACTCCGGCTCCAGGGGCGTGAACAGAAACTCATCTCCCGAACCGCCACGATCCCCCACCAGCATGTCATTGCCGGAACCGCCCACCAGCGTGTCGCTGCCGTACCCCCCTTCAAGGGAGTCATCACCAGCATTCCCGTCAAGGACATCCGCACCGAGGCCTCCGATCAGCGTGTCTTGTCCTTCTGTTCCAGCAACGATACTCATTATTTTCTCGTCCCTTTATGGTGTGGATTGTGCAAAATACCTGCTCCCAAACTGGGCGAGGATGGCGCGAATATATATTCATTTTAGCGATATCCGTCACAAAAATTCTGTTTTTCGGTGAAGTGTGATGGGGAATATCATCCCTGGCGGGAGCCTATTATGCCCGCCTATCGGCCGTTTCCCGGCCGCACTACAGGCCGTCCGCCAACCCACTTCGGCGACGGCTTTCCGGACAAACCTCGCGGTCATTCAGAACGCGCCTCGTCCGCTCCTGGTGCTCGGCCGACCTCGAAAGCAGTCTGCCGAGTTGCCAGCCACTGCGTCGACGAGCGGTGATCGACATTGAAGAGCAGCTGATGGCGCATTTCGATGATGCGCCTCGTGAGGTAGGCCGGGAGCGCGCCCTTTCACGACAGATCATTCTCTGAAGAGGCTCGAAGCGCTTCCCAATCAGCTAAGGTCGGAAGCACGGTAGCGCCTTCTGGAACCTGAACCCCGCGGGCCTCCCAAAACCGAACGCTGTCTTCAGTTAGCGCTGTTGAAGGTACTATATCTCTACCAAAATATTGACTGGCGTGACTGTAAATATCAGTCGCGATGCCTTGACGCCGGTAACCGTCTTCGACTTCAATTATCGTTGCAAATGGGCCTTGCTCTCCGAGACGGAATTTGGCAATAGCAATCTGTTTCTCGCCTACGTAGCCCGCGAAGGTAATTGTGCGCCCCGGATCGTAGTGACCACACTGCTCTATACGCACTGAGTTAACAGATTTCACGATACGCCCCTTCACGACAGGCTGCCCAGGCCGCGCCGCTTCGCTTCCTGGCGGATCAGCCATTCCAGTTCGCCGGCCATGCTCCGGCTATCGTCCTCGGCCAGCTTGGCCAGCAGGGCGTGAACCTCTGGCCGGAACCGGATCATCATCTTGTCCGTCTTCGCCTGTGCCATGGCCGCACTCTTTCACGACTTGAGTTCGCGCCGCCGCCGGTAATCGGCGAGCGCCCGATACAAGGTCCCCCGGTGCACTCCGAACTGGTCGGCGACCTGTTGGCCAGTTGTGACCGGATCGGCGAGCAGACGCTCCGCCATACCGAGTTGACGGTCTGTCAGCTTGGCCGGACGGCCGCCGCGGTGCCCCTTTGCTCGTGCCGCCGCCATGCCGGCCTTGGTCCGCTCGGATATCAAATTCCGTTCGAATTCGGCCATGGCGCTGATCACCGTGAAGACGAGCCGACCAACCGCGCCGCCGGTGTCGATGCTCTCGGTCAGGCTGCGCAGCACCACGCCGCGCGCCTGGAGCTGGTCAGCGATCTTCAGCAGCTCGGCCGTGCTGCGCGCCAGACGGTCCAGGCGCCACACCACCAGCACGTCACCGCGGCGGCATGCCTTCAAGGCGCCAGCCAAGCCGGGACGGTCGGAGCGGACACCGCTCGCCTTGTCGCTCCACACGTCAGCCTCGGCCACCCCGGCGGCCGCCAGGGCGGCGAGCTGGAGATCGAGGCGTTGATCCTCGGTTTTTCACGGATGAACCTGTCAGCCAGAAAACAGAAGGAAGGAAGTCAGGCAGCGCTCCACCCGTATCACATCCCTCTGTTCGACCGGAAGACGGCCATCCCTCCGTCCCGACCTGCAATCCAGAGAGCGCCGCGCGCAGGGGCGGTCAAGGATGGCCGAAGGCCACCGCGCCAGCGGCGCGAAGCGTCCTTGACGGCCCCGAGCACGGTGCTTCGCTTGGACAGGAAGGGGCGTCCTGTACCTGCTGCCGCACCCCAGTTCGAGGCCAGATACCCGCGCACCCACGTAATCATGCTGGTCAAGGAAATGGTCCACTGCAAGCCCTTGGCCTTCCCCTATGGCGCGCATTTCCACCGCACTCCTTTCAGCAGCTATTACCCATCCTTGAAGCTGAAACCGTCCGCTTTGCCCCATTTCCTGCCGATCTACAGCGCAATTCCGGCTTGAGTTATCGAACATTCGCGGCGTATTGTATTTAATGATTCAAATTCTCTTTTCCCGAATGGTGTCGGATGGGTCACTGAGTGGAAATTGAGAGAAACGCAAAAATGCCGCTGGAAAGGCGGCCTCTGCTGAGGATGAGACTGGAATGGTTGTCGATACAGTCACAGCGCACAGCAATGGCGCGACGTTTTTCCGGGGCGACCTCCACATCCATTCCTTCGGCGCGTCGTACGATGTGACGGACAGTGACGCGACCCCAGCCAACATTGTCGAGGTGGCCGTCAAGGAAGGCTTGGCGTTCGCCGCCCTCGCCGACCACAACGAAATCACTAATGTCCGCGAAGCCGTAGACCTTGGCGCCGCAAAGGGGCTGCTCGTCATCCCCGCGGTTGAGTTGTCGACACCGGAAGGGCACCTATTGTGCTACGCTCCGACACCCGACGCTCTTGAACGGTTCTTCAATCACTTGTCGATTGCGGAGCGACGCACGCCTAATTGCCGCTGTCAGACGGGGGTTTTCCAATGCCTTGACCTCCTGGGCGGCGAGGGTGGCTTTGCCGTCTTGGCGCACGTCGAACTGGCCGGCGCTTTCGAGGCTAATTTGCCGCGGTTCACGCCCGCAAAGCTGGACATTCTGTGCCATCCCAGTTTGCTTGCTATCGAGGTGACACGCGTTGATTGCCCGGTGCTTTACACCGACCGCGACACTGACAACGATCGCCGGGCAGCCGCGAACGAGCGTATTCAGCGCCTTCGCCTGGGCTCTCAGCAATTCCTGGCCAGGATCTTCAACAGCGATGCCCACACACTCGTGGCGGTCGGCCGCAATGCGCAGAGCAACCGGCGCATCACGCGTTATAAGATGGAGGCGCCTAGCTTTGAGGGCCTGCGGCTTGCTCTGATGTCGGCCGACACGCGTGTGCGCATCGAGGATGAAGTCCCTTCATCCGTACCATGGGTGCAGGGCGTGCATTTCCAGGGCGGTTTTCTTGATGGTGAAGCGATCAATTTCAGTCCCAACCTCACCTGCATCATCGGCGGACGGGGGAGTGGAAAGTCGACGACCTTCGAGAGCGTCTGCCTGTTGAGAGGCGCCTCCTCTGTAGCTGAGATTCCCGTGATCGACAGCGACGTGTGGCCGGATGTCGTGTCAGTCGTCTATCGCGATGAGACGGCGCAAAGCCACGTTCTTGCCCGCAGCAAGTTCGGCGATGTTGAAAACGTCGACGACCCCATGACAGGCCCCATTGCCTTCCCGATCGAGAGCTACCGCCAGGGCGAGGCCAACGAGATCAGCAAACGGGTACAGGACAATCCTCTGGCCCTCCTCACCTTCCTTGATCGGCTGATCGCCGTCGAGCAGGCTATCGCCGAGGAGGACGTAGCCCGCGAACAGTTGATCGACTTGGCGCCCAAAGTGGACAAGGCGCGGATCAATGTTGACAAGATTCCAGACTACGAGAAGGAGCTGAAACTCAAGCAGGATCAACTCGCACGGCTTCGCAAGGACAAGGGTGAGGACGTCATCAAGCTCCAACAGCGCCTTGAAGGCGAGAAACGGGCGCGCAATACTATCGAACTCGCTTTGGGCAAACTGAACGGAGCGATCAGCAGTGAAGCGGTGACCAGCATCACCGGGACGATCAAGGCTTCCGTCTCCGACGGCCTCATCGAGGTGGGTGCCCCTGAAGCAGCCCAGATCAAGGGCAACACCACCAGCTATGAGGTGGCGGTCGCGGGCTCGACCACGGCCCTGAGGCAGGTTACCGCCGCCTATGTCGCCGGCGTGCGGGCGCAGATTGCGACTTGGAAAGCCAAAGAAGGTCAGACGTCCGCGGCGATCGAGACCAAGAAGAAGGAGCTTCTTCAGGTTGGCATCCGGCTTGATATGCCATTTATCCAGAAGTTGGTCGCCGATGAGGCCAAGGCAGGCGAGAACGTCAAGAACCTGAAGACCTGGATTCCCGAGCTCGCCCGGCTCCGGAAGGAATATGCGGAGTTGCTTCGGCAGCGCTGGGCCGCCCGCGAACGGGTGGCGACGATCCGAACGGCCTTCGCCGCGCGTGCGTCGAACGCGCTGAAGAGCACCCTTTCCGATCTGTTCGTGACGCTCAAATTTGACCCGAGCAGTCTGTCGCCCGATGCCGAGCGCCTGATCATCGACGCCATGGGGTGGCGCACGCTCCAGCAGGTCAAGGCCGGCGCGTTGATCACCAAGCTCACCTTGCCCGTCCTGCTGGACTGCATTCGGCGGAAGACCCACAAGCCGATCACGGCGCTGCGGAACGACGCCAACGCTCCCGTCTTTGCGCAGAACGAGGCCGAGATGCTCATCGAGCGTCTGGCCGAACCCAACCTGCTGTCGCAACTGGAGACGGTCGCCGTCTACGACCGCCCTCGGCTGAGCGTCACCAAACGGATCGATGTGCCGGGCGAAGCACCAAAGTTCATACCGCGGGACTTCAAGCGGCTGTCGCTCGGCCAGCAGCAATCCGTGCTTCTTGCTTTGATGTTGACCAGCGAAAGTTGCGCGCCGTTAATCGTCGACCAGCCGGAAGACAATCTGGACAGTGAATTTATCTACAAGACGTTAGTGCCCGTGATTCGCGCGGCGAAGGAACGGCGCCAAGTCATCGTCGTCACGCACAATGCCAATATCGCCGTGCTCGGCGACGCCGAGTTGATTGTCGTCCTCAAGGCGACGAATGAGAAAGCGACGATCACAACGCGTGGGTCGATCGACCAGCCCGATACGCGCGAAGCGACATGCGCGACGCTGGAAGGCTCACGCGAGGCCTTCGACCGTCGCGCCGCCATTTACGGGGTGATTGGAAGTCAGCGCGGACGATAGGAAAAGTGTAAACCACCTGCCTTCTGGTGATAGGGTTTACCTTGAAGTCGGCCGAACGACTATTTCACAACCTGCAATGTGGACTTGGCAGCTTTGGACATTCCGGTCGTATCAGGCTTGTTCAAGGATGGATTGAGGTCCGGATCGTCCAGCGTCATCGACAGCACTTCCTGAAGATCCGATCCGTCCGGCACCGCCGCCAGCCCGTCAACGACCTTCAGGATCACCCGCATCTTTGCCTCTGACAGGGCGCCCTGGCGCTTCACGACGGCTTCCCAGATACCCTTCACAGCGTTCAACTTGCCCCGGCTCGACATGCCGAAGTGCTGAAGCAACGCCATGTCCAGGTAGTGCCGCACCGTCGTGGTGACCTGGCTGTGTCCCATCGCTTCGGCCAGCCGCTCCATCGCCATGTTTACCACGGTTTGGTCGAAGCGGTAGCCGTTCAGCGCGAAGCACTCGTGCCACAGCCGGGACGCCGTAACGGTGGCGTAGTGGGCGCGCAGCCGATGCCCGCTACCGCTGATGCCCGTTGCGTTGAAGGCGTCCTTCATCAGGTCGGCGATGGCGCCTGGTGTCATCGGCCCTTTGGTCTTGAACGACAGGAACGCCTGACCCGGGGCCAGGAACTTCTTGTCTCGCGCCGCCCACGCCGCCGTCTGCTCGCGGCGCACTATCCATACGCCGACCTCCAGCAGGTCGCGCACCAGGTCAATGGCGAATGGCGCCATGCGGGTCTTGCGGCCCTTGCCGGTGACCTCGACGTAGAGGCTGCGGCGATGGCGCGCCTCCAGGGCGTCCAGAGCGGCCAGCAGAGCCGAGCGCGCCTCCAGGCTTTCCGACAGCGCATCGAGGGCATGACGGCTGCCACGGGCCGCCGCAGGCGGTTCTGCGGGCACCTGGATGGATTCGGTGCGCAGTGCCCTGGCCAAAGCGTCGAGGGACAGGTCGGCAACCTCCTGGGCGCGCAGGCCGCCATCGACCATACAGCGGCCGATCAGCCAGTTCCGCTCGGCCTCCAGACCCAGGCAACGCTGAGCATCGTCCCCGGCCCGCTGGGTGGTCTGGCGGTCAGCCTTGGCGCGCAGCCAAGTCAGGATCTTGCCAACTTGAAACTCGTCCGGCGTCGGGCGCTTGGTCCGCTTCTTGCCAACCCGCTCGGCTCCTGACCACATCTCCCGCACCTCGGCCTTCGGTCCCAGGTTGGTTTTGCTGGTGATGGGGAAATACACGCCGTCGCGGGCACTGGCCCGGCCGACGAACAGTCGCCGGGGTTCGCCGCGCTCGTCGAAGGGCAGCACCTCCGGCAGCAGGCGGTAGAACTCGAACACAATGTCGAGCTTGCGCTCGACTTGGCAGGCCTTGATATCGCCCGCCGCGATAGCGTCACGCTGGCACTCCCGCCACTGGCGCAGCAGCAGGTCGTCAGCCTCGTCCCAGCGCCTGCCCTTGCAGGTCAGAAAGGCCAGCCACTCGCGGAGGGCATAGGCTTCCGGCTTCATCGAGCTGGTCCGCACCCGGGCGACCTCGGCTGAGTAACCGAAATAGGCCAGCACCGGTTCGCACAGGCGGCCGTCAGGCCAACGCAAGATGGGCAGGCCGGGGCGGCGCTCGCCAGCCCAGCGAAACTCATCATCGGCGAAGGTGAGGCGGAAGTCCGATGGCACCACCCCCATGGTCACCTCCGCACCACCGGCTGGACGCCCACCATCTTTTGAAGCTGGCGGACTTGGTCGAGCAGATCGGCGTTTTGTCGTTCCAGGTTGGCGATGATGCGGTCCTTGGCCTCCAGCTCCCGCTTGAGGTTGGCGCCCCGATCCTTGGCTCGCACCTCCAATACCTCCAGAGCGCGGCGGAACCGCTCCATCAGGGCGGCATTCCGGCCATCCTTGGCATCGACCTGGGGATCGGCCCACGGCCAAAGGCCGAACCTGACATCGGCCCAGCGGCGCAATTTGGCGCGGTCCCATGGCACGGCCTCAGCCATGCCCGCCGGGATGCCGTTACGACCCCAACGTTCCAGAGTCTCGACCTTCCTGGTCAGGGACGTCACCGCGCGGCGCCCCTTGTCCTCCGGCCGAAGGCGCTTCACCGCCTCTGGCGGCAGCTCGGTGTCCCAGGTCGGAGTATCCATGCTCACGCCCTCCCTTTGGTGGCGGCCTTGGCCGCGGCAATGGCCCCCTTGAATCGCGCCAGCTTATCCGCAGCGGATTCTCGGGATGCCGGCGTAGCGCCACGGGCGACGGCATCTTCAAGCCGTTCCAGAGTGTTGGTGAGGACATGCTGATCGGCCTTGAAAGCGGCGCAGTGGGAGCAACCCAGACAGACATAGGCGCTGCTGAACGCATAATCCGGCCGAACGTCCTCGTGGACCGGCCCGCCCGACTGCCAGGGCGAACGATGTCCAGCCTTGGCCCGGAGGCAGGCCGCCTGTGCCAAGTCATCGGCATCATCTGGTCGGCAACCGCAATGAGCGGCATGGCCCGGCACCGGCTCCAGGTAATGGGTCTTGGCGTAGTCCTGGAGCAGGGAGGTCAAGGGCTGGCGGATGGCTTCGGGGTGATTGGAGCGGGAGCCAATGCGCACCTTGGCGGACGCCTTGGCCACCATGCCGTCGAGATCGCCGTAGAGCCTCTTCGCCCCCTGGCCGATGGGGGTTTCGACGCCGTCCCACATGGCCAGCATGCAGTGAACCAGGGCCTCGCAGCGGACCTCGTTGAAGACGGCGCCGCGGTCAGCGAGATCGTCGAGCAGCTTCTTGGCATCGACCAACCACTGCCGGTCTTCGGCCGACATCGCGCCGCGGGCGACCTGGGTACGAGCGGCAATCTCTTCCCGCAACCGCCCTATCGCGCCGGGCAGGGCCTCGTTGACATACACCCTGGTCATCTCGGGCAGGAAATGTCGCAGAAACCTACTGAGCGCGTCCAACGATGACGCCTCGAAACCATGATAATACGCCACGGCGAATCCGCGCCGGAGCTGATGCGGCTTCACCGCCCAGCTATCCCAGCCATCCGGCAGCGCCAACCCGTTTAATGCCGCAAATTCCGGCAGCGTCTTGTGCAGCACAAATGGAATATTCTTCCGTTCACCCCGCCCCATTCTCATCAGTTCAAAAAGCCAGCGATTACCAGTTCTGGCTCGGGTCGTCGCTGTCAATGCTTCCAATACCTGAACAGCGGATTTTACAAGATGAGGAACCGGAATGCGGTCGCAATCCCTCAACGTCTTCTCGATATAGATGGTGAGTTCACACAGGCCTGGTATATCTTCCGTCAGGCAACCATTTTGTAGACTGGTGGTTTCCCTGAGCCGCCGCGCTCCAAAACCCGCGATGAGGATGGCGCAGGCGGTCATCAGGTATTTGGCTGCGTCGCCTACACTTAGCCGCCCTTCCGTGTGCGACCGTGAAGACCAGTCTGGGGCCAATAGGGGCAGGCCAGATGGAGCCATTCTGTCGAAGTCTGCAAGGATGAGCTCCCGCTCGCGTTTGTAATGGCGGTAATCGCGATTTAGAACCTCATTCAGACACCGGGTCTGTTCCACTGCATATATGATGTACGACGCATATTGCGTTACCCAGACCGCAGCAGCATTGAGCAACGCAAAGAAATCACGTGGAAGGAGCGTTGCTGTTCGATTGCCGTCCTTGCCAATGCGCTTCGCGTGTACGCCTATCTCGCCACGTTCAAATGGATCAAAGGAAAGTGGATCGTGTCCAAGGAACCCGCCTTTGGATAAGCGCGCTAGATACACCCAGGGGAGCAAAATTGTTTTGACAGCATCGGCCGCGCGTTTCCTATCGCCGCGACCTTTCTGATGAATTGCGGTCGTCGCCGCTAAATCGGCCGCGTATTCCGGCGCAAGAATCGGCAGCCGGTCTATCAATTCAGTTCTGAAGGTCGCTGATCGAGACAGCGCAGAATAATTCACCCCAAGAGAACCGGCCAGAGATGTCCAATCCACTCGGACTAGCTGCCCAGCGGCTTTACTGATCGGCAACGAAAATCGCCCGGTCCGCGCCTTGTCCGTCAGGTGGTCAAGGCGGTCTATTATCGGCACCAGATCCAGGATGTCACCGGATCCGAGGCACTCCATGAAACCATCGAAATGCTCTGGCCGAATCTCTGACGTCCACTCCATACCACGACTGCGGCGCCACCGCACGAACCAGTCGAAGTTCAAGGACAACCTGAACGTTCTCTCGGCGGATAGCGGTCCGCGACGAGCGCCATACGTCATGGCCATGAGACAGACGAGCTTCTTCGAAAGATTGTCCTGGCGCGATCGTTCATCAGCGAGCGTCATCCCGCCAACATCAATCACGCTGTCGAAGCTGAGGGTGAGGCGCGTATTGTCCTTCCTCACGTTCGCATCTTCCGTCGCAATTAGCCAACAGTCATCCAGCAGATTGCGGCTCGCACCGTCGTGCCATTGCGCCGTCGCGGCGGTTCTCTTTGTGGCGATCACCTGCTCGGGCAACGCCTGGGCGGCCAGGATGCGCTCATACTCGAATCTGCTCATGCCGGCTCTGACAGTACCGCAAATATGCACTCCTACCCCTCCAGTATCGGGGGCAGCGTGATGCTGCCAGCGTTCAACGCGCGCTGGGTTCGCCGGGCGACAGCCTGGTAGGCATGTTTCAGCCCTTTACCGAAAACAGCTTGGCCAATGGCCTTCACTGCTGCCAATAGGGGAAGCCCTTGAACAGCCCATCGCCCTGGGTGGACCTGCTGTCGTGCCGCTCGAAGCGCCTTATGGGCCAAAAAGAGATCCCGGAGATTGTCTTCCGTTGGCGAGAAATAAAGCGGCCGCGTGGATTTTGTAGTGAAATCGCGTTCCAATCCCACGGCCGCGGAAATTCCCGAGGCTTCCGCAAGACGGCGGAACCAGTCTAGCTCGGCGGCCGTCAGGCCTATGTGTACCCGAATAGACTGATCGCTAAGAATGAGTGCTTGGCAGGCATTCTGGAAAAAGCGAATGGAGCGGTCCAGTTCCGCTGTAATGTCGGCATCATTCAGGTAATGCGGCATCAGCACGCCGCCGCTGGTATGCCCTGCAATGGTTTGCGTTGCCGTGACGGAACCCGTTTCCCGAACCCGCAGGGAGAGATAGGTTTTGCGCAGGGACTGGAAGGACACGCCATCGCGTGCCAGCACGCTCCCGCGGCCATTTTCCCGAATGCTGCGTCCGTCTGAACGAAATAGCCCTCCGGATTTGGCCAAATAGACGAAAAAATCCTTTTCATAGGCCCGGCCAAGGTCAAAACCGCGAATCACATCCGTCATTTGCTGGTAGCGGTCGAGGACGTCCAGCAGGGGTGCTGTTCGGTCCATGATGGATATTCCGTCACCCCGGCCGGTCCGATCATAATCATTGGTCGCCGCATCCCATTCCCTGCGCATTCGTTCTTCAGCCAAGCCCGATACCGGAGAAGCCGATTCGAGATAGGCAAGAACATTGTGATCGGCGCGACGCTTGAAGGATTCGACGAAGGCCGATGTCGCGATGCCACATTCTGAGCGAGTCCGAAAAATGAAGGGGTCGCGGGGGAGGCCCAAGATCGGCTGGCGGTTCCAGCCTGTATCACAGCAGAACACCACCGC
This sequence comes from Azospirillum argentinense, assembly GCF_000632475.1. Lineage (NCBI taxonomy): Bacteria > Pseudomonadati > Pseudomonadota > Alphaproteobacteria > Rhodospirillales > Azospirillaceae > Azospirillum > Azospirillum argentinense. The sequence goes on from NZ_CP007794.1 coordinate 904,532, forward strand.
GACCATCATGCTGGCGTGAAAGGTGGGACCGCAGCACATGAGTGCCACGTTGTGTAGGACAAAGTCTTTGAGCATGGCCATGCGACTGCCAATGGACAGCCCCGCGGCTTCCCAGATGCGGATATCCCGCAATTCCGCCAACAGCGCCGCGATCTCCGGGGAAACCTCGTTCACCGGGTCGAACTGAGACCGACCCGTCGTCTCCCAGCTTCGCCGCTCTGCCTCCAGCAGTGTCGGGATGCCCGATGTGCCGTCTGCCTGCGACATCGTCGCACGCCCGGCCAGGACATCCTGACCGAAGCGGAAGAACCGCTCATGGCGGTCGAACTCGGCGACCGCTGCCTGCCTGACCAGGCTGAGCCCGAGGCGTTCTCTCGCCGCGATCCCGTTGACGCCTTCAAACTCGGGCCATTGGAGGCGGCCGAGGGTGGAAATCTTGCCGACCGCACGAGGGACCGACACGAGGCTATGCATATATTGGGGATATCGCCGATCTGGGAGCGCCCCCAATGCCTCCAGGGTGTTCGCGGCGGTGTATGCATATCCGCGAACCGTATGCGCTGCAGTGTTCGGGGCACGCGACATCGCGCCGATCCACCGATTGACGGCCGAAGCGAGCAGATGAACCGCTTGAACCTCGGAGAGGTCGCCAGGAGCCGCCGCGATGAGAATGCCCCGAAGCGTGTCGGCAGCGGGCTGACCGTCTTTGGCAAGCCACTGGAGGAAGTGCCGAATTCCAAGACTCTGGGCAGTGCGCCTTGCCGCGCCGTCAATCGTCGTGACCGTCACGAGGTCTTTGACGAACTGCGGACCATATTGGTTTTGGAGATCAAACCATTGTGGGGGCGGGGGTGCAGGGCGTCGTGTTGCCACCGGCAAGGGTCCTCGATAGCACTCCTCGTCGCCAGGAATGCTATGATATTGCTACACTCCCGTCTATCGGCGCTGCGGCGCTATCCTACATGCACACTCATACGGCAAAACTCGGTCGAAACCCTGGCGTATCCGATCAGGTGGGGTGCCGGGCTGGAGTGTCGCGTTTGGTCCATGCCCTTTCATGACACCATAACGCGACAACTTTCGCAACAGGCCGCGCCGCGCCGCTCCGGTCCGCCCAGAACCGTCGCTTAATGGCTCGTTTTCACGACATCGGAAAGGTGCAGTCCGGCACAGAGGCGGTTACGATCCGGATGTGCCAATGCCCAGCCGCCACGCTGTCCAACGCCACGTGGGCCATGGCAGTGCCCCTCACGCTCATTGGTCCCGTCCTCCGGTTCCATAACCGCCTGCAGATCGTTCAGCCGCGTCACGCTACCGAGAATCGGAATCGGCGGAAACGGCAAGGGGATCAACTCTCGTTGGGCGCCGCCTCACGAAACCCGATCGATGCCATTTTTGCCCAGAGCGCCGGATCGGTGATGTCTTTCCTTAACGGCAGACCTCTCGCCCCCAACAAACCTGCCCGTCCGATCCGCAGCATAGCCAGGGCGGCGTCGTGCAAGGGCATGCGATCGAACAGTGGATGCGCCGAGGCGTCCCACCAGATAGCGGTCGGCCATGAGATCAGAATCGTCGAGCGGCAGGGTAGCCAGCCCAGCAAGATCATGACCGCATCGGCAATGGCGCGGGGAGGTCGGAACGCGCGAAGGGGAGCTCCCGCAATTGGGGCAGACGTCCAAAAGCAGAACGCCGTGAACCGGACAGCTCACCACCCCGGTCAGATCCCACCAGATCCGCCGGTGGGGCCGACAGGACTCCGGCCCGTCCCCCATCTCAAGGTCAATACGTAAGCAGCACGGACAGACACGTCCGGCAGCACTGACCGCGCGGTGGTTCGCCGCCACATCGACTCGCTCCGTTCCGATCCACAAAATCCCAGCTTGGTCGGTGACCATCGTGGAAGCGGCAATGGTCGCCTTGGCCAGCCCGGCCAGACAAGCGAGTTCGGCCAGACGGCGACCGCATTCGAGTTCATGCACGAAGTCGGCGATGCCGAACGCCATGTCCGCGACGAACGCCCGGCTGGCGGAATAACCGTGACGCACAGCCAGGCGTCCAAGAAGGCCGTATGCGGGCTCGAACGGAGCCGGGCGGACACGCAGGGGGATAGGCCGAAGGTTGGGAGGCAACGCCTTCATGAACGGGTGAAGGGGGTGAAGGCGGCGCGTCCCGTCGCCTTGAGCGTGGTGACACGCGAGCCGTCCGAGCCGACGCGCAGGGCGGCCAAGGCCGCATCGCGGGCGGCCTGCTGTTGGATCCATAGGCTTTTCAGCCGAGCGTCGTCGCAAAGGAACGGGTTGTCGGCGGGCCGGCTTCCCGCCGCTTGCCCGGTTCCGACGCTGTCATCGAGGACGGCATCGAAATCCAGAACATCGTCAGGCTCATAGGTTTGATGCCAGCCGTCATGAACCTCGGCCATCAGTTCCTTGCTGATGAAGCGGAGGCTGCCGGCCTTGGCACGGGACAGGGCTTCGCTGAGGTACTTTGACACGATGCCGATTTCACCGCCCGTGGCCACATAGAAGCGCTTGGCGAAGTCGGACTTCGCCAAACCGGAGGGTTCCGGCAATTCGAGCACCTTCTCGAAGGTGGCGAGAAGGACCGAGAAATGGAAGCGTCCGGAGCGGGTGCTCCAATTGTAGGGCGCCAGGATCATCGACGGCTGCAGACGGCGATGAAGCTGCCGGTAGCAGGTGATCTGAAGGAGCGCCGGCAGCCCCGCGATGACGATCTGCCGCTTCGTCCGGTTGAGCAGCGACTTGATGAACTCCGCTACATCCTCGGTTTGCTCGGGCTTTGTGCTGCTCACCATGTGATGGCCCTCGTCGATGAAGATCATCTCCGTGCCCACCTGGTCGGCGTAAAACTCGATCTTCCGAATGATGTCGTTGGTATCCCAGTGATCGGCAGCCTTGTAACCGAAGGCGCCCAGCAGCGCGGCGACGAGCGCCCGCTGGGTGGTTTTCTTGGGGGCTTCGACGTAGACAATGGGGCGACGGTCGGCGTCCAGCAAGACGTCGGTCGGTACGGATACGATGCCTTTGACGGTGTTTTCCAAGGCAACGTCCGGATAGGCGCGTTGGTAATCCTCCAGCGCGGTCGTTTTCCCCGCCCCCGGCGCGCCGACGATGAGCAGAGCCCTGGCTTTCAGTGGTCGGCTCCCTGTCGGCTGGCAGCGGCTGTGCAGGCGGGCGATGGCCGCCTGCGCCGCGACAAGGTTGGGGTGTGGCAGCACCGTCGTCTCGAACACGACGATCGGATCGGCCATCTCCGGACGGGCAGCGGTCAGCGCAGTGCCTTGAACCATTCTCCACTGATCCTTTCGATTTCGCTCTCCATGTCCACAGGCGTCGGGGCGGGGGAGCAGGGTGGCGGGAGCGACGGGGACGGAACGTGCTCCGGCGGAACGGGGGGCGTGTCTTGCTGGCGTGAACGACCATCGGGCGACGGGAGCGCCGTCGTTGCCAGCGAGGAGGAATGACGCGCCGAAGTCAGCAAGCCGCCCGCCAGCGGGGTGAAGGTCTCACCATTGACATCGTAACGGGCCGCCCGCGCTGCGGTCGTGGTCCGGGCCCCTTTCTCGAACAGGGCGCGGACACTGTCCTCGGCCAGGGCCCTCGCCTCCCGCAGATGCTGGACCGTGATCGGCAGGCCGGCGGCGAGGTTGCGCTTGGCCATCAGCTTGTGGACGCGGTGCTGGTAGCGGTGACCGGTGAGGATGGCTCGCATCAACTCGCCGGCGAGTTGGGGCGGGATGGTCTCGGGCCGCCCCTGCCGCGCCAGGGCGTAGAGCAGCGCCGCCGGAGACGGCGGCGTCTTCCAGGCCGGCGGCTCGAGCCGCAAATCGTCCCAATGCGCGCTCAGCCGGTCGAGCAGCGCTCCCGCCGTCAGCTCCTGCCAGAAGCGCACCGACAAGCGCGGACCGTTCGGTGCGAGGCCAAGGATATGCACGCCGATGCCGGGGTCGATCCCGAGCCCAACGGCCTGGGCCGCAGACGGAGCGCCCAGCCAATCCCAGCTCCGGCCGGTTTGCCGCCGGTCGTTCCCGTCGCGTACGGGAACAGGCGGGCCGGTGGGACGCAGCGCGGCGGTCACCAGCGCCTCGACCCGGCGGGCCGCTGCCTCGCCGTGAACGGCGGCGTCGGCCCAGAACACCGTGGTGGTGTCGCCGATGCGCAGCGTGGCGCGGCGGCCCGGTGCCAGCAGGGCGTTGAGCGCGGCGCCGTACCGAAAGGCGGCGGCCTCCGACACCGGGGCGTTGTCCCCCTGGCGCTTGCCGTGGGAGGTGAAGGCGGCCTGATGGAAGGAGACCAGCGAGGCACCGGTCTTGCGGGCTCCCCACACGCCTTTGATGGCGGGATGCAGGCGGGCGGTCGGCGCGGTGCAGCCGCTGACCAGGCACACCGCCTCGGGCCGGTCGCCATCGCTGGCGTGGGGCTCCCACACCGCCCGCGCCGCCGGGCGGTCGTGCAGGAAACGGGGGCGGCCGTCGGCATCGGTGTCGCCGGCGAGGCGGAAGACAATGGTACGGTCGAGCAACGCCGGGGAGAACGGCGCCTGGCCGAAGCGCTCCGGGGTCCACGAACGCAGGAAGCACCGGACGGCCAACAGACCGGGATCGTCCATACCGTCGAACAGCAACTCGTGCCAGTCGCGGAAGGCGGCGGCGCGGTCGGCGTAGGCCCGTGGTTCGCTCCCTTCTGCCGGACGGCCAAGCCCGAGGACATAGCGGCTGTTGTCCCACAGGAAGAACGGAGGAGGCTTGATCCCCGACCGCTTGAACGAGCGTGGCACCGTCATCGGCCGCCCGTGGCTCTGGCCCTTCGCCCCGAGCCGCAGATCGTCGCAGGCGACGGCTTCACCATCGGTGGACAGCACGAGACCGAAGGTGATGCGTTCGCGGGTGAAGCCGAAGGGGACGACGTCATGGCAGCGTTCCAGCCGGTCGTAATGGGCGGCAAGAGCGGCAAGGACGCTCATGGCCGCACCGCCGCCGCAACGAAAGGCGGAACGTCGATGACGCCGTCGCGCAGGACGGCATGAAAGAAGCGGGAGGCATGATTGTTGGCGTAATCGATGTCCAGCAGCATGAGACCGAGGTCGCGGTCGCGCTGGTCGCCGGGGAGCTGGTGCATCGGCGGGGATCCCTCCCACAGCATGACGTCGGCCGGAAACTCGCGGGTGCCGAGGCAGGGGGAGCGGAAGCATTGGCCGCGCCGGGCGCGGCGGGTGAAGATGCCAAGGGGAATGTCCAGCCGGTCCCCAACCGGGGCGTCATCGGTCAGGGTGAGGCCGGCGGTGATGAGATAATCGACCTCGACCAGGATGGTGGCGGCGCGTCGTTGCCGGTTGTCGGCGGCGATTCGCGGCAGGGTCTGAAAGGCACCGTTCCGCATGGCATGGCGCACCGAGGCAACCGGGATACGGTCACCGATCTCGTTGCGGCTCAGCGACTGGAAGCGGATTGGCTTGAGGACATGGATGCGGTCGATGATCCAGCGCAGCCCGGGGCGCCAATACACGCTGTCGAAGATACCGCGAGCGGCGGACGGAGTAATGACATCGTAGGAGACGCGTTCGGTTTTGAACTCCGCGCGAGAAAAGCAAGCTCGAGCCCCCGAGACGCGCAATGTGACGCTGTGCGGCATGGAGAACCTCCTGCGATGAGCGTTCCCCAGCAGGATAACCGAATTTCATCCCCCTGAAATCGGGCATTCGTGAGTGAAATACAGAAAAGTTCACTGGTATATAGAATTTCATCCTATTCAATACTGATTATTTTGGCTCTCTATTAGGTTCATCAGAAGATATTGGTCGAATTTATATTCGTTAGATGCCTCTTTTTATTTATAGATGGGAGGAAGAAATATTATTTTTCATCCGTCGCGAAACCTACCCTTCCTGACCATGGAAGCCATCCAAAAGCGAGCCTTGGCCAAGCGGCCACAACACGCAGAAAGCGCATCATATTTCACAAGGAAAATTGTTCATTGGATGCTGTTTTACGGCTGCTCAGCATCCTGGTCGGTGATCTTGGCGCGCGGTTGTGGCGGACCATTTTATGGTTCCGCGGAGTGCGGTTTATGGGTGCTCTCGTAACAGTTTATGGTTCCATCCAGACGTCCTTCACCGCCCCGATCAGAAATTCCTTGTTTCCTTCGGGGCCGGTGATCGGGCTTTCGGTGACGTCGAGCACGCGCCAACCCGGCAGGGCGTCGAGCCACCCGCGGATGCGGTCGCAGACCTCCTGGTGCAGTTCGGGTTCACGGACCACCCCACCCTTGCCGACGCGGCCCTTGCCGACCTCGAATTGCGGCTTGATGAGCGCGATCAGCCGGCCGCCTGGAACCACCAGGGAAAGGGCGGCGGGAAGCACCACCTCCAACCCGATGAAGCTGGCATCGCACACCACCATATCCACGGGATCGGGAATCTCGGCGCTCGTCAGGTGACGGGCGTTCGTCTTTTCCAGAACCACCACGCGCGGGTCGTTGCGCAGCTTCCAGGCCAGTTGCCCGTGCCCGACATCCACCGCGTAGACCTTGGCAGCGCCGCGGGTCAGCAGCACGTCGGTGAAACCGCCGGTCGAGGCCCCCAAGTCGATCGCGGTCAGGCCGGTGGGATCGATGCCGAAGACGTCCAGCCCCTTGACCAGCTTCAGCCCGCCGCGCGACACCCAGGGATGGTCCTGCCCCTTCACCGACAAGGGAGCGTCCTCGGCGATCGCGTCGCCGGCCTTGTCGATGCGCTTGGTGTCGGAATAGACCAGCCCCGCCAGGATCAGCGCCTGCGCCTTGGCGCGGCTTTCTGCCAGCCCGCGCTCCACCAGCGCCACATCCGCACGCACCCGCGCCATCTCAGAACTCCCCCATCGACGAGGCTGGATGCATGGCGCAGGACGCGGCGTTCGGCAAGAGGCGATGAGCCGTCACAGGCGGCGGAGGATCAGAAAGGCAGATCTAGGACGAAGCGCGCGCCGGGAGCGTTCGGCTCCGCGCGCAGCTTTCCCTTCAACTGGCCCGCGAAGGCCCGCGCCACCTTCATGCCCAGCGAGTCGGCGCGCGCGACCTCGAAGCCCGGCGGCAGGCCCCGCCCATGGTCGGCGACGGTCAGGCGGCGCCCCCCCTCGTCCCGCGGCACGAGGCTGACCTCGATGTTCCCTGGGCTGCCCGCCGCATAAGCGTACTTGGAGGCGTTGCCGACCAGTTCGTTGAGGATGAGGGCGAGCGGGATCACCGAATCCACCGGCACCATCGCCTGCTCGACCGTCACGGCGATGCGGCGTTCCGGACCACCGACCGCGAAGTGGCTTTCCATCTCCCGGCAGGCGTCGCTCAAATAGGCCCCGAAATCGACGAGGCTGCCGCGGGCGGCAGCGTGGACGCGCTGGTGCGCCTGGGTCACCGTGCCGATGCGGCTGCACGCCTCCTGAAAGGCGCGGCGCATGTCCGGGTCCTTGGCCGACAGGGTCTGGAGCGTCAGCAGGCTGGACACCAGTTGAAGCGTGTTCTTGACCCGGTGGCTGACCTCCCGCGCGTGGTGATGGGCGGTCTCGGTCGATTCGGACTCAGCGGGACGCAGGGTGACCAGCAGCGACGGGCCGCCGTCCAGGGCGGCCACATTCAGGTCCCAGGACACCTCCTCCGGCCCGGTGATCCGCAAGCGGGTGCCCTCGCCATTGCTCAGCGTCTCGGCCATGCGCACGGCGGAGGCTTCCGGAAAACGGTCCGCCAACGGATGCCCCGGCTGCAAGCCCAGGGCCCGCATGGTGGCGTTGGCGTAAAGACAACGGAAGGACGTCCCGTCGATCACGGCAGTGGGCGTCGGAGACGACTCAACGATGGACCGGAACATCCCCGGACCATCCTGAGCCGATGCGCCGTTCTCGTCGGATGCGCGCCCAGCACCCGCTGCAAACACCTGAGGCATGTTCGACAACACCCAGTCCCGCCGGATACGTTAATTATCTATTGTTTTCGAATTGTAAGACAGCGGTCCCAGCCGCACCAGAGAAAGCGCCCCGCCCGACCTTAGGCTAATGGCAGTAGCCCCTTCGTTCAGGGTCGACATTTGCTGCCGAGCGGCGGCGCTTTCCCTTCGGAGTCAGGCCCGCACCGCCGTCGCCTCGATCCCCAGCGCCTGAAGCGCCGTGGCGACGATGTGACGGGCGGCGAGACCGGCCTCCTCATACTGCTTGGCCGGATTGTCATGATCGAGGAAGCGGTCGGGCAGGACCATCGGGCGGATCTTCAGCCCGCCGTCCAGCAGCCCGGCCATCGCCAGATGCTGCAGCACAAAGCTGCCGAAGCCGCCGACCGAGCCCTCCTCGATGGTGATCAGCACCTCGTGCTCCAGCGCCAAACGGCGCACCAGCTCCTCGTCCAGCGGCTTGGCGAAGCGCGCGTCGGCCACCGTCGTCGAGAGGCCGCGCGCGCCCAGCTCCGCCGCCGCCTTGCGCGCTTCGGCCAGACGTGTGCCGTAGCTGAGGATCGCGACCTTGGTGCCTTCCTGGAGGATGCGCCCCTTGCCGATGGGCAGAACCTCACCACGCTCCGGCAGCTCCAGCCCCACCCCCTCGCCGCGCGGGTAGCGCAGCGCCGAGGCGCGGTCGTCGATGGCGGCGCTGGTCGCCACCATGTGCATCAGCTCCAGCTCGTCCGCCGCCGCCATCAGCACGATGTCGGGCAGGCAGCCGAGATAGGCCACGTCGAAGGCCCCGGCGTGGGTCGCCCCGTCCGCCCCGACCAAGCCGGCGCGGTCGAGCGCGAAGCGCACCGGCAGGCGCTGCAGCACCACGTCGTGCACCACCTGGTCGTAGGCGCGCTGCAGGAAGGTCGAGTAGATCGCGCAGAAAGGCTTGAAGCCCTCGGTCGCCAGACCGGCGGCGAAGGTCACCGCGTGCTGCTCGGCGATGCCGACGTCGAAGCAGCGGTCGGGAAAGCGCTGACCGAACAGGTCCAGCCCGGTGCCCGACGGCATGGCCGCGGTGATGCCGAGGACACTGGGGTCGCGCTCGGCTTCGGCGATCAAGGCGTTGGCGAAGACGCGGGTGTAGGTCGGGGCGTTGGACTTCGGCTTTGACTGGGCGCCGGTGACGACATCGAACTTGGCCACCGCGTGCAGCTTGTCGGCCGAGGCCTCGGCGGGGCCGTAGCCCTTCCCCTTCTTGGTGACGACGTGGATCAGGACCGGCTTGTCGTCGTCGGCGTCGCGCACGTTCTGCAGGACCGGCAGCAGATGATCCAGATTGTGGCCGTCGATCGGTCCGATGTAGTAGAAGCCCATCTCCTCGAACAGCGTGCCGCCGGTGACCATGCCGCGGGCGTACTCCTCCGCCCGGCGCGCCGCCGTGCGCAGCGGGCGGGGCAACTGTTCCGCGATGTCCTTGGCCAGATGGCGCAGGCTGAGATAGGGCTTCGACGAGATCAGCCGCGACAGATACGCGCTCATCGCGCCGACCGGCGGGGCGATGGACATGTCGTTGTCGTTCAGGATGACGATCAGCTTGCTGTTCGCCGACCCGGCGTTGTTCATCGCCTCGTAGGCCATGCCGGCGCTCATCGCGCCGTCGCCGATCACGGCGACCACATGGTTGTCGCGGCCCAGCTGGTCGCGCGCCACCGCCATGCCCAACCCCGCCGAGATGGAAGTGGAGCTGTGGCCGGCGCCGAACGGGTCGTATTCGCTCTCCGACCGGTTGGTGAAACCCGACAGCCCGCCGCCCATGCGCAGGGTGCGGATGCGGTCACGGCGCCCGGTCAGGATCTTGTGCGGGTAGCACTGGTGACCGACGTCCCAGATCAGCCGGTCGGCCGGGGTCTGGAACACGTAATGCAGGGCGACGGTCAGTTCGACCACCCCCAGCCCGGCGCCCAGATGGCCGCCGGTCACCGACACCGCGCTGATGGTCTCGGTCCGCAGCTCGTCGGCCACCTGCCGGAGCTGTTCGGGCTTGAGCGCGCGCAGGTCGGCGGGGGTGCGGACGAGGTCGAGAAGCGGCGTCTTGTCGTTGGGGGTCACGTTGGAAACGTCCTCCGTTCAGGTCCGCCGCGCGACGACGAAGTCGGCGACCGCTTTGAGGATATCGGCGCGCCCGTCGAAGATCTCCAGGTGCGCCTTGGCCTGGACGGCCAGCATGGCGGCCTGCGATCGGGCACGGTCCTGCCCGAGGATGGACACGAAGGTCGCCTTTCCGGCCTGCGCGTCGCGCCCGACCGACTTGCCGGTCTCCGCCTCCGTCCCCTCGATGTCCAGCAGGTCGTCGACGATCTGGAAGGCCAGCCCGAGATCGTGGGCGTAGGCGCGCAGAGCGAGCCGCTGCGGCGGCGGGGCCTTGCCCAGGATGCCGCCGGCCTCGCAGGAGAAGGCGATCATGTCGCCGGTCTTCATCCGCTGGAGCCGCGTCGTCGTGCCGAGGTCGAAGGTCTCATGCTCGGCGATCAGGTCGAGCATCTGGCCGCCGACCATGCCGTGCGGCCCTGCCGCCTTGGCGAGCGCCGCCACGAGCTGGCAGCGCACGTTCGGGTCCTCGTGGGTCGCCGGGTCGGCCAGCACCTCGAAGGCGTAGGTCAGCAGCCCGTCGCCGGCCAGGATGGCGGTCGCCTCGTCGAACTTGCGGTGAACGGTCGGCTGGCCGCGACGCAGGTCGCCGTCGTCCATCGCCGGCAGGTCGTCGTGGACCAGCGAGTAGCTGTGGACGAACTCCACGGCCACGGCGACGCGCAGCGCGCAGTCCGGGTTGACGCCGAACAGCGCCGCGGATTGGCAGACCAGGAAGGGACGCAGCCGCTTGCCGCCGTTCAGGCAGCCGTAGCGCATCGCTTCCAGCACGCGCGATTCGGGAAGGTCGGTCGTCGGCAGGAGGTGCAGGATCGCACGCTCCACATCGGCGGCCATGTCGGCCATGGCTGTCTTGAGGTCGGTCTGCACGTCAGTCGATCCGGGCGGGTTCGGTGCCGAGGGTGCCGTCGGCGGCAACGGTGATGCGGTCGATCTTGGCCTGGGCCTCGCGCAGCTTCGCCTCGCAATGCCGCTTCAGCGCGGTGCCGCGCTCGTAGGACGAGATCGCGTCGTCGAGCTTGCCGCGCCCGTCTTCGAGCTGGCGCACGATGCGCTCAAGCTCGGCCAGCGCGTCCTCGAAGCTGAGGGCGGCGATGTCGGGGGGAATGTGTGCAGCGTCAGCCATGATCCATCCGGCCAATGATCCATACGATGGGGTGCCCGCGATGGGACCGAAAACCGAAATTATGGCTCAGTCCCCAAATGCGCAAGGCCCGCGGCGGGCGTATCACGCTCCCACCACGGGCCTAGCCGGAAGAATCGGCCGGAAGAATCGGAAAGCTCAGCAATACATCAATTCGCGCACATGCGCCGCGGTGGCCGTGGCCAGGGCGCGCAGGTTGTAGCCGCCTTCCAGCACGGACACGATGCGGGCACCGCAATGGGTGCGGGCGAGATCGCCCAGCTTGCGGGTGGCCCAGGCAAAATCGTCGTCGGTCAGGTGCAGACCGGCCAGCGGGTCGCGCGAATGGGCGTCGAATCCAGCGGAGATGATCAGCAGGTCCGGTTTGAAATGGTCGATGGCCGGCAGGATGATGTGGGTCATCGCGTGCCGGAATTCCGGCGAGCCGGACATGGCGGCGAGCGGCGCGTTGACGCAGTTGCCGTACTCGCCCTTTTCCCCCGCGTCGCCCGTGCCGGGATACAGCGGCGACTGGTGGGTGGAGCAGTAGAGCAGGTCCGGGTCGCGCTGGAAGATGTCCTGCGTGCCATTGCCGTGGTGGACGTCGAAATCCATCACCGCCACCCGCTGCAGCCCGTGCGCCGCCCGCGCGTGGTAGGCGCCGACCGCGGCGTTGTTGAACAGGCAGAAGCCCATGGCCTTGTCATGCTCGGCATGGTGCCCCGGTGGGCGCACGGCGCAGAAGGCGTTGCGCGAATGGCCCGACGCCACCGCGTCCACAGCCGCGACCACCGCCCCGGCGGCGCGCAGCGCAGCCTCGCCGGAGCCGGGGGACATCACCGTGTCGGCGTCGATGCCGGCGTGTTCCTGCTCCGGCACCAGCGCCAGGATGCGCTCGACATGCTCCCGCGGGTGCGCCCGGGACAGCTGCTCAAGGGTGGCGAGCGGCGCCTCCTGCCGTTCGAGCATGTAGAATTCTTCGGTCTCAAGCGCGGCCAGCACTGCACGAAGCCGGTCGGCGCATTCCGGATGGCCCAGCCCTGTGTCGTGGTCCAGGCAGGCGGCGTGGGTGAACAGGGTGGTGAACATGCTTTATCTGTCTTTTTCGTTCGTGTTCGAGGCATTTCCCTGCACCCATTCTTCCCGGATCGCTAATGAAAGTACAGGATGATTGCGGGGCTTATCGTCACATCCCCCAACCGCCGTCCCCACCCCCTTTGCGCGGAGCACGTGCAAGCATCCTGTTCTCAGCGCCGTCAGGCGCAGCGTTCGATCACGAAGCGGTAAATGCCCCCCTCCTCCACGCTGGAGGCCAGCCGGTTGCCGGTGGCTTCGCAGAAGGCGGCGAAATCCTTGGGCGCGCTGGGGTCGGTCGCCTCGACGGTCAGCGTCGATCCGGGCGGCACCGTCTTCAGCGCCTTGCGCGCGCGCAGCACCGGCAACGGGCATTGCAGCCCCTTGGCGTCCAGCGTCTGGTCAGCCATCGTTCCTTGCACTCCTTTGGGCGCCTTTGGGCACCGCCGCAACGATTCGAGGCGGCGAGTCTAGAACGGCGGCGCGCGCGGCTTCAACCCGTTGAACGGTGCATTCGCAGAACGGGGAACATTCTTTCGACTACGGGACATCCACGGGTAGACAGCGCGGTACACTCTTCCATATGATTGAACACGAACGATAAACGGCGGTGCTGCGGCGCAAGGGTTGGGCGCAACGGTTCGCTGTTGCTTGGCGTCGACAGAAACGGTCGTTTCATGAACATTGCCGATCTGCAGAGCAACGCACGGCGGGCCAGCACGCTGCTCAAGGCCATGAGCAACGAGCGCCGCCTGCTCATCCTGTGCTACCTGACCGAGGGCGAGAAGTCGGTCGGCGAGCTGGAGGAGCTGGTCGACCTCAGCCAGTCGGCCCTGTCCCAGCATCTGGCCCGCCTGCGCCGCGACAAGCTGGTGCGGACGCGCCGCGCCGCCCAGAACATCTATTACTCGCTGAACGGTCACGAGGCGCAGACCATCATGGCGACTCTCCATGAGCTGTTCTGCGTGCCCATCACCCGCAAGAAGGACGAGGGGTCGCCAACCTCCGCCGAGGAAACGAGCAGCGCCCCAGCCTGAGCGCCGCCCTTCCCGTTTCAGGCCCGCCCAAGGAAGCGCCGCCCGAACAGCAGAACCGCCAGGGCCAACACCAGCCACCCCAGGATGAAGGCGCTGCCGCCGGTCGGGGCGGTCATGGCGAAGGGCAGCGGGCCGCTGGTGGCGGTCGCGTAGAGCGTCCCACTGAAGAGCAGGATCCCCGCCACGAACAGCCAACCCGACAGGCGCAGCGCCAGGCGCGCCGGGCCGTCGGCGGTGCGCAGCAATGCAACCAGGGCGACCAGGGCCAGCGCGTGCCACATCTGGTATTGCCCGGCCAGCCGGAACAGCTCCTGCCCGCGCGGGTCGCCGGCCAGCCCGTGGCTGGCATAGGCCCCCGCCCCCACCGCGACGGCGCCGTTGAGGGCCGCGAAGGCCACCCAGAGCCGATCAACCAATCCCATAGGTCCTCTCCACGCTGGCGTTCCCGCATTCCGTCCATTGCGGGCGGCGGGAAAAGTTCGATCTCGTAACCAACTGGCCCGCCCTTTGCTTAGCACGGATCGGCCAGCCATCTCATCCCCTCGGGAAACCGGGAGTCCGCGGCGGTTCGGCGCAAATTGATTTGCAAAATGCCAAAGGCTCGTGGTGAACCACATCATTCTGCACCGACAGCCGCAAGACACCCCCCACACCGAGCCGGCGCCACACAGCTCGCCGGTTTCCCTGGGCACGCTGCCACCGTCCGGGGAGGAGCGCCTGATCGCCTGGGCCGTGGCCCGCGGTGGGCGCCTGCTGGTGGTTGACGACAGCCCGACCAACCGGCTGCTGACCGCGGCGCTGATGCGCAAGGTCGGCTTCACCGTGGACACCGCGGACGGCGGGGCGGAGGCCATCGCCTCCGTCGCCGCGGCGGAGGTCCCCTACGACGCCGTGCTGATGGACGTCGCCATGCCGGAGGTGGACGGCATCGCCGCGACCCTGGCGATCCGGGCGATGGCCGGCCCCCGCGCCATGGTGCCGATCATCGCCGTCACCGCCCACGGCTTCGCCGAGGACCGCGACCGCTGCGTGGTCGCCGGCATGAACGATTACGTGCCCAAGCCGGTCCGCCGCCCTGAACTGCTGGCCGCCCTGAAGCGTTGGCTGGAGCCCCGGATGCCGGAGGACGAGACCGTCAGAAGGACGACCCCGGCTCCTTGAGGAACTCCGCCTCCTCCGGCGTCGTCTCGCGGCCGAGAACCGCGTTGCGGTGGGGAAACCGCCCGAAGCGCGCGATGACCTTGCGGTGGCGTTCGGCGTAATCCACGACCTCCGGATCGCTGACCCGCTCCCGGAACAGGGTGCAGGACAACTCCTGACAGTCCATGTCCTCCTGATGCTCGAACGGCAGATAGAGGAAGATCCGCTCGTCCTCGGTGCATTCCAGGTCGTATCCCTGCTCCACCACATGGCGGGCCACCGCCAGCGCCTTGCCATCGGTCGCGAAGGCCCGCGGCGAACCGCGGAAGACGTTGCGCGGCACTTGGTCCAGCAGGACGCAGAGCGCCAGGCAGCCGTCCACATCCTCCAACCAATGATCGTACCGCCCCTCCGCCGCCGCCTCGTGATGGGGAAGCAGCGTGTCGCGCACCGTCCGGTCGAAACTGTCGGACTGGCGGAACCAGTAGGGCTTCATCGCTTCGTCGAACCAGAAATCCACGATCTCGTCGATCAGCCTGTCGGTCATCTGCACCACCTTCGCCTGGGAATGGGGTCGCCGGTCAAGAACCTCGCCCACAAAAGAACAGGGCGCCCGAAGGCGCCCTGTCCAGTCTCGATCATCCACACCGGGCCGGGACGCGGCTCAGTGCAGGGTGCTCCACAGCTTGCGCTTGGTGGCGTACATCAGGCCGGCCAGCACGATCAGGAACAGGATCACCTTCACGCCCATCTGCTTGCGCGCATCCATGTGCGGCTCGGCGATGAAGGTCAGGAAGGTGCTGATGTCGTGGGCCTGCTGCTGCACCGTCGCCGGGGTGCCGTCGGCGTAGGTCACGCCGTCCGGCATCAGGATGTTGGGCATGCCCACCTGATGACCCGGGAAGTACTTGTTGTAGTTCATGCCCGGCATCAGGGTCACGCCTTCCGGCGGGTTCTCCTCGAAGCCGGTCAGGAAGGCGTAGAGGTAGTCCTCGCCGCCGACGCGGGCCTTCGCCATCAGCGACAGGTCCGGCGGCAGGGCGCCGTTGTTAGCGGCGCGGGCGGCGTTGTCGTTGGGGAACGGCGACGGGAAGCGGTCGGCCGGGATGCCCGGACGCATGAACATCTCGCCCGCGTCGTTCGGACCGGCCTGGACCTCATAGCCGGCGGCGATCGCCTTCAGCTCGTCCTCGCTGAAGCCGATGCCGGCGAGCGTGCGGATCGGGACCAGCTTGGCCGAGTGGCAGGTCGAGCAGACTTCCTTGTAGATCTGGAAGCCGCGCTGCGCCGAGGCCTTGTCGATGGTGCCGAAGACGCCGCTGTGCGACCACTCCTGCTTGGGAATGTGCACCGCTTCCGACGCCTGCGCGGCGCCGGCCAGACCCAGGGCGACGGCCGCGGAGAGGATGGCAGACTTCAGAGAGCGCATTATGCCTTCTCCATGGGCTTGGCGTGGGCGCCGGCGGCAACGCGGCCACCGCCCTTCAGAACCGGTTCGCAGATGCTGGCGGGGAGCGGCAGCGGACGCTCCAGCTTGCCCAGCAGCGGCAGCAGGATCAGGAAGTGGAAGAAGTAGTAGGCCGTGCCGATGCGGGCGACCAGCAGCCACACGCCTTCCGCGGGCATCGCGCCGGCGTAGCCGAGGACCAGGGCGTCGATGGCGAGGATCCAGAAGAACTGGCGGTAGATCGGACGGAACTTGCAGCTGCGCACCTTGGAGGTGTCGAGCCACGGCAGGGCCGCCAGCACCGCGATGGCGCCGAACATGGCGAGCACGCCGCCCAGCTTGTCCGGGATCGCGCGCAGGATCGCGTAGAACGGCAGGAAGTACCATTCCGGAACGATGTGCGCCGGCGTGACCAGCGGGTTGGCCGGGATGTAGTTGTCCGGATGGCCGAGGTAGTTCGGGGCGAAGAAGACGAAGGCCGCGTAGAAGATCAGGAACACGACGACCGCGAAGCCGTCCTTGATCGTGACGTACGGGTTGAACGGCACGGTGTCCTGCGGGCCCTTGGCGTCGATGCCCAGCGGGTTGTTGGAGCCGGAGACGTGCAGGGCGGCGGTGTGGAGGACGACCAGGCCCAGCAGCACGAACGGCAGCAGGAAGTGCAGCGCGAAGAAGCGGTTCAGCGTCGGGTTGTCGACCGAGAAGCCGCCCCACAGCCAGGTCACGATCGGGTCGCCGACCAGCGGGAAGGCCGAGAACAGGTTCGTGATGACGGTGGCGCCCCAGAAGCTCATCTGGCCCCACGGCAGCACGTAGCCCATGAAGGCGGTCGCCATCATGGCCAGCAGGATCAGCACGCCGAGGATCCACAGGATCTCGCGCGGCGCCTTGTAGGAGCCGTAGTAGAGACCGCGGAACATGTGGATGTAGACGGCGATGAAGAACATCGACGCGCCGTTGGCGTGGACGTAGCGCAGCAGCCAGCCGTAGTTGACGTCGCGCATGATGCGCTCGACCGAGTCGAAGGCGATGGTCGTGTGCGCGGCATACTGCATCGCCAGCACGAGGCCGGTGGCGATCATGATGACCAGCATGATGCCGGCGATGGCACCGAACGCCCACAGATAGTTGACGTTCCGGGGCATCGGATACTGGTTGTACTCATGGTCCAGCATCGTGAAGATCGGCAGGCGGCTGTCGATCCACTTCACGACGGGATTCTTGAACTGGGGGGCGTGAGCCTGAGCCATCTTGGGGTCTCCAGAACCTTAAGGGCCGCTTAGCCGAGCCGAACCGCGGTGTCGCTCGTGAAAGCGTACTGCGGAACGACGAGGTTGGCCGGGGCGGGACCCTTGCGGATGCGCCCTGCGGTGTCGTAGTGCGAGCCGTGGCACGGGCAGAACCAGCCGTCGTAGTCGCCGCGCGGATCGGTCGGCTTCTGGCCCAGCGGCACGCAGCCCAAGTGCGTACAGATGCCGACGACGATCAGCCATTCCGGCTTCTTGACGCGGGCGTCGTCGGCGGCCGGGTCGCGCAGTTCGCCGAGGTTGACGGTGCGCGCCTCCTCGATCTCCTTCGCCGTGCGGTGGCGGACGAAGACCGGCTTGCCGCGCCAGGTGACCGTGATCGCCTGGCCTTCCTGGACCGGGGCCAGATCCACGTCGATCGAAGCCAGCGCGAGGGTGTCGGCGGCCGGGTTCATGCTGTCGATGAACGGCCAGACGGCCGACGCGACACCAATGGCACCCACGGCCCCGGTGGCGAGGTAGAGAAAATCACGGCGGGAAGCCCCCTCGCCGCCGGGGGCCGCGTGGCCACCCGTCCCGGGCGGATGCGTGGTCTGAGCCATAAGCGTTAATCTCCTCAAGGCATACGCGGCGCGCCGAAGCGCCCTATGACACGTGGACCAGTGTTTATCACGACTTGACGGGCATGTCCGCTCACTGGGTGGGTGGGTGCGCGCCGCGTCGACCGGGGTTGTATGTCCCGGGTATCCGGGGTGCGGTATACAGTCGCGGCAACGCCTTGAAAAGGTTTTGTCATCGGGACAACTTGTCGCGCTTTGCGGTGCACCATTAGACGTCGCTGAACCAAAAGGGAATTTCATGCGCCTCGTTCTCTTCGAACCGGACATTCCCCAGAACGCCGGGACTCTGATGCGTCTGGCGGCGGGACTCGGGGTGCCGCTGGACCTGATCGAGCCCTGCGGCTTCGTTCTGGACGACCGCAAGCTGCGCCGGGCCGGGATGGACTACATCGACCAGCTGGCTCTGGTCCGGCACAGCTCCTGGGCGGCCTACCGGGCGCTGCCGCAGGCCGGGCGGCTGGTGCTGCTGACCACCCGCGGCGCCGTTCCCTACACCGAGTTCGCCTTCGCCCCGGACGACCGGATCATGGTCGGGCGCGAGAGCGCCGGGGTGCCCGACGACGTGCACGCGGCGGCCGACGCCCGGCTGGTCATCCCCCTGATGCCGCCCGCCCGGTCGCTGAATGTTGCGCTGAGTGCCGCGATGGTGTTGGGTGAGGCCCTGCGGCAGACGGCCGCATTGCCGAGACCCTCGCCCCTTCCTTCGCCCTGACCGACGCCGGACGCCCGCCCATGACCACCTCCCCCACCGACGCCATGGACATCAGAACCGCCCGTCAGGCTCAGGCCAGCGCCTGGTTCGCCGAACTGCGCGACCGCATCTGCGCCGAGTTCGAGCGGATCGAGGACGAGCTGACCGGCACCCATGCCGACCTGCCGCCGGGCCGCTTCGAGCGCAAGCCCTGGCAGCGCCCCGATCATGGCGGCGGCGAGGGCGGCGGCGGCGTGATGTCGGTGATGCGTGGCCGCGTGTTCGAGAAGGTGGGGGTCAACGTCTCCACGGTGCACGGCACCTTCAGCCCGGAGTTCCGCGCCAACATTCCCGGCGCCGCGGAAGACGGGCGGTTCTGGGCGTCGGGGATCAGCCTCGTCGCGCACATGCGCTCGCCGCTGGTGCCGGCCACCCACATGAACACGCGCCACATCGTGACCAGCCTCGGCTGGTTCGGCGGCGGCGCCGACCTGACCCCCATGGTGCCCGACGAGCAGGACACCGCCGATTTCCACGCCGCCTTCCGCAACGCCTGCGACCGCCACGACCCGACCTGCTACGCACGTTACAAGGAATGGTGCGACCGCTACTTCTTCCTGCCGCACCGGGGCGAGGCGCGCGGCGTCGGCGGCATCTTCTACGACAACCTGGATTCCGGGAATTGGGAGGCCGACTTCGCCTTCACCCGCGACGTGGGCTTGGCTTTCCTGGAGGTCTTCCCCGCCCTGGTTCGCCGCCACATGAACCGGCCCTGGACCCCGGAGCAGCGCGAGCACCAGCTGATCCGCCGCGGCCGCTACGTCGAGTTCAACCTGCTCTATGACCGCGGGACGACCTTCGGCCTGAAGACCGGCGGCAACACCGAGGCCATCCTGATGAGCATGCCGCCCGAGGTGAAGTGGCCGTAACGGCGGCGCTTCACCCCAGACGCCGCCTCGCCTCCGCCAAGCACTCGTCCCGTCCCGGCCGGAAATCCTCGGCGATCCACCACGCCTCGACCTGCTTCAGCAGCGCGCCCACCGCCGGGCCCCGCGGCATCCCCATGGCCAGCAGGTCGCGCCCGGCGATGGGAAGGACCAGGGACGGCAAATCCTCGGCGGTCGCCAGCGCAGCCCTGACCGCGTCGAGCGCCACCGGTCCGGGCGCGTCCACCGCCGCCAGCAGCACGAGATCGCGGTACAGTCCGGCGTCGCCCAGCCGGTAGAGCGCCTGCCGCCGCTTCACCGGCCCGTCGGAGGGTGCTACGGCCATCGGCGGCTCGGTCAGGGCGGCGAGGCAGTCGCGGTCGGCGTTGGACAGGCGCAGGGTCTGCGCCACGGCCAGCGCCCCCGCCCGGTCGGTGTCCAGCACGGCGGCGAAGCGGCGCACCGCCTCGGGCGGTTCGTCCAGATCGTGTTCCAACCGGACCAGACCGTCCAACCGGGCGGTGCGCACCGCGTCCGTCAGCAGATGGGCCATCACGCCGAGCCGGATCATCAACGCCCAGGCCGACGCTGGGTCGGGCGCCGCCAGCAGGCGGGACAACTCGCCCCGCACCCGTTCCCCGGACAGGGTGGGCAGGCGGGGAGCCATCTCCGCACAGGCGGCCAGCGCCGCCTCGTCCGGCGCGCCGCGCCCGTAATGGGCGTGGAAGCGGAAGAAGCGCAGCAGGCGCAACACATCCTCCTCGATGCGCTGGCGCGGGTCGCCGACGAAGCGCACCCGCCCGGCGGCCATGTCCGCCAATCCCCCGAAGGGGTCGTAGACGCAGCCGTCCAGCGTGCAGCTCAGGGCGTTCATGGTCAGGTCGCGCCGGGCGGCGTCCTCCCGCCAGTCGTCGGTGAATTCGACGCGGGCGTGACGCCCGAAGGTCTCGACGTCTCGACGCAGCGTGGTGATCTCGTAATGGGCCTTCCCCACCACGGCGGTGATGGTGCCGTGCTCGATCCCGGTGGGAATGGCGCCGATGCCTGCGGCCTTCAGCAGCGCCATCACCCGTTCCGGCGGGGCGTGGGTGGCGATGTCGATGTCCTTGACCTTGCGGCCCAGCCACGCGTCGCGCACGCAACCGCCGACGAAGCGGGCGTCCGCCCCTCCGGCGGCCAGGGCGTCGAACACGGCGCGCGTCTCGGGGGCGGTCATCCAGGGCTGGGGAGCGATGCGGGCGTTGACGGTCATGGCGGCAGGCTAGCCCGCAAGGCATTCAATTGCCAGAGACGCTCAATTGCCAGACGCCCCGCCGCCAACCACCCTCCCGTCTTCGACATGGGCCGGGGTGTAGGGCGTGTGCGGCGGCACCCCGCTGGTCATGGCGACCGAGCCCAGGGTCACCGCCATCGCCGCCACCCCGGCGAAGACCAGCCAGGGCCAGGGCGCCGTCGCCCACCACGGCGCCGGGCTGTGCGCCTCCTCCGCCTCGCGGCGGCGGCGCTCGACCACCAGCACATACAGGGCGTAACCGACCGTGGGCAGGACCAGGGGCAGGATGACCGTCAGGAAAATCCGCAGCACCGCGCCGCCCGCCCTACGATGATCCGCCGGCGGGCACGTCGCCCAGGCGATCGCTTCCCAGGCCGTCGCACCCCAGCCCCTCGCCCAGCCCCTCGGCACGGAGGACATCGCAGAGATTGACCAGCATCCCCGCCGTCGCCCCCCAGATGAAGCGCTGCTGGTAGGGGAAGGCGTAGAAATAGCGTTGCGCACCCTGGAATTCGCGGCTGTGGCGCTGCGGGTTGGTCGGGTCGAGGATGGCGGCCAGCGGCACCTCGAACACCTCCGCCACCTCGGTCGGGTCGGGAGTCACCTGGAAAGGCGGGCGCACCAGCCCGACCACCGGTGTCACCCGGAAGCCGGTGCGCGTCACGTAGGTGTCGAGCCGACCCAGCACCTCGATGTGGTCGCGCCCCAGTCCGATCTCCTCCTCGGTCTCGCGCAGGGCGGTGTCCTCCGGGTCGCGGTCGTCGCTCTCCATCCGCCCGCCGGGGAAGCTGATCTGCCCGGCATGGGCCGTCAGGTTGGCGGTGCGCTGGGTGAAGATGACCGTCAGCTCCTCCGGACGATCGACCAGCGGCACCAGGACGGCGGCCTCCCGCAGCTTACCCTGGGAAGGCTCGAAACCGGGATTCAGATCGTGGTCGCCGCGCACCTTGACCGGGCGCAGGTCGGCGGCGGCGCTTCCCGGAAAGCGCTTGCGGACCTCGTCGAGACTCACCCGCCAGGCAGCCTGCCCAGCGCGAAGAAGACCTTCTTGCTCCATACCCCCACCTCAGCCTCACCATCATGGCCGCGCGTATCGGCCCGGTCCACCATTTCGTAGTAGACCGGCCGGAGAATTCGCGCTTCGAGCCCGTTTCTTATGAGGATATAGGGCGTCGGTTCGCCATTTTCAGGATTGTGGACGACCCTGATCGGATGATCCGGCCCAGATTCGACCCATTCGTCTAAATTTGTGCGGAACGACAGGACCTGTTCGTCTCCATGTCCACTTGCGGCCATTTCCACGGCGACGAACGGCGTGTCCTCGACCACGATCCGCCCGCGCTCGACCGGGGTGACGAGCCAGAAGTCGCCGGACTCGTCCCGCCGCAGGACCGTGGCGAACAGCTTGACCAGCTCGATCCGCCGGATCGGGTCGCCCTCGTGGAACCACGTGCCGTCGCGGGCGATGCGGATGTCGAACCGCTGCTCCCTTGCGGCCAGGGGGAGAGGGAGGGGCAGGCTTTCGCCGCTCTCTCCACCTGTCACCTCACCTGGGCGCGTTTCATTTGGGCGCTTGTCATTCGCCCCGTCATTGCCGACCTTCATCGCTAGCCTTCTCATCTTTTTCGGGCCTGAGGGGCACAGAGGGAACTGGCCGCGCAACGTAATTTCGCCATACTCGTCACATAGGTCCGGACTGGCGGATTTGCCACGATGGCCGTTTCGACCCCCAGTGGTCATGATTGGGCGGTCATGATTGCCCACCAGAGTGAATGGTCTTAAACGGGAGCAGAGACGTGAGCGCAACCGATGCCGTCAATCCGGGGGCCAATCCGGGCCAGAACTTTCCCGCCGCCGAGAACCCGCACCAGCTCATGGCGGAGATCGAGGCGCTGGGCGGCCGGCTGACCCACGTCCGCGACCGCATCGGCCGGATCATCTTCGGCCAGCAGGAGGTCATCGACCTCACGCTGATCACGCTCCTGGCCGGCGGCCACGTGCTGCTGATCGGCGTGCCGGGCCTCGCCAAGACGCGGCTGGTCGAGACGCTGGGCACCGTGCTGGGCCTCGCCGAGAAGCGCATCCAGTGCACGCCCGACCTGATGCCCGCCGACATCCTGGGGTCGGAGGTGCTGGAGGAGAACGAGCAGGGCCGCCGCTCCTTCCGCTTCATTCCCGGGCCGGTGTTCAGCCAGCTGCTGATGGCCGACGAGATCAACCGCGCCAGCCCGCGCACCCAGTCCGCCCTGCTCCAGGCGATGCAGGAGCGGCGCGTGTCGGTCGCCGGCCACTACCACGCCCTGCCCCAACCCTTCCACGTCCTGGCCACCCAGAACCCGCTGGAGCAGGAAGGCACCTACCCGCTGCCGGAAGCCCAACTCGACCGCTTCCTGATGCAGATCGACGTCGATTACCCGGACCGCGACGCCGAGCGGCGGATGATGATCGCCACCACCGGCTCACTGGACGAGCAGGCGGTGACGGTGCTCTCCCCCGCCGACCTCCAGGTGGCGCAACGGCTGGTCCGCCGCGTGCCGGTCAGTGAGGGCGTCGTTGACGGCATCCTCGACCTCGTGCGGCGGGGCCGTCCGGAGGCGACCGACCTGCCGGAGGTGCAGCGCCACGTCGCCTGGGGTCCCGGCCCGCGCGCCAGCCAGGCGCTGATGCTCGCCGCCCGCGCCCGCGCGGTGCTGGACGGGCGGCTGGCGCCGTCGCTGGACGACGTGGTGGCCCTGGCGAAGCCCGTGCTGCGCCACCGCATGGCGCTGAACTTCGCGGCGCGGGCGGACGGGATCACGCTGGACGATATCATCAACCGCCTCTGCGCCCCGTTGTCGTAAGGACCCGCCGATGGCCAGTCCCACCCTTGGCGCCACCACCCTGCGGGCGCAGCAGCGCGCGGAGGGGCTGGCCGCCACCCTGCCGCCGCTGCTGGTCGCGGCGGAGCGCGTCGCCTCCACGGTGGCGCAGGGCGTTCACGGACGGCGCCGCGTCGGGCTGGGCGAGACCTTCTGGCAGTTCCGCCGCTACCAGCCCGGCGACTCGCCGCAGATGATCGACTGGCGGCAGTCCGGCAAGACCCAGCCCGTCTATGTGCGCGAGAACGAGTGGGAGGCCGCGCAGACCGTCTGGCTGTGGCGCGACCGCTCGCCTTCCATGGACTACCGCTCGGTCAACGGCCTGCCGACCAAGCGGGAGCGCGCCGACCTGCTGACCCTCGCCGCCGCGGTTCTGCTGGTGCGCGGCGGCGAGCGGGTGGGCCTGCTGAACTCCGGCCAGCGCCCGGACCATGGCAAGTTCGCCCTGAACCGCATGGCCGGTCAGATGACCGACCCGCGCAACGCCCATTCCCCCGACGCGCTGCCGCAGCCCGAACCGCTGCCCCGCCACGCCCAGGTGGTGCTGGTGGGCGATCTGCTGTCGCCGCTGCCGGAGATCCACGCCACCGTGTCGGCCCTGACCGGACGCGGTGTGCGTGGCCATCTGCTGCAAATCCTCGACCCGGCGGAGGAGACCCTGCCCTACGAGGGCCGCGTCGAGTTCGAAGGCTTCGAAGGCGAGGAGGAATTGCTGGTGCCGCGGGTCGAGGCGGTGCGCGAGACCTACCTGGAGCGGCTGCGCGCCCACCAGGACGGCCTGGACGCGCTCGCCCGCACCGCCGGCTGGACCTACGCCGTCCACCGCACCGACCGGCCGCCCCAGACCGCCCTGCTCGGGCTGTGGGGCGCCCTGGCGCGCGAGGCGGTTTAGGTGGGACGGCGCGTTGCCCCCACCCTCCCGCTTCGCGGGTCCCTCCCTCCCCCGCTCACGCAGGGGAGGGTCAAATCTCCCTCCCCTGCGAAGCGGGGGAGGGTTAGGGAGGGGGCAATCGCTTCGCCCTCCATTCTCCATCCTCCAACAGCGTAGACGCCGATGCTGGGTTTCGGACCGATCGCCTTTGCCGTTCCGTGGGTGCTGGCCGCCCTGGCCGTCCTGCCGGTGCTGTGGTGGCTGCTGCGCGTCACGCCGCCGGCCCCGCGGGTGGTGCGCTTCCCCGCCATCCGGCTGCTGCGCGACCTGACGGCGCGGGAGGAAACTCCGGCCCGCACCCCGCTGTGGCTGCTGATCCTGCGCCTGATCGTCGCCGCACTGCTGATCCTGGCGCTGGCCGGGCCGCTGCTGAACCCGCGCGCCGCCCTGCCGGGCAGCGGGCCGCTTCTGTTGCTGGTCGACAACGGCTGGGCGTCGGGCCGCGACTGGACGGGCCGCCGCGCCGCCATGGAGGAGCTGGTGTCGCAGGCGGAGCGGCAGAACCGCCCGGTCGTCCTGCTGCCGACCGCCCGGCCCGCCGGGGGCGAGGCGGTAAAGGCCAGCCCGCCCCTGCCCGCCTCGGAGGCCCGCCGTCTGATCCAGGCGTTGGAGCCGCACCCCTGGTCGACCGACCGCGCCGGCGCGTTGGAGGCGGTGCGCGGTCTCGCCGCGCGCGGCTCCGCCCACACCGTCTGGCTGTCGGACGGCATCGGCGACCGCACCGCCCGCGGCCTCGCCGAGACGCTGCAGCGCATGGGCTCCCTGGAGATCCTCGACGATTCCGCGGAGAAACCACCTCACCTGCTGCTTCCCCCGTCGTCGGAGGGCGCCGGTCTGACGGCCCGCGTGGTGCGCGCCGACGCCTCGCGTCCGGAAAGCGTCACCGTGCGCCTGTCCGGCGCCGACGGCCGCCTGTTGACCCGCCAACCTGTCGCTTTCGACACCGGGCAGCTCACCCGCGAGGTGCGCTTCGAGGTGCCGGCGGAGCTGCGCAACGACGCCGCCAGCCTGCGCGTGGAGAACGACACCACCGCCGGGGCCACCGTCCTGCTCGACGAACGCTGGCGCCGCCGCC
Organism: Azospirillum argentinense; assembly: GCF_000632475.1. Taxonomy (NCBI): domain Bacteria; kingdom Pseudomonadati; phylum Pseudomonadota; class Alphaproteobacteria; order Rhodospirillales; family Azospirillaceae; genus Azospirillum; species Azospirillum argentinense. The sequence goes on from NZ_CP007794.1 coordinate 930,033, forward strand.
CGGTCGGGCTGGCCTCGGGCCGCGCCAACGGCGAGAACCAGCCGCTGCTCTCCGACCTGCATTATCTGGAACGGGCGCTGGCCCCCTACAACGAGGTGCGGCGCGGCGAGCCGGACGAGCTTCTCAAGCGCGACCTCGCCGTGCTGGTCCTGTCGGACATCGGCGCCCTGACCGGGCAGGAAGCCCAGACCATCGAGGACTGGGTGCGCAAAGGCGGTGTGCTGCTGCGCTTCGCCGGGCCGCGGCTGGCCCAGAATCCCGACCGTCTGGTCCCGGTGCGCCTGCGGCTGGGCGACCGCGCGTTGGGCGGCGCCCTGTCCTGGTCGGAGCCGGCGAAGCTCCAGCCCTTCGACGGACGCAGCCCGTTCGCCGGCCTGCACATCCCCGACGACGTCGCCGTGTCGCGGCAGGTGCTGGCCGAACCGGCTCTGGACCTCGCCGACCGCACCTGGGCGCGGCTCCAGGACGGCACGCCCCTGGTCACCTCGGAAAAGCGCGGAGACGGCTACATCGTGCTCGTCCACACCACCGCCAGCCCGGAATGGTCCAACCTGCCGATGTCCGGCCTGTTCGTCGACATGCTGCGCCGTCTGGTGACGTTGAGCGGCGGCGTCGCCGGGGGCGCCCATGGCAGCACGCTGGAGCCGCTGGAGGTTCTGGACGGCTTCGGCCGGCTGGTGCCGCCGCCGGCCGCCGCCTTCCCCATCGCCGGGGACGCCGGGGCCGACGTGCTCGGCCCACGCCACCCGCCGGGCTTCTACGGCACCGAGGAGGCCCGCCGCGCCCTCAACCTGACCGCCACGCTGACGCGGATCGAGCCGTTGGGCGCCATGCCCGGCGGGGTCGCCCGCGGCCCCTACGGCACGCGGGGCGAGGTGGCGCTGAAGCCGGCGCTGCTCGGCATCGCCCTGTCGCTTGCCATGATCGACCTGCTGATCGCCCTGATGCTGCGCGGCCTGCTCGGCGGCTGGCGCTTCGGCGGCAAGAGGCGCCGCGCCGGGGCCGCCGCCGCGATCCTGCTGACGCTGGGCGCGGCGCTCCCCATGGCCGCAGCGCCCTGGCAGTCCGCCCGCGCCGACGACGCGCAATCGACCAAGGTGACGGCGGAGACCTACCTGGCCTATGTGCGCACCGGGAACGGCGCGGTGGACGACACCTCGCGCGCCGGTCTGGAAAGCCTCGTGGACGTGCTGACCCGCCGCACCGCGGTGGAGGCCGCCGGGGCGGTGGGCGTCGACCCGGAAACCGACGAGTTGGCCTTCTACCCCCTGCTCTACTGGCCGGTGTCCGGCGGGCAGCGCGCATTGAGCGACCACGCCCGCGCCCGGCTGAACGAGTACATGCGCAACGGCGGCACCATCCTGTTCGACACGCGCGACCAGTCGGCGGGTGCCGTCGGCGGCAACCAGGCGCTCCAGGGCATGGTGCAAGGGCTGGACATCCCGCCGCTGGCTCTGGTGCCGCCCGACCACGTGCTGACCAAGTCCTTCTATCTGCTAAACGATTTCCCCGGCCGCTACAACGGCGGCAATCTGTGGATCGAGGCGCGCGAGGGCCGCGCCAACGATGGCGTCTCCCCGGTCCTGATCGGCGGCAACGACTGGGCCGCCGCCTGGGCGGCGAACCGCAACGGCCAGCCGCTCTACGCCGTCGTGCCCGGCGGGGAGCGGCAGCGCGAGATGGCCTACCGCTTCGGCGTCAACCTCGTCATGTACGCGCTGACCGGCAACTACAAGGCCGATCAGGTCCATGTGCCCGCGATCCTTGAGAGGCTCGGCCAGTGACCCTGCTTGACGGAACCTCCATCGCTCTGGCGCCGCTGCTGCCCTGGGTCTTCCTGGTGCCGCTGTTCGTGGCGGCGCTGGCGATCCTGGCCCTGGCCGTCTTCCGCCGGGCGCGCGGCGTCTGGCTGCGCGCGCTGGCGGTGGCGGTGCTCGCGCTTGCGCTGATCAACCCGTCGCTGGTGCAGGAGAAGCGGGAGCCGATCAAGGACGTGGCCGTCGTCGTGCTCGACGCCTCGCCCAGCCAGAACATCGGCGACCGCCGCGCCCGCGCCGAGGCCGAGCTGGAGCGCCTGACCGAGCGTCTGAAGGCCTTCGACGATCTGGAGCTGCGCTTGGTCCGCGCCGGGGACGCGGAATCCGGCGCCTCCGCCATCAACGAGACGCATCTGTTCGACGCGCTGAACCGCGCCATGGCCGACGTGCCGCGCCGCCGCATGGCCGGGGCGGTGCTGATCACCGACGGGCAGGTCCACGACGTCCCGGAAAACCTCGCCCGGCTGGCCGAGATCGGCCCGGTGCACACGCTGCTGACCGGCAACCGCGACGAGGGCGACCGTCGTCTGGCCATCGTCCAGGCGCCGGCCTACGGCCTCGTCGGCAAGCCGGTGGAGCTGACCATCCGGGTAGACGACATGCCACGCCGCCAGTCGGCCGATGCGGCGGTGACGCTGCGCCAGGACGGCGGGCCGCCGCGCACCGTCCGCGTGCCCGTCGGCCAGGACTTCCACATGGAGCTGCCGGTGAACCATGGCGGCCAGAACGTGCTGGAGATGGAGGTCGAAGCGGCGCGGCAGGAGCTGACGCTCGCCAACAACCGCACCGCCGTGGTGGTGAACGGAGTGCGCGACCGCCTGCGCGTCCTGCTGGTGTCCGGCGAGCCGCACGCCGGCGAACGGACGTGGCGCAACCTGCTGAAGGCCGACCCGTCGGTCGATCTCGTCCATTTCACCATCCTGCGCCCACCGGAGAAGCAGGACGGCACGCCGATCCGCGAGCTGTCGCTGATCGCCTTCCCGATCCGCGAGCTGTTCGAGATCAAGCTGGACGAGTTCGACCTGATCATTTTTGACCGCTACCGCCGGCGCGGCGTGCTGCCCCAGATGTATCTGGAGAACATCGCCGAGTATGTGCAGAAGGGCGGCGCCCTGCTTGAGGCGTCCGGCCAGGGCTACGCTACCCCGCTGTCGCTGTTCCGCACGCCGCTGGGCCAAGTGATGCCGGCGGAGCCGACCGGGCAGGCCATCGACCGCCCCTTCAAGCCGACCGTGACGGAGGTCGGCCGCCGCCATCCGGTGACCGCCGGCCTGCCCGGCGACCGCCCGGACGGCGAACCGAGCTGGGGCCGCTGGTTCCACCAGGTGGAGGTCGTGCCGGGCAACGGCGCGGTGGTGATGAACGGCGCCGACGACCGGCCGCTGCTGATCCTCGACCGCGTCGGCAAGGGCCGGGTGGCGCAGCTGGCGTCCGACCAGATGTGGCTGTGGAGCCGCGGCTTCGAGGGCGGCGGTCCGCAGGCCGAGCTTCTGCGCCGCCTCGCCCACTGGCTGATGAAGGAGCCGGAACTGGAGGAGAACGACCTGCGCGCCCATGTGGACGGCAACCGCATCACGGTGGAACGCCGCTCGCTGGAGCCCGACCCGCGCAGCATCACCCTCACCACCCCCTCCGACGAGACCCGGACGCTGGAGATGACCGAGGACCGCACCGGCCGCGCCAGCGCCACCGTGGTCGCGGGGGAGCCGGGCATCTACCGCATCACTGACGGCGAGCGCACGGCGCTGGCCGTGGTGGGCGCCGTCAACCCACCGGAACTGGCCGACGTGCGCTCCACCGGCGACCGCCTGTCGGGCGTCGCCGAGGAGACCGGCGGCGGTGTGCATTGGATTTCCGACACGGAAGGCGGCGTGCGCCCCGGCATCGACGTGCGCCGCACCCTCCCCGACCGGACGCAGACCGGCAACGATTGGATCGGCCTGCGCGCCAACGGCGATTTTACGGTGACGGGGGTGTCCGAGGTGCCCTTGCTGCCGGTGGGCGCTGTGCTGGCGCTGGCGCTGGGCGCGCTGTTGATGGCTTGGCGTCGTGAGGGGCGGTAAGGGTCAACGAAGCTGTTGCAATCGGGTTGGGTTTCCGCTTATGGTCCCGACCCTTCCGGCGCTGATCGCGCCGTTCGGTTGGGGCGTCGCCAAGCGGTAAGGCAGCGGTTTTTGGTACCGCCATTCCCAGGTTCGAATCCTGGCGCCCCAGCCAACCTAACCCACTGTTTTTGTTCTCGTTTTTGGTTTGGTTGGGGTCCTTTTCCGTGTGCACCAGACTGCGCACACATGGTAATCGAACCCGTTGGAAATCCTCGCTTTCCAATTTTGTACGAAAGTTTCCGGTGCACACTATGTGCGCACGGAGGAGCCCGATTTGGACTTGTTTGGTTCTAAGGGGCGACGTTGAGCGAATCCGGCGTTCAGCTGCACTGCGGGCGAATCAACATCCCCTCGTCAGCATCCGGGCCGGCCTCGCCGTGCACCAGCCGGCGACGGTCTTCGATGACCGACACGACGAGTTGACGATTCCCGACCAGCGTGCTCGTGGTATGGATGTTTGGGGCTCCGAACTCGACCGTAAGCCAATGGACGCTTCAGGTTGCCCGACCGTTTTGCGCCCCATTGTCCGGCACGGGGTTGGGGGCGACGGAGAGGCCCAGGCACCAGCCAAGGTAAAAGCGAAGATCCTCGTAGAAGGCCTCCGGCGTGTAAAGTTGCAAGCCTGGGCTGTCGATCAGTTCGGAGCCCGCCTGAATTCCCCAAGCCAGTAGCATCCAACTCCCTGCTACCCACGCCGTGAGCTGAGCTAACACCGGAATGGTGCTCGCATCCCAACGGCGAAGAACGACTCTGCTGCCCAACAGCGCGATCAAAAAGCCTGGCACCGCGCTCGTCACCACGATCGGCCAACCCCATCCATAAGAGTGGCCGATGAAGACAATCCATACGCACGCTAAGCCCGTCGCCGGAAGAGCCAGCCGGCGAGACGTGCCCGAGACGAACCAGGCGGCCGTGACCGCTGCCGGAATCGAAGCCCACTCGCAAGCGCTGTCGATCGCTCGTGCCAAACTGGCTTTCTTAGCCTCGTCACCGGCGTGTTCAGCGCCGATATACGCAATCATCGCTTCGTGGATGCACACGACGACAATCCCAAAGGCCAGCGACACCAGAACGCCAAGCAGCATTCCACCGGATGGTGCGTGCGCCAAATGCCATCGCCCGGCCTTGAGCCGTTCCATCAGCGGTTCGACGAAGAAGGCGAAGAGCGTACCAATGAACAGTGCGGAAAACAGTTCTGCGGCCCCGAAATGGCCACGCATCAGCACGAACCCTTGCCAGAGCAACTCCGGGGCGAAAGCGCAAACCGAAACCCACAGCGTGTAGACCGTATAGGCCAAAGCACGAGCGAATGGCACGGATTGCCTCCATCAAACGGCCACGCCGACGTGACGTTGGTTCCCGTCCAGTTTCGCCCGCCAAGGCCTCCCCTATACGGGCTGCGCCAAACTCACCAATGGAGCCGTGCGACGGCAGAAGTCGACCAGATTAGGCTGTGCCGTAACAAAAGCGCGCAACGGCGTATCGATCTCGTACCAGTAAATGTTGGGCAGAAAGCCCATCAGCGCCGTGTCGACGCTGTGTGGAGTATCGCCGAACAGGAAGGGCCGGTCCGCCAAGGCGCCAGCGATGGCGTTCAGATCAGCGAGACCGCGGCTGTAGACTTGGTCACGATCATAACGGCCGATACCCTGGAAACAGTAGCGCTTCAGGTTGTATTCCCGTGCCGCCTCTAGAAGTGCTTCAGAGAGGTCTGAATGCGTGTTGAGCAGTTGGCTCCGAAACAAGGGCCAAAAACGATCATCGGACCACCGCGAGAAGGACATTACCCAATACAGATTATCGAGCGTGCGCCGGATCATATGGTCGATGCGTCGTTCGGCCTCACTAAGATCGTCATCAATCGACAAGCGATGTTGAGTGATCAGGTATGCTATGATGAGATCACTGTCTCCAATCACGGTGCTACCATCCAAGATGTACGGCAGTTGCCCGCGAGGGGCGTCACGGGCGTCGATGATATGCTTTTGCTGATAGGGCAATCCACATAGGCGCATAAACGCCACAACCTTGAGGCCGTAGGGATTGTTGTCCGCCAAGCCATAAAGGTGGGGGTAGGTGTACAGCGTGATCATAGCCGGCTCCGTCCACTTGCAGCCCGGCTGGGGCCACGATCCGGCACCAGAGGGGATCGGCGACGGCCACATCCCCTTCGGCCCGCTATTCAGCTTGGCATGGAGTAGCAACCATTGAATATCCGATCATTAGGACAGGGGCCACATTGAGCGGAGCGAGATGAGAAGCAACCAGCCGATAGGTCGAGGCGACACCCAGCGCCGGAGGGGCGGACAACACTCCTCCCCAGCCGGCTGGCGAACTGCGTCACCATCATCACCATGCAGGTACAGCAGCTCCAGGCCGGCGGGTGAGTGCCCTGATGGGATCGGGGTTGTCGCCCCGCCCCCTGCCCTACGGGCGGGTCGGTGGCGTTGGATGGGCGTCGGTCCAGAGCTGGATGAAGCAACAGCACCGAGTTACCGCAGACCTAAGTCCTTGACATCATTCCCACTCGATGGTGCCGGGCGGCTTCGAGGTGATGTCGTAGACGACACGGTTGACGCCGCGGACTTCGTTCACGATGCGGTTCGACACGCGGGCCAGGAAATCGTGCGGGAACGGGTACCAGTCGGCGGTCATGCCGTCGGTGGAGGTCACCGCGCGCAGGGCCAGCACATGGTCGTAGGTCCGCCCGTCGCCCATCACGCCCACGGTGCGCACCGGCAGCAGCACCGCGAAGGCCTGCCAGATCGCGTCGTAGAGGCCGGCGTTGCGGATCTCCTCCAGATAGACCGTGTCGGCCTTGCGCAGGATGTCCAGCTTCTCCGGGGTGATCTCGCCGGGAACGCGGATGGCGAGGCCCGGGCCGGGGAACGGGTGGCGGCCGATGAAGGCAGCCGGCAGGCCGAGTTCGCGGCCGAGAGCGCGGACTTCGTCCTTGAACAGCTCGCGCAGCGGCTCCACCAGCTTCAGCTTCATGCGCTCCGGCAGGCCGCCGACGTTGTGGTGCGACTTGATGGTGACCGACGGGCCGCCGGTGAAGGACACGCTCTCGATCACATCGGGGTACAGCGTGCCTTGGGCCAGGAACTGCGCGCCGCCGACCCTGGCGCTCTCCTCGTCGAACACCTCGATGAACAGACCGCCGATGATCTTGCGCTTCTGCTCCGGGTCGGTGACGCCGGCCAGCTTGCCCAGGAACAGCTCCGACGCGTTCCGGTGAACCAGCGGGATGTTGTAGTGGTCGCGGAACAGCGTCACCACCTCCTCCGCCTCGCCGGCGCGCATCAGGCCGGTGTCGACGAAGATGCAGGTGAGCTGGTCGCCGATGGCCTCGTGGATCAGCACGGCGGCCACCGAGGAATCGACGCCGCCCGACAAGCCGCAGATCACCTTGCCGGTGCCGACCTGGGCGCGGATCTTCTCGATGGCCTGCTGCTTGAAGGCGGCCATGGTCCAGTCGCCCTTCAGGCCCGCGACGCGGTGCACGAAGTTCGACAGGAGCTGCGCGCCATGCGGGGTGTGCACGACCTCCGGGTGGAACTGCACGCCGTAGAACTGGCGGGCGTCGTCGGCGATGGCGGCGAAGGGCGCACCGTCGCTGACCGCCACGGCCTGGAAACCGTCCGGCAGGGCGGTGACGCGATCGCCGTGGCTCATCCACACCTGCTCGCGCGAGCCGACCGCCCACAGGCCGTCGAACAGCGCGCAGGTCTGCTTCACCTCGATGAAGGCGCGCCCGAACTCGCGGTGGTCGGAGCCCGACACGGTGCCGCCGAGCTGGTGGCACATCGTCTGCTGGCCGTAGCAGATGCCCAGGACCGGAACGCCCAGCGTGAAGACCACCTCCGGTGCGCGCGGGCCGTTCTCTTCGGTGACGGAGGCCGGGCTGCCCGACAGGATGATCGCCTTCGGCGCGTAGTCGCGAATCCGCTCCTCGCTCATGCTGAACGGATGGATTTCGCAATAGACGCCGGCTTCACGGACGCGGCGGGCGATGAGCTGGGTCACCTGCGACCCGAAATCGAGGATGAGAACGCGCTCGGCGGACATGGACGACAACCTGATGCGGGGGGACAAGCCCCTGACTACCGCATTTCAGGCCCCGCGGACAAGCGTGCAAGCGGGGCGAGGTCGCGCCAGCCATAGGCGATCTCCACCAACTCCGCTCCGGCGAAGCGGATGGGCCGCTCCGCCACGCGGACACCGCCCAACCGCTCGTAGAACCAGCGCGCCGGGTTGTCGCGCAGGCACCACACCACGGCGGTGCGCTTGCCGCCCTCCTGGAGCCGTTCGGCCATGGTCGCCATCAGGCGGCGGCCCAGCCCCTGCCCCTGCGCCTCGTCCAGCAGATAGAGGGCGTAGAATTCCCCCTCGTACCCCTCGACGGGAATGCGGCGCCCGCCGTAGGTGGCGAATCCCACCACCGAGTCCATGCCATCCACCACGACCAGGGCGCCCTGCCCCGGCCCGTGCGCCTGGACGGCGTTGTGCCAGCGCATCGCCGCGGCGGCTTCCGACAGGTTGACGAGATAGGTGTCGGGGACGAGGCCTGGATAGGTGGATTGCCACGTGGCGACATGGACCTTGGCGATGCCCACCGCGTCCGACGGGCGCGCGTCGCGAATCACCAGCGCTTCATCCATGGGACATCTCCGGACCCGTTTCCCACCCCAATGGAAACTGGGAGCCGGGCCGGAGCATGTCCAGTCAGCCAAAAGAGCCGGGACGACGGCGGAAGGTCCGCAGCAGACGCGACCTTCGGGTTACGGGGCCGGGAGCGCCGGAACGCCCGCCTGCCACTGGTCCCAGTGGGAAACGATGTGGTCGGTCATGCGCGCGCCGACCAACGCCACATTCTCCACCGTCTCGGCGAAGCCGCCGGCGGTCTCGCCCGGCTTCGGGTCGAGATGCTCCAGCGTGGTTTCCTTGGGGTTGCCCTGGTCGAAGTTCACCGCGCCACGCAGACTCATCACCCGGTCGGAGCCCAGCGTGCGCTTGATGACCAGAGTGATCGCCGCGGCCTCCATCTCGGTGATGACGTAGTCGTCGGCGCCGTAGAGCTTGGCGATGTACTGCGCCTGCTCGGACATGCCGGGGCCATGGAAGAAGGTGTCGCCGGTCATGTGCGTGCCGGTGCCGACGAAGGGCGCGCGCCGGGCGGCGTCCTGCGGGTAGCGCTGGCGGTAGGCGCGGGCGCTGTCGGAGTCCTTCAGCGGCGTGTCGCCGGTCAGCTTCATGGCCCAGGAGACCAGGGCGGGGTTCAGCTGGAACAGGCGAACGGACTCGTAACCCTTGCGCGGCATGAAGGTCGGCTCGCCCGGCTTGCCCTCCTCCGGCGCCCAGCGGTGGCCCAGGTCGTAATCCACAAGCCAGGTCGCCCAGTTGACTTCGGCGATGGTGCCGCGCGACGGCGGCGTGCCGGCCACGCCGGAGATGATGAAGTAGGCCTGCGACAGGTCGAGCTGCGGGTTCAGCAGGATCGCCTGCATGGACGCGGAGGAACTGACCTTCCCCATGCCCAGAACCGCGCCGCAGACGCCGTCGGCGTTGCAGTAGACCGGGTTCAGCGCACCCTTGACGGCGATCGGCTCGGCGGACTGCCAGTAGCGCTCGTACCAGTTCTGGAACTCGCCGGCGCGGTCGCCGGTGTTCTTGCCGATCTCGAACATGGCGCCGACGAACACCTTGACCTTGACCGGCTCAGCCGCTTCGGCGGAGGTGCCCAGCCCCAGCAGGAAAAGGGCGGACAGGGCGGCGCTCCGCCAGCGGGACGTGTTCCACATCATTGCGCTCCAACATGCGGGGAAAGGTCGCACCCTAACCGCAAACCTTGCGCTCTGACCCACACGAAATCAGCAGAGCCCCACGCGCGTCGCCGCATGAGAACGGCCCCCACTCCACGTCTGTCCGGGCCGCAGCCCGCCCCCTTGCTGATCCCCTCACTTCCGCTTCCCAACAAACGATCTCCATCCGTTCATTCTCACACAACACCACCGTCGGCCTGCAGATAAAACTCCATCAATTTGATAACACTCTCATTGCCATATCACTTCAACTTCGTTCAATAAGAGGCCATTCAACCGTAAATCTATGCGCACCACATATTCTGGTATACTTAGACTTCTAATTATCTTTAATGAAACGTTAATCGACACCGGCAACTATAGAGGGCGCAAAAAGTACTGTGGGCGAAGATCGAGAGGCGGACCAATGGCCAGCGGCGCGATCAACACTTCCCTTCCCTTGTCCGCTACGGGATATTGGAAACCCATACAGTCCGGCACCGGCTCTCCCGAACATCCGGTTTCAAACGCGGGAAGCAGCAAGAGCGCGGATGCCGTGTCCGTGAGCAAGCTCGGGCAGGCGTTGAGCGGAGTTGCCGCCGATGTGTTCAAGCAACTCGACTCCAAGGCCCGTGGGATGCTGGAAGGGCTCGTCAACGCGGGCAAGATCAGCGCCGACGACGCGGTGACCGGACTGAAATCGCTGGCGACCAAGGCGACCTTCAACCGCTACGTCTCCGAACGCCCCCGCGACGAGGAGGACAAGCAACGGCTCGCCGACTCGGAAGCCGCCTGGCAGAAACTGCAGGCTTATGGCAGCCGGATGTCCGGTGCGCTGTCCGAGGTCGGGCGCAAGACTCAGGAGATTCAGGAGGCCCACCAGCGCGGCGAAATCTCGATGGACGAAATGAACGAACGCCTGAAACCGGTCCAGGACGCGTTCAAGAGCGACATCGCGGCGACCCGTGGCGCCTATGGAAGGCCGACCGATCAGACGGCCATTCTCAGCGACGCCAGCGGATTCACGAAAAACATGCAGGGCTTCAAATCCGCGCTGGCATCCATGGGTGCGGACACTGGCTTCGCGGATCTGTACGCGCCGGATGGCGAGGCCGCCGAGCAGAAGCTTCAGGAACTCGGCTTCGACCGGACCGTTTTCGGCAACGCGTTCCAGAAATTCGCGGAAACCGTCGACATTCCCGGCATTGAGCCCAAATCCGCTGCCCCCTCGCCGCCGCCCGTCCCGGAAAATCAGGCCGTCACGGACAAGCCCTCGGACTCCGGCCTCACGCACAAACTGGCCGATGCCCTGAAAGGCAACGCCCTCACCATGTTCAACGAAGCGCTGGGCGACGAGGACCGCCGGAAACTGGACGACGCCGTGCGCGCCGGCACCCTGACCGGTGAAGACGTGGCAAAGGGCTTGACGACGCGCCTGAAACGCATCGGCTTCGCACAGTCCGGCGTCGATGTCGCCACCGTCGATCTCGATTCGGAGGCCGCCAATCGCGCGCTCAGCGGAGCGCTGCTCCTTCAGCGCGGCCAGCGCCAGGCCGACACGCCGGCGCAGCCGGACAATTCCCCGATCCGCGTCGATAAGCCGTCGGCATCACCATCCCCGGCAACCGGAAGGGATGCTCAGGCCAGCGCCTATTTCCTCACCATCGAGGATGGTGGCGATGATGCGGCGAAGAAGATCGCCGATCTCGGCATCAGCCTGAATCCGTTCGCCGCCTTCGGCGACACCGTCCGCCGCCTGATCGGCGGGGGAATCTTCGATTACCGGTAGTCCCACGTGCGCCACGCCGCGTCATGGCTGGCGCCTCGTGGTGTCTTGTCACTCGGGCTGTTCCCCGTCTGCCGCTTCCACCGGCTCCTCTTCCGCCTTGCGCACCATCACGGCGGCGAAGAAGCCGTCGGTGTCGTGGCGGGCCGGGGTCAGGCGCAGATATGGCCCCTCGGCGGGCGGGGTGCCCGCGCCCTCCTCCGCCCAGACCTCGGCGACCGGCAGCACGGTGAAGTCGGGGTGGGTCTCCAGGAACGCGGCGACCTGCTTCTCGTTCTCCTCCGGCAGCAGGGAGCAGGTGGCGTAGACCAGCCGCCCGCCGGGCTTCACCAGACGGGCCGCGCTGTCCAGGATGTTCGCCTGGAGCGGAACCAGTTCCGCCAGGCCAGGGCCGAGCTGGCGCCAGCGGCTGTCGGGGTTGCGCCGCCAGGTGCCGGTGCCGCTGCACGGCGCGTCCACCAGCACGCGGTCGAACTTGCGCTTGTGCCGCTTCACCCAGGGGTCGCGCTCGCTGGACAGCGGGTGCGCCTCGATGTTGTGCAGGCCGGCGCGGCGGAACCGCTCGGCGGCGCGTTTCAGGCGCCCGGCCAGCACGTCGCAGGCGACGACGCGGCCCTTGTTCTTCATCAGCGCGGCGATGGCCAGCGTCTTGCCGCCGGCCCCGGCGCAGAAGTCCACCACCTGCTGCCCCGGCTTCGGCGCGACCGCGATCGCCACGAGCTGCGAGCCCTCGTCCTGGATCTCGACCAGACCGTCCTTGAAGGCGTCCACGGCGCCCAGCGGTGGGCGGCCCTGGACGCGCAGGCCCAGCGGGGACCACTGCGTCGGCGTCGCCGTGATCTGGGCGCGGGCCAGCGCCTTGATCGCGCTCTCACGGTTGGCCTTCACCGGGTTGATGCGCAGGTCGAGGGGCGCGGAGTCCAGCAGCGTCCGCATCTCCACCGCGAAGCGGTCGCCCATGGCGGCGCGCATCGGCTCCTCGGCCCAGGGCGGGCATTCCACGGCCACGCTCTCCGGCATCTGCGGATGCTCCAGCGTGTGGGTGTCCAGCTCGTTGGCGAGCTTCGCCTCCTCCGGCGCCAGCGGGTCCGGGGCGAATTTGGTGGCGCCGAACAGCGCCTTGACCGTCGCGGCGGCCTTGCCCTCGGCCAGGATCTCGTTGGCGAGCGCGCGGGCGCGCGGGGTCAGCGGGTGGCCCTGACGCTCCAGCCACCAGCACAGCCGGGCATGCCGCCGCAGGATCGCGTAGGCCGTCTGCGCCACCGCGGTGCGGTCTTTCGACCCGATGTAGCGGCGGGCGCGGAAATAGGCGCTCATCACCGCGTCGGCGGGGCGCGGGGTTTCGTCGATCTCGGTCAGCAGGTCGATGACCGCCTGAAGGCGGGCGGCGGGGGTCATGGGATGGTCCTCGGATAGATTCCCTGCTCGATAACCCGAGCGGGGGGCGCTTGTCATCCCCCGCGCACGCGCGGCAGCCCTTCGAGTCGCCGTCCCAGGGCGCGCGCCCTGTGACAAGACGGCCCGATCGAAACCATCCGCACGAAGAGCGGTTGACCGCAATCCCATGAATGAGGCAAAAAAGGGGTAGTTGTTCTTGCCCTGGCTCTCTTGCGGGCGGCAAGTCCAGCGCTCCCTCTTCTTCGGCGTCTTCTTGAAATCTGGTGCGAGGTCCGCGATGACGGCTGCGGTCGGCAGTGTCATGGCGCGTGCGTTGGCGCGCGTCTCCACCCTTCTTGCGTTCGGCCTGCTGGCGGGCTGTGCGGGCGACGCGGCGACCGGATCGGGACCGGGCGGCGGCGTCACCGCGGCGTCCTGGCGGCCGGGCATGGAGAAGGTCTCCGCGGATTTCCGCGGACTGCCGGGCTGGATCGACGACGACCACGCGCAGGCTCTGCCCGCCCTTCAGCGCACCTGCCGCTGGGTGGCGTCGCAGCCCGCCGGCAAGCCGCTCGGCCCCAACCCCGCCGCCGGCACCACGTCGGACTGGCGTCCGATCTGCGAGGCGTTGCGCGGCCTGCCCGACGCCCAGCCGGAAACCGCCCGCCGCTTCTTCGAGGATCACTTCACCCCCGTCGCCCTGTCCGAGGGGCAGGAGGGGCTGTTCACCGGCTATTACGAGGTCGAGTTGCGCGGAAGCTGGACCCGGACCGAGCGCTACAACGTCCCCCTCTACAAGGCGCCCAAGCGGACCAAGCGCGGCCTGCCCAGCCGCGCCCGCATCACCGACGGCGCGCTGAAGGGCAAGGGACTGGAAATCCTGTGGGTGGATGATCCCATCGACGCCTTCTTCCTGGAAATCCAGGGGTCCGGCCGGGTGCGGATGACCGACGGGTCGGTGGTGGCTCTGGGCTATGGCGGGCAGAACGGCCACCGCTATGTCCCCATCGGGCGGCACCTGATCGACATCGGCTACGCCACGCCGGAGCAGGTGACCATGCCGCTGATCCGCCGCTGGCTGACCGAGCATCCCGGAGAGGCCAAGCGGGTGATGAACCTGAACCCGTCCTACGTCTTCTTCCAGCTCCGCCCCGACGTCGGCGCGCGCGGCGCGCGCAACATGGAATTGACGGCGGGCCGCAGCCTCGCCGTGGACCCCGGCTACGTCCCGCTCGGCGTGCCGCTGTGGCTGGACGTCCGCGAAGCGCCGGTGCCGCAGGGCGAGATCAAGCGCCTCGTCGTCGCCCAGGACACCGGCGGCGCCATCAAGGGTGCGGTGCGCGGCGACCTGTTCTGGGGCCATGGGGCAGAGGCCGCGGAGGGCGCCGGGGTGATGAAGGCCAAGGGCCGCTACACGATGCTGGCGCCGCGCACCACCTCCTTCACGCTGGCGCAACGCCGCTGAGGTCTGGTCGCCGATGCTGGTACGATTGCCGGAGTTGCCCAACCGCGCGGCCGCCCTCACCGCGCTGGAGGACATCTTCTTCCTGTCCACGCTGCGCAAGGACTTCGCCTCGGCGGAGGAGCGTGCGGCCTTCTTCCGCACCTGGACGGGCTGGTATGTGGAGCGGGCGCCGGACGACCTGTGGTTCGCCTTGGCCGAGGACGGCACCGTCATCGGCTATCTGACCGGCTGCAAGGACAGTGCCGGGGCGCTGGACCTCGCCGGCATCATCCCGAAATACGAGGTCTTCGCCGACCGCTTCGCCGCCTTTCCCGCCCATCTCCACATCAACGTCCGGCCCGGCTTCCGCGATCATGGGATCGGGCGGGCGCTGGTGGACCGCTTCGCCGAGGACTGCCGCGCCGATGGCCTGCCCGGCCTGCATCTGGTGACCGGGGTCTTCGCGCGGAACGTCGCCTTCTACCAGCGCGCCGGCTTCACCGCGGCGACCCAGCGGGGGGCGCTTCTGTTCCTCGGCCGGCGCTTGGATTGAGCACCGTTTAGAAAGCGGGCGGACAACCGTCGGCCTTGAGCACCCGTTGCGTGGACGCCGGGTTGTTGGCCAGCTTCGCCGCCGGACGGATGGGCCGCCGCACCAGCTCGCCGCCGCAGTTCGGACAATGTCCCTTCAGCACCCCATCCCGGCAGTCACCACAGAAGGTGCATTCGAAGGAACAGATGTAGGCATCGCGGGAGTCCGGGGGCAAATCCCGGTCGCAGCATTCGCAGTTGGGCCGCAGCGCAAGCATGATGGGGATCGCCTATCCGTGGTTCTGCGATGATAGCAACGGCGTAGCAGCGGGAGAACAGGCGGTGGCGCAATGCAAATGCGCTTGGAATCCCTCTCCCGCCCCGGGAGAGGGTGGCGCCGCAGGCGCCGGGTGAGGGTTGCGCGAGAATCACGATGCTTTTCCTTGCCGGTACCCTCACCCTTCCCACGCTTCGCGCGGGCCCCTTCCCTCTCCCGGGGCGGGAGAGGGAGTGTTTCAGAATCCGAACGGCCTTCCCAACGCGGCGCCCCGCGCCTTAAGGTCCGCAGCAGCATCGACGACCGCCCGCCCTGGAAAGCCTGTCCCGCATGATCCGCCCGCCGCGCCTGATCGAAAGCCCGCAGAATCAGCAGTTCAAGTTGTGGGAGTCACTGCTGGAGAGCCGTGGCCTGAAGAAACAGGGCAAGTTCCTGCTCGCGGGGCTGAAGACAGTGCCGGAGGCGCTGGCCCGCTGGCCGGAGCGCTTCTCCACACTGCTCGTCACCGATCCGGCGCAGACCGAGGGCTGGCGCCTGCCCGCGGGGCTGGAGATCGTCCAGCTCGCCCCCACCCTGTTCCGCACCCTGGACGCCTCAGGCACCGGTTTTCCCCTGCTCGTCGGCACGGTGCCGGACACGCCGTTGATCGACCTGTCGCGACCGCCGCAAGGGCTGGAGCTGATCTGCGCGCTCGGCGATCCCAACAACCTCGGCGCCCTGCTGCGCAGCGCCGCCGCCTTCGGCGCCCGGCGAGTGATCCTGCTCGATGGCGCGGCGCACCCCTATCACCCCAAGTGCCTGCGCGCCGCGTCGAATGCCCAGTTCGAGTTGACCCTGCTGCGCGGCGGCCGATGGGAGGATGTGAACCGGGCCGCCGGGCCGCTGGTCGCCCTGGACGCCGGTGGCGCCGACATGGCGGCCTACCGCTGGCCGCGCGACGTCCGTCTGGTCCTTGGCGAGGAAGGCCAGGGCATTCCCGCCGCCCTGCCCGTCCAGCGCCTGTCCATCCCGACCACGGGGGCCGTGGAATCCCTTAACGCCACCGTCGCGGCCAGCGTGGCGCTGTTCAGCCACTTCGCCGCCAACCGCTGACCGAGAAACGCTGAAACGCGGACATGAAAAAGGCGAGGGGAACGCCCCCTCGCCTTCTCGAACCTCACTCCAAGGAGCGCCCGATCAGCCCTGGCGGTAGTTCGGCGACTCGTTGGTGATGGTGATGTCGTGGACGTGGCTCTCGCGCAGGCCGGCGTTGGTGATGCGGACGAATTCGCACTTCGTCTGCATCTCGGCGATGGACTGGCTGCCGGTGTAGCCCATGGCCGCGCGCAGACCGCCGACGAGCTGGTGGATGACCGCCGACACTGGGCCCTTGTAGGGCACGCGGCCTTCGACGCCTTCCGGCACCAGCTTCATGGTCGAGACTTCCTGCTGGAAGTAGCGGTCCGCCGAGCCGCGGGCCATGGCGCCCACCGAGCCCATGCCGCGGTAGCTCTTGTAGGAGCGGCCCTGGTACAGGATGACCTCGCCGGGGCTCTCGTCGGTGCCGGCGAACAGGCTGCCCAGCATCGCCACGCTGGCGCCCGCCGCGATGGCCTTGGCGAGATCGCCCGAGAACTTGATGCCGCCGTCGGCGATCACCGGGATGCCCATCTTCTCGCAGGCCTCGACCACGTCCATGATGGCGGTGAGCTGCGGAACGCCGACGCCCGCGACGATGCGGGTGGTGCAGATGGAGCCGGGGCCGATGCCGACCTTCACGGCGTCCGCCCCGGCATCGACCAGCGCCTTCGCCGCCTCGGCGGTCGCCACATTGCCGGCGATCACCTGGGTGTAGTTGGACATGTTGCGCGCGGCGCGCACCTGATCCAGCACCTTCAGCGAATGGCCGTGGGCGGTGTCGACCACCAGAACGTCGACGCCGGCGTCGAACAGCGCCTCGGCACGGCGCAGACCGTCCGAGCCGGTGCCGGTGGCGGCGGCGACGCGCAGGCGGCCCTGGGCGTCCTTGCAGGCGTTGGGATAGGCCTGGGCCTTCTCCATGTCCTTGACCGTGACGAGGCCGATGCAGCGATGGGCCTCGTCCACCACCAGCAACTTCTCGATGCGGTGCTGGTGCAGCAGGCGCTTGGCCTCGTCCTGGCTGACGCCCTCGCGCACCGACACCACGTCCTTGGTCATCAATTCGCTGACCGGCTGGTTCGGGTTGGTGGCGAAGCGGACGTCGCGGTTGGTCAGGATGCCGACCAGCTTGCCGCTGCCGCGGGAGTCGTGGCTTTCCACCACCGGGATGCCGGAGATGCGGTAGTCGGCCATGAGCTGGAGCGCGTCGGCCAGCGTCTGGCCCGGCGTGATGGTGATCGGGTTGACCACCATGCCGGACTCG
Source organism: Azospirillum argentinense (assembly GCF_000632475.1). Taxonomy (NCBI): domain Bacteria; kingdom Pseudomonadati; phylum Pseudomonadota; class Alphaproteobacteria; order Rhodospirillales; family Azospirillaceae; genus Azospirillum; species Azospirillum argentinense. The sequence goes on from NZ_CP007794.1 coordinate 947,554, forward strand.
TACCGCTTGACCTTGCGGACTTCTTCGGCCTGCTGCTCGATGGTCAGGTTGCGGTGGACCACGCCGATGCCGCCGGCCTGGGCCATGGCGATGGCGAGGCTGCTTTCGGTCACCGTGTCCATCGCGGAGGACATCAGGGGGATGCCCAGTTCGATGGTCTTGGTCAGGCGCGTCCGGGTGTCCACCTCGTTCGGCAGGACCGAACTTTCGGCCGGAACCAAGAGGACGTCGTCGAAGGTCAGAGCTTCGCGGATCGTGGACGAGCGGGCCATCGGCGGTCTCCCGGGAGATAAAAAGGGGCCGGAAAAAAATTTGGCGCACTATACACAAGACCGTGGGCTTGTGAAGGCGCCTGAACCACAAACTGTCGTGTGCCGGGCCTCATCCGCGCAAGCCAGCCATGACCTGCGCGAACGGACCGCAGCCGGAGGTGGACCTAGTCGTTCATGTTGGCCCCACGGAAACCGGTGGCGACCACATAGGTTTCGGAGGATTCCGCGCGGCTGGCCGGCGGCTTGGCGTGGCGCACCGTGGCGAAATCGCGCTTCAGCCGCTCCAGCAGGGACTTCTCCGCCCCGCCCTGGAACAGCTTGGCGACGAACGCCCCGCCGGGGGCCAGCACCTCCTCCGCGAAGTCGTAGGCGGCCTCGGCCAGCGCCATGATGCGCAGATGGTCGGTGGACTGGTGCCCGATGGTCGGGGCGGCCATGTCGCTCAGCACCACGTCGGCGGGGCCGCCGAGCGCTTCCTTCAGCCGCTCGGCGGCACCCTCCTCCAGGAAGTCGGCCTGCATGGTGGTGGCGCCGGGCACAGGGTCCATGGGCAGGATGTCCAGCCCGACGACCTTCCAGCCCTCGCGCCCGGACTGCACCTTGTCCACCGCCACCTGCGTCCAGCCGCCGGGGGCGGCGCCGAGGTCGACCACGCGCTTGCCCGGCCCCAGCAGATGGAACTTCTCGTCGAGCTGAAGCAGCTTGAAGGCGGCGCGGGAGCGGAAGCCGCGCTTCGTCGCCTCGTGCACGTAGGGGTCGTTCAGATGCCGCTCCAGCCAGCGGGCCGAGGAGGTGGTGCGCTTGGCCGCGGACTTCACGCGGACGGTGGCGCGGCGCCCACCCGGCGTCGAGGAGGACGGAGGCTTTCCAACCATGGTCTCACATTTCCTTAATAGATTTGCCGCGCCGACCCGATCAGCTCCACGAGGATGCCCTCGCGCAAGCCGCGGTCGGCGATGCGCAGGCGCTCCACCGGCCAACAGTCGCACAGCGCGTCCAGCACCGCGCATCCGGCGATCACCAGATCCGCGCGGTCCTGTCCGATGCAGGGATGCCGCGCCCGCCCGTCGAAGTCCAGCGCGACGAGACGTTCGATGACCACGCGGGCGTGGTCGATGCGCAGAAAGCTCCCATCCACCGCCCGCCGGTCGTAGCGGCAGAGGCCGAGATGCACCCCGGCCAGCGTCGTCACCGTGCCGGAGGTGCCGAGCATCTGCACCTGCCCGGCGAGCACCCGTTCCCGGATGCCGTTGCGCGCCTCGAAGGAGGCGATGGCCGACGCCACCTCCTCCACCATGCGCCGGTACATGCCGCGATCGGCGTTCGCGCCGCCGAACTGCTCGGTCAGGCCGATGACGCCGCATTGGATGGAGGTCTGGTCGAGGATGCGCGGGGGCCGTCCCCGCTCGACCGCCAGCCACATCAGCTCGGTCGAGCCGCCGCCGATGTCGAACACCACCGCATAGGGGACGTTCGGATCGAGCAGGGACGCGCAGCCGGCGAGCGCGAGACGCCCTTCTTCCTGGCTGGAGATGATCTCGATGGCGATGCCGGTCTCCCGCTCCACCGCATCGACGAACTCGCTGCAGTTCCGGGCGCGGCGACAGGCTTCGGTCGCCACGGCGCGCGCCGCGGTGACGCCGCGCCGCTCGATCTTGGACCCGCAGATCTTCAAGGCGGCAAGGGTGCGTTCCATCGCCGAATCGGACAACTGGTCGTTCCGCGTCAGCCCTTCGCCCAGCCGGACGATCCGCGAAAAAGCGTCGATGACACGGAAGCCCCCGGGAATCGGTCGGGCGATGAGGAGGCGGCAATTGTTGGTGCCAAGGTCGAGGGCCGCGAAGACCGGGCGCGCAGGGGCCGACGAACGCAACCGTCCGGTGTCGTTCTGCCGTTCACTGTGCACCTGAAGGTCCACGTCTCCTCCCCGCCATGCTTAAGGGAGTCATCTTAACCCGGTTTCACGTCCCAGCGAAAGCCCACGATTGGCATTGAATTGTATCCGCACGCCCACACCGGTGGCTTGGACTCGAAAAAAGAGCTATACAAGCATCATCCGCTTTGCTAAAAGGGCGGCCCACGACGGGATGCGGCACAGCGCCGCCTCGGCGACGGTCTGGGGGATCGTCTAGCGGTAGGACAGCGGACTCTGACTCCGCCAGCCTAGGTTCGAATCCTAGTCCCCCAACCAACTCCAAAACCTTGAAAATCAATCACATAAGCCCGCCGTCCCGGTGGGCTTTTCTGTTTCGGCGTGTTGCAACACGCTTCCGACCCAAACCAAGGAAAATCAACGTTTTACAGGCGTTGCAATAAATTCCATGCGACACACATGCAACACGGCGCTGGGGGTCTCCAATACGGGGCGACTCGGTAAAGATAACAGAGTTCTTCAGGCATCCCTGCCTGGGCTTCCCCTGAAGCAGTGGACACCGGGTTATGCGGCCTGTCGCTCGGCCTGCTCAGGGGTGATGTAGCCAATCGCCGAGTGCAGGCGTTGGCGATTGTAGTAGCCTTCAATGTAGCCGAACAGGTCCCGCTTGGTGTCCTCACGGGTCGCGTACCGGTGATGGTGGACGAGCTCCGATTTCAGGCTCCCGAAGAAGCTTTCCATCGGCGCGTTGTCCCAGCAGTTCCCCTTGCGGCTCATCGACGGGGTAATGCCGTGGCTTTTCAAGGCCTTGCGGTAGGCCGCCGAGGCGTATTGGCATCCGCGGTCGGAAGGGTGCAGAAGGCCGGGGGCCGGCCGCTGGCGCTGGAGGGCCATAGTGAGCGCCGCCAGCGGCAATTCGGTGCGCAGATGACCGTTCAGGTGATCCAGAAGTTTGACGCCTATGAGCGCGGGCTCATCCAGGCTGTCCCTCCGTTCCGTCTTCCGCAGACCTTCGCTGAAGCCCTCCGCCTTGCTGCGGACAGCAAGGAGGCGCGGGTTGCCGCTGAGTCCGCCCGTCAGGTGGCTGAACAGAAGGTCATTGAGGTCGAGGCGGAGATTGATGCTTTCCACTTATGGGAACAGGGATGAACAACCTCACAAGCGCCGTCTCCGCGATGGACCTACCATACGCCCGCTCGCGTGTGATACCGTGCATCGCCAACGTGTGATACCAACGTGTATTACCGTGGCCGTTGGGCGCGGTCAAAAAGTCAGAAAAATCAATGCTTTGGGAGCTGTCAGGAAAGATGGCGGAGGGGATGTCCGGCAACATTTGTTGTAAAACAAAGCATTAAGAAGCACTTCCAAAACGTACCCATCATCATACCCATCAACTGAACGTCAAATGGTCGTGGATGGTGGTGGACATTCTCGCACTACAATCCGAAGGAGCCCGCCACTGGCGGACCCCTTCAGCGTAACATGGCCGGTCAGGCCTGCCCAGCTACCGCCGGCACATGCATGCAGCAAAGCACCGCGCGCCGGCCAGTCCGCTCCTTCCACCCGATCAGGGCGTGCTGGTAAACCAGCGGTGCCGCGGACAGGCCGGAGATGACGACGCGGTTCAGCACCGGCACGCCACCTTCCATCGCCTCCAGGTACTCCGCGGCGAACCCCTCAGCCAAGACGTGGTGCGGATCGTCTTGATCGGGCCGCCCGGCCATCTGCCGCGCCCAGCCCCGACCGAAGAAGTTCCGCGTCGGGGCGCCCAGGTAGCGGAAGCGCAGCGGATCAGCGGCGCCGTCCGACGCGAGGAAGGTGCATCGCTCCAACAGGCCGGCGCGCTCCAGGTAGGCGAACAGCCCAGGCGACAGGGCGCCCTGCCGGCGGCACTCCATCATCACGGCGGCCTGCCAATCCACCGCGGCGCCCATCGGCAGGCGCTGCAGGTGAAGCCCTCCGGCGGGGTGCTGGGCGCCCCTGCCGTTGGTGAGAAAGTGCACGGCGCCCATCACGCCGCTTCCTTCGCGAAGGCCACCACCATGGCGGCGTAGATCGTGCGGGCCTGCTCCAGGTCGATCCCGCCCGCCGTGGCTCCGGCCTCCAACATGGCCAGCGTCGGAGCGGTGGGCATGCACAGCGCCTTCTCCGCGGCGCCGTCGAAGGCGGCCACCCCCGCGCTGAAGCTCTCCGTCTCGTTGGTCGGCTCAGCCATCACCGACCCCAGTTCCGGCACTGCGCGCAGCGCATCATGCACGAGTCCGAATAGCAGCGCGTTCTCTTCGTTCGTCGCCACGGCAACAGCCGGCGGACGACGGAGCTTGCCCAGCGCGGCGTCAAACCCTTCCGAGTGTCCTGCCCACAGCAGCAGGGCCTTGGCGGCCATGGCAACGGTCGGCTCGCCCTGGTAGGTTGCGATCTGCCGGGCGAGCGTCGCGGAGGCTGCGGCGCCTTCGGGCGTTGAATCCTCTTCCAGTGCCAGCCAGCGGCGGACGTCGGCAATGAACTGGCCGCGGTCGGCGCTGTCCTCCTGCTGCTCAACCAGCCGAGTCAGCAGGTCTCGGAGGCGGGTGAGTGCCTCAACCTCAATGTCGGTCCCGCCGATGCCGGTGTGCGGGCAGGCGAGCCGGTCCAGTACAGCCACCGCATCCGCCAAGGTGGAGGGTTCGGTGGAGAGGATGGCGAAGATCAGCTTGCCCCATTCGCCGGACAGCAGAGCGCGCTCGGCTTCGGCGTCGGGATGCTCGCTGCCCTGCAGATTGTTTTGCGCCTCGATCAGAGTCGCGGCGCGGGCGGCGGCATCGGTGAAGGTCAGGCCGATGCCGGGGATCATCGTGGAAGCGTTTCCGCCGGTCGCCTTGCTGGCCGGACCTTCCTCCCGCTGCACCGCCTCCAGCGCCGCCTGGACCAGCACGCCGCGCACCCGTTGGAACAGATCCTTGGTGGCGCGATCCATGTTCGGCCCGATAGCCGGGCAGAGCGCGGTATCGATCACCGCCACGCTGTCGGCGGGCGTGCGGGGGATGGAGCCCAGAACCGCCCGGCCCAGCACCTCCCACTGTTCGGTGATCTCGTCCGAGCGGGCGTCCGCCTCGGGCGTGTCGGGCAGCGCGTCCTGCTCCTTCACCAGCGCGGCGATTCGCGCGGCGGCGTCCCGGAACGGGATGCCCAGCATCGGGACGATGGTGGACGGGCCAGGGCAGGGCCAGCGGGTGCCGGAGCTGACGACGTTGGAGCCGCTGGACGTCACGGTGTGGTCGCTGTTGTTGGTGGACGTGGAATGCCGGCCGGCGCCGGGCAAAAGGGTAGTATCGTCGGAATCAGCCATGATCCGTCCTCCAGTCAGGTCGGGTTTTGGTCAGGCCGGGCGGAGTGTTGCCGCACCCCGTTCGGCCGCTTCTCTTGCCCAACAATCACAACACTGTTAACATAACCCGTCAACCAAAATCACAACAGGGTTGTGACGGTGCTACCTGTCCAATGCAAGATGGCCCGCGTCGCTACGGGCCTCGGAGTGAGGGAGTTGGCCGAAGCGGCCAATGTCTCGACGCAAACCATTTCGAGGTTTGAGCGTGGGGAAGAGTTGAAGCCTGCCACCCTCGCAGCAATCCGCGCCGCCCTGGAGACCGCCGGGGTCGAGTTTATCCCGGAGAACGGGAGCGGTGCAGGCGTTCGATTGCGGAAACATAGAACATGAACGGCTTTCGAAAAGAGATATCCATACAGTGTCATCGCAACAATATTGAACAACACCGCAACCAAGGAAATAAAAATGAAACTCTATAAGTACTTTGGAGACGAAAGATCTGATTTTTTCAATCATCGTCTAATCCGCTTCACTCAGCCAACCGCTTTAAACGACCCTTTTGAAGCGCTTCCTTCTTTCAATGGAGCGCTAGATGAAGATGTAATTTCTGATATCAAATACGGAAGGGTGGGTAATAAGACAAAGAAAGCTATAGCAACTTCTGATGAATCCGTAACAGATTCCAGAGTAAGAGAGTTGAGGAGAAAGCTGAAGAGAATGAGCAATCGCGAGAGAGCGCAGTTTGCGGAAAGAATGTCCGCAAGTTACCAGCATGAAGGATGGGAGGCTAGGTTTAAAGGAAAGGTTTCAGAATACACTAAAACTATAGGAATGCTATGCCTTTCCGAAAAAAGAGAAAACCTACTGATGTGGTCTCATTACGCAAACTGCCATCGCGGCTTTGTCGTGGAGTTTAACGGAGACCATCAATTCTTCAAGCGCGGCACGGAGAATGAATATTATAACATTAAAAAGGTATTGTATTCCAAAGAACGTCCCTCAAGAAGCTTTTTTAACATGACCTATTTTGACGTTCTGTTTACGAAAAGCATAGATTGGTCATACGAATGTGAATGGAGGATGATTGCACCGCTCGCCCATGCCGATAAAGAGCCAAACCAAGACAATCCTCTATTATATCTGTTTAAGGTGCCTGCCGACTGCATCACGGGAGTTGTTATTGGCGCACGGTCAGCTCAAATTCTTTCTGACATCATTGTTCGTTCAATACAAAGCGACGCGGAACTATCCCACGTGTCCGTAAACCGTGCAAGGGTACACGAAACTGATTTTGCAGTATCAATCGAATAATTTCCTTTAACTCACAATCCATGGAATGAGACCGACGCTTTATCCGCCATGGAAGGGAAGAGTTTACGATCTCGTTGATCCTTCCGTGTGTTTCTGTCCTCAGAAGTGTCGCACAGCGTGTTGATGGTTGCGCCACTCACCTCGCCCCTCCCCGCAGACCGCACCCACCGTCCGCCAGAGCGCAACCCACCGCCCATGAAATAGCCCGCTGCGGGAGACCCGGCGGGCTTCTTCATGTTGGGTACCAGCAGCCCGGCCCCACCCGATGCGGCCGATCAGAGCCCCAGGAACCTCTTTGCCGTCGCAGACGCGATATCGCTGATGACCTTGATTGCCACGTCATAGGCCGGCTTCCCGAGCTTGCTCAACATCGCCCGAAGGCGCGCAGCCGCCGCCGCAGTACGCTCATTCTCCTGCGCCACGTCTTTGATGACCGCGGGCACCTCGGCAGCATCCTCCGCGCTGAGGCCCGCCTGCAGGAGGCGGATGAGGGTCTCCATCTCGGATCGGCGTTGCTGTAGCTGAGGAGCGTCCGGCGGAGTGTCGAGGTAGCGCAGCACAGCCACCGCAAGGCGCAGCAGCTCGGCGCGGGCTTCCGGATCGAGAGGCGATGCATCGACCTTGGCGCAAGCCCGACGCAATGCGTCGATCTCCTCCCCATAGCTGAGCGGCATGCCGGGCGCGGCATACCAATGCACAGCCTCGGCCAACCGGCGCGCAGCCTCGTCAACCTCGCTGATGAATTCGGAACATGCGTCGCTCAATGCCATATCCGCCCCCAGGCAAGAACCATAAGGAAGACAAACCGGCGCGCTGCATGGCCGTCAAGCCTGAGCTTCGCTACACACGTTGCAACGCCCTCGGAAGCCCACCCAACTCGCCCAAGTCGGAAGGACCAGAGATTGCCCCTCCGCCTCAGGCCGCATCCACGCCCCACCGGAGCGCGATCTATCGGGTAGCGGCTGACAGGGTGTCGGTTCAAGCGACACCCCCAGCGCAGAAGGAGGCGGAACACCGCCCCTCCCCGCCCGGCTGTCGAGCTGCGTTCCGATCATCACAATGCAGGGACAGAAGCTCCAGTCCGGCGGGTGAGTGCCCCGAGGGGATCGGGGTGCGGCGCCGGCCTTCCCTGCTGTACAGGCTGGCCGGCGGCGGCAGTGGGCGTTTATCGGTCCAAAGCTGGGTGGGCAGCCTGAAACCTCTAAGATCGCAGTGGTTTGTCGAGGCCCGTTGGCTGAAATGTGCAATTATGAACCCAACCGAAACCACCTTACTGACAGCATGGCGATCTAACTACCTCAATCGCCTATAGCCTCATCTTCATCATCAATAAAATAACTCATTCCATATTTTTTCCTTGATTCGTATAACTCGTCGACAACTTTATCCAATTCCTTCCCAAGATCTATAAGGCGCTGCGACTCCTGATGAGCCCTATCTATATCTCCTATTGCTTTTCTATACTTACGTCTTTTTGCTGTTATTCCTATTTTTTCTTGCAATTCCTCCTTTTTCTTCTCAAGATTTTTTATCTTATAATATCCAGCGTAAGCCTCAAATGCCCTGTACCCTTTAGGCATGTTGTCGCTTACCGGATTTGACTTCATGTGATGATCTCTAAAATTAATATACTCCTCAACATCAACCATAAAAGAACTGACTTCAGGCGCGACAAGGCTTTCGTCGTCGCCGGTATATTTATCAATAGATGTTATTTTAACATCATCAATAGTTTCGTTTTTAACCTTCACATTAAGAAACTCACGAGCGCGCTCTAAAAATCTATATCTTGTATAGATATAAAACCTCTGTGAAGATTTGTTCATGAATTCCCGCACAAGCTCTAATCTTGGCCCAATCTTTTCACCCTTAACTTCTCTCCACCAATCCTCTTTGACGTCATCCGTAACAAATATAACAGGTCGCTGCACGACAGCAGAATGATCAATCATTTGCTGCCACAGAATGTAGTCTCCAATCCTCTGCTGAAGAGGTAAATCTTCTTTCTCCTTAAAGTCTATATAGCCGGGCGGGATCTTTGCCTCGCAACTTTTTTTGCCGTCATCTAAAACTTCTTTTATTTTTTCTTCTGAATAAGGAAGTCCTGTTGCGTTGCTAAATGCTTCAACAATAAATTGGAACACATCCTGATAATGCTCTTCTTGCGGGCTAGATTTCTCCATAACGTCTATATCGCTAATAATGCTGTTAAACTTGTTGTCTATGAACATTACCGCTTCAGAGACAGTCATAACGGGGTGATGCTTAAATCCATCAATGCTTTTCTTTAGGGATTTTTGAGCTTCACCGCGAGCCGCTTCTATTGCGTTTCGAAGTGGTTGATATATCTTTTTATTACCAATAATAACACCAGCACGGTTCCTGTGAAATTCTAGAGCAACTTGATGAGGCAGCCAAATGCGCCCATCAAGGCTCCTTATGACATTTATTAAGTCATCTGAAGTACTTTTCTTATCCCTAAACAACGAAAGGAGTGCGTTTGTATCGAAAACAAATAAACAGTTACCCCATAGCTGCTTCAACTCCCCTTCCGAAAGGTCAAAATACTCTTCAAAACCATCCCGCATCGCGATCTCCGGTCACAATAAGCACGCCATCTCAACGCCACGGGAATGCACCCGCAGGTCATGGATACCCTCGACGCTATCCTTGGCACTTTGCAGCTCGCGGAAGCGGCGATCTTTCGCTCCGAGATACAATGCACAGGAAATGTGCTTGCCTCAAGCACCGGCAGTTCAGATACCTCCCTCCGGCCGCTCGTCCGTGCCGTAGAGGCTCGGGCCGGTCGCCCGCCCGAACCTCCCCTCTACCCCTTCACCCTCTCCGCCAGGAGCCGGGACTCGTTCGCCTTCCGCCAGATCTCCACCGCCTCGACATCGAGCAGCCCATCGTCCCGCACCGGCATTCCCCGCTTCACCCAGCGCGTGAGCGTCGGGTTGGACACGCCGATGTGCGCGGCATACTGCAGGCGGGTCTCCAAGAGGGCGCGCACGTCCTCGTCGCGCATCAGCTTCACCGCACCCGGCGCGTTCAGCGCCTGCAGCTTGCCCATGAACGCGGCAAGGTCTTTGTCCTGCCCGAGTTGCTGCAGGGCACCCAGCGCCGCCGGAACATCCTGCGCACCGGACATGGTGGCGTTGCGGATGGCGTCCCACGCCGACTTCTGGTCCTTCGCCCGCTTCTCGGTCAGGGTGGCTATATCAGCCTGCAGGGCGAGCTTGGAGAGGGCGCGCAACTCCCCGCCAAGGGCGCGGTAGCTGTCCGTCAACGTGTCAATGGCGGCGCCGGATTCCCTCGCCCGCCCCTCGAAGATCCCCAGCACGTCGCCGAAGGTGTCGATTTCCTTCGCCGACTTCTTGGTCTCATCGCTGAGCGCGAACAGCGCGAACAGCGCGCCGGCCGCGACGGAAGCGATTGCCACGACGGTACCGATGGCAATCCCCGCCGGGCCGAAGGCAGAAGCAATCTGCGGACCTTGCTGCGCCAGCATCACGAAGGCGGACGTGCCCATCTGCGCCTGAACCGCCACATCCTGGAGCTGGAGCCCCAGGTTGCCCATAGCACCCTTCATGCGCCCCGCCCCCGCGGCGGCGACGGTGCTGGCGGTTCCGGAATCCTGCAGCCGGCGGGATAGCTCGGCGTGCCGCTCAGCGGTCAGTTCCGCAATGCGAATGTCGCTCATCGGTCACCTGCGAAGGTGGGCGGCGCCACGGCGCCGGAGGTAGGAGCGGCCTCGCCCAATTGACCCCATGACACCGACCCCAGTCGGTCGCGCGGAGGGATTGAGCTTTCCGTTGTTGGGCTGGCCGTGTCGCCCTCGAGATCGCCGCGCATTCTGTGCAGCGCCCCTTAGCTCGCGGGGGCGCCGGGGTTCCTGACCGCGCCGCGGTGGTCGATGGCGCCATAGCCGAAATCGATGGAGGCACGGACCTTGACCGCTTGCGTGTCGAAGTCGGACTCGGTGAGGATCTGCGGCCCTTCTGCATCGCCGACATAGCCGAATACGATTGAGGGGCAGAGCGACGGATCGGCGAACAGGTGCCACGCGGTGCCTTCGATGTTCGCATCCACCACCAGCTCCATCAGCCCGGCCCAGGGGTTCACGGCACTGGACTGGTTCGCGACGATGGCGGCCAGGAGCTGGCGCCCGGCCAACTCGCCGTCCGGTCCGACCACAAGGAAGCGCGGGGCGAGGTTGAGCGGGATATCGTCGAGGCTCTTCTGCTTCCGCAGCAGCGCCACGGCCTTCCCAACGCTCTCCACGTTGATCGCCGCGCCGGCGGCGAGGTTGCCGTGAGCAGCGTGGAACAGGGCCTTTCCGTCGGCGAGGACCGGGTTGCTGTTCAGGAGCCCGTAGACCATGCGGTTTTCATCCGCGGCGGTGCGGACGCCGATCATCATGGCGTAATCACCCAGCGCACCCAGGTCGTCGTTCACGAGCGTCTGCCGGCTCAGGATGATGCCGCTGGCGTATTCCTTCGCCGACACGGTTTCCCGGTTCTCGCTCATCGTGCCGTAGTTCAGCTCGCTGACCTCCGCCATGGGCTTGAGGCTCGGGAAGTCGCCCACACGCAGGAACTTCGCCGGCTTGAAGTCGTTGAAGCCGCGCCGGGCCGCCCACAGCCGATAGGTCGGCGACGCCGCGGCGTACTGCGCGAGCAACACCTTGTTCGCCGCGCTTTCCAGCAAGAGCGGAAAGTCGCTGGTGGTGTGGACGCGCTTCATCAGCTCCTTGGTGTTCAGCCGGTTCACGTTCTCGCCGCGCGCGGCCAGCAGCTCGCCGATCATGCCCATGGCCGAGCAGCCCATATATTCCCGCGCCCGCTCGCCCGGCTTGACCAGGCCGGGCGCCAAGCGCGCGGCCAGGGCCTCGGCCATGAACGCCCGCGTCGTCACGGGGTCATCGTAGCTGTCGTACATCTGGACGTGCGGGTTGATGTTGCGCTGGTTCGACGGTTTGGCGGCGACGTGATCGACCACCATCTCGTTGAAGCGCTGGATCGTCATCGTCGGGTCCGCCGCGGCGCGCTGGACCATGTCGGGCGGAAGCGCGAGCTGCGGGCAGGTCGCCCGCGAAAGAATGTGGTCGAGCAGCTCCGCACGAGTGTCCGTGGCGGGAGCGGGCTGGTGCTGCGGCGCCGGCGCCGGGGTGGTCTGGGTGCTCATGATGGTTCCCTCTGCACTACGGGTGCGCGCCGCAGGATCGGCGCCGATTGCGACGATGGAGATTTCGACGGGTTGCCAGCGCCGCGCGATGAACAGCGGCTCGGCGATGTCGTCGGAGGGACCCGCGGCCCATTCCTGCACGAAGTAGCCCAGCGAGACTTGACGGATCGAACCCTGCTGAACCTGCTGAAACGCCAGCTCGCCCGCGTCGGTCGTATCGAAGGTCAGCATGGCGCGGAGTTCTCCACCGGCCTTCCGCGCGCTGAGAACCGAACCGACAACGGCATCGGTGGATGGCCGATGGTCGCGAAGGACGGACGCGCCGGTGAACCGGGAGAGATCCACCCCGGCAACGTCGAGGCGCTCCCTCCAAGCGCCCCAAGTCGCATCCGGCCGCATGCCCACGCGCCGCACGTCGGCGCCGGATGAAGCGGTTACCTCCACCTCGCGCCGGTCGGCGTTCAAGGTGGACGGCGCCAGCGACGCGGCCCGCGTGCTGACGGCGCTGGCCGGGTCGTTACTCGGCGTCGTCATTGTCGTCGCCCTCCAGCCGCTCGACGCGGGCCAGGACCTTGCGGGCGATGTCGCCGACGTTCCCAGCGCAGGCGCCACGTAAATAACAGCAACCTCTTCGGAGTTGAGGACCAATGGGCGTTGTCATTGGGCGAACAGTTCGCTAACGAACAACTTCATTAGATAGATGTCCAACCGCAGAGCCGCGCCCCGGTGAGGTTGTGCGCCAGGATCTGCTCCGCCGTGCCCTCGCTCAGCTTGTCGGCGCGGCTGACATAGATCGGGCGCCACGCCGCGCAGCCCTCAGTCGCGGGACCAGCCGTCGCGCAGCCGCTCAGCAGCACCGCCAGTGCGGCGCACAGCATCCTCGATCTCATGGCGAACCTCGGCGTTGTGAAGGGCATCGGTGGCCGACTCGGCGGCGGCGTCCCGCCGGCCGGCCTGGCGCTGGGCAGCACCCCAGGCGGCGACCGCCGCCAGCACGGCGCCGGCGGCGATCATGACGGGCACCAGGCGCACCCACCAGCCCGAGACGATGGAGACGAGACCAGCCCACATCACGCGGACTCCCGGCTGGCCACCCAGCGCTGGTAGGCCAACACGCCGGCGACGATCACCAGGAAAGCGGCGATCGCCAAGCCCAGCGCGCCGCCCGGTAGCAGGGCGAGGAGGCCGCGGAGCTGGGCGCCCAGGACCGTACGCATCCGGTGAGTGACGCAGGTGCGGATCGAAACGGTCAGCGTCCCGTTCGGTGGATTTGGATCAGTTCCTTGAGGTTCTCGACACCATCCTCGCTCAGGGCATAGAACCACTGCTCGCCTGGGCCGAACACGGTCAGGCAACCGTCCTCCGGCTCCAACTCGATGGCGATGTCGATCAGCCATTCGACGTCCTCGCCGAGGATCTCGGCGACGCGCTCCATGGTCACGAGGTTGCGGGTTCTGGCCATGGTTCCTCAGATCGCCGTGGTCGTCTCGTGCAGCCGCTTCCATTCCCAGGGCAGCAACTCGTGCAGCTTCGTCTGCGGCAGATCGTTGATGCGGGCCAGGACGTCGGCCAGCCACGCCTGGGGATCGATGTCGTTCATCTTGGCGCTCACGATCAAGCTGTACATGGCGGCAGCGCGCTGCCCGCCTCGATCCGAGCCGCAGAACAGCCATGCCCGTCTGCCCAGAGCGATGCCGCGCAACGCTCGTTCGGCGGCATTGTTGGTCAGGCAGACCCTCCGTCACGCAGGAAGCGGGTGAAGCCTTCCCAGCGGGTCAGCATGTAGTCCATCGCCTTGGCCACCGGCGCGTGCTTCGACATCCCGGCCCGGGCCGCCCGCATCCAGGTCTCCAGTTCCTCGATCCGGGGCTTGGACAGCTCGGTGCGCAGCGCCAGACGGTCGGCCGCCGAACGCCCCAGCGCCTCGCGCTCGATGTCGAACAGCGGGTTGATGCGCTGCACCGCCTCCAGCGCCAGCGGGGAGATCGGCGGCGCTCCCTTGCCGCGCCGCTTGTTGGCGGCGATGTCGGCCAGCTCGAAGAATTTCCGACGCGCGTGCGCCCAACACAGGGCCTCCGCCACGGGCTCCGGCTGGCGGCTCGCGTCGTAGAGGCGGTTGTACCCGGCATAGGCGTCGGCCTGCAGCACCCCCGCCCACCCGGCCAGATGCGCCTCGGGATGCCCACCGCCACGGTCGCGGGAGTAGTGGAACAGCGCCGCCGGCGGCGCCGCGCCCGCGAAGGGGCGATCGTCGCGCACATAGACCCAGATGCGGCCGGTGTCGGTCTTGCCCTTCGCCAGCACCGGCACGGTCGTGTCGTCGCCGTGCAACCGCTTCGCCGCCAGCACATGCGCTGCGAGCCGGTCGAGCAGCGGTTTCAGCACGCCGCAGGCCGCCCCCACCTGGTCGGCCGCGGTGGACAGGCTGATCGCCATGCCCTCCTTGGCGAAGCGTTCGCACTGGCGGTTCAGCGGCTGATGCTGGCCGAACTTCTCGAACAGCAACGTGGCCAGCAGGTTCGGCCCCGCCCAGCCGCGCGGCGTGGTGTGGAACGGTGCCGGGGGCTGGCTGATCGTCTCGCAGTCCCGGCAGGAGAATTTCTCACGCACCGTTTGGATGATCTTCCAGCGTGCTGGGATGCGCTCGGCCGTCTCGGTCACGCTTTCACCCAGCTTGCACAGCCGGGTCGAGCCGCAGCATGGGCACACCGCCGGCGCCGGGATCACGACGCGCTCACGCGGCAGGTGCGCCGGGAACGGCTTGCGCGACGGCGCCTTACGGGTGATGCGGGCCGCGCCGGTCACCTCGGCCGCCCGCTCCACCGCCAGATCGTCCTCGCCGACGCTTGCCTCCGCCTCCTCCAACTGGAATTCGAGCTGGTTGAGCAACCGGGAGGTCCGTTCGGAGCGACGGCCGTCGAGGTCGCGCTGGAGCTTCTCGATCTGGAGCTTCAGGGTGGCGATCAGCGCTTGGTCGCTGGACCGTTCGGCCCGCGCCTGGGCGGCGTCCGCCTCGGCCAACGCAGCTCGGCCATGCGCTTCGATCAGCGCGGCGCGCAGGGCGTCGATGTCGTCGGGCAGGGCGTCCATGGGGCCGGATTGTACCCGGAAACCCGCACCAATCCTCGCTCTTCCCGCCGGAGAGCGGCGGGTTGATTCACTGTGCCGCAGCCTATCCGGCCGAGCGCGGCCTCCAGGTTTGCTGCGGGTTGCGCCAGTCGATGGCGTCGAGCAGATACGCGAACTGGGACGCGGAAATGGCCACGGCTCCGCTGGCCGGGCTGGGCCAGATGAAACGGCCCCGCTCAAGCCTCTTGGCGTAAAGCGACATGCCGAGCCCGTCATGCCACAGGCACTTCACCATGTCGCCGCGACGTCCACGGAAGACGTATAAATCGCCGGCATGAGGATCGCGGCCAAGACCCTCCTGGACCTTCAGCGCCAGCGAGTTCATCCCGCAGCGCATGTCGGTGACCCCGCCGGCCAGCCAGACCCGAACGCCCGAGGGCACCGGGATCATGCCGACCGTCCCGACAGCGCGGCGATCACCGTGCCGACCAGGGCCGGATCGACCGGGCCGGTGATGCGCAAGCGCGCCGTCGCGAACTCGACCTCGATGAGACCGGCTGGTGGGGCTGCGGGCGCCGCTGTCGGCTCCGCCACCTCCTCCGGTGCCGGAGCGTCGGTGGCGACGGTGATCGGCATGAAGGCGGGCAGCCGGGGCTGCTGACCGAAGAACTGGCGGCGCCAGCGGTACAGCAGGCTGACGTCCACGCCAAGGCGCCGGGCAACTTCGGTCGCCTTGACGCCCGGCTGGAACGCCTCTTCGACCAGCCGCAGCTTCTCCTCGTCGCTGAACTGCCGTCGCCGCTCCAGGCCCGTGATCACCTCGACGCGTTGGATAGTCATAGGGACTGCCATAGGGATAGCCATAGGGACAGGCCCCATGATTCAGCTTCCCCGCTCGATCACAAGGTGGCCCTCGGCGGAGGGGTACGCTCCTCCGGCATGGTGGCGATGGCGTAAACCGTGCTGTACGCCTCCGGCAGTTGCTCGAGCGGCACCTTGCCGGAGTCCACGAACGTCGCCACCTCGCGCAGCTTTCGCGCGGTCGCCGGCTTGAAGGGCAGATCCTGCTCCACCATAGCCTCGTACTCGCCGTGGGGCAGCTTCTCCTTGGCCTCGTTCAGTCGTCGGCCGACCTGGACGGTGGCCTCCAGAGCGTTCATCCAGTTGCGCCGGATATCCTCGGCGAACTCTGCGCGGGTGGCCAGTTCGCGCGGCTTGTTCAGCATGGCGAGGCGGGTGTTGCCGAGCTGGCGGGCGTTCATCTTCATCATGGCGTTTTCCCCAATTCGGCAGCGATGTATGTCCAGAGATCGGTGAACAGCGGGCCGGTGCGCGTCCCGGAAATCTCCGCGGTGCCCAGGCCCAGCGTGAAGGTGCGGGGCACTTCTTGAAGGTGCGGGATCTCCACCGGAACCACCGCCCCGAAGTCTTGAATACGCTCGCGCGCTTCCGCCGTGTCGCGGCTTCGGGTGGTCTGGCTGAGGAGGAGGCGCGTCGGCCGGCGCCGCGACCGGATGTAGGGCATCATGCCCTCCATGCTGACCAGGTCCTCCGGGCCGGGACGCACCGGCACCAGGACCAGATCCGCGCAGTCGAACAGGATGGCGGTCGCCTCGGGGAAGAACTCCACCGCCGTCGGCGTGTCGATGATCAGCAGATCGATGCCGGCGATCGGCACTGGAGTCCCAACGATCCGCGGCAAGGGCATCTGACCGGCCTCGATCGGCGTCGCCTCCTGCGGTCGCCGGCTGTGCCAGTAGGTCAGGGAGCCCTGCGGGTCGGTGTCCAGCGTGGCGACCCGCTGACCGGCCACCGCAGCGGCGACAGCCAGGTTGCGCGCGGTGGCGGTCTTCGGGCCGCCGCCCTTACCTTGGGTGACCAGGACCTTTCTCACCGCCCAGCCCTCCCGCCCAAACCGTTCACCGGTGAACGGTTTACCGAATGCACGACGATGTGCTGGATGACCTGCCGTTCGACCACGCATGTGCACCGGCCGACCGGCGAACTATCTAATGGATTGCCGTCCTTCGGCATCTTCATGTCCCTATGCTGAGGGGTGGAGGCCCGCCGCTGTGACTGCAACGCCGCGGCGGGCTGGCTCTCGGTTCTGTGGATGAGGCTGGCGGCGACACGGGGATCGAAGCGCGCCCCAGCGAGAAGAGCGCGCCAAGCCTTCAGCCACTCCCGGCCTGTTCGCATGCGAACGATCCCGCCATGGCTCATGCCCTCCCCCCGGCGACGGCGTGCAACGTCGGTCGCGTTCTGGCCGGGGACATCGCCGGCGGGGCGCCCACACGCACCTCGAGGCTGTAGACGCCGAGCGCGCCCTTCAGCCGATCGGCAAGCCGTGCGTCGATCCAATCCCGCTGAAAAGCGTTGGGAACCCATAGCACCGCCGAGCCACCGTCGAGCTCGATGGCCACGCCCTCGAACCATCGCATTTCGGTCGGCGAGAGGTGGGCGGCCAGCACCGCGGCCAGGGCGCCTTCGCGTGTGCGTGCGGGTGCCGGCGTGCCTGCGCGCGCCAGGTTGATTCCAAGGTTACAAGGATAGGAGGACTCCGGTGTCCTCCGTTGGGCGGGGGTTTTGTCCTCCGTTGCCGGCGCCGGAGTCCTCCGTTCATGGGCACCGAGGACTCCGGAGTCCGGGACACCCGTGTCCTCCGTTGTCGCTTCGCCGACCTCGCGGCGCTCCAGCCAAGCCCGGTTGAACCGAACCTGCGCGGGGCGTCCCTTCGCCGGCCTCCCAACGTCTTCGATCACCCGTTCCTGGCGCAGGGCCGCCCGTGCCCGCACCACGTCGCGCTCACACAGCGACGTGTCGGCGGCCAGGGCCTCGACGCCGACGGCATCCCACACCGTCAGCTCCCCGCTGGCCGCAAAGCCCTGACGGTCGAGGCGATCCAGCATCGCCCACGCCACCACCTTGTCGCGCAGCTTGAGCCGTGGATTGGCGCGGATCGCCGCCTGAAACCGTCCAACGATTCTGCGAAATTCTGCGTTCGCTTCGCTCATGGCGCACCTGTCCCGTCTCCGGCGATCCCCTGACCAGCCGGCGGTTCAGCCGTCATCAAGGCGCACGCATCCGTGGCCGGAAATGACGGCAATCGAGTCGCAATCGAGTCGCGGTTGAAGTATGATGGCGGCGCACACGTCCCCGTTCGCACCGGTGGTCAAGGCCGGGCGCCTGAACGGTTCCTGAGCGCAGTCCTGGGGCGGCCGGTCGCAAGGCCGCCCCAGCTCAGGGCGGTGCCCTTGGTGTCGTCAAAGCGAAAGCCCTCCCGTTCACGGCCACGCCCTGCGCAGCCGTGTTGTTGATGAGGACACAAGTCTTCCCGTACGCCGGCCAGCCGACCGACGTGGGATTCAAGTGCCCTGGACGATGCTGGCCGGACGAGCGGCCGCGATTCGAGGTGATCGACCCCGGTTCATTCCGCGTGCAGATCTTCCCCGTTCACAGCCACGTTGGGACGCGGCTGCGGCAGAAAACCTCTCTGCTCCGCTCATGGGTTGAGCGGTGCACAGACGCAGGAATGATCAGGCGATCAGCCTCCGAGGGAACTGGGGGGAGCGCGTGGCATCGATGGCCCTCCGATCGGTGTCAGGGATGCACCGCGCCCGCACGGGCACGGTATGACGTGGCAGCGCGCGGGCAGCCGGAGACGGCGCCGCGGAGCGCGCAGCGAAGCCAGAGGTAGGAGTCGGATTTCGAATCGTGTGGGGTGCTCGATGCCCAGCCTCGCCCGCAGCTCCGGGAAGGAGGCGGCCGGCGCCGTGCCGGCGCGACCATGTGCAGGCGGGTGATGGCCGTCTTCAGCAAGGCTTCCAACTGGTCGGCCTCGTCGTCGGGCAGATCGGCAAGACCGGTCCGGTCATGGAAGATGGCGCGCACCACCTGATCCAGGCTCGTCCATCGCATCGCGGCGGCCGCCTGGAACTCCGGCCACAGCGCGAGGATTGCCTGCTGACGCCCAGTCAATGCGGCAGCATCGTATGGTGTCCCGGATGCATCGTGGACGAATGGCGCCATCATGCTGGGTCCCTTCGCACCAGAGCATTTCCCTCCGCCGTCTTGCCTACGTCCATCGCCTCTCCCTTCCCCTCAGCCATGGCTGTTGCCCAGCTCACGCCTTGCGAGCGATGCTTCCGAACGCGACAGATGTGAGTTCTTATGCATGCTGCTTCCCCTTCTTCACCGCCACGCGCTTGACGCGGTTACGCTCCACCACTGGCGCCCCGGCTATGCGGGGTGCCCAATGAGTTCCGCAGACATTTCATCTGATATGGCGGTGATTGAATCCGGGGTCTTGCGAGACTGGGCGATCTTTGCAAGACGCTCCAGAGTAACGTTCTCAAATCCTCGACGTCGGGCTGCCTCGACAACTCTCAGCCACTTCTCGCCGGGTATCGAGTTTCGGCGCTTCCAAGCGCGCACGGTCAATCCGGTCTCGCCAACATCGTTGCCCATTGCAACGGCATTCGGCC
This sequence comes from Azospirillum argentinense, assembly GCF_000632475.1. NCBI lineage: Bacteria > Pseudomonadati > Pseudomonadota > Alphaproteobacteria > Rhodospirillales > Azospirillaceae > Azospirillum > Azospirillum argentinense. The sequence goes on from NZ_CP007794.1 coordinate 967,057, forward strand.
AGAGATCAATGACGTTGGTGAATGTGTCGAGGTCATCCATGGCCAAAACAGTACATGATGTACTTTCACGCCGCAATACGCTTTGTACCGGACCGTCGCGTCGCGTAACGATACAATTCCGCACATGAAGGATGAAAAGGCCAGAGGCGAACGCCTGAGAGCCATACGAAAGAAGGCTGGATACAGCTCTGCGGAGAAATTTGCAGAGACGCATGGCTTTTCGGCCGCTACAGTGCGTAGCGCCGAGAATGGTAACCGTCCCCTCACGGTTCGCAACGCAAAACTATTCGCCACACAACTTGGCGTTACTTGGCAGTGGCTTTATTTCGGCGACGACAAGCACCCTGAGGCCGAGTATGCCGAGGCTGTTGAATATTTGAAGACACTTCACCCACGGCGCCGCGCTGCAATTCTTCAGATGCTTCGGACTGAGGCGGAGTTGGCCCAGGAAGATCAGCAGCATATTCCCGAATCACGTTGAGCATTCGCTTTCTGACGTGATCGGGAAGGCTTCGCAAGATATGCTCCGCTTCAGCCAACTCACGTCCGCGCACCGGCATCCCCTTTCTCGCTGCACCGCGTTTACATTCGCGTTTGTTTGAACTGCAAGCCCAAATAGGAACGAACCGGCAACAAAATATCCTAACCTTCGGTTGCCGTATACTATCTAGTTGTAGGTGCGGAGATACGGAAAAGCATAGGGTTGCATACCACGGTATGCAGCAACCTCGCACTGCACTGATGAGCTTAGCGGCTTGCGCGCAAACAGTACATTATGTATTGATATTGGCCGATACATAATGTACCGCTCGTTGGGGGCGCTTGTAAAAGCGCGTCTCCCGATGCCGGTTCGAGGAAGGTCCGACCATGCCTCTCCCATTAGACTCTATGAACCGCGCCGACATCACCGCTTTAGCGGGCGGCCTGGACAGACTCGTAGACCGGCTGCACGTCGCTCATGCAGCCGGCCAGATCGATGCGGACGATGTTAGGAACGCCCTCGCCGCCCTGCGCTGTTCGGGCGACGCACAAGATGATGGAGCCGGGGACGCCGGTTCACGCTTCGGGCAAGAAGCCGTCGTCCATCAGCTGATCAAACGACCACGGACAATCCTTCGGAAACGTCGTTTCCGGCAGACCGGTTTCCCGCTCCGCGCCGATCAGCGCATCGCTGTAGGCATCGACGATGGTTTCGTCGAGCATGGCCTTCAGGCTCGGGTTTTTCCGAAGGTGGCGCTCGATCCGGTTGCGCTGCTCCTTGATCGTCAGGCGCCAACCGTTCCCCCGGAGGCCGGGCTGGAAACGCCATTTCAGCAGATGGAGCAACAGCACGGTCAACCGGCTTTCCAGTTGCTGCTGCTCGCTGCGCCCCATGCTTTCGATCTCCTCGGCAAGGTTCTCCAGGTCCAGATCGACGTTGCTGCGCTCCGCCGCCAGCCGCCGAAGCCGGCTGGCCTGATCCTGAGTCCAGGCAAAGAAGTCGCTGTCGTAAAGCCGCGTATCAGGCATGGGCGATCACTCCGCCAAGCCGTGCCGGTTCGCCGGCCACCAGTCGCGGTCAAGCACCTGATCAATCCTGTAGGCGCAGCTTGTCGGAAGACCTTTTACCCAGGCCTGATCGCTGTAGAGCGCCGTCAATTCCGCCACGGCGTCCTCCGTCAGCTCGTCCAAATCGAGCCGATTCAAAGCCGTTGGCGACCGCTTGGCTCGACGCTTCACCGTGTTGCGCCACGCCGTTACCTCGCTGCGCCAGTGCCGCCGTGGATCAATGTCCGGGCAGTGCTCCAGCTTCAACAGGTGGCCGATGATCTGGACAACGAGTCCCTCGATCTTATCCAGGGTGTCATTGCCCATTTCCTCGATTTCCTCTGCGAGGTGTTCCAGGTCCAGATCGACGTTGCTGCGCTCCGCCGCCAGCCGCCGAAGCCGACCGGCCTGGTCCTGCGTCCAGGCAAGGAAGTCGCTGTCGTAGAGCCGTGTATCAGGCATGGGAAGACCCTCCGGTCTCTGAATATGACCCGCGCCAATCCATCTGTCCAACGCACCCGCATCGGCTTGCCGCAGATGTCGGCCATGCCGAGCAAGGTCATCCGTCTCCCGGATATGAGCCACCCGAACAGCGGGGCCAGGGCAGCATGAGCGTCCATTTACCCCGCGTGCTGCTCGGCTTCCAGCCGCGCGAAGGCCTCTTCGTCGTGCAGATCGAAGGCGAGGCCGGCCCGCTGCTGAAAACGCCCGATCCCTCCGCGGCGGTCTCCGCCGTCGGATTGTCCTCCATCTCGTGCCGTACCGCTCCCCACGCCTCCCGGCGCGCCTTGCGCGCCCTGAAATCCTGCGGAGTCGACGTATGATATCCATCACACACAGCATGGCGCGCCCGCCCGCGCCGATCGCCGCCGGATCGGCAACCATCCACCTTCCGGATCGCCACGCCGCCCGCCACTGCGATGCCTGCGCGACCATGGCTCCACCGCCTGCCATCCGGCGCATCCGCGCCGTGCGCAGGGCCGACGGGCGCGTCGCGTATCCGGAGGTGGTCCGGTACCGGCTGTACCGCTGGAACGAGGCGGAGGAGGCTTACCGCGCCGCCGAGCTGGTGGATCTGCCGCCCACGGTGGAGAGCCATCCCGACGAACACATGCGGGAGAGGGCGCGGGCATCGCGCCGGCCCTTCCTACCGGTAACCCTGCCCTATGTCGCCGACGTCCGGGATCTCGTCCTGTACGACCGCCTGAAGGCCCGTGGCGCGCTTGAGCATGGGCATCGAGTCGCGATGGACGATAGCGGCGAGCCGATCGACAAGCACGCCGCGCCGCGAGGCTGAAGCATGAGCGACCTTTCCAGTACGGAATCACAGGAACGGGAACGTTTCGGGGCGTCCGAGGCGGCGCGTGTGTCGGGCCTGTCCCTGCGGACCATACAGCATCGCGCGGCGGAGATTCCCGGTGCTGCTAAGAGTGCGTAACAAAACCGGCTGGGAACGGTTGGTAGGGGCATGGCAGCCCCTCTTGTTTGCGACGCCTTGTGGGCGATCATCGAACCTCTGATCCCGCCGGAGCCGCCCAAGCCGAAAGGCGGACGGCCCCGGCTGTGCGATCGTGCTGCGCTGACCGGCATCCTGTTCGTGCTGCGCACGGGTATTCCTTGGGAGCTTCTGCCGGTGGAGATGGGCTGCGGCTCGGGTATGACCTGCTGGCGGCGTCTGCACGAGTGGCATCGGGCTGGCGTGTGGGAACGGCTGCATCGTGTGCTGCTCGACCGTCTCGGCTATGCCAACGCCATCAACTGGGATCGTGCGGCGGTGGACAGCGCCAGCGTCCCGGCAAAAAGGGGGGTGAGGAGACCGGCCCGAACCCGACGGATCGCGGCAAGCCGGGCTCCAAGCGCCACATCCTCGTCGATGCTAACGGCATCCCGCTCGCCCTGAGGATCTCGCCAGCCAACCGGCACGACAGCAAGCTGCTGGAGGCGCTGGTCGATGCCGTGCCGGCGATCCGCCAGTGTGCGGGCCGGCCCCGGCGGCGACCGGCCAAGCTGCATGCCGACAAGGGCTACGACTTCGCTCACTGCCGGCGGGCGCTGCGCCAACGAGCGATCATTCCGCGGATTGCCCGGCGTGGCGTCGAAAGCAGCGAGCGTCTCGGCCGATATCGATGGGTGGTCGAGCGTACGCTCGCTTGGTTTGCCCGCTTCCGCCGCATCGCCGTCCGCTACGAACGGCGCGCCGACATCTTCACTGCCTTTCACCATATCGCGGCCAGCCTCATCTGCTGGCGCTTCGTCCAGAGATGGTTCTGTTAGGCGCTCTAAGCTCTTCGGGCGCTGGACCTTCGATGCCGAGCGGTTCCGGCGCTGGATACACGATCAGGAGGCAGCATGCCATCGAACCTCTACAAGCGCGGCGCCGTCTGGTGGGCACGCATACAGGCCGGCGGGGCCGAGCATCGACGAAGCTTACGCACGTCTGATCGGAAAGAAGCCCAAAGGCGGCTCAACCAGCTCAAGAAGGAAATCACCGCCGCGGTCCACTTCGGCGAATCACGCCTGACGTGGAAGGCCGCGGTCGTGCGCTACCTCACCGAGGTGGGGCCGGACGCGGTGAAGCCCGGCACCTTGAAGCGCTACACGGTCAGCCTCGGACAGGTCGGCCCGCATCTGGAGGCGCTGTACGTCGATCAGATCACGCGGAAGACCATCTCCACCCTGGTCAGCGCCAGGAGCAAGGGAGGGGCCAGCAACGCCACCATCAACCGGGACCTGACCGCGGTGTCCGCCGTCCTAGGCGCCGCTGTGGAATGGGGAGCGTGCGAGGCGAACCCGGCGCGCGACTACAATCGCCGCCTCACCCGTGAACGGCGCGAGTCCATCCATCCGCCGTCGAGCGCGGACGTGGAGGCCGTCATCACGCGGTGCCCCGGCCTGTTCGCGAGCATGATCCGATTCCTCGCCCAAACCGGCTGCCGGCAGGAGGAGGCCGCCGGCCTGACGTGGGGGCAGGTGAACCTCAAGGCCGGAACGGTGACCTTCCTGAAGACGAAGACCAGCCGGCCGCGCACGATCCGCCTGGAAACGGACACGCTGGCCATGCTGACCGCCCTGCCCCACTTCCTGGGTTCCGACGCGGTGTTCTGGCACGGGAAGGGCGCGCGTTATCTCAACGTGTCGTCACGGTTTCGGGAGATGGTGCGGTCGGCACAAAAGTCGGCACAGCGGGTGGGCACGACGTTCCGGCCCTTCCGGTGCCACGATCTGCGGCACGGCTTCGCCATCCGGGCCTTGCAGAACGGGTGGGACATCTACGCCCTGTCCAAGCACCTGGGGCACAGCAGCGTTAAAACGACGGAGATTTATCTGGGGTACGTCCCGGCGAGGGCCGGCACAAAAACCGGCACATCTATAACGGTTTCTCCTGGGTTGCATCCCCAGGAAACCGCCAAATCAGCCAGCTAAGTATTTGATTTGAAAGGAATGGCGGAGGGGATGGGATTCGAACCCACGATAGGGGTTTGAGCCCCTATAACGGTTTAGCAAACCGCCGCCTTCAGCCTCTCGGCCACCCCTCCTACCGGGTCGGCGCTCTGTGGCGCCGCTGGCGTGGGTGCGTTCTAACGATCCGGATGGGGCCTGTCAACGCTTACTCACCAAAAATGTGATCAAACCGAGAAAGGACAAAATCTGTATAAAATTTTATGTACTTTTTAGAAAATCAGAGGTAGCTTACCACCAGAACGCGATAGCAATCCTTGGTCAGGGGGACGCCATGAGCTTGTCACGCCGCTGCGCCGAAACGCTGATCGATCTGGTCGAGATCAAGCTGAGCTGTCTGGAGATCACCGACCGCGAGGATCTGCGCGAAAAGGAGCTGCTGTTGCGTTGCGTTCAGGAGCTGAAGGCCGAGGTGCGTGGCGAAAGCGGCGCCACGACCGCCTTCGCCACGCCCAAGCGCCGCGGGCGCCGGCCCAAGCATCTGCAGTTCCAGGACTTGCACCTCTGAACCGGCCTACCGGCCTCCGTTGGTCCGTCAGACCGGCACCGCCGGCCCCGGTTCGAGCGGCAGAACGGCCGCCGGAGCGGCATCCCGCGCAATGCGGCGCGGCAAGCGCAGGGTAAAGCCCGTGCCCTGCCCGGTCACCGACCGCACCGCCACCGTGCCGCACAGCACGCCCGTCACCGTGCTGTGCACGATGTGCAGCCCGAGCCCCGAGCCGCCCTCGCCACGCTTGGTCGTGAAGAAGGGGTCGAAGACCTTCGGCAGATGATCCTCGGAAATGCCGGACCCGTCGTCGGAAAAGTCGATAATGACGTGATCGTCACCATCGGACTGGATCGCGATCCGGATGGTTCCCTGCTGATTCTCGCCATAAGCGTGGATCAGCGCGTTAATCACGAGGTTGGTCAGGACTTGGCTCAGCGCGCCGGGAAAGCTGTCCATCTCCAACCCGTCCGGACAATCCACCTCGACCGTCACATGCGTGCGTTTCAACCGCGGTCGCAAGGAAAAGAGCACCTCGTCAACGTAGGTCCGCAGATCGAAGGAGCGCCGCTCGCCGGAGGTCTGGTCCACCGCCACCTGTTTGAAGCTCTGCACCAGCGCCGCTGCCCGGTTCATGTTCGACACCAGCAGGCGGGCGGCCTCCGTCACCGCATCCAGATACTCGGCCAAGTTGGTTTTCTTCAGCGCACCCGAATCGAAACGGACGCGCAGGTCGCGGGCCTGTTCGGCGATGTGGCTGGCGGCGGTGAGGCCGATGCCGATGGGCGTGTTGATCTCGTGCGCCACCCCGGCGACCAATTGGCCGAGCGAGGCCATGGCCTCCGCCTGGATCAGGCTCTCCTGGGCGGCGCGCAGGTCGGCCAGAGCGCGCTCCGCCTCGTCGCGGGCGGCCATCATGGCGGCCTCCGCCGCCTTGCGGTCGTTGATGTCGTAAAGCCAAGTCAGCAGCGCCGGCTCCCCGTCCATCTCGATCTCACCCCAGCTCGACAGCACCCAGACGATCGTTCCGTCGGGCTTGCGGAAGCGCACCTCGGCGTCGCGGAAGGGGCCTTCCCGTTCGAAGCGGTCGATCAGGGCCTGACGGTCCGCCGGATCGGCGTACAGCCGTTCGGCGGGCATCGGCAGCAGGTCGTCGCGCGACCTGCCCAGGATGATCTCGGACTGTGTGTTGCAGAACACCAGCAGGCCGTCGCGGCGCGTGATATTCACGGCGATGGGGCTGGCCTCCAGGATGCGCAGCAGCCGCTCCTTGCCGGCGCGGACCTCCTCCTCCTGACGGCGGCGCTCGGTGATGTCGGTCATGATGCCGACGTAGCGCACCGCCTGCCCGGAGGCGTCCCGGATCGCCCGCCCCTGCGCGGCGATCCACATCCAGCCGCCATCGGCGCGGCGCAGCCGGTAATCATAGGCGTATGCCGCGGTCTCGCCCCGCAGATGGGCATCAATGGTGGTCAGAACGCGCCGCCGGTCGTCGGGATGCAGGCGCACCTCCCAGAAATCGGCGGGCATCTCCGGCGGCTCGGCGTAACCCAGCATGCGCGGAAAGCTGTCGGACCACCAGCAGGTCCCCCGCGGGATGTCGGTGTCCCACACCGCCGCGCCGGTGGCGTCCAGCGCCATTTCCAGACGGTCGGCCAGATCGCGGCGCACCGCGTCGGCCCTCTTCTGCTCCGTCAGATCGTAGAACCAGCTGATGTGGCAGCGCTGCCCTTCGAAGTCGATGACCGTCGAACTCAGCGAGCCCATGCAGGTTTCGCCGTCGCCGCGGCGCAGCAGCACCTCCTGGCCGTGGAAGAGGCCGTCGGCGTAGAGTCGGTCGATGGCGGCCCGGCGATCCCGCGGGTCATGGTAGAGCGGCCACATGCCGTCGCGCTGGAGCTGCTCCCCGCTGACCTTGAAACAGGTCGCAGCGCTGGGGCTGTGGTAGAGGTTGTCACCATCGCGCGTGTTGATGAGGACGCCGATGGGAGCGGTGTCCAGAATGGCGCGCAGCCGGTCTTCCGTCGCGACGGAGGGGGAGGCCGAATCTTGCGCCGGAAGTCTTGCCCCCATGCGCCGCGCCGCCAGCAAACCGGCAAGAAATCCGGCCAGGAGACCGGCGAACAGCGCAAACAGCGCCACCGTCAGCGAATCTGCAATCATTGGGCCTCCCGCCGGCCCCACTTGAAACCGACGAGAGAACAAAATCAACGGTTATGACGCCGCACCATGCCATGGCATGGCGTCACAACCGTTTCCCGATCAGCCCTTCAGCTTGGCCATCAGGATTTCGTTGACCAGGGCCGGGTTGGCCTTGCCTTGGGTCGCCTTCATGACCTGACCGACGAAGAAGCCGAACAGCTTGTCCTTGCCCGACCGGAACTCCGCCACCTTGTCGGCGTTGGCGGCCAACACAGCGTCGATGGACGATTCGATGGCGCCGGTGTCGGTGACCTGACGCAGGCCCTTCTTCTCGACGATGTCGGCGGGCTTCTCGCCGGTCTCGAACATCGCCTCGAACACTTCCTTGGCGATTCGGCCGGAGATGGTGTTGTCGGCGATCAGGTCGATCAGGCCACCGAGGTTCTCCGCCGAGACGGGGCTCTCCTCGATCTCCTTGCCGGCCTTGTTCAGATAGCCGAACAGCTCGCCCGTGACCCAATTGGCGGCCAGCTTCGGGTCGCGGCCCTTGGCGACCGCCTCGTAGAAGTCGGCGCGGGCCTTCTCCGACACCAGCACGTTGGCGTCATAGGGCGACAGCTTGTACTCGCTGATGAAGCGGGCCTTCTTGTCGTCCGGCAGTTCCGGCAGGGTCTTCTTGATGTCCTCGACCCATTCGGCGTCCAACTCCAGCGGCAGCAGGTCCGGATCGGGGAAGTAGCGGTAGTCGTGCGCCTCTTCCTTGGAGCGCATGGAGCGGGTCACGAACTTGGTCGTGTCCCACAGACGCGTCTCCTGGTCGATCTTGCCGCCTTCCTCGATGATCTCGATCTGGCGGCGCGCCTCGTACTCGATCGCCTGCATGACGAAGCGGATCGAGTTGACGTTCTTGATCTCGCAGCGCGTGCCGAAGGGCGCGCCCGGCTTGCGCACCGACACGTTGACGTCGCAGCGCATGGAGCCTTCCTCCATGTTGCCGTCGCAGGTGCCGAGGTAGCGCAGGATGGAGCGCAGCTTGCGCACATAGGCGCCGGCCTCCTCCGCGGTGCGCATGTCCGGCTCCGACACGATCTCCATCAGCGCCACGCCCGACCGGTTCAGGTCGATGTAGGTCTTGGCGGGGTGCTGGTCGTGCAGCGACTTGCCGGCGTCCTGCTCCAGGTGCAGACGCGTGACGCCGACCGTGCGGGAGGAGCCGTCCGGCAGGTCGAGCACGATCTCGCCCTTGCCGACGATGGGCTGCAGATACTGGCTGATCTGATAGCCCTGCGGCAGGTCGGCGTAGAAGTAGTTCTTGCGGTCGAACACCGAGTGCAGGTTGATCTGCGCCTTCAGCCCCAGGCCGGTGCGCACCGCCTGCTCGATGCAATGCTCGTTGATGACGGGCAGCATGCCGGGAAAGGCGGCGTCGACGAAGCTGACCTGGCTGTTCGGCTCCGCGCCGAAGGCGGTGGCGGCGCCGGAGAACAGCTTGGCGTTCGAGATGACCTGGGCGTGGACCTCCAGCCCGATCACGATTTCCCAATCGCCCGTTTCGCCCTGAATGTACGACATCGGTCTCTTCTCTCGTCCGGCTCAGGCCATGAACGGCGGGGTGGCGGTGACGGCGGCGGCCTTCTCAATGACCTGACCGACGCGCAGGACGGTCTCCTCATCGAAGGGCCGGCCCAGGAGCTGGAGACCCAGCGGCAGCCCGTCCGACCCGACGCCCGCCGGAACCGACATGCCCGGCAGGCCGGCCAGCGAAGCCGGGACCGTGAACACGTCGTTCAGGTACATCTGGATCGGATCGTCCATCTTCTCGCCGATGGCGAAGGCGGTGCTCGGCGCGGTCGGCGTCAGGATGACGTCGCACGTCTTGAACGCCTCGTCGAAGTCCCACTTGATGCGCGTGCGCACCTGACGGGCCTTGTTGTAGTAGGCGTCGTAATAGCCCGCCGACAGCACGTAGGTGCCGATCAGGATGCGGCGGCGGACCTCCTTGCCGAAGCCGGCGCCGCGGGTGTTCTCGTACATGTCCTTCAGGCTGGCGCCCTCGACCCGCAGGCCGTAGCGCAGGCCGTCGTAGCGCGCGAGGTTCGACGACGCCTCGGCCGGGGCGACGATGTAGTAGGTGGCCAGCGCGTACTTGGTGTGCGGCAGGCTGATCTCCACCGGCTCGGCGCCGGCCTGCTTCAGCCATTCGATGCCCTGGTCCCAGATCGCGGCGATCTCGGCGGGCATACCCTCGACCCGGTATTCCTTGGGAATGCCGACCTTCAGGCCACGGATGTCGCCGGTCAGCGCGGCGCGGAAGTCCGGCACCGCCATGTCGACCGAGGTCGAATCCTTCGGATCGAAGCCGCACATCGAGCGCAGCATGATCGCCGCGTCCTCGACCGTGCGGGTCATCGGCCCGGCCTGATCCAGCGAGGAAGCGAAGGCGACCACGCCCCAGCGCGAGCAGCGGCCGTAGGTCGGCTTGATGCCGACGATGCCGGTGAAGGCGGCGGGCTGGCGGATCGAGCCGCCGGTGTCCGTGCCGGTGGCGCCCAGCGCGGCGCGCGCGGCCACCGCCGCGGCGGAGCCGCCCGACGAGCCGCCGGGAACGAGCTGGCGCGACCAGTTGCCGACCTCGCCCGGGCTCCACGGGCTGATCACGTTGCCGTGGTGGGAGGTGATGTTGGCCGAGCCCATGGCGAACTCGTCCAGGTTCACCTTGCCCAGCATGACGGCGCCGTCGCGCCACAGGTTGCTGGTGACGGTGGACTCATACTCAGGCTTGAAGCCGTCGAGGATGTGGCTGGCCGCGGTGGTCGGCACGCCCTTGGTGCAGAACAGGTCCTTCACCGCGATGGGCAGGCCCTCCATCGGGCCGGCCTCGCCCTTCGCCCGGCGGGCGTCGGACGCCTTGGCCATCGCCAGCGCCTGCTCCGGCGTCTCGGTGATGAAGGCGTTCAGGGGACGGATCGTCTCCACCGCCTTGACGTGGGCCTCGGTCAGTTCGACCGCGGTGAACTCCTTCTTGGCGAGGCCGTCGAGGGCCGCCGCCATGGTCAGATGCGTAAGACCGGTCATCACTCGACCACCTTCGGAACGACGTAGAAGCCTTCGGCCGTCTCCGGGCCGTTGGAGAGGACGGCGTCGCGGTAACCGCCATCGGTCACCTCGTCCTTGCGGCGGCGCAGGGTTTGCGCGGCCACGCTGGTCATCGGCGGCACGTCCTGCGTGTCGACCTCGCCCAACTGTTCGACGAAGGTCAGGATTTGGCTCAGCTCACCCGCCAGGTGATCCAGTTCATCGTCCGGCACCTTGATGCGGGCCAGATGCGCGATCTTGGCCACGGTGGCCTTGTCGAGCGACATGCCTTCCACTCTCTTCCGAAACGTCTGGAAAAACGGCTTGGAAGCTATCACCCGAATTCTATTACCGCAATGATTCAGGGATATCCCTTCCACCGGCGCCCGCCTCCGCACCGGTGACCGGATGGCTCCGGGAGACGGAGGCACGGCAAAAGGTTTCCGCAACCGACACCGCATGGTGCGGTGTCCGATTCCCTGTTAGATTGACCAACATACAAATCAAATTCGTGCCGAAGCCATTTTATCGCACCCAACCCGGCAGGCCCCCAATGACGGCATCACTGACGCTGGCGAAACGCCTTTTCCTCGGCTTCGGCATCGGCGTGGCGGGTTTCGCCGCCGTCGCGCTGTTCAACAACATTGCCATGACGCGGCTGAGCGACCTGCAGCAGGAGGGAATGCGGCGGGTCGCCGACGCCACGACGCTGACCGAACTCGCCGGCTATGACGGGCGCCTCTACAAGATCGTGGCCGACGCGCAGATCAACGGCTACGCCCCGCAACACGACGAGCAGTGGAAGGCCGTCCGCGGGAACGCCGAACTCTACATCCGCAAGACCGCTGAGGTGATGGACACGCCGGAGGAGCGCCGTTGGGCGGATGAGGCCGAGCGGCATTTCCGGGCCGCCGTGGGCATCTTCGAGACGGAGATGCTGCCCATCCTGCGCAGCGGCCCCGCCGACGCGCGGACCCGCGCCATGGACGACCGGATCGACCGCGAGCTGGCCGCCATGTCCGAGCTTTACGAGAAGATCAAGGACTCCACCGCCCGCGAGGCCAGGGAAGCGGACAAGGAGTATGACGACACCGCCGAACGCTACGGCATGATCGGGGTGTCGATCTCGCTGGCGATGACGGCGATCCTGCTGCTGACCGCGCTGCTCACCACCCGCTCGGTGGCCGGACCGGTGCGCGCCATGACCGAGGCCATGCGCCGGCTTGCCGACGGTGATCTCTCCATCGCCATTCCCGCACAGAACCGGCGCGACGAGATCGGCGCGATGGCCGGCGCCATGCTGGTCTTCAAGGACAGCCTCCAGCGCAACCGCGCCATGGAGGAGGAAGCCCGGCAGGCCGACCAGCGGGCCGCGGCGGAGAAGCGGCGGCTGATGAACGAGCTGGCCGACTCCTTCCAGACCGGCGTTCAGGACTTGGTCAGCGCCGTTGCCGCGGCGGCGGGCCAGCTCCAGGGCAGCGCGCGCAGCATGACGGCCATCGCCGAACGGACGACGGCCCAGGCGTCGTCCGTCGCCACGGTGACCGAACAGGCGTCCGGCAACGTCCAGACCGTCGCCGCCGCCACCGAGGAGCTGAGCGGCTCGATCGCCGAGATCGGCCAGCAGGTGGACAGCGCCGCCCGCACCAGCCGGGCCGCACTCGAGGAGGCGCAGCGCACCAACGCCACGGTGGAAAGCCTGTCCGGCACGGCGGAGCGCATCGGCAGCGTGGTTCAGCTCATCCAGCAGATTGCCTCGCAGACCAACCTGCTGGCGCTGAACGCCACCATCGAGGCCGCCCGCGCCGGGGAGGCCGGCAAGGGCTTCGCCGTCGTCGCCAACGAGGTGAAGGGCCTCGCCAACCAGACCGCCCACGCCACCGAGGAGATCGCGGCCCAGATCCAGGCGATCCAGGAGGAAACCCAGGACGCCGTGTCGGCGATCCGCGACATCGCCGACACGGTGCGGCGGGTGAACGACATCGCCGGGGCCATCGCCCTGTCCGTGGAACGCCAGTCCGCGGCGACCGGGGCGATCTCGCGCAACGTCCAGCAGGCCGCCGAGGGCACTGCCGACGCCTCGCGCAGCATCCTGCAGGTGAACGACGCCTCTCGCGAGGCCGGGCAGGCGGCGGCGGATGTGCTGGGGGCCGCCAACAGCCTGGGCGACCACGCCCAGGCGATGCGCCGATCGGTGGACGAGTTCGTTCAGCGCATCCGCAACGCCTGAGGCGCCCGGCTCCCCGCGCCGCCGGGCTTGCCGTCCGGGCTTGCGGCTTCTATGGTTCGCGACATGATCCACACGCTTCCCGAACTGGCCGCCCGCCTGGGCCGTGGCCAGCGCCTGCTCGGCCTCGACGTCGGCACCAAGACCGTCGGCATGGCCGTGTCCGACCCGAACTTCGTCGTCGCCTCGCCGATCGGCACGCTGAAGCGCACGAAGTTCACCCAGGACGCCCGCGAGCTGTCGCGGACGCTGCGCGATTACGGGATCGGCGGGCTGGTGATCGGGCTGCCGCTGAACATGGACGGGTCGGAGGGGCCGCGCGCCGAGTCCACCCGCGCCTTCGCCAAGAACCTGATGGAGCGGTCCGACCTGCTGGGTTGGGACGCCGAGATCGCCTTCTGGGACGAGCGGCTGTCGACCTCCGCCGTCGAGCGTTTCATGATCGGCGAGGCCGACATGACCCGCAAGCGCCGCGACGAGGTGGTGGACAAGATGGCCGCCGCCTACATCCTGCAAGGCGCGCTTGACGCGCTGGCCCACATCCGCCGCATGGAGCGGGAGCAGCGGGAGCGCGACGAGTACGACAACGACATCGGCGGCGGCGATAGCGGCGGCGACGGGGACGCCTGACGGCGCCATGCTGCCCATCGCCGGGGCGCTGGCCCCGATCTTCCTGCTGATCCTGTTCGGCCAGGGGCTGCGCCGCCGCGCCGTGATCCCCGAATCCGCCTGGCCGTCGCTCGACCGGCTGACCTATCTTCTGTTCTTTCCCTGCCTGATCGTGGACGAGTTGACGCGCACCGACCTGCGCGCGCTGTCCATGGGTTCGATGGGCGGAACGATGGCGGCGGGGGTCTTCGCCGGCGCCGCCCTTGCGCTCGCCGTCCGGCGTCCGATCGGGTTGGACGGTCCGGCCTTCACCTCGGTCTTCCAGGGGGCGATCCGGCCCAACACCTATGTGGGTCTGGCGGGGGCCGGCGCGCTCTACGGGTCCGCCGGGCTGACGCTGACGGCGGTGGGCATCGCCGTGGTGGTGCCGCTGGTCAACCTGCTCTGCGTCACGGCGATGGTGCGCTATGGGCGGGTGGCGGACGGAGCGGCGCAGCGCAGCGGCGTCGGCGCGGTCGTCTCCGGCATTCTGCGCAACCCGATCATCATCGCCGTCGCCATCGGCGCCGCCCTGAATCTGAGCGGGATCGGCCGGATTCCGGTGATCGGCGACGTGGTGGGCATCCTGGCGCGGGCCGCCCTGCCCATGGGGCTGCTGTCGGTCGGCGCCGGGCTGGACCTCGCCGCGGCGCGCGGCGCCGGGTTCGGCGTGGCGCTGTCCAGCGTCCTGAAACTGCTGCTGGTGCCTGCCGCGACGGCGCTCGCTGGGCTGTGGCTGGGGGTGGACGGGCTGCCACTGACCATCGCAGTGCTGTTCAATGCCCTGCCCTGCTCGGCCAGTTCCTATGTCCTGGCCCGGCAGATGGGCGGCGACCACGCGCTCGTGGCCGGCATCATCACCGTCCAGACTCTCGCCTCCGCCGCCACGCTGCCGCTGGTCGTCGCCTTGGCGGGCTGACGGCCCGTCGCCATTCATAATTCGTTAGGCAATCCCCGCGAAAACTACCCTGGATAGTTCTTCATGGGGACTTGCACAGCCATGACCATCGCTCCCGCAACGGCCCACAGCCAAACACAGTCATCGGTGGCCCTGGGGAAAGCTGCAGGAAACACTTCGGTTGCAGCAGTCTCCACGGCAGCGGAGGCACCCGCTTCCGGACCCGTGGACACGGTCACCCTGTCGGCCGAGGCACAATTCATGATGAGCAGCCCGACCAAGCTATCCGTGACCGCCGAATCGCTGGCTCAAGCCGCGGCCGCCGCGAAGACGGTGCCGGGACTGGACGCCGACGCGGATCGCTTCACACCCGAAGCGATGGCGGCCCACGCCGAGTGGCGGAAGACGCACACGGACTACAGGAGCAAGGTGCGTGATCTCGTCAACCAGACCTTCGGTTTGGACGCGGAACGGAACGGCTGGGCGGCGGGCGGAGCCGCGCTGACCGCCATAAGGAACTTGGCGGAAAAGAATGGGCTGATCGAACCGGAGATGCCGCCGGCGGTGGCCAACATGCTGCAGACGACGGGTGAAAGCATGTGGAGCGGCAAAAGCGGCGGAAGCACCGGTATGTTCGACGTCACGTTCCTGCCGAATGGCGCGGAGAAAGGCGGAAACCTCCGCATCCTGTTCGACAGCGGCAGGAAACCCAGTGCCGACACGTCCCTGGTCGATTTGAAGAGGGGCGGCACGAACGCTCAAGCCGCCCTGTCCAACATCAGGGCCTCGGCGCTCGGTGCGTCGCTGGACAGCGTGGGCGGTTGGACTCCGGGCGATGCGGCCAACGCCTACGCCATCACGAACGGCAAGGACGGACACGGCGGCGTCGTTGGCATGGTCATCGTCAACGGTGTGGATGATGACGCCAAAGAACGCTCCGCAAACATACTGCGGACTCTTCAGGGCCTCATCCCGTAATCCAGAGCACGCGACAGCCCGTCAACGCCTCATCAGCGCGAACACGCCCCACCCCAGATGGTCACGCGTGTGGGTGGCGTAGCGCTCGGGCTCCGAGGTCAGCTTGTCCCGGACCTCCGGCGCAAGCTCGTCGTCGGGATTGGCTTCGAGCCACCGGCGCATGGTCAACCATTTGGCCGCCTCGTAGCGGTCCCAGCCGTCCTGATCGGCCAGCATCATTTCAACGACGTCGCAGCCAAGCTGGCGAAAGGACGCGAGCAGGCCCGGAAGCGTGAGGAAGTCGGAAACCGCCCGGGCAAGGCATCCCTTGGCGACGTCGTCCGTCGGCGGCAGGCGCCGCCAGTAGGGCTCCCCGATGAGGATGATCCCTCCGCGGCACAGGCTGCGCTCCAGCAGTTCCACCGTGCCGGCCACCCCGCCGCCGATCCAGGTGGCCCCGACGCAGGCCGCCACACCGACTTTCTCGGCCGAGACATAGCCCGCGGCATCGCCATGGATGAACGCGACCCGGTCGGCAACGCCGAGTTCCACGGCACGAAGCGTCGCCTGCTCCGTGAACAGCCGGCTCATGTCGACACCGGTGCCGACGATGCCGTGATCGCGCGCCCAGGTGCAGAGCATTTCCCCCGACCCGCTGCCGAGGTCGAGCACGCGGGTCCCGGCCTCCAGACGCAGCGCCGCGCCGAGTGTGGCGAGCTTCTCAGGGGTGATCGGGTTGTGGATGCGATGGGCGCTTTCCGTGATGTTGAATATCCGCGGAATGTCCATTGCCGGCTTCCCCCTCAATCAATAAGAACAACTTCCCCCACAATCCGAATATTCTTGTCAAAAATATTCGAACGGAATCAATCTATCATGACTCCGTTCTCAATAGCCGGGTTTCCGTGCTGGCACAATAATGTGCGACGACTTGTCCAGCAGCTTACGGCGGCTCGGGAGCGCCCCGGGGGAAACGCTCCAGTCCGTCGTCGATGGTGTAATAGTCCGCCTTGTCGGCAACATGAATGTGCCGCAGCGTGGCGAGGCCGGTCGGTTGGTCCAGGCTCCCGGCGGCGACGTCAAGCAGGTCGGACTCGTCGCCGTTCCAGAACAGCGACGACCCGCAGCGCGAACAGAATCCGCGCTGGGCCTTCGCCGAGGAGCGGTACCAGGACAGGGTGCCGTCCGAATCGGACACCGCCACCGTCTCGCGCGGGATGGTGATGTAGGCGCCGAAATGGCCGTGGAAGCGCCGGCACTGGCCGCAATGGCAGTTCACCACCCCCATGGGCCGCTCGACCACTTCGTACCGAACGGCGCCGCACAGACACCCGCCCGCCAGAACTCCGCCGTCGCTCATCGGTTCGCTCCCGTCCGTTTCCTCGATCGGAATAAGTCAGCCCTGCCAGAAGGGCTTGTCGGCCTCGGTCACCGCGTCGGCGCGGGACAGGCCGATATCCTGCAACAGATGATCGGGCAAAGCCTCCAGCGCGCGCCGCTGGCGCCGCCGCTCGTTCCAGGTCGCCACCGTGTCGAACAGGGCGACCACCGCACCTCCGATCCCATGATTGGCAATGCCCTGGCCGGGCCGCTCCCGCGCGTCGGTGCGGGTGTTCATGCCGTCATTCATGCTCTGGGCCATGACCGCGTCTCCTCTTGTGTCCGGTCGTCGTCGGTGCCTGTCGCCCGACGTTCCGAACTGTGTTCCGTGACTGGAGGATGGGCCACCCGGTCCTTGCGCACAAACGACGCTTTCTCATAGTTTGGATTAGGAAAACTAATCCGAATCCCGCCTCCCGGAGTCGCTCCATGGCCCGTCGCCTGCCGCCGCTGAACGCCCTGCGCGCCTTCGAATCCGCCGCCCGTCACCTGTCCTTCACCAGGGCGGCGGAGGAGCTTCACGTCACCCAGGCCGCCGTCAGCCACCAGATCAAGGGGCTGGAGGAATGGCTGGGCATGCCGCTGTTCCGCCGGATGAACCGCGCGCTGATCCTGACCGAGACCGGGCAATCCTACCTGCCGCCGGTGCGCGACGCGCTCGACACGCTGTCGCACGCGACGGAGCGGCTGTTCCGCATGGACGGGTCCGGCGCGCTGACCATTTCGACCATGCCCAGCTTCGCCGCGAAGTGGCTGGTCATGCGGCTGGGCCGCTTCCAGGCCCGCCATCCCGAGTTGGAAGTGCGGCTGCACACCACCCCGCAACTCGTGGATTTCACCCAGCAGGACGTCGACATCGGCATCCGCTTCGGCGCCGGCAACTGGCCCGGCCTGCGCTGCGAGCGGCTGATGACCGAGGACATCTACCCGGTGTGCAGCCCCTCGCTTCTCAACGGCCCCCGCCCGCTGTGCTGTCCGGAGGACCTGCGCCACCACACGCTGCTCCACGACGATTACTTCATCACCTGGGGCACCTGGGGCGAGGCCGCCGGGATCGCCGGGCTGGACCACGCCCGCGGCCCGCGCTTCGACGATTCGGCGCTGCTGCTCCAGGTCGCGGCGGAGGGCGGCGGCGTCGCTCTGGCCCGTGGCGTCCTGGTGGCGGACGATGTGGCCGCCGGGCGGCTGGTCCGGCTGTTCGACGTCCACCTGCCGGGCAACTACGCCTATTACGTGGCCGCCCCGCCCCATTACTTCTCGCGCCCAAAGGTGAAGGCGTTCCGCGACTGGCTGTTCGAGGAAGCCGCCGCCGATCCTGCGGACGCTCACAGCCGGACCTTGTCCGCGGCCGAGTCCGCCACAACCTCTTCCCCAGACGCCTGAACAGACGCCTGACCGGGGAAAGGTTGCGCCATGACGCCCGCACGCCCACTCGCCCTCGCCGCCCTGCTGTCCGCTTCGCTGGCTTGGCCCGCCGCCGCCCACCATGGCTGGGGCGGCTATGAGGCGGGCCAGGAGATGACGCTGACCGGCACCGTGCAGCAGATCGCCTTCAACAACCCGCACGCCATGCTGAACCTCCAGGCCGACGGCAAGGTCTGGCACGTCGTGCTCGCCCCGCCCAGCCGAATGAGCACGCGCGGCCTGCCCGCCGATTCGATCAAGCCCGGCCAGACCGTGACGGTGGTCGGCTATCCTGCCAAGTCCGATCCAGCGGAGCTGCGGGCGGAGCGCATCACCGCCGCCGACAAGACCATCGAGCTGCGCTGACGGCGGCCCCCGCGTCCGGTCGCACCATGGACCACGATCTCGCCCCCGCCGGCCCCGGCTGGCTTGTCGCGCTTGAGACGTCCGGGCTCGGCGAATCGCTGCGCCAGTCGGTCTGGCTCTACCCGCTGGTCGAGATCACCCACATCCTCGGATTCGCCCTGCTGGTCGGGTCCATCCTGGCCTTCGACCTGCGGCTGATCGGGGTCCGGGCGCCGCTGCTGCCGGCGGATGCGCTGGCACGGCTGCTCCTGCCGGTGGCGGTGACCGGCTTCGCGCTGGCGGTGCCGACCGGCCTCCTCCTCTTCACGACGGAGGCGACGGCGCTGGCCGGCAACCCGGCCTTCCTGGCGAAGCTGGCATTGATCGGGCTGGCCTTGCTGAACATCCTGGTCTTCCACGGCCTCGCCGGGCGCCGCATGGCGCGCTGGAGCCTTGCGGACCGGCCACCGCCGGGCGCCCGGTTCGCCGGCGCTGCCTCGCTCGCGCTGTGGGTCGGTGTCCTGGCCTGCGGGCGCCTCATCGCCTACCTTTAAAAAGGTCATAGGGCGCGCTTGCGGGCGTCCGGGACCGCTCCTATAGTCGCGGCCCATGACCGGATCGCCCCATTCCACGACGGTTTTCCCGCACCGCCACCTCCTTGGCATCGAGGGGCTGACGGCAGGCGAGATCACCACCATCCTCGACCTCGCCGACGGCTACGTCGAGCAGAACCGCCAGCCTTCGAAGAAGTCGTCGCTCCTCGACGGGCGGACGATCGTCAACCTGTTCTTCGAGAACTCGACCCGCACCCGCACCAGCTTCGAACTGGCCGGCAAGCGGCTCGGCGCCGATGTCATCAACATGTCGTCGGACGGCAGCTCGGTGAAGAAGGGCGAGACGCTGATCGACACGGCGATGACGCTGAACGCCATGCACCTCGACGCGCTGGTCGTTCGCCACGCTGATTCGGGGGCGGTGAAGCTGCTGGCCGACAAGGTCAACTGCTCGGTCATCAACGCGGGCGACGGCCACCATGAACACCCGACGCAGGGGCTCCTGGACGCGCTGGCGATCCGCCGCCGCCTGGGCCGCCTCGACGGGCTGATCGTGGCGATCTGCGGCGACATCCTGCACAGCCGCGTCGCGCGCTCCAACATCCATCTGCTGAACGCCATGGGTGCCCGCGTCCGCGTCGTGGCGCCGCCGACGCTGATCCCCTCGCAGATCGACCGGCTGGGCGTCGAGATCCACCACTCCATGGCGACCGGCCTGAAGGACGCCGACGTGGTGATGATGCTGCGCCTCCAGACGGAGCGGATGAGCGGCCAGTACGTCCCCTCGACCCGCGAATACTTCTACTTCTATGGCCTCGACTACGAGAAGCTGGCGGTGGCGAAGCCGCACGCGGTGGTGATGCACCCCGGCCCGATGAACCGCGGCGTCGAGATCGATTCGGAGGTCGCCGACGACCTCAAGCGCTCCATGATCCTCGATCAGGTGGAGCTGGGCGTGGCCGTCCGCATGGCCGTGCTCGACCTTCTCACCCGCGATCGCCGGGGGACCGATGTCTAATTCCGCCACGCGCGTCGCCTACCGCAACGCCCGCCTGCTCGACCCCGCCAGCGGCCTGGACCAGCGGGGCGACCTGCTGACCGAAGGCGCGAAGATCGCCGACTTCGGCCCGTCCCTGTTCGCCGACGGCGTACCGGAGGGGACAGAGGTCGTGGACCTCCAGGGCCAGTGCCTCGCCCCCGGCCTCGTCGACATGCGCGTCCTGATCGGCGAGCCCGGCGAGGAGGAAAAGGACACCATCAAGAGCGCGTCGCGCGCCGCGGTGGCCGGCGGCATCACCGCCGTGGTCCTGCTGCCCAACACCGACCCGGTGACCGACGAGGTGGCGAGCCTTGAGTTCATCGCCCGGCGCGCCCGCGAGGTGCGCTTGGTCAAGGTCTTCGCCTACGCCGCCGCCACCCGCGGGACGGACGGCAACGAGATCACCGAGATGGGCCTGCTGTCCCGCGCCGGGGCCGTGGCCTTCACCGACGGCACCAAGGCGATCGCCAGCGCCAAGGCGATGCGCCGCGCGCTCAGCTACGCCCGCACCTTCGACAAGCTGATCGTCCAGCATCCGGAGGAGCCGAGCCTTGCCAGCGGCGGCATGATGAATTCGGGCGAGCGCGCGACCCGCCTCGGCCTCGTCGGCATCCCGCGGGAGGCCGAGATCATCATGATCGAGCGCGACCTGCGCCTGCTCGAACTCTCCGGTGGCCGGCTGCACTTCGCCCACGTCTCGACGGGCGAGTCGGTGGACCTGATCCGCCGCGCCAAGGCGCGCGGTCTGAAGGTCACCTGCGACACCGCCCCGCATTACTTCGCCCTGACCGAGACGGACGTCGGCGACTACCGCACCTTCGCCAAGGTGTCCCCGCCGCTGCGCGGCGAGATGGACCGGCGCGCCATCGTGGAGGGTCTGGCCGACGGCACCATCGACGCCATCGCCTCCGACCACACGCCGCAGGACCAGGACCAGAAGCGCCTGCCCTTCGCCCAGGCCGCCTGCGGCGTGATCGGGCTGGAGACGCTGTTCCCGCTGACGCTGGAGTTGGTGCACAAGGGCGCCATGCCGCTGCTGAAGGCGCTGGCCTGCGTGACCGTGAAGCCGGCCGAACTCCTCGGCCTGCCGCTCGGCCGCATCGCCAAGGGCGCCCCCGCGGACCTGATCGCCTTCGACCTGGACGTGCCGTGGAAGGTGGACGTGGCCGCCTTCAAGTCGAAGTCGAAGAACAGCCCCTTCGAGGACCGCCCCGTCCAGGGCCGTCCGCTGCGCACCGTGGTGGACGGGCGCACCGTCTGGCAGTTTGAGGGCTGATGCGGTGACCCTGCTTGTCTCGGCCCTGCTGGGCTATCTGCTGGGCTCGATCCCCTTCGGGCTGGTGCTGACGCGGCTGGCCGGCCTGGGCGACATTCGCCAGATCGGCTCCGGCAACATCGGCGCCACCAACGTGCTGCGCACCGGCAACAAGCCGCTGGCCGCCGCCACCCTGATCCTGGACAGCGGCAAGGGCGCCATCGCCGCCCTGCTCGCCCTCGCCTGGGCGGGGCCGGAGGCGGCGGTCTTCGCGGCGGGCGGCGCCATGCTGGGCCACAGCTTCCCGGTCTGGCTCGGCTTCAAGGGCGGCAAGGGCGTGGCGACGGCGCTCGGCGTGCTGCTGGCGGTGTCCTGGCCGGTCGGCGTCATCGCCTGCGCGACGTGGCTGGCGATGGCCTTCCTGTTCAAAATCTCGTCGCTGTCGGCCCTGACCGCCCTCGGCCTCAGCCCGATCTTCGGCTGGATCTTCGGCGGGCCGCTGGTGGCGGGGCTCTGCCTGTTCATCGCCGTGCTGGTCGCCATCCGCCATTCCGCGAACATCACGCGCCTGCTGAAGGGCGAGGAACCGAAGATCAGCTTCGGCAAGAAGAAGGCCTGATCGCCCCCCGGTCAGGTCTTCAGGAACACCCGTTCCATCGCCGTCAGCAGCTCCCCCGCCAGGACGGGCTTCCTCAGGATCACCAGCGGTCCGCCCTCCCCGTCCTGCAGGCCGGGGATTCCGTCCTCGGGCGGAGAGGCCGACAGGACGACGATGGGCAGGTCGGGCCAGTCGAGGCGCAGCCGGCGGATCATCGCCTCGCCGCCCAGCCGGGGCATCACCAGATCGGTGATCAGCGCATCGAAGGAGCCAACGGCCAGCGCGTTCAAACCGGCTTCCCCATCCGTCACGGTGGTGACCGTGCAATGGGCCATCTCCAGCATGCGGGCCATTGCCATGGCGGTGAGCGAGTCATCCTCAACGAGAAGAATCTTGAGCGGCCTCGCGAAACGCACCGGTAACCTCCACGGGTGGCGAACGGGCCGACACTCTCCACGAAGGCCGATGGCTTCGCCGCTGCAAAAAAGTGTGGCCGGGGGCGTTATTTAGGACGCCGGCTTCACCGTACCATGGTGTGGCGTCCGGCGGGATGGTTTCGAGAAGGCCGTGACCGCCCCCGCCCCTCGGCCCTTGCGGCGGCTCGACCAGCGGTATTGCGGGTCATCGGCGATCAGGTGCAGGTGATCGGAGATGCGGTTGCGCTCCAGCCAGCCGAGGGCGGCCTCCAGCTCCGACAGCGTCATCTCCGACCGCGCCTTGTTCATGCAGCGCTTCAGCACGGCGTTGTAGGTGTGGTAGCTGACCGGCCCCTCGGCGACGAGGTTGTTGTCCTGGTCCTCGATCACCTGGGCCGCCACGATCTGGCCGATGCGCTGGCGCAGATGATGCTCCACGGCGCTGGGCACCTGCACCCCGTCCTTGGACGGGCGCTCGGCCGAGGGGCGGTCGGCGGAATCGCGCCCCGGCGGCGGGTTGCCGAAATCGGGGCCGGGCGCCACCACGGCGAAGCGCAGGGCCGTCGCGTTGGATTCCAGCGGAATGATCTCCGGCTCCGCCTCCACCGTGCGCTCGAAGGGCAGTTCGTGCTGGCGCCGGGTCTTGACCATGGCCCGCGTGCCCTGCTGGGTTTCCACCATCTGGCGGAACCGCTCGAACATCATGTCGGAGGGGTGGTAGATCACCGCCCGCTGCTGCTCGTAGGCGCCGGCGTGCGGGTCGACGCGGGTGGCCCGCGCGATGGCCTGCTCCAGCCAGGGGCGGGAACGGATGTGGGTCAGGCAGGCGACGTGCGAGATGGCCGGCGCGTCCAGCCCCTCATAGGCCATGGCGACGGAGACCAGAACGGCGGGTTCGGGGCGCAGGCGGAAGGCGGCCACCACCTCCTGCGCGTCGCGCCGTTCGGAAATGGCGATCTGCGCCATCCGCGCCGCTTGAGCGCCGGGCATCCAGCCGCGCAGCGTGTCGAGGTAGTTGCGGGCGGTCTCCTGGTCCGGCGCGATCACCAGCAGCTTGCCCAGCCCCGCGCCCTCATGCTCCGCCCCATTTGGACCGGTCGCCGCCGCGCGCCGCTTCGCCCGGTGCTCGCGGCAGGAGCGGTAGGCCTCGCGCAGCATGGCCTGGGCGAAGCCGGTGCGCAGCGCGGTGAACAGGGCGTCGCGGGTGTTCTCCCCGGCGCGGGACAGCGCATCGACGCTGCGCGTCGTCCGCTCCGCGTCCAGCCACGTCGCGGTGCCGTCCATCGCGCCGAAGGTCACCGGCAGGATGGCCTTCTCAGCCAGCGCCTGCCGTCGCGAATAGCCGACGATGGCCCAGCCCGGCGCCTTGAAGTCGATCTCACGCACCCGCCGCACCCCCTGGGGCGTGCGGTAGGGCAGCCAGAGGATGGGGCGCCCGTCCGCCCGTTCCAGCGTGCCGCTCATCAGCAGCCGGGCGGCGGCGCTTTCCAGAAGCGGCAGGATGGAGCGGCTCCAGGCGGTCTCGTCCTCCGCCGTGGTCGCCGTTCCGGTGTCGGCGACGGCGGGCAGGTGGTGCAGTTCGTCCACGGCCAGCAGGTACCGGTGGCGGCGGAACTCCTGAAGGTGCAGGTCCGGCGCCGCAGCGACCGCCTGATAGGTGGTGACGTAGCCCTGGAGGCCGCGGCAGGGATCGCGCCCGTTCTCCGCCGCCCGCAGCGCGATCCCGTGCCCCAACGCCTCGCGCCAGCGCGGATCGGCGAAGGCCTCTTCCGCCTGCCGGCGCAGGCTGTCGCGCGGCACGATCCAGCAGATGCGGTCGATCAGCCCGGCGCGCATCAGCGCCGCCCCCATGATCACCGGCAGCAGCGACTTGCCTCCACCC
This sequence comes from Azospirillum argentinense, assembly GCF_000632475.1. Classification (NCBI taxonomy): domain Bacteria; kingdom Pseudomonadati; phylum Pseudomonadota; class Alphaproteobacteria; order Rhodospirillales; family Azospirillaceae; genus Azospirillum; species Azospirillum argentinense. Next base: position 991,350 of record NZ_CP007794.1, read on the forward strand.
GGCGTCACCGCGGCCAGCACGTCCCGCACGTCCGTCTGCCGCTGCGCGATGGCCGCGGCGATGCCGGCGACCATGGTCTGGTGGCTCCTCAACGCTGGCATGCCGGCCTGACGCCCCTCCCTGACGGTTTCCGCGGTACGGACCGGCAAGGCTAAGCTGCGGGGAGTCATCGGGTCACGGATTCAATCGTAGGTAGACACCCCCCAAAGGAGGGGGGCGCTCGCCAAAGGAGTCCCAAGGAAAGGCGCCGGATGCGCTTCGGTCTGGGCGCGGCTCGGGCTTCGTGGTACACGAATTGTTCTTTTGAAAAGTCCCCAACGAGAAGAGCAAGGAGGGCACCAGGAGATGAGCACCCGTCCGCAGGCGGTTTCCACCCAGCATGTCGAGAACGAGCGCACCCGCGTCACCGAATGGCGTCTGGTGCCGGGGGCGGAGACCGGCGCCCATGTGCATGGCTACGACTATGTGATCGTTCCGGTGACGGCCGGCGCCTTCACCATCGTCGATCCGGACGGCAACGCCCGCCAATTCCCGCTGGAGCCGGGCCGCTCCTATTTCCGCAAGGCCGGCGTCAGCCACAACGTCATCAACGACGGCGCCAGCGACATCGTTTTCGTCGAGGTCGAATTCCTCCAGCCCGGCTGACCCCCCAAATCTGATCCCCCAGGCCCCATCCAACTGACCGATGCACCGCGGCTCCACCATGTTCGACTATGGCCAGGACGGCGACGAGCCGCTTCCCGACGCCGTCATCCGTTCCGGCGGGCCGCGGTCCGTCCAGCATTTGCTGCTCTCGCTATCGCCCGAGAATCCGCTCTACCTCTACGCCGACGCGGCGGACGCCGGGGGCGGCGCCTATTACCGGGACTCTCGCGAGGTCTGGCAGTCGCTCGCCGACGGGGAAGGCCAACGCTGGCGCTGGTTCGTCGGTAGCCAGGGCCGCGTCGTCGAGGCCGCCCCCGGCGACGTCCACGGCCTGCGCCGCGCCGCGCCGGTCGCCCTGACCATCACGTGGTACAGCCTGCCGGACCGCGAGAGCGTCGGGCGGGTGCGCAACGCCCTGCGTGCCATCGGCGCCACCTGCAGCCGCGGCCCGGCGGGCTGACGGCACCCCTGCCCCGCCGAAGCGGGCGTGAACGCATAGGCGCCATGTCATTTCGGAATCCCTCTTGATCAGGCCGTTATTGTGTGGGCGCGACTTCTGTCCTAATGTTAGGAACTAGGAATCCGGGAGCATCCGACAGAGTGGCCGTCACCCAGGCACAGCCTTCGCGCGTTCTGACGCCCTGTGCCTCATCGCTCGCCCTGCGGTGACCGGTCATGATGGCCTCTTCCCACATGATCGTCGGCGGGGCGGCGTGGTTCTACGCCTCGGCGCGCTTCGGCCTGCCCTTCGACGTAGTGGCGTTCGGGGCGGCGGTGATCGGGTCGCTGGCGCCGGACATCGACCATCCCAAATCGACGCTTGGCCAGCTGATGCGGCCCCTGTCGAACGTGATCTCCGCCGTCTTCGGGCATCGCGGCGTCACCCATTCCACACTGGCCATCGTGGGATGCCTGTGGGCTCTGCACGAGTACGCGGACTACTCGCACCTGATCCTGCCTTTCCTGATCGGCTATCTGACCCATCTGGCGGGCGACCTGCTGACCCCGGCGGGACTGCCGCTGCTGTGGCCGATCAAACGGCGGCGCAACTTCGCGCTGCCCATCCTGAAAACCGGCGGATTCTCGGAGCAGCTGGCGGTCACGCTGCTGGCCGGCTGGATGATCTCCGGCCTGTTTTCCGCGTCCTGGCCGGGTCTGCCCCTCGACCGCCTGCCCTTCGAGAACTGGATGGCGATCGACCGCCCATGGCGCTCCGCCGTCGTCGCGGCGCAAGGATTCCTTGGGGAGGAAGGGCGGGAACGCAGTGCGCCACCCATCCCCGCGCGCAAGCCTGCCGAGCCGGCGAAGACCCGCCCGTTGAAAGGCTGAGTCATGAGCGCCTGGATTGTGTTTTAAATGTAACGGTCAACGACTCATCTTGGCTTTCTGTTTCACCAACCTTGTTGCATTTCGTCATAGAGACCGTGAAAATCTGTCTTTGTCACCGCTTAGCGATTCGTTAGGCTTTTTAGGCGCATTCTAACGACCATATCCAATCGATCTTAGATTGAATTTCCACACGCTTCGATGCGGACGGATCCGACCATGGCAAAGCTCCGGATGTCGAAAGAGACGCAGGCGGCCGACGGCGTGCCGCCCGATGCGGCGACGGCGATTCCGCTCCACCTCGCCCTTCCCGACCTGCCCGGCGGACAGGACAAGAGCCTGAAGCGTGTGTCCGACGTGCTGGCGCCGCTGGACCATGGGCAGAAGCTGCAGCTCTACAAAATGATCCGCGACGGGTATCTGGAGGACATGGCCGAGCCGGTCGCCCAGATGCTGGTCACCATGCTGAACGGGCGGCGGTCCGAGCACGCACGCCGCGTCTGGACCGGCCTGTTCGACGCGCTGATCCTGCGCGACGATTCCCTGCTGACCAGCGGGGTCCGGCTGGCCGGCGCCCTGCATCTGGCGGACGTCAGCGCTTGGTGGTTCGCCCTGGCCCCGCGCATGGAACCGCTGGTCGGCCGCGTCCAGGAGACGGTGGCCCGGCTCGCCAAGGACCAGCCGCTCAACGAGATCTTCTCCTCCGCCGAGGCGCAGAGCTGGGCGGACGAGCTGCGCCAGCGCAGCCTCGCCGTGCTGGCCCGCCTGCGCGCGACGCCGGCGGAGGCGACCGCCTTCCTGGCCGAGGTGTCGGGCTTCCGCGCGCAGATGTTGAAACGCCACGGCGTGCGCCAGCGCGAAGGCGTCGCCCGTGCGGAGCTGGAGCGGATGGAAACCATCCTTCTGGCGGCCCCCGCCTGGGCGGACCAGCCCCTGCCGTCGATGCTGCACGGCGACCCGGTGCGTCTGGCGCGGGAGATGGTGCGCCGCGGCGACTGCACGCGCGAGGGGGCGGCCATGTTCGCGGTGGCCGGCCTGCACCGGCGCGACGACGCCGCTCTGGCGACCCGCCTGTTCGAAGCCTTCCCCGTCGCCGTGGCGAAGGACGCCATCATCGGCCGCCTTCTGGTCGCCGCGGAAGCGTTGAAGGCCACGCTGACCGGCAGCTTCCTCAGCAAGCCGGGCCTGCTGGTGGCGGACGCGGTGGACGACCGCGACCATCCCTCCGCCCAGCTCCAGCATTTCCTGGCTTGGTACGACGCCGTCCACGCGCTGGAGCTGGACACCACCGACCGCGAACGCAACATGGTCCATCAGGCGTTCCGCGAGCTGAGCAACGCCGTGCACGAGGACCTCGCCCCCGTCCTCGCCCGGCGGATCGAAGCGCTGACCATGCACAGCGTGCTCGACCCGCTGATGGAGCGCGTGCGCTTCGTCAACGAGTTCCAGGCACAGCTGGCGCGGCGCGGCATCGTGTCGTCGGGCAAGCCGTGGCGTGCCGAGGACGGCAACCACGTCGCCACGGTCTTCCGCCGCCTGTCCTCCACTGGCGCCGCGGAAGGGCTGCGGACGCTCGGCCAGCTTGCCGATCTGGCGGACATGCTGAGCTACCCCATCGAGATCACCGCGCTCGACATCGCGCTGGCCGGGGTGATCGAGGCGGCGTTGCGGCAGCAGAAGACGTTCGGCGCGGCCGAAACCCGCCTGATCGACCGCGTCATCGCCGTGTCCAGCGATGAGCGCAAGCGCTGCCGCTGGTGGGTCGCCCCGGAAGTCGTCACCCTGCTGGACGCCGCGGAGAAGTCCGGCATCGCCGGCACCGCAAAAAAGTAACGGCGAGCCGCAAGAACCCCAACTTTCCAGCCTGTGGCCGGGATGCGCATTCCGCCTTCCCGGCTCGTTCATTTCGACAGCGGAACGGCGGTGCCAACCTCCTGTTGTCCGGACATGTGAAGTCGGCGCAGCCCTTGATCGTGGCGGCGTCCGGCGCTCCCCCGCAGATCCGGAGTCTCCATGGCACAGCTCAACGCCAGCCTGCGCCCGGCCCCCGCCCCGCCGCCCGAACCGATTCCCGTCACGCTGAACGTCAACGGGGTGGAGCGGGCGCTTCATCTCGCGCCATGGACGACGCTGCTGGACGCGCTGCGCCTGCACCTCGACCTGACCGGCACCAAGAAAGGCTGCGACCACGGCCAGTGCGGGGCCTGCACCGTGCTTGTGGACGGGCGGCGCATCAACGCCTGCCTGACGCTGGCGGCGATGCAGGACGGCCGCAAGGTCACCACCATCGAGGGGCTGACCACCGGCGATGCGCTCCACCCGCTCCAGGACGCCTTCATCGAGCATGACGCCTTCCAGTGCGGCTACTGCACGCCGGGCCAGATCTGTTCCGCCGCCGGGCTGATCGCCGAAGGCAAGGCCACCACCGACGACGAGATCCGCGAACTGATGAGTGGCAACCTCTGCCGCTGCGGGGCCTATCCCAACATCGTCGCGGCGATCCGGCAGGCCATGACCATCACCGGCCCGAAGGCGGAGGGCGCGCCATGAGATCCTTCACCTACGCCCGCGCCGACAGCGCGGCGGACGCGATCGGGCGGGCCGGCGCCTCCGGGACGGCCTTCGTCGCCGGGGGGACCAATCTGCTGGACCTGATGAAGGCCGACGTGCTGCGTCCGGAAGGGCTGGTCGACATCTCCCGTCTGCCGCTGGACCGGATCGAGGAGACGGCGGAGGGCGGCCTGCGGCTGGGCGCGCTGGCCCGCAACGCCGACACCGCCTACGACGAGCGTGTGCAGACCCGCTACCCCATGCTGTCCAAGGCGATTCTCGCGGGGGCTTCTGCGCAGCTCCGCAACATGGCGACCAACGGCGGCAACCTGCTGCAGCGGACCCGCTGCTACTACTTCTACGACACGGCCACCCCCTGCAACAAACGGGAGCCGGGGTCGGGTTGCGGCGCGATCGGCGGGGTGAACCGCATCCACGCCATCCTGGGCGCCAGCGACCAGTGCATCGCCGTTCACCCATCCGACCTCTGCGTCGCTCTGGCGGCGCTCGACGCGGTGGTCCAGGTGACCGGGCCGGAGGGTGAGCGCAGCATCCCCTTCGCCGAGTTCCACCGCCTGCCCGGGGACCACCCGGAGATCGACACCACCTTGCAGCCGGGCGACCTCGTCACGGCCATCGACCTGCCGGCCAGGGGCTTCGCCGAACACTCCACCTATCTGAAGATTCGGGACCGCGCCTCCTACGCCTTCGCGCTGGTGTCGGTCGCGGCGGGGCTGGAGATGGATGGGGGCACCGTCCGCGAGGCCCGTCTGGCACTGGGCGGGGTTGCGCATAAGCCCTGGCGCGATCCGGAGGCGGAAGCGGCCCTCGTCGGGAAGCCCGCCACGCCCGACCAGTTCCGCGCCGCAGCGCGCGTGCTGCTGCGCGACGCCAAGGGGCACGAGCACAACAGCTTCAAGATTGAACTCGCCGAGCGCGCCATCGTCCGTGCCCTGACCGAAGCCGCCGAGCGCAAGGGAGCGCCCCGTCCATGATCGCCATTCCCAGCATTCCCGGCTTCCTGACGGAGCCCAACGGCCCCATCGGCAAGCCCGTCAACCGGGTGGACGGGCGCAAGAAGGTGACCGGCAACGCCCATTACGCCGCCGAGTTCACCTTGCCGGACCTCGCTCACGGCTACATCGTCTCCAGCGCCATCGCGCGCGGGCGGATCGCCCGCATCGACACGGCGGCGGCGCTGGCCCTGCCCGGCGTCATCCACATCTTCACCCACGAGAACCGGCCGAGCCTCGCCTGGTTCGACCGCAAATGGAAGGACGACGACGCGCCCAAGGGAGCGCCCTTCCGCCCGCTCTACGACGCGGAAATCCACCACGCGCTCCAGCCGGTGGCTCTGGTGATCGCCGAGAGCTTCGAGCTGGCCCGCTACGCCGCCCGCCTCGTCCACATCGAGTATGAGGCGGCGCCCCACCAGACCGACCTGCGCGCCAACCGCGCGAACAGCTTCACCCCCGGCAAGGACAAGGGCGGTTTCGAGCCCCCGCCGAAGCCCCGCGGCAACCCGGAGCAAGCCTTCCTGGACTCGCCCGTCCAAGTGGACGCGGAGTTCACCCAGGCGGCGGAATACCACAACCCGATGGAGATGCACGCCACCACCGTCCTGCACCACGACGACGGCACGCTGACCGTCCACGACAAGACCCAGGGCGCGCAGAACTGCCACACCTACGTCTGCAACGTCTTCGGCCTGTCCAAATCCGCCGTGCGGGTGATGTCGCCCTTCGTCGGCGGCGCCTTCGGCTCCGGCTTGCGGCCGCAGCATCAGCTCTTCATGGCCATGCTGGCGGCGACGCAGTTGAAACGCTCCGTCCGGGTGGAGCTGTCGCGCCCGCAGATGTTCAGCTTCGGCCACCGGCCCGAAACCATCCAGCGGGTGGCGCTGGGCGCCGACCGCGACGGCACGCTGCGGGCGCTGATCCATGAGGCGGTTCAGGAAAGCTCCCAAAACGAGAACTATGTGGAGGTCGTCGTCAACTGGTCGGGCCAGCAGTACGCCTGCGACAACGTCCGGCTGGACTATAAGCTGACGCGGCTGGACGTGCACACGCCGCTGGACCAGCGTGCGCCCGGTGCCGCGACCGGCGTCCCGGCGCTGGAGATCGCCATGGACGAGCTGGCCTGCAAGCTCGGCATGGACCCGGTGGAGCTTCGCCTGAAGAACTACGCGGAGACCGACCCCAACACCGGCAACCCCTTCTCCAGCAAGGAACTGCGCGCCTGCTTCCAGCACGGGGCGGAACGGTTCGGCTGGGCCAAGCGCAGCCCCGCGCCGCGCTCCATGCGCGACGGGCGGGAACTGATCGGCTGGGGGATGGCGGCGGGTGTGTGGGACGCCATGCAGGGGCAGGCCGCCGCCAAGGCGGTGCTGGGCGTCGACGGAAAGCTGGTGGTGTCCAGCGCCACCGCCGACATCGGCACCGGCACCTACACCGTCATGACGCAGATCGCCGCCGACGTGCTGGGCCTGCCGATCGAGGAGGTGACCTTCTGCCTGGGCGATTCCTCGCTTCCCACCGCCCCCATCGAGGGCGGGTCCTGGACCGTCTCCACCGTCGGGTCGGCGGTGAAGGCGGTGTGCGACCGGGTGCGCTCACAGCTGGTCACGTTGGCCGGCAAGCTTGAGGACAACCCGCTGAAGGGCGTGGCGGAGGCGGATGTGCTCTTTGCCGATGGCCATCTGATCGTCCGGGACGACCGGTCGCGGCGGCTGTCCATCACCGACGTGATGCGTGGCTCCGGCACCCTCAGCATCGAGGAGGAGGCGCGCGCCCTGCCCTATCTGCTGGCGCGGGCGCGGCACACCTTCGCCACCCATTCCGCCGTCTTCGTGGAGGTGCGGGTGGACGAGGATCTCGGCACCATCCGGGTGGCCCGCGTGGTCAGCGCCATCGCCGCCGGACGCATCATCAACCCCAAGACGGCGCGCAGCCAGATCCAGGGGGCCGTGGTCTGGGGCATCGGCATGGGGCTGGAGGAGGAGGCCTTCACCGACCACCGGCTGGGCCGGGTGATGAACCACGACTACGCGGAGTACCATGTCCCGGTGAACGCCGACGTGCCGGAGATCGACGTGCTGTTCGTCGAGGAGCACGACGACATGGTCAACGCGCTGGGCGCCAAGGGGGTGGGTGAGATTGGCATCGTCGGCGTTCCCGCCGCCATCGCCAACGCCATCCATCACGCGACCGGCGTGCGCGTGCGCGATTTCCCGATTACGCTGGACAAGGTGCTGGCAGGGCTGCGCTGACGTGGGCGGGGGCACGCGACGGGCCCCCACCCAACCCTCCCCCGCTTCGCAGGGGAGGGCTTTTCTCCTCCCCCTGCGAAGCGGGGGAGGTCGGGAGGGGGCCTTACGCAACCACCTTCCGTACCACGTCCCCCTTACGCCGCCGCGACGGCCTCGACCGGCGCCATGCGGATCAGGTAGTCGAAGGCCGACAGGGCGGCCTTCGAGCCCTCGCCCATGGCGATGATGATCTGCTTGTAGGGCACCGTCGTCGCGTCGCCCGCGGCGAAGACGCCGGGGATGGAGGTCTGGCCGCGGGCGTCCACCTCGATCTCACCGCGCGGGCTCAGCGCCACAGAGCCCTTCAGCCACTCGGTGTTGGGCACGAGGCCGATCTGCACGAAGATGCCTTCCAGATCGATCCGGTGCACCTCGCCGGTGTTGCGGTTCTTGTAGCTGAGGCCGGTCACCTTGGTGCCGTCGCCATGCACCTCGGTCGTCAGACCCGAGGTGATGACGCGCACGTTGGGCAGGCTGCGCAGCTTGCGCTGGAGCACCTCGTCGGCGCGGAGCTGGCTGTCGAACTCGATCAGCGTCACCTCGGCGACGATGCCGGCCAGATCGATGGCCGCTTCCACGCCGGAGTTGCCACCGCCGATGACCGACACGCGCTTGCCCTTGAACAGCGGGCCGTCGCAGTGCGGGCAATAGGCCACGCCCTTGTTGCGGTACTCGTCCTCGCCGGGGACACCCATCTGGCGCCAGCGGGCACCGGTGGACAGAATCACCGTCTTCGACTTCAGCGAGGCGCCGTTGGCGAGCTGGACCTCGATCAGGCCGCCCGGTCCCTCGGCGGGGATCAGCTTCTCCGCCCGCTGCAGGTTCATCACGTCGACCTCATACTCCTTGACGTGCTGCTCCAGCGCGGTGGCCAGCTTCGGACCCTCGGTGTGGGAGACGGAGATGAAGTTCTCGATGGCCATGGTGTCGAGCACCTGACCGCCGAAACGCTCCGCCGCGACGCCGGTGCGGATGCCCTTGCGGGCCGCGTAGATCGCCGCCGCGGCGCCGGCCGGGCCGCCGCCGATCACCAGCACGTCGAAGGCGTCCTTGGCCTTGATCTTCTCCGCGTCGCGCTGCGAGGCGCCGGTGTCGATCTTGGCGAGGATCTGCTCCAGCCCCATGCGGCCCTGGCCGAACGGCTCGCCATTCAGGAAGATGGACGGGACGGCCATGATCTTGCGCGAGTCGACCTCCTGCTGGAACAGCGCGCCGTCGATGGCGACATGCTTGATCCGCGGGTTCAGAACGCTCATCAGGTTCAGGGCCTGCACCACGTCGGGGCAGTTCTGGCAGGACAGCGAGAAGTAGGTCTCGAAGCGGTACTCACCCTCCAGCGCCTTCACCTGCTCGATGACCTCCGCCGACTCCTTGGAGGGGTGGCCGCCGACCTGCAGCAGGGCGAGGATGAGGGAATTGAATTCGTGGCCCATCGGCAGGCCGGCGAAGCGGACGCCGATGTCGGTGCCGGTGCGCTTGATCGCAAAGGAGGGCTTGCGCGCGTCGTCGTCGGTGCGGACGAAGGTGATCTTGTCCGACAGGGACGCGATGTCCTGCAGCAGAGCCTGCATGTCCTGCGACTTGGCGCCGTCGTCCAGGGAGGCGGCCAGTTCGATGGGCTGCGTGATCTTGTCGAAATAGGCCTTGAGCTGGCCTTTGACGTTGCTATCCAACACGGCGAGGGCTCCCGAAAGTGGTTTTTCGAAGCGAGCCCGGTGGCGCCAGGGCGGGTCCGGGCAGCAGAATTTCGTTGAAGCGTTTCTTGTCGAACGACAGATCTTGGTGAACAGATGAAGGCCACTCGTGATCCGGGCCCGGAATCGATCCGGGCCCGAAGCCGTGGCGCCGCGGCCGGCGTGGCCGCGGCCGAACCGTCCGGCCGCGGTTGCGGCCGGCGGTTCCCAGAGGATCAAGCCGGGGAGGCTTAGATCTTGCCGACGAGGTCGAGCGACGGGGCGAGCGTCTTCTCACCCTCTTCCCACTTGGCCGGGCAGACCTCACCCGGGTGCGAGGCGACGTACTGGGCGGCCTTCACCTTGCGGAGCAGCTCGCGGGCGTCGCGGCCGATGCCGCCGGCGGTGATCTCGATGATCTGGATCTTGCCGTCCGGGTCGACGACGAAGGTGCCGCGGTCGGCGAGGCCCTTCTCCTCGATCAGGATCTCGAAGTTGCGGCAGATCGTGCCGGTCGGGTCGCCGACCATGGTGTAGGCGATCTTGCCGATGGCCGGCGAGGTGTCGTGCCAAGCCTTGTGGCAGAAGTGGGTGTCGGTCGAAACGCTGTAGATCTCAACGCCGAGCTTCTGGAACTCGCTGTAGTTATCGGCCAGGTCTTCCAGCTCGGTCGGGCACACGAAGGTGAAGTCCGCCGGGTAGAAGAAGACGACCGACCACTTGCCCTTCAGGTCGGCGTCGCTGACGTCGATGAACTTGCCGCCCTTGAAAGCGGTCGCCTTGAACGGCTTAATCTCGGTGTTGATCAAGGACATGATTTCTCCATCAGTCTGAATGATTGGAGCAAGCGTCACTCCGGTGTCCTGCCAGCCTGGCGCCGTTTCCCATATGGTGTCCCATATGGGCGGGCGGTGCCGCGGCATCCCTGCCGGAAGTCTGCTCCCCCCTTGTTGGTCGCTTGACACCAGGGAAGTTAGGGGCAATGGGTCAGCGATGGAAGCGAAAAATACCAATCGCTTTGATCGATAAAACCGATTATTGTGCAGTGCATGAAGCCCCTCCCCACCTTGCGTCAGCTCCACTACCTCGTCGCCGTCGTCGATCGCTGCCATTTCGGCAAGGCGGCAGAGGCGTGTCTTGTCAGCCAGTCCACGCTCAGCGCCGGCATCCAGGAATTGGAGAATCTGCTGGGCGCCCCGCTTCTGGAGCGCACGCGGCGCACCGTCCTGCCGACCCCGCTGGGCCGCGAGATCGCCGACCGCGCACGCCTCGTCCTGAAGGGGGCAGAGGAGCTGGTGGACATGGCCCGCTCGGTGGAGGACCCGATGTCCGGGCCGCTCCATCTGGGCGTGATCCCGACCATCGGCCCCTTCCTGATCCCCCGCGTGATGCCGGCGCTGCGCGACAGCTTCCCCAAGCTGAAGCTGTTCCTGCGCGAGGACCAGACCGCCCGGCTGCTCGACCGGCTGGAGTCGGGGGAGCTGGACGCGGCCATCCTCGCCCTGCCCTATCCGTCCGGCGACGTGGAATCGATCGACATCGCCGAAGACCGCTTTTCCGTGGTCTGCACGCCCGAGCACCGGCTGAGCGACGTCACGACGCCCCGCCCGTCCGACGTCGCGCTGGACGATCTGCTGCTGCTGGAGGACGGGCACTGCCTGCGCGACCACGCACTGGCCGCCTGCTCGATGGAGGGGGCGCGGCAAAGCGCCGCGTTCCAGGGCACCAGCCTGCACACGCTGGTCCAGATGGTCGCCAACGGGCTGGGGGTGACGCTGCTGCCGCAGATGGCGCTCGACTCAGGGATTCTGCGCGGTTTGGATGTGGTGGTCCGCCCGCTGGGCGGGGAGCGGCCGTACCGCCGGATCGGGCTGGTCTGGCGCCGCACCTCCGGCCGCAAGGAGACCTTCCGGCAGCTCGCCGCCGCCCTGAAGACGGAGATGTCCCGTGACAGCGGACCGCAGGCCCCCGCCAACGGCGACGCCAGCGTGCGGACCGCCGCCTGATCCAGGGCCAGAGAACGCCGGAATCAGAAGACGTAGGTCATCACGAGATACAGCAGCGCCTCGCCGTCACCCACGTTGCGGTAGGCGTGGGGGGCGTCGGCGTCGAACTGGATCGTGTCGCCCTCCTCCAGCCGGTGGGTGCCGTCGCCGGTCTCGATCTCGACCACGCCGCGCCCGACCAGGATGTTCTCCACGGTGCCGATGGTGTGGGCGTCAGCCCGCTCATCGGTGCCGGGAGCGAGGCGCAGCTCGTAGAACTCCACCTGCCGCTCGCCGTGGAAGGGGAACAGCGCCCGCGAGCTGAAGCGTCCGTTGCGCGAGGCCAACGGCCGGCTGTCCGCCCGCCGGATCACCGTGGTCCCGCCGCTGCCTCCGCTGCTGAGCAGGCTGGAAAAGGGCACGTCGAGCGCGCGGGCGATGGTCCACAGGAAGTCGATGCTGGACGGTCCCCGCCCGGCTTCGACCGCCGTCAGCTCGGCACGGCTGTTGCCCGACAGCTTGGCGAGCGCGTCGACGGACAGCCCCTGGCGGAGCCGGAAGCTGCGGATGTTCTCGGCGATCACGCCGGTCAGCGGATTGGCGTCGCCATCCGTGCTCCGGGGGTCCGTGCTCCGGGGGGTCGATGTCGTGCTCATGGTGTTTGGCCCTCCCGCTCCATCACTGCGTACTCATGTCCTGGGATTCAGCGGGGCGCCGACTGGATCTGGTCGAACAGGGCACCCTCCGCGAAATGGGTCGCCTGGGCCTTGCGCCAGCCGCCGAAGACGTCGTCCACGGTCACCAGCGCCACCGGGGAGAAGCGCCCGGCATATTGCCGCGCCAGCTCGGGATGGCGGGGCCGGTAGAAATTCCGCGCGGCGATCTCCTGCCCCTCGCGGGTGTAGAGATACTGCACATAGGCTTCTGCCACCTTGCGGGTGCCCTTGCGGTCGACCACGCTGTCCACCACGGACACCGGCGGCTCGGTCAGGATGGACAGGGACGGCACAACGATCTCGAACTGGTCGGCCCCGAACTCCTGGAGCGACAGGAAGGCCTCGTTCTCCCAGGCCAACAGCACGTCGCCGACGCCCTTGCGGGTGAAGGTCAGGGCGGCCCCGCGGGCGCCGCTGTCCAGCACCGGGACGTGTTTGTAAAGGTCGGCGACGAATTGCCTGGCTTTCGCCTCGTCGTTGCCGTTGGTCTTCAGCGCATAGGCCCAGGCAGCAAGGTAATTCCAGCGCGCCCCGCCCGAGGTCTTCGGGTTCGGCGTGACCACCTCAACGTCCGGCTTCACCAGATCGTCCCAGTCCTTGATCTGCTTCGGGTTGCCCTTGCGGACCAGGAAGACGATCGTCGAGGTGTAGGGGGAGCTGTTGTTCGGCAGGCGCGTCCGCCAATCCTTCGCGATCAGCCCGGCGTCGGCAATCGCATCCACGTCGTAGCCCAGAGCCAGCGTCACCACGTCGGCGTCCAGCCCATCGATGACCGAGCGCGCCTGCGCGCCCGATCCGCCGTGCGACTGGTGGATGACCACCGTCTCCCCCGACGCGTCCGCCCAGGTGCGGGCAAAGGCCGGATTGAACTCCTCGTACAGTTCCCGCGTCGGGTCGTAGGAGACGTTCAAGATCGTACTGCGGCTCGCGGCGCTGGCGGTCGCCAGGGCGGCCAAGGTCACCAGCCCGACGGCGATGAGGCTCTGGCTGAAGCGCGACGGCATGAACGGTGTTCCCCAGGCTGACGGTCGATGGCGCGGTGCCGGGGATTATTGAACACGGACGATCCCTATCAGGCAAGTCGTCTTTTGCGGACTTGTGTGTAATTCACATATGCTCAATTCACATTTATCAAAATTTATATGTGAAAATAGGGGATCGAAAGGCGCTGCCAGCCGAACGGCGCAACCGGACCGGTCAGGCCTGCTTGGCGTCGATGATGCCGCGGCGGATGGCGCGGGTCTTGGTGAAATGGTCCTGCAACTGCTCCCCCTCGCCCCAGCGGATGGCGCGCTGGAGGGCGGTCAGGTCCTCGGTGAAGCGCTGGAGGATTTCCAGGACCGCTTCCCGGTTGTTCAGGAACACGTCGCGCCACATCACCGGATCGCTGGCGGCGATGCGGGTGAAGTCGCGGAAACCGCCGGCCGAGAACTTGATGACCTCGGACTTGGTGTCGTCCTCCAGGTCGGACGCCGTGCCGACGATGGTGTAGGCGATCAGGTGCGGCAGGTGCGAGGTGATGGCCAGCACGCGGTCATGATGGTTGGCGTCCATCAGTTCCACTGTGGAACCGATGCGGCGCCACATCGTCACCACCTTGTCCACCGCGGCCTCGTTGGCGCCGGGCGGCGGGGTGACGATGCACCAGCGGCCCTGGAACAGGGTGGCGAAGCCGGCCTCCGGCCCCGAATGCTCGGTGCCCGCCACCGGGTGGCCGGGGATCAGATGCACGCCGTCCGGAATGTGCGGTCCGACGTCGCGCAGCACCGCCTGCTTCACCGAGCCGACGTCCGTTACGATCATGCCGGGGCGCAGCAGCGGCCCGAGCTGCTCCCCCACCTCGGCGAAGGCGCCGACGGGAGTCGCCAGGACCACCACGTCGGCACCCTCCAGCGCTTCCGCCAAATCGGTGGTGGCGCGCTCGACGATGCCCAGTTCCATCGCCTTGGCGCAATGCTCCGGGCTGCGGTCCGCGCAGACGACCTGACGAGCCACCCCGTAATGCGTGAGCGCCCGCGCCAGGGACGAACCGATCAGACCCACGCCGACGATGGCGACGCGGTCGAACAGGGGGGCGGCCAAGGGGGCTGCGGTCTCGCTCATGATCTCAAGGCACCGGCTGCGGATGGGTTGCAGAACGCCCCGCTATAAAGCACCAAGGCGCCCTGTGACCAAGGGAAAGTTTGCCCGGCCGCCTCGTGAGGAAACGCGCGCAACGGCGCGATCCCCTCTCCCGTCCCGGGAGAGGGTGGCCCGAAGGGCCGGGTGAGGGTCGCGCAAGGATCAAGGCGCTGATTCTTGTCTATACCCTCACCCTCCCACCGCTTCGCGGCGGGCCCCTCCCTCTCCCGGGGCGGGAGAGGGAAAACCACTCCGGCCTTACGCCGCCAGGAAGTCTTTCAGCGCCTGCACCACCTCGCGCATTTCGGCCTCCGTGCCGATGGTGACGCGCAGGCAGCTCGGCAGGCCGTAGGCGGGCATCTGGCGGACCAGGATGCCGCGGCCCTTCAGGAACAGGCGCGCCGCCTCGGCGTCGTCCTTGCCAGCGGTCTGGCCGGCGAAATCGACCAGAACGAAGTTCGTCACGCTGGGATGGGTCTTCAGGCCAAGGCCATGGACCTGCTGGACGAACCACTCCCGCCATTCGATGTTGTGGCTGCGCGAGCGCTCCAGGAACGCGGTGTCCTCCAGCGCCGCCACCCCGGCGATCTGCGCCGCGGAGGAGACGTTGAAGGGACCCCGCACGCGGTTCAGCACGTCGGCGATCCCCGCCGGGCAATAGGCCCAGCCGAGCCGGACCGAGCCCAGCGCGAAGATCTTCGAGAAGGTGCGGGTCATCACCACGTTGGGGAAGCGGTCAACCAGCTCCTGCCCCGCCGAATAGTCGTTGTGGTTCATGTACTCGGCGTAGGCCGCGTCGATGACCAGGATGGCGTTCTCCGGCAGGCCGGCGTGCAGGCGGGCCATCTCGTCGGCGGTGATGTAGGTGCCGGTCGGGTTGTTCGGGTTGGCGACGAAGACCAGCCGGGTGCGCGGCGTGACGTGGGCCAGCAGCGAATCCACATCGGTGGTCAGGTTCGTCTCCGGCGCCTGGACCGGCGTGGCGCCGACCGACTTGGCGCCGATCGGGTACATCAGGAAGCCGTGCTGCGAGTACAGCACCTCATCCCCCGGCCCGGCATAGGCGCGGATCAGCAGGGCGATCAGCTCGTCGGAGCCGGCGCCGCAGACCACGCGGTCGGCGTCCAGGCCGAAGCGCTCCGCGATGGCCTTGCGCAGCTTGGCGGAGCCGCCGTCCGGGTAGCGGTGCAGCTCGCCCGCGGCGGCCTTGTAGGCCTCCACGGCGCGCGGGCTCGGGCCGAGCGCGCCTTCGTTGGAGGCGAGGCGGATGTGCCCCGCATGCTCGCCACCGACGTAGGGGGCGATGTCGAGAATCCCCGGGCGGGGCGCCGGGCCGTTGTTCGGCTGGGTCATGTCAGGTCTCAGACCTTGCGGGCGTCGTGGGAGAAATGAAGCGGGACGGCGTAGCCGCCCACGATGTTGATCCGCACCGGGATCTCGCCCAGCCGGCCGGCGAAGGCAGCCAGGCGCGGGTCGGTGTGGTCGACGAAGTCGGCGACCTCGACCAGATGGATCGACGGGCCGGACGGGTCGCGGGCGTGCCAGGTGCAGAAATAGGTCGGGGCGAGGCCACTCGTCTCCAGATGGTCCTTGAGCCGGCCGCGGCTGAGGTCATGCCCCAGCTCGATCCCCAGGAGGGTGCGGTCGTCACCGGTCGGCTCGTGCGGGACCAGCGCGATGGCCAGCGCGTCGCGGTCCTCGCCGCGGGCGTTGCCGCGCCCGGCGAAGGGCAGCCGCGCCACCACCCGCGGCGTGCGCGCGTCGGACGACACCAGGAAGCGCCACCAGGGGTCCGCGTCGTCCTCCGCCGGGTAGGGAACGACGCCGACGGTGGCCGTGCCCTCCGACACCGCGCGGATGGCCGCGGCGGGGGAGTTGACGGCGGTCATCGGGACGACGCTGCCGAAATGGTCGCGGGCCACGTCCCAAAATCCACGACGGTCCTCCGGCGCGTAGACCGCGACGGCGAAGGGGCCCTGGAGCCGGGTGAAGGCGGTGATCATCTCCCGCCACATGCGGGTAACGGCCATCGCCGGGAAGGAGCCGGCGTGGCGCGCCATCAGGCGGCGCAGGATGACCGCCTCGCGCGCCGGGCGCAGATAGATCGGGGTCTGGGGATTCCCGCTGACCTGACCTTCCGCGGCCTCGATCTGGCCTTTGACGACGCCGACGCGCTCCACCACCGCGGCGCGGCGCATCAGCAGGTCGTGGATCGTATCGTCGATGTGATCGATCTCGCGGCGCAGATCGTCGAGCGGGGACTTGGGCGGAGGCATGGGGCGGGAAACCGTCAAATCCAGGGCGAATCCAAAGCCGGATAGTAGTAGTCCGCAAGCGACGCGAAATCAAAGAAAACGTTGACACTCCCAACCGACGATCCGTAGCTATACCGTCCCGTTTTCCGGAGGCCACCGACCCGTCATGTCCGCGCCGAACCCCGCCGCCGCCGTGCCTGCCGAGCCCGCGACGATGCCCGGCCACCGGGTCACGCTCGGGGTGGACCGGCCCATGCGGCTGGACAGCGGTGCGGAGCTGGGTCCCTTCGAGGTCGCCTACCAGACCTACGGCACGCTGAACGCGGACCGGTCGAACGCCATCCTGATCTGCCACGCCCTGACCGGCGACCATTACGTGCTCGACCAGCATCCGGTGACCGGCAAGCCCGGCTGGTGGGAGATGCTGGTCGGTCCGGGCAAGCCGGTCGACACCGCCCGCTACTTCGTCATCTGCTCCAACGTCATCGGCGGCTGCATGGGCTCCACCGGCCCGAAGGAGACCGACCCGGCGACCGGCAAGCCCTATGGCCTCGGTTTCCCCGTCATCACCATCGGCGACATGGTCCGCGCGCAGAAGCTGCTGGTGGAGCATCTCGGGATCGACCAGTTGTTCTGCGTGATCGGCGGCTCCATGGGCGGCATGCAGGTTCTGCAATGGGCCGTCGCCTATCCGGAGTCGGTGTTCGCCGCGGTGCCGATCGCCACGGCGGCCCGCCACTCGGCGCAGAACATCGCCTTCCACGAGGTCGGCCGGCAGGCGATCATGGCGGACCCGGACTGGGCCGGCGGCAACTACCTTCTGGAGGGCACCCGCCCCCACCGCGGGCTGGCGGTGGCGCGCATGGCCGCGCACATCACCTACCTGTCGGAACCGGCGCTGCACCGCAAGTTCGGGCGCAACCTGCAGAACCGCCAGACCGTCACCTACGGCTTCGACGCCGATTTCCAGGTGGAAAGCTATCTGCGCCACCAGGGCATCACCTTCGTGGAGCGGTTCGACGCCAACTCCTACCTCTACATCACGCGGGCGATGGACTATTTCGACCTCGCCGCGGATTACGGGGGCGGCACCCTGTCCAACGCCTTCCGCAAGGACGGCAAGGGCACGCCGGTGCGCTTCTGCCTCGCCAGCTTCTCCAGCGACTGGCTGTTCCCGACCTCCGAATCGCGGGCCATCGTGCACGCGCTGAACGCGGTGGCGGCCAACGTCAGCTTCGTGGAGATCCGCACCGACAAGGGCCACGACTCCTTCCTGCTCGACGAGCCGGAATTCCATCAGGTGATCCGCGGCTTCCTGGACGGCTGCGCCGAACACCGGGGTCTGACTCGGGCGTCCCGGCCATGAGCCCCCTCGACGAGAATCAATCCGCCGCCCGCACCGCTTCCGGCAACGGCATCCGCACCGACCTGAAGCTGATCGCGGAGATGGTGGAGCCGGGCAGCCGCGTGCTCGACGTCGGCTGCGGCGATGGCGCCCTGCTCGCCTTCCTGTCCCGCCAGAAGGGGGTGGACGCGCGCGGGATCGAGCTGTCGATGGACGGCGTGCACCAGTGCGTGGCCCAGGGCCTGTCGGTCATCCAGGGCGACGCCGAGACCGACCTGAAGGACTACCCGCCGGGCGCCTTCGATTACGTGATCCTCAGCCAGACCCTCCAGGCGATGCGGGAGCCGCGGACGGTGCTGGAGACGATGACCCGCATCGGGCGGCGGGCCATCGTGTCGGTGCCCAACTTCGGCTACTGGCGCATCCGCGTGCAGCTCCTGCTGACCGGGCGCATGCCGGTGACGGAGAAGCTGGGCTACCAGTGGTGGGAAACGCCCAACATCCATTTCTGCACGATCAAGGACTTCGTCGTCCTGGCGGAGGAGATGGGCATCCGCATCGAACGCTGCATGATCGTGGACCGTGCCGGCCGGGTCACCGGCCACGCCCATTCCGGGCTCGCCAACCTGCTGGGCGAGCAGGGCGTCTTCCTGCTGCGCCGGGACTGACCGGAGGGCCGCCGGTTCCCGGCGATGCAACCCCTGCCCCGCTGGCGCTGTTGATAGGCAAAGTCCGTTCAACAACAGACCAGCGGGAGCCACGCACCATGCGCCTCGTCCCCTCCTCCATCCTGGCCGCATCGGCCGCGGCCCTGCTGCTGTCCGGCGCCGCATCAGCGCAAACATCGGAGGCCCAAACATCGCAGGTCCAGGCCCCGCAGGCGTCACCGGACGCCGCGCGGCCCCCGCTGATGACGGCACCGCGCCCGGACGACACCCCGGCCACCCCGCCCGCCGCCTCGCCGGAGGGACTCGGCGGAGACGCGCCCTCCGACGAGATGCAGCGCGCGGCCCCCTCCGTCGCCGCGATCCCCCATCTGCTGACCCCGGAGGAGGCGCGGACCCTGATCGGCAAGGAGGTGCGGACCCGCGACGGCCAGCCCGGCGGCTCCATCAAGGATTTCACGCTGGACGGCAGCGCCGCCGCGATCGAACGGATCGTGCTGGCCCCTGCCGAGGGCAGCGGGGCGGACGGGAAGCTGCGGTCCCTGCCGGTCAGCATGCTGCGCACCGACATCGCGGGTGCGGCCGCCAGCAGCGACGGCTCCACGCCGCCGACTTTGGACCTGCCGGCGGCCGAACTCGCGCGGGCGCCGGAATTCACCTACGGCGAGGGCGTGAAGACGGTGAGCGGCCAGCCGCAGTGACGGCTCAAACGCCGCTGTCCACCGCGCGCAGCAGATCGAGAACAAGCCGCTCGCCGTCCGGCCAGGGACCGTAGCCGGCGGCGGTGTTGATGTGGCCGAGATCGCCCGCATCGATGAAGTCGGCACCCCACCCCACCGCGAAGGCACAGGAACGCTCGATCGCGGCGTAAGGGTCGTTGCGGCTGGCCAGCACCAGCGCGCGGAAGGGCAGCGGATCGGTGGGCACCGGGGCGAAGCCGTGGACCTCCGGCGGCGTGTGCTCCGCCGATTCGACGTCGGGCGGAGCGACCAGCAGGGCGGCGGCGACGTTGCCGACCGACGAGCCGCCCCGCACGGCCCAATGGGCCACCGTCATGCAGCCCAGGCTGTGGGCGACCAGCACCACCGGGGCGGCCGCGGCGGCCACGGCCTGTTCCAGCGACCACACCCAGTCCTCCAGGGCCGGCGCGTCCCAGTCGGCCTGCTCGACCCGCGTGAAGGACGGGTGGCGCTGCTGCAACCAGCTCTGCCAGTGGTCCGGGCCGGAATTGCCGAGTCCGGGGACGATGAGAACGCTCGCCTTCGTCATGGGGTCCGATCCGCTGCGGTGACCAGGAAAGTTACAAACCGCAACGCCCCCGGAGCAAGGCTTACGGTTCCTCCGACACCCGCCACGCGCCGGACCCCGCCGGGCGGCGGGCCGGAGCCGCCCCGCCGGGAAGCGGAACGATCAAACGGCGCTTGGCCGGCTGCTGGGTCTTGCGCGACACCCCGGCGAAGATCTGCTTGGACGCCTCGATCATCGTGACCCCGGCGAAGGCCTTGAACCAGCGTCCGCCGACCTCCTCCCAGGCCGGGGCGGTCTTCATCAGGAAGCGGGAGCGCAGAGGCGGCAGGAACAGGGCGTGGCCGGTGCGCTCCGGCACGAACATGGTGTCGCGAAGCACCTGCTTCAGTTGAGAGGCCGAATAGGGAAAGCCATGGCCGAAGGGCGTCCAGTCGGCCCGCGCCCACAGGCCGCGGCGGTTCGGCACCACCACCAGCACGCGCCCGCCGCCGGCCAGCACGCGCCAAATCTCCCTCATCATCGGGCGGAGCTGCTCCGTCCCCTCCAGCCCGTGGACGAGCAGCACGCGGTCCACCGACATGTCGGCGAGCGGCAGGTCCGCCTCGTCGCCCAGCGCGACCAGCCCCGGCCCGCCCGGCGGCCAGAAGGTCACGCCCTGGGTCGCCGGCATGATGGAGAACACCCGCTCCGCCTCGTCGCGGAAGGGTTGCAGGTACGGCGTCGTGTAGCCGACCCCCAGCACGATCTGCCCGCGCAGGTCGGGCCAGATGGTGCGGATGCGCCGGCGGATCATCCGCCGCGCCGCCTGACCAAGCCCGGACTCGTAGAATTCACGAAGATCGACGATATCGGTGTACATGGTCATCCCAGGCTATCACGTTTCGATCAAACGTCCATTCATGCGGGAGGGGCCCAAGGCCATGGACATCCACCTGATTCCGGCGTTCGCCGACAACTACATCTACCTCCTGCGCGACCCGGCCAGCGGCGCCGTGGGTGTCGTCGATCCCGGCGACGCGCAGCCTGTGCTGGCGGAACTGGAGCGGCGCAACTGGACGCTGACGCACATCTTCAACACCCACCATCACAACGACCACATCGGCGGCAACCACGCGCTGAAGGCGCGCTATGGCGCCGACGTGATCGGCCCGCGCGCCGACGTCGCCCGCATTCCCGATATGGAGACGTGTCTGGGCGAAGGCGAGACCATTTCGTTCGGATCGCTCACCGCACACGTGTTTTTTGTCCCCGGCCACACCTCCGGTCACATCGCCTTCTGGTTTCCGGAGGCCAAAGTGCTGTTCAGCGGCGACACGCTGTTCGCGCTCGGCTGCGGGCGGCTGTTCGAGGGCACGCCCGCCCAGATGTGGGCCTCGCTGGTCAAGCTGCGCGGCCTGCCGGACGACACGCGCGTCTATTGCGGCCATGAATACACCCTGTCCAACGCCCGCTTCGCCGTGACGGTTGAGCCGGACAACGCCGCCCTGAAGGCCCGCGCGGCGGACATAGCCGCGCAACGCGAGCGCGGGGAGCCGACCATCCCCTCCATCCTGGGCGTCGAGAAGGCCACCAACCCCTTCCTGCGCGCCGATGTGCCGGAGGTCCAGTCCGCCCTCGGCATGGCCGGGGCCGACCCGGTGGCGGTCTTCGCCGAGATCCGCGGCCGCAAGGACCGCTTTTAAGACGGCGCGTCCTCGCGCTACGCTGACGCCCACAGACCGGGAGGAGAGATTTTGATGAAGCTGCGCTGGAGCCCGACCTCGCCCTACGTCCGCAAGGTCGCGATGGTCCTCATCGAATGCGGGCTGGAGTCGGCGGTCGAGAAGCAGGTGACCAACGCCTGGGCGCCGGACACCGACCTGCCGGCGGACAACCCGCTGGGCAAGGTGCCGGCCCTGATCCTGGACGACGGCTCGGCGCTCTACGACAGCCCGGTGATCGCCGAGTATCTGGACTCGCTGCACGACGGCCCGCGCCTGTTCCCGGCCGCCGGCCCGGCGCGCTGGACGGCACTGCGCCAGCAGGCGCTGGCCGACGGCATCTGCGACGCCGCCATCCTGCGCCGCCTGGAGCTTCAGCGTCCGGACGGCGAGCGCTCCGACTCCTGGTCGGACCGCCAGCGCCGCGCCGTTGCCCGCGCGCTCGACGTGCTGGAGGCGGAGGCGCCGGCCCTCGACGGCACGCTGACCATCGGCACGCTGTCCATCCTGGTGGCGCTCGCCTACCTCGACTTCCGCTTCGGGCACGAGGACTGGCGGGTGGGCCGTCCGGAACTGGCGGCGTGGTTCGCCTCCGCCTCCGACCTCGACAGTTTCCGCCGCACCGCGCCGCCGCCGGCGTGAGGGCAGGGATGGGAAAGGACGACGCCATGGAGGCCCTGACGCCCGAGCGCATCATCGCGACGCTGGGCATGCAGCCCCATCCGGAAGGCGGCTTCTATGTGGAGACCTACCGGGACGCCCCGCCGGGCGGCGGGCGTGGGGTCAAGACCGGCATCCACTACCTGCTTCAGGCGGGCGAGCGTTCCCATTGGCACCGGGTGGACGCGGTCGAGATGTGGCACTGGCACGCCGGCGGACCGCTGGAGCTGGCCATCTCCACCGATGGACGGTCGGTGGAGCGGGCGGTGCTGGGGATGGATCTTGCGGGCGGCCAGCGCCCGCAGGGGGTCGTTCCGGCGCACGCGTGGCAGGCGGCACGGCCGCTGGCGGGCTGGGTTCTGGTGGGCTGCACCGTGTCCCCCGCCTTCGAATTCGCCGGTTTCGAGATGGCGCCGGACGGGTGGGAACCCGGATGAGACATCCGGGCGGATGACCAGCCACACACCGGCACAGAAAAAAGGCGCCCCGGAAACGGGGCGCCTTTTCCTTATCGACCATCGGAAATCAGCCGTCAGGGCTGTTCCAGGTTGATCCGGCTCGGCAGCGGGTCGAGCTGGTCGCGGTACTTGGCGTCAGGGCGCGCGGCGTAGGGCTTGGAGGTCGGCGACATCAGCGTTTCGAAGCTGAGGGCGCAGATCCGCATGCCCGGGCGCAGCGCCAGCGGCAGCCGTCCGCAGTTGAAGAATTCCAGCGTGATGCGGCCGTTCCAGCCCGGATCGATGGTGTGCGCGGTGGCGTGCACCATCAGCCCGAGGCGGGCGAGGCTGCTGCGGCCGTCCAGGCGGCCGGCGATGTCGTTGGGCAGGCCGATGCGCTGCACGGTGATGCCGAGCACCAGCTCCCCCGGATGCAGGAAGAACGGTTCGCCGACGGGAACCTCGACGCGGTCCATCAGCTTGTCGGGAACCTGGCTGGGATGGCCCTCCGGCGGGGCGAGGTCGACGAAGGCCGCCTTGCCCGGCGGGAAGACCTGGAAGGCGCTCCCGAGCTGGAGGTCGACCGACATGGCGCCGATCTGGCTCTCCGCCGGCAACGGGTCGATCTCGATGCGTCCTTCGGCGAGGTATCGGCGAATATCGACGTCTGACAGCTTCATTCCTTCCGAACCTCCTGGCGAACCCGCAATCGGCGCGGCTCCGGTCGCGTCCCTGGCGCACTCTATAGCCGGATCGACGCCTCTCGACAACACAATCACCAGTCCCTTAGATGGCACCAGTCCCTTCGATGGGGCCGCTTTGCAAAAGGGGTGTGGGAATGGCGGTATCCTCGATCGACGCGTCGGCAACCGACAATGATGCCGAATTGCGCCACCTGTCCGTCATACTGGGCGATGTCCCGCCCGTGGACGCCCGGCCCGATGCGGTTTCGCTGTTTCGGACCCGCGTCGCCGAGCATGGCGAACGGGTCCGCGCTCTTCGAGACTCCGTATCGCCGCTGTTCGTCGTGAACGGCGATCTGACCGCTTACAGCGCCGAC
Source organism: Azospirillum argentinense (assembly GCF_000632475.1). Taxonomy (NCBI): domain Bacteria; kingdom Pseudomonadati; phylum Pseudomonadota; class Alphaproteobacteria; order Rhodospirillales; family Azospirillaceae; genus Azospirillum; species Azospirillum argentinense. The sequence goes on from NZ_CP007794.1 coordinate 1,015,043, forward strand.
GGTGGACCGCTGCCGGAACTCATCCTGGTCGGCGACAATCCGGGGCGGCGAGAGTTCGAGCAGTCCGTCTATCTCTGTGTCCAGGGGCGCGCCGGGGCCATGGCGCACAGCTTCTTCGACGGCATCTTCGGCGCCGCGTCCTTCCGCAGCAAGGTGATGGTGCTGAACAAAAGCTCCTTCCACACGCCGCGCACGGTGGGACTGACCGAGGCGATGCGCGGCGATCCGGCGCTCGCCGAAGCCATCCGGCGCGACCAGGAGGAGAACGCCCGCCTGATCGCCGACTCGGTGGCCCTGCTCGGCGTTCCGGTCGTCACCATCGGCATGGAGAGCGGCGGAACGACCTTCCAGAGTTTCCGCAAGACGCTGGAAACCCGCTATCGCGCGCTCGGCAACCCGCCGGCCGTCTTCCAGGGGAAGCGCCTCGCCAGTCCCTTCCGCAAGGTGCCGCATTTCTCGCTGTCGAAGATCTTCTGCCGCAACGCCGATCCCGCCTGGAACGCCGGGCTGGACGACTTCCTCACGCGCCACGCAGCGGTTCCGGGCCTGCGGACGGAGAACGGCAACGTCTCGTCCAAGCTGCTGCTCGGACTGGGCGATGGCCCTCTGCTCGCCGATTACCTGGACCGGGTGATCCTCGGCAACGGCGGATAAACCGCCGCCGTCAGTGGCTCAGGGTCTGCCGGGCCTTGCGGCAGGCGTCCTCGCAGGTCCGGCAGGCTTCGGCGCAGATGCGGCAATGCTGGTGCATGCCGGCGTGGCGCTCGCACTCCTCGGCGCACAGGCGGCAGGCGGTGGCGCAGGCGTCGAGCATGGCGCGGATCACCGCCTCGTTGGAGCCGCTGCGCCGGGTGGCGACGGAGCCGGTCGCCGTGCAGACGTCGGCGCAATCCATGTTCAGGCGGATGCACTGGACCAGCTCGGCCACCTGATCCTCGCCCAGGCAGGCGTCGGCGCAGGTGGTGCAGGTCTGGGCACAATCGTAGCAGGCCTCGATGCAGCGGATGAGCGCGTCGTTGGTGTTGCCGCGGACCTGGGGGTGCGTGCTGATCATCGCGCGGGCGTGCATGGGCAAACTCCGAGGGACAGAGGTGGGGGTATGGGCGTCGGCGCCTCCTTCCGCCAACAGCGCCACGCCGCCATGGTTCGGAAAATCTCCGCCCTTTCCCTGGCCCCGCCCGCGCGCGCCGGTTTACAAGCGACCGGCACGGCTTGAAGGGAAACGCGGGTGTTCAACGAGACGGTCGGTCTGACGGCGCTGATCCTGGCCGTCGCCACGCTGTACGCCGCGGTCGGACAGGCCGGAGCCTCCGGCTACCTCGCCGTCATGGGCATCGTCGGGCTCGACCCGGCGACGATGAAGCCGACGGCGCTCGCCCTCAACCTCCTGGTGGCGGCCATCGGCACCGTGCGCTTCGCCCGCGCCGGGCTGTTCACGTGGCGGGCCTTCTACCCGTTCGGCGTGCTGGGGATGCCCTTCTCGTTCCTCGGCGGCACGATGCACCTGCCGCCCCGTCTCTACTACCCGCTGGTCGGGGCGATCCTCCTGCTGGCGGCGCTGGAACTGGCGCGTTCCACCTGGGCGACCCGCGGAACGCCCGAACGGGCGGACGCAACCACCCCGCCCTTCCTGCCGGCGCTCGCCGCCGGGGCCGCCGTGGGCTTCCTGTCCGGGATGACCGGCACCGGCGGCGGCATCTTCCTCGCGCCGCTGATCCTGCTCATGGGCTGGGTCGCGACGCGACGCGCCGCCGCCGTCTCGGCCGCCTACAACCTGCTGAACTCGGCGGCGGCGCTGGCCGGCACCTGGACGACCGCGACGACCCTGCCGGCGGCCCTGCCCTGGTGGCTGGCCGCCGCCGGGGTCGGCGGGGCGGTCGGCGCCTGGCTGGGCAGCCGCCATCTGCCGACCGCGGCGCTGCGCTATCTTTTGGCGGCGATCCTCGCTTTGTCCGGCCTCAAGATGCTCACGGCCTGACCCTCGACCCCTCCCACGCCCGCCGCTCCCAGACATGGGCGGGCAGACGACTCATCAGGCCGATGGGCAGCAAAAACAGGGCGACGTTGGTCCAGCACAAGGCGCGGCGTCCTTCCACCCGGCTTTGGGGTGCCTGCGCAGCCGCGCGCTCCATCCAGCCGCCGCTCGCCTCGCGATAGTCCGGCATAGCCTCCAGAACGCCGCCGGAGGTGTCGTGGGCCGGGCGGTTGTCGAACATGTCGCGGTCCATCCGGTGGGCCAGCATGCGGTCCGCCAGCGCCGGCGCCACCACATGCGGCAGGGCGGCGGAGCGTCCCGCGGCGCCGACGAACAGCTCCGGCCTAGGATTTTCGGCCAGGCGCAGGATGGCCTCGGCCACCTCCTCCGGCGGGCGCAGTGGGTTCATCGCCTTGACGGCGCGGCCGGTGTAGTTCGCCCCATGCTGCCACAGCGGCGTGTCGATGGGACCGGGCAGCACGGTGCAGACCTGGATGCCGGGATCCTCCACCAGCTCCTGCCGCAGCGTCTCGGAGAAGCCGCGCACCGCGAACTTGCTGGCGGCGTAGGCGGCGGCGTAGCGCTGCCCGACGAGGGAGGCCAGCGAGGCGACGTTGATGACGGTGCCCTCCCCCCGCTCCAGGAAGTGCGGCAGAACGGCCCGGCAGCCGTTGGCGGTGCCGAAGAAATTGGTGCGCATCACCTCCTCGAACACATCCTGCGGAGTCTCCTCGAAGCGCCCGAAGGCGATGACGCCCGCGTTGTTCACCCAGACGTCGATCCCGCCGAACACCTCGATGGCGCGCTCGGCCAGCCGGTTCATTTGCTCCTGGTCGCGCACGTCGGTGGGCACGACCATCGCCCGCCCCCCGGCCTCGATGCAGTCCTCCGCGACCTCGTGCAGGGCGGCGTGGCGCCGCGCCGCCAGGACCACCGCGGCGCCGTGGCGTGCGAATTCCAGGGCGGTCGCCCGGCCGATCCCGCTGGACGCCCCGGTGATGACCACCACCTTGTCGAAATGCCGACCGGCCATAAGCGTTGCTCCCGCATTGTTCGTTCGAATCCGTTTCCCTGGCTAACATCCCAGCCCGGCAAAGGTGCCCTGGGCCTCCGGACCGCCAAACTGTCCGGAACGCCAAATCTATGGGAACGGTGGAGACGGCGGCGGGAACCCGCTACAGTCGCGGCGTCCGGTGACGATGCAGAAGAAGAGGTTACGTCCGTGGCGGCCAAGGAACTCGACGTGAAGGGTCTGCACTGCCCGCTGCCCATCCTGCGGACGCGCGCCCTGCTGGACAAAATGGCCGAGGGGGAGGAGGTGATCGTCTATGCCACCGACCCGGCGTCGATCATCGACTTCAAGCATTTCTGCAACACGACCGACAACGTGCTGCTGGCGCACGAGACGCGCGGGGAGGTGTTCGTGTACCACATCCGCCGCGGCGCCGCTGCCGCCTGACGTTCCTCTCCATTCCTGAAGGAGTCCGCCCCATGCCGACCCTGCGCCCCGCGGTCCCGCCCCCGCTGCGTCCTGGTGCGGTGGTCCATGGCCCCGGCTCCATCGCCGTCGACGCGATGATCGACCGCTTCGTGATGGAGCTGAGGCGGCGCGGCTTCCGTGTCGGCGGCGTGATCCAGCGCAACACCGGCGCGCCCGGCGACTGCGCCGACCTGATGGAGCTGGTGGACGTCGCCACCGGCCAAGCTTACGACATCTCCCAGCATCTCGGCCGCGAATCGCAGTCCTGCCGCGTCGATCCCCAGGGGGTGGCCGAGGCCAGCCAGGCGCTGCGCCGCGCCATCGCGGAGCGCGCCGACCTGCTGGTGGTCAACAAGTTCGCCGGGCTGGAGGCGCATGGCGAGGGGCTGGCGGACGAGCTGCTGGCCGGCATCGCCGAGGGCATTCCGGTGCTGACCAGCGTCGGCAGCCGCTTCCTCAACGAATGGCAGAGCTTCACCGGCGGCTTCACCTCCCTGATCTCGCCGCACGAGGACGCGCTGTGGCGCTGGTGGGGAACGCACCGGCTCTACGACGACCTGCTGCACGGCGTGGAGGACGCCGAGGTCCACGCCATCACCATCGGCGCCAAATGGATCATGGTCGAGACGGACGGTGCCGGGGGACCCGGCATCGGCTTGGCCGCCCGCCCGCAGTCGGCGCCGCCGCCCGACCCGGCGCGCTGGGCCGGCGTCGGCCTCGCCGAACTGGCCGCCCACGCCGCCCGCTCCTGGGACCCGCAGGAAACCGCGGTCGGCATGGCCGCGCTGAACGCCCATTACAACCGGCCCGACCTGACCGGCTCCGCGGCCAACGGTCTCGACCTGTTCACTGGCATGGAGGGGCGCGTCGTCGTCTTCGGGGCCTTCCCGCAGATTGCCCGTCGCCTGCCCAACGCCCATGTGGTCGAAATGAACCCCAGCGACGGGGAGTATCCGGAAGCCGCCGGGGAATGGCTGCTGCCGGGGGCGGAGGGGGCGGCGATCACCGCCTCCACCCTGACCAACCGCACCCTGCCCCGCCTGCTGTCGGTGGCCGAGGGAACCCGCGTCGCGCTGGTCGGGCCGGGGACGCCGCTGACCCCGCGGCTGTTCCGCTACGGCGTCGCCGCGCTGGCCGGCTTCGTGGTGGAGGACCGCGACGCCGTGGCCGAGGCGATCCTGGCCGGGGGCTCGTCCCAGAGCTTCCACCGCCATGGCCGCTTCGTCACGCTGCACAACGAACAGAATTGAGAGGGATTGGAATGGACGAGAAGACCCGCACCGAGCTGGAAGCCGCCGCGTTCCGCGGTCTGGTCGCGCATCTCCAGAAGCGCACCGACGTGCAGAACATCGACCTGATGAATCTCGCCGGCTTCTGCCGCAACTGCCTGTCCAAATGGTACGCCGCCGCCGCCCGGGAGCGGAACGTGCCGCTGACCGACGAGGAGGCCCGCATCGCCGTCTACGGCATGCCCTATTCGGAATGGAAGGCGAAGCACCAGAAGGAAGCCACCGCCGAGCAGCAGAAGGCTTTCGAGGACACCAAGCCCCTGCACGCCGAGATCAGCGGCCACATGCCGAAGACGTAAGCGCCGCCGGCGCAACGCGGTGCCGCACCGCACACCGTCACTCCCCGGGAGCGCAGGCCCGATCCGATGGGCCGCGCGCCTCCGGGGAATGGCGTTCCGGCGCCGGTTGCGGGGCCGGCGTGAGTTCGGCGAATGGCGCTAACGGTTGCGGTTGTCCCGCACCGTGTATCCCTCGCCGAACGTTTTCTTCTCGATGCTCTGGACCTTCCGGCCCGCGTCGTCGCGCACGGTGAATCCGTCGCCGAACGTGTTCTTCTCGATGGTCTGGACCTTCCGGCCCGCGTCGTCGCGCACCGTGTAGCCGTTGCCGAACGTGTTCTTCTCGATGCTCTGGACCTTCCGGCCCGCGTCGTCGCGCACCGTGTAGCCGTTGCCGAACGTGTTCTTCTCAATTGTCTGGACCTTCCGGCCCGCGTCGTCGCGCACGATGTACCCGTCGCCGAACAGGTTCTTCTCAATGGTCTCGGCCGCCGCCGGAACGACGGCCCAAACCAGCAGGCTGCCCATAACCGAAACCACAACAGATCGCATGCCGGCATCTCCCGTTTCACGGCTGTTTCTCCAGCCACTCGATGAACAGGAACGGGTAGCGTTTTAATCCGAAAGTTCCGGCGCAGGGCTTCGGGTTTTTGACGAAAGCGGCCGCCGTCATGCGAGGCGGGGTTGTGCGACGCGACAGCCTGGAAACTCAGGCGAACAGGCCGGTGAAGGGCAGGAACTCCACCATGTCCCCGTCGCGGATCGTCGTGGCGTCCGCCGGCATGTCGACCAGCCCGTCGGCCTCGACCATCGAGGTCAGGACGCCGGAGCTGTCGCTGGGGAACTTGTGGGCGATCGGGCGGCCATCGGGTCCCGTCGCCAGACGGGCGCGCAGGAACTCGCGGCGGCCCGGCTTCTTCCTGAACTCGAAACCGGCGACGACGAGGCAGCGGGGGGCCGGCGCGCTCTCCGCCCCCGACAGGCGCAGCACCAGCGGGCGGCCCACCAGCATGAAGGTCACCATGGCCGACACCGGGTTGCCCGGCAGGCCGAGGAACGGCGTGGTCCCGATGCGCCCGAGCGCCAGCGGCTTGCCCGGCTTCAGCGCGAGCTTCCACAGATCGACCGAACCCAGCTCGCCGACCACCCTTTTGACATGGTCCTCTTCACCCACCGACGCGCCGCCGGAGGTGACGACGAGGTCGGCGGTCGCCGCGGCGTCGGCCAGGGCGGCGCGGGTCACGTCCGGCTTGTCCGGCAGGATGCCGAGGTCGCGCACATCCGCCCCGAGCGCGTCGAGCTGGGCGGCCAGCGTGTAGCGGTTGGCGTCGTAGATCGCGCCCTCCGGCTTCTCCGTCCCCGGCTCGCGCAGCTCGTCGCCGGTGGAGAACAGGACGACGCGCAGACGCTTGCGCACCGACAGGCTCGACCGCCCGACCGCGGCGGCCAGACCGATCTCCTGGGCGCGCAGCCGCAGGCCGGGAGTCAGCACAACCGACCCGGCCGTCATGTCCTCCCCGGCGTCGCGGATGTTGGCGCCGCGCTTCAGGCCGGCGGGCACCAGCACCGCGCCGTCCTCGGCCCGGCAGTCCTCCTGCATGGCGACGGTGTCCACCCCCGCCGGGATCGGCGCGCCGGTGAAGATGCGCACCACCTCGCCCGGTCCGACCGTTCCGGGAAAGACGGACCCGGCGGGCACGCGCCCGACCACGGCCAGCCGCAGAACCTCGCCGTCCGCCCCCACGGCGTCCGCCTTGCCGTATCCCCAGCCGTCCATCGCCGAGACGGCGACCGGCGGCACGTTGACCGTCGCCGTCACCGGTTCCGCCAGGATGCGGCCGAGCGCGGCGCGCAGCGGCACCTCCTCCGGCTCCGTCACCGCGCCGTAGGCACGCTGCACACGGGCCAGCGCCTCGTCCAGCGGCAGGGGGGCGGAGGGGGCGGGAGCGGCGAAGCAGTCCATGCGACAATCCTTCTCCATTGGGCCACCCGCAAGGGGGGCGGCATCGCGTCGTATCACCCCGGATAGTCCGGTGGGCGGCCGCGTTCGACCTTGATCATCGTCAAGACGCGGCGCCGCGCAAGCGTCCGTTCGTGGACGCACCATTGCGGTTTAACATCACCGCGGCGAATGCGCGGGATGATTGTTGGCTGCACGTATTAATTTTCGCAGCGCTGCGTTTTCCGTCTTGCGCATTTGGATCGATCCAAATAGGCTCCCCCAAACATCCGGCACCGGAGGCATCGCCACGGCGACCGGACGATGAAAGGCCGACAACGAGAATCCCGCACAAGGGACCGTTCACCGAACGCGCGCAGCGGTTCGGATGCGGCCGGCCCGGATGCGGAGGGAAAGCCCGTGAACTACACCTTCGATTTCAAGGCGGTCATCGATTCCTGGGACTATCTGCTCCAGGGTGCCTGGCTGACCGTGCAATTGTCGATCGGCGCCATGGTTCTCGGCCTGATCGTCGCGATTCTCTGCGCGCTGGGCAAGACGTCCGGGCCGAAGCCGGTCCGCTGGGTGATCAACGCCTACATCGAGGTGGTGCGCAACACACCCTTCCTGGTGCAGATCTTCCTGATCTTCTTCGGCCTGCCGACCATGGGCATCCGCCTGTCGCCCGACCTCGCCGCGCTGATCGCCATGGTGGTCAATGTCGGCGCCTACGCGACGGAGATCATCCGGGCCGGCATCGAATCGATCCAAAAAGGCCAGATCGAAGCCGGGCTGGCGCTGGGGCTGAAGCCGTTGCAGGTCTTCCGCTACATCGTCATCAAGCCGGCGCTGCGCACCGTCTACCCCGCGCTGACCAGCCAGTTCATCCTGCTGATGCTCAGCTCCAGCGTGGTCTCGGCGATCTCGGCGGACGAGCTGACCTCGGTCGCCAACAACATCCAGTCGCAGACCTTCCGCAGCTTCGAAATCTACATCGTGGTCACCGGCATATACCTGGCGCTGGCGATGATGTTCTCCGCGCTGTTCGCCGGCATCTACAAGCTGGCCTTCGCCTACGACACCGACCGGCGCTGAGGGAGGGCCGAACCATGATCCGCGCCTTCAGTTACAACGAATTCCTCTTCCTCGTCAGCGCCATGCAGTGGACGCTGGCGCTGTCGGCCATCGCCTTCGTCGGCGGGGCCACGGTCGGGCTGGTCATCGCGCTGGCCCGCACCTCGGACATCAAGGCGGTGCGGCTGGCCGCCACCGGCTACATCCAGCTGTTCCAGGGCACGCCGCTGCTGATGCAGCTCTTCCTGGTGTTCTTCGGCGCCACGGTGCTGGGCCTCGACCTCAACCCCTGGGCCGCCGCGGCGCTGGGCCTGACGCTGAACGCCAGCGCCTTCCTCGGCGAGATCTGGCGCGGCTGCATCCAGGCGGTGCCGCGCGGCCAGTGGGAGGCCGCCTCGGCGCTCGGCCTGCGCTATCCGGGGCTGATGCGCTACGTGATCCTGCCGCAGGCGGTGAAGGTCGCGGTGCCGCCGACCGTGGGCTTCCTGGTGCAGCTCATCAAGAGCACGTCGCTGGCCGCCATCATCGGCTTCACCGAGCTGACCCGCGCCGGGCAGATCGTCAACAACGCCACCTTCCAGCCCTTCCTGGTGTTCGGGATCGTGGCGGTTCTCTACTTCCTGATGTGCTGGCCGCTGTCGCTGCTCAGCGCCCGTCTGGAGCGGCGCTACGCCCTGGCCACCCGCTGATCGTCTCCTTTCATAAGAACCGTGAGGAAACCCCAATGACCCTGTCGATCACCCGCCGCCTCGCCGTCGCCGGCGCCATGATGGCCGCCGCCACCGTTGGCGCCGTCGCCCTGGCCAGTCCGGCCGCCGCCCAGTCCGTCGACGAGATCAAGTCGAAGGGCAAGCTGACCATCGGCATGCTGGTGGACTTCCCGCCCTTCGGCATCACCACCGCCGACGGCAAGCCGGACGGCTACGACGCCGACGTCGCCAATCTGCTGGGCAAGCACATGGGCGTCCCGGTGGAGATCGTTCCGGTCACCGGCCCGAACCGCATCCCCTATCTACTGACCAACAAGGTCGACCTGCTGGTCGCCTCGCTGGGCATCACCCCGGCCCGCGCCGAGCAGGTGCAGTTCTCCGAGCCCTACGCCGCCATCGAGATCGGTCTGGTCGCCCCGGCCAACACCAAGATCAAGGAGGCCGCGGAGCTGTCGGGCAAGCGCATCGGCGTCGCCCGCGCCAGCACCCAGGACAACGCCCTGACCGCTGTCGCCCCGAAGGACGCGCGCATCATGCGCTTCGACGACGACGCCAGCGCCGTGCAGGCCATGCTGTCCGGTCAGGTGGACGCTCTGGGCCTCAGCAACGTGGTCACCAAGGAGATCAAGAAGCTGGCCCCGCAGGCCAACTACGAGATGAAATTCGTGCTGAACCGTCAGGTCCAGGGCATCGCCATGCGCAAGGGCCAGGACGCCCTGCTGAAGTGGGTCAACGAGTTCATCGAGACCGCGAAGGCGAACGGTGAGCTGAACGAGGTCCACAAGAAGTGGCTCGGCACCGACCTGCCCCCGCTGACCAAGTCGTAACGTCCCACAAACCCTCTCCCCTCTGGGGAGAGGGTCCCGCAAAGCGGGCGGGTGAGGGGGATGAGCTTTTGCCGGACGCTCCGACAGGCGCATCCCCCTCACCCTCCCCTCTTCCCAGAGGGGAGAGGGTTTAAATAGATTAGGAGGAGTCCCCCATGGCCTCGGCTTACGATACCACGGACGTCCCCGCGCCGCGGCCGGTCAGCGGCGAGGTCGTCATCCGGATGGCCGGCGTCCAGAAATGGTACGACAGCTTCCATGTGCTGAAGGACATCGAGCTGGAGGTCCACAAGGGCGAGCGGATCGTCATCTGCGGCCCCTCGGGCTCCGGCAAGTCCACGCTGATCCGCTGCATCAACCAGCTTGAGAAGCATCAGAAGGGCACGATCACCGTCAACGGCGTCACGATCGACGCCCACCACCGCCACCTCGATCAGGTGCGGCGCGACGTCGGGATGGTGTTCCAGCAGTTCAACCTGTTCCCCCACCTGACCGTGGTCGAGAACTGCATGCTGGCGCCCATGCGGGTGCGCGGCACCTCCAAGCAGGAGGCGCGCGACATCGCCATGAAGTATCTGGCCCGCGTGCGCATCCCGGAGCAGGCGGACAAATATCCCGGCCAGCTCTCCGGCGGGCAGCAGCAGCGCGTCGCCATCGCGCGGTCGCTGTGCATGAACCCCAAGGTCATGCTGTTCGACGAGCCGACATCCGCCCTCGACCCCGAGATGGTCAAGGAGGTTCTCGACACCATGATCGGGCTGGCCGAGGACGGCATGACCATGCTGTGCGTCACCCACGAGATGGGCTTCGCCAAGTCGGTCGCCGACCGCGTCATCTTCATGGACCGCGGCGAGATCGTCGAGCAGGCCACCCCCGCCGAGTTCTTCACGAACCCGAAGTCCGAGCGGACCCGCAACTTCCTCGGCCAGATCCTCACCCACTGAGCCCACCCCACGAAGGACGCTTTTGATGAAGCCGGAGATCCTCCTCGTCGAATCCATGATGCCGGACATCGAGGCGGCGCTGGACGCGGGCTACACCGTCCACCGCCTCGCCGGGGCGCCCGACCGCGACCGGCTGGTCGCCGAGGTGGGGCCGCGAGTCCGCGCCGTCGTCACCGGCGGCGGCACGGGCGTCAGCAACGCGGTCATGGACGCCTGCGCCAACCTGGGGATCGTCGCGATCAACGGCGTCGGCACCGACGCGGTGGACCTGAAGCACGCGGCCAGCCGCGGCGTCCGCGTCACCAACACGCCCGACGTGCTGACCGACGACGTGGCCGATCTCGCCATCGGGCTGATGATCGCCGGGTCGCGCCGCATGATGGTCGGCGACCGCTTCGTGCGCGCCGGGCGCTGGCCGGGCGGCGGCCTGCCGCTGGCCCGCAAGGTGACCGGCAAGCGGCTGGGCATCCTGGGGCTGGGCCGCATCGGGATGGCCATCGCCCAGCGCGCCGCCGGCTTCGGCATGGACATCGCCTACACCAACCGCAAGCCGCGCGCCGACGTGTCCTACCGCTTCGTCGCCTCACCGGTCGATCTGGCGCGGGAGAGCGACATCCTGATCGTCGCCGCCTCGGCCGGGCCGGACGCCCGCAACATGGTCAACCGCGCGGTGATCGAAGCGCTGGGGCCGGACGGGCTGCTGGTCAACGTCGCCCGCGGCGCCGTGGTGGACGAGCCGGAACTGGTCGCCGCCCTGGCCGAGGGGCGTCTCGGCGGGGCCGCGCTGGACGTCTTCGCCAACGAGCCGCACGCGCCGGAGGCCCTGTTCGGCCTGGACAATGTCGTGCTTCAGCCGCATCAGGCGAGCGCCACGGTGGAGACGCGCATGGCCATGGGCAATCTGGTGCTGGCGAACCTGTCCGCCTTCTTCGCCGGCCAGCCGCTGCCGACCGCCGTTGTCTGAATGGCGGCGTGAATGACCATCCTCGACGAGCGCGGCGGACCGGCCCGCATCACCCTGACGGAGGTGGCGCACCACGCCGGGGTGTCGCGGTCCACCGTCTCGCTCGTCCTGCGCGGCAGCCCGCTGGTCGCCGCCGAGACGCGGGAGCGCGTGCAGGCCGCCATCGAAGCCTTGGGCTATGTCTACAACCGCGGCGCCGCGACCCTGCGCGCCGCCCGCACCGACACGGTCGGGCTGCTCGTCTGCGAGATCAACAACTCTTTCTATGGCGAGCTGACCGCCGGGGTGGATGACGTCCTGGGTGAACAGGGGGTCGTCGCCTTCCTCGCCAACACCGCGGAGTCGGGGGAGCGGCAGGACCGCTACCTCCAGCGCATGCGCGAACAGAATGTGGACGGGGTGATCATCTGCCCCGCCGCCGGCACGTCGCCGGCGCTGCTGGACCGGCTGCGCCAGTGGCAGCTTCCCGTCGTCCAGGCGCTGCGCTTCCTCTCCGCCCGCGAAGGCGATTACGCCGGGGTGGATTACGAGTTCGGCATGGAGATGGTGACCGAGCATCTGCTGCGGATCGGCCATCGCCGCATCGCCTTCGTCGGCGGCAACCTGTCCCACTCCGCCTTCGCCGGACGCCGCGTCGGCTTCACCGCGGCGCTGCGCCGCCACGGCCTGACCCCGGACCTCGTCGTGCGCTGCCCGGCCACCCGCCGCGGCGGGCTGGATGCGGTGGGGCCGCTGATGGACCTTGCCGACCCGCCCACCGCGATGCTTTGTTACAACGATCTGGTCGCGTTCGGCGTGATGCTGGGGCTGGAGGCCCGCGGTCTCAGGGCCGGGCGCGACGTCGCCGTGACAGGGTTCGACGATATGGCCGAAGCGGCGATGAGCCGTCCCGCCCTCACCACCGTCGCAACCTCCGCCCGCCAGATCGGGCAGGAGGCCGCCCGCCTGCTGCTGCGCCGCATCGCCGACCCGCAGGGCGCACCGGAGCGCGTGATCCTGCCCGCCCGGCTGGTCGTCCGCGAGTCCTGCGGCGCCATGAGAGCCCAACCCGACAAGCACCAATAACCGAAGAAAAGCGAAGGCCCGAAGACGATGCCCGATGAGATGAACAACGCCGCATTCAACGATTCCGTCGACGCCCTGATCCAGGCGCGGAAAAGCCGCGACTGGCTGTCCGCCCTGCCCACCCGCCCCACTAGCGAAGCCGACGCCTACGCCATCCAGGACGCCGTGGCCCGCCGCCTCGGTCCGGTCGTCGCTTGGAAGGTCGGCGCCCGCACGCCGGAGTCCGAGCCGTTCCGCGCGCCCATCCACGCCGACACGCTGTTCTTCGACACCACGGTGCTTCCCGCGGCGGACTATCAGGTCATCGGCATGGAGGCAGAGATCGCCTACAAATTCGCCAAGGACCTGCCGCCCCGCGCCGAGCCCTACAGCCGCGAGGAGGTCCTCGACGCCGTCGAGTCCGTCCATCCCGCCTTCGAGATCGTCGACACGCGCTTCGCCGGCTTCGGCTCGCAGGAGTGGTTCAGCCACATGGCCGACCAGTTCAACCACGGTGCCCTGGTCGTCGGCCCGGCCATCGCCGACTGGCGCTCGCTGGAGCCGCTGAAGGAGCGGGTCGCCCTGGTCGTCGATGGCGAGACGAAGGCCGACACGGTCGCTGGCAATTCCGCGGGCGAGCCGGTGCGGCTTCTGGTGTGGATGGCCAACACCGGCGCGGTCAGCCTGGGCGGCCTCAAGGCCGGCGACGTGGTGACCACCGGCTCGCACGTCGGCACCGTCATGGTCCCGGCGGGCAGCACGTCGGTCGCCGTGTACGGGACGATGGGGACGTATGAGCTGACGGTGAAGTGATCGAGTTCCCCTTGGCCACACAAGGGTAGTCGCCTCTGGCCTTTATAGCCCTCTCCCCCTGGGGAGAGGGTGGCCCGGAGGGCCGGTGAGGGGGTTACGCATGGCGGTACGTCCGGCACACGCACAACCCCCTCACCCTAACCCTCTCCCCGGAGGGGAGAGGGAACCTGCAATAGGATCGCCCCTCACCCGAACACCGACGCCCCGGCTTCCGCGCTGCCGACCGCCCGGCGGAACACACCGAACAGCTCCCGCCCGCAGCCGACACCCGCATCGGCCGGCGCGTCCGCCAGCGGGCGGGCGGTCCATTCCGCGTCGTCGACCAGAACCTCAAGCGTGCCGTGCTCGGTGTCCAACCGCAGCATGTCGCCATCCCGCACCCGGCCCAGCGGCCCGCCCGCCGCGGCCTCCGGCGTGACGTGGATCGCCGCCGGCACCTTGCCCGACGCCCCCGACATCCGCCCGTCCGTGACCAGCGCCACCCGGTAGCCGATATCCTGAAGCACGCCCAGCGGCGGCGTCAGCTTGTGCAGTTCCGGCATGCCGTTGGCCTTCGGCCCCTGGAAGCGCACGACCACCACCACGTCGCGGTGCAACTCGCCGCGGCGGAACGCCGCCTGCACCGACTCCTGGTCGGTGAAGACGCGGGCTGGCGCCTCAATGACACGATGGTCCGGCTTCACGGCGGAGACCTTCACCACCGCGCGGCCCAGCGGCCCGCTCAGCACGCGCAGCCCGCCCTCCGCCGCCATGGGCGACGCGACCGCCGCCAGCACGGCGGGGTCGGCGCTCTCCCGAACCGCCGCGCCGCGCACCAGTTCGCCCCCCTCCAGCCGCAGCGGACGGCAATAGGCGGCGATGGTGTCATTCTCCCAAACGGTGGCGGCGTCGCCGTGCAGAAGCCCAGCGTCGGCCAGTTCCCCGATCAGGAAGGCCATGCCGCCCGCCGCCTCGAAATGGTTCACGTCGGCGCTGCCGTTCGGGTAAACGCGGGCGAGCAGCGGCACCACCGCCGACAGCTCGGCGAAATCCTCCCAGGTCAAGGCGATCCCCGCCGCCGCCGCGATGGCCGGCAGATGCAGCGTGTGGTTGGTCGAGCCGCCCGTCGCCAGCAGCCCGACCACGGCGTTGACGATGGCGCGCTCGTCGACGATCTCGCCGATGGGCGTGCGCAGAGCGACCACCCGCCGCGCCGCCGCGTCGGTCAGCGCGTCGCGCAGCGCCGTGCCGGGGTTCGCGAAGCTCGCCCCTGGCAGGTGCAGCCCCATCATCTCGACCAGCATCTGGTTCGAGTTGGCGGTGCCGTAGAAGGTGCAGGTGCCCGGCGCGTGGTAGGACGCGGCCTCGGCCTCCAGCAGCGCGTCCTTGTCCAGCTTGCCTTCCGCGTAAAGCTGGCGGATGCGCCCCTTCTCCTTGTTGGGCAGGCCGGAAGGCATCGGGCCGGCGGGCACAAAGACGGTGGGCAGATGGCCGAAGGACAGCGCGCCGATCAGCAGCCCCGGAACGATCTTGTCGCAGACGCCGAGGCACAGCACCCCGTCGAAGGTGCCGTGCGACAGGGCGACCGCCGTCCCCATGGCAATGACCTCGCGCGAGAACAGCGACAGCTCCATCCCCGGCTCGCCCTGGGTGACGCCGTCGCACATGGCCGGCACGCCGCCCGCCACCTGGGCCACGCCGCCCGCCGCGCGCACCGCCGCCTTGAGACGCTCCGGGTAGTCGCCGTAGGGCTGATGGGCGGACAGCATGTCGTTGTAGGAGGTGACGATGCCGATGGCCGGGGTCGAGCCGCCACGCAGCGCCGCTTTGTCCTCCGCGGCGGTGCAGCCGGCGAAGCCGTGCGCCCGGTTGGCGCAGCCCAGCGCCAGACGGCGCGGCCCCTGCGCCGCCGCGGCGCGCAGCCGCTCCAGATAGGCGGTGCGGGTGGGCTGGCTGCGCTCCCGGATGCGGCGGGTGACGGCGTCGAGGACGGGATGAAGACTCATCATGGCGCGGTCCTTCCAGACGGCGGATTGTTCAGGCGGCGCGAGCGATCCGGGAGGACACGCGGGCGGCGATCTCCGCCGGGCTGGCGTCGATGTCGCAGACGATGCCGAGTTCTCCGGCCTCCAGCGGCTCCAGAGCGGCGAACTGGCTGTCGAGCAGGGTGGTCGGCATGAAATGGCCGGCGCGCAGCGCCATGCGGGCGTGGATGGTGTCCCGGCTGCCGTCGAGATGAACGAACAGGACGCGCGTCCCGCCGGCGCTCAGCCGCTCGCGGTAGCGCCGCTTCAGCGCGGAGCAGGACACGACGACCGGCGCCTTCGCCTCCTTCGCCAGGACGATGTGGGCGGCGATGGTGTCCAGCCAGCCCCAGCGGTCCTCGTCCTGGAGCGGGATGCCCGCGGACATCTTCGCGATGTTCTCCGGCGGGTGGAAACCGTCGCCTTCCAGGAACTGCCAGCCGAGCCGCCGGGCCAACTCCTCCCCCACCGAGGTCTTGCCGCAGCCCGCCACGCCCATCACCACGATCGCATCCACGGCCCCGCTTATGTTAGCGGTAACATCAGGAGACGGAAGAGCGCTCATGCCGGTCGGTCCTCGAATCAAAATGGCTGGGGAGAGATGCGCATGTTACCGCTAACAAATGAGGCTTGTAAAGCCCAATCCGGCGCGGGATAATGGCCGCCGCACAATTGGAACGCTGATGGCCGCCACCCCCCGCAAACCCCGATCCTCGCGCAGCGGACGCGCCACAATGGCCGACGTCGCCGCCGCCGCCGGGGTCAGCGCCATGACCGTGTCCCGCGCCCTGCGCCGGCCCGACACGGTCAGCGAGGAGGTGCGCGCCCGCGTCGAGGAGGCGAGCCGCCGCCTGGGCTTCGTGCCCAGCCGCGTGGCCTCGGCGCTGGCCTCGGCGCGGACGATGACAGTGGCGGTGCTGATCCCCTCCCTGACCAACGCCGTCTTCATCGACCTGCTGGCCGGCGTGCAGGAGACGCTGAGCCCGCAGGGCTACCAGCCGCTGGTCGGCATCACCGGCTACGGCGCGGAGGCGGAGGAGCGCGTCCTGCGCACGCAGCTCGCCCACGATCCGGACGGGGTGATCCTGAGCGGGCTCGACCACACGCCGGGCACCTGGGACCTGCTGCGCAGCCTCACGATCCCGGTCGTCCACACCATGGATCTGATCGCCGAAGGCGAGCACGACGATTGTCCGGTGCAGACGGTCGGCTTCTCGCAGTTCGATGCCGGCTACGCCGTCGGCGCGCATCTGGCCGCGCGCGGGCGGCGGCGGATCGGGTTGATCGCCGGGCAGCTCGACCCGCGGACGCGCCAGCGCTGCGACGGCTGGCGGCAGGCGCTGCACGACGCCGGACGGCACGACCCCGCCTTGGAGCTGATGGTGCCAGACCCCACCTCCGTCGCGCTGGGCGCGGAGCTGCTGGAACGCACGCTGGCCACCCACCCCGACACCGACGCGCTGTTCCTGTGCAACGACGATCTGGCGCAGGGCGCGCTGTTCCAATGCGCGCGGCTCGGCATTCCGGTGCCGGAGCGGCTGGCCGTCGCCGGCTTCAACGATCTGGCCGGGGCGGCCTGGACCGTCCCGCCGCTGACCACCATCGCCACCCCCCGCCGCGCCATCGGCGTGGAGGCGGCCCGCCTGCTGATCGCGGGCATGGCGGAACGGACGCCGAAAAGCCGGGAAAATCCGCGCCGCGTGGATCTGGGCTTTCGCCTGATGGTCCGCGAGACCACTTGAGAGACCGCAACCGACCCCCGCGCCGCGGGGTTGTCATTAAAGAGAATGTACGGGAGTTCGTTGTGATGGTGCAGGGCAACTCGACCAGGACCGGGGCGGAAACCACCGCCGTCGGCTCGGCCGACATCGCCGTCCTCGGCCTGGGTGTGATGGGGCGCAACCTCGCCGCCAATCTGGCCGACCACGGGGCCGTGGTGGCGGGCTACGACCTGGACGAGGGGCGCCGCGGCGCCTTCGCCGCCCAGGTGGGCAACGCCGTCCCCTGCGCGTCGGTGGAGGAACTGCTGGGCGCGCTCAAGGCGCCGCGCACGATCCTGATGATGGTGCCCGCCGGCGCCCCGGTGGACGAGCTGACGGCCGCCCTGCTGCCCCGCCTGTCGCCGGGCGACGTGCTGATCGATGGCGGCAACTCCCACTTCCGCGACACCAACCGCCGCGCGGCACTCGCCGCCGCGGCGGGCGTGCGCTTCGTCGGGCTGGGCGTGTCGGGCGGCGAGGAAGGGGCGCGCCGCGGCCCGGCCCTGATGGCCGGCGGCGACGCCGAGGCGCTGGCCCCCGTCGCCCCGCTGCTGGCCGCCATCGCCGCCCGCGCCCCGGACGGCGAGTCCTGCTTCGCCCGCGTCGGGCCGGAGGGGGCGGGTCATTTCGTGAAGATGATCCACAACGGCATCGAATACGCCGACATGCAGTTGATCGCCGAGGCGTATCATCTTCTGCGCGAGATCGGCGGCTGCTCCTACGAGCGTCTGGCGGACATCTTCGCGGAGTGGAACGGCGGCGAGTTGGCCTCCTACCTGATGGAGATCACCACCGACATCCTGCGGACGAAGGACGGCGAGACCGGTGCTCCGATCCTTGAGGTCATCCGCGACGCCGCCGGCCAGAAGGGCACCGGCCATTGGGCGGCGACCACCGCGCTGGAGCTGGGCATGCCCGCCCCGACCATCGCCGAGGCGGTGCACGCCCGCTGCCTGTCCGCCCTGAAGGACGAGCGTGTGCGCGCCGCCGAGGCGCTGGCCATCCCGCACGTTCCCTCCACGGAGGATCTGGTCGCATCGGTCGGCGACGCGCTGCTCAGCGGGAGGATCGCCGTCTACGCCCAGGGCTTCGCGGTGATCGCGGCGGGCAGCCGGCAATTCGGCTGGGACGTCGATCTGGCGGCGGTGGCGCGCATCTGGCGCGGCGGCTGCATCATCCGCGCCCGCCTGCTCGACCGCATCCTGACCGCGCTGAACCGCGCTCCGGAACTGCCGAACCTGATGCTGGACCCCGACATCGCCGGCCTGATGACCCGCGGCGACGCCGGCTTCCGCCGCGTGGTGGCCGCCGCGACGCTGGCCGCGGTGCCGGTTCCGGCGATGGCCTCGGCGCTGTCCTACTGGGACGGCTACCGCAGCGGCCGGCTGTGGGCCAACATGATCCAGGCCCAGCGCGACTATTTCGGCGCCCACGGCTACGAGCGCACCGACCGTCCGGGCATGGTGCACACGGAGTGGAAGGTGGGGTGACACCCCGCACGGGCCCCCACCCTAACCCTCCCCCGCTGAGCGGGGGAGGGAATTAAGCTCCCTCCCCTGCGATAGCGGGGGAGGGCTGGGGTGGGGGCCCGACTCGCCCACTCACCCCTTCGGAAACACCGGCGCCCGCTTCTCGAAGAAGGCGGTCACGCCCTCCCCGGCCTCGTCGTTGAACAGCGATTCCACGAAGGCGTCGCGCTCGCGGTCGAGTTGGTCGGCCAGCCCGCCATAGGCGACTTCCAGCAGCCCCTTGGCGCGGCCCAGCGCGGCGGTCGGGCCGGCGGCCAGCCGCTCCGCCCAGGCGGTCGCCTCGGCCAGCGCACCGCCCGGGGCGGTCAGCCGGTTGATCATGCCAAGCTGCGCCAGACGCGGCGCCCCGACGCGCCCGCCCTCGAACAGGATCTCCGCGGCGAGCTGCGGCGGCAGCGCGCGGGCCAGCGACGCCGTGCCGCCGCCGTCGGAGGTCAGCGCGACCTTGATGTAGGACAGGGTGAACACCGCGTCCTCCGCCGCGACGATCAGGTCGCAGGCCAGCGCCAGCGGAAAGCCCGCCCCGCCCGCCGGTCCCTCGACCGCGGCGATCACCGGCTTGGGGCAGGCGCGCAGGCTGCGGATCATGGCGTGGAAGCTCTCCACCCCCACCCGCACCGACTCGCGGTCGCCGTTGCGCGCCTCCTTCAGCCATTTCAGATTGCCGCCGGAGCAGAAGGCCCCCTCGGCGCCGGTCAGCACCACCGCTCCGACGCTCGTGTCCACCGCCGCCGCGTCGAAGGCGGCGCGGGCCGCCTCCATCAGCGCCGGGCCGATGGAGTTGCGGGTGGCCGGGTCGTTGATGGTCAGGCGCAGGACACGGCCGTCCTGCGCGATGTCCAAACCAGTCTTCTTATCGTTCGTGTCGGTCATCGGGGCGTTCCCTCCGGATTTTCGCTT
The DNA here is from genome assembly GCF_000632475.1 of Azospirillum argentinense. Lineage (NCBI taxonomy): Bacteria > Pseudomonadati > Pseudomonadota > Alphaproteobacteria > Rhodospirillales > Azospirillaceae > Azospirillum > Azospirillum argentinense. Next base: position 1,034,572 of record NZ_CP007794.1, read on the forward strand.
CCCGGAGCATACTTGAACATTCCCTCGGCGGACGCCAGCAGCGCGCCATCCTCCTTGCGCCGCACCTCGCCCCGGCAACCGACGATCTTGCGTCCGCCGCCCAGCAGCGTGCCGCGCGCCACCACCGTGCCCTCTGCCACCGCGCCCAGGAAGCTGGAGGACAGCGACAACGTGACCACCCGGCGCGAATGGCCGGGCACCGTGCAATGGGTCGCCGCGAACCCCATGACGGTGTCGAGCAGGGTCATCAGCGCGCCGCCGTGCAGGACGCCGCCCCGGTTGCGGTGCTGCGGAGCGATGGTCAGCTCCACCTCCGCCACGCCTTCCCCCCAGCGCACCAGCGTGTAGCCGAGCAGGGTCTGGAAGCCGGAGGCCGGTTCCCCCTTCATCAAGTCGTCCATAAAAGCGCTCTCCAACCCGTCTTCTTGGTTCTGGAGCGCCAGTGTCGCACAGAATCGCCGCACAGATGGGCGTGTCAGTGCCGCCGCGCCGCCTTCAAAAAGCGCTCGCGGTCGCTGGAGCCGACGCGCATGTCGAAGACGTCGCCCTCCCGCTCCATGGTCAGCGGCACGTCGACCCCGGCCGGGCCGAGATTCCACAGGGCGCGGTAGAAGTCGGCCAGCGAGCCCACCGGCTGCCCGGCCACCGCGCGCACCACGTCGCCGGCCCGCAGTTCCGCCCGCTGCGCCGGCCCGTCGCCGGCCAGACCGACCAGCACCACCCGCTCCCGCTCGTCCTGCGTGGCGTAGAGGCCGAGCCAGGGGCGCGGCGGGTCGCTGACCTTCCCGCGGGTCATCAGGTCGTCCAGGATCGGTTTCAGCAGGTCGATCGGCACGTTCATGTTCAGCGGCAGGACACGCTCCTCCGGCGCCCGGTACTGGAGCTGGAGCGAGCCGATGCCCAGCAACTCGCCCCCCGCCCCCAGCATCGCCGTGCCGCCCCAGTTGGGATGGGCCGGCAGGGTGAACAGGGCGTCGTCGATCATGTACTCCCAGTAGCCGGCGAACTCCTGGCGGGCGACCACCCGCGCGGTGATGGACCGCTCGCGCCCGCCGGCCCCGGCCACCACCACCGGGTCGCCCAACTGCACATGGCGCGACGAGCCGAGCATCAGCGCCGGCACGCCCAGCGGCGACAGCGCCTGCACCAGCCCGAATCCGCTGGTGTGGTCGTAGGCGACGACATGGGCCTGCACCGCCCGCCCGTCGTTGGTGGTCAGCCAGACTTCCTCGGCCTCCGCGATCAGATAGCCGATGGTCAGGACCAGCCCGTCCTCGCGGATGACGGCGCCCTGCCCGGCGCGCTCCGTGCCCAGAACGCCGGCGGTGTAGGCGTCTTCAGGAACGCTGGCCCGCAGCCCGACCACGGCGGACAGCGCCCGGTCCAGATCATAGGCCAGATCATCCGGGTCGGGCTGGTACTGCGGCGGAATCCGCCAGTCGTCGGACGGGTTCATCGGCGGCTCCTTTGCGCAGGGGACGGTGTGATCCTCTCCCCTTTCGGCGTGATTCTCTATGACGTTATTTGGGCTCCGTGGCCTTATTTGGGAAGTCGAACGCGCCTGCTAAGCCCGGCGTTCCTACCCCCCTCCTCCGCGCGTGAAACCAGCGAGCCGCAGCGATGTTGTTCGGGATCGCTTCACCATGGCGACCAACCGAGGGAGGACATGATGGGCCTGTTCGATTTCTTCCGCCGCGATCACGGCGAAAAGGTCGGTGCCGCGGACAACCCGACCGCCGACGAACTGAAATCCCACCTGACGCAGGTCGGCCTGCCGACCAACGGGCTGGACATCCAGGTCGCCGACGACACGGTGACCGTGCGCGGCAGCGCCGCCTCCCAGGAGGAGAAGGAGAAGATCGCGGTGGCGCTCGGCAACGTGAAGGGCGTGTCGCGGGTGGACGACCAGACCGCCGTCATCGCCAAGGACCAGAGCGCCGGCGGCCCGGACCAGCCGACCGTGCCGCCGACCGAGCAGCCGGCCAGCCAGACGCAGTTCCACACGGTGGAGAAGGGCGACACCCTGTCCGCCATCGCCAAGAAGGTCTATGGCGACCCCAACCGCTACAACGCCATCTTCGAGGCGAACAAGCCGATGCTGAAGGACCCGAACAAGATCTATCCCGGTCAGGTTCTGCGCATCCCGCCGCAGTAAGGGTACGCCATTCCGCGGCGGGAGGCTCCCGCCGCGGAATCGGTCCGCAAAGGTGCAGATCGCGCCGGACTCTCCCGTCATTCCGACCGATCTCGAATTGCTCCGCCCAAGCCGCTCCGGCAGGCTCCCCGCCACGAACCGGCAAGGAGGAGCAGGCCATGAAGATCATCGGATACCCGGACGACCTCATTCCGCGCGTCGCGTCGGCCAGCCTGGGGACGTACCGGACCCGGCAGGAATGCGCGGATCTGCTGGCTGGGATGGCCGACGCGGAGAAGGCGTTCGGCTCGATCACGTGGCACAAGGTGATGCTGCTCGCCCTCACCAAGCCGGAGCCGTTGGACGAGGACACCATCCACGTCTACGAGAGCGAGGTGGACAACGCCATCGCCCGCGTGTTCCGCAAGATGAAGATGCTCAACACGCTGGCCGCCGCAGCCTCCAAGGATCTCGGTGCCCTGGCGAAGGCGAATCCGAAGGACGCGGTGGCGAAGAAGGCTCTTGCCGCCACCAAGGCGGTGCCGGGCGTCACAGCCAAGCTGGTGAAGGTCCTTGAGGACGCCATCGACAAGGACCGCAAGGACATCAAGGCCCGCTTGGCGAAGGACGAGGCGACCCATGAAAAGCAGCGCAAGGCGGCTGCAAAGGCGGCGCAGCAAACCAATGGCGGCCAATTCGTGAACCCCTTCGAAGGCAAGGACATCGACGACATCCTGAAAAGCAGCAAGCTGACGCTTCTGCTGCACGCCTATGCCAAGACGGAGAAAACCGACGAGAACGTCGAGTTCCTGTCGATCACGCGCAAGGGCGTCGACCAGCGGGCCGCGCTGAAGCTCTACAACCTGTTCATCGACCCGAACGGCGCGAAAAGCCTGAACATCACGGGCCAGCAGCGCACCGATTTCTCCAATGGGATCGGCAACGGTGCCTATGTGGGCGTCCTGAAGGACATCCAGACCCATATTCGGATCGTCGTCAGTGGGAACACTCTGACGCGCGCGCAGGCACTCGATGAGCCCGCTCTGCGCAAGCTCGGCTACAAGTGAGGCCAACCGGCGCTGCCCCTTGGGTGACCTTCCTTCAAAGGGCCTCTTTCAGGCGGCGCCGGGCCGCCAGCGGGTCAGCCGCGCCGCCAGCCGGTCGAAGCCGGCGTCCAGCACCACCGCCAGGGCGGCCACGATCACCGCGCCCTGGATGACGTAGGCGGGGTTGGAGCCGTTCAGCCCGACGATGATCGGCAGGCCCAGCGTCTTCGCCCCGACCGTGGAGGCGATGGCCGCCGTGCCGAGATTGACGACCGCCGCCGTCCGCACCCCGGCCAGGATCACCGGGGCGGCCAGCGGCAGCTCCACCCGCCACAGCATGGCACCCGGCCCCATGCCCATGCCGCGCGCCGCCTCGCGCACCGGTTCCGGCACCGATTCCAGGCCGGCCACGGTGTTCTCCACGATGGGCAGCAGCCCATAGAGCGTCAGCGCGATCAGCGCCGGGGCCGGACCGAAGCCGAGGACAGGGACGGAGACGGCCAGCACCGCCACCGGCGGGAAGGTCTGGCCCATCGCCGCCACCGCGTCGAGGATGCCGCGGAACTCCCGGCCGAAGGGCCGGGTCACCGCGATGCCCGCCGCCCCGCCCAGCAGAACCGCGAGCAGGCTCGCCCCGCCGGCCAGGGCGAGATGGTCCAGCGTCAGGGCCAGGAAACCGTCCGCCTCGTACAAGGGCCGGTCGAGCGCCGGGAAGGCCGCGGCGAACAGCGGCTTCAGCGCCGGCATCCCCAAAACCAGCGCCGCCAGGACAAGCAGCCCGAGCGCCAGCCGGTCGGTCAGCAGACTCCGCAGGCGGCTCACGGCCGGTCCGGCCCGCGCAGCAGGTCGGCGAGATGGAGCGTGCCCGCCAAGCGTCCCTGCCCGTCCGCCACGGGAAGCCGGTCGGTGCCGCGCGCCACCATCGCGGCCAGCGCCTGACGCAGCGACGCCCCCGCCGCCAGGGGATCGCCCGGCGCCGTTTCGCCGGGGCGCAGCCGCTCCGCCACCGTCTCCACGGCCAGCCGCTTCAGCCCCCAATCCTCGCGCCCCACCAGATCGCGCACCCGGTCGTCGGCGGGATCGGTCAGGATGTCGAGCGGCGTGCCGGTCTGCACCAGCCGCCCGCGGTCCAGCACGGCGATCCGGCTGGCCAGCGCCAGCGCCTCGTCCATGTCGTGGGTGACGAAGACGATGGTGGTCCCGGTCGCCTTGTGGATCGTCGCCATCTCCGCCTGCAAGGCGCCGCGGGTGATCGGGTCGAGCGCGCTGAACGGCTCGTCCATCAGCAGGATGTGCGGCTCCGCCGCCAGCGCGCGGGCGACGCCGACGCGCTGCTGCTGACCGCCGGACAGCTCGTGCGGATAGGCGCCGCGGTAGCGCTCAGGGTCGAGATTCAGCAGGGTCAGCAGTTCCGTCACCCGGTCGCGCACCCGCGCCCTGGGCCAGCCGAGCAGGTCCGGCACGGCGGCGATGTTGCGCTCCACCGTCCAGTGCGGAAACAGCCCGATGTTCTGGATCACGTAACCCATGCGGCGGCGCAGCGTTTCCGGCTTCAGGCGGGCGATGTCCTCGCCCTCCACCCGGATGGTCCCGGCGTCGGGGGCGATCAGCCGGTTCATCATCCGCAGCACCGTGGATTTGCCGGAGCCGGACGGGCCGATCAGCACGCGGAACTCCCCGGCCGCCACGGTCAGGGACAGGTCGTCCACAGCGGTCCAGGCGCCGAACCGCTTGGTCACTCCTTCAAAGGCGATCACGCCGCCGTCCTCCCGAGTCTCGACAGCGCCAGCGCCGAGGCCAGCTTCAGCGCCGCATCGGCGGCGACGGCCAGCAGGATCACCGGCACCGCCCCCAGCAGCACGAGGTCCAGCGCGTTGGCGAACAGCCCCTGGAACATGATCGCCCCCAGCCCTCCGGCGCCGATCAGCGCCGCCACCGCGGCCAGCCCGACCGCCTGGACCAGGGTAATGCGCAGCCCGGCCAGGAACACCGGCAGGGCCAGCGGCGCCTCGACCCGCCAGAAGATCTGGCGCGGCGTCATGCCGATGCCGCGCGCCGCCTCCCGCACCGGCTCCGGCACGCCGGCCAGCCCGGCGGCGGTGTTGCGCGCGATGGGCAGCAGCGAATAGAGCGTCAGGGCGATCACCGCCGGCACCGGCCCCACCCCGCCGATCCCCAGCCCCGGAAAAGCGGCGGCCAGCGCCGACAGCGGGGCCAGCAGCAGCCCGAACAGAGCAATGGACGGAATCGTCTGCACCACGTTCAGCACCGGAAAGACCAGCCGCCCCACGGCGGGGGAGCGCTGCGCGGCGATGCCCAGCGGCACGCCGATCAGCAGGGTCGGCACCAGGGCCGCCGCGACCAGCGCGGCGTGGCGCAGCACGGCCCCGGCGAAGACGTCCCGCTGGTTGGCGTATTCCTTCATGATCGAGAGCTGGTCGAGATGCCCGGCGGCGAACTGCCCGCCGATCAGCGCCGCCACCAACACCCCCACGGCGACCCGTCCGGCGACACCCAGCCCCAGCCGCCTCACCCCGTCGAGCACGGCGAGAAGCGCCGCCGCCTCCATCACCCAGAAGCCCGCCCCGAGGGAGGTCCGCGCCGCCGGACTGGCCGTCGCGGCGAGCAAGGCGGCGTGCTGCCCGGCCAGCCAGACCAGCCCCGCCGCCGTCAGCACGCCCGCTCCGACATAGAGGGCATTCACCGCCCGGCCCTGCCGCAGGAACGGCACGGCCAGCAGCAGGGCGACCGGCAGCAGTGCCGCCCCGCTCCACCCGGCGCCCGCCACCGCGCTCAGCGCGATGGCCTTTCCCGACAGCAGCCGGTTGGGCGCGAAGCCAAGGAACGGCAGAGCCAGAGCCGCCGCCACGGTCATGGCGGCAAGCAGCAGGGCGACACGGTTGTGGATCGGACGGACGCCGGTCATCCCGTCAGTTCAGAAATCCCTTGGATTTCAGGTAGGTCGTGGCGACCGTCCGCGGGTCCTGTCCCTCCACGGAAATCTTGGCGTTCAGCCCGCGCAGGGTTTCGGTGTCCAAGGACTTGAAGACCGGGTCCAGCAGGTCGCGGATCTTGGGATGGGCGTCCAGCACGCCGTCGCGGATGGTCGGGGCCGGGGCGTAGACCATCTGCGCGCTCTTGGTGTCCTTCATCACCACGAGGTCCAGCGCAGCGATGGCGCCGTCCGTGCCGTAGACCATGGCGGTGTTCACGCCGGACGTGCCCTCCGCCGCCGCGCGGATGGTCGCCGCCGTGTCGCCGCCGGCCAGCACCAGGATCTGGTCGGGCTTCAGCGTGAAGCCGTAGGATTTCTGGAAGGAGGGCAGCGCCGCCGGGCTTTCCACGAACTCCGCCGAGGCGGCGAGCTTCGCCGTGCCGCCTGCACCGACCCAGCGGGAGAAATCCTCCATGGTGGCGAGGTTGTTGGGCGCCGCCACGTCGCGGCGCAGCGCGATGGCCCAGGTGTTGTTCGCCGGGGCCGGGGTCAGCCAGACGATGTTGTGTTTGTCCCGGTCGAGCTGCTTCACCGTCTCATAGCCGGCGGCGGCGTTCTTCCAGGCCGGATCGCTGTCGATGTTGAAGAAGAAAGCGCCGTTGCCGGTGTATTCCGGATAGACGTCGATCTCGCCAGCCAGCAGGGCGCCGCGCACGATCCGGGTGGGGCCGAGCTGGATCTTGTTCTCCACCGGAATCCCGTTGGCCTCCAGCACCTGCAGGATCATGGTGCCGAGCAGGCCGCTTTCGGCGTCCAGCTTCGATCCGACACGGACCTTGTCCGCCGCCGCGGCGCTTCCGGCCGTCAGCAGCGCTCCCAGCGCCAGGGCGGCCACCGCCCGAACCACACGCCGCATCGCCCGCATCCTCCCAACCATCGTCCAATCTGTCCGTCCGCCAGCATGGGGAAGCCGGGCCGCCGCGGCAACCCACCCTTTCCGCCTGTGCGGCCCTCCATTTTGGAGAAGGGGGTCACGCCGTGACGTGGTCCTCCGCATCGCGCGCCGTCCGCACCCCGGGGCCCTCCACCCAGCCTCCCAACTCGCGCTCGACGAGGTCGGACAGGAAGATGACATGGTCGGGATGGTCGTTCAGGCAAGGAATGTAGGTGAAGCGCTCCCCGCCCGCCGCCATGAAGGCGTCCTTCACCTGGAACTGGATCTCTTCCAGCGTCTCCACGCAGTCGGCGGAGAAGCCTGGTGCGATCACCGCGATCTTGGTCTTGCCGGCGCGGGCCAGCTCCTCGACCGTCTTGTCGGTGTAGGGCTTCAGCCACTCCGCCTTGCCGAAGCGCGACTGGAAGCTGTACTGCACGCGCCCCGGCTCCCAGCCCAGCCGCTCGGCCAGCAGGCGCGCGGTCTTCACGCAGAAGCAGTGGTAGGGATCGCCGCGGTCGAGATAGACCTTGGGCAGGCCGTGGAAGCTCGCCAGCAGGACGTCCGGCGTGTGGTCCAGCGCCGCGATGTGCCGCACCACTGAGCGGGCCAGCGCCTCGATGTAGCCCGGCTCGTCGTGGTAGGCGGGAACGGTGCGCACCGCCGGCTGCCAGCGCATGGTCATCAGCTGGCGGAAGGCTTGGTCGTTGGCCGTGGCCGTCGTCGTCGCCGAATATTGCGGGTAGAGCGGGAACAGCAGGATGCGGTCGCAGCCCTGCTCCTTCAGCCGCTGGATCGCCGGGCCGACCGCCGGCTGGCCGTAGCGCATGGCCCAGTCGACCACCACCGCTTCGCCGTGCCGCGCCGCCAGCGCCGCCGCGACGCCCTCCGCCTGGGCACGGGTGACGGTCTTCAGCGGGCTTTCGTTGCGCTCCTCGTTCCAGATGCTTTTGTAGGCATGACCGCTCTTGCCCGGACGCACGGTCAGGATGATGCCGTTCAGCACAGGCCACCACACCGCCTTCGGCACCTCGATCACGCGGGGGTCCGACAGGAATTCCTTCAGATAGCGACGCATCGACCAGTAGTCGGTCGCCTCCGGCGTTCCGAGATTCATCAGAAGCACACCGACGCGGCGCGCGGGAACCGGCGGATGGTCGGCGGGCTTGGAAATGGGCTGCATGATGTCGGTCACCTCGGATGTCGCGGCGGGCAGCATAATAGCGAGCCGAACCCATCGGAAGCAGCCCTTTGTCCCTATGCGGTCGATAGGGCCGGGCTATCCTCCGGCCGTTCGGACAGGCTCTTACGTCCGGTCCGCCGGCCGATCCGCGAAAACGGATTTCAAATCGACCGCGCCGTCCGACCGCACGTCGAGGTCGAGCTGCCGCTCCACCTCGTCGAGATGCTCCATCATCAGTCGCATCGCCGCACCGGGCGGGCCGGACTCCAGCGCCTCGACGAAGCGCCGGTGCTCGGTGGCGGAACAGGAGTGCGAGGACCGCCGCTCGAACGCCGCGATGGCGAGGCTGGAGCGGTCGATCAGGTCCGCCAGGATGCCGGCCAGCGTGGCGTTCCCGGCGAAGTCGGCCAGCAGTTGGTGGAACTGACCCGACAGGCGGATCAGCGCCATGCGGTCGCCGGCCCGGTCGGCCTCCTCCTCCCGCGCCAGATGGGCGCGCAGCTTCGCCGACGTCTCGTCCGGCAGCGGACGGGAGTTGCGCTCCAGCGCCTCGACCACGGCACGCTCGATCACGCGGCGGGCCTCGAACACCTCGCGCGCCTCCCGCGCGGTGGGCTTGGCGACGAAGGCGCCGCGGTTGGGGATCAGCGTCACCACGCGCCGTTGCGCCAGCAGCAGCAGCACCTTGCGCACCCGCTCGCGGCTGACGCCGAACACCTCGGCCAAACTCTCCTCCGCCAGCTTGGTGCCGGGCGGCAGCCGGCGGTCGGCGATGGCCTCGCCGATGCTGCGGACGATGCGGGCCTCCGCCCCCTCCCCCCGCCCGCGGACGGCGCGGCGGGGGGCGCTCAGGACAGTTTTCATGATGGCACGCGCGCTGTTCAATGTGTTGCCGCGGATTGTGCACAAAATGGACCAGCTGACAAACGCGGCTCCCGCGCTCTGCCTATGCATCGGGCACAGCCCACCTATGCACAATTTCGCGCCACAGCGCTGAAATCCTGACCAATCGCTGATTTTTGCCGCCGGAAAGCCGCGGAAATCCGCCATTCACACGCTGGCATGGAACTTGCGGACATATTGGACAGCCGCAGCGGGACCTGCGGATTGTGCACAAAATCGGAGAGGGCCATGACCGACAGAACGACCGCAGCCGGTTCGCCCGCCACCGGATCAACCGTCGAGTTGGTGAAGCTGCGCAAGTTCTACGGCTCCACCGTCGCGGTGGACGGCATCGACCTGCGCATCGCCGCCGGCGCCTATTGCTGCCTGCTCGGCCCCAGCGGCTGCGGCAAGACCTCCACGCTGCGCATGATCGCCGGGCATGAGGACATCTCCGACGGCGACCTGCTGATCGGCGACACGGTGGTCAACGGAGAGCCGCCGGCCCGCCGCGGCACCGCCATGATGTTCCAGAGCTACGCCCTGTTCCCGCACCTGGACTGCACCGACAACGTCGCCTTCAGCCTGAAGATGAAGGGTGTCGCGAAGGAGGAACGGCGCCGCCGCGCGCGGGAGATGCTGGACCTCGTCCACATGTCCCAGTACGCGGACCGGCTGCCCGCCCAGCTCTCCGGCGGCCAGCAGCAGCGCGTGGCGCTCGCCCGCGCGCTGATCACCCGGCCGGGCGTACTCCTGCTCGACGAGCCGCTGTCGGCGCTCGACCCCTTCCTGCGCATCCGCATGCGCGAGGAGCTGAAGCGTCTGCACACCGAGCTTGGCATCACCTTCGTCCACGTCACCCATAGCCAAACCGAGGCGATGGCGCTGGCCGACCTCGTGGTGGTGATGAACCAGGGGCGGATCGAGCAGGCCGGCCCGCCGCGCGAGGTCTTCAACCAGCCGCGCACCGCCTTCGTCGCTCGCTTCATCGGCGGCCACAACGTGGTGGAGGACGCCGCCGGCCGCCGGGCCGTGCGCGCCGACCGAATCCTGCTGGGCCAGCCCGAGCATTCCGACCACCAGTTGGAAGGCACCGTCCGCGCGCTGGAGTATCACGGCGCGTCGGTCCACCTGACGCTCGACGTGCCGGGTGCCGAGGACTTCGCCGTGGTGCTGGACGAATCCCGTTTCTACGACGCCCCGCTTGCCATCGGCGACCGCGTGACCGCGGGCTGGAAGGCGCGCGACGTCCACCCCCTGGTTGCCTGACTTTCCGATCCAACCCCCAAGAACCGACCGACCATACTGGAGGCACAGAGCATGACCGAGACGCGCACCGGCTCGCCCCTTTCCGCCGGGACCACCACGGGCGTCAGCCGCCGCACGCTGCTGAAGGGCACCGCCGCCGCCGCGGGTGTCGCCATCGGGTCGGGGGCGATCACCGGCTTCCCCACCATCTGGGCGCAGAACATCAAGAACGTCACGCTGCGCCAGTTCGGCACCGGCGTGTCGAACCTGAACGCCGTCGCCGACAAGGTGAAGGAGGACCTGGGCTTCACGCTGCAGATGACCGCGCTCGACAGTGACGCGGTGGCCCAGCGCGCGGTGACCCAGCCGAAGTCCTACGACATCGCCGACATCGAATACTGGATCTGCAAGAAGGTCTTCCCGGCCGGCGTGATGCAGCCGATGGACGTCTCCAAGATCAAGAACTTCGACAAGATCGTCCCGATCTTCGTCAACGGCAAGCTGACCCCGGAGAGCGCCGTCGCCCAGGGCACCGCGCCGCACACCGTCGGCTTCGTCGAAGGCAAGGACAGCATCAAGTTCGCCAAATCGGCCACCCAGTGGATGACGCTGATCCCGACCATCTACAACGCCGACACGCTGGGCATCCGCCCCGATCTGGTCGGCCGCCCGATCAGCAGCTGGAAGGACTTGCTGGACCCGGCCTTCAAGGGCAAGGCGTCGATCCTGAACATCCCCTCCATCGGCATCATGGACGCCGCCATGGTCTGCGAGGCCATGGGCGAGGTGAAGTACGGCGACAAGGGCAACATGACCAAGGAGGAGATCGACAAGACCCTCAAGATCATGACCGACGCCAAGAAGGCCGGGCAGTTCCGCGCCTTCTGGAAGACCTTCGACGAGAGCGTCAACCTGATGTCCTCGGGCGAGGTCATCATCCAGTCGATGTGGTCGCCGGCCGTGGCCGCCGTGCGCGCCAAGGGCATCCAGTGCGTCTACCAGCCGCTGAAGGAAGGCTACCGCGCCTGGGGCGGCGGCCTCGGCATTGCCAAGCATCTGAGCGGGCTGGAGCTTGAGGCGGCCTACGAGTACATCAACTGGTACCTGTCGGGCTGGATCGGCGCCTATCTGAACCGCCAGGGCTATTACTCCGCCGTGCTCGACACCGCGAAGGAGCACATGTCGCCGGACGAGTGGGCCTTCTGGATGGAGGGCCAGCCGGCCAAGACCGACATCCTCAGCCCCGAAGGCAAGGTGATGGAGAAGGCCGGCGCGGTGCGCGACGGCGGGTCGTTCCAGGACCGCATGGGCCGCGTCGCCTGCTGGAACGCGGTGATGGACGAGGACCGCTACATGGTCCGCAAGTGGAACGAGTTCGTCGCGGCGTAAGGCGCGTCAGCGTTTGCCCCCACCCTTCCCATGCTCCGCATCAAGACTCTCCCACACCAACACTCCCCCACGGCACCGGACCCCTCCGCCATGACCGTCTCCGCCGCCCCATCCGAAGCGTCCAGCGCGTCCGCGGCACCGCGGAGCAGCGGGGTGCGCCGTTCCGTGCTGCGTCGGGTCGCCCCCTACCTCCAGGCCGGGCCGCTGGCGCTGACGCTGCTGGTCTTCCTGCTGATCCCCATCCTGACCATCGTCGCGGTCAGCTTCTGGGACTATGACAGCATCCGCATCTACCCGGATTTCGTGCTGACCAATTACGAGGAGCTGCTGACCTCGCCGGTAACCTGGAAGACCTACCTGAACACCGTGAAGTTCGCGGCGCTGACCTGGGTCATCACGCTGCTGATCGGCTTCACGGTGGCCTATTTCCTGGCCTTCCACGTCCAGTCCACGACGTGGCAGATGGTGCTGTTCCTAGTCTGCACGATCCCCTTCTGGACCTCCAACATCATCCGCATGATCTCGTGGATTCCCTTCCTCGGGCGCAACGGGCTGCTGAATTCCGGGCTGATCTCCGCCGGGCTGATCGACCAGCCGCTGGAGTTCCTGCTGTTCTCGGACTTCGCGGTGGTGCTGGCCTTCGTGCACCTCTACGCGCTGTTCATGGTGGTGCCGATCTTCAATTCGATGATGCGCATCGACCGCGCCCTGGTCGAGGCGGCGCGCGACGGCGGCGCCAGCGCGGCGCAGGTGGTGTGGAACGTCATCCTGCCGCTGGCCAAGCCGGGCATCGCCATCGGCTCCATCTTCGTGGTCACGCTGGTGATGGGCGACTTCATCACCGTGCGCCTGATGAGCGGCGGGCAGAGCGCCTCCATCGGGCTGATGATCGCCAACGAGATTTCGCTGCTCCAGTACCCCGCCGCCGCCGCGAACGCGGTCGTGCTGCTGGCCGTCGTCCTCATCATGGTCGTGGCGATGCTGCGCATCGTCGACATCCGCAAGGAGCTGTAAGCGATGACCGGCACCGGCACCCGGCGCAGCCTGTCCTTCTACCTGCTCGCCGCCTTCTTCGGGCTGTTCGTCCTGTTCCTCTACGGGCCGATCGCCACCATCACCATCCTGTCCTTCCAGGGGCCGGAGGGCGGGTTGACCTTCCCGATGAACGGCGTCTCCATCCACTGGTTCAAGAACCTGTTCGAGCAGCAGGCGGTCGGCGATTTCGGCGGCTCCTTCCGCCGCTCCATCGCGCTGGGGCTGACGGTGATGGTGCTGACGGTGCTGTTCTCGCTGCTCGCCGGCTTCGCCTTCCGCCGCCGTTTCCTGGGCAGCGGGGCGCTGTTCTATCTGGCGGTGGCGAGCCTGATCGTGCCGTCGATCCTGGTCAGCCTGGGCATCGGCCTGCTCTTCAACATCCTGGGGATCGAGCCGACCTGGTACGGCTCGGCGCTCGGCGCGCATCTGACCTGGACGCTGCCCTTCGGCCTGCTGATCGTCTTCGCCATCTTCAACCGCTTCAACCCGGCCTACGAGGAGGCGGCGCGCGACCTCGGCGCCACGCCCTGGCAGACGGTGCGGCATGTGGTGCTGCCCATCCTGCTGCCCAGCCTGATCGGCGTCGGGCTGTTCGGCTTCACCCTGTCCTACGACGAGTTCGCGCGCACGCTGATGACCGCGGGGTCCTTCAACACCCTGCCGCTGGAGATCTACGGCATGACCACCAACGTCACGACGCCGGTGCTCTACGCGCTGGGCACGCTGACGACGCTGTTCTCCTTCACGGTGATCGGCCTGTTCCTCGCCGGGGTGATGATCCTGCGCCGCCGCCGGCTGCGGCGGACCGGCGCCGCTTGAGACACAAAGAGCCAACCATGCGCATCCTGGTCGTCAACCCGAACACCACCGCCTCGATGACCGAGAAGGCCGGAGACGCCGCCCGCGCCGTCGCGGCGCCGGGGACGCACATCGTCGCCGCCAACCCGGCCATGGGGCCCGCCAGCATCGAGGGTTATTACGACGAAGCGCTGGCCGTTCCCGGCCTGCTGGAGGTGATCGCCGCCCACGGGCGCGCCGCACCGGGCATCGACGGCGTGGTGATCGCCTGCTTCGACGACGTCGGGCTGGACGCCGCGCGCTGCCTGTCCACCGTCCCGGTAATTGGCATCTGCGAGGCGGCGATGAAGACCGCCACCCTGCTCGGCGGGCGGTTCAGCGTGGTCACCACCATGCCGCGCTCCGTCCCGGCGCTGGAGCATCTGGCGGAACGCTACGGTGTGGCCGGGCGCTGCCGGGTGCGCGCCGCCGGCGTGCCGGTGCTGGCGCTGGAGGACCCGACGTCGGGCGCCGTGGAGCGGGTGCGCGACACCATCCGCCACGCCATCGCGGAGGACGGGGCGGAGAGCGTCGTTCTGGGCTGCGCCGGCATGGCCGATCTGGCGCGCGCCCTGACCGCGGAGATGGGCGTGCCGGTGGTGGACGGCGTGACGGCGGCGGTGAAGCTGGTGGAGGGGCTGGCCGTGCTGGGCTTGCGCACCGGCAAGACTGGCGGTTACGCTTTCCCCCTGCCCAAACCCTACACCGGGGACATGGCGCGCTTCGCCCCCGCCCCGCAGCCCTGAACCGGAGGAACGCCATGGACGGCTACCGCTTGCGCGTGATGAGCCGGGCCGAGCTGGATCTGGCCGTCGACTGGGCGCGGGCGGAGGGCTGGAACCCCGGCCTGCACGACGCCGGGGCCTTCCACGCCGTGGACCCCGAAGGCTTTCTGATCGGGGAACTGGACGGCGAGCCGGCGGCCTGCCTCTCCGTCGTCCGCTATCCCGACAACTTCGGCTTCCTCGGCTTCTACATTGTGCGGCCCGAAATGCGCGGGCGCGGCCTCGGCTGGGACCTCTGGCAAGCCGGGCTGAGGCATCTGGAGGGCTGCACCGTCGGGCTGGACGGGGTGGTGGCGCAGCAGGACAATTACCGCAAGTCCGGCTTCGCGCTGGCCTACCGCAACATCCGCTACGGCGGCGCGCCGCCCGCCGGAACCTCCTCCGCCGCGGCGCTGGTGGACGCCCGGACGGTGCCCTTCGACCGGCTGCTGGCGTGGGACCGCGCGCTGTTCCCGGCGCCGCGCGCCGGCTTCCTGTCCAACTGGATCACGCTGCCCGGCGCCTCCGCGCTGGCCGCCGTGGTCGACGGGGCGTTGCGCGGCTTCGGGGTGATCCGTCCCTGCCACAGCGGCAGCAAGATCGGCCCGCTCTACGCCGCCGACCGCGGCACGGCGCGCGATCTGGCGCTGGCGCTCGCCGCCACGGCGGGGGACGGCCCGATTTTCCTCGACGTTCCAGAGGTCAACCGCGACGCCGTGCTGCTGGCGGAGGAGCTGGGCCTGACCCCGCAGTTCGAAACCGCCCGCATGTATCTGGGCCCCGCCCCAACCATCGACACGGCGCGCCTGTTTGGCGTGACGACCTTCGAACTGGGCTGAAGACGGGCAAGCGTTACCGTAACAGTCCGTTACCAAACAGGGGGCCGCCGGACACACGCCGGCAACAAGGCGCGCGCAGCATCGGGGCATCGGGATCACGATCCCGGCCTGACGAGAAGAGGGACACCCCCATGTCGCGCACCCTGATCGCCGCCATGACCACCGCCTTGACCGCCGCCACCCTGCTGGTCGGCCTGGGCACCCAGGACGCCTCCGCCGCCGGCTGGGGACCGGATCATCGCGAACCGCCGCGGATGGAGCGGGACCACCGCGGCCCCAATGCGCACCGCCCGGAAGCCCATCGCCCGCCTCCGCCGGTCCACCGCACGGCACGATACTGGAAACCCGGCGACCGCCTGCCCACCGCCTACGCGTCGCGGCGCTACGTCATCGCCACGCCCGCCGCTTATCACCTGCACCGGCCGCCGCGCGGCCATCACTGGGTCCGCGCCGGGTCGGACGCCGTTCTGGTGGCGTCCCGCTCGGGAGTCATGGTCCGGATCGTCCCCGGCCTGTTCCGCTGAGACCATCGCCTTCCCTCATGGACGTGACATGGCCGGGCGGTCTACTCTCCCCGGAGTTGCACCGCCCTCCCCCGCGATGCCCGCTCCTCACGATGGACGCTTCATGACGGACAGCCGCCGCACCCGGTCCTCGCTCACCGATGCCCTGACCCTGCACAACGATGGCCGTGGCGACGAGGCGGAGCGGGCGTACCGCCAGATCCTGAAGCGCGAGCCGCGGAACCCCGACGCTTGGCACCTGCTGGGCGTGCTGCAGTCCGAGCGGGGCGATCACGACGCCGGAATCGCCAGCATCCGCACCGCCCTGTCCATCCGGGACGCGCTGGAGTACCACCTGAATCTCGGCTCCGCCCTGCTCGATGCGGGCCGCGTGGACGAGGCCCTGGACGCCCTGATGGCGGCGCTGCGCCTCGGCCCGGACCGGGCGGACATCCATTTCCGGCTGGGCAACCTGTTTCGCGTTCAGCGCCGCCCCAACGAAAGCGTCGCCGCCTACCGTCAGGCCATCGCGCTCCAGCCTGGCTTCGTGGAGGCGTTGAACAACCTCGGCTCCCTGTTCCTGGAGGTCGGGCAGACCGACGCCGCCATCGCCGCCTTCACCGACGCCATCCAGGCGGCGCCCGCCAACGCCGAGTCCCATGGCAACCTCGGTTACGCGCTGGACCTGCAGGACCGGCTGGGCGAGGCGGCGGCGGCCCACCGCGTCGCCCTGACCTTCCGGCCCGAATTCGCCCTGGGCTGGTCCAACCTCGGCAACGTCCTGAAAGGACAGGGGCATCTGGACCAGGCCATGGCCGCCTACCGCTCGGCGCTGACGCACCGCCCGGGTTTCCCGATGGCGCACAGCAACATCCTGATGGCCCAGCATTACCTGCCGGAGTGCGGAAACGCCGACTTCCTCGCCGCCGCCCGCGACTGGGCCGGACGAAACGACGGCGGGCTCCCGGTGGCCGCTCCGGTGGTGCGGGACGACGGTCACCGCCCGCTGCGCATCGGCTACGTCTCCAGCGATTTCAACAGCCATCCGGTCGGCTATTTCCTGGAAAGCGTGTTGAGGGCGCACGACCGCAAGGCGGTCACCGCCTTCGGCTATGCCAACAACGGCCGGACCGACGACGTGACGGAGAGCCTTCGCGCCGCCGCCGACGGATGGCGTCCGATCGTCGGCATGGACGACGCAGCGGTGGCCGAGCTGATCCGCCGGGACGGCATCGACATCCTCGTCGATCTCTCCGGCCATACGGGAAACAACCGTCTGCCCCTGTTCGCCCGGCGGCCCGCGCCCGTCCAGGCGAGCTGGCTCGGTTACTTCGGGACGACCGGCCTGCCGGCCATGGACTGGATCATCGCCGACCGCCATGTCCTGCCGCCGGGCGAGGAGCGCTTCTTCACCGAGAAGGTCTGGCGCCTGCCCGACAGCTATCTGTGCTTCACCCCGCCGGCGGAGGAAGTGCCGGTCGGGCCGCTTCCCATGCTCGGCGGCGGGCCGGTCACGCTCGGCGCCTTCCACAACCGGGCCAAGATCACCCGGCCGACCGTCGCGCTGTGGGCGCAGGTCCTGACCGCGCTGCCGCAGGCCCGCCTGCTCCTGAAATCGCGGGAGTTCGGCGATTACGGCGTGCGGCAGGCGTTGCGCGACCAGTTCGCCGCCCACGGCATCGCGCCGAACCGCCTGCGCATGGAAGGGAGAACGCCCCGGGCGGACTATCTCAACAGCCACAACCGCATCGACCTCGCGCTGTCTCCCACCCCTTTCGGCGGCGGCACGACGACGGCCGAGAGCCTGTGGATGGGCGTGCCGGTGGTGACCCTGCGCGGCGACCGCTGGGCAGGGCGGATCGGGGTCAGCTTCCTAGAAACGCTGGGCCTCGCCGACCGGTTGGTGGCGGACAGCCCGGAGGATTACATCGCCAAGACCGCCGCGCTGGTCGGCGACCTTGGGGGGCTGGCCGCCCTGCGCGCCGGGCTGCGGGAGCGCGTGCGCCAATCATCTTTGTGCGACGCGCCGGCCTTCGCCCGGTCGCTGGAGGAAGCCTATTGGTCGATGTGGCGCGAACCGTAAGGGGGCCGCGGGCGAGCCAAAGGAAGTCCTTCCGATACGCCCTGGCACAACGGCGCCGAACATGCGTTGAAAGGACCGACGACGCAGCGGAAGCGAGGCCGAGACGCCGATGATGAAGGATCCCAAACAGATCGCGCGGGTTGCCCTGCAATCGGCGCGCGTCAATGTCGAGGTCTACGAGGCCTGCGGCCTGATCGACACGCCGTCGGCCCACGGCCTGCGCTACAAGATCGCCGTGCAGGCCAGCGACGTGAACGGCGACGAGTGCCGCTTTCCCTCCTGCGCCTGTCCCTGGCCGGACTGCTCCCGTCAGGCGGAGGCGGGAGCGGAAGGCGATCAGCCCAGCGGACCGACCGTCTCCACGTAACGCTCCATGGCGGCGACGCCCTCTTCGGTCAGTTCGATGAAGACGCGGCGTCCGTCCTTGTCGTCGGCGATGCGCCGGACCAGCCCGCGGTCGTGCAGGTCGGTGATGCGGCGCAGCGCCGTGGTCTGGGCGACGCCCGACGCGATGCACAGCGACGACACGGAGATCCGCCGCCCCTGGAGATGATTGATCATCAGGTCGAGCAGCATGTCCCAGCAGGGGTCCTCGAACAGGCCCTTGGGAAAGAACTTCTCACGCGCGGCGCGCTTGCGCCGGATCGCCGTCAGGATTCCCAGGCTGTCCGACGCACCGCCCTCGGCCACCGCCTCGCAAGCGGACTGAGGCGCAGTGGCGATGGCCGCCGGGGAGGCCACGGGCACCGCCGCCATACCCCCGGTTGCCATGCGATTGGCTGCGACGAAAGGCATCACGCGGGCCGCCTCGGCCACGCCGCGCAAGGCGCGCACCGTCTCGACGAGCGCCAGACCGTGGAGATAGGCCTGCTCCAGCGCGTCGCCGTGGCCGTCCTTCAACGCCGGCGAACCATTCGGGGCCGGTGACGCGATCCCCTGCCCGCCGTTGAGGACACGGGCCAGCGCGCGTTCGACCTGGGCCTCGTCCTCCGGATCGGTCACCACGTCGGCGGCCTCCAGGCGCAGGGCGCGCACCACGTCGTCCGCCTCCGGATTGCGGGCGAAGAGGATGCAGGCGAGGCCGCGGTGGGTGCGGTGCAGCCGCTCCATCAGCGCCAGACCGTCGAACCAGGGCGAACCGCCATCCACGAACACGACGCCGACGCTGCGGTCCGCGTCGAGCAGGCCCAGCGCCGAGATCACGTCGCGCGTGTCCTGCACCCGGTGGCCGAGCCGCAGGGCGCAATCGCGAATGCCGACGATGGCCGCGCTGTCGTTGCCGATGATCAGAATGGAAGGCGCCGCCGCTGCGTACGCCACCGCCGTTTGGCTGGCCGCCGTTTGACCGGCCGCCATGTGACCAGTCAGCGTGAGACGCTCCGCCGAACGCGGAGCCAGGGACCGTTGCATGCCGCTCTCACCCGCATCAGATCGCGCGCCGGTTGACCGGCGGCTGTGTCAGGCCCGGCGCGGCAACCCGTTGCGGCGGAACGCTCCGCCACCCCCAGGTACCCGCTTGGAACCGTCAATCATTCGTTGGGTGATGTATAGCATTACCTCGTTCGAACGCGTATCAACGGCCGTTGATACTTTTCGATCGGAGTAACATGCGGTTTATTATTGCATATTAATCATTATCGTCAAGATTCGTCAGATTCCAATGCATAGCCGATCCCACGGACGGTAATGATCGGCGAGGGTGCGCCGTCGTCCAGCCGCATCTTGCGGCGCAGCCGGGTGATCAGCGTGTCCACCGTGTGCTCGCTGATGGAACGCGGGTCGCGGTTGCTGATGACGTCCAGCAGATACTCGCGGCTGACCGGGTTGGGCCGCATCGCCGCCAGCGCCGCCAGGATGTTGAATTCCCCCGTCGTCAAAGCGAGGTAGGAACCATCGGGACGGAACAGCGCCCGGCGCACCAGATCGAGACGCCATCCCCGGAAGGTCAGCGGCGCGTCGGGCGCCGCCGCTCCCTCCGCCGATGCGGGAGGAGCAGCGGACGCTCCGGAGCGGCGCAGCAGGTTGCGGATGCGGATCAGCAATTCCAGCAAATCGACCGGCTTGGTCACATAGTCGCCGCCGTGGGACAGGCCGGCGATGCGGTCGGTCGGGCTGTCGCGGCCGGTCACGAAGATCAGGGGAACGGTTTCCCCCAGCCGCAACCGCTCGGCCAGGGCCAGCCCGTCGCAATCCGGCAGATTGATGTCCAGCAACACCAGATCGGGCCGGTCCTGCGCAATGCGCGCGGTCAGTTCCGCACCGTTCGCGGCCCGCAGCACCCGCAGCCCCTGATGCTCCAGATAGGTCGCGATCAGATCCTGCGTTTCCGGGGAGTCCTCGACCACCAGCACGGTCCGCCCGACCAGTTCCGATCCGACGCTCATGATGCCCTGCCCGCCGCCGTTCCCGCCGCAACAACCCCCGTTGCAAAAACCCCTATCGCCATCATGTCAGACCCGCCTCCCCCTTTTCGATGGCGCGCAGGGCGGCGTGAAGCCGGTCCCGCAGCGCCGCCGCGTCCCCTTGCATGGAAGCGGTCCCCCCGCCCCCGCTTTCGACGGCCTGCGCCGTCCGCTCCAGTGCCCGCGCCGCGGCGCTCACCTCCGGAAAGCCATAGGTGCCGCCGCTGCCCTTCATGCGGTGGGCCGCATCGACCACGCGCCGGGCCGGCGAATCCGCGTCATCGAGGACCGCCAGAACCTCCCGGCAGGCCTGGGCGAAGCGGTCCATCAGCCGGGCCCGATCGGCGCTGGACAGCCCGCCGGCGACCGGCCCCACCGTGAGCGGCGCACTCTGGACCGCCGAGGACGGAGCGGGCGCGCAGGAGCCGGACGGCGCGTGCCGGGCGAGCGCGTCCTGAAGCGCGTCGGGGTCCACCGGCTTCGCCACCACCTCGTCCACGCCGGCCTCCAGATAGTCCGCCCGATCCTCCGGAGAGCTGTTGGCGGTCACCGCGATCACCGGCACCAGCGCGCGCTCCGCATCCGGCAACGCGCGGATGCGCCGTGTCACCTCCACGCCATCGATGCCCGGCAGCCGCATGTCGAGCAGGACGACGTCCACGGTCCTGGTCGCCAGAACCGCCAGGGCCGCCTCGCCGCTCTCCACA
Organism: Azospirillum argentinense; assembly: GCF_000632475.1. Classification (NCBI taxonomy): domain Bacteria; kingdom Pseudomonadati; phylum Pseudomonadota; class Alphaproteobacteria; order Rhodospirillales; family Azospirillaceae; genus Azospirillum; species Azospirillum argentinense. Next base: position 1,055,493 of record NZ_CP007794.1, read on the forward strand.
TAGACGGCGCGATGGCCGCCCGGCGCCAGATACTCGCGCAGGATGGCCTGGTTCTCCGGCGCGTCCTCCACCACCAGGATGTCCAGGCTTCCCGGCATGGGCATGGGAGCGGCGCGGTCCGGTGACGGATCGGCGACCGGAAGCGGGCGGGTCGGCAGCGAGACCGTGAAAAGGGAGCCGCCACCCGGCCGCCCCTCCAGACAGACGGTGCCGCCCATCAGCCGGACGAGCCCGTCGACGATGGCGAGGCCCAGCCCGGCACCCTCCCGTCGGTTGCCCTCCAGCCGGCTCCCCTCCAAACGATGGAAGGGCTCGAAAATGATGGCCTGCGCCGCCCGCGGCACGCCGGGGCCGCTGTCCGCCACGGTCAGGCACAGGACGACCGTCCCGCTGGCCGCATCCGGCGGCGCCGGCCTGGCGGTCAGCGTCACCTCCACCCCGCCGCGTTCGGTGAATTTCACGGCGTTGCTCAGCAGGTTGAGAACGATCTGGCGCAGGCGCAATGGATCGATCCAAAAGCGCGCCGCCCCCAGCCCGCTGACCGTCAGGGACAGGGCGAGCCCCTTCTCCTCGGCGCCCGCGCGCATCAGCGCCACGGCGTCCTCGACCAGCGCCACCACGTCGGTGGGCTGAGGATGAAGCTCCATCCGGCCCGCCTCCAGCCGCGACAGATCGAGGATGGTGTCGAGCATCGAGACGAGATGCCGTCCCGCCCCGTCCGCGACGCGCAGCCGCTCGTCCATCTGGACGGTCGGTCCCTCGCGGCGGATCACCCGCACCATGCCGAGAATGGCGTTCAGCGGGGTCCGGACCTCGTGGCTGAGGTTGGCGAGGAAGCGTTCCAGCGTCGCCGACTTGTCCGACAGGGCGCGGGTGCGCTCGGCGATCTGGCGCTCCAGCCCCTCGTTGAGGGCGACCAGTTCCTGCGACAGCCGGCGCTCGTTGAGGAAGGCCGTCTCCACCCGCCGCCCCAGCACCAGCGCGTGGCTGAACAGGAACAGCAGCGCGCCGTAGGGGACGAGGTCGATGCTCTCGAAGAGATGCGCGTACATCAGCGCGTCGTGCACCACCGACCCCAGGAAGGCCAGCGCCCCCGCCCCCAGCAGGAGCGCGCCGGAATGGCGGCGCAGGGCGGCCACGGCGAGGCGCCACGCGAAATACAGGGCCGACAGCACGAGCAGCAGGCTCGCCACGTCGCGCAACCGGGTGAATTGCGCCGGCTCGGTCACCAGCACCAGGAACATGCCGGGCACGGCGACCGCCATCATGGCGCGCCCCACCCCACGGTGCAGGCATCCGGGAAACAGCTCGCGCAGCAAGTGGAAGTAGATCGGGTAGAACAGGTAGATCGGCAGATATTCCAGCCGGTAGGCCCACACCTCCGACACGCCGGGGAAGAAGACGCGCAGCAGTTCGCTGGTGCAGATCAGCCGCATGGCGCAGGCGGCCAGCAGCATGACCAGGAACAGCGGGGCCGCCGACAGGCGCCGGCGCAGGAAGGCGCCGATGAACAGCGCCATCAGGGACAACGACATCAACGCCCCGGCGTTGGTCATCAACTGCCGCTGCCACAGCCGCGACAGCCCGCCGTTGGCGTCGAGATAGATCGTGCGCCCGATTCCGCCCTCGAAATGGAAGTGGTTGGAGACCTCCACCGCCAGTTCGATCACCCGCTCGCCGCCATGCATTGTGACGAAACGGGAAACGGAGGACGACTGCTCCTGCGCCGCGGCCAGGGCCGGAACCCCCGCGGCGGCGACCGAGCGGCCGTCCACCCACACCCGCATGGCCGAGTTGACCGGCGGAACCTTCAGCGTCAGCGGCGGCATGCCCGGCGGCAACAGGATCTTCAGGCGGAAGGTGGCGGCGCCAAACCCGTCCATCTTCCGGCCGTCCGGGCGCTCGGCGCCGTTCCAGATCGCCGGCAGGGCGAAGGGGGTCCAGAGCGCCCCATCCGGCTCCGGCAAGGGATTCAGGGTTTCCTCGCCGGCCAGACGGTCCCAGGACACCAGCCATTCGCCGTCCAGCGACACCGGCCCGTCGAGGTCGGCGTACCAGCCGCGCAGGTCGAGCACGCCGCGTTCCGCCTGCGGCAGGGCGGTGGCCAGGGCCGGAACGCTGCCCGGAGCGGTGCAAAGAAAAGCGAGGAGCAGAACCGCGCCCAGCCGTCGGGCGGCACAAGCAAAAATGGCGGTTACGGACGGCATGACGGCAGGCGGCAGTGGCACCGGGGCACAGTTCCTTCGACAGGCGCATGGTACAGGCCGCGGCCCGACCCGCAGGTCGAATGGCGCCCAGCCAATCCCATCATGAGAGGTATCGCAAAACGGCCGTTGCTGAAATACCGATGCACCCAGGCATTTAAAGCCGAAACCCCATGAAACCGAAACCGGCCACGCTGCGAAGTATAATCGGCCATCGGCGCAACAACGACTCAGAAATTCGCAACAAGCTTCATCAATCGTAAATCCTATAGAAAATGTGGCTTTAACCTCTCAATCGAGGATATAGCCCATACTTGGCGCAGACCACCGAACGTGGCGATTTCAACAGAGATCGCTAATAGGCAGAGCGCCCGGAACCGCCCGATCACAGGCGAATTTCCGGACGCTTCCAACCCTTGCAGCCGATGGCACCCGATGGGCCGTGGCGCTGAACGCGGTCAGGCCATCGCCTTCATCTGCTTGTCCATGCGGGCGAGCACGGCCATCACCTCCTTGCAGCGGCTCTTCACGTCCTCGTCGGTCTCCGGGATGCCATCCTGGGAGGAGATGTTGCGCCAATCCTTCAGGAAAGCCTTGAGTTCCGGCATCTTCGGCAGCTGGGTGCCGACGCCGCGGATGTCCTCCTTCCACAGATCCTGGTAATCGCTCACCGTCTTCGCCGTCTTCAGCTTCTTCGCCAGCGACAGCATGTACTTCTCCAGGATCTCCCGACCCTTGGCGCGCACCTTGTCAGCCTTCTCGATGGCGTCCTTCATGCCCTCGTAGTCATCGACGATCTTGTCGCCGAGCGAGGACTGGTTGAAGGCGACGAAGAGCTGATCGGCGGTCTTGGCCACCTTCTCCGCGTGGGCGGCGGAGTCCTTCGGGATCAGCTTGTTCGACTTGAACCTCTTCGCCGTCGCCTCGGCCAGATCGCGGAGCTTCTGGAGCTGGGTGCGCAGCGGCTCGACCGAACGCTTGTACTCCGCCCGCGCCTCGTCCAGCAGCGAGTCGAGGTCGTCCAGCGTGGCGTTGCTGGGGGCGTTCACCGACACGCTCAGCGTCTTCCAATTGATGGCGCCGTGCGCCTTGTCCACCGCCTTCATCGCATCGCCGACGCCGGTCTTGCCGGCGATCTTGGCGATGGCGCCCTTCTTCTTGTCCCAGTCCTTCTGGGTCAGGATGTCCGGGATGTCGATGCGCTTCAGGGGACCACCCATGTCTCAGCTCCTCCGCTTAACCAAACATTCACCCTATCGGTCTGCATGGTAGGAGGCGGGCGCGCCCCTCGGAATCGGCGATTGCTCCTCTCCCACCACTACCGGAACCGAATGGGTCCAAAACGGCGGCTTCGCTCCCCGCCTCGTTTCAGCGGCCGCCCACCAGCTGCACCACGCCCTTGCAGACGGTGGCGAACTCCTTGATGAGGTCGGTGATCTGACGGGCGGTGTAGTCGGGCGGCACGCGCATCGGCGGCCCGTCGCCGCCCTGCCCGGCCCAGGGGGCGAGCTTCCGGCGGTAGAAGTCCGGATCGGCGCGCAGCCCGTCCAGCGCCTTCGCCGCGGCGAGCTGGGTGGCGAGATCGCGGGCCAGCGCCGGGAACAGCTCGTTGTAGGTGTCCGGCGTCGGCTTGGCGCGCACCTTGGCGACCCCGGCGGCGGCGCGGGCCAGCGCGCCGTTGATGTTCGCCTCCCACCGCTTCTGCGCGCGCTCCGACGAGGCGGCGTCCTTCTCGGCTTGGCCGGCTTGCGCCTTGAAGCGGTCGGCGTCCGCGCCGATGTCCGCCTCCAACTCGGCGAGGTCCTTGGCGAGCGCCTTCATCGCCCGCTCGCAGGCCGCCGCCGCGGCCTTGTCGCCACGGCTTGCCGCATCTTCGTCCAGGGCCTTGTCGAGCGCGGCCAGATAGGCCTTGCGCGCCTTCACGGCGTCCTTCCCCGCGGCGGCAAGATCCTTCGCGGCCTCGTCACCGACCGTGCCGGCGCGGTGGACGGCGTCGCCGGCCTTCAGCGCCTTGACCAGCGCGGCATCGCCGTTCAACGCGGCGGCGACCGCCTTGGCGTCCTTCGGCCGATGCTTCGCCGTTGCGGCCTCGAAGCGCTTGCGGGCCGCGGCCCAGCGCTGCTCGTAAGGGACATGCGCCATCGCCGCCCGCCCGCTCCGACGCTACGCGACGGTCGGCTGGAGGCGGTCCTCCAGGGAGCGGATGGCGGCCCAATCGCGCTCGAAGACGGCGCGGTCCGGATGCGCAAGATAGATTTTCGCCAGCACCTGCGTCAGATCGAGCGTCGGCACCACCTCGTCCCCGACCCGCGGCACGAGGCCGTAGCCGCGCACACTCGCCATCCCATCCAGAATGGAGAAATCCGGCAGCGCCTCCACCCGGCCCGACACCAGCACCGGCAGATAGAGGACCATCGCGTCGGCCTGGAACCGGTAATGGCCATCGAGCAGCGGCCCGACCGCCGCCGCCCCGTCGAAGGCGTCGACCAGCAGATCCACCTGATCGTGCCCGGTGCCCGCCGCGATGCCGGTGGTGGAGCCGGCCGGCCCCATGGCGCGCGCCGCGATCTCCACCAGCGCCGGTCCGCGCGCGGTCATCCGCACCTCGGCATGGCCGGCGCCGTCGGTGATCTCCAGCGCGTCGAGGACCCGGCGGATGTAGGCCATCAGCGCCTGCGCCACCGGCTCCTCCGGCGGCAGAAGCCGGTAGTAGTCGTAGACGAAGGGCGACCCGTTCAACGCCCGCTTGGCCGACAGCAGCACGTCGCAGACATAGTGGCGCCCGCCGCGGCTGACCGTGTTGACGACGTATTCGAGACCGTCCAGGTAGGTCTGCACCAGCACCCGCTCGTTGGCCGAGCCGCAGAAGTCGCGGCTGCCCAGGATGGCGTCCACGGCGGCGCGCAGCTGCGCGGGGGTGTCGCAGAAATAGACATGGTCGGTGGAGGCGCTGGCCATCGGCTTCGCCACCACCGGCCAGCCCGCCTGCGCCGCCCACTCCACCGCCTCCGCGGCGCCGGTCGCCATGGTCTGGCGGGCGGTCAGCAGGCCGGCGGCGGCCAGTCGCTCGATCATCATGAACTTGTTGCGGCGCGCGGCGGTCAGCTTCGGGCTGTTGCCCGGCGTGCCCAAGACGGCGCCCAGCGCGTCGGTCAGCTCCACCGCGGACTCGTTGCCCGGCAGGATGAAGGCCGGGGCCAGCGGGCGCAACCGCTCGGCCAGAGCGTCGAGATCGCCGTCATGGAAGATGTGCGCCGCGAAGTCGTCGGGCTGGTAACTGCGCAGCAACGACGGGGCGAGGTCCGGGCGGCTCTGCACCGCGATCACCTCGTAGCCCCGCGCGCGCAGGCGTGGCGCCAGAAGGATGCCGGTGGAATAGGGATCGACGACGACCGCCGTCTTGCGGGAAGCGCTCACGGCGTGACCTCCAGCGCGGCATCCTGCGGCACGACGCCCTGAAACGGAGCCGGCACCGCCTCCACCGGGCGCGCGTAGGTGACCAGCGGCACGGGGCCGTCCAGCTCCACCGAACGCCCGATCCAGCCGGCCTCGATCACCGCCCTCTGCTCCTCCAACTCCGGCACGGCGAAGACGCGCTCGCTGCCCGGCACCCAGGCGGGCGGCGCCGCGCCCAGGTCGCGGTGCAGCAGATAGCGCAACCGGCCGCTGGCGTGCATGACCAGCACCCGCCGCACCAGGAAGCCGCCGGCCAGCAGATTCGACAGGCTGCGCGGGTTGGACAGGGCGACGCGCGAGAACAGATGCGGGCGCCCGGCCCCCAGCGCGTGGAGGGTGCGCAGAGTCACCAGCAGCCGTTGCAGCCCGTTGCCGCGGAAGTCCGGATGGACCATGCAACTCGCCATGTGGGCGGTGGCGGTGACGGCGGGGCGCGTGCCCGGCAGATCGTCCACGAAGGCCGGCATGCCCGGCTGCGGCAGGCCCAGGATGGCGCAGCCGATCAGCCGCCCCTCGGCCTCCAGCCCCAGCGTCACGCCGCGCTCGCCCAGATGCAGACCGGCGAACTCCGGCGTTTCGGGGAAATAGGCGTCGATGTCCGGCAACTGCCCGAAGATGTAGCCGCGGAACGCCTCCAGCGCCGGCAGGTCGGCGGGGCCGAGGAAACGGATGCGGTAGGGAACGCAGACCGGCTCGCCGCGCCGGACGCGCAGCATGCCCGTGTGGACCGTCTGTTCGGGGGATAAGAGGACCGTCATGTCAGGCGTCCTGCACGATTTCGGCGATGTTGAGCAGGCGCATCGGCGGGTAGAGGTCCAGTTGCTTGGCCGCCCCGATGCGCAGCAGCAGGGAGAAGCGGTTCAGCGTCTCCACCGGAATGCCGTCGGCGGGCTTGGCCCCGGTCAGGATCTCCACCGCCTTCAGCCCGGCGAAGCGCCCGACGTTGACCGCCGGGCTGACCAGCCCCATCAGCAGGTTGGCCCGGCGGATCGGCAGCTCGGTGGAGCAGAAGGTGGCCAGCCGGTGGGCCAGCGCCTGCTCCGCCACGACCGCGTTGTTGTTGGAGGCGACCAACGTGTCCGGCCCGATGTAGACCAGCTCCGCCCCGGCGCGCGCCGCGTCGGCGATCAGGTCGGGGATGGCGGCGGCGACCGGCGCGCCGGAGGCGTCGCGCGGCAGCGCGGCGTCGTGGATCTCCACTCCCTGGCGGGCGGCCTCCTCCTTCAGATCGCGCACGGCGACGACCATGTTGTCCTCCGCCGGGTTGTAGACCGCGGCGATCTTCTTCCAGCGCCGGTAGGACAGCATCGTCTTCATCTGCACCGCGGCTGGCGCGATGTGCCGCGTGCCGGTGACCGCGCGCCCCGGACGGTCGAGCGCGCGCACGACGCGCGACGCCACCGGGTCGGTAACCGAGGTGAAGACCACCGGCACATCGGTCAGGAAGCGCGACGGGTCCGGATCGTCGTAGCGTCCGACCGCTCCCAGCGTCAGCGGCGTGAAGACCGTCACCACCAGATCGGGCTTGGACGCCCGGATCTCCGGCAGCAGCGCCGGCATGGCGGAAGCCTGCGGCACCTCGCGCACCTCCACCGTGGCGGACAGGCCGCTCGACGCGATGAAATCGCGCAGGCCCAGCACGTCGCCCACATCCTTGCGCGGGGTCAGCACGACGATGCGCGCCGGCTTGGCGGCGGTGAAGGTCCTGGCCGCCGGACCGAAGGATGGCTGCGCGAAGGATGGTGCGGCCCCGGCCAGCAGAGTTCCGGCGCTCAGGGCTCCCGTCAGGACGGTGCGGCGGGACAGGCTCATGCGGGGGTCCTCTGCGGGAAATCGGCGGGCGGGCGCGGGCGGAACAGGGCGCTCAGCAGAAGCTGCACGGCGACGCAGGCCGCCAGCACCGCGCCGATGCCCTTCAGCGCCCCGGCGTAGCCGTAATGGGCCAGGAACAGCCCGGCCAGGAAGGGCGCGACGACGGAGCCCAGCCGCTCGATCAGGCGGAACATGCCGATCACCGTGGTCTCGCCCAGCGCCGCCCGCTCCTTGACGCAGACGTCGGCGAGCATGGCGAGCTGCGGCGCGCCGAGCATGGCGTGCGCCACCCCCAGCAGGGCGACCCCGGCCAGCGCCGTGCCGAGCGACCCCGGCATCGACAGCACCCAGGCCGCCCCGGCGGCGACCAGCCCGCCCGCCACCAGGAAGCCGATGCGCTGGCCCGAGCGGTCGGACAGCTTCGCGGCCATCGGCGACACCACGATCATCAGCAGCCAGTAGAGCAGCAGTACGCGCCCGATCCAGGATTGGCTGACCCCCTGGTCGTCCAGCGCCAGCGGCAGCAGGAAGAACAGAAGCGCCGTCAGCCCCAGCTTGGCCGGGACCGCGCTGAAGACGGCCAGCCCGACGAAGCGCGGGTTGCGCAGGCACAGCACGGCGTCGGCCAGACGCAGGCCGCGGCTGGATTTGGCCTGGGCCGCGCGCACCCGCGGCAGCACCTGCCACGCCATGAAGGCGGCCAGCAGCGCCAGCCCGGCGGAGATCAGGAAGGTCGTGCGGAAGCCCACCTGCCCGGCGATCACGCCGCCGATGGCCGGGCCGCAGACGCCGGCGCTAAGGATGCCGCCGGCGTACATGGCGATGGCCTGGGCGCGCTGCTTGGGGTCGGTGGCGTCGATGACGAAGCCCTGAGCGGCGATGAAGACGCTGGCGTAGCCGATGGCGGTCAGGCAGCGCGCGACGATGAGCTGGATGAGGTCGGTGGCGAGGCCGGAGCCGACGAGGCCGACGAAGGAAAGCAGCGCCCCGCCGAGGAACACGGTCCGCCGCCCGCGCCGTTCCGACACGCTGCCCGCGATCGGCTGGCTGACCGCCCAGAGCAGCATGAACAGGGCGATGGGCGCGCCGATGACCATCTCCATCGACAGGCCGGGCACCGGTTCGAACAGCTGCTTGATGTAGACGGACAGGAAGGTGCGGGTCAGTTCCTCCGCCAGGGAGAAGATGAAGATGGCGAAGCGCAGCTCGACCACCCGCTGCATCATGCCGATCTTGGTCATCGCCTGCTCGGAGGCGGTCATGTCGGCCTTGTGCTGCACGCTGTCCAGCGCCCAGTCGACGGCGCGCGACAGCTCGCCCACCTCGTCGCGGTTGCGCAGGGCGACCCGCACGCCGAGATGCCCGTCGGCGGCCTGCTTCATCACCGCCGTCACCCGGCGCAGCGGCGCCGCGACGGAGGAGCCGACGACCAGCAGAAGAATCTCGATGTTGAGCAGGATGGCGACGATCAGCACGGAGCCGAGGTCGAACACCACCTCGTTCATGGCCGAGCGGACATAGCCGGAATCGACGCCGACATGCAGCCGCGCCGCCTCGTTGCCCTCCAGCGGCAGGACGGTGTCGAGGAATTGCGGGGACTCGCCCTCCGGCGGGGCGTCGGCGACGGTCAGGCGGTTGCCGGACCGCGCCTCCTCGGTCCCGGAGAAGGCGTGGAGGCGCCCGCCGATCTCCAGCGCCAGATACTTGACGTCCGGGTTGGCGGCCAGCGCGTCGGACAGCAGCTCGTCCACCCCCACCAGCTTGTCCAGTTCGAAGCCGAGCGCCACCGCGCGGTCGATCTGCGCCACCACGTAGGACCCGACGACCTCGGCCTTGCGGGCCAGCTCCGGCTCGATCAGCGGGCGGAACAGCGTGTTGACGTGGTTGGTCTGGACGGCGAGGCTGACCAGCATCAGGACGGACACGACGCCCGTCAGCATCCAGTTCAGGCGGCGGATGAAGGACAGCTTCATGGCGTGACTCCCGCCGGACGCGCGGCTTCCGCCGCCGGACCGGCGGGCTGGGGATGCCCCTCCTCCGCGCCGTGCTGCTGCTGTTCCAGGATGCGGTCGGCGAAATCCTTCAGGCCGGGGGCGAAGGCCACCAGCTCCGGGGTCAGGTTGGGCGGCTCGCCCATGCCCAGTTGGTTGATGCTGGCGGTCATCTCGCGCAGCCGGCGCTGGATCGGGCGCAGCAGCAGCCAGACCGCGACCATGGTGACGAGAAGCCCGGTCACCAGATTGATGCCGCCGGACAGCAGCAGGTCCGGAATGGTGCCGCGGATGCCCGCCTGCACCTCGCCCAGCGAATAGGTCAGGGCGACGCCGCCGGCCACGCCGCCGAAGGCGTTGCGGATGCCAAGCAAAAGCGCTTGGCTGTCGCCATCGGCGACGGCCGCCACCCGGTCGGACTTGCCGTCGCGGGCGAAGGCCGCCTTCCAGCCGGCGGGGATCGCGCCCACCGGCCCGCCGCGGCCCGCCGCGGCCAGCACCTCGCCGGTGTCGGTGAACAGGACCAAGCCGGTGATGCGGTCGTCCCGCGCCATTGCGCGCTGGATCAGCGCGTCGAGATTGCGCAGGGCGGTGATGGACACGCCGAGGCTGACGGCGCCTTCGACCTCCCCCGCCAGCCCGCGCAGGGCGACGGTGAAGCGGGACGCCACGGTGTCCTCCACCATGCGCTCCATCTTCAGATAGGAGAGCGCCGCGGTGGAGAGCAGCGCGAAGCAGAGCGCCACCTGCAGCAGCAAAATGATCTTGGTCGTCAGGGTCAGGCGCATGGGTCCGGTGCCGGCAAGGGGTGCGGCCACCTTACGCGCATCGCCCGCACCGCCGTTTCCGAGACGGGTCCAGTCTGGAGAAGACCCCGGCGACATGGCTCCGCTCCGGCCCGACCCCTCCCGACGCGCACCTTTGCCCACCGTACCGCAACCGGAAAGGGCAATCCGTTGAATTTGACTTATCAAATCAAGAATAGTCGACGGCGCGCTTCCGCGGTTTTATGCCGTTCCGCCTAATCCATCGAATTTTTACGGAATTTTGAGACATTTATCGATCGCTCTATTTTGGACCATGATTGCATCCATGATGGTTTGCTTTGCGTGGTAATCCTTAAGCACAGCATTCCATGCACCCAACGGGGGAAGGGCTTCGATGCGGATCGAGTTGGAGCGACCCTTGGCGTGGCCGGTGCGTCCGGTCCAGACCAGCGCCGGCCTTCATGTTTCGGCGACGTCCATCCTGATCGCCTGCGCGGATCGCGCGCTGGGCATCGGCATGCACGACGCCTTCGAACGCAACGGCCACCGCATCCACGTCACCCACGACCCCATCGCGGCGCTCGACACGCTGGAGGCGGACGGCAGCATCGGCATCGTGGCGGTGGAGCTGGCCCTCCCCCATTTCGACGGGCTGGCACTGGTCGAGCGGATGCGCAAAAGCGTGCAGCGGCATCTCCAGGTCATCGTCGTGGCACCCGACGCCACGGCGGCGGACGTCGTTCGCGCCATGCATCTGCGCGCGGCGGATTTCGTCAGCGACCCGCAGGACGGCAGCCAGCTCCACGGCGCCCTCGCCCGCGCGTTGGCCGCCCATCAGGCGGCGGCCCCGCTGCCCGCCCCGCCCGCCCCGCCCCCGCACGCCGGCAACGGCGAGTTGCAGGGCGCGCTGGAGAACGCCTACCGCCACGGCCTCGCCCTCATCGAAGCGGTGAAGGCCCTGCGGGAAAACCAGCCGGAGGCTGCCGCTCCGGCTCCGGTCACCGCACAGGCCGTCCCGTCGCCGATCCCCGCCGCGGCGGGGGAGAACCGTCGGCTGGCGGTGTTGAGGACGCTCCAGCAATCCCGCGTCGCCCGCGACAAGTATTTTCCGAAGGGGCTGTTCGAGGACCCCTGCTGGGACATGCTGCTGGACCTGATGGCCAACCATCTGCGCGGGCGGCGGATTTCCGTGTCGTCGCTGTGCATGGCCTCGGGCGTTGCCCAGACCACGGCGCTGCGGCGGATCACCGAACTGCACGACCGCGGGCTGGTGCGCCGGATCGCCGACGAGAAGGACGGCCGCCGCGTCTTCATCGAACTGACCGAGCAGGGGATCGCTGCCCTGTCCGGCTATGTCGAGCACATCCAGGAACTGACCTGACCGGGCCGGACCGGCGCGAATTGGCCCGGTCCGGCGGGTTTCCCGCCCAGACTGCTTCAACCGGGACCCGTCCCGGATCGACAGCGCCCCCCGAACGCGGCCAACATCGCGGTCAGGAACGCCCTGCGCGCAGGACGGCGGAGACCCGATGGCCGACCAGAAACTGAAGGATGTGATCGTCGTCGCGACCCCCACCGAGGGGATCGGCCCGACATCCTCCCTGCCCACGCGCCCGGCGACGCCCAGCGAGGAGCCGGACCGCCAGCGCATGGCCGAGCGGCTGCGCGCCCAGGGCTGGAGCTACCGCCGCATCGCGGAGGAGCTGCAAGTCTCCTACATCCTGGTGTCGCGCTGGCTGGGGGGTGACGGCGCCACCCCCGGCGGTCCGCGCCCGCCGCCCGCTGCCGCCGCGCCCTCCCCGCCGCCACCGGCACCCGGCGGGACGCGGACGGCCAAGACGACCAAAGCCGCGAAGGCGGCCGCCAGCGCGGCGGCTGCCAGCGCCGACGAGGACGTTCTGGCGCTCCAGTTCCGCGCCTTCGAGCAGTATGTGCGCGAGGTCATCGACGCGATGGAGACGCGGCACGAGTCGCTTCTCCAGCGTCAGGAGGAACTGATCCAGGCGCTCGACACAGAACGCGCCGCCGCCCGCGTGCGGGAGGAGGAACTGCTCGCCACCCTCGACCAGGAGCGCCAGCGCTGGAGCGAGGCCGAGGACCGCTTCCGCGAGGAGCTTGAGCGCTTCAAGGCGGAGATGCGCCGCGGCCAGGGCGCGGCGAGCGCGGTCGCCGTTGCCGCCACGGCCCTCGGCGGTGGTGGCGACGACGAAGAGGAAGAATCCTCGGATTTCTCCGCCTTCAGCTTCGACGACGATGAAAACGAAGCCAAGGACGACGATGCGGGCGGCGGTGACGCCAACGCCTTCAACTTCGATGATGACGAGGACGAGGACGGCGGCAATCCCTTCAGCTTCGATACCGACGACGCCGAGGAGAAGTCCGAAGACGAAGCGACCGACTCGGCCGACAGCGCCGACGACGACGGCGACCCCTTCAGCTTCGATGATGACGAAACGGAGGAAACGGCCGAGGTCGCCCCCGCCAAGACGGATGCGGAACCGGACGAGGACCCGTTCTCCTTCGATACCGACGATAATCCGGACGAGCCCAAAGCCGAAGCCGAGCCGGCCGGAACCGCAAAAGCCGACGCCGAGGACGATCCTTTCTCCTTCGACGACGAGCCAGAGCCGGAGCCCGAACCGGAGGCTCCGCCGAAGAAGAAGGGGCTCTTCGGCTTCTGGCGCAAATGACCGCCCTGCCGAGTCCCTGAGAAGAGCGCGGGCGCACACGTTTGCGTGTTGATCGCGCCCCAATGGCGGTTGTATGAATGGGCGCATGACTCAACCGCGCCGCACCCTGTCCGCCGCCGAGCGGTTCGACTGGCTCCGACTCATCCGAACCGAGAATGTCGGGCCGATCACCTTCCACCGCCTGCTGGAGCGGTTCGGCAGCGCCGGCGCCGCACTGGAGGCGCTGCCCGACCTCGCCAAACGCGGCGGGCGGACCAAACCGCTGCGCATCGCGCCGAAGGCGGACATAGACCGCGAACTGGCCGCCAACGACCGCATCGGCGCCCGCCTGATCTGCTCCTGCGAGCCCGACTATCCGGAACCGATGGCGGCGCTGGACGACGCGCCCCCGGCGGTGTCGGTCCTCGGCCATCCGCATCTGCTGCAACGGCGCGCCGTGGCTCTGGTCGGGGCGCGCAACGCCTCGATGAACGGCAAGAAATTCGCCGAACGGCTGGCGCGGGAGCTGGGCGAGGCCGGCCTGCTGGTCGTCTCCGGGCTGGCGCGCGGGATCGACACGGCGGCCCACGCCGGGGCGCTCGGCAGCGGAACCGCGGCGGTGGTGGCGGGCGGCGCCGACGTCGTCTATCCGCCGGAGAACGAAAAACTCTACCGCGACATAGTGCAGCAGGGCGTGATCGTGGCGGAAAGCCCGGTCGGTACCACGCCGCAGGCCCGCCATTTCCCGCGCCGCAACCGGCTGATCTCCGGTCTGTCGCTGGGGGTGCTGGTGGTGGAGGCGGCGCTGCGCTCCGGCTCCCTCATCACCGCGCGCATGGCGCTGGAACAGGGGCGGGAGGTGATGGCCGTCCCCGGCTCTCCGCTCGATCCGCGTTGCCAGGGCACCAACAATCTGCTGCGTCAAGGGGCGGCCTTGGTGGAGGGGGTGGACGACGTGCTGCGGGCGCTGGACAACCTGTCGCCGCCGACCCTGCGGGAGCGCCAGGGCGACCTGTTCGCCCAATCCCGCCCCGCCGTTCCGTCCGAGGCGGATCTTGAATCGGCGCGCGCCGTCATCCTGGAAAACCTCGGCCATACGCCGGTTGCCATTGACGAACTCGTCCGCGGGTGCCAATTGTCCGCTCCGGTGGTGTTGACCGTGGTGCTGGAACTTGAGCTTGCGGGCCGTGTCCAGCGCCAGCCTGGGAATCAGGTGAACCTGATCTGATCCCGATCCGCACCGCCGGTGTATGGGATAGGCACTTTCAGGGGCGCGGACTCTTGCCGGGCAGCAACGTCGTCATCGTCGAATCGCCGGCCAAGGCGAAAACCATCAACAAATACCTTGGCTCGGACTACACCGTGGTCGCCAGCTTCGGCCATGTCCGCGACCTTCCGGCGCGCGACGGGTCGGTGCGTCCGGACGAAGACTTCGCCATGGACTGGGAGCTGGGCGACCGCTCCAAGCGCCACATCGACGAGATCGCCAAGGCGGTCAAAGGGGCCGAACGCGTCTATCTCGCAACCGACCCGGATCGCGAAGGGGAAGCCATCGCCTGGCATTTGTCGGAGCTGCTGCGCGAAAAGCGGCTGATCGACGACTCCAAGGTCCAGCGCATCACCTTCAACGAAATTACCAAGACCGCCGTCCAGGCCGCGCTGGAGGCCCCGCGCGACGTCTCGCGGGAGCTGGTGGACGCCTATCTGGCCCGCCGCGCCCTCGACTATCTGGTCGGCTTCACCCTGTCGCCGGTGCTGTGGCGCAAGCTGCCCGGCTCCCGCTCGGCGGGCCGCGTGCAGTCGGTGGCGCTGCGCCTGATCTGCGAGCGCGAGTCGGAGATCGAAGTCTTCAAGCCGCAGGAGTACTGGACCATCGAGGTGGGCTTCGCCACGCCGGGTGGCGCCTCCTTCACGGCCCAGCTCACCCAGCTCGACGGCAAGCGGCTCGACAAGTTCGCCCTGCCCGCCCGCGAGGCGGCGGAGGCCGCGGTGGCGCGCATCAGCCCGCAGTCCTTCTCGGTCGCGACGGTGGAGCGCAAGCAGAGCCGCCGCAACCCCTCTCCGCCCTTCACCACCTCGACCCTGCAGCAGGAAGCCTCGCGCAAGCTGGGCTTCGGCGCCACCCGCACCATGCGGACCGCGCAGCGGCTGTACGAGGGCGTGGACATCGGCGGCGAGACGGTCGGCCTGATCACCTACATGCGAACCGACGGCGTCAGCCTGTCGCAGGAGGCCATCGAGGGCGCCCGCAACCTGATCGGCTCCCATTGGGGCGAGCGCTACGTCCCGGCCCAGCCGCGCGTCTACAAGACCGCCGCCAAGAACGCCCAGGAAGCGCACGAGGCCATCCGCCCGACCGACCTGTTCCGCCGCCCGGAGGAGGTCGCCACCTACCTGGAAGGCGACGAGCTGCGTCTGTACGAGCTGATCTGGAAGCGCACGCTGGCCAGCCAGATGGAAAGCGCGGTGCTGGATCAGGTGGCGGTGGACATCGCCTCGCCGTCCAAGGACGTCGTGCTGCGCGCCACCGGCTCGGTCGTCGTGTTCGACGGCTTCCTCAAGGTCTATCAGGAGGACCGCGACGACGGCGCCGCCGATGACGACCAGGAGCGCCGCCTGCCCGCCATGGAGCAGGGCGACGCCCTCGCCCGCGGCGACATCAGCCCGGAACAGCATTTCACGCAGCCGCCGCCCCGCTACACCGAGGCGAGCCTGGTCAAGAAGCTGGAGGAGCTGGGCATCGGCCGCCCGTCCACCTACGCCTCCATCCTCCAGGTTCTCCAGGACCGCAACTACGTCCGGCTGGACAAGCGCCGCTTCATCCCGGAGGACCGCGGCCGTCTGGTCACCGCCTTCCTGAAGAACTTCTTCAACCGCTACGTCGAGTACAACTTCACTGCCGACCTGGAGAACAAGCTCGACGAGATCTCCGACGGCCGGATCGACTGGAAGACCGTGCTGCGCGACTTCTGGCGCGCCTTCCACGTCGCGGTGGACGGGACCAAGGACCTGACCATCACCCAGGTGCTGACCACGCTGGACGAGGAGTTGGGGCCGCACTTCTTCCCGACCAACGCCAACAGCGACACGCCGGGCCACGACCCGCGCGTCTGCCCGGTGTGCAGCCAGGGCCGGCTCGGCCTGAAGCTCGGCAAGATGGGCGCCTTCATCGGCTGCTCGCGCTACCCGGAATGCCGCTACACCCGCCCGCTCGCCGTCGCCAACGACGAGAACGGCGAGGCGCAGGAAGGCCCGCGCGAGCTGGGCAACGATCCCGAAACCGGCCTGCCGGTGACCGTGCGGCGCGGTCCCTACGGCGCCTACATCCAGCTCGGCCCGCCCCCGGTGGTCGCCGCGCCGGCTGAGGCGGTGGTCGAGGAAGCCCCCGCCGACGGCAAGAAAACCAAGGGCAAGAAGAAGGTCAAGGTCGAGGCGCCGAAGCCCAAGCGCGTCTCCCTGCCCAAGGGCGTGGCCGCCGCCGACGTGGACCTCGATACGGCGCTGAAGCTGCTGGCCCTGCCGCGCAGCATCGGCAACCACCCGGAGACGGGCGAGGACATCAGCGCCGGCATCGGCCGCTTCGGCCCCTACCTGAAGCACGGCAGCGTCTACAAGTCGCTGACGCCCGACGACGACGTGCTGACCATCGGCATCAACCGCGCCGTCGACCTGCTGGCCGGCGCCGCCAAGAAGGCGTCGGCCCCGGCCAAGACGCTGGGCGACCATCCGAAGACCGGCAAGCCGGTCACCACCGGGTCCGGCCGCTTCGGTCCCTACGTCAAGCACGGCTCCGTCTACGCCTCCATCCCCAAGGGCACGGAAGCGGACAGCGTGACGCTGGAGCAGGCGCTGGAGCTTCTGGAGGCCAAGGCCGCCAAGGACGCCGCCAAGAAGGGCAAGGCTCCGAAGGACGCCGAGCCGGCGGCGGCCGACGGTGCCGAGGTGCCCGCCAAGGCCGAGAAGGCGACCAAGGCCAAGGCGACCGCCACCAAGAAGGAGCCGGCCAAGAAGGATGCGGCGAAGAAGGCCGCTCCGAAAAAGGCGGCCGCCAAGAAGGAAGACGCAGGGGACGAGGAAAAGCCTGCGGCCCGCAAGCGGGCGTGACGCCTTACTTCATAAACATCGACAACGCCATCTTAACCCTCTCCCCTCCGGGGAGAGGGTGGCCCACAGGGCCGGTGAGGGGGTTGCGCGTGTCACTGCGTCCGGCACAAGCGCAACCCCCTCACCCTAACCCTCTCCCCGGAGGGGAGAGGGGATAACTGCCGCTCTTGACTCCCTACCGCACCCAACGCATGACGCCGCTCTCGAACGGCGTCCAGGCGCCCATGGTCACTCCGGCGGCGCGCAGGGCCTTGCCGGTCCATTCGTTGCAGGTCTCGACCGGGCTGTAATGGCCGACCGCCTCGTAGAAGAGGTCGGTCGCGCCATAGCCGCTGCCCGGCAGGGGCAACGCCCGCCCCTCCCCGTCGCGGCGGAAGCTGCCGCGCACGAAGGCAGCCAGGGCGCCGTATTGCCCCTCGTCCAGCACCACCACCCCGCAATCCGGGCTCCCCGCCGGGCTGTGCAACGCGTAGACATGCATCACCGACGGCCCTCGGCCGAACAGGGCGGACAGCGCCGTGGCAAGCCGCAGGTCCGACCATTGGCGGGTTTCCAGATAAAAGGCGCGATCGCCCCAGCCAAAGGAGCGATGGCTCGCCCGGCGGCCGGCGCCGGGAAAGTCGCCGTCCGGCAGGTCGATGGTCCAGTCCACGGTGTCCGTGACGGCGGGAAGCACCAGATCGGTGTGGATGCCGTTGGTGCAGACAAAGACCTCCACACCTTCCCGCGCCGCCGGCCGCCCCTCCACCGCGAGACGGGACAGCACCGCAGCGGCCAGCAGGTAGGCTCCGGCCGCAATCGCCGGAACGGCCAACGCCAGCGCCACCCCGTTCCGTACCACCCTCATGGATGCGCTCCCGCCACGCCCGGCACGGTTCTGGCGCGTCTTTGTGGCGGAGCCATGGCGCGGCGGTTGGATTCGCCACGCCCAGGGCTTACTTAAGCGGTCCACTCTCCACGGCACGGATTCCCTTGACCGACACCTCCCGCCGCTCCGGCAGCTTTCCCGATAAGGACACCGTCCTCTCCTTCATCCGCGACAGCGCGACTCCGGTCGGCAAGCGCGAGATCGCGCGCGCTTTCAAGCTGTCGGGCAGCGACGACCGCGAGAGGCTGAAGGCGCTGCTGAAGGAGTTGGAGGCCGACGGCGCCGTGGAACGCGGGCGCAACAAGCGCGTCGCCCCGCCGCAGTCGCTGCCGGAGGTCGCCGTGCTGGAGGTGACCGGCACCGATGCGGACGGCGAGGTCACCGCACGCCCGGTCACCTGGACCGGCGAGGGCAACCCGCCGCGCATCTTCCTGATGCCGGAGAGGAAGGGCCACCCCACGCTGGGGACCGGCGACCGGGTGCTGGCGAAGCTCAGCCGCATCAACGACCGGCTGTACGAGGCCCGCACCATCCGCCGGCTCGACGGCACAGTGGGGCGCGTCCTCGGCGTCTATTACCCCGCGGCGGACGGCGGGCGCATCGTCCCCACCGACAAGCGCAACAAGACCGAACTGCTGGTCCTGCCGGCCAACCGCAACGACGCCGAGCCGGGCGAGTTGGTGCTGGCCGACCTGCTGCCGGCCTCCCGGATGGGCCTGCCGCAGGCCCGCGTCGCCGAGCGGCTGGGCCATACGGCGGAGCCGCGCGCCGTCAGCCTGATCGCCGTCCACACCCATGGGCTGCCCACCGACTTCCCGCCCGCCGCCCTGCGCGAGGCGTCGCACGCCGCCGTGCCCTCCCTGACCGGACGGACCGACCTGCGCGACCTGCCGCTGGTGACCATCGACGGCGCCGACGCCCGCGATTTCGACGACGCGGTGTGGGCGGAGCCGGACCCCGACCCGGCGAACGAAGGCGGCTGGCACCTGTTGGTCGCCATCGCCGACGTGGCCTTCTACGTCCGCCCCAATTCGGCGCTGGACCGGGCGGCATACGAGCGCGGCAACTCCGTCTATTTCCCCGACCGCGTCGTGCCGATGCTGCCGGAGGCGCTGTCCAACGACCTCTGCTCGCTCCGCCCCCATGAGGACCGCGCCTGCGTCGCGGCGCATCTGTGGATCGACCGCCACGGCGCGCTGCTGCGGCACCGCTTCGTGCGCGGACTGATGCGCTCCGCCGCGCGCCTGACCTACGAGCAGGTGCAGGCGGCCCGCGACGGCGCCCCGGACGAGGCGACGGCACCGCTGCTAGAGACGGTCATCGCCCCGCTCTACGGCGCCTACGCCCGCCTGTGGGCGGCCCGGCAGCGCCGCGGCACGCTGGAGCTGGAGCTGCCGGAACGGCGCGTGCGGCTGGACGAGCGCGGGCGGGTGGCGGAGATCGCGCCGCGCGAGCGCCTCGACAGCCACCGGCTGATCGAAGAATTCATGATCTGCGCCAACGTCGCGGCAGCGGACAGCCTGGAGCGGGCGGGCATGCCCGGCCTGTTCCGCGTGCACGACCAGCCATCGCTCGACAAGCAGGAGACACTGCGCGAGTTCCTGACCGGTATCGGCTACACGCTGCCGCGGGTGCCCCGGCTGAAACCGGCCCATTTCACCGCAATCCTCGACCGCGCCGCCGGAACGGCGGACTCGCAGCTGGTCAGCGAGGTCATCCTGCGCAGCCAGTCGCAGGCGGAATACAGCCCGGAGAACATCGGCCATTTCGGCCTGTCGCTGGACCGCTACGCCCACTTCACCTCGCCGATCCGCCGCTACGCCGACCTGATCGTCCATCGGGCGCTGATCCGCGTGCACGGGCTGGGGCCGGGCGGGCTGGACGACGCGGCCATGGCCGGACTGACCGACATCGGCGAGCACATTTCGATGACCGAACGCCGCGCCGCCACGGCCGAGCGCGATGCCATCGACCGTTTCACCGCCGCCTTCCTGGCCGACCGCGTGGGTGCCCTGTTCACCGGACGGATTTCCGGGGTCACCCGCTTCGGCCTGTTCATCCGGCTGGACGAGAACGGCGCCGACGGGCTGATCCCCGCCAGCACCCTGCCCGACGATCAGTACGAGCATGACGAGCGCGCCCACGCCCTGGTCGGCCAGCGCACCGGCCGCCGCTACCGGCTGGGCGCCGCGGTGACGGTGGTGCTGATGGAGGCCGACCCGCTGACCGGCAGCACCCTGTTCGCCCTGCCCCGCGCCGAGGGTGACTTGACCGGAATTTCTGTTGGCGGAACCGATCATCCGTTGCAATCCGGCAACCCCGATCGCCCCACGGGAAACGCCCGTTTCGCGGGCCACGCAACCCAGAAGCAACGGAAGCGTGGCCGCTGAGTCACAGTGGTGGACATTCCACGACAAAGAGTCTTGCCCCCGTCTTTTGTCCCGCCAGCCCTCATTTCTGAAGTGCTATTCCTTATCCGTTCGAACCCGGCGGGCAACCGTCCGGGTCCGCCTGTGGGAAAGGAGGCCGCGTACGGCGCGCCATGGGCATACGGAAACGAGGATTTTCGCCGCGCGGGCGGCTGTCGGTCCCGCTCGCGGCCGCCATGCTCGCTGTCGGCCTCGGAAGCCTCGGCGGGGCGCTGCCCCGTCCGGCCGCAGCCGCGAGCGAAGCCGCTTTCGTCAGCGAGCAGGTCTTCGCCGTTGCGTACGGCAAGATCGCCGAAGTGTATCTCCAACAGGTTGATTTCGGCCGCCTCGGGCTGGACGGGCTGAAGGGTCTCGCGACCATCGACCCGACCGCCCGCGCCGAGCGCCAGGGCAACACCGTACGCCTGTACGTTTCCGGAAGCCTGATCGGCGAGTACGCCGCCCCGTCGCTGTCCGACGCCGCCGGCTGGGCCGCCCTGACCACCAAGGCGGTGGAACGCGCCCGCCTTTACTCCCCCACCCTCTATCAGGCGGTGCCGGAGCGGGTCTATCAGGTGGTCCTCGATTCCGTGATGTCGGACCTCGACGGCTACTCCCGCTACACCGGCACCCAGCGTGCCACCAGCGAACGCGCCCAGCGCGAGGGCTACGGCGGGATCGGCCTGTCGCTGGAGACGGCGAACGGGCGCACCCTGATCCGCAACGTGCTGCCGCGCAGCCCGGCCGACCGCGCCGGCATCCGCAGCGGCGACCAGCTTCTGGCCATCGACGGCGACCTGACCGCGCGCCTGAACGAGTCGGACATGCGCGACCGGCTGCGCGGCCCGACCGGGACCATGGTCCTGTTGACCGTGGCGCGCGACAACAACCCGCCCCGCCGCGCCCCTCTCCGGCGGGAGCGCGTGGTTCCCAACACGGTGAACGCCAGCGTGTCCGAGCAGGTCGGCGTGCTGAAGGTGGACCGCTTCAACGCCGCCACCGCCTCCAACCTGCGCGACGCCGTGCTGTCGACGCGGCAGAGCATGGGCAAGGGCCTGCGCGGCTTCGTGCTCGACCTGCGCGGCAACCCCGGCGGCCTGCTCGATCAGGCGGTCGCGGTGGCCGACCTGTTCATCGCCCAAGGCAAGATCATCACGACCGAGGGCCGCCACCCCGACAGCCGCCAGCGCTTCGAGGCCGGCCCCGACGACATCGCCGAAGGCCTGCCGCTGGTCGTTCTGGTCGACGGGCGGTCCGCCTCCTCCGCCGAGGTGGTGGCGGCGGCGCTCCAGGACTCGGGGCGCGCGGTGGTGGTCGGCGCCTCCTCCTACGGCAAGGGCAGCGTCCAGACGGTGACCCGCCTGCCCAACGACGGCGAGCTGTTCCTGACCTGGAGCCGCATCTACACGCCCGCCGGCTACACCCTGCACCGCCAGGGCGTGCAGCCGACGGTCTGCACCAGCCGCGCCGGCCAGGATGATCCCATCGCCCTGCTGTCCGACCTGCGCGACGGCCGGGCGCGCCCGATGACCCAGTTCGCCGGCTGGCGCGCCCGCGCCGCCGACGACGAGGAGGCGCTGGCCCGCCTGCGCGAGGCCTGCCCGTGGAAGGAGCACGAACCGGAACTGGACGTGAAGGTGGCGCTGCGCCTTCTCGCCGAACCGGCGCTCTACCAGCGCGCGGTCGCCCTGTCCTCCACCAACACGGTGGCCGAGCGCTGAGTCGTTTTCCGCCCCGGATTGCGGGCGAAAAAAGGACTCCGACCGGCCCTTCCGGCCACTTTACAAAGGCTTGACATCGCGGCTGTAGCGGGTATCTTCCCCCGCTACGACGCCGCCCCGCCGGGCTGGCGGGTCACGGATTTTTAGTCGGGATTGAGATCATGGCGAAGCAGAACACCGTCCTCATCAAGCTGGTGAGCACGGCCGACACCGGCTTCTTCTACGTGAAGAAGAAGAACCCGAAGAAGACCACCGAGAAGCTGTCGTTCCGCAAGTACGACCCGGTGGCTCGCAAGCACGTCGAGTTCAAGGAAGCCAAGATCAAGTAAGGTTTCCCCGGGACCACCGGAATCAGAAAGGCCGCCTTTCGGCGGCCTTTTGCTTGTCCGGAGGGTCACAGGTTCCGTCAGGAGCCGGCCCGGCGCCCGTCAGGGAGCCAGCAGGGCGTCGGCGCGAGGGTCGGCGATGGTGCGGTTGCGCCCGGCGCGCTTGGCCTCGTAGAGCGCTTCGTCGGCCCGGCGGATCAGCCCTTCGGCGGTGTCGCCCAGCCGGCCGCCGACCGTGACGCCGATGGACACGGTGACCGGGATCTCACCCACGTCGGCGGTCACCTTGAACAGGGTGTCGGCGATGCGGGTGCGCAGACGCTCCGCCACCGTCAGCGCCGCTTCGGCGTCGGTGTCCGGCAGGATCACCACGAACTCCTCGCCGCCGAGCCGCGCCACCAGATCGAAGGTGCGCAGGTTGCGGCTGGCGCGGCTGGACACCTCCTTCAGCACCTCGTCGCCCACGGTGTGGCCGTAGCTGTCGTTGACGACCTTGAAATGGTCGATGTCGAACAGCAGGATCGCCACCGGCTTGTGGTTGTCGATCGCCCGCTCCAGCAGCCGCGGCAGGTGGGCGTTGATGTAGCGGCGGTTGAAGACGCCCGTCAGGCTGTCGGTCAGCGCCATGGACAGGCTCTGCTCGTAGTTCGCGCGCAGCCGCTCCTGGTAGCGCTTGCGCCGGATCTGGGTGCGGGCGCGGGCCAGCAGCTCGTTCCGGTCGATCGGCTTGATGACGTAATCGTTGGCGCCCAGCTCCAGCCCCTTGGCGACGCGGTTGAGGTCGCCCTCATCCACCACCAGCAGGATCGGCACCTGCCGCGTGCGTTCGTGCGAGCGCAGCTGGGAACACAAACGCAGCCCATCCTCGTTCATCAGGGTCAGGCTGATCACCACGAGATCCAGATCGTCGCCCAGCGCGCGCTCCAGAGCCGTGGCGCAGGTGCCGGCGGACATGATGTGGCCATGGTCGCGCTGCAACGTTTCGGCGATCTTGGCCAGATCGAGCAGCGAATCCTCCAGCACCAGGATGCGGGCCCCCTCGAAGGACTCGCTGTGCAGCGTGCCGGTCGGCTCCAGAACCCCGAACTGGCCGGAGGTGGTCTCGCGCAGCCGCCATTCGTCCATCATCATCTTCAGGCGGACGAGCGAGCGCACCCGCGCGAACAGGGCGATGTCGTTGACGGGCTTGGTCAGGAAGTCGTCGGCCCCGGCCTCCAGCCCACGCACGCGGTCGGCGCCATCGGACAGGGCGGTGACCATCACCACCGGAATGTGCATGGTCGCGGGGTCGGAGCGGATCTTCTCGCACACCTCGAACCCGTCCATGCCCGGCATCATGACGTCGAGCAGAACGATGTCCGGAGCCTCACGCCGGATCACCTCCAGCGCCTCGGGGCCATTGCTGGCGGTGATGACGTTGAAATACTCGCGCGTCAGCTTCGCCGCGAGCAGCTTCACGTTCGGAAGGACATCATCGACGACGAGGACGCGAGCGGACATGGAACGTGCGACCGATCCCGTAAAAGGTTAACGAAGGAACTTCTGAACGGCTTGCAGGAACTTCGTCACCGAGATCGGCTTGGCGATGTAGTCCTCGCAGCCGCCCTCCCGGATCTTCTCCTCGTCCCCCTTCATCGCGAAGGCGGTCACCGCGATGATCGGAATGCCCGCCAGTTCCGGATCGTCCTTGATCCAGCGCGTGACCTCCAGGCCCGACACCTCGGGCAGTTGGATGTCCATCAGGATCAGGTCCGGCCGGTGCTCCCGCGCGATGGCCAGGGCATCCATCCCGTTGCGGGTCTGAAGCGTCGCGTAGCCGTGCGCCTCCAACAGATCGTGGAAGAGCTTCATGTTCAGCTCGTTGTCCTCGACGATCAGGACACGCTTCACGGTTCGGTCGTCCATCGGCGCCTTCTTGGGGCTGTTCGGTTCCGCGAGCATTGTGCCACCCGCGCTTCTGCTTGCAGCGACCACACCCGGAAAGACCGGTATATCCCGTTCACTGTCCCGCCGCGACGGTTAAATTGTCGTTAGCGATGTCCTTCGCGGCCCGCGGCCGACCGATAAGTCCTGCGGATTCCACGGCTTCCATCATGCGATGACCCGCTCCGGCGGGAAATGCAGGTCAATCCGCGTGCCCTGCCCCGGGCCGCCGGACAGGGTCAGCCTCCCGCCGTGGGCCTCGACCAGGGACCGCACGATGGGCAGCCCCAACCCGGTCCCGGTGCCGCCGCGAATGCGCTCCCCCGGCACCTGCCGGAAGGGCTCCAGGACGATGGGACGGTGCTCCTCCGGAATGCCGACCCCGGTGTCGATCACGGCGATGCGCAGCCCGGTCCCGGTCCGCTCCTCCGTGCGCGCCACGTCGATGGTGACGCGCCCTCCGGCCGGGGTGAACTTGACGGCGTTGGACAGCAGGTTGAGCAGGATCTGGCGCAGCGACCGCCGGTCCGCGCGCAGGCGCGGCAGCGGACGGGGAAACAGCGCGTCGAAGGTCAGCCCGGCGGACGCCAGCGTCAATTCCTGAAGGGCGTAGACCTCGCCCACCATGACCGCGACGTCCACGTCCTCGTCGTTCAGGTCGAGGTGGCCGGCTTCGATCTTCGACAGGTCCAGAACATCGTTGATGAGTTCGAGAAGATGCGTGCCGGAAGCGCGGATGTTGCCGATGCAGTCGCGCTGCCGGTCGGTCAGCGGACCGGTCCCCGGATGCAGCAGAAAGTCCGAATAGCCGATGATGACATTGAGCGGGGTGCGCAGCTCGTGGCTCATCCCGGTCAGGAAGTCGGACTTGACCCGGTTCAGCTCCGCCTGCCGCGTGGCGTGGGCGGTCCGGCGCTCCCGCTCCAGGACGCGTTCGGCGGAGTCCAGCATCAGGCCGAACGCGTCGGCGGCCATGGCGGTCAGCATCCGGACGGACGGCGGCACTCCCTGGGGCTGGCGGCGGTGGCCGGAAATCACCCCCCACGGCTTGCCGCCCTGGAAAATCGGTACGGTCAGGGCCGCCCCGGCTCCCATGCGCCTCAGGAAGTCCCGGCGGGCCGGAGCCGGGCTGCGCAGATGGGCGTGGGCGAGATCGGGCGGCGGAAGCGCCCTGTCGGCGCGCAGGAGGGGAACCGGCGCCGCCGCATGGTCGAGGACCACGCGCAGGCGCGGGCTGCCGTCCGGACCGCGGTCGAAGGCGCTTGCCGGCAGGGCCTCGCCGGGCCGGAGTTCGGGAAGGGCGTGCGCCCAATCCGGCGCCTCGTCCCCTGCCACCACCTCCCCGTTGCCGAAATCGTCAAAACGGCAGACGATGACGCGGTCCATCCCGGTGAGACGGCGGACGGTTTTGGCGGTGTGCGCCGCCATGGCCTCCAGGCCTGCGACCCCGCGCAGGGCCGCGACGCCCGGCATGAAGCCGGACGGCGGGGTGGTGGCGGGCCAATGCTCCGCCCCGGCGGGCAGCCTTTCCACCTCGATGATCACCCGGCCGTCATGCTCGTGCAGAAAGGCCGGCAGCGGCCGGCTTCCCGGCGGCGTCACGGACGCGTGCAAACCCAGCGCCCGCAGGTCCGGCGGCAGGGCGCGCAGCCCCGTCAACAAACCCGCAAGCTCGGGAAGTTCGAGAACCCCGACGTCACGACCCAGCAGCCGGTCCGGCACCAGGCCGAGGAATTCCGCGGTGTTCGCGCTGCAGGCCAGGATCGTCTTTCCATCGCTGTGCAACGCCACCAGGGCGCCGTGCGGCTGTATCCCATCGGCCGCGCCTTCGGCGGCCCAACCGGTTGATTGGCCAGCCCGGAATGGCGAAGAAGGAGGATTCGGACTATCCGAAAACGTGTTCAGGACGGGCACCTCTGCGACGGAAAGGTGCCGATGCTGCGGCTGGAACGACCGCCCGGTCAAGCGCGGTCTGGGGGGTGCGACAGGCTGCCCGATCCCGCTGTCCGGCGGCGACCTCCGGGCCGGAGTCGAACGGTGTCAGGCGGTGGTCCGCGGGTTCGCCGCGCGATGACCGGACGGGCGTTCGGCCTTGCGTCCCGCGGGGCGCGGGCGGCGCCCGGCCTTGTTGCTGTACATCCGGGAATCGGCGAGGCGGATCACCTCCTCCTCCCGGTCGTCGGCCCCATAGGATTGCACCCCGAAGGAGAAGCGGACCGGCAGGTCGGCGTTGTTCCAACGCACGCAGTGTCGGCCCGCCGCCGCGGCGATCTGCCGGGCACGGACGTCGCCGCAGACCGCGTCGGTTTTGGTCAGCAGAAGCGCGAACTCGTCCCCGCCCAGCCGGGCCACCACATCCTCCTCACGGACCGATCCGACCAGCATCCGCGCGACCTGCCGGAGATAGGCATCGCCGGCCATGTGCCCATGGGTGTCGTTGATCCGCTTGAAGCCGTCCAGATCGATGATGACCAACACCCCGCCGCCCGTTCCATTTCCCTTGGCGCCGTTTCCTTTGGTCCCCTGCCGCCGCGCGGCGGCGATCTCGCGCCGGAAATGGCTGAAGAAGCCGCGGCGGTTCAGCAGGCCGGTCAGCTCGTCCGTCATGGACAGGCTTTCCAGATAGGCGATCCGGTCACGCTGTTCGGCGATGGTCGCGCGGGCCTCGGCAAGCTGGCGCTCCAGGGCCGACGCCTCGACGGTCACGGCGACCACCGGATGGGCGATGCGGGAGCTTCGCAAGGGGGGCATCCGCAACAGCCGGTCGTGGGTCCCGCGGTCGAAAGGCAGTCCGTCGTGATGGTCGGCGGAAATGGCGTCCGGGTCCTGGGTGTTCACGACGGCGCTCATGGGCTTTCTCCACATGATCGGCACTGGCTGCGCCGAATTCAAAGCAATCGCCGTGCCATATGAGGAAATCCAGAAGACTAGGCCTTTCGTCCCGGCAACTTCTGCCGGGCAAGGCCGCCCCCAGGCAGAATTTGCCTGGAGAACAGCCGGTTACGGAAAATTTTATCTATTTTTGATTTATTTTCTCTTTTGAACGGCTTTCGAACAAAACGTCTGTCGGGCTCCCGACAGGCGCGCACGCGGCGCCGTCACACCACGCGGTCCGGCGCCGCCGCCCCGGCAAAGACGGCGTCCAGATTGTCGAGCGCCCTGAAGCCCATGGCGTTGCGGGTTTCCACCGTGGCGCTCCCCAGATGCGGCAGCAGGAAGGCGTTCTCCAGCCCCCGGTAGCCGGCGTGCAGGTTCGGCTCGTTCTCGAACACGTCCAGCCCCGCGGCGGCCAGCCGTCCGGAGGCCAGGGCGGCGATCAGGGCCTCGTCGTCGACGACGGAGCCGCGGGCGGAGTTGACCACGATGGCGCCCGGCGGCAGACGCTCGATCCGCTCCGCGTTCAGCCAGTGGGTGGTTTCCGGAGTCGCCGGGAAATGCAGGGACAGCACGTCGCAGACCGCCAGCATCGCCTCGGGATCGGCGTGATAGACGGCCCCTGCCTCCTGCTCGGCGGGCAGGCGCCGCCGGTTGGAGTAGTGGATGGTCATGCCGAAGGCCCGCGCCCGCTGGGCCACCGCCTGCCCGATTCGGCCCATGCCGATGATGCCCAACCGCTTTCCGCCCAGATGGGTGCCGAGAAGCTGGGTCGGCGTCCAGCCGCTCCACGCTCCGGCGCGGATCATCCGCTCACCCTCCGAGGCGCGCCGCGCCGCGCCGAGCATCAGCAGCAGGGCAATGTCGGCGGTCGCGTCGGTCAGCACGTCCGGGGTGTTGGTGACGATCAGGCCGCGGGCCTTGGCCGCGTTCAGGTCGATGTGGTCGGTGCCGACGGAGAAGGTGGCGACGATCCTCACCCCCTCGGGCAGCGCCGCGATGGCCGTGGCGTCCAGCCGGTCCCCGGCGGTGCAGAGGATGCCCTCGGCACCGGTCTGCGCCGCCAGGGCGGCGATGTCGGCGCCGGACAGCGCGCGGTCCTGCGGGTTCAGCCGGGCGTCGAAATCGCGCGCCGCACGGGCCTCCACCGCCTCGGGCAGGCGCCGGGTCACCAGGAGGACGGGGCGTGATGCGGGGGTGTCGCTGCGCATGTTTCTGTCCTCAGCCTTCCGTTTATTCGGGGGGTCGGGCCTTCCGCTCCGACGCCGAAACACCCATAATCCATCCGACGCTGCCAATCACCTGTGGATGTCGCTTTGCAGAACCGCCGCTCCGCCGCCCGCCTCGCCCTTTGCGCGACCTTCGGCGCGTTCCTGGTGTCCCTGACCACTCTTCCCGCAGCCGGCCCGGTCCAGGCGGCACCCGCCAACGCGGCGGGCGCGGCGGTGGGGGCGGCCGCCGGCGCCGCGGCGAACATCCTGCCCCACCGCGCCGTCTACAAGATGTCGCTGCTGTCCGCCCGCAACAGCTCCAAGGTCAGCGACGTGCGGGGTCGCATGCTCTTCGAATGGGCCGACGCCTGCGACGGCTGGACGACGGAGCAGCGCTTTCAGCTCCGCTTCGTCTACGCCGAGGGCGACGAGATGGCGATGACCACCAACTACACGACGTGGGAGGCCAAGGACGGGCAGCGCTACCGCTTCAACGTCCGCAAGCTGATCAACGGCGAGGAGGATGAGGAGGTGCGCGGCGACGCCCGGCTGGCCAAGGACGGCACCGGCACCGCCGCCTTCTCCAAGCCGGAGCCCCAGGACATGGAACTGCCCCCCAACACCATGTTCCCCACCGCCCACACCCTGGCGGTGCTCGACCACGCCGGGGCCGGCGAGACCTTCTTCAACCGGGTCGTCTTCGACGGCGCCGATTCCGAAGGGGCGACCGAGGTTTCCACGGTCATTGGCGCAGCCATCCAGGCCAAGGAGGACGGCGCCGACCCGCTGCTCAAGGGCAAGAAGGCGTGGCCGGTGCGCATGGCCTTCTTCCCGCTGAAGAGCGATTCCGCCCAGCCCGAGTACGAGATGAGCCTGCGCCTGCTGCAGAACGGCGTGGCCGAATCCATGCAGATCGACTACGGCGATTTCACCGTGAACGCCATCCTGGAAAAGGTGGAGGCTCTGCCGAAGTCGGGTTGCTGACCGCCGGGCGCAAAGGTCACAGCCTTTGGCGCAAATCGTTACAATTCAATTTGCCATATTATGACGAAACTGGCCTAAGCTGTGCATGGTGTATCCACGCCTCCATGGAGTCATGGTGTGCACCGACAGCAGGATGAGGGTTTCCCTATGGCCAAGAAGCAGGTTTTGGTGGGACAGGTGTTCCAGACTGTTGGCGCGACCAACGGGCGGTCCTGGCGCGTGCGGGAGACCGTGACCCTGTTCGGCATCCCGCATGCCCGCGTGGTCAGCACGGAGGACGAGGGCGACGCCAAGACGCTGAGCTGCTTCGTCCTGGTCGACTCCAACTATTACCGCATGATCGGATCGGCCCCAGCCGGCAACGTCGCGGCCTGAAGCCTTCCGTTTTCGCCTTTCCGTTCCCAACAAGAAAGCCCGCCGTCCGCGCGGGGCGGTCGTTCGTTGTCGCCGTCGCCGTCCCGAACGAACCGCCCCGCCGTCGGCGGACGGGGCTTTCTTGTTGGCCGCCCTGCCCTCCCCGCCGAAGCGGGAAGGGAAAGGAAAACTCAAGCCGTCAGGTGGCGGCCTTCGGCGCCTCGGCGGCGACCTTCGGCTTCGGCAGGTCCAGCTTCAGGTGCAATTCGCGCAGGCGCGCCTGATCCACCGGGGCCGGGGCCTGCATCAGCAGGTCTTCCGCGCGCTGGTTCAGCGGGAAGGCGATGACCTCGCGGATGTTCGGCTCGTCGGCCAGCAGCATCACGATGCGGTCGATACCCGGGGCCGAGCCGCCGTGCGGCGGTGCGCCCAGCTTGAAGGCGCTGAGCATGCCGCCGAAGCGGGCTTCCAGCTCCTCCGGCGGGTAGCCGGCGATCTCGAACGCCTTGTACATCAGCTCCGGCAGATGGTTCCGGATGGCGCCCGACGACAGCTCCACGCCGTTGCAGACGATGTCGTACTGGTACGCCTTGATGTCCAGCGGGTTCATCGTGTTCAGCGCCTCCAGGCCGCCCTGCGGCATGGAGAAGGGGTTGTGGCTGAAGATGACCTTGTTGGTCTCCTCGTCCAGCTCGTACATCGGGAAGTCGACGATCCAGCAGAAGCGGAAGGCGTTCTTCTCGATCAGGTCCAGCTCCTCGCCGATCTTCGTGCGGGCGAAGCCGGCCAGCTTGGCCGCCGGGCCGGGCTGGTCGCAGACGAAGAAGACCGCATCGCCGTCCTCCACGCCCGCCGCCGTGCGCAGTTCCGCCTGGGCGGCCTCCGGCACGAACTTGGCGATCGGGCCCTTGCCGCCCGCCGCCTCGAAGATGATGTAGCCAAGGCCCGGAGCGCCGAGGCCGCGCGCCCAGTCGTTCAGCTTGTCGAAGAAGCTGCGCGGCTTGTCGGACACCTTCGGGGCGCGGATGGCGCGGACCACGCCGCCCTTCTCCAGCGTCTGCTTGAAGGCGCGGAACTCCACGTCGTCGCGCTTGAAGACGGCGGTGACGTCGGTGATTTCCAGCGGGTTGCGCAGGTCCGGCTTGTCGTTGCCGTACTTCAGCATCGACTCTGCGAAGGAGATGCGGCGGAAGGGCGGCTTGTCGATGGCCGGCGGCGTCTCGCGGCGGAAGCCGCCGAACTCGTCGAAGATGCCGTGCAGCACCGGCTCGATGGCGGCGAACACGTCCTCCTGGGTGACGAAGGACATCTCGAAGTCGAGCTGGTAGAACTCGCCCGGGCTGCGGTCGGCGCGAGCGTCCTCATCGCGGAAGCAGGGGGCGATCTGGAAGTAGCGGTCGAACCCGGCGACCATCAGCAGCTGCTTGAACTGCTGCGGCGCCTGGGGCAGCGCGTAGAACTTGCCCGGATGGTTGCGGCTCGGCACCAGATAATCGCGGGCGCCCTCCGGCGAGGAGGCGGTCAGGATCGGCGTCTGGAACTCGGTGAAGCCCTGGTCGATCATGCGGCGGCGCGCCGACGCGATGACGCGCGAGCGCAGCAGGATGTTCTCGTGGATGCGCTCGCGGCGCAGGTCGAGGAAGCGATAGCGCAGGCGCACGTCCTCGCCGGCGTCGGTGTCCTGGTTGACCTGCAGCGGGATCTGCTCCGCCTCGCCCTGCACCGTCAGCTCGGCGATCTGCACCTCGATGCGGCCGGTCGGCAGGCGGTCGTTGATGGTCTCCGCCGTGCGCTTGACCACCTTGCCGGTCACGGTGATGACCGATTCCAGCTTCAGCCGCTCCGCCGCCTGGAAGGCCGGGTTGGAGGTGTCGACCACGCACTGCGTCAGGCCGTAATGGTCGCGCAGGTCGATGAACAGGAGCTGTCCATGGTCGCGCTTGCGGTTGATCCAGCCCGACAGGCGGACAATCTGACCGGCGTTCTCTTCGCGAAGCTGGCCGCAGGTGTGCGTGCGGTAGGGGTGCATGGGTCGAAACACCTTGGAAAAGGTCGGAATCCTGCGCGGAAAGGCGGCCCGACACACCACACCGACAGCGCGGGAATGTCAAGTCGCCATCCGCGTCCGCTGCACGCTGGGAGAGTTGCCGAAGGGCGAGCTTTCGCGCGGTCGCGCGCTCGTGTATGAAGCCCGCATGACACTCATCACGACCACCGAAGACCTTGACGCCTTCTGCCGCTCGCTGGCCGGGGTGGACTACATCACCGTCGACACCGAATTCCTGCGCGAGAAGACCTATTGGCCGCAGCTCTGCCTCGTGCAGGTCGGCGGGCCGAACGGCGCGGTCGCCATCGACCCGCTGGCCGAAGGCATCGACCTTGCGCCGCTGTTCCGCGTGATGGTGGACCCGGCCATCCTCAAGGTGTTCCACGCCGCCCGGCAGGACGTGGAGATCTTCTGGCACCTGTCCGGCCAGATCCCCCACCCACTGTTCGACACGCAGGTCGCCGCCATGGTCTGCGGCTTCGGCGAGAGCGTGGGGTACGAGACGCTGGTCACCAAGCTGGCCGGGGCGCGCATCGACAAGTCCAGTCGCTTCACCGACTGGTCGCACCGCCCGCTGACCGAGCGGCAGCTGACCTACGCCCTGTCCGACGTGATCCACCTGCGCCCGGCCTACGAGAAGCTGAAGCGCCGCCTCGTCCGCTCCGGCCGCGCCCACTGGCTGGAGGAGGAGATGGCCGTCCTGACCGACCCGGCCACCTATCAGACGGACCCGGACAGCTCCTGGCTGCGGCTGAAGGTGCGCACCAACAAGCCGCGCTTCATGGCCGTGCTGAAGGAACTGGCGGCGTGGCGGGAGCGCGAGGCGCAGCGCCGCGACCTGCCCCGCTCCCGCGTGCTGCGGGACGAGGCGCTGCTGGAGATCGCCGCCCACGCCCCGACCAGCGTGGACGACCTCGCCCGCACCCGCGGCATGGGCCGCGGCTTCGCGGAAGGGCGCCAGGGCGCCGAGGTGCTGGCCTGCGTCCAGAAGGGGCTGGACCTGCCGGACTCCGAACTGCCGCGCATCGAGCCGCGCGAGGAGCCGCCGCCCGGACTGCAACCGATCGTTGAGTTGCTGCGCGTGCTTCTGAAGATGAAGTGCGAAGAGAACAACGTGGCGTCCAAGCTGATCGCCTCCGCCGCCGATCTGGAGGCCATCGCCGCGGACGATGCGGCCGAGGTGCCCGCGATGCAGGGCTGGCGCCGGGAGTTGTTCGGCGAAGACGCGCTGGCGCTGAAGCATGGCCGCATCGGGCTGGCGGTGCTCGACCGTCGCGTCCGCATCGTTCCAGCCGGCAATGGAGAGGGGTCGTAAGCGGCCCCATCCAGAATCATTCCAGAATGGCGCAAGAGTCGGCTTGGCCCGTTACAGGTTCAGTCAGCGTCGCGACGTTTAGCCAAAATTATGAAACAATTCATCGCAATTAACAGCGCTTTAAGGCATTGTTAAAAAAGGTCAGGGCTAATAAGTCACGGGCTCCGTATCCATGCCGTGTATCGGCCCGGTGTGGCTCGCGGATGGAATTCTCGCCTATAAGGTGCGCACACGCCCTATGCGCACACCCGGGGGATTTCGCGTATGAGCAGGTTCGGCGGCAAACCACCCATGGGACGCGACCGCGTCCGCCTCTCCACGACGGAGAAGCAGGCTGCCGTCGCCGCCGCGAAGGACCAGAAGCCCGAATTTGACAACGACAAACTGCTGAATCTGCTCCGCTCCGCGAAGTCCGAACTGCAGGGCATGCGGCTGATTCACATGCACCTGTCGCTGCTGCGGGACAAGGACCCGTCCAGCCAGATGATCGTCCGCACGATCATCCAGGAACTGGCGAGCAAGGCCTCCTACCTCCAGTCCTTCAACATCTCCAACGGCGACGTCATCATCCTCTACAAGGGGCTGAAGCTGACCGGCGTCACCGACGTCTGCCAGAAGGTGGAGCAGATCTTTCTGGCCAAGACGACCCTGACCGGCGCCAACCCCTACAAGGAATTCTCGCTCTACTCGATCATGGAACTGGCGTTGAACTTCATCAACGTCATCCGCTTCATCGAGGAATTGCAGGCCAACGAGACCGGCGATCATTCCAACGAGACGAAGCCGCCGATCACGCTGGAGGAGATGGCGAAGCTCGAACGCTCCATGCAGATGTTCGACCTGTCGCCCTTCCTGTTCAACCAGGCCATCGCCAACATCGGCCGCAACGCCGAAGAGGACATGGCCTATTTCGAACTCTACATCTCGATCAAGCTGCTTCAGGAACGGCTCTGCCCGGACTACGACATCACGGCCAACAAGTGGTTGTTCAACTATTTCACGGCCAACCTCGACCAGTCGGTGCTGCGCGCGCTGAACCACGGGCTCAGCTTCATGCGGGGCCGGCGCATCGGCATCAACATCAATCTGTCCACGGTCATTTCCACCGGCTTCGTGAAGTTCGACGAACGGCTTCCCCTCGATTTCCGCGGGCAGGTGGTGCTGGAAATCTCCAAGGGCGACCTGATCGAGAACCTGTCGCTGTTCAACGAGGTCGTGGAATTCGCCCAGGACCGCCGCTACCAGATTGCGGTGGACGGGCTGAACCCCTTCTGGGTGACGAACTTCGATCTGGAGTATCTGAACGCCGACTACGCGAAGATTTTCTGGTCCAACGACATGCTGGAGATGGACCCGACCTTCGAGAAGTACTTCATGGAGCGCATCCAGGAGCAGGACCGCTGCAAGTTCATCCTGGCGCGCTGCGACAGCGTGTCGAGCCTCGTCTACGCCCACAAGGTCGGCATCACGATGGTGCAGGGCCGCGCCGTGGACAACATCCTGCGCAAGGGCGTGAGCGTCCGCGAAGCCATCGCCCACGCCAAGGTGGCGTGAGGGTTCTTCCAGTTTGATCCCCTCTCCCGCCCCGGGAGAGGGGTAAAAAACCTCTACTCCGCCGCTTGCGGCCTAGCCGGCGGCACAATCTCGCCCTTGCGGTTCAGCGCCTTCGCCAGCGCGTCCAGGCGCCGCTGCACCGTCTCGCCGGCCGGCACGCTGAAATCGTCCGGCAGGGTCAGCACCAGCCGCTCCCCCGACACCTTCAGCGCCGTGCGCTGCAGCAGCGCGGTGGCCCCGCCGGTCAGCGTGTGGGCCAGCCGCAGCGCCAGCCCCAGAACCAGCGCCTTGCGCGCCTGGGCGTCGCTGAGCAGCGACCGCGGCCCCGCGGTGACCGCGTTGGGCGTGCCCGGACCGTCGATGGAACCGGCGTAGCGGGCGTAGACGGCCAGCGCCAGGAAGGCCCGCTCGTCATGGTCGATGCCGGGGAAGGGATAACGCAGGATGCGCAGGCAGGCGTGCTCCGCCCGGTAATCGGGATGCTCGGCCCAGCCCACGTCGCTCAACAGGCAGGCGGCTTGCCGCAGCCGCAGGGCCGCGTCGTCCTCCCCGGCGAAGAGGTTGCCGGTCCAGGACACCAGAAGGGCCGGGTCGCCGATGCGGACGAAGCGCTGCGCCCAATCCTCCACCGCGGCGATCAGCGGGTCCTGCCGCTGCGCCTCGGGATCGAGCAGCGCGTACAGATGCCCTTCCCGCAACCCGAAGGCCGAGAACACCACGCTGGACGGCTGGACCATCCGCAACAGCCGTTCGAACACCAGCGCCGCGTAGGGCAGCGTGTCGATGCGGCGGCGGGAGCCGGACATCTTCTCCAGCGAGGAGCGGCTCTGCTTGGCGATCAACGCGGCGAAGTCCCGCGCCTCGGCGAAGGGCACCGTGTAGTGATGGATGATGTGCAGCGGGTGCTTCACATGCTCCATGTGCAGCTTGGCCAGGGCCCGCCAGCCGCCGCCCACCGGGTAGAAGGGCTTCCCGCGCATCTGGGCCAGCCAGTCCAGCTTCTCCAGATGCTGGTCGATGGCGCGGACCAGCCCGTTCGGCTTGGCGGGGTTCAGTTCCATCAGGCGCAACGGCCCCAGCGGCATCGTCAGATGCTCGCCGATCACGCCGCGTTCCAGCCGCACCAGTTCCAGGCTGCCGCCGCCGAGGTCGCCGACCAGTCCATCGGCGGCGGGGGTGCCGGACAGCACGCCCATGGCGGACAGCCGCGCCTCCTCCTCGCCGCTGATGACGCTGACGTCGAGGCCGGTGCGGTCCTTCACCCGCTGGATGAAGGCCGGGCCGTCCGTGGCGTCGCGCACCGCCGCCGTGGCGATGACGTCCAGCCGCCCGACGCGCATGCCCGCGACGAGCAGGGCGAAGCGTTCCAGGGCCTCCAGGCCCTGGATCACGCCGTCCGGGTTCAGGCAGCCGGCCTTCTCCACCCCGCGGCCGAGCCCGCACAGGACCTTTTCGTTGAAGACCGGCAGGGGCGACCGCTTCAGAGCGTCATAGACGACGAGCCGGATCGAGTTGGACCCGATGTCGATGACCGCGATCCGCTCGCCCCTGTCGGCGACCTTCTCGATGGCCTTCTCGACGGCCTTGGTGGCAACCGTGTGTTCCTGCGCCGGCGTCATAAGCAACCGATGTCCTCAATCAGATGACCGTACGCAGCTTCAACCGCGGCGGCGTCTTTTTGCTGCTGAGCGCGCTGCCGCGGCCCGACAGGCTGGGGTTCGTCATGAAATAGTTATGGGCGCTGAACGCGTCCGGACCAGCCTCCACCCGATGATAAACGCCATCCGGGCCCAGTTTCCAGGTGTTCGCCTCGTCCTTCAGGTTGGCGACCATGATCTGGTCCAAAACCTGCTCGTGCACCGTCGGGTTCTCGATGGGCACCAGCGTCTCGATGCGGCGGTCCAGGTTGCGCGTCATCCAGTCGGCGGAGGAGATGAAGACCTTGGCCTGCGGGCTGGGCAGCGCTTGGCCGTTGGCGAAGCAGATCACGCGCCCGTGCTCCAGGAAGCGCCCGACGATGCTGCGCACCCGGATGTTCTCCGACAGGCCCTTGACGCCGGGGCGCAGGCAGCAGATGCCGCGGATCACCATGTCGATCTGCACGCCCTTCTGCGACGCCTTGTAGAGCCGGTCGATGATCTCCGAATCGACCAGGGAGTTCAGCTTCACCCAGATGTGGGCGGGCTTGCCGGCGGCGGCGTTGGCGACCTCCGCGTCGATCAGCTGGCCCAGCTTCTGGCGCAGCGTGATCGGGGCGATGGCGATCTTCTCCAACAGCTTCGGCGTGGCGTAGCCGGTCATGTAGTTGAACATCACCGCCGCGTCGTGGCAGAGCGCCGGGTCGCAGGTGAAGAAGGACAGGTCGGTGTAGACCTTCGCCGTGATCGGGTGGTAGTTGCCCGTCCCGAAATGGACGTAGCTGCGCAGCGCCTTGTTCTCGCGCCGCACCACCAGCGACACCTTGGCGTGCGTCTTCAGATCGACGAAGCCGTAGACGACCTGGGCGCCGGCGCGCTCCAGGTCGCGCGCCCAGCGGATGTTGGCCTCCTCGTCGAAGCGGGCCTTCAGCTCGACCAAGGCGGTCACCGACTTGCCGGCCTCCGCCGCCTCGATCAGCGCGGCGACGATCGGGCTGTCCTTGCTGGTGCGGTAGAGCGTCTGCTTGATGGCGACCACCTGCGGGTCGCGCGCCGCCTGCCGGATGAACTGCACCACCACGTCGAAGCTCTCGTACGGGTGGTGGACGACGATGTCCTTGTCGCGGATGGCCGCGAAGCAGTCGCCGCCGAAGTCGCGGATGCGCTCCGGGAAGCGGGCGTTGAAGGGGCGGAAGACCAGATCGGGCCGCTCGTCGACGATCAGCTGGCGGGTGTCCGACAAGCCGATCAGCCCGTCCAGGACGAACACGTCGTCGTTCGACACGCGCAGCTCGTGGCGCAGGAACTCGCGCAGGTCGGCGGCCATGCCGGCGTCGGTGGCCAGCCGGATGACGCTGCCGCGGCGGCGGCGCTTCAGCGCGCTCTCGAAGGTGCGGACCAGATCCTCCGCCTCCTCCTCGATCTCCATCTCGCTGTCGCGCAGGACGCGGAAGACGCCGTGCGCCTTGACCTGGAACGGCGGGAAGAGGCGGTCGATGAACAGCATCACCAGCTTTTCCAGCTGGATGAAGCGGATTTCCGATCCCGGCAGGCGGATGAAGCGGTCGAGCTGCGCCGGCAGCGGGACCAGCGCGTCGAGATGCCGCCCCTTCACCGGCTCATGCAGTTGCAGCGCCAGCGAGAAGCCCAGGTTGGGCAGGAAGGGGAACGGGTGCGCCGGGTCCACGGCGATGGGGGTCAGTATCGGGAAGATGTCGTCGAGGAACTTGGCCTCCAGCCAGTCCTTCTCCCCCTCGGTCAGGTCCTCGGCGTCGACCACCATGATGCCGGCCTCACGCAGATCCTGCTTCAGGCTGCGCCACATGGTCTGCTGCGCGTTCATCAGCTCGACGATGCGCTGGTTCACCGCGGTGAGCTGCTGGGCCGGGGTCAGGTTCTCGGCGCTGGGGGTCTTCACCCCCGCGGCCACCTGCCCCTTCAGGCCGGCGACGCGGACCATGTAGAATTCGTCGAGGTTGCTGGAGGAGATCGACAGGAACCTCAGCCGCTCGAGCAGCGGGTGGTTCGGGTTGGACGCCTCATCCAGGACGCGCTGGTTGAAGGCCAGCCACGACAGTTCGCGGTTGATGAAGCGCTCCGGCGCGTCCGCTTCGATGCAGGTCGCTTCCAAGTCCTGAAGTTCGGTCACAGCAGCCTCGGGCTTTTGCGTGATGGGTGGTGCCGCTACAGTCCGGTCGGGCCGGACCGCCCGCCGCGGTCGGCGGGCCAAGCAACCTACCCCAACTACGTTACGGTTTTGAGTCAGACAGCATAATACTGCCGTCACGATAATACCGCTGCGAAAACAGTCGCACCCCCGGCGCATCCCGCCGGACCGCGATCCGGACAGGAAGGGACCGCCTCGATGAAGACCCTGTATCTCATGCGCCACGGCAAGTCCGCGTGGGACGATCCCTCCCTGGACGACCACGACCGCCCGCTGGCGCCGCGGGGCAGGAAGGCGGCCCGGCTGGTCGGGCACGAGCTGAAGGACCGGGGCGCGCGCATTGGGCTGGTGCTGTGCTCGACCGCCCGGCGCGCGGCGGACACCGCCGACCGTCTGCTGGAGGTGATGGACGCGCCGGACATCCCGGTGGAGCGCGAGCGCGGCCTCTACCTGTGCG
This sequence comes from Azospirillum argentinense, assembly GCF_000632475.1. Lineage (NCBI taxonomy): Bacteria > Pseudomonadati > Pseudomonadota > Alphaproteobacteria > Rhodospirillales > Azospirillaceae > Azospirillum > Azospirillum argentinense. The sequence goes on from NZ_CP007794.1 coordinate 1,094,342, forward strand.
GCGCCGGGGTGCTTCTGGAACGGCTGCGCGACGCGCCCGACTCCGCGTCGTCGCTGATGCTGGTCGCCCACAACCCGGACCTCCACGACCTCGCCCGCGAGCTGACCGGCAGCGGCGACGAGCGGCACCGCGCGGCGCTGGCGGAGAAGTTTCCGACCGGTGCCTGCGCCGTCATTCTGTTCGAAGCGGCCCGCTGGGCCGACCTGGACAGCGGGGCGGGACGGCTGGCCGATTTCATCCTGCCGCGGAAACTCTCTTAACGCCCTTTTGCCAAATGGGGTATTTCAACCCTTAACAGAGCAGGCCCGGAACCGAGCAGGAGTCGCCCCCCGTGTCTTCCGCGCCCCAGAATGCCGCACCCACCGCGGTCTCCGCCGTGCGCGAGGTGGAGATGAAGCTCCATCTCGATCCGCGCGATCTGTCCCGCGTTGCCGACCTGCCCGCGCTGAAGGAGAAGGCGGAGGGCGCGCCGGCCGTCCGCGACCTGCGCACCGTCTATTATGACACGCCGGACCGGCGGCTGTTCCTGGGGGGCGTGGCCCTGCGGGTGCGGCAGGACGGCGACCGCTTCGTCCAGACGCTGAAGACCATCAACGCCGCCACCCCCGGCGATTCGGCCGCGGTGGCCATCCGCAAGAAATGGGACTGGACCATCCCCACGGCCGCCCCCGACATGACGCCCCTCGACGCCGAGGGCGTGGCCGCCCTGGTGCCGGAGAACGCGCGGGCGGCGCTGGTTCCGCAGTTCACGACGGAGTTCCGGCGCACCACCCTGCTCGTCCGCCCGGACGCCCTGACCTCCATCGAGGTGGCGGTGGACGACGGCCAGATCACCGCCGGCAACGCCTGCGCCCGGATCAGCGAGGTCGAGCTTGAGCTGAAGTCGGGCCGCATCGGCCGCCTGTTCGACATCGCGCTGACGCTCCAGCGCCGGGTGCCGGTGCGCATCGGGACGGAGAGCAAGGCGGAGATCGGCGACCGTCTCGTCACCGGGCGCCTGCCCGCTCCCGTCCTGCCGGAGCCGCTGGGCCTCACCCCGGTCACCACGGTGGCCGAGGCCTACCGCCACATCCTGCGGCACGGTCTGCGCCTGCTGCTCGCCAACGAAGCCTGCGCCCTGGCCGGTGGCGACGTCGAGGGGCTGCATCAGATGCGCGTCGCGCTGCGCCGCCTGCGCACCGCGATCCGCCTGTTTCGCCCCCTCGCCGGGGCGCCGGACGCCTGCCGAGCCGGGAACGACATCCGCTGGTTCTCCCGTCAACTTGGCCCGGCGCGCGATTGGGACGTGCTGCTGTCCCATGGGATCATGCCCTTCGCCGCGACGGAGAAAGCCCCCGCTGACGGAATCGCCGCGCTGACCGCTGCGGTTCGGGAAGCCCGTCGTGCACCCGCGCTGGCGGCGGTGGAAGCGATCCAGTCGCCGCGCTGCACTGGGCTGATCCTGGCCCTCGGCGCCTGGCTGGAGGACGGGGCGTGGCAGTCCGGCGCCGCGCCGGAGGTCCGCGCCCAGCTCGACCGCCCGATGGCCGAGCTGTCCGGCCCCTGGCTGGCCGCCCAGCACGCCAAGGCCCTGAGGGCCGGAGCATTGAAGGCGGGGCGCGACCTGGACGGTGCCGACGCCGCGGCGCGCGACCGGCTGCGCCGCCGCCTGCGCAAACTGCGCCACACGGCGGAGTTTTTCCGTGGCCTCTACGCCGAAACCGCAACGGTGCCCTTCATCGCCGCGCTGGACGCCCTGTTGGGCGCGTTGGACGCCGAGCACGACGCCGCGGTGGCCGGCGATCGTCTGCGCGGCCTGTCGGCGGACCGGCCGGAGCAGCGGCCCGCTGCCGAAGGGACCACCCGCTGGCTCGCCAAGCAGGCCGACAAGCGCCGCAAGGCACTGCCGGGGTTGTGGAAGGCGTTCCGCGACAAGCCGGTGTTCTGGTGACGGTCTTGCCCCCACCCTAGCCCTCCCCCGCTTCGCACACGTGCGTGGGCAGCCCCGACGTTGGATAGCTACCGACTACACGGCCATCGACACGCCCGCGACCGCGTTGCGCAGCCACAGGTGCGCGGGATCGCCGCCGCGCCGTTCATGCCAAACCTGAACGAAGGGAAATGGCGGTATCGGAAACGGCGGCTCGAAGACGACGACGGCCGGGTCATGCTCGCAGAGCGCAAGGGCTTTCCGGGCCACGGTCAGAACGAGGTCTGTCCCTTGGATCAGCCGTGGCGCATTTCCCCAATGCGGCAGCGTGACAGCGATGCGGCGCGTGTGGCCGACGGCGCGCAAGGCCGCGTCGATCTCGGTGTTTGCTTCGTCCTTCAGCGCGACGAGCATGTGTGGCCGGGCAAGGTAGGCTCCAATATCCAGACGGTCATGGCTCGCCATCCTCTCCCGATCCGCAAGGCACGCAAAGTGCTCGACGAAAAGCTGCTCCGCTCCGATCCGCTCGGGAAGATCGGGAAACACGCCGACCGCCAGATCGCAGTCCCCATCCAACACCTGCCGAAGCATCGTTTCTCGGCTCGATTGGGTTATCACCACGTCGATTCCCGGCGCTTCGAGGCGCAACATCTTCAGCAAACCGGGGAGGACGACAGCGGAGCCGTAATCCGACATCGCAAGGCGAAACGTCCGTTTTTCCTTGGCTGGGTCGAAGCCTCCCGGCCCTAGAACCTCCCGCACCTGCCGCAGGGCTTCGGTCAACACCGGAGCCATTTCAAGCGCCCTTGCGCTCAGCACGAGCTGCCCGTCGCGGCGTATCAACAGGGGGTCATCGAACAGATGCCGCAGACGCCCGAGCGCGTGGCTGACCGCCGGCTGGCTCATGTTCAGCCGGGATGCCGTGCGCGACACATGCCGCTCGGCCAGCAGTGCATCGAGGACCACCAGCAGGTTGAGGTCGATGCCACGAAGAGTATTCATGTCGTGCATGAGCAAGATACTACATAAGAATTTCCATCCATGAAGTCAATGCGTCATCTGGTGATGCATGGAGGCTCAACCATGCAAACCAATGCGCTGTTTCTCATCCTGGCCGCGGTCATCACTGGTGCGGTTGTACCGTTTCAGGCCGGAGCCAACGCCGTCCTGGGACGGACGCTCGGTCATCCCCTATGGGGGACGGTCGTATCCCTGTGCGTCAGCTTCGCCTGCATCCTGCCCGTTCTGGCGTTGGCGAAGGTGGAAGCGCCGACCCTCTCGACTCTGGCGCAAGCCCCCCGCTGGGTATGGATCGGCGGTGTTGTCGGCGTCGCCTACATTACCGGCGCGCTCATGCTTGCGCCGAAACTTGGCGCCGCCGGCTTCATCATGGCGGCCATCGCCGGGCAAATGCTGGCGTCGATCATCATCGACCACTGGGGTCTTGTCGGCCTGCCTCGAAAGCCCGTCGCCCTGTCGCGTCTTGCCGGTCTTGGCCTGATTTTTCTCGGGCTGATCGTGATGCAGTTGCCGGGGCTCGGTGTGAAGCCGCCCGCCGGTTCATGACGGCACGACGCTCTCGCCAACATTTCAAGAAAGATCACCCATGAAACTGCTTCATATCGACTCCAGCATTCTCGGTGAGCAATCCGTAAGCCGCATGCTGTCCAGAGCCACCGTCCAACGACTGAAGGAACACAATCCGGCGATCGACATCATCCATCGTGATCTGGTCGCTGTTCCCGTTCCACATCTGACCGGCGATCATCTGGCGGCGTCCCCGGCCGTGATGGACGAGATCGCGTTTGGTGAAAAGCTTTTGGACGAGTTCATCAATGCCGATGTCATCGTCATCGGCGTCGCGCTCTACAACCTGACCATTTCCAGCCAGCTCAAGGCGTGGATCGACCGGATCGTCATAGCGGGGAAGACGTTCCGCTACACGGAGAACGGCTCGGAAGGATTGGCGCAGGACAAGCGGGTGATCCTTGCCGTGGCGCGGGGCGGTCAGTATCGACAGGTCATGTCCCTGGCGTCGTCCGAACACGCCGAAGCCTACCTTCGGTCGATGTTCGCGTTCATCGGCGTGACGAGGCTCGATGTGATCGTCGCGGAAGGTCTTGCCATCAGCGAAGCGCACCGGGAAAGCGGCATGCAGGCCGCGTTCGAGGCCCTATCGGCCCTCGATCCGTGTTGCGATTTCTAACGGGCGCTTTGCCGGGGCCTGTCCGACGGCCCTGGGATGGCAGTCGGACAGAACCCATCGGAATCCTCGACCCGTCGCCTACAGCGTCCCCGCGTAGGCACCCCCGTCCAGCAGGACGTTCTGCCCGGTCATGAAGCCGGCGTGAGCCGAGCAGAGGAAGGCGCAGGCCGCACCGAACTCCGCCGGGTCGCCGAACCGGCCCGACGGGTTGTCGGCACGGCGAAGGTCCATCTCCTCGTCCAGGCTGCGGTTGTTGGCCTTAGCCCCGCCCTCCATGGTGGTGCGCAGGCGGTCGGTCTCGAAGGGGCCCGGCAACAGGTTGTTGATCGTCACGTTGTGACGCACGGTCTGGCGCGACAGCCCGGCGACGAAGCCGGTCAGCCCCGCCCGCGCCCCGTTGGACAGGCCGAGGATCGGAATCGGCGCCTTCACCGCCGCCGAGGTGACGTTGACGATCCGCCCGAAGCGGCGGCCGATCATGCCGTCCACCGTCGCCTTGATGAGGAAGATCGGGGCCAGCATGTTGGCCTCGACGGCGCGGACCCAGTCATCGCGTTCCCAGTTGCGGAAATCGCCCGGCGGCGGGCCGCCCGCGTTGTTGACAAGGATGTCCGGCTCCGGACAGGCGGCCAGCGCGGCGGCGCGCCCCTCCTCCGTAGCGATATCGCCGACGGCGGTGGTCACGGTGGCGCCGGTCTCCTTGCGGATCTCCTCGGCGGCAGCCTCCAGCAGGTCGCGGCCGCGGGCGGTGATGGTGACCGCCACCCCCTCGCGCGCCAGCGCCAGGGCGCAGGCCTTACCCAGTCCCTTGCTGGCTGCGCACACGATGGCGCGGCGTCCGGCGATTCCCAGATCCATCCTCGTCTCCTCCCTTCCCGGCCTCCAGACCGGCCAGCACCTCGCGGGCCAGCGGCACGGTCAGAGGACGGTGCGCGGCCAGCGAGGCGCGGTCAAGCGCCGCGACCACCCGCCCCGCCGCCTCCAGCGACCGTTCCATCCGGGTCAGCAGGTAGGTGATGAGGTCCATGCCCGGCCGCAACTGCCGGTCGGCGAACAGCTTGACCAGCACGGCGGCGAGCAGGGCGTCGTCCGGCGCCTCCACCCCCACCGCGGGAGCCGCCTTGATGCGGGAGCGCAGGTCGGCCAGCTTCATCCGCCAGCGCGACGGCGGGCGGCGCGACAGCAGGAGCAGATGCCCGCCCGAGTCGCGGGCGAGGTTGTAGAGATGGAACAGCGCCTCCTCCCGCGCCGGGGCGCCGGCCACCCGGTCCGCGTCCTCCACCACCACGGCGTTGGCGCGGGCCAGCAGGGCGTGCGGGTCGATCTGGTCGAGCGCCTCGCCCAGGGCGATGGGAGCGTGGCTGCGCGCCCGCCAGACATGGCCCAGATGCGTCTTGCCGCAACCGTCCGGCCCGTACAGCGTCAGGGCCGGCGCCGGCCAGGACGGCCAGCGGTCGAGCCACGCCACCGCCTCGCCGTTGCTGGGCGCCACGAGGAAATCCTCGCAGCCCATGGCGGCGCGGTGTCCGAGGTCGAGCGGTATCTGGGCCGCCAGTGTCATGAAGAGGGGGTACCACGGTAGTAGGGGCTCTCAAGATAGCGCCCCAACGCGAAGCGTGTCAGCACCCCGATCACAGCCGCCACCGGAACCGCCAGCAGGACGCCGACGAAGCCGAACAGCGACCCGCCGGCCAGCAGGGCGAAGATCACCCAGACCGCATGCAGCCCGACCTTGTCGCCCACCAGCTTCGGAGTCAGGACGTTGCCCTCCACCGCCTGCCCGAACAGAAAGATCGCAATGACGATGGCGACTCGCCATGGGTCGTCGAACTGCAGCAGGGCCAGCCCGGTGCTCGACACGAATCCAAAGAGCGAGCCGACATAGGGGATGAAGGACAAAAGCCCCGCCATCAGCCCGATCACCAGCCCGAAGTCCAGCCCCGCCAGCGACAGCGCCACCGCGTAGAACACGCCCAGTACGAGGCAGACCAGCGCCTGCCCGCGGACGAATCCGGCCAGCGTCTCGTCGACCTCGCGCGCCTGCTCCCGAATCGTCGCGGCGTGGTGCAGGGGCAGCCAGCCGTTCACCTTGGCGACCAGGATGTCCCAGTCGCGCATCAGGTAGAAGGCGACGATGGGCGTGATGAACATCACCGACAACACGTCGAACAGCGCCAGCCCGCTGGACAGGATGTGCTTCAGCACCTTGCCGACCCAGCCGACGACGTCCCCGGCGTAGTTGCCGGCAGCACCACGCAGCCGCTCGACATCCTCCGGCGACAGGCGGTGGATCAGCCGGTCGAGCATCGGCAGCAGCCGGTCCCGCGCGGCGTTGGCGTAATTGGGAAGCACCTCGATCAGGTGGGACACCTGCGACTGCACCAGCGGCAGCAGCAGCAGGACCATCAGCACCAGAACCAGGACGAAGGACAGCAGCACCAGAGTCGTCGCCAGCCAGCGCGGCAGGCGCCAGCGCTCCACCCGGTCGACCACCGGATCGAGCAGATAGGCGACCGCCAACCCCACCACGAAGGGCAGCAGCATGCCGGACAGAAGCCACAGAACCAGGACGAACAGGCCAAGGCCGATCAGCCAGAAGCGGATCTGCTTGCCCGCCGTCACGGCACCCCTCCGTGCCGGCTGAACAGAAGGCCGCCGCGGTAGACGTAGGCCAGCCCCGACAGCACCGTGGTTCCGGCGCAGACCCAGATCAGCAGGGGCACCAGCTCCCGCCCGAACAGGTGGAAGTCGGGCAGGCCCAGCCCCGCCGGGGCCAGCACCGCCGCCGCCAGCGCAAGCTGCACCGCCGTGTTGATCTTGCTGACATAGAGCGGCTGCATCGCCAGCGACTCCTTCAGCGTGTAGAGCAGCATCACCCCACCGACGATCATCAGGTCGCGGAACACGACCAGGATGACCAGCCACAACGGCAGCACGCCGATGTGGCCCAGCGAGACGTAGACGCTGACCAGCAGCGCCTTGTCGGCGATCGGGTCAAGATAGGCGCCGAGCACCGTGCGGGCGCGAAACATGCGGGCCACGGCGCCATCCACGGCGTCGGACACCCCCGCCCCGACGAACAGCCAGAAGGCGACCCCCAGCTCCCCGGCCAGGATGAAGTAGACGGCGACCGGCACCACCAGGATGCGGCCGAAGGTGATGATGTTCGGGATGCTCACCGCGGTGCCTTCTGCCGTTGTCCCTTGCGCCGACGCCCCGTCAAGGGCCGGTTCCGGCCCGTCTGTAACGCCGTCACGCCTTCTACCGTCACGCCTTCAGCTGTCACTGGCGCGCCGTGCCAGCCGGCAGCGTGCCCAGAATGCGCGGCGGCGCCCCCGGTGCCGCCTGCGGTGCGCCGACCGGAGCCGGCGCCACGCCGGGATAGGCCGACGGCACGGCGGTGGCCGGCGAGAAGGCGGACGGAGTCACCGGGACGGATGCCGGAGACGCCGCGGCGGGCTGCGCCAGGGACGACGCCCCGGCGCCCTTCGCCAACACCTGGAGCTGCCATTCCGGCGTGGGCGCGACCGGCGGAAGCGGCTGGCCCGGAACAGGAGCCGGCATCGGTGCTGCGACCGCCCCGGTGCGGGCGAGGCCGAGGTCGCGGCGGGCCAGCGCCTGGCGCAGCCGCTCGACGTCGCCGCGGTGGGTCAGCGCGACCAGCGCCTCGTAACGGCTGATCGACAGCACGTCGGTGCGGGTGACGGCGTTGACCATGCCCAGCCGCTTGCGCGTCTCCACCCAGTCGTTGAGGCTGGCCAGCGGCACGCGCACCAGCGTCGACTGCTCCGGCCCGCTCGCCACGGTGTTGTCGCGGCGGTAGGATTCGTCGATGGCGGCCGACACGAAGGTCGTCGCGCGGGTCAGGAAGTCGCCGGCCCGGTCGGCCATGTCGGCCTTCACGTTGACCGTCTGCTGGTCCCGCGCGCCGTCGGGGGTGTAGTGGGTCACCTCGACCGCCAGCGGACGGCCAAGATCCAGCCCGCCCGCCGGCAGGTCGGTCTTGGCGACGACCACGCCGCCGGCGTTGTAGCGCTGGGCGATGCGGGCCAGCGCCTCGGGATCGCCGGACAGCGCCTCGTTCACGCCGATGGCGGAGATGTCGGCCAACTCGCCGTCCGGAACGACCAGCGGCACCAGCGAGGCGCCGGTTTGCCGGCCCTCCCAAGCCTCGCGCCAGTCGGTGCGGTCCTCCCACAGGACGGGGCGCCCGTCCACGACGGTGACCGGCAGGATCACGTAGGGCCGGGCCGGCGGCTCGACATACTGCTGGCCACCGCCGGCCAGCGTCTCGCGCACCGGGTTGGGGCGGAAGCGCACGGTGATGCTGCCCACATAGCGCGTGGCCGACACCTTCTCGTCGTCGATCTCGAAGCCCTGGACCAGCCGGGCGAGTTCGATGTCCGACACCCGCGGCACGCTGCTGGCGGTGGGGACGAGGCGCTTGTACAGCTCCGCCCAGGCCTTCACCTGCGCGTCGCGGATCGCCTGATCGCGGGCGGCGTTGGCGTTGGCGGCGCTGACGTCCACCTTCACGCCCGACACGGTGAAGGGGTCCGCCGCCGGAACCGTTGCGGGAGCCGTCCCAGGCGTTACCGGGGCCGCCACCGCGGGTGGAGCGGCGCCGGTCACCTGCGCGTCCACGGGGCCGGCCGGAACGGCCAGGGCCACGGTGATGGCGGCGAAGCCCGCAAACAGCGGCGCATGGCGGCGGTGGAGCATTGCAAAGCCTTCCGATTCGAGTATGTTCGGCCCGTTCCCTTATGACCCGGCCCAAAATGACCCGGTTCAGGTGGCCCAGGTATATAGCTCAGCCCAAGCGAGGATACCATCAGCACCCAGTCTAATAACACGTCCGACGCCTACAAGCAGGCCGGCGTGGACATTGATGCGGGCAACGCGCTCGTTGACGCGATCAAGCCGCTCGCCCGTTCCACCGCGCGCCCGGGCTCCGACGCCGGGCTGGGCGGGTTCGGCGCCCTGTTCGACCTGCGCGCGGCCGGGTATCACGACCCGCTGCTGGTCGCCACCACGGACGGCGTCGGCACCAAGCTGAAGGTCGCCATCCTGGCGAACCGGCACGACACGGTGGGCATCGACCTCGTGGCGATGTGCGTGAACGACCTCGTCGTTCAGGGCGCGGAGCCGCTGCTGTTCCTCGACTATTACGCCACGGGCAAGCTGGACGTCGCCGCGGGCCGCGCCATCGTCGCCGGCATCGCGGAGGGCTGCCGTCAGGCCGGCTGCGCGCTGGTCGGCGGCGAGACGGCGGAGATGCCGGGCATGTACGCCGAAGGCGACTACGACCTCGCCGGCTTCTCGGTCGGTGCCGTCGAGCGCAAGGACGCGCTGACCGGCGCCACCGTGCAGGACGGCGACGTCGTGCTCGGCCTCGCCTCCTCCGGCGTGCACTCCAACGGCTACTCGCTGGTCCGCAAGCTGGTCGAGACGTCCGGCCTCGGCTACGACTCGCCCTGCCCCTGGGACGCCGGGAAGACGCTGGGTGAGGCCCTGCTGACCCCGACCCGCATCTATGTGAAGAGCACGCTGGCCGCGGTGCGCGCCGGCACGGTGCGGGCGATGGCCCACATCACCGGCGGCGGCCTGATCGAGAACATCCCGCGCGTCCTGCCGGACGGGCTGGGCGTCACGCTCGACGCGTCCAAGTGGCCGCTGCCGCCGGTGTTCAATTGGCTGATGAAGACGGGCGGGCTGACGCCGCTGGACATGGCGCGCACCTTCAACACCGGCCTCGGCATGGTCGTCGTGGTCCCGGCGGACAAGGCGCAGCAGGCGACCGAGATCCTGGCCCAGGGCGGCGAGACGGTCTTCACCGTCGGCATCGTGCATGCGGTCAAGGACGGTGACGCCCGCGTCACCGTCACCGGCATGGACACGGCATGGTCGGCCTGACGCCCACCGCTCTGAAGGTTGGAGTCCTGATCTCCGGGCGCGGCAGCAATCTGCAGGCGTTGATCGACGCCTGCGCCGCCCCGGACTTTCCGGCGGAGATCGCTCTGGTGCTCTCCAACAAGGCCGACGCCTACGGGTTGGAGCGCGCCACCGCCGCCGGGGTCCCGGTCGCCGTGGTCAGCCATCGCGACTTCCCCGGCGACAAGCGCGCCTTCGAAGAGGCCATGGACGCGCGCCTGCGCGAGGCGGGGGTCGAGCTGGTCTGTCTGGCCGGCTTCATGCGGCTGCTGTCGCCCTGGTTCGTCGAGCGCTGGCACGACCGGATGATCAACATCCACCCGTCGCTGCTGCCGTCCTTCAAGGGGCTGGACACCCACCAGCGGGCGCTGGACGCCGGGGTGCGCTTCCACGGCTGCACCGTCCATTACGTGCGCACGGAGATGGACGAAGGGCCAATCATCGCCCAGGCCGCGGTCCCGGTCCTGCCCGGCGACAACGCCGACCGGCTGTCCGCCCGCGTGCTGGAGGCCGAGCACCGGCTCTACCCCCAGGCGCTGCGCCTGATCGCCGAGGGCCGCGCCCGTGTCGAGAATGGCCGTGTGACCCTGTCAGGCCCGGCGGCGGACCTGCCGACGCTCATCAACCCGCCGGCCTGAGCGCCCCAAAGGCGCCCATCGGCCAAGCGGGACCCTTGCCGCAACCGTCTGCGCTCCCCACATTCTCCGCCGGAACCATAACAGGGGAGGCAGAGGGCGATGGCGGTTACGGAACACGGCCACAATCCGGTCAGCGAGGATGTCGTCCGCCGCCACGAGGCGGGCTGGCACGCCTTCACCCGCTTCTTGACGCTGGCGACCGCGGGCGTGATCGCCGTGCTGGTCTTCATGGCGATCTTCCTGGCCTGACGGCCCATTCAGGCGGCCAGCCGGAAGCCTGCCAACCAAAACGCCGTGGCGGGGCGCTTACGCCCCGTCCGGCAGACGGCCGAGCAGCAGGTCGCGCATTTCGCCGACCAGCGCGTCAACCTGCTGCTCCCACGCCTCGGTGCCGCCCTGGATGGCGTGCATGACGTGGGTGGCGAGGTGGATCAGGGCGGCGCGCACGCAATCCTCCGCCGGGAAATCCAACCCCACCGTGTCCTGAAGGAACTGGCCGAGCTGATCGGCGGCGTTCCAGGGATGGACGACCACCGTGTCGAATCCGCTGGTCCCCAGAAACACCGCGTTCAGGGCGGTGGCCTGCGCGTTGATCGCGTCGATGGCCGCGTCCTGTTCGACGTTGCCGCGCAGCACCTCCTGGAAGGCCGCCAGGCATTGGTCGACGTAGCCGCGCACCAGCAGTTCCACCACGCCCGGATCGCTCAGGTCGTTCCTGCCCTTCACGAGAGGCGGCAGCGGTTCCAGCAGGGCCGCGACGATCGGCTTGACGTCCGGATTTTCCATGGCGGGGGTACTCCTAGCGGTAGAATCCCCGAATACTCGACTTCGCCACGCCTGTCCACGACGCCGTGACCCGGCGCGGGCGACAAGTTGCGGGCGGAAGCCCCTGAGAAGCCCCTGAATCGAAAAGGGCCGCCCCGGTCGGGACGGCCCTTCGCGCAAGACTGCGAAGCGGACGGGCCGCGATCAGCCAACCAGCTCGATGCCGGCGAAGAAGAAGGCGATCTCCTGGGCGGCGGTCTCCGGAGCGTCCGAGCCGTGCACCGAGTTGGCTTCGATCGACTCGGCGAACTCCTTGCGGATGGTGCCCTCGGCGGCGTTGGCCGGGTTGGTGGCGCCCATGATCTCGCGGTTGCGGGCGATGGCGTTCTCGCCTTCCAGAACCTGAAGCACGACCGGGCCGGAGATCATGAAGGAGACGAGGTCGTTGAAGAACGGACGCTCGCGATGCACGCCGTAGAACTGCTCGGCCTGGGCCTTGGACAGCTGGACGCGCTTCTGCGCGACGATGCGCAGGCCACCGTCCTCGAACTTGGCGTTGATCTTGCCGGTCAGGTTGCGGCGGGTGGCATCGGGCTTGATGATCGAGAGGGTGCGTTCGACGGCCATGGCGGTGGGCTCCTGCTGGAAATGCGTTATGGGCGCCGCTGGTTTGGCCGGGGCGCCGATTGCGCGGGGTTATATAGGCGCTTTTCGGCCACGGCAACCGCTTCGTGAGGCCGCTTCGCCCGCCTTCGCGCGGCTGCCATGAAGGGTTGCCCCGCGGGTCCCGCTTCAAATCGCGGTTTCCCCGTGGTAAACCGGCGCCGATATGCTGCACATCAACGACCTGACGTTCCGCTACGGCGGACGTGTGCTGTTCGACCGCGCCACCGCGGTCGTGTCGAAGGGCCACCGCGTGGCGCTGGTCGGCCGCAACGGCACCGGAAAATCCACTCTCCTCAAGCTCATCGCCGGCCAGCTCCAGACGGACGCCGGAGCCATCGGCGTGCCGACCGGCACCAAGATCGGCATGGTGGCGCAGGAGGCCCCGAGCGGCGCCACCACCCTGATCGACGCCGTCCTGGCCGCCGACACGGAGCGCACCGCCCTGCTGGCCGAGGCCGAAACGGCCACCGACCCCATGCGCATCGGCGAGATCCACGCCCGGCTGGCCGACATCGAGGCGCATTCGGCGCCGTCGCGCGCCGCCCAGGTGCTGTCCGGACTGGGCTTCGACGCCGACGCGCAGTCCCGGCCCTGCTCCGACTTCTCGGGCGGCTGGCGGATGCGCGTGGCGCTGGCCGGCGTGCTGTTCGCCCGGCCCGACCTGCTGCTGCTCGACGAGCCGACCAACCACCTCGATCTGGAGGCGACCATCTGGCTTGAGGGGTACCTCAAGAACTACCCCCACACGATCCTGCTGGTCAGCCACGACCGCGACCTCTTGAACTCGGTCCCCACGACGACCATCCATGTGGACCAGGGCAAGCTGGTGACCTACGCCGGCAACTACGATCAGTTCCTCAAGCAGCGCCGCGCCAACATGGAGCGGCTGCAGGCCATGGCGACCAAGCAGGAGGCCAAGCGCAAGCACATGATGGCCTTCGTCGAACGCTTCCGCTACAAGGCGACCAAGGCCCGGCAGGCGCAGAGCCGCCTGAAGGCCCTGGAGAAGCTGGAGACCATCACGCTGATGGAGGACGACGCCGAGGTCGTCTTCAACTTCCCCCAGCCGGACGAGATGGCCCCGCCGCTGATCGCGCTGGACGGGGTGACCATCGGCTACGGCGACCGCGCCATCCTGCGCCGCGTCAACCTGCGCATCGATATGGACGACCGCATCGCCCTGCTCGGCGCCAACGGCAACGGCAAATCGACGCTGGTGAAGCTGCTGGCCGGGCGGCTGGAGGCGATGGCCGGCGAGGTGAAGCGCCCGACCAAGCTGCGCGTCGGCTATTTCGCCCAGCACCAGCAGGACGAGCTGGACCTGTCGCTGACCCCCATCCAGCAGACCCAGCGCATCATGCCGCTGGCGCCGGAGGAGAAGGTGCGCGCCCATCTCGGCCGCTTCGGCTTCCAGCAGAGCAAGGCGGAAACCCGCATCTCCGACCTGTCCGGCGGCGAGAAGGCCCGGCTGCTGCTGGCGCTGATGAGCCGCGAGACGCCGCACATCCTGATGCTCGACGAACCGACCAACCATCTCGACGTGGACAGCCGCGAGGCGCTGATCGAGGCGATCAACGGGTTCGAGGGCGCCGTCATCCTCATCAGCCACGACCCGCACCTGATCGAGCTGACCGCCGACCGGCTGCTGCTGGTCGCCGATGGCACGGTGCAGCCCTACGACGGCGACCTCGACGACTACCGCCGCTTCCTGCTGGACCGCGCGCGGGCCGAGCGCGCCGCCGCCAAGGGCGGCGAGGCGACGGACGCCGGGGCCAGCCGCAAGGACCAGCGCCGCGCCGCGGCGGAGGCCCGCGCCACCCTGGCCCCGCTGAAGAAGAAGGCCACCGACGCGGAGTCGCAGGTCAACAAGCTGACCGAGGAAAAGCGCAAGATCGAAACAAAGCTGGCCGATCCCGCCCTCTACAGCGGTCCCAGCGACAAGCTGCAGAAGCTCCAGATCGACCTCGGCGTCGTGGACAAGAAGCTGTCCGCCGCCGAGGAGGCGTGGCTGGAGCATCTCGAAGCCTATGAGTCGGCGGCGGCGGAGGCCGGCGTATGAGCGTGCCGCGCAACGTGGCCTTCACCGGAGCGGCCTCGCTCCCCGCGACCGTCGCCCGACGTGGGCGGCAGGAGCATGGGGAGGAGCGGACCTCCGACGTCCTGGCCGCCTTCCGCGCCAACCTGCCGGAGGGGCGGGTGTCGCTGGGTGACCTGATCCAGGCGCTGGGCGACCGCTCGCTGGGCACCATTCTGCTGGCCCTGTCGCTGCCCACCATCGCGCCGGTGCCGCTGGGCGTGTCCTGCCTGTTCGACCTGCCGATCCTCCTCTTCTCCGCCCAGATGGCTTTCGGCAAGCGCGGCGCTGCCCTGCCCGGCTGGATTCTGCGCCGCTCGGTCAGCCGGTCGCTTGCCGCCCGGATGATCGACAAGGCGATGCCGCGGCTGACCGCCATCGAGAAAATGCTGAAGCCGCGCCACAGCCGCTTCGCCAGCATCGACGGGGAACGCTGGTTCGGCGTGCTGGTGCTGCTCCTGTCGCTGACCTGCGTGGTCCCGCTGCCGCTGACCGGCTGGCTGCCCGGCTTCGCCCTGGTCCTGCTGTCCCTCGGGCTGATCGAGCGCGACGGGGCCGCCGTCGCGGTCAGCCTCGCCCTCACCGTGGCCGCCCTGGTCTTCTTCGCGCTGGTCGCCAGCAGCCTGTCCTACGCCGGCCAGACCCTGCTGGCCGCCACGTCATATCCCGCGTTTATGGCATAGCTCCCGCCGCTTCGGCCGGTTGCGGGGGAACCCGGGATGCGACATAAGTGCGCTCTGGGATTGTTAGGTTCGGGACCCCCTGAGGCTCCAGCTTGTTTAGCCCCGGGGTAAAACGCTCAACAGCCAACGGCGAAAGGCCGATCATGACACCAACGGAAATCACCGTCGCGGAGAAGCAGAAAAGCGGCAAGACGCCGCCGGCCGCGTGGCTTTTCTTCCAGCGTTGGTTGGCAAATCCCCTTTCCATGGGTTCCGTTACCCCATCCTCGGGCGCGCTCTGCCGGCTGATCGGAGAGCAGGTGCTGTGCGGGCCGGATCAGGTCGTCGTGGAGTTCGGCGGCGGCACCGGCGCCATCACCAAGGCCCTGCTTCAGCGCGGCATCCCGGGCAACCGCATCTTCACCTTTGAGATCGACGACCATCTGTCGCGCTTCCTGCGCGGCCATTACCCGGACGTCAACGTCGTCCATGACGACTGCCGCAAGGCCGCCGACATCCTCGGTCCGGAGCTGGTCGGCAAGGTCGGCACGGTGGTGATCGGCATCCCCATGCTGAACCTGCCGATGCGCGCCCAGAAGGAGGTCGTCGAGGCCTGCTTCCGCATCCTGCCCGAAGGCGGGCGTTTCGTTCTCTACACCTACGGCCTCGTGTCGCCGCTGAACCAGCGCGCGCTGGGCGTCAAGGGCAAGCGGCTGGGCTTCACCCCGCTGAACGTCCCGCCCGCCTCCGTCTGGGGCTATTGGAAAGCCAAGCCCTAATCCTCCCACCTCATTCCTTGCGCGGCGCCTGCCGCAGCAGGACATCGGTCAAGGCCACCGGCAGAGCCGCCAGCAGCCACACGGTGGCGGCCATTGGCCAAGGGAAGGCGATGCGCGCCTTGTTGCGGGCAAGCCCGCTCTTGATGACCTGGGCGGCGCGGTCCGTCTCCATCAGGAAGGGCATGGGGAAGCGGTTCACCGCGGTCATCCGGCTTTTCACGAAGCCCGGACAGATCACCGTCACGCCGATCCCCTGCCCCGCCAGATCGCCGCGCAGCGACTCGCCGTAGACCCGCACCGCCGCCTTGCTGGCGCAATAGGCGGGCGCGCCGGGCATGCCGCGGAAGCCGGCCAGCGAGGCCATCAGGGCGATCTGCCCGCGCCGCCGCGCCTGCATGCCGGGCAGCAGCGGATGAACGCTGTTCAGCACGCCGTCGACATTCACCTGGAAGATGCGCCGCGCCTGCTCGGCGCTCTCCACCCCGCCCCCGGTGCCGGCGGAGATTCCGGCGTTGGCGATGACCAGATCGACCGGCGCGCGAGCGTCCAGCGCGCTCAGCCACCCCGTCATCGCCGCGCGGTCGGCCGCGTCGACGAGCGCCGTTTCCACCGCCGCCCCGGCGGCGCGGCAGCGCTCCGCCACCGCCTCCAGCCTTGCGGAGTCGCGCCCGCTCAGGGCCAGCGCGACTCCGGGGGCGGCGTAGGCGCGGGCCAGTTCCTCCCCGATGCCGCTGGACGCCCCGGTGATGACGATCGAGCGCGGATCGCGCATGCCCCTTTCCCCCTTGTCCCTGACGCTTGTTGCCTTGGCCGCCCGACGCTATAACGTGAGCCTCCCGATCCCACAAATACTCGTCGAGGCCGCTTTGCCCGCCAAACGCTCCGCCGTTTCCAGCATGACCGGTTTCGCACGCGTGGATGGGCATGCCGACGGCTACAGTTGGACCTTCGAGGTGAAGAGCGTCAACGGGCGCAACCTCGACATCCGCTGCCGCCAGCCCGCCGGCTTCGACACGCTGGAGGCCGCCGCCCGCGCCGAAATCCCCAAGCGGCTGGCACGCGGCAGCGTCAACCTGAACCTGACCGTCACCCGCAGCCAGTCGGTGTCGCAGCTCCGCATCAACCGCGAGCTTCTGACCCAGGTGCTGGAGCTGGCGCGCGAGATCGAGGGCGCCGGGGCCGCCGCGCCGCGGCTCGACTCGCTGCTGTCCGTCCGCGGCATCATCGAACCGGTGGAGGAGGACGAGGGCGACGCGCGGGAGCGGGTGGAAGCCGCGCTGAAGGCCGACCTCGGCCGGCTGATCGGCGAGCTGGTCACCGCCCGCCTGTCGGAAGGGGCGCGTCTGGTCACCGTTCTGAACGGCCATCTCGACGAGATCGAGCGGCTGATCACCGCCGCCGCCGCCTGCGCCAGCACCCAGCCAGAGGCTTTGCGCGAACGGCTGCGCAGCCAGGTCGCCGCCCTGCTCGACGCCGCCCCGGCCCTGCCGGAGGAGCGGCTCGCCCAGGAGGCCGCCATCCTGATCGCCAAGGCCGACGTGCGCGAGGAGATGGACCGGCTGCGCGCCCACATCCAGGCCGCCCGCGACATGCTGGCGGAGGGGGGCGCCATCGGCCGCCGCTTCGATTTCCTGTGCCAGGAATTCAACCGCGAAGCCAACACCCTGTGCTCCAAGTCCGCGGACGTGGAGCTGACCCGCATCGGCCTGTCGCTGAAAGCCTCCATCGAGCAGCTCCGCGAGCAGGTCCAGAACATCGAGTGATACCCGCCCCATGCCCGAGACCATATGCCTGAGACCATGAACACGAAGATCGCCCGGCGTGGCCTGATGCTCGTGCTGTCCTCCCCCTCCGGGGCGGGCAAGACCACCATTTCGCGCCGCCTGCTGGACCGCGACCCCGGCATCACCCTGTCGGTGTCCGTCACCACCCGGCCGATGCGCCCCGGCGAGCAGCCGGGCGTCCATTACTACTTCGTCGACATGCCAGAGTTCGACCGCATGGCCGGCCAGGGCGAGCTGCTGGAGCACGCCCGCGTGTTCGGCAACTGCTACGGCACGCCGCGCCACGCCGTGGAGACGGCGCTGAGCGCCGGGCGCGACGTGCTGTTCGACATCGACTGGCAGGGCATGCAGCAGCTGGCGGCCAACGCCCGCGCCGATCTGGTCAGCGTCTTCGTCCTGCCACCCTCGGGCACCGAGCTGGAGCGCCGCCTGCACTCCCGCGGCCAGGACTCGGCGGAGGTGATCGCCCAGCGCATGGCCAAGGCGTCGGACGAGATCAGCCACTGGGGCGAATACGATTACGTGATCGTCAACAACGACGTGGACGAGAGCGTCACCGCGGTTCAGGCCATCCTGCGCGCCGAGCGGCTGCGCCGGACGCGGCAGGTCGGGATGCCGGCGTTTGTGGAGAGCGTGCAGGCGGCGCTGTAAGGCGGCGGCGCACTGCCCCCACCCTTCCCACGACTTCGCCGCGGGCCCCTTCCCTCCCCCGCTTCGCAAGGGAGGGAGTTCAATCCCCTCCCCTGCGAAGCGGGGGAGGGTCAGGGAGGGGGAAAGAACCTATCGCGCCCTGAACGCCCGCGCCAGCGCCGCGAACCCCGCCACATCCACCTCCTCCGCCCGCGCGGTCGGCTCGATGCCGGCGGCGGCCAGCAGCGCCTCCGCGTTCCCCAGGCTCTTCAGGCTCTGGCGCAGCATCTTGCGGCGCTGGCCGAAGGCGGCGGCGGTCACCTGCTCCAGAGCCTTCCACTCCGCCGGCTCCGGGTTGGCGCGCGGGGTCAGGTGGACGATGGTGGACTCCACCTTGGGCGGCGGGGTGAAGGCCTTGGCCGGCAGGTTGAACAACACCCGCGCGTCCGACCGCCACTGCGTGATCACCGACAGGCGGCCGTAGGCCTTGCTGCCCGGCTTGGCGACCAGACGGTCGGCGACCTCCTTCTGGAACATCAGCGTCAGGCTGACGAACTCCTCGATCCGCCCCAGCCAGCCAATCAGCAACGGCGTCGCCACGTTGTAGGGCAGGTTCGCCACGATGGCCCGCGGGGCCGGGGCGATCTGGATGGGATCGACCTCCAGCGCGTCGCCCTCGACGATGGACAGCCGCCCGTCCGCCGCCTGGATCACGTCCTGCAACGCCTCGATGAAGCGGTGGTCGCGCTCGATGGCGATGACCTGCTTCGCCTTGGTCGCCAGAAGCGCACGGGTCAGCCCGCCCGGACCGGGGCCGATCTCCACGACCGTCACGCCGGTCATGTCGCCCGCCGAGCGCGCGATGCGGCCCGTCAGGTTGAGGTCGAGCAGAAAGTTCTGCCCCAGCGCCTTGCGGGCATCCAGCCCAAAGCGGGCGATCACCTCGCGCAGCGGCGGCAGGGCCTGCGGGTCGAAAGCGGTGGGCATGGGGCCAGACATGGGGGCGGGATCGGGCGTGGCGTCGGTCATGGGCGCACTTATAGGACGGCGCAGGCCCGCCGTCATCTGCCGCGCGTCACCGTCACCCTTCGCTTTTGAGCGCAATGTTCTCCGGCGTGGCGTCGAGACGGCCCGTGCAGGTGATGCGGCGCCCATCGTCGAAGGCCTGGGACGGCTTCGGCCCGATGGTCACCTGCAGGACAACCGTGTCGGCCAGTTGGTCGCCGAGATCCTGGGGCCGGTCGCCGCCCTGGGAGTCGTGGCTGAACACGCTCTCCAGATACCACGCCGCCCCGCCCGCCCCCTGAGGCCCGCCGCGGACCAGCGCGCCGGCCAGCCGGGTGTAGACGTCCTTGCACACCTCCTCGGTCCGGTTGCGCGGCAGATCGACGAAGTTGGCGTAGGCGACGATCCGCCGGTCCTGGAAGCGGTAGAAGACGCCGCTGCGCGACACCTCCGTCCGCAGATCGCGGGACAGCCCGTCCACCGTGTCGTGCAGGTCGCCGCGCAGCCGGGTCATGCCCCAGTCGAGCAGGGTCACCGGCTCCCGCGCCAGCCAGTCCAGCGCGTCGCGGGCCTGGGCCGGACCAGAGGCCAAGGACAGAAACATGAAGGACGGCAACAGGACGAGCGCGGCGAAACCCCTCATGGCGTCGGGCCTCCGGACCATCGTTGCGGCGCAACCGTATCGGCGATGCTAAGCCAGGAGCACGGCCATAGCCAGCCGGATTCCGGGCCGCATGCCGGACCCAAGCCGGGGTACCCCCGTCAGTCCTCCAGCAGAAAGTCGCGCACCGCGGCGATCTGGTCCGCCGTCATCAGCGCCGGGGCGTGGCCGGTGTGGGCGAACTCCACCAGACGGGCCTCGGGGCCGCGGCGGGTCATCTCCTCCGCCGTCTCCGCCGAAAGGATGTCGGAGGTGGCGCCGCGCAGCACCAGAACCGGGCAGCGGATGCCGTCCCAGACGGCCCACAGGTCCACGTCCTCCATCGGCTGCGCCTTGAAGGCCTCGGCGATGGCCGGGTCATAGGCAAGGCCGTAGCAGCCGTCCGGACGCAGCCGCGCGCTGTGCTCGGCCATGTGGCGCCACGCCTCGTCGGAAAGCTGCCCGAAGCCCATCAGGACGAAGCGCAGGTAGGACTCGACCGCCGCCAGATCCTCGAACACCGGGTCCTTGCCGACGTAATCGGCGATGCGCTGCAAGCCCGCCTTCGGGATGAAGGGACCGATGTCGTTGATCACCAGACGGCGGATCGGGCTGTCCGGCTGGGCGGCCAGCAGCATGCCGATCAGCCCGCCCATGGAGGTGCCGACCCAATCCACCGACTCCACCCCCAGCCGGGCGATCAGCGCCGCCATGTCGGCGCAGTATTGCGGGTAGCCGTAGAGCGTCGGGTTGGCCAGCCGGCCGCTCTTGCCGCGCCCCACCACATCCGGGCAGGCAACGCGGTAGCGGTCGGCCAGATCGAGGGCCAGCGCGTCGAAGTCGCGGCTGTTGCGGGTCAGGCCATGCACACAGACGGCGGTACGGGCCGCGTCCTCGCGCCCCCACTGGGTGTAGGCGACGCGGTGGAACCCCGCCGCGCTGAGGCCGAGAAAGCTGCGTTCGGACATCGGCACGGGTGGCCCCTCCCCTTGTTGGTTCGTCCTCAGCCCTTGCCGGGCTTCGCCAGTTCCGCCGCCTGCCGGACGACCATGGGCGACGGGTCCGCCGCCGCCGCGTCGAAAGGATGCCGCGGCGCGTCGTACAAGCGGCGGATGGCGCGCACGTAGTTCCGCGTCTCCTCGTAGGGCGGAACGCCCCGGTAGCGGTCTACGGCCCGCTCCCCCGCGTTGTAGCCGGCAAGGGCCAGCGTAACGTCCCCCTGGAAATAGGCCAAGAGCCAGCGCAGATAGCGCACCCCGCCGCGGATGTTCTGGGCGGGGTCGAAGACGTCGGACACGCCGAACCGCTCCGCCGTGTCGGGGATGAGCTGCATCAGCCCGGCCGCCTCCTTGGGCGACACCGCGTCGGAGCGGAAGGCGCTCTCCACCCGGATCACCGCCATCACCAGCGCGGGGTCCAGCCCGTACTGAGGCGCGGTCTTGTGGACCAGCGCGATGATTTCCGGCGGCGGGGGCGACGCCTCGCGCAGCGGAGCCGCGCCGGGGCGGCACCAGGGGCGGACATGGCCCATGCGGCCCGGCACATAGGCGACCAGCCGCCGCGCCTCCTTGTGGCCGCGCGACGCCGCGGCGCGCAGCCACGCCGTGCCGACCCGCTGGTCGCGCTTCACCCCGACGCCGAACAGGAAGCGCCGCGCCATGCGGTAGGACGCCTCCGGATCGCCCTTCTCCGCGGCCTCGCAGTCGGCCATGCGCGACTCGCGCGAGGAGACGGAACCGGACTTGCCCGCGGCGAGGGCGGGGGGGGGCGCCAAGGCGACGAAAAGGGCGAAGGTCAGGGGGAGGAAACGCACGGGTTGGCCTTGGAACGGTCTGCAAAACCGCATTGATATGAGGCTGCCCGCAGGACACGGCAAGCGCAGGGCAGGGTTACCCTCTTTTCGACACAGCGCGCAGGCGGTCGTGCAGCGACCGCGCCCAGCCGCGGACCACCGTCAGCGCCGGGCGAATCGCCGCGCGCACCCGCCCCACCACCCGCTTGGCGGCCTGCCAGGGCGGCAGGGCGGTCAGCCAGGCCAGCCAGCGCACCACCCGGACGTAGCACCAGGCGAAGGCCGGGATGGTCAGCAGCTTGTCCTTGCCGATGTGGAACAGCCGCTCCACCAGCGTGACCTTGACCAGTTCCACGGCCCCCAGCAGCAGCGCGCCCTGGACCGCGTGCCCGGTCCCCATCAGGTACAGGCCGACCGGCTTCAGCGGCTCCAGAATCACCAGCGGAATCACGAACAGCGCCAAGGTCGGATAAGGGCCGAGCCGGCGGATGCGCGCGGCCAGCCGCTCGGCGAAGCGCTGCCGCCCGATCCAGGCGGCCAACGGGCGCAACGCCTCCAGCGCCACCGCGTCGATCAGGAAATAGACCAGCGCCGCGACGGTCAGCAGGGGGCGCAGCACGAAGCGGCGCAGCAGCCCCGCCAGCCTCCGCCCCAAGCTCCGGTCCAAAGTCCGAGAGGAGGAATTTCCGTTCGAGGTAGCCATTAGGTCTTTCGTCAGGCGTACAGGGGCGTTTCGCCGGCTTGGGTTCGCTGCGGATTTCCACTATCTAACGTTTCTGCCATTGCGCGTCCGTCCCCTCGTCCACTCTCGGTGCGCCCCATCGTGCTCGGCCATTACGATCCTTACCTCGTTGCGCTGTCCGTTGTCGTGGCCTCTTTCGGCGGCTATGTGGCTCTGGACCTCGCCTCCCACGCGCGGGATGCCGGGCGGGGACGGAACGGCTGGCTGGGCGCCGCGGCGCTCGCGCTCGGGGCGGGGATCTGGTCGATGCATTTCATCGGCATGATGGCGATGCGCATGCCCGTGCCGGTGTCCTACGACATCCTGCTGACCGCGTTATCCTTTCTCCTGGCGGTCGGGGTGTCGGGGACCGGCCTCTTCGCCGTGGCGCACGGCGGGGGCGGCCGGACGACCCTGGCGGCGGCGGGTCTGCTGACCGGTTTCGGAATCGTCTCCATGCATTACGTCGGCATGGCCGGCATGCGGCTGCCGGTGCCGCTGGTCTACGACACGCTTCTGGTCGTTGCGTCGGTGGTCATCGCCGTCGCCGCCTCCACCGCCGCGCTCTGGCTCGCCTTCCGCACGGCCAGCCCCCTGCAGCGCCTGTCCGGCGCGCTGGTGCTCGGCGCCGCGGTGGTCAGCATGCATTACGTCGGCATGGCCGCCGCCAGCGGCGCCGAGAACGCTGTTGGGCATACCGCCGGTCCGAACGCCGCAGCCGGCGACGACCTCGGCTTCGTGCTGTCCACCCCGTCCCTGGCGGTGGGGACGGGCATCGGGACGCTGCTGATCCTCTCGCTGGGGCTGCTCTCTGTCCTGATCGACCGGCGCCGCTCGGCGGAGCGTGCGGCAGGGCAGGAGGCGCGCTACCGCGCCGTCGTCGACTCCGCCGTGGACCCCATCGTGGTGATCGACGAGACCGGCACCATCCAGTCCTTCAACCGGGCGGCCGAGACGACCTTCGGCTACGGCGCGGAAGAGGCCGTCGGCGCCAACGTCCGCATCCTGATGGCGGAGCCGCACCACTCCGCTCATGACGGCTACATGGCGCATTTCCGCGAGACCGGCGAGCGGCGGATCATCGGCGTCGGCCGCGAGGTCGAGGGCCGGCGGAAGGACGGCTCCCTCTTCCCTCTGGAGCTGTCGGTGGCCGAATGGCACGACGGGCGGCAGCGCCTGTTCACCGGCATCATGCGCGACATCACCGCCCGCAAGGCGGCGGAGGACGCCCTGCACCGCGCCAAGGCGGAGGCGGAGCGCGCCCGCGAGGAGGCCCTGGCCGCCCGCGACAACGCCGAGCGGGCCGACATGGCGAAGACCAAGTTCCTCGCCGCGGCCAGCCACGACCTGCGCCAGCCCGTGCAGTCGCTGTTCTTCTTCGCCCACGCCCTGTCCGACCGGCTCGACGGCCATCCCGCCTCGCCCCTGCTGGCGAGCATGAGCGAGTCGCTGAACGGCCTGCGCACGCTGCTGGACAGTCTGCTGGACGTGTCGCGGCTCGATGCCGGGGTGGTCACCCCCGCGGTGACGGAGTTCGCGCTGGGTCCCCTGCTGCAGCGTCTGGCCGACGAGTACCGGGGCCGCGCGGCGGAGGTGGGGATCGCCTTGCGCTACGTCCCCACCGAAGGCTGGACGCGTAGCGATCCGGCGTTGGTCGAGCGCATCCTGCGCAATCTCGTGGAGAACGCCATCCGCTACACGGAGAGCGGGCGGATCCTGATCGGCTGCCGCCGCACCGGCAACAGCCTGCGGGTCGAGGTGCTCGACACCGGCATCGGCATCCCCGAAGACAAGCATGACGAGGTGTTCGTGGAGTTCGCCCAGCTCGCCAACCCCGAGCGCGACCGGCGCAAGGGGCTGGGGCTGGGGCTCGCCATCGTGCGGCGGCTGGCCGGGCTGCTCGGCCATGAGGTGACGCTGCGCTCCCGGCCGGGACGGGGCAGCGCCTTCGGCCTGACCGTGCCGTCGGTCGCGCCGCGCCAGGTGATGAAGACCTGCCGACCGGCCCCCCAGTCCGGCGCTCAGTCCCCCGCCAACGGCGGCAAGGGTTTGGTCGTGGTGGTGGACGACGACGCCATCATCCTGCTCTCCATGCGGACCATGCTGGAGGAGTGGGGGTACGAGGTGGTGGCTGCCGTCTCCGCCGACGAGGCGGTGGGCACGCTGACCAGCCTCGGCCAGCGCCCCGACATGATCGTCGCCGACTACCGCCTGCGCGAAGGACGGACGGGGCTTCAGGCCATCCGCGACATCTACGGCGTCTGCGGGGTGCGCGTGCCCGCGCTGGTGCTGACCGGCGACACCGACCCCGCGCGCATCGCCGAGGTCCAACAGAGCGGCCACCGCCTGCTGCACAAGCCGGTGGCCCCCGAGGTGCTGCGCAGCGCCTTGACCTCCGCGGCTTAGGGGCGTTTTCCCCGGCCGCTCCCGGTCGAGTCCCAAGTGTGGTTGAAAGCGCGCTCCGCCCCGCTTATGGTCTTGGAAAAAAGCGCGTTTGCGCCAAAACCACGACCAGAATCCGGTTCCAGGAGCGCCCCCCATGAAAGCCATGCTGCTCGGCTTCGCCGCCGCCATCGTCATCGCCGTCGGCGCGTCGGTCGCGCTGACCTCCATCGACCACAGCTCGGCCAGCCGCTTCTCCAGCAGCTCGGTCCGCCTCTGACGCCTACGCCGGCGAAGGTCAGGCGCGGCGGCTGGCGGCCATGGCCGCCGCCGTCGTCAGGGCGGCGATCAGGCTCGACGCGCCGGCCTTGCCCGTACCGGCGATGTCCAGCGCCGTCCCATGGTCGGGCGAGGTGCGGACGAAGGGCAGCCCCAGCGTGATGTTGACCCCCGTGTCGAAGTCGATGGTCTTCAGCGGGATCAGCGCCTGATCGTGGTACATGCACAGCGCCGCGTCGTAGCCGCGCCGCGCCGCCGCGTGGAACAGCGTGTCGGCGGGCTTCGGCCCCACCGCGTCGATGCCCTCCGCCCGCAGGTCGGCGACCGCCGGGGCGATGATGTCGATCTCCTCCCGTCCCATGGCGCCGCCCTCCCCCGCGTGGGGGTTCAGCGCGGCGACGGCCAGCCGGGGCCGGGCGATGCCGAAATCGCGGACCAGCGCCGCCGCGGTGACCCGCCCGGCATGGAGGATCGCCTCGCGCGTCACCAGCGGCACGGCGTCGCGGACGGAGACATGGATGGTCACCGGCACGACGCGCAGATCCTGCGCGGCCAGCATCATCACCGGCTCTTCGGTGAGCCCGGCCAGATGGGCCAGATACTCGGTGTGCCCGGGATGGCGGAAGCCGGCGGCGTAGAGCGCCGACTTCTGGATCGGGTTGGTGACGACCGCCGACGCCTCGCCACGGCGAACCAACTCGACCGCCCGGTCGATGCTGGCGATCACCGCCGCCCCGTTGGCCGGGTCGGGCCGGCCCGGCGTGACCGGCGCCGCCAGTGGCTGGGGCAGCACCGGCAAAGCCGCGCCGAACAGCGCAGCCCCCTCGGCCATGCTGCCCACCGCCTTCACCGGAACCGGCAGGCCGAGCCGGGCGGCGAGCGCCTCCAGGCGGGCGGGATCGTCCAGAAGGACAAAGGGCGGCACCGCGCCGTCCGCGCGGGCCGCCCCGGCCTTCGCCCGAGCTTCCGCCCAGGCCTTCAGTGCGATCTCCCCGCCGATCCCCGCCGGCTCGCCCATGGTCAGGGCGAGCGGCGGACGGACGCCGGACTCGGTCATCAGTTGCGGATCTCCACGAAGGCGGTGCGGCGCAGGTCGCGCAGGTAGCGGCGGGCCAGCAGGTCGGCGCGCTCGTTGATCAGGTCGCGCTCGATCTCCTCGCGCGGCGGCATCTTGATGTCCTTCGGGTCGATCGGCGGCGGGGCCGGGGCGGCCACCGGCTGCGGCTCGGCTTCCGGCGGCGGCTCGATCATCGGCACGTCGCGCTTGCAGACGATCAGGATCACGGCGCCGCCCGGGCTCATCAGCACCGGGCTCGGCTGGCCGAGCGGAATGCCGACGGCGAGCTGCTGAAGGCCCGGCGCGAGGTCCTTGACCCGCAGTGTGCCCATGTCGCCCGATTCCGGAATACCCATGGCGCGGGCCTTCTCGTCGAAGTCGCCGCAGCTCTTGATCGACTTGCGCAGCTTCTCCGCCTGGGCCTGGACCGCCTTCAGCTCCTCCTTCGAGGGGGCCGGGATGACGATCTGCTTCATGTTGACCTTGGCCTTGGCCAGATCGGGCTTCGGCTGGGCGCGCGGGCGCGGCGGCGGGGCCGGCGGCGGAGCGGTGGAGGCGGTGCTGCCGAAGGGCCGCTGGTCGCGCACCAGCAGGACGTGATAGCCGGTCGCCGTGCGGACCGGCGAGGAGAGCTGGCCGGCGCGCATGGTGGACAGGGTCTTGTCCAGCTCCGCGTTCAGCTCGCCCGTACGGACCCAGCCCATGTCGCCGCCCGAGGCGGCCCCGGCGGACTGCGAGAACTGGCGGGCCAAGGCGGCGAAGTTGCCGCCGCGGCGCACCTCCTCGACCAGCCGGTCGGCGTTGCGCCGCACCTCCTCATCCTGGTCGGGGCTGTCGACGGCCAGGAAGATCTCGGCCACCAGATACTCCGGCTTGCCGATGTTGGCCTTGATGCGCTGCATCACGGCGTCGATCTCCTCGTCGCCGATCACCACCTCCTGGCGGATGCGGCGCTGCATCACGCGCTGCCAGGACAGCAGCGCCCGCACCTGCTCGCGCAGGGTGGAGAGCGGGACGTTCTGGGTCTTCAGCAGGGCTTCGAGCTGCGGGCGGCCCATGCGGTTCTGTTCGGCGATGCGCCCGATGGCCTCGTCGATCTCCTTCGACGGGATCGAGACGCCGAGACGCTTGGCCTCCTGAAGCTGGAGCCGCTCGTCGACCAGCTGGCGGAGCACCTGCGGGGTCAGGCGCTGGCGCGTCTCCGCGCTGTCCTGGGCACCGGCGTTCAGCAGGGCGAGGCGGATGCGCGCGTGCACGTCGGACAGCGAGATGACCTCGTCGTTGACGACGGCGGCGATGCGTTCCGCGGGGCCTTGCGTGCCCGCAGCAGGGCTGTTTGGAGCGTTGGGAGCCCGCGTCTGGGCCGCGGCGGGCGCGCCGGCGGCAAGAAGGGCGCAGGCGGTCGCCACGGCGAAGGCAGACCGGACGGCTCGCAAACTCTGCATGGTGCTCCAGACTCCAGAGGTGGTTGCCGTTTAATACGGCCCCCCCGGGCGCGTGTAAACGGAATCGTGGACCGCATCCTGGAACGGAATTGTGTCCAAAGACCGGGCGGTCGATGTCGGCCCTGCTCCGGATCCGGCGTCAGCCGTCTTCCAGATGCAGCAGCGCCGCGGTGCCCAGCAGCACGCTGACGCAGGCCGGACTCCAGGCCGCCATGGCCAGCGGGATGGTTTCGGAGATGCCGAAGGTTCGGATCACGTCGGTCATCACAAACAGCACGAAGCCGGTCAGCACGCCGCCCGACACCATCGTCATCGTGCCGCCGCGCCGCGGCAGCCGCAGCGAGAAGGCCGCGGCGAACAGCACCATCGCCACATAGAGCAGCGGCTGCGACAGCAGCGACTGGTAGTGCAGACGGTGCCGGACCGCCGGGAAGCCGGTGGCCTCCAGCGTGCGGATGAACTGCGGCAGCTCCCAGAAGGAGATCGTCTCCGGCGCGGCGAAGCTCTCCTCGATGGTGGTCCGGTTCAGCTCCGTCGGGATGACGTAGGCCGGGACCGTCTCCGATTCCTTCTTGCCGAGGTTGATCGTCGCGTCCTGCAACTCCCACTTCCGGTCGCGCAGCACGGCGCGCGGCGCGTCCACCCGGCCGATGTAGGTCATGTCGGTGTCGAAGCGCAGGACGATGACCTGCGACATCTCGAAGGACAGCGGATTCACCCCGTCGGCGTGGATGAAATACTGCTCCCCCGCCTCCTGCTGGCGCAGCCAGAGGCCGCTGCGCGAGACGTCGAAGCTGCTCGACTTCAGTTTGAGGTACCGGTCCTGAAGCTGGTTGTACTTGGCGATGAAGACGGCGCCGACCGGGTTGATCATCGTCACCTTCACCGCGCCGATCATCAGTGCTGCGATCAGCACCGGGGTCAGGAACTGCCACGCCGAGACGCCGACCGCGCGGGCCACCACCAGTTCCGCGCTGCGCGTCAGCCGCCAGAAGGTGAACATGCCGCTGAACAGGATCACGAAGGGGAAGATCTGCTGACCGATCTCCGGCAGCTTCAGCAGGGCCATGCGCAGGACCAGCCAGAAAGTGATGTCCGGCTTGGTTCCGGCGCGGCGCAGCAGCTCCACGACGTCGAGCAGCAAAATGATCGACAGCAGGATGCCGAGCAGCAGCAGGAACCAGGTGACGAACTGGCGCCCGATGTAGCGCGACAGCGTGGCGGATGAATACATGGGCTCCGGCCTCCCCGGCCGATCGACGGGCGGTACGCGGCGCGCCGGGGGTTTCCACCACGGCGTGCCGGGGCTATGTACTGCGGACGGGCGCGGGAAACAACCGGTCCGCGCCTTGACAGGGCGCACGGGAAGGTCTTTATCCCAGGGTGGTTGCGGATCGATCCCACCCGCCCCGGCGCCCGCGCGCCGGCCGTCCCAGCCGAGAGGAGCCCGAGAGGAGCCGATGAAGTTCGCCTTTGCGAAGCCCGCGCTGCCCAAGTCCGGCACCGTCGCCGTCACCGTCGCCACCGATCGCGCGCTCGGCGCCGCGGGGCGGGATCTCGACCAGAAGACGGGCGGCACGCTGTCCCGCGCCATGAAGGCCAGCCGCTTCACCGGCAAGAAGGAGGAGACGCTGGCCATCCTCGCCCCCGCCGGGGTCGAGTTCGACCGCATCCTCCTGGTCGGCATCGGCAAGGGCGAGGATCTGTCCGAGGCCACCCTCCAGGCCGTCGGCGGCGCCATCGTCGCCGCCCTGGACAAGTCCGGCGAAACGGAGGTCTCCGTCCTGCTCGACCTGCCGGACGGCGGCACCGTGTCCCCCGACGCCGCGGCGGCGGAACTGGCCTTCGGCGCGCAGCTCCGCTCCTACCGCTTCGACAAGTACCGGACGACCGAGAAGAAGGAGACCAAGCCCTCCCTCAAGAAGATCATCGTCCTGACCGCGGAGCCGGACACCGCCAAGCGCGCCTACGGCCGTCTGGAGCCGCTGGCCGAGTCCGTCGCCTACACCCGCGACCTCGTGTCGGAGCCGGCCAACGTCCTGAACCCGGAGAGCCTGGCCGACCGCTGCCGGGACCTGACCGACGTCGGCCTGCAGGTCGAGGTGCTGGACCTCAAGAAGCTCAGGAAGCTCGGCATGGGCGCGCTGATCGGCGTCGCCCAGGGCAGCGCCTTCGAGCCACGCGTCGTCGTGATGCGCTGGGATGGCGCCCCCGACGCCGAGGACCGCCGCCCGCTCGCCTTCATCGGCAAGGGCGTGACCTTCGACACCGGCGGCATCTCCATCAAGCCCGCCGCCGGGATGGAGGACATGAAGTGGGACATGGGCGGCGCCGCGGTGGTCATCGGCACCATGCGCGCGCTCGCCGCCCGCAAGGCGAAGGTCAACGCCGTCGGCATCGTCGGTCTGGTCGAGAACATGCCGTCCGGCACCGCGCAGCGGCCCGGCGACGTGGTGACCTCGCTGTCCGGCCAGACCATCGAGGTGATCAACACCGACGCCGAAGGCCGCCTCGTCCTGGCCGACTGCCTGACCTACGCGCAGGAGACCTTCAAGCCGCGTCTGCTGGTCGACCTCGCCACCCTGACCGGTGCGGTCATCATCGCTCTGGGCCATGAGCACGCCGGCCTGTTCGCCAACGACGACTGGCTGGCCGAGAACCTGCTGGCCGCCGGCCGGTCGGTGGGCGAGCCGCTGTGGCGGCTGCCGATGGGCGACGCCTACGACAAGGACATCAACTCCGACATCGCCGACATGAAGAACGTCGGATCGGGCCGCGGCGCCGGCAGCATCGTCGGCGCGCAGTTCCTCAAGCGCTTCGTCGAGGATCTGCCCTGGGCGCACATCGACATCGCCGGCGTCGCTTGGTCGAAGAAGGACACGGCCACCGTCCCGAAGGGCGGCACCGCCTTCGGCGTCCGTCTGCTCGACCGCTTCGTCGCGAGCTATCACGAGGGCAAGTAAGCTCCAGCCCTCTCCCCTCCAGGGAGAGGGCCATCTCGACGAGGGGCCATGACCGAGGTCCGTTTCTATCACCTCCAGCGGCGCACGCTCGAACAGGCGTTGCCGAAGATCCTGGAAAAGGTTCTGGAGCGCGGCTGGCGCGCCGTCGTCCTGGCCGGCTCGCCAGAGCGGGTGGACGCGCTCAATCAGCATTTGTGGACCTACGACCCCTCCTCCTTCCTGCCGCATGGCGCGGCGCGTGACGGCTTCGCCGCGGAACAGCCGGTCTGGCTGACCGCCGAGGAGGAGAACCCCAACGGGGCCACCGTCCTGGTTCTGGTGGACGGGGTGACCAGCGACGCGATGGGGTCCTTCGACCTCGTCTGCGACCTGTTCGACGGCAACGATGGGGAGGCGGTGCTGGCCGCGCGCGACCGTTGGAAAGTCTGCAAGGCCGCCGGGCATTCCCTTACCTACTGGCAACAAAACGACCGCGGCGGCTGGGAAAAGCGCGCCTAAAACCGACTAATTTTATATGCTTTGAAGCATTCTCCGAGTGATACCGCTAACGCGGCACAATAATGCATTCATTTGTCTCAACCGTTCTTGACGGGCCTCCTGTGCACAAGGTTAATCTAAAACCCGTAAAATCCCGCGGGGCGGCGCACAGGTGGAGGGCAGTATGCAATGGTGCGTCCGACGGGCCGGGACGGCTCCGCCATGACCCGCAGCGCTCTCGACCCGACCTTGGCGCGGGAGGTCAAGGACGCCGCCATCCTGATCGTCGATGACAACGCTTCGAACGTCGAGCTGGTTCGCGACATCCTGATCCACGAGGGCTACACCGCCGTGCGGGGGGAAACCGACCCGCGCCGGGTTCCCGCCCTCTGCGAGGCACAGCGCTTCGACCTTCTGCTGATCGACATCCGCATGCCGCACATGAGCGGCTTCGATCTGATGGAGCGCGTCAACGCCCTGTACGGCGACGATGTCGTGCCCATCCTGGTGCTGACCGCCCACACCGACCAGGAGACGCGGCGGCGCTCGCTGGAGCTGGGGGCCAACGACTTCCTCACCAAGCCCTTCATCGCCTGGGAGCTGCTGCACCGCGTGCGCAGCGTGCTGGAGATCCGTAAGCTCTACCAGCGTGCGGCCGAGCAGAACCGCGGGCTGGAACGCCGCGTGTCGGAGCGCACGGCGGAGCTCAGCGCCGCCCTGGAGGCCGCCCGGCAGGCCGACCGGGCCAAGCTCGACTTCCTCTCGGTGACCAGCCACGAGCTGCGGACCCCGCTGAACGCCATCATCGGCTTCGCCGAGGTGCTGTCCAGCGAGGCGCACGGGCCGCTCGGCCATCGCGACTATCTGGACTATGTCCGGCTGATCGAGGAGAGCGGCAAGGCGCTGCTCGGCATGGTCAACAACATCCTGGACTTCACCCGCGGCTCGGGCGGCATCGACCTCGCGGAGTCGACCATCGACCTGCCCACCCTGCTGATCCACTGCATCGACCTTCTCGGCCCCAAGGCGCAGGCCAAATCACAGACCATCACGCTTCAGCCGGGGCCGCCCGTCACCTTGCGCGCCGACCAGCGCCGCCTGGGGGAAATGGTCGTCCATCTGCTCGACAACGCGGTGAAGTTCGGCCACCGCAACGGGCGCGTCGCGGTGCGGATCGCGCTCCACGGCGGGATGGTCGCCATCACGGTCGCCGATGACGGCCCCGGCGTCCCGCCGGAGATCGTCGATCACCTCTTCCGCCCGTTCATCCAGGGCGAACGCTCCCTCGTGCGCCAGCATGAAGGGATCGGGCTGGGCCTGCCCATCGTCCGCCGCTTCGCCCAACTGCACGGCGGCAACGTGGAGCTGGACAGCGCGCCGGGACGCGGCACGACCGTGACCATCCTGCTGCCCGCCGCCCGCCTGACCGCCCCACCCATTGCGGGCCTGAAGGAATCGCGGGCGCAGTAAAGACGTCAGGGCCACCCCTTACAGGATGCGCCCCCGGCTTCGGCCCGCCTATTCGGCGAGGCCGGGCTCCGGCAAGGCTCCCGGTTCGGCTTCGGCGGGGCTGGACGGCGCGGTTTCCGGCAGCCCCAGGAACAGGGCGGCCAGCGCGATCAGCGCCATCGCCCCGGCGGTGAGGAAGGCGGCGGAATAGCCGAAACGGTCCACGATCACGCCGGTGACGAAGCCGCTGGTCGCTGCGCCCACCCCCTGCATCGTGGCGACCGCCCCGAAGGCGAGGTTGTAGCGCCCGGTTCCGCGCATCAGGTCGGCGATCACCAGCGGCGTCAGGGCGGTGAAGATCCCGGCGCCCACCCCGTCCAGAAGCTGGACGCCGATCAGCCAGGCGCTGTTGTCCGACAGGGTGTAGAGGACGGCCCGCAACGGCAGGATGGCGAAGCCGACCAGCAGGATCGGCTTGCGGCCCAGACGGTCCGCCGTCCGTCCCACCAGGATGGCGATGGGAAGCATGACGAGTTGGGCGGCGATGATGCAGGACGACATCATGACCGTCGCCCATTCCGGATGCGCCGCGGCCAGCTTCTGCCCGACCAGCGGCAGCAGGGGGGCGTTGGCGAAATGGAACAGCAGGGCGCAGATGCCGAAGATCATCAGGGGCCGGCAGTGGACGAGGATGCCCATGCCCGACACCGTCTCCCCGTCGCCCACGCCGCCATCCGACCCGCCGCCCGCCGCCGCCTCCACCCCGCGCGCGCGGCGCTGGTCGATGGCGGAGGCCGGGATCGACAGGACGGCCAACGACGACAGAACCGCGAACACTGGCACCAGCAGGAACACCGCCTGCTGGGAGAACAGCCAGCCGACCAGCCCGGCGAGCGCCGCCACGGCGACGTTGCCCGCATGGTCGAAGGCGGCGTTGCGCCCCATCCGCCGGGCGAGCAGGCGCTGCGGGACGAGGCCGAGGGTCAGAGCCGCCACCGCCGGGCCGAACACGTCCCCGACCACCGCGATCAGCGTGTTCGCGATCAGGACGGGCCAGAAGTTGGGGAACAGGTAGATGCACAGCGCCCCAGCGCCCAGCACGACCAGCGCCAGGACGATGGCCTCGCGCTTGCGGTGAGTGGCGTCGATGGCCGCGCCGATCGGCGTCTGCACGGCAAGCCCGAGCCAGCCGGCCAAGCTCGTCACCAGACCGACTTCCGACTGGCTCCAATGCTGCTGGGTCACCAGAAAGACGTTGAGGTAGGGACCGAGCGCCCCCCGCACATCCGCCAGCAGGAAATTCACGGCATCCAGCGAGGCCGGCCGGAAGCCCCGGCCGGTTTCGCCCGAAGGCGCCGGCTCCCCTCCATGTCCGTCAGCAGGCAACGCGCTCTCCCTTCCAAGGTTCTGGCAGAAAGACCGCGGCCAGACGCAAAGGTTAGGAACAGCGGGCACCGCAAAACGGCACCACGGGGTGGCTCGCTCAAGGTGATCGTGGCGGGGCGATCAGATCACGTCAAAGCTTCGGCAAATGAAAAGTTGCCAGAACCGCTTACAAGCGCAACCGAAAACAGCGCATTACGCAATCTTCGAAGCTGCCGACGTTATTTTGTTTCCACGCGCATGAGATCGCCCAGCTTGTCGAGCAGGTAGTCCAGATCTTCCGCCGCCAGATCCTCGTACTGGGTCAGGATGCGCTCGATCACCCGGCGGCGGTGGCGTTCGATGTCGTGCGCCTCGCCGTCGTAGGGGGTTTCCTTCAGCACGTCCAAGGCGATCCGGCAGGCCGGCAACAGGGCCGGCGGCTGCTTGGCCTTGTCGTAGATGGACTTCAGGCCCAGCCGCCCGGCGTCGTGGATCAGCAGGCGGGCATTGGTCAGCGGCACGTTGGCCAGATGGGACAGCGCCGTCTCGAAGAAGGCGCTGTCGCCCATGCACAGCGCCCGCACCAGCAGCGACGGGGTCAGGCGGCCGCTGCGCGACAGCTGAGCGACCAGCCGCTCCAGCGCGCCCTCGTCGCTTTCCCCGGAGAACAGGGCGACGGTGGCGCGTTCGCGGCTTTGCAGGATCAGGTCGGCGGCGACCTTGGCCGGAAGGTCGTGGTTGGCCACCAGATGCTGCTGGAGCTTTTCCGAGACCACGGCGACCAGCCGCTCGGCGATGGTGATCGGCAGGCGGGCGCGCTGGACCAGCGGCTCCTGCACGGTTTCGCTGTCGGCGAAGCGCTCGATGACCCGGCCGAGCGTCTGCTCGCCGAGGTCCGCGCTCTCGTTGGCGACCAGGACCGCCACGGCCCCTTCCGACGCCGTGTCGATCAGCGCGTCGGCGACGCTGGCCGACAGGGCCGGACGCTGCGCGATGGCGGTGTGCTTGGCGTCCGTGCCCGTCCGCACCAGCTCGACGAGGTCGGCGTCGGTCAGCACCGTGGAGACGCTGAGCACCGGGATGGCCACGGCCTCCACATCGCGCGCCAGCATCAGCGCGACGTCGCGCGGCAGCGCCGGGTTGGCCTTCAGGTTCTCGGCCAGCGACTGGCGCACGCGCACCACGGCGTCGCGCGCCATGAAGCGGATGATGTCCTCGGCGAGCCGGCGCTCGCTGTCTGACAAGGTGGTTGCGGAAAACTGCTTGGCGATCTTGACCGCCAGTTCGGAACGGCTGTTCGGCGACGGGTCCGACAACAGCCGGGACACGTCGTCCTTGGTGAGTTGATCGCTCATGGGTCCCGGACCCTTTCCTGCCCTTCTTCGCTCCCTGCGCCTCGGATTCGTGCATCAGCGAGAACGAATGTATTCAGGTCATGATCGGACCAAAGCATTGAGCCTTTGTTAACGACGATTGCCTGCCCCGGGCTGGGCTGGGCCGCGCTTCACCAGCCGCCCCATCACCAGCCGCCGTGCCGGTGATGATGACGGGGGCCGCCATGGTGACCGCCGCGATGCCCCCCGTAATAGCCACCGTAATAGGGGCGGCCATACACGACAGGCGGCGGCGCGTAATAGCGATACTGCGGGCGCTCGTAATAGCCGTAGCCATAGGACCGGTGTCCGTAGCCGTAAACGGGACCGGGAGTCCCGGCGGCGACGTAGCAGCCGGAGAGCAAAAGGGCGGCAAAGGTCAGAAGGGACAGCGAGCGGAGCGTCGACATGGGCGTTCCTGTGCCAGGGGTCGTACCGTACTGACAGGATGAACGCTCGATTTGGGGAAATTATTCCGGTGGTGGCGGAGGTGAGAGCATCCCGACATCATCCGATGGCGCTGATCGTTCGCAGAGCGGACAGATATCAGCAGAGAGGGACAGTCACTTTTGACAAGACCCATAAGCGGTGACTTTGGCCCCCTCCCTAACCCTCCCCCTCTTCGAGGTGGAGGGGACTGCCGCCGCTTCGCGGAAGGCACCCTCTCCCAAGGTTTCACAAAGACAGGGCCAATGCAAAAAGACAGGAATGCCAGTCTATTCAGGGGCCTATGTAGACAGCTTCTGAAGTTTCACCTTACCAGCAGCGAGGACGCGGCATGGAAACGGGTGGATGCCCTGACCGCACGGGCCGAACATGTGCCAGCGCGTTCCCTGCGTGGGATCGTGGTGAAACTCACCGTCGCGGTGGCGCTCCGCGAAACCTACGGCGCGGAAGAGACGGAGTTTCCCTGGCCCATCCTCGGGGCGGCGCTGAAGGATTTGCAGACCATGACGGGGGCCTAGGGAAAGAGGAAAGCCTCGCCCCACCCTCCCCCACGACGGAGGGAGAGGGTGGTGATGTGGCGATCAGCGCCGTCCCCGGCGCCCCTGCTTCTTCGGAGCCCCCTCGGGAATGCCGCGGCCCTGGCGGGCGGAGCTGATGCCGATGCTGCCCGGCTGTTCCAGCCCGAGGTCCATCGCCTCCAGCCGGCGGAGTTCGTCGCGCAGGCGGGCGGCCTCCTCGAACTCCAGATCGGCGGCGGCGGCCTTCATGCGCTTCTCCATGTCGGCCATCACGGACTTCAGGTTGTGGCCGACCAGTTCCGACGCGTTCAGGCCGGTCTTCACGGTGACGTGGTCGCCGCGCTCGTACACGCTCTCCAGAATGTCGCCGATCGCCTTCTTTACGGATTCCGGCGTGATGCCGTGCTCCAGATTGTACGCCCGCTGCTTCTCGCGGCGGCGCGCCGTCTCGTCGATGGCGTACTGCATGCTGCCGGTGATCTTGTCGGCGTAGAGGATCGCCCGCCCTTCGACGTTGCGCGCGGCGCGGCCGATGGTCTGGATCAGCGAGGTCTTGGAGCGCAGATAACCCTCCTTGTCGGCGTCCAGGATGGCGACCAGCGAGCATTCGGGGATGTCCAGCCCCTCGCGCAACAGGTTGATGCCGACCAGCACGTCGTAGGCGCCGAGCCGCAGGTCGCGGATGATCTCGATGCGCTCCAGCGTCTCCACGTCGGAGTGGATGTAGCGCACGCGCAGCCCCGCTTCGTGCATGTATTCGGTCAGCGCCTCGGCCATCTTCTTGGTCAGCGTGGTGACCAGCACGCGGTTGCCCTTCGTCACCACCTCCTTGCACTCGTGGATCAGGTCGTCCACCTGCGTCTCGGTGGGACGGATGATCACCTCCGGGTCGATCAGGCCGGTCGGGCGGACCACCTGCTCGGCGAAGACGCCGCCGGTGCGCTCCATCTCCCAGGGGCCGGGGGTGGCCGAGACGAAGACCGTCTGCGGGCGCATGCCCTCCCACTCCTCGAACTTCAGCGGGCGGTTGTCCATGGCGCTGGGCAGGCGGAAGCCGTATTCGGACAGCGTCTCCTTGCGCATCCGGTCGCCGCGGTACATGCCGCCAATCTGCGGCACCATGACGTGGCTCTCGTCGACGATCAGCAGCGCGTCGCCCGGCAGATACTCGAACAGCGTCGGCGGCGGCTCGCCCGCCGCGCGGCCGGTCAGATAGCGGGAATAGTTCTCGATGCCGGCGCAGGCGCCGGTGGCCGCCATCATCTCGATGTCGAAGGTCGTGCGCTGCTCCAGCCGCTGCGCCTCCAGCAGCTTGCCCTGAGCGTTGAACTCCTCCAACCGGAGCTTCAGCTCGCGCTTGATCTGCTCGATGGCCTGATTGAGCGTCGGCTTGGGCGTCACATAGTGGCTGTTGGGATAGATGCGCACGGCCTCCAGCGAGGCGATCTTCTCACCGGTCAGCGGATCGATCTCGTGGATGCCCTCGATCTCGTCGCCGAACAGCGAGATGCGCCACGCGCGGTCCTCCATGTGGGCGGGGAACAGCTCCACCGTGTCGCCGCGCACTCGGAACAGGCCGCGCCCGAAGGCCGCGTCGTTGCGCTTGTACTGAAGCTCGGTCAGCTTGCGCAGCAGGTCGGGCTGGGCGACCACCTGGCCCTTGCGCAGATCGACGGTCATCTCCGAATAGGTCTCGACCGAACCGATACCGTAAATGCAGGACACCGACGCCACGATGATGACGTCGTCCCGTTCCAGCAGCGCCCGCGTCGCCGAGTGGCGCATCCGGTCGATCTGCTCGTTGATCGAGGATTCCTTCTCGATGAAGGTGTCGGTGCGCGGAACGTAGGCTTCCGGCTGATAGTAGTCGTAGTAGGAAACGAAGTATTCCACCGCGTTGTTCGGGAAGAAGGACTTCATCTCTCCGTAGAGCTGCGCCGCCAGCGTCTTGTTCGGGGCGAGCACCAGGGTGGGGCGCTGGACGTGCTGGATGACGTGCGCCATGGTGAAGGTCTTGCCGGACCCGGTGACGCCGAGCAGCACCTGATCCTTCTCGCCGGCGCGCAGCCCCTCGGTCAGTTCCCCGATGGCGCGCGGCTGGTCGCCGGAGGGTTTGAACTCCGACACCAGTTCGAACTTCTTGCCAGCCTCCAGCTTGGGCAGGGACTTCTGCGGGAGGGCGGTCAGGACGGGATGGGACATGCGGATGCGCTCGCGCCAGGGGTACGGAACGGGAACCGAGTATATGGCCCACCCCACCCCCGCTGTCGAGCGTGGGCTTGTCCGGAAAGTCTGCTCGCGCTTGCCCCTCCCTGGCCCTCCTCCGCTCTCGGCGGACCTATGGTCCGCCTGCGCGCAAAACTTTGGTTTGCGCGAGAGCTGCGCAGGGGAGGGAAAGAAGGGCGTTCCTTACCCGCGCACCAGCGCGTCGTAGTCCTTCACCAGCGTTTCGCAGACGCGGCCCGGCGTGAAGCGGTGGTCGCCGATCTGGCCGACCGGGGTCACTTCCGCGGCGGTGCCGGTCAGGAAGACCTCCTGGGTGTTCGCCAGTTCGTCGGGCTGGATGTGGCGTTCGATCACCTCGATGCCGCGGGCCTTGGCGAGGTCGATCACCGTGCGGCGGGTGATGCCGTCCAGGAAGCAGTCGGGCTTCGGCGTGTGGATCTTGCCGTCCATCACCAGGAACAGGTTCGCCCCGGTCGCCTCGGCCAGATAGCCGCGGTAGTCGAGCATCAGCGCGTCCTGGTAGCCCTCGGCCTCCGCCTCGTGCTTGGAGAGCGTGCAGATCATGTAGAGGCCCGCCGCCTTCGACGCCGTCGGCGCCATGTCCGGAGCCGGACGGCGCCAGCGCGACCAGGTCAGCTTGATGCCGGCCATCTTCGCCTCGGGGCTGAAATAGCTCGGCCACTGCCAGACGGCGATGGCGACGTGGATGCGGCTGGCCTGCGCCGCTACGCCCATCATCTCGCTGCCGCGCCACGCCACCGGGCGGACATAGGCGTCGGTGAAGCCCATCGCCTTCACCGTCTCGTTGGTCGCCGCGTCGATCTCCGCCACGGAATAGGGCAGCTCGAAGCTCAGGATGCGGGCCGAGGCGGCCAGACGCTCGCTGTGCTCGGTCAGCTTGAACACCGTGCCGTTGTAGACACGCTCGCCTTCGAACACGCAGCTCGCGTAGTGGAGGCCGTGCGACAGGACGTGCAGATTCGCGTCGCGCCACGGCACCAGCGCGCCGTCGTACCAGATCACGCCGTCGCGGTCGTCGAAGGGAAGGATGGACATGGCGGTTCCCACCTTGGTCTTTGGCCCGTTGCTCGGGACTTGGAATGGAAATGTCGAAAGCCGCGCTTGTCTCGCGGGCTTTGTTCGTTTATGTCTGGCTTATTGACCCATTTGTAACGAATCGCACCGATCACGTCAACATGGCTGACATAAAAGCGGGCGTGAACCAGCTTTTCCTGCGCGAAGAGGAACTTCGCACGGGCATGGAGCTGCTGTTCTACGCCTATCGGGAATTCACCGCGGAGCCGGACGAGATCCTGGCGCAGATCGGCTTCGGCCGGGCGCACCACCGCGTCATCTATTTCGTCGGGCGCTACCCGAAGATCACCGTGTCGGAGCTTCTGGCGATCCTCAAGATCACCAAGCAGAGCCTGTCGCGCGTGCTGGGGGAGCTGGTCCGGCAGGAATTCATCCAGCAGCAGACGGGCGTGCGGGACCGGCGGCAGCGTCTGCTGGAACTGACCGAAAAGGGTGTGGAGCTGGAACGCCAGCTTTCCGAAACGCAGCGGCAGCGGATCGCCCGCGCCTACCGCATGGCCGGGGCGGAGGCCGTGGAGGGCTTCCGCAAGGTGATGCTGGGCATGATGGACGAGGAGGACCGGGTGAAGTTCGCCCCCCCGGTGCCGGCCCGGCTCGCCGCCGTGAAGCGGTAGGAACCGGACCGAAAACCCGTCGGGTCAATCCCCGGCCAACTCACTCTCCGGTCAACTCAATCCTTGGCCGGTGTCGGGGCCGGCTCGGCGGCGGCGGGAGCCGCATCCGCCGGCGGCGTGCCGGCCGTGCCCTCCGCCCCGTCCTTGCCCGCGGCGTTCGCGGCGCCGCGGCGGCGGAAGGACGTGCGCTTGTACACCACGCTGTCCGAGGACCCCGGCGGGCACTGAACGATTTTACCCCCCTTCGCAAGAAACTCGCGGGTCATGGAGTCGAGATCATTCCGATCCGCGCTGCGGTTATCGGATGCCATGCATGCCTCCTGTGATCGTCATCGTGCCCCATGGCACCACCCGGGCGGTCCCGGCGGTCCATGGAGCATGCGTTTCTTTTGTGAAGCGGCTGTTACAGGATTGGGGGCAACCGGCCCCTGAAGAGCGGCCCCGACAAAAATCGGAGCTGAAAATCACGCTTCCTTCAGGTTGGCCGCGGCGCTCTTGCCCTTCTTGGGGTCGCGCTGGAGTTCGTAGGACAGCTTCTGGCCTTCATGAATGTTGATGCCCGACCGCTCAACGGCGGAGATGTGGACGAACACGTCGGCCGTCCCGTCATCCGGCTGGATGAAGCCGTAGCCCTTGGTGGTGTTGAACCATTTCACGGTTCCAGTAGCCATCTGGTAGTTCCTTGAACGAGGTTTCCCATGGCGCTCGTGCCACGGGTTCACATCAAATCACCGAGGGGAAGGACCAGACGCAGCGATCTGCAAGCGGACCGTAAACCCAAAGAAATTCGACTCTTTTCATGTGGGGATCGAAAGGCCCGGATGCAACCCGAACCCTTCGGACAAAGCCCCGCGCACTTGTTTCGACTCACGACTCTTGCCTCGTTCGTCGGTGTCGGCCCTGCCCTTCGGCAGAGTTGTCCCCGGCTTGTTGCTTAGCCCATAGTTTTTTCGGCCCGATTCTTTTGCCTTAGCTTTCCTGAAGGAGCCGGCGGCATGCAGCGTGCCCATCTCGTGGCCGCGTTCCTGACCTTTGCCGCTCTGTGCGTCGGCGTGTCCGCCCTGTCGGTGTCGCGCGACCGCCACGTCACGCTGGAACAGGCCCGCCGCGAGTTCGCCGCGACCGCCCATCTGCTCGACGAACACGCCAGCCGTGCCATCGAAGCGGGGGACGCCCAGCTGCGCATGCTGCTCGACGCGCTGGAACGGTGGGACCGCCGCGACCCCGACGAGGGGCGGCGCATCCAGGCCGCCATGCACGCCCGCGCCGAACGCCTGCCGCAGGTCGGCGGCGTCTGGGCGCTCGGTGC
Source organism: Azospirillum argentinense (assembly GCF_000632475.1). NCBI lineage: Bacteria > Pseudomonadati > Pseudomonadota > Alphaproteobacteria > Rhodospirillales > Azospirillaceae > Azospirillum > Azospirillum argentinense. The sequence goes on from NZ_CP007794.1 coordinate 1,135,543, forward strand.
CCAGGGCCGGCTGCTTCTCGACAGCGCGGAACACCCGCCGCCGCCCCGCGACCTGTCGGAGCGGGATTATGCCCAGGCCCATCTGGGCGTCACCCAGGGACCGCCGCCGGCGCTCCATGTCGGGTCCTACCTGCCCGGCCCCGAAATCCCTGGCCCCGGCATCCGCCAGGGACGTTTCACCATCAGCCGCGCCCTGCGCGACGAGGAGGGAACCCTCCAGGCCATTGCGGTGGCGGGCATCCAGAACACCTATTTCTCGCAGATGTACGGGGAGGCCGGCTGGGGCGAGGGCGCCCGGCTGGCCTTGTTCACCAGCGCCAAGGAGAAGCTGGCGGAATGGCCGCCGGACAGCGCCGTCGAGCCCCCCACCACCGCCTGGCCCCAGCCCTGGGACCCGCCGGACGGCCCGGCAATCATTGAGGGCACGCAGATCACCGCCGCGCGGATGCTGACCGGCTTCCCGATCGTGGTGGTGGCCAGCCGTCCCCTGTCCGAGGTGCTGGCCCCCTGGCGGGAACGCGCGCTGTGGACCACGACGGTCAGCGGCGGCATCCTGACCGGCGCGTCCCTGCTGTTCGCCTTTGCCCTGGCCGGCGCCCGGCGGGAGGAGACGGTCCGGGCGGAGCTTCTGCGCGCCAACCAGAGCCTGGACGAGCGCGTCCGCCAGCGCACGGCGGACCTGGAGAAGGCCCTGCGCAGCGCGGAGATGGCCAGCCTCGCCAAGATGAAGGTGCTGGCGACCGTCAGCCACGACCTGCGCCAGCCCCTGCAAGGTCTGGCCGCCTTCCACGAGTTGCTGTTGAAGGAGGCGCCGAACCCGACGCTCCAGCAGCTGGGCGCCATGGCCTCGGCGTCGCTCCAGGCCGGGCAGCGGCTGCTCGACGATCTGCTGACCCTGTCGCGGCTGGAGGCCGGGGTGGTGCCGGTGGAGGTCGGCGCCTTCCCCCTCGCCCCGCTGCTCGACCAACTCGCCGCCGAACTGCGGGCGGAGGCCGAGGGCAAGGGCCTGCGGCTGACCGTGATGCCCACCAAAGCCTGGGTGCGCAGCGATCCGGCGCGGCTTCAGCCGATCCTGCGCAACCTGCTGTCCAACGCCGTCAAATACACGGCGCGCGGCGGGGTGGTCGTCGGGGTGCGGCCGCACGGCGACGGCCTGCGGGTGGAGATCTGGGACAGCGGCCAGGGCATCGCCAAGGCGGAGCTGGGCACGATCTGGGAGGAATTCTACCAGATCGGCAATCCTGCCCGCGACGGGTCGCGCGGCGCCGGCCTCGGCCTCTCCATCGTCGAGCGCACCGCCCGCCTGCTCGGCCATCCGCTTGAGGTCCGGTCGCGGGTCGGCCGCGGCTCGGTCTTCGCCGTTACCCTGCCCCGCGTCGCTGCCCCCGCCGTCCCGCTGGCCGTGGAGGTTTCCCGGCCGGAGTTGACGCCCCCCGCGGCGCCCCCCATCCCTCCGGAGCGCACTGCCGAATCCTCTCCGGGGCGCCTGTCCGGACGGCGGGTGCTGGTGGTCGAGGACGATCCGTTGCAGCGCAGCTCCCTGACCCTGCTGCTGGAGCAGGCCGGGGCCGGTGTGATGGCGGCCGACAGCTTCGATTCCGCCCTCGCCGCCGCCCAGGCAACCCTCCAGGCGCCCTCGGCGATCCTCAGCGATTACCGGTTGCCCGGCGGCACCGACGGGCTGAGCGGCATCCAGACGCTTCGCGGCGTGTTGGGACGGGACGTTCCGGCCATCCTGCTCACCGGGGAACTCTCCGCCGACCTCGTGCGCGCCGCCAAGGATGCGGGCTGCCTCGTGCTGACCAAGCCCGCCCCGCCCAACCGCATCCTGACCACCCTGGCGGAGCTGACCGCGGGCGCCGACGCGGCCGTCTGAAGCGGGGCCTGAAGCGGGACCTGACGTGCGGCCCGATGCCCTGTCCCGCCGCTGCCGCTTCCCTTGGTGCGCGGCGCCCGCTTGCGCTACAGTCGCGCCATGACCGAAGAAGACCAGCCCCATATTCTGGTCGTCGATGACGACACCCGCCTGCGCGAGCTGCTGCGCAAGTATCTCGCCGGCAACGGCTTCCTGGTGGCCACCGCGAAGGACGCGGCGGAGGCGCGGGCCAAGCTGGCCGGGCTCGCCTTCGACCTGCTGGTTCTCGACATCATGATGCCGGGCGAGACCGGGCTGGAGCTGACCGAATCGCTGCGGCGGGAGCGCGACCTGCCCATCCTGCTGCTGACCGCGCGGGGCGAGCCGGACGACCGCATCGCCGGGCTGGAGGCCGGGGCCGACGACTACCTCGCCAAGCCCTTCAACCCGCGCGAGCTGCTGCTGCGCATCAATTCGATCCTGCGCCGTCAGGCCAGCCGCCCGGCGGACCCGGTGCCGCCGCAGCCGGTCAAGCTCGGCCCGATGATCTACCTGCCCGACCGCGACGAGCTGCGGGCGGGCGAGGAGGTGGTCCGACTGACCACGGCGGAGGCCGGGCTGCTGCGCGTGCTCGCCGCCTCCCCCGGCACCATCTTCTCGCGCGAGGAGCTGACGGAGCGCAGCAAGGTCGCCGGCAACGCCCGCACCATCGACGTGCAGGTGACCCGGCTGCGCCGCAAGATCGAACCCGACCCGCGGGAGCCGCGCTACCTCCACACGGTGCGCGGCGAGGGCTATGTGTTGAGGCCGGACCCGTAACGGGTCCGGCGAAAAGCCAGGACCAGGACCATGACCACCGACACCGCCGCCGCTCCGATGCCGATGCCGCGCCGCGAGCAGACGGGGCTGCTGAAGCGGTTCCTGCCCCGGACGCTGTTCGGCCGCTCGCTGCTGATCATCGTGACGCCGGTCATCCTGGCCCAGGCGGTGGCCACCTGGATCTTCTACGACCGGCACTGGGACACCATGACGAACCGGCTGGCCTTCGCGGTGGCCGGCGACATCGCCATGGTCATCGGCATGCTGGAGCACGACCCGACCCCGGAAGGGCGCAACTGGACGCTGGCCGCCACCGCGCGCAGCACCGACCTGATCGTGACGCTGGAGCCCGGCAGCACCCTGCCGGACCACCCGCCGAAGCTGCGCGGCATGCTGGAGAACACGCTCAGCAAGGCGCTGCACGAGCGGGTGCGGCGGCCCTTCGCCATCAACACCCGGATCACCCGCGAATGGTACGAGATCCGCGTGCAGATGCCCGACGGCGTGCTGTCGGTGATGTCCCCGGAACGCCGCCTGTTCAGCCCGACCAGCTACATCTTCATCCTGTGGATGGTCGGCTCGGCCCTGGTGCTGTTCACCGTCGCCATCATCTTCATGCGCAACCAGATCCGCCCCATCAAGCGGCTGGCCGCCGCTGCGGACGCGCTGGGCAAGGGCCGCGACGTGCGCAACTTCAAGCCGGAGGGCGCGACCGAGGTGCGGCAGGCCGCCGTCGCCTTCCTGCGCATGCGCGAGCGCATCCACCGCCAGATCACCCAGCGCACGGAGATGCTGGCCGGCGTCAGCCACGACCTGCGCACGCCGCTGACCCGCATGAAGCTGGCGCTGGACATGCTGGGCGACGGGCCGGAGGTCGAGGAGCTTCTGACCGACGTCACCGAGATGGAGATGATGATCGAGGGCTATCTGGCCTTCGCCCGCGGCGAAGGGACGGAGACCGTTCAGCCGACCGACCTGACCCGCATCCTCAACGAGGTGGTCTCCGGCGTCCGCCGCGAGGGGGCGGAGGTGGCGTTGGCAGCACCGGACGGGCTGACCCTGCCGCTGCGCCCCAACGCGACGCGGCGCTGCCTCGCCAATCTGCTGTCCAACGCCCGGCGTCACGGCGACCGCATCTGGGTGCGAGCGGAGCGCGAGGACGGCTTCATCGACATCCTGGTGGACGACGACGGGCCGGGCATCCCGCAGGCGTCCCGCGACGATGTGTTCAAACCCTTTTTCCGGCTGGACAGCTCCCGCAACCAGGCGACCGGCGGCGCCGGGCTGGGGCTGACCATCGCCCGCGACGTCGTCCGCAGCCACGGCGGCGACATCACGCTCAGCGACAGCCCCTACGGCGGCCTGCGCGTGCTGATCCGCCTGCCGGTGTAAGCCTTACAGGAGGCCCCCACCCTGGAGACCCTGCCATGCCCGTCAGCCCCGACGAATACCGCCTCATGGACGTCCAACAGGGCGGGTGCTGCTTCTACTGCGGAGAGCCGGTGGGGGCCAAGGCGACCTTCGACCATCTGATTCCGCTGGCCTACGGCGGACTCGACGCGGCGCCGAACGTCGTGCTGGCGCACCGCCGCTGCAACCAGCGCAAGGCCGACCGCCTGCCGACGCCGGAGGAGATCGACCGCTTCGTCACCCAACGCCGCCGCAGCCAACTGGGCGTCTGGCCGCCGCTTCTGGCGCTGCGCGACGCCGAGCCGGGCGACGAGTGGATGACGGTCGCCCGCGCCATCGCCGGGCTGTGAGCGCTGGGCCATGAGCGCTGGACTGTGAGCGCTGGGCCTCCTGAGCCCTCTTGACGGCGGCCCCGCCTTCTGGCCCGATCACCGGAACGATAAACAAGGTTAATTCGGGAGCGTTCGATGGCGGATCGGTACGACGTCGTGATCGTCGGCGGTGGTGTGATGGGCTGCGCGGTCGCCTATTTCCTGGCGAACGACCCCGGCTTCGGCGGCACCGTGGCGGTGGTGGAGCGGGACCCGACCTACCAGCGCGCCTCCTCCGCCCTGTCGGCCAGCTCGATCCGGCAGCAGTTCTCGACGCCGGCGAACATCGCGCTGTCGCAGTTCGGCCTGTCCTTCATCCGCAACGCGACGGAACATCTGTCCGTGGACGGCGATCCGGTGGATCTGGGCCTGCGCGAGCCGGGCTATCTCTATCTGGCGACCGGGGCCGGGGCGGACATCCTGCGCCGGAACAACGCCATCCAGCTGTCCTGCGGCGCCGACGTGGCGCTGCTGTCGCCGGAGGACCTGACCGCCCGCTTCCCCTGGCTGTCGGTGGAAGGGATCGCGCTCGGCTCGCTCGGCCTGTCCGGGGAGGGCTGGTTCGACGGCTACAGCCTGATGCAGGCCTTCCGCCGCAAGGCCAAGGCGCTGGGCGTCGCCATGATCGCCGGGGAGGTCGCGGGCATCGACACCGCCGAGGGCAAGGTCACCGCGGTGCGTCTGGCCGACGGGCGGCGGCTGTCCTGCGGGGTGGCGGTCAACGCCGCCGGGCCGCAGGCCCGCCGCGTCGCCACCATGGCCGGGGTGGACCTGCCGGTGTCGGCGCGCAAGCGCTGCGTCTTCGTGTTCGACTGCCGGGAAGAGCTTCCCGGCTGCCCGCTGGTCATCGATCCGTCCGGCGTGTGGTTCCGGCCCGAGGGCAAGCAGTTCATCTGCGGCGCTCCACCGCCCGCCGACCGCGACCCGGACACCGACGACCTGACGGTCGAGCACGACCTGTTCGAGGAGATGATGTGGCCGGCGCTGGCCGAACGCGTCCCCGCCTTCGAGGCGATCAAGGTCACCAACGCCTGGGCCGGCTTCTACGAATACAACGAGATCGACCAGAACGCCGTCATCGGGCCGCATCCGGAGCTTCGCAACCTCCTGTTCTGCAACGGCTTCAGCGGCCATGGCCTGCAACAGGCGCCGGGCGCCGGGCGCGGGCTGGCGGAGTTGATCACGACCGGCGCCTACCGCAGCCTGAACCTGTCGGCCTTCGCCTATGACCGTCTGGTGGAGAACCGCCCCCTGCTGGAGACGAATGTGATCTGAGGGAACGGGCGCGAGCCTGACCGGTTGATGGGGTGACCATTCCGAACGGAGCATGAGGCCCCGCGATGAAGCAGCCCCACACCGAAGAAACCGTCAAGCACACCGACGACCAGCAGAACACCGGCAACCACAAGAAGCCGGATGCCCCTGACGCCAAGGGCGCCGACCGTTTCGGCGGCACCCGCAAGGGCGCGGAGAATGTGGAGCCGAGCAAGGACTGAGGCTGGGGACTGATCCCGGCCCGAAAGGCTTGCAGCGATGGAGCGGACGTGCCACATCCCCTGGCGCGTCCATCTCCATTCCGCAGGTCGGGAGCCTCTCCCATGGCTCACGCCATGTTCAAACGCTACAAGGTCCTGTTCACCCGCCCCCTGCCCGGCCTGCGTCCGGGACGGCCCGAGCGCGACGCCATGGTGGAGCGGCTCAAGCGCTTCGCCAGCCAGAACGGCATGGCCGGCGATCTTCACGCGATCGCGCCCAACGCCGGCTTCGGCATCCTGGAAATCCAGTGCACGGACAAGCTGGCCCGCCGCCTGAGCGACCTGTCCGAGGTCGAATCCGTCCTGGAGGCGTAAGTCCTGTCCGATGCCTTGCGATGGCGGCCGCTGTTTTCGGCGGGCGCCTACGATGCGTTGGCTTCGTTGTCCTTCTTCGCTTTCTCCTGCTTCGCCTTATCGTGATGCCACTTGATGGCGAAGAACATGCCCGTTCCCAACACGATAATTTTGAATGGGAAGAAGACCAAAGGGAACCAGTCGTACATTTTGAACATCTCCAGGCTATGACACCGTCTATCGTCAAGGAAACCTGACGACAGTCAGGTCGAGCGTGAGATTTTGTCTGCGGGCGGAGCCGCAGACGGGTGGGTTGGTGGGGCGGCAACGAAACGGGCTTCCTCAGCCTTGTAGACGTACTGGCTGGCCACTAGCCACCCCTTCAACGGCCGCAAGGGCGGCACACAGGTCAGCAACAGGAACGGCAGGGTCGTGACGAGGTGCACCCAGTAAGGGGCCTCGAACTTTACCTCGATCCAGAGCGCCAGGATGACCGTGGGAATGGAGGCGAAGCAGATGACGAAGAAGGCGGGGCCGTCGGCCGGGTCGGCGTAGGAGTGGTCCAGACCGCAGACCTCGCAGTGGGAGCGCAGCGCCAGGAAGCCGTTGAACAGATGACCCTGGCCGCAGCGTGGGCAGCGACCACGCGCGCCGGTGCTGAACGGGGGAAGAGGCGGCCACTCCTGTTCGGATGACATCGCGTGTTCCTTCGAGGGCAATGGCAAGCAATGCCTGCATGCAATGCGTGATCGTATGCACCATCAAGGCTGACAATGTCAATTTGAATGCATCCAATACGCCGCCGGAATTCATACAAAATGGGAGATGCGGCCGGAGACAAGGCAAACGGCGGTGCGCCGGTTCAGGCCTGCCTGCGCCTTCCCAGCCGTCAGACAGGATTCAGGGCCCCTCTCCCCTCCGGGCGGTGGAATTTGGGAAGCGCAAGCGCCTCTACCTCCCGTTCAGTTGACGGAGCATCGGCTTGCGGCGGCGGCACAACGGGCCATCTTCAGTGTTTTAAAGCACAGATGCCGTCAGGAGCGTGCCTTCATGAATCCCCGGTTGCTCGCCGAGGTGCTGGAACCCGTGCTGAACGCCGCGGAGAAGGACGACGCGGCGATGCTCGACGCCGTGAATCTGTCGGCGGAGGCGCTGGCCGCGCTCGGTGCGGTCATCCTCGACCGTGAGGGACGCCCGGCCGATGGCGTGTCCGACGAACGCGCGGTGGTCGCCGCGCTCAACACCCACGCCCACACGCTGATGCAGTGCGGGCGGCTCGACGACGTGGTCGAAGCGTTGCAACTGGCCGAACGGATCGGCCGGCTGGGCCGCCTGCCCCACCATCCGCGCATGTCCGACGGCTAGCCACCTACGGTTAGGCGGGAGGAACACCGCACCGCCCCGGTTGTTGTGCGAGCCGTGCCGCCCAACAGGGGAGACGTGTCTTGCCGACAGCGCCCAAATCGAACGCTTTTTCCGGCCCCATCGAGGGCGAGGCCCTGTCCCTGCTTCAGGACAAACTGCTTCCCGGCTTCCTGACCGGACGGCGTTGGTACGCCGCCAAGGATGCCGGCACGCCCACCGTGCGCATCGTCGATGCGCTGCCCCTCCCGCTGGCCTCCGGTTCCGCCCAGCTCTGCCTGCTGCGGGTGGAGGCACCGGGGCGCGAGCCGCAGCTCTACCAGCTTCCCCTGGTGCTCGACCGCGACGACAAGGCCGACGGCGCGGACCCCTTCGTCATCGCCGGTCCCGATGCGCTCCCCTGGACGGGCAGCCTGCGCGACGGCTATGGCGACGAGGAGGTGGTTCGCGCCCTGCTCGACGGCATCCGCAAGGGCGGCGAGAACGGCGGCCTGCGCTATGGCCGCAGCCGCGCCTTCGACACCGTAAAGGGCGCGCTGGACGGCGGCGCCCCGCTGCGCTGGACGGGGGCGGAGCAATCCAACACCTCCGTCCGCGTCGGCGATGCGGCGATCCTGAAGGGGCTGCGCAAGCTGGAGTCCGGCACCCATCCGGAGCTGGAGGTCGGGCGCTTCCTGACCGAGGTCGCCAACTTCCGCAACACCCCCGCCCTGCTCGGCTGGGTGGAGCGCACGGGCGACGGCGAGGCCGCCACCCTGTGCATCCTGCAGGAGCTGGTCCCCGACGCCCGCGACGCCTGGAGCCATGTCACCGCCGAGCTGGCGAAGCGCGTCGCGCGCTTCAACGACGACACGGCGGACGACGTCGCCCTGATGACCTTCATGCGCCGGCTGGGCCGCCGCACGGCGGAGATGCACCGGGCACTCGCCACCCCCGGTGGCGGCGACGCCTTCACGCCGGAACCCGTTACCCCCGCTATGCTGAAGGGCTGGGCGGATGGGGTGCGCAGCCTCGCCCGCCGCGTGCTGGGCCAGTTGCGCGAAGCCGCCCCGCGGCTGGACGCCGACCTCGCCCCCTACGCCGCATCCCTGGCCGACAGCGAGGCGACGGTGATGCGGCAGATCGAGACGCTGACGCCGCCGCGCGGCACCTTCCACGCCATGCGCCTGCACGGCGACTATCACCTGGGGCAGGTGCTGGCTGGCAAGGACGACCTGTTCATCGTCGATTTCGAGGGCGAGCCGATGCGCCCGCTGGCCGAGCGGCGGGCCAAGCACTGCATCCTGCGCGACGTGGCGGGGATGCTGCGCTCCATCACCTACGCCGCCGCCGGGGCGCGGGCCGCCCTGCCCGCCGACCTGCCCAACACCCTGGACGAGACGGCGCGCGGCGCCCGCACCGCCTGGCTGAACTGGTGGGAGGGGGAGGCGGCGTCCGCCTTCGTCGCCGGCTACCGCGAGGCCATCGGCGATTGCCCGGGCTGGCCCGCCGACGCGACCACCGCCACGCAGCTTTTGAAACTCTTCCTGCTGGAGAAGGCGCTCTACGAGATCGGCTACGAGCTGGCGAACCGGCCTGACTGGCTGGCCATCCCGCTGGCCGGGGCCATCGGGATCCTGGGCGCCGACGCCGGGCCGGAGGTGGCCGACCGCGCATCCGGCCCGGTCGGGCTGGCCGCCCCCGGCGCCACTCGCCTCGGCGAGGCGCGCGCCCACACCATGCCCTTCGGCGCTCAGGTGCAGCCCGACGGCTCCGTCCGCTTCACCCTGTGGGCGCCGGGCACCGAGCAAGTCTCGCTGTGGCTGGAGGACACCCAGGCCCTGCTGCCCATGGTGCGGCGGGCCGACGGCTGGTTCGAATGGACCACCGCCCAGGCCCAGGCGGGCAGCCGCTACCAATTCGAGCTTCCGGACGGGCTGCGCGTGCCCGACCCGGCCTCACGCCACCAGCCGGAGGACGTGCACGGACCGAGCGAGGTGATCGACCCCACCGTCTTCCGCTGGTCCGACGCCGCCTGGACCGGGCGCCCCTGGCACGAGACGGTGCTGTACGAGCTTCACGTCGGCACCTTCACCGAGGAGGGCACCTTCCGCGCCGCCATCGACAAGCTCGACCACCTCGTCGAGCTTGGCGTCACCGCCATCGAGCTGCTGCCGGTGGCCGATTTCCCCGGCGCCCGCAACTGGGGCTATGACGGGGTGCTGCCCTACGCCCCGGACGCCGCCTATGGCCGCCCGGAGGATCTGAAGGCGCTGGTCGACGCCGCCCACGCCAAGGGGCTGATGGTCTTCCTCGACGTCGTCTACAACCATTTCGGGCCGGACGGGAACTACCTCCACGCCTACGCCAAGGCCTTCTTCACCGACCGGCACAAGACGCCCTGGGGCGACGCCATCAACGTGGACGGGCCGCGCAACGCCACGGTGCGCGACTACTTCATCCACAACGCGCTCTATTGGATCGAGGAGTTCCACATGGACGGGCTGCGCTTCGACGCGGTCCACGCCATCCTCGACGACAGCGACAAGCTGTTCCTCCAGGAGCTGGCGGAGCGCGTGCAGGACGCCGTGCGCTGCCGCCGCCACGTCCATCTCGTGCTGGAGAACGACGAGAACGAAGCCCACCTGCTGGAACGCCATCCGGAGGGGGACCCGCGCTGGCACACCGCGCAGTGGAACGACGACCTGCACCATTGCCTGCACGTCTGGGCGTCCGGCGAGGACGCCGGCTATTACGCCGACTACGCGGGCGACGCGGTGAAGCTGGCCCGCGCCATGGCCGAGGGCTTCGCCTTCCAGGGGCACGCCTCCTCCTACCGCGGCGGCGAGGCGCGAGGCGAGCCGTCGGCGCACCTGCCGCCGACCGCCTTCGTCACCTTCATCCAGAACCACGACCAGATCGGCAACCGCGCCTTCGGGGACCGCATCACCCGCTTCTCGCGGCCCGAGGCGGTACGGGCGGCGAGTTCGCTCTATCTGCTGGGGCCGGGCATCCCGATGCTGTTCATGGGTGAGGAATGGGCGTCTGACCGCCCCTTCCCCTTCTTTTGCGACTTCGCCGACGAGTTGGCCGAGGCGGTGCGCAACGGCCGGCGGGAGGAGTTCGCCAAGTTCCCCGAATTCCAGGACCCGGCGGTGCGCGACCGCATCCCCGACCCGACCGCGCCGGAAACCTTCCAGTCGGCCAAGCTCGACTGGGACGACCGCGAGACGGGCGAGCACGGGGAATGGCTGGACTGGTACCGCCGCATCCTGGCGGTGCGCCGCAAGGAGATCGCGCCGCGGCTGGAGAACGCGCCCGGCGGGGCGGCCGCCCACGAGGTGATCGACGGGCGGGGCATCCGCGTCTCCTGGCGGCTGGGCGACGGCAGCCGCCTGCATCTGCTCGCCAACCTGTCCGACGCGCCCGTGACGGGCATGGGCGAGGCCGTGGGCCGCGCCCTGTGGACCGAGGGCGACGGGCTCGACGGTGGAACCATGGCGCCGTTGTCCGTCCTGTGGACCATCGAGGAGACGACGGCGCTCGACCGGCTCGGCGAGCGGATGGGGATCGAGACGCACTACACCGGCGCGTCGGGCGAGACCGTCCAGGCGTCGGAGGGCACCATCCGCGCCCTGCTCGCCGCCATGGAGGTGGACGCCGACGATCCGGAAGAGGCGCTGGCGGCATTGGAGCGGCGCGAGTTGGCCCGTCCCCTGCCCCCGGTGGCGGTGCTGCGCATCGACCGTCCGCCCTTCTCCGTCACCGTCACCCTGCCGGAAGGCAGCGGGACGCTGCGCTGGACCCTGACGCTGGAGGGCGGGGGCGACCGCAGCGGCGAGGCCGATTTCGGCGACCTGCCGCTGGTCCGCAAGGCGGGCGTGGGTGGGCAACACTTCGAGGTGCGCCGCCTCGACCTCGGCACAGCTCCGGCGCCCGGCTACCACCGGCTGCGGCTGGACGTCGACGGCTTGCGGGCGGAGCATCCCGGCCTGGAGACGACGGTCATCGCCGCCCCCGCCACCTGCCATCTGCCCGCCCCGCTCCAGATGGGCGAGCGGATCTGGGGCCTGTCGGTCCAGCTCTACGCCCTGCGCTGCGCCGGGGACTGGGGGATCGGCGACTTCGGCGACCTCGTCAATGTCGCGGAGATGGCGGCGGCGCGTGGGGCGGGCATCGTCGGGCTGAACCCGCTGCACGCCCTGTTCCTCGACCAGCCCGATCAGGCCAGCCCCTATTCCCCGGCCAACCGCCTGTTCCTCAACCCGCTCTACATCGACGTGCTGGCGGTGCCGGAACTGATGGGCTGCGCCGAGGCCCGCGCCATGATCGCGGATGAGGCGTTCCTGCGGGACGTCAAGGCGGCGGAGGCCGCGCCGCTGGTCGATTACGCCACCGTGGCGGCGCTGAAGCTGCCGGTCCTGGAACGTCTGTTCGCCCATTTCCAAAGCGAGGGCAGCGCGGAGCGGCGTCGGGCGCTCGCCGCCTTCCGGGCCGAGCTGGGCGAGGGGCTGGAGCGCTTCTGCACCTTCCAGGCCCTGCGCGAGCGGTTCGCCAAGGACGGCACACCCGACTGGCGCCGCTGGCCGGAGGAGTATCGGGACGCCACCTCCCCCGCCGTCCGCCGCTTCGCCGAGGAGCGGCGGGAGCGCATCGACTTCTTCGTCTGGCTGCAATGGCTGGCCGACAGCCAGTTGCAGGCGGCGGCGGAGAGGGCGCGGGAGCGCGGCATGGCCGTCGGCTTCTTCCGCGACCTTGCCGTCGGGGCGGACAGCGGCGGGGCGGAGACCTGGGCCGACCCGCATGTGGTGGTGGCGCAGGCCCATGTCGGCGCCCCGCCCGACCTGTTCAACCCGGCCGGGCAGGACTGGGGCCTGCCGCCCTTCCACCCCCACGCGCTGCGCGAAGGCGGCTACGCCCGCTTCATCGAGCTTCTGCGCGCCAACATGCGCCACGCCGGGGCGCTGCGCATCGACCACGCCATGGCGCTCCAGCACGTCTACTGGATACCGGAGGGGCACCCGCCCTCCGAAGGGGCCTACGTCGCCTACCCGATGGACGACCTCCTCGGAATCCTGGCCCTGGAGAGCCAGCGCAACCGTTGCCTCGTGGTCGGCGAGGATCTGGGCACCGTGCCCGAGGGATTCCGCGAGCGCATGGCGGAGGCGGGTGTCCTGAGTTACCGGGTGATGTTCTTCGAATGGACCGAGGACGGCGGGTTCCGCGGCCCCGACGACTACCCCTACGCGGCGCTCGCCACGGTGGGCAGCCACGACCTCGCCACGCTGCGCGGCTGGTGGGAGGGGCACGACATCACACTGAAGGAGGAGCGCGGGCTCTACCCCGCCGAAGGCGAGGCGGAGCGCCAGCGCGACCGCCGCATGGCCGAACGCGCCCGCCTGCTGGAGGCCCTGGCCGACGCCTTCCTGCCGCTGCCCGCCAGCTTCGGCCCCGACAGCCCCTACAGCGAGGCGCTGGGCCACGCGGTGCACGCCTTCCTGGCCCGCACCGGCTCGGCCATCGCCATGGTCCAGATGGACGACCTGACCGCCGAGCTGGAGCAGGTGAACCTGCCCGGCACGGTGGACCAGTACCCCAACTGGCGCCGCAAGCTGCGCCTCGCGCTGGAGGACATGGCCGACTGCCCGCAGGCCGGGGCAATCGCCGCCATCATGGCCGCCGCCCGGCCGGCCGCGGTGGCCGATGGGAGACGCGACGATAACCCCCTCTCCCCTCCGGGGAGAGGGTTGGGGTGAGGGGGTCCCGCAACTCCCGAACGTCCGGCACACGCGCAACCCCCTCACCCTCCCCTCTCCCCAGAGGGGAGAGGGCATATTTTCAGGAGACCAACCCATGGCGGCGGACGCCGATAAGCCGATCCCCCTGGCCACCTACCGCGTGCAACTGCGCGCCGAGTTCGGCTTCGACCGCACCGCCGGAATCGCCGACTACATGGCGCGGCTGGGGGTCAGCCATCTCTACGCCTCGCCCTACATGAAGGCGCGGCCGGGCAGCACCCACGGCTACGACATCGTCGACCACAACGCCCTGAACCCGGAGCTGGGCAGCGAGGAGTCCTTCCACGCCATGGTCGAGGCGCTGAAGCGCAACGGGCTGGGCCAGATCCTCGACTTCGTGCCGAACCACATGGGCGTCGGCGGGGCCGACAACGGCTGGTGGCTGGACGTGCTGGAATGGGGGCCAGACAGCCCCTACGCCGGCTACTTCGACATCGAGTGGGAACCCGACCGCCGCTACCTGCACGGCAAGGTGCTGGTGCCGCTGCTCGGCGACCAGTTCGGCGCGGTTCTGGAATCCGGCGGGCTGGAGCTGCGCTTCGACAAGGAGGCCGGCGGCTTCGCCGTCTGGGCCTACGGCACCCACAAGCTGCCCATCCGGCCCGCCGACTACGGCACGATCCTGGGCGACGACCAGCCGGACCTGGAGCGCATCGGCGACGCCTTCCGCCATCTCGATCAGGTGCGCCCGCACCAGATCCGCCGCGCCAACGCCCTGAAGGCGGAGCTGGCCGCTCTGGTCTCCGAGAAGCCCGATGTCGCCGAGGCCGTGGAGCGCCGGCTGAAGCGCTTCCGTGGCGCGGAGGGCGAGCCGGAGAGCTGGCGCCGGCTGACCGAGCTGATCGCCGCCCAGAACTGGCGCGCCGCCTATTTCAAGGTGGCGGCGGACGACATCAACTACCGCCGCTTCTTCAACATCAACGAACTCGCCGGCCTGCGCATGGAGGAGCGGGAGCTGTTCGACGTCGCCCACCGGCTGGCCTTCAAGCTGGTCGACGACGGCACGCTGGACGGGCTGCGCATCGATCACATCGATGGCCTCTACGACCCCAAGGGTTATTGCGAGCGGCTGGCCCAGGCGACCGAGCGGCCCTTTTATCTGGTGGTCGAGAAGATCCTGGCCCGCCACGAGCGACTGCGCGAGGACTGGCCGATCGACGGCACCACCGGCTACGAGTTCGCCAACCTGATGGGCGGGCTGTTCGTCGACCCGCGGGGAGAGGAGGCCTTCACCAAGCTCTACGCCGACTTCACCGGACGGCGCGAGAGCTTCGACGAGGTGGTGCGGACCAGCAAGATCCGCATCATGGAAAGCGAGATGGCCAGCGAGCTTCACGTGCTGGCCCGGCAGGCCTCGCGCATCGCCCGCGCCAACCCGCGCACCGCCGACTTCACCGCCAACATCCTGCATCAGGCGCTGAAGGAGACCATCGCCCGCTTCCCGGTCTACCGCACCTATGTGGACTGGCGCGGCGTCAGCGAGCTGGACCGGCGGAGCATCGACTGGGCGATCACCCAGGCGCGCAAGGCCGACCCGAACACCGACGGCTCCGCCTATGATTTCCTGCACAGGCTGCTGACCACCGATCTGGTGGCCCAGCCGCGCAGCGGCTACAGCCGCCAGCAGGTGCTGCGCTTCGCCATGCGCTTCCAGCAGTACAGCGGTCCGGTGATGGCCAAGGGGCTGGAGGACACCGCCTTCTACCGCTACAACCGGCTGGCCGCGCTGAACGAGGTGGGCGGGCATCCCGAGCATTTCGGGGTCGGCACCGCCAACTTCCACCACGCCAACGCCGAACGGGCGGAGCGCTGGCCGCACGCCATGCTGGGCAGCACCACCCACGACACCAAGCGCGGCGAGGACACCCGCGCCCGCCTCTACGCCCTGTCGGAGATGCCGGAGGAGTGGGAGCGCCAGATCCAGACCTGGAGCCGCCTGCTGCGCGCCCGCCGCGGCGACGTGGAGGGCACCGCCCCGCCCGACCGCAACGACGAGTATCTGTTCTATCAGCTCCTCGTCGGCGCCTGGCCGGCGGAGCTGACCGGAGCGGACCCCGCCAGCCTCGACCCGCAGGCGATGACGGAGTTCGCGGAACGCCTCGCCGGCGCCATGACCAAGTCGATGCGCGAGGCCAAGGTCCACAGCACCTGGGCCGCCCCCGACGAGGCGTACGAAAGCGCCATGACCAGCTTCGTCCACGACGCGCTGGACGTGTCGCGCAGCACCGCCTTCTTCGACGCCTTCCTGCCCTTCCAGGAGCGGCTTGCCCGCATCGGCATGGTCAACGGGCTGACCCAGACCCTGCTGAAGCTGACCAGCCCCGGCGTGCCGGATATCTACCAGGGCTGCGAGCTGTGGAACTTCAGCCTCGTCGATCCCGACAACCGGCGCCCGGTGGACTACGACGCCCGCCGCCGCCTGCTCGACGAGGTTGAGGGGGCGGAGATCGGCAGCCTGCTGAGCCGCTGGCAGGACGGCGCGGTGAAGCTCTCCCTGACCCGGCGCGCCCTGGCTCTGCGGGCGGCCATGCCCGACCTGTTCGCCAAGGGCGAGTACCTGCCGCTGGAGGCAACGGGCGAACGGGCGGAGCATGTGGTGGCCTTCGCCCGGCGCCTCGGCGACGACACCGTTGTGGTCGCCGCCCCGCGTCTGGTGGGCGCGCTGGGCGAGACCCCGGACTGGGGCGACACCTCCGTCCCGCTGCCGCGCGGACAGCGCTGGCGCAACGCGCTGACCGACGGGACGCTGGAGGCCGCGGACGCGGTGACCGCCGCCGACCTCTTCCGGGACTTCCCCGTCGCCCTGCTGGTGCGGGAGGGGTGACTTCCATGGACCGCAACCCGCCGCCGCGCCGCGCGCTCGTTCCCATCGACCAGCGGCTGATCGGGAGTGACCCCGGCAAGCCCGCCGTCTTCGGGACCGTGCTGTCCGGCGATCCTCAGGAAAGTTTCCTGAACCTCTACGACGGCGGCGGGGGGCGGTTCGCCTGCGGGGTCTGGCAATGCACGCCGGGCACCATCGCCATGACCGACTGGCCCTATGAGGAGTTCTGCGTGCTGCTGGCCGGGCGGGTGGTCATCACCCCCCGGGACGGCGCGCCGCAGGAGCATGGGGAGGGCGACGCCTTCGTCATTCCCAGGGGCTTCACCGGTGTCTGGGAGGTGCGGGAGACGATCCGCAAATACTACGCGATCGAGAAGCCGCTCGGTCCCCGCGCCGCCGTGAAGCGGATGCTGCGCGCCCCGCTGTCGCTGGCCCGGCGGCTGTTGCGGCGGGGCGAGCCGGCCCTGGCCCGCGGCGGCTTTTAAAAGAACCCCCTTGACAGGGTTGCCTCACAAAATACCCGATTTCTTCGCTCGGGATTGATCGAATCCCTTCGCCACGCGTTATTCCAAAGGACAGGCGCCCGATCCGAGAAACGAGAGGCACCTCATCGGACCATTCCTGCACCACGGGACGCGACCACAGACGGACGGGAGACAAGTCATGAGCGATCATCGCCAGTGGGTCGAGCTGGACCCCAGCAACGGCTCCGAAAACATCAAGCCGCAGGACGGTCCATCCGCCGCGGCCCCCGCGCAGAACTCCGCTCAGCCGGCGGAATCCCCCGCGGCGGGCGGTCCGGAAGACGCTCCGGACCGCTGACCAACGGTCATTGTCTAAGGATACTGTTTAAAGCATGCGAAAACGGCAGGGCGGGGCCTCAGGGCCTCAGCCCTGCCGCCGCATGGGCTGTTGCGCGGGTTGGGGTGCGGTCTGCGGCGCCGGCTGCGGTGCGGCGTTCGCACGCTCGGGCCGCCCGAACAGTTCCAGCGCCGGGGGGATGGAGGACGGGCGCAGCCCCGCCAGGATTTCCCCGACGGCCCCGACCGCATCGACCAGCGCGTCGGGCATCACCGGCTTGCGCAGCAGGCCGACCGCGAAATCGCGCGCCTCCTCGCCGCGGTGGTCGAAACCGGTGATCAGCAGGGAGGGGATGTTGTGCTCCTCCCACAGCTTGCGGGCCAGCGTCAGCCCGTTCTCGCCTCCGGCCAGATAGACGTCCACCAGGGCAAGATCCGGCTGTTCCCGGACCCCCAGCCGCGTCGCCTTGGCGGCGTCGCGCAGAGGGCCGACGACCGTGTATCCGGCATTCTCCATCACGGCCTTGATGGCGGGCCCGATCAACGGGTCGTCTTCGACGACGAGCAACTTCACGGCATCTGTTCCTTGTTGGCAGACGGCGCGGGCCGACGTGGCCCGCAGCGCCCATGTTTGTCGATGCGGTGCATCAATCAAGGGGCTGATTGCGCGCAATGGAGCGAGCCGAGGGGGCACCGAACGGGCAGTGCCATCCGGAGAAGCGAACCCGCCGCCCTCTTTGCGTGTTTGAGACAGTCCAAGCGTGATGCAACCTCCGTGGGAGTCCTGCATGAAGTTCATCGAATTCACCGACCACGCCGGGGCGCCGGTCCTGATCAACGCCGCGGGCGTTCTGTACCTGCGTGGGATCGAAGGGGAGCGGACCGAGATCACCTTCGCCGGACGCTCCGAACCGCTGGTGGTCGCCGCCCCGCTGGACGAGGTGGCCCGGACGTTGGAAGATGCCACGCCGATACCGCCCGACCCCACCCTGGCGCTCGTCTCGTAAACGGTTGGTCGTCAGGGCCCGGCCTCACACGTCGTAGATCGGCCCCGGCGTGGACTTGTTGGCGCCCCCGCGCTTCTGCTCCTCCTTCTCGGTCAGTTCGGCCTCGCCGCCCTGGTCGGGCTTGACGGTGCCGTCCCGGGCCTCGTCGATCCGGTCGTCCTTGCGCTGGGGCTGGGTGGCGGGTGTCCGGTCGTCGCTCATGACGGTCCTCATGATGATTGTCGGTTCAGCGTATTCAACATTTCGGGGGCCGCGACGTTGCGCCCGTCGCCTGCCCCTTCCGGAGGGCTGATCCGCGCACGGCGCGGGTTGCCTGAAACCGTTCGCTCCATCACTTTTCGGGGCTGGAGACAAACCGGAAGGACCGCCATGATCGACCTTCACTATTGGCCGACCCCCAACGGGCACAAGATCACGCTGTTCCTGGAAGAGGCCGGGCTGGATTACACGATCCATCCCGTGGACATCTCCGCCGGGGACCAGTTCAAGCCGGACTTCCTGGCGATGTCCCCGAACAACCGCATGCCGGCCATCGTCGACCGCGCTCCGGCCGACGGCGGGGAGCCGGTGTCGGTCTTCGAATCGGGCGCGATCCTGACTTATCTGGCGGAGAAGACCGGCAAGTTCCTGCCCGCCGACCTGCGGGGCCGCAAGACGGTTCTGGAGTGGCTGTTCTGGCAGGTGGGTGGCCTCGGCCCGATGGCCGGGCAGAACCACCATTTCGTGCAATACGCGCCCGAACAGATCCCCTACGCCATCGACCGCTATGTGAAGGAAACCAACCGCCTCTACGGCGTCCTGAACAAGCGTCTGGCCGGCCGCGCCTTCATCGCCGGGGACGAGCTGACCATCGCCGACATGGCCTGCTACCCCTGGGTCGTCCCGCACGAGCGGCAGCGCCAGAACCTCGCCGACTTCCCCGAGTTGAAGCGCTGGTTCGAAGCGATCCAGGCCCGCCCGGCGACCGTCCGCGCCTATGAGAAGGGTGCGGAACTGGCCAAGCGCCCGTCGGTCACCGACGAGGGCAAGAAGATCCTCTTCGGCCAGACCGCCGCCAACGTCCAGAAGTGACTTGGAATCCCTCTCCCGCCCCGGGAGAGGGTGGCCCGAAGGGCCGGGTGAGGGCCGTGCGAGGATCAAGACACTGATCCTTGCTGGCACCCTCACCCTCCCGCCGCTTCGCGGCGGGTCCCTCCCTCTCCCGAGGCGGGAGAGGGCAACAACGCCCTTACTGCGCGGTCCAGCCGCCGTCCATCAGCAGGCTGGCGCCGGTCATCTGCGCCGCCGAATCGGAGCACAGGAAGACCGCCAGCCCGCCCAGCTCGTCCGGCGTCACGAAGGCGCCGGAGGGCTGCTTGGCGCCGAGCAGCTCCGCCTTCGCCTGCGGCTCCGGGATGTTCTTGGTCGAGGCGATCGCGTCGATCTGCTTCTGCACCAGCGGGGTCAGCACCCAACCCGGACAGATGGCGTTGCAGGTGACGCCGGTGCCCGCCGTCTCCAGCGCCACCGTCTTGGTCAGCCCGACCACGCCGTGCTTGGCCGCAACGTAGGCCGATTTGTTGACCGACGCGACATGGCCATGCACCGAGGCGATGTTCAGGATGCGCCCCCAGCCGCGCCGCTTCATGCCCGGCAGGGCGTGGTGGGTGCCGTGGAAGACGGCGGACAGGTTGAGCGCGATCACCGCGTCCCAACGGTCGGCCGGGAAGTCCTCCACCGGGGCGACGTGCTGGATGCCGGCGTTGTTCACCAGCACGTCGACGGAACCGAACGTCTCCTCCGCGTGGCCGATCAGCGCGGCGATCTCCGCCGGCTTGGACAGGTCAGCGCCGTGATAGCCGACGCGCACGCCGAACTCCGCCACCAGACCGGCGCGCAGTTCCTCGATGGCGGCCGCGTCGCCGAAGCCGTTCAGCACCACGTCCGCCCCGGCCCCGGCCAGCGCCCGCGCGATGCCCAAGCCGATCCCGCTGGTCGAGCCGGTGACCACCGCGACCTTCTGAGTCAAGGTCATGGCTTATCCTCTGTTGTCGTGTTGGTTTGGGTGCCCTCCCCCCGTCCGGGGAGAGGGCGGAACGGCGGTCAGCCTTCCAGTTCCGGGCGCTCGCGGAACTCGTCGAGCGCCATGGGATTGGCCAGCGCCTCGGTGTTCTTGATCGGGCGGCCGTGCACCGCGTCGCGCACCGCCAGTTCGGTGATCTTGCCCGAGCGCGTGCGCGGGATGTCCTTGACCGCCACGATGCGCGCCGGGACGTGCCGTGGCGAGCAGTTCTCCTTGATGCGCTTGCGGATCGTGTCCTCCAGCGCCTTGTCGAGCGTCAGCCCCTCGCGCAGCACCACGAACAGGATGACGCGCACGTCGCCGTCCCACTCCTGGCCGATGCACACCGCCTCCAGGATCTCCGGAAGCTGCTCCACCTGCCGGTAGATCTCCGCCGTGCCGATGCGCACGCCGCCGGGGTTGAGCACCGCGTCCGAGCGCCCGTAGATCACCCAGCCGCCATGCACCGTGCGCTCGATGAAATCTCCGTGCGTCCACACGTTGGGGAAACGCTCGAAATAAGCCGCGCGATACTTGGCCCCGTCCGGGTCGGCCCAGAAGCCCACCGGCATGCAGGGGAAGGGCCGCGTGCAGACCAGTTCGCCCTTCTCGCCGCTGACCGCGTGGCCGGAGTCGTCGAAGGCCGCCACCGCCATGCCGAGCCCCGCCGTCTGCAGCTCGCCCGCCCACACCGGGGCCGTCGGGTTGCCCAGCACGAAGCAGGACACGATGTCCGTGCCGCCGCTGATCGAGGCCAGATGGATGTCCGTCTTGATCGCCCGATAAACGTACGCGAAGTTCTCCGGCATCAGCGGCGAGCCGGTCGAGGCCAGCGCCCGCAGCGTGTCGAGCCGGTGCGTGCGGATCGGTTCCAGCCCCGACTTCTCGGCCTGCTGGATGAATTTGGCCGAGGTGCCGAACAGGGTCATGCCCTCGGCGTCGGCGTAGTCGAACAGGATGTTGCCGTCCGGTGCGAAGGGCGAGCCGTCGTAAAGCAGCAGCGTCGCCCCAGCGGCCAATCCGGAGACCAGCCAGTTCCACATCATCCATCCGCAGGTGGTGTAGTAGAACACCCGGTCGCCCGGCTTCACGTCGCTGTGCAGCCGGTGCTCCTTGACGTGCTGGAGCAGTGTGCCGCCGGTGCCGTGGACGATGCACTTGGGCTTACCGGTGGTGCCCGACGAATAGAGGATGAACAGCGGATGGTTGAAGGCCACCCGCTCGAAGCTCGGTTCCGCCGCCGCGAAGGGGGCGATGAAGTCGCCCCAGGTGACGCCGCCGCGGATGGCCGAGACATCCGGCGTCTCGTTGACGTAGGGGATGATGACCGCGGCCTTGACGGTGGGCAGCTCGGTCAGCACCTGGGCGATCTTCGCACGGATGTCGTGGCTCTTGCCGTTGTACCAGTAGGCATCGGGAGCAAAGAGGACCGTCGGCTCGATCTGGCCGAAACGGTCGGTGATGCCCTGGGCGCCGAAGTCGGGGGAGCAGGAGGACCAGATGGCCCCCAGGCTGGCCGTGGCGAGCATGGCGGCCAGCGTCTCGGGCATGTTGGGCACGACGGCGGCGACGCGGTCGCCCTTGCCGACGCCGGCGGCCTTGAGCGCCTGCTGGAGGCGGGACACCTCGGCCTTCAGCTCGCCGCCGGACCAGCGGCGCTTGACCTTGTCCTCGGCCCAGAAGACGACCGCCTCGCCATCCGGCGCGTTGGCGAGCATGTTCTCGGCGTAGTTCAGGCTGGCCTCGGGAAACCAGCGGGCGCCGGGCATCCTGTCGCCATCGGCCAGCGCCACGCCGCCGAGATCGCCCTTGAGTCCGGCCCACTCCCACAGGAAGCGCCAGAAATCCTCCTTGCCGGCGACCGACCAGTCGTAGAGCGCATCGTAATCGTCCAGCCGCAGCCCGAAGCGGGCGCTCGCGGCCTGCCGGAAAGCCGTCAGGTTGGAGGCGGCCACGCGCGCCTCCGACGGAGTCCACAACGGCTGATCAGAAAGCAATTGACCAGGGGACGGTTGATCCATCTTGCGGTTCCTGATGTTGGCTTTTTATGCCGTTCGGTTCTTGAGGTTCAGCGGCGGCCGAAGCGGGCCTGGAGTTCGCCCACGATGCCACGGCGGAAGACCAGCACGCAGACCACGAAGATGGCGCCGATCACCACCGGAACCGGCATGCTGGTGGCTGCCAGATAGCTTTCCAGCGTGACGACGATGGCCGCCCCCACCACCGGGCCGAGCAGCGTGCCCATGCCGCCGAGAAGGGTCATCAGCACCACCTCGCCCGACATCTGCCACGTCACGTCGGTCAGCGAGGCGAGCTGGAAGACCAGCGCCTTGGTGCCGCCGGCCAGACCGGCGAGGCTCGCCGACAGCACGAAGGCCAGCAGCTTGTAACGCTCCGTCCGGTAGCCCAGCGACACGGCGCGCGGCTCATTCTCGCGGATCGCCTTCAGCACTTGGCCGAAGGGCGAATGCACCGCGCGCCAGACCACCGCGAAGCCGACCAGGAACACCGCCAGCACGAAGTAGTACATGGACAGCGAGTTGTTCAGGTCGATCACCCCGAACAGATGCCCGCGCGGCACCGCCTGGATGCCGTCCTCGCCGCCGGTGAACTTGAGCTGCAGGGCCATGAAGAAGACCATCTGCGACAGCGCCAGCGTGATCATGGCGAAGTAGATACCCTGCCGGCGGATCGCCAGCGCGCCGAAGGCGAGGCCCAGCAGGGCGGAGAAACCCATGCCGAGCAGGATGCTGACCTCCGGCCCCAGCCCCCAGACCTTGGCGGAATGGGCGGTGATGTAGGCCGCCCCGCCGAAGAAGGCGGCGTGGCCGAAGCTCAGCAGGCCGGCGAAACCGATCAGCAGGTTGAAGGCGCAGGCGAACAGCGCGAAGCACAACACCTTCATCACGAAGACGGGATACAGCACGTAGGGCGCGGCCAGCGCGATCAGCAGACCGATGCCGAGGATGATGGCGTTTCGGGTGCTGTCCTGCCCCGGACGGCGCAGCGCGATGGTCGTCGTCTGAGAGTCGGTCGTCTTGATTTGGGCGGCCATGGCTCAGCGCTCCCGTCCGAAGAGGCCCGCGGGCTTGATGAGAAGGACGATCGCCATCACGACGAACACCACGATGTTGGAGGCTTCGGGGTAGAAGACCTTGGTCAGGCCCTCCAACAGACCCAGCCCCAGGCCGGTGACGATGGCGCCGAGGATGGAGCCCATGCCGCCGATCACCACCACCGCGAAGACGACGATGATCAGGTTGGAGCCCATCAGGGGCGACACCTGATAAATGGGTGCCGCGAGCACGCCGGCCAGCCCGGCCAGCGCGACGCCGAAGCCGTAGGTGGCGGTGATCATCACCGGCACGTTGATGCCGAAGGCCTGGACCAGCACCGGGTTCTCGGTGGCCGCCCGCAGATAGGCGCCGAGCCGCGTCCGCTCGATGGCGAACCACGTCCCGAAGCAGACGATCAGCGAGGCGACGACGACCCAGCCGCGGTAGTTGGGCAGGAACATGAAGCCCAGGTTCTGCCCGCCCTTGAGCGCGTCCGGGATCGGATAGGGCTGGCCCGACACGCCGTAGAAATGGCGGAAGGCGCCCTCCATGATCAGGGCGAGGCCGAAGGTCAGCAGCAGGCCGTAGAGATGGTCGAGCTTGTAGAGCCGCGACAGCATGGTTTTTTCCAGCACCACGCCCAGCAGCGCGACGATCAGCGGCGACAGGCCCAACGCCCACCAGTAGCCGAGGCCGAGCTTCGTCAGCAGCAGCCACGCCACGAAGGCGCCGATCATATAGAGCGCGCCGTGGGCGAAGTTGATGACGTTCAGCATGCCGAAGATGACCGCCAGCCCAAGGCTGAGCAGCGCGTAGAAGGACCCGTTGATGAGGCCGAGCAGAAGCTGGCCGAACAGGACCTGGGGCGGCACCCCCAGCAAGTCGAACATGACCGTCCCTCCCTGTGTATCGGACTTTTGATTTTTTGATTGATGTCAGAAGGAGGCCCCCACCCAACCCTCCCCCTGCGAAGCGGGGGGAGGCCGGGAGGGGTGCCCGTCTAAAAACTCAGACCCTTACTTCACCAGCGCGCAGCCGCTCTTGGCCGGGTCGAGGAACGCCTGCTCGGCCGGGATCGTCTTCACGATCTTGTAGTAGTCCCAGGGGGCCTTGGACTCGTCCGGGGTCTTCACCTGGGCCAGATACATGTCGTGGAACATGCGGCCGTTGGCGGCGATCTTGCCGTTCTTGGTGAACATGTCGGCGACCGGGGTCTCGCGCATCTTGGCGGCGACCTTGTCCGGATCGTCGGAGCCGACCGCCTCGACCGCCTTCAGGTAGTGGCGGACGGCGGAGTAGACGCCAGCCTGGACCATGGTCGGCTTGCGGCCGGCCTTGGCCTCGAACTTCTTCGTCCACTCGCGGGTCTGCTCGTCCATGTCCCAGTAGAAACCGGTGGTCAGCAGCAGGCCCTGGGAGGCCTGGAGGCCCAGCGCGTGGACATCGCTGATGAACAGCAGCAGGCCGGCGAGGCTCTGGCCCGACTGGGTGATGCCGAACTCCGACGCCTGCTTGACGGCGTTGGTGGCGTCGCCGCCCGCGTTGGCGAGGCCGATCACGTCGGCCTTGGAGGCCTGGGCCTGGAGCAGGTAGGACGAGAAGTCGGCGTTGCCCAGCGGATGGCGGACGTTGCCCGCGACCTTGCCGTCGAGCTGCTTGACCATCTTCGAGGTCTCATCCTCCAGCGAGTGGCCGAAGGCGTAGTCCGCGGTGATGAAGTACCAGTTCTTCTTGCCCTGCTCGACCAGCGCGCGGGCGGTGCCGGCGGCCATGGCGTAGTTGTCGTAGGTCCACTGGAAGCCGTAGGGGCTGCAGGACTTGCCGCTGAGGTCGGTCGAGCCCGGACCGGACATCAGGAAGATGCGCTTCTTGTCCTTGGTGATGCCCTGGACGGCCAGCGCGGCGGCGGAGTTCGGCACGTCGGCGATGACGTCCACGTTGCCGGCGTCGATCCACTCGCGCGCCGTGTTGGCGGCGATGTCGGCCTTGTTCTGGTGATCGGCGACGACGATCTCGATCGGCGCGCCGGCGATCTTGCCGCCGAACTCCTCGGCCGCGAGACGGGCGGCGATGGCCGAGCCTTCGCCGGCGAGGTCGGCGTAGATGCCGGACCGGTCGTTCATCACGCCGATCTTGATCACGTTGTTGGAGACCTGGGCGTGCGCGGCCCCGGCGGTCAGCGCCAGCAATGCGGTCCCGCAAAGCAACGTCTTGAGCATTTCGAACTCCCTTCGATTGGCTTTGTTTTGCGTGTTTTCGGCAGAGGGGGTGATTTGGTCAGACACCCAGATAGGTGTGGAGCTTGTCCATGTTCTGGGCGAGCTGGTCGTTGGGGATCATGTCGACGACATGGCCTTCCTCCATCACGTAATGGCGGTCGGCGATGGTCGCGGCGAAGCGGAAATTCTGCTCCACCAGCACGATGGTGAAGCCGCGCTGCTTCAGCTTGCGCACCGCCACCCCGATCTGCTCGATGATGACGGGGGCAAGCCCCTCGGTCGGCTCGTCGAGCAGGATCAGGTCGGCGCCGGTGCGCAGGATGCGCGCGATGGCCAGCATCTGCTGCTCGCCGCCCGACAGGCGCGTGCCCTGGGTGGTGCCGCGGCCCTGCAGGTTCGGGAACAGCTCGTAGATCTGCGGCACCGTCATGCCGCCCGACTTGACCACCGGCGGCAGCATCAGGTTCTCGTCCACGCTGAGCGAGGCGAAGATGCCGCGCTCCTCCGGCACGTAGCCGATGCCGAGGCGGGGAATCTTGTGCTGCGCCATGCCGATCAGCTCCTTGCCCTGGAAGCGGATCGAACCGTTGCGTTTGCCGACGATGCCCATGATCGAGCGCATGGTCGTCGTCTTGCCGGCGCCGTTGCGGCCCAGCAGGGTCACCACCTCGCCCTGGCGCACGTCGATGTTGACGCCGTGCAGCACGTGGCTTTCGCCGTAGAAGGCCTGGAGGTCGCGGATCTCCAGCATGGCCGTTTTCACATTCGCGCCGTCAGGCATGGCCCACCTCACCCGTCCCCATGTAGGCTTCCATGACCTGCGGGTTGCGCGATACGACGTCGTATGCGCCCTCCGCCAGGATCTCGCCGCGGCGGAGCACGGTGATGGTGTCCGACAGGTGGGCGACGACCGACAGGTTGTGCTCCACCATCAGGATGGTGCGGTCGGCGGAGACGCGCTTGATCAGCGCGGCGGTGCCTTCGATGTCCTCGTGGCCCATGCCGGCCAGCGGCTCGTCGAGCAGCATCACCTCCGGGTCGAGCGCCAGCGTGGTGGCGATCTCCAGCGCGCGCTTGCGGCCGTAGGGCAACTCGGCGGCGGTGTGGCCGGCCCAGGGGGTCAGGTTCACCGCCTCGATCAGTTCCTCGGCGCGGTCGTGCAGGTCGTGCAGGCTGGCCTCGGGCTTCCAGAAATGGAAGCTGGTGCCGCGCGGGCGCTGCAGCGCGACGCGGACATTCTCCAGCACGCTGAGGTGCGGGAAGACCGCGGAAATTTGGAACGACCGCACCATGCCGAGCAGCGCCACGTCGGCGGGCTTCATGGCGGTGATGTCGCGCCCCTTGTACAGGATCTGGCCACGCGTCGGCGTCAGGAACTTGGTCAGCAGGTTGAAGACCGTGCTCTTGCCGGCGCCGTTCGGGCCGATCAGCGCGTGGATGGTGCCGCGGCGGACCTGGAGATTCACCTCCTTCACCGCGATGAAGCCCTTGAACTCCTTCGAGAGTCCACGCGCTTCCAGAATGATGTCGTCGGCCATGGGTGCCGTTTTTCCCTCCCTGTTCGTCCGCGTCGTCTGCCGGTCCGCGTTTTTGGTTAGGCTGATATAAGCACAGAACATGCCAACTGCGGAAGATTCGAACAAGCCCTTGAAATCGTTTATTTCCCCCTATGAGACCGTGGGCGTCCCATACCGTCCGGAGTGTCAGCTTTCCAGACAGACTGTACCGATCTTCCGACACACCGACGGCGGCATGGGCGAAGCGCTCCGGGTTCGGCGACACGGTTTCCGGGCGCCAAATGGCCGCTTGCAAATCGGGGGTCCGCCTGCAATTCTGCGCCTCCGACGGTGCCCCGGCCGCCGTGAAGGCGCGGGGATAATAGGGAATGCGGTGCGGACCCGGATGGGGTCCAAGGCCGCGGCTGCCCCCGCAACTGTGTGCGGCGAGTCGGCCTCCGGACATGCCACGGGCCGACAGGCCGGGAAGGCGGGAGGCGCGACGACGACCCGCAAGCCAGGAAACCTGCCGCCGGACCGACACTCATCCAATCCGCCGGGTGTGGCGGAGACAAGGAAGCCAGATCATGACCACCGGCCCGCTGACCGCCGGAAAGACCCCGGCCACCGTCATCACCGGCTTTCTCGGCGCCGGGAAGACGACGCTGATCCGCAGCCTGCTGGAGCAGGCCGGCGGGCGCCGTCTGGCGCTGATCATCAACGAGTTCGGCGACGTCGGCATCGACGGCGAAATCCTGCGCGCCTGCGGCGATCCGACCTGCACCGAGGATGACGTGATCGAGCTGGCGAACGGCTGCCTGTGCTGCACCGTCGCCGACGATTTCGTCCCGGCCATCGAGAAGCTGCTGTCCCGCCCGCAGCCGCCGGAACACATCATCATCGAGACCAGCGGCCTCGCCCTGCCGAAGCCACTCGTCCAGGCCTTCCATTGGCCGGCGATCAAGACCCGGGTGACGGTGGACGGGGTGGTCGCGGTGGTCGACGCCGCCGCCGCCGCGGAGGGCCGCTTCGCCCCCGATCCGGCGGCGCTGGCCGCCCAGGCCGCCGAGGCCGGGCAACTCGACCACGAGACCCCGGTGGAGGAGGTGTTCGAGGACCAGCTCCTCTGCGCCGACCTGATCGTGGTGAACAAGACCGATCTGGTGGATGCCGCCGATCTGGCCAAGGTCGAGGACCTGATCCGCGCCGCCATGGCCGAGGGCGGCATGGCTGAGGGCGGGGCTGGGCGCGAGGCCAAGATCCTGCGCGCCAGCAACGGCAGGGTCGATCCGGTGGTGCTTCTCGGCGTCGGCGCCGGGGCCGAGGACGACCTCGCCAACCGCCCCAGCCACCATGACGAGGAGGAGGGCCACGACCACGACGACTTCACCAGCTTCGTCGTGGAACTCGGCCCGCAACCCGACCCGGCGGCGCTGGCGAAGACGCTGGAGCGGGTCGCCGCCGCCCATGGCGTGCTGCGCCTGAAAGGTTTCATCGACGTGCCGGGCAAGCCGATGCGCCTTCTGGTGCAGGGCGTGGGAACGCGCATCCAGACCCATTTCGACCGCTTCTGGAAGCCCGACGAGCCGCGCCGCAGCCGTCTGGTGGTGATCGGCGAGACGGGCCTGGACCGCGACGCCGTGTCCGCGGCGCTGGGGTGATTTTTAGCCTTCACAACCCTCTCCCCTCTGGGGAGAGGGTGGCCCGCAGGGCCGGTGAGGGGGTTGCGCTTACGCCGGGCGTTCCGCCACGCGCAACCCCCTCACCCTAACCCTCTCCCCAGAGGGGAGAGGGGATTTTCGTAAAGCACTTTCGCCATGCACCTACTCGCCGCCCGCCAGGAAGACCTCGACGCCGGCCCCCAGGCCGTGGATCTGGGGCAGAGCCCGGCGGACCTCGTCGTCCTGTCCTTCTCCGACAGCGATCTGACGGCGCTCGCCGCCTGCTGGAAGCGCCATCGCGACACGTTGCCCACCCTGCGGCTGGCGAATCTCGCGCGGCTGGGGCACCCGCTGTCGGTGGACCTTTACGTCGAGTCCGTGATCCGCAAGGCGAAGCTGGTCGTTCTGCGGCTGCTCGGCGGGGCGGGCTATTGGCGCTACGGGCTGGACCATGTCGCCGCCGCCTGCCGGGAGTCCGGGGTGGCGCTGGCCGTGCTGCCCGGCTGCGCCCAGCCGAACCCCGCCCTGGAGGGCTACGGCACCGTTCCGGCGGAGGCGGCGCAACGGCTGTGGCGTGGATTCACCGAAGGCGGGCCGGACAACATGGCCAACCTGCTGGCCTACGCCGCCACGCTGGCCGGGCAGGACCGCCCTTGGCGCGAACCGGCGCCGGTGCCGCGCTTTGGCGTCTATGAGGGCTGGTCCGGCCACGTCACCGGCCCCTGCGCGCCGGTCGTATTCTACCGCTCCCACCTGCTGGCCGGCGACCTGGAGCCGGTGCACGCGCTGTGCGACGCGCTGGCCGCGCGCGGCCTCGCCCCGCTGCCGCTGTTCGTGGCGAGCCTGAAGGAACCGGACTGCGCCGCCTGGATGCGCGCCACCCTGACCGCCCGCGACGCCGCCGTCGTGATGAACCTGACCGGCTTCTCGGCGGCGCGCGAGGACGGGTCGCCACTGGAAGCCAACGGCACGCCGGTGCTTCAGGCCGTGCTGTCCACCACGCCCGAGGAGGGCTGGCGCGGCTCCGCCCGCGGCATGGGGCCATCCGACCTCGCCATGAACGTTGTGCTGCCGGAGATGGACGGGCGCATCCTGACCCGTGCCATCGCCTTCAAGGCCGAAGGGGCGCTGGACCCCGACCTGGAGTTCGCTCCGACGCTGATCCGCCCGGTGCCCGACCGGGTGGCCTTCGCCGCCGATCTGGCCGCCGCCTGGGTGCGGCTGGGCGCCACGCCAAGGGCCGGGCGCAAGCTGGCGCTGGTGCTGTCCGACTATCCGGGGCCGGGCGGCGGCATCGGCCACGCGGTGGGCCTCGACACCCCGGCGAGCGTCGTCGGCATTCTGGAACGGCTGCGCGCCGAGGGCTATGGGCTCGACGGGCTTCCCGACGGCCCCGCCGCCCTGATGGAGACGCTGACCGGCGGGAGTACCGCCGCGCTGAGCTTTGAGGACTACCGCCGCCTCGTCCCCGCCGAGACCCGCGCCCGCATCGCCGCCACCTGGGGCGACGAGGAGGCCGACCCACGTTCCGACGGCACCGCCTTCCGCTTCACGGTGCTGGCCTGCGGCAACGTCGCCGTCGCCGTGCAGCCGAGCCGCGGCCACGGTCCGCTGACCACCACCCAGCACCACGACCCGGAGACGCCGCCCAGCCACGGCTACTTCGCCTTCCACCTCTGGCTCCGCCATGTCCTGGGCATCCACGCGCTGGTGCAGGTGGGCGCGCACGGGACGCTGGAATGGCTGCCGGGCAAGGCCGTCGCCCTGTCCGCCGACTGCTGGCCGGAGATCGTCGCCGGTCCCTTGCCCTGCCTCTACCCCTTCATCGTCAACAACCCCGGAGAGGGGGTGCAGGCGCGCCGCCGGTTGGGCGCGGTCCTGATCGGCCACCTGACCCCGCCGCCGGTCGAGGCCGGGCTGCACGGCGACCTCGCCGCACTTGAAACGGCCATCGACGAATATTCGATGGCGACCGGGCTGGACCCGCGGCGGCTGGGCACGCTGCGCCAGACCATCCTCGATCTGGCCTGGACATCCGGCGTCGCCGCCGACTGCAACCTGCGGCCCGACGACGACCCCGACGCCATCCTCAGCCGCCTCGACGCCCATCTCTGCGACATCAAGGAGATGCAGATCCGCGACGGGCTGCACGTCTTCGGCACCACGCCGGAGCCGGAGCGCCGCGCCCGCCTGCTCGCCGCCGTCGCGCGCTTCGCCACGGCCGAGGACGTCGCCCCGGCGCTGGACGCCTGCGGCGAGGCGGAGATGATCGCCCTGCTGGCCGGGCTGGACGGGCGCTTCGTCAAGCCCGGCCCCGGCGGCTCCCCGGCGCGGGGGCGGGCGGATACGCTGCCCACCGGGCGGAACCTCTACGCGCTCGATCCGCGCGGCGTGCCCACGCCGACCGCCTGGACGCTGGGCTGGCAGGCGGCGGACGCGCTGATCACCCGCTATCTGCAGGACCACGGCGACTGGCCGAAGCGGCTGGTGGTGGATTGCTGGGGCACCCCGGCCATGCGCACCGGCGGCGACGAGCTGGCTCAGGCCATGGCCCTGCTCGGCGTGCGCCCGCTGTGGGAGAACGGCTCCGGGCGGGTCACCGGCTTCGAGGTGATGCCGGCCTCCGTCCTCGGCCGGCCGCGGGTGGACGTGACGCTGCGCATCTCCGGCCTGTTCCGCGACGTCTTCCCGCAGCAGATCGCCCTGTTCGACCAGGCCGTCCGCGCCGTGATGGCGGAGGACGAACCGGAGGACGTGAACCCCATCGCCGCCGCGCTCCGCACCGACCGAGCCGAGCTGGAAACCGGCGGCACCCCGGCGGCGGAGGCCGAGCGCTGGGCCAGCGCGCGGGTCTTCGGCGCCGCACCCGGCGCCTACGGCACGGCGCTGCCCGGCATGATCGCGCGCGGAGACTGGAGCGTGCGGGCCGACTTCGGCGCCGCCTATCTGGAGGGAAGCTGCCACGCCTACGGCAAGGGGCTGGAGGGCGTTCCGCTGCCCAGCCTGTTCCGCCGCCGCATCGGCGGGGCCGACGCGCTCATCCACCACCAGGATCAGCGGGAGCACGACGTCCTCTCCACCGACGGCTTCATGCAGTATGAGGGCGGCTTCTCCGCCGCCGCCGCCCTGGTCGACAACGACCCGGCGCTCTACCATCTCGACAGCTCGGAGCCGGAGAGCGTGACCGTCCGCACACTGGGGGAGGAGATCGCCCGCGTGCTGCGCGGCCGGGCGGCCAACCCGCGCTGGATCGACGGCATGATGCGCCACGGCTACCGCGGCGCCGGGGAGCTGGCGGCGAGCGTGGACACGCTGTTCGCCTTCGCCGCGACCACCACGGCGGTGCGGCCCCACCATTTCGACCAGTTGTACGACGCCTATGTGGACGACCAGCGGGTGTGGGACTTCCTGGCGCAGTCCAATCCGGCCGCCGCCCGGCATATCCTGGACCGGTTGACCGAAGCCCTGGAGCGCGGTCTCTGGCACCCACGCCGCAATTCGACGGGCGACGATCTGCGCCGCCGCAAGGAGATGTCCGCATGAGCGCGATCACCCAACGCCGCAACCCGCCGCGCCGGCGCGGCATGTGCCCCGGCGTTCTGGCCCCCATGGAGGTCGGCGACGGGCTGCTGGTCCGCGTGCGCGTCCCCGCCGGGGTGCTTCCCGCCGCCTCGGCGAAACGGATCGCGGAGCTGGGGCGGCGTTACGGCAACGGTCTGGTCGACCTCAGCCACCGCGGCAACCTGCAACTGCGCGGCGTCGCCGCTACGGACATGGCCGCGCTGATCGAGGAACTTCGCGCGCTCGGCTACGTCTCGGAGGACGCGGAGAGCGAGGCGGTGCGCAACGTGCTGACCTCCCCGACTGCCGGCCTGGACGGGACGGCGGTGCTGGACGTGCGCCCCTACGCCCTGGCGCTCGACGCCCGGCTGGCGGCCGACCGGGACCTCCACCGGCTGCCGCCGAAGTTCGGCTGGCTGGTCGATGGCGGCGGGCAGGCCACCCTGTTCGACAGCAGCACCGACGTGCGCTTCGACGCGGTGGCAGGAGCGGTGGACGGGCCGCTGTTCCGCGTCGGGCTGGGCGGGGCGGTCGAGGGAGCCACAGTGCTGGGTCATTGCCGCCCCGACGATCTGGTGGAGATTGCGGCGGCGCTGGCGCGGACCTTCCTGGAGCTTCGCCAGACCCTGGCCGAGCCGCCGCGGCGCATGGCCGTTCTGGTCAAGGCGCTGGGGGTGGAGGTGTTGAGGGAACGGGTGGCGGGGATGCTGACCGGCCCCGCGCTGGCGCGCGGGTCCCTCCCTCCCCCGCCGGTGGCGGTGGAGGGCGAGGCGGCGGCAGTTCCCTCTCCCTCGCAGAGGGGGAGGGTTAGGGAGGGGGCAACATCGCCCACCCGGCTCTTCCTCGGCCCCCAACCCTTCTGGCTGGGCGTCGCCTTCCCCTTCGGCCGCCTCGACGTCGACCGGCTGGAGGCGCTCGCCGCCCTCACCCACGAGATCCGCATCACGCCCTGGCGCGCGCTGCTGCTGGCCGCCCCCCAGGACGGCGCCGCGGAGACAGCCACCGCCCTCGGCGGTATCCTCGACCACCACGACATTCGCCTGAAGCTCACCGCCTGCAGCGGGGTCACCGGCTGCGACGTCGGCACCACCGACACCCACGCGGACGGCCTCGCCATCGCCGGGCGCGCGGCGGGCTTGCTGGAGGCGGTGCGGATGGTGCATGTCTCCGGCTGCGCGAAGGGCTGCGCCTATCCCGGCGCGGCGGATGTCACGCTCACCGCACGGGAAGGCGTCTACGACGTCGCGCTGAACGCCGCCCCCGGCGGCACGCCCTGGCGGTCCGGCCTGACACCGTCCGAGGCCGTCACCGCCGTGGCCGATCTGTCTGTTGAGGAGTTGTTCCGTGTCCGCTGAGCCGCTTTACGACTACATCCGCGATGGAGCGGCCATCTACCGCCAGTCCTTCGCCACCATCCGGGCGGAGGCCGACCTGTCGGCGATCCCCGACGACCTGAAAGCGGTGGCGGTGCGCGTCATCCACGCCTGCGGCATGGTGGACGCGGCCAAGGACCTGATGTTCTCTCCCAACGTGGGGACGGCGGCGCGAACGGCTCTGCGTAATGGCGCGGCGATCCTCTGCGACAGCGAGATGGTCGCCCACGGCATCACGCGGGCGCGTCTGCCGGCCGACAACGCCGTCGTCTGCACGCTGCGCGACCCGGCGGTGCCGGAGCTTGCCAAACAGGTCGAAAACACCCGCTCCGCCGCCGCGCTGGAGCTGTGGGTGCCCCGGCTGGCCGGATCCGTCGTCGCCATCGGCAACGCGCCGACCGCCCTGTTCAAGCTGCTGGAGATGATCCGCGACGGCGCGCCGAAGCCGGCGGCGGTGCTGGGCTTCCCGGTGGGCTTCGTGGGTGCGGCGGAAAGCAAGGATGCGCTGGCCGAGGTGCCCTTTGGCCTGCCCTTCCTGGCGATCAAGGGCCGCCGCGGCGGCAGCGCCATGGCGGCGGCGGCGGTCAACGCCCTGGCGAGCGACGTGGAATAATGAGCAACGCATCCAAGACCACCGGCACCCTCTACGGCGTCAGCGTCGGCCCCGGCGATCCAGACCTGATGACCGTGCGCGCCATGCGCACCATCGGCGCCTGCCCGGTGGTCGCCTATTTCTGCAAGCGTGGCACCTCCGGGCAGGCCCGGCGCATCGCCGACGGCTGCATCACGGCGGAGCACATCGAGCTGCCGATGGTCTATCCGGTGACGGTCGAGCTGCCGCCCAGCCACCCCGACTACGGCCGCCAGATCGAGGCCTTCTTCGACGAGTCCGCCGAACGGCTGGCCGAGCACCTCGCCGCCGGGCGTTCCATCGCCGCGCTGAACGAGGGCGACGCCTTCTTCTACGGCAGCTTCATGCACCTGTTCCTGCGGCTGGCCTCGCGCTTCCCGACGGAGGTGGTGCCGGGCGTGACGTCGATGATGTGCAGCGCCTCGCTGCTGCCGCGCCCGCTGACGCTGCGTGACGACGTGCTGTCGGTCATCCCCGGCACGCTGGGGGAGGAGGCGCTGCTGCGCGCGCTGCGCAACGCCGACGCCGCGGTGATCATGAAGCTGGGCCAGAACCTGCCGAAGGTCCGCCGCGCCGTGGAGGCCGCCGGGTTGGCCGACCGCGCCTGGTACATCGAGCGGGCGAGCATGGCGGACCAGCGCGTCATGCCCTTCCGCGAGGCGCCGGAAACCGCCCCCTACTTCTCGCAGATCGTCATCCCCGGCGAGGGGCTGCGGCGATGACCGCCGATCCTCAAACCGGATGGTTGAAGGTCGTCGGGCTCGGCCCCGGCACCGAGGACTGGCTGACCCCGGAGGCCCGGCGCGATCTGGCGGAGGCGACCGACCTCATCGGCTATTTCCCCTATGTGGACCGCGTGCCGCCGGGGCCGCAGGTGCGCCACGCCTCCGACAACCGGGTGGAGCTGGACCGCGCCCGCCACGCCCTTGAACTGGCGGCGGAGGGCCGCCGGGTGGCGGTGGTGTCGGGCGGCGACCCCGGAATCTTCGCCATGGCCGCCGCAGTGTTCGAGGCGCTGGACGATCCGGCGGCGCCCGCGGCGTGGCACCGCGTGCAGCTGTCCGTCGATCCCGGCATCTCCGCGATGCAGGCGGCGGCGGCGCGGGCCGGCGCGCCGCTCGGCCATGATTTCTGCGCCATTTCGCTGTCCGACAACCTGAAGCCGTGGGAGGTGGTGCTGAAGCGCCTGCATCTGGCGGCGGAGGCGGATTTCGTCATTGCGCTCTACAACCCGATCAGCCGCGCCCGCCCCTGGCAGCTCGGCGCCGCCTTCGACGCGCTGCGCGATCTCCGCTCGGCGGAGACGCCGGTGATCCTCGCCCAGGCGGTCGGCCGCCCCGACGAGGCGCTGACCATCACGACCCTGGGTGCGGTGGACGCGGCGCAGGCCGACATGCGGACCTGCGTCATCATCGGCGCCTCGCACACCCGGCTGGTGCCCCGCGAGGGTGCGCAGCCGTGGGTCTACACACCGCGCAGCTACGGGGTGCGGGGGTGAGGACGGTGTCGAAACGGGCCCCCACCCTAACCCTCCCCCGCTCCGCAGGGGAGGGAATCTCCTCCCCCTGCGAAGCGGGGGGAGGTCGGGAGGGGGGCCCGACTCTACAGCCCTTCCAACCACCTGAGTGCCGCCTCAGCATCGTGCACCTCAGCCACGCCATTACCCTTTGGTCGCTCGACCATCACCACGGGAATGCCCCGGCGCCGCGCCGCCTCCAGCTTCGCTTCCGTGGCGCTCCCGCCGCTGTTCTTGCTGACGATGACATCCACCCGATGCTTCTCCAGCAAGGCGGTCTCCCCCGCCAGCGTGAAGGGGCCGCGGTCGAGGATCAGGCGGTGGTCCGGCAGCGTCGGTGCCGGCTCCGGCGGGTCGACGGCGCGGATCAGGTAGCGCTTGTCCGGCACCGCCTCGAAGGCCGCGACTTCCTGCCGGCCGATGGTCAGGAAGACGTTCCCGCCCAGCGGGCGCAGCGCCTCGGCGGCGGCGGCCATGTCCGGCACGCCGATCCAGCGGTCGCCCTCGCCCGGTTCCCACGGCTTGCGGGTCAGCACCAGCAGCGGCACGCCCACCCGCGCGCAGGCCGCGGCGGCGTTGGCGGAAATCTGGTCGGCGAAGGGATGCGTGGCGTCCACGACCGCACCGATGCCGTCCTCCACGAGATGCGCCGCCAAACCGTCCACGCCGCCGAAGCCGCCGATGCGGGTCGGCAGAGGCGGCAGCACCGGCTTCCTGGTGCGCCCCGCCAGCGACACCGTCGCGTCGATGCGCGGGTGGCCGCTGAGCAGGCGGGCCAGCGCCGTGGCCTCGGTGGTGCCACCCAGAATCAGCGCCTTCATGCTTGTCCTCCTTGGGGTGCGCCATGATTAGCACAGGACCGGGCCGTTGGCTGAGCGTCGTCGGCATCGGCGAGGACGGGTGGGACGGTCTGTCGCCCGCCTCCCGCGCGCTGGTGGA
The DNA here is from genome assembly GCF_000632475.1 of Azospirillum argentinense. Classification (NCBI taxonomy): domain Bacteria; kingdom Pseudomonadati; phylum Pseudomonadota; class Alphaproteobacteria; order Rhodospirillales; family Azospirillaceae; genus Azospirillum; species Azospirillum argentinense. The sequence continues at coordinate 1,172,090 of NZ_CP007794.1, forward strand.
AAGCGCAGACCTGCTGGCCGGCGGCGCCCGCCATCTGGCGCTGGTGCCGGAAACGGGCGGACAGGAGCGGCTGCCCTGGCCCTCCCCCCTGTCAGACGCCTACCCCGCCCTGCTGGAGCGGCGCGGCCAACGGGTCTGCGTTCTGGCGAGCGGCGATCCATCCTGGTACGGCATTGGCGCCACCCTGTCGAAACTCGTTCCGGCTGAGGAACTGTCGATCGTTCCGGCTCCGTCCTCCTTCAGTCTTGCCGCCGCCCGCCTGGGGTGGCCGCTGCAGGATTGCGGCACCCTGACGGTGCACGGACGCCCGCTGGAGCTGATCATTCCGCATCTGCAACCGGGCGCACGGCTTCTCATCCTTTCCTGGGACGGAACGACCCCGGCCAAGCTGGCGGCGCTGCTGACGGCGCGCGGCTTCGGACCGTCGCGCCTGACCGCCCTGGAATCCATGGGCGGACCGCGCGAGCGCTGCAGCGTTGCGACGGCGGAAGAGTGGTCGGCGGAGCGGGTGGCCGACCTGAACACGCTGGCCGTGGAATGCCTCGCCGCGCCCGGCGCCCGCGCCCTGCCCCGCGCGCCGGGCCTGCCCGACGACTGGTTCGAGCATGACGGCCAGATCACCAAGCGGGAAATCCGCGCCGTCACCCTGTCCTGGCTGGCGCCGCGCCGCGGCGAGCTGCTGTGGGACATCGGCGCCGGCTCCGGTTCCATCGGCGTCGAATGGATGCTGAGCGACCCGACGAACCGCGCCATCGCCGTGGAGCACAAGGCCGACCGCGCCGCCCGCATCCCGGCCAACGCCGCCGCCTTCGGCGTGCCGGGGCTGGAACTGGTGCGCGGCAAGGCGCCGGAGGCGCTGAGCGGGCTGCCGACGCCGGACGCCGTGTTCATCGGCGGCGGGCTGACCAACGACGGGGTGCTGGACGCCTGCTGGTCGGCGCTGAGGCCCGGCGGGAGGATCGTCGCCAACGCCGTGACGCTGGAGAGCGAGGCGATGCTGATCGCCACCCACAAGCGGCTGGGCGGGCAGTTGTCGCAGATCGCCGTCAGCCGCGCCGCGCCCATCGGTGGCTTCACCGGCTGGCGCCCGCTGATGCCGGTCACGCTGTGGCTGGCGGAGAAGCCGCTGTGACGGCGGATCGTTTCATCGCGGCGGGCATCGGCTGCCGGGTGGGGTGCCCCGGTGACGAGATTGCCGGGCTGGTCCGCGCCGCCTTCGACGAAGCCACACTGGACGAGGCCGTTCGCCGCTCCGTTCAACTGGCGGCACCGATGCGCAAGCGCAACGAAGCCGGCATGGCGGAGGCGGCGCGCCTGCTCGCCCTGCCGCTCCGGTTCGTTGATGATTCAGCGTTGGCCGCGGCGCAGGACCGGACACAGACCCGCTCCGCCCGCGTCGAGGCCGCCGTGGGTGTCGCCTCGGTCGCGGAGGCTGCGGCGCTGGCCGCCGCCGGGCCGGGCTCCACCCTTCTGCTGCCGCGCCGTTCCACCCCGCGCGCCACCTGCGCGCTGGCGATTTCTGGGGAAGTTTCCGCATGACCGTGCATTTCATCGGCGCCGGACCGGGCGCGCCCGACCTGCTGACCCTGCGCGGGCGCGACCTGATCGCGTCCTGCCCGGTCTGCCTCTACGCCGGGTCGCTGGTGCCCAGGGAGATCATCGCACACGCCCCGCCGGGCGCCCGGATCATCGACACCGCCCCGCTGACGCTCGACCAGATCGTCGCCGAGTTCAAGGCCGCGCACGCGGCCGGGCAGGACGTGGCGCGGCTGCATTCCGGCGACCTGTCGGTCTACAGCGCGCTCGGCGAGCAGACGCGGGCGCTGCGCGAACTGGGCATTCCCTACGACATCACGCCGGGCGTGCCAGCCTTCGCCGCGGCGTCGGCCGCGCTGGGGCGGGAGCTGACCCTGCCGGAGGTCAGCCAGACGCTGATTTTGACACGCACGGAAGGCCGCGCCTCGGCCATGCCGGCGAACGAGACGCTGGAGGTGCTGGGGCGGTCGGGCGCGACGCTGGCCATCCACCTGTCGATCCACGTCATCGACCGGGTGGTGGAGCGGCTGACCCCGCTCTACGGCGCGGACTGCCCGGCGGCGGTGGTCTACCGGGCGACCTGGCCGGACGAGCGCGTGCTGCGCGGCACGCTGGTCGACATCGCCGCGCAGGTGGCCGACTCGCCGATGGAGCGCACCGCCCTGATTCTGGTCGGCCCGGCGCTGGGGGTGGATGATTTCCGGTGCAGCGCGCTCTACGACGGGTCGCACGTGCGCCGCTACCGGGGGCTGGGGGAGTGAGGAGGCTCTTTTCTCCCTCTCCCCTCCGCTTACGCGCAAACGAAGTTTGCGCTGACGCGGCAGGCGGACCTTCGGTCCGCCGAAAGCGGGGAGAGGGGCGGGGTGAGGGGGTCCGGCGGTTGCCGAACGTTCCGGTCCCCCCTGAACCCCCTCACCCTAACCCTCTCCCCAGAGGGGAGAGGGAACTAAAGGGCGCTCCAGCCGGACGTTCCGACGATGTTGCCCTGGCGGTCGGTGACCAGCACCTCGACCGCCACGGGGGCGCCGTCAAGCGTCTCAAGCGCCGTGCGTTGCGCCAACGCCGCCACGCGGTCGGCCAGCGGCAGGCCGGCGCCTCCGGCGATGCCCAGGACCTGCGCGGCGGTGTTGGCGGCGCGGGCCTCGGCCACGGTGTCGGGAGCAGCGCCCAGTTCGGCCATGCGGTCGGCCAGCCAGTCGAGATCGACGCTGCCGCGCTTGGAATGCAGATCAAGCAGGCCGCGCGCCAGCTTGCCGAACTTGGCGAAGCCGCCGCACAGGGTCAGGCGCGGGATCGGGTGGCGGCGCAGGTACTTCAGCGTGCCGCCTGCGAAATCCCCCATGTCGAGCAGCGCGTGCTCCGGCAGGCCGTAGCGCGCGACCACCGCCTTTTCCGAGGTGTCGCCGGTGCAGGCCGCGACGTGGTCCAGCCCGGCCGCCCGTGCCACATCGACGCCGCGCTGGATGGAGGCGATCCAGGCAGCACAGGAATAGGGCACGACGATCCCCGTCGTCCCCAGGATCGACAGGCCGCCGAGGATGCCCAGCCGCGGGTTCATGGTGCGGCGGGCCAGCGCCTCCCCGTTCTCCACCGAGACCTCGACAACGACGTCGGGGGCCTCGCCGGCCAGCGCCGCGGCCTCCGCGACCGCTTGGCGGATCATCGCACGGGGCACCGGGTTGATGGCCGGTTCGCCGACCGGGACCGGCAGGCCGGGGCGGGTCACCATGCCCACCCCCTCCCCCGCGCGGAAGACGACGCCCTGGCCCGGCTCGGCGCGGCTGACGCGGGCGCGGATCAGCGCGCCGTGGGTGACGTCCGGGTCGTCGCCGGCGTCCTTCACCACCCCCGCCGCCGCCCAGCCCTCGCCACGCTCCGTCCAGGCGAGCGCGAAGGCTGGCGTCTGGCCGCCGGGCAGGGTTACCGTCACCGGATCGGGGAAGTCGCCGGAGAACAGCGCCCCGCAGGCCGCCCGCGCGGCGGCGGTGGCGCAGGCGCCCGTCGTCCAGCCCCGCCGCAGCGCCTTGCCGTCGCCGCTTCCGTCGCCGTTCCCCTCTCCGCCGTCCACACCGTTTTCCGTCGCTGAGTGCTCGTCCATGACCGCAGAGCCGTCGCCCGACTCCCTTTCTCTTCCTCTGGAACTGGCCGACTTCCGGCCCGGCAGCGTGTGGCTGGCGGGGGCCGGTCCCGGCGATCCCGGCCTGCTGACCCTGCTGGCCCTGCAAGGTCTAAGGCAAGCCGACGTGATCGTCCATGACGCGCTGGTCGGTGAACGGATCATGGCGCTGGCGGCGCCCTCGGCAAGGCTGGAGTTCGCCGGCAAGCGCGGTGGCAAGCCCTCCGCCCACCAGGACGACATCACCAACCGCCTGATCGAGCTGGCGCGCGAGGGGCACCGCGTGCTGCGGCTGAAGGGCGGCGACCCCTTCGTCTTCGGGCGCGGCGGCGAGGAGGCCCAGGCACTGGCCGAGCGGGGCATCCCCTTCCGCATCATCCCCGGCATCACGGCGGGCATCGCCGGTCCGGCCTACGCCGGCATCCCGGCCACCCACCGCACGGCCAACCAGGCGGTGATCCTGGCGACCGGCCATTCCTGCGCGGGTGGGCCGGACTGGAAGGCGCTGGCCGCGACGGGCGCGCCGCTGATCCTCTACATGGCCTGGAAGGGCCTGCCCGGCATCGCGGCGGCGCTGATGGAGGGCGGGCGGTCCGCCGACACGCCGGTCGGGGTGGTGACCGACGCGACGACCGAGCGGCAGCGCGTGCTGGTGACCTCGCTCGGCGCCTGCGTCGCCGATCTGGAGGCCAGCGGGATGGAGCCCCCGGCCATCATCGTGATCGGCGAGGTGGTGCGGCTGCGCCCCGTGCTCGACTGGCTGCCCAAGGAGCCTCCCCATGGCTGAGCCCACCATGTCTGAGGCCGCGCCGCGCGGGCTGATCGTCGGGGCGCCGGCGTCGGGCACCGGCAAGACCACCGTCACGCTGGGGCTGCTGGTCGCCCTGAAGGCGCGCGGCCTGCGCGTCGGCGCGGTGAAGGCGGGGCCGGACTACATCGACCCGGCCTTCCATCAGGCGGCGACCGGGCGGCCCAGCGTCAACCTCGACAACTGGGCGATGGGGCCGGACCTGCTGGACTCGCTGGCCCGCCGCGCCGGGGAGGGCACCGACCTGCTGGTCTGCGAGGCGCTGATGGGCCTGTTCGACGGGGTGGCGGGCGTCGGGGCGACCGGCACCGGGGCCACGTCGGAACTGGCCGCGCGCACCGGCTGGCCGGTGATCCTGGTGGTCAACGCCAAGGGCCAGTCGCAGTCCGCCGCCGCCCTGGTCAAGGGCTTCGCCACCTACCGCGACGATGTGCGGGTCGGCGGGGTGATCCTGAACAACATCGCCAGCCCGCGCCACCTCGCCTTGGCCGGTGGCGCCATCGAGGCGCTGGGCATCCCCGTCCTCGGTTCGCTTCCCCGCACCCCCGACGTGATCCTGCCCGAACGCCATCTCGGCCTGATCCAGGCGGAGGAGACGGCGGACCTTCAGGAGCGTCTGGCGGCGCTCGGCCGCTTCATCGCGCAGCATGTCGACCTCGACCGGGTGGCGGCGCTCGCAACCCCCTCCCGCGCGCCGGAGGGGAGTTTCGCGCCCGCCCTGCCGCCGCTGGGCCAGCGCATCGCCATCGCGCGCGACGCCGCCTTCACCTTCGTCTACCCGCATCTGCTGGAGGGCTGGCGCGCGGCGGGCGCCGAGGTGACGCACTTCTCGCCCCTGGCCGACGAGGCGCCGCCCGACGACGCAGACGCCGTCTATCTGCCCGGCGGCTATCCCGAACTGCACGCCGGACGACTCGCCGCCGCCGGACGCTTCCGCGACGGCATGCACCGCGCCGCCACCCTCGGGCGCCCGGTCTACGGCGAGTGCGGCGGCTACATGACGCTGGGCGAGTCGCTGGAAGACGCGGCGGGCACCACCCACCCGATGCTTGGACTGCTCGGGGTGCGGACCTCCTTCGCCAAGCGCAAGCTGCATCTGGGATACCGCCGCGCCGTCCTGCTCGGCGACACGCCGCTGGGCCGGGCGGGCACCGCGCTGCGCGGGCACGAGTTCCACTACGCCTCGATCCTCGACCGCGGCGCCGACGAGCCGCTGGTCACCGCCACGGCGGCGGACGGGTCGGACCTCGGCCCACTCGGTGGGCGGCGCGGCAGCGTCTTCGCCTCGTTCTTCCACGTCATAGCGGCAGACCGATGAGCGACCACGCCTTCGCACCGGAGGAGCGCGACGCGCTCTACAAGGCGATCTTCTCGCGCCGCGACGTGCGCGGGCAGTTCGTCCCCGACCCGGTGCCGGAGGAGGTGCTGACCCGCGTGCTGACCGCCGCGCACCACGCGCCGTCGGTCGGCTTCATGCAGCCCTGGAACTTCATCGTCGTCCAGGACCCGGCGGTGAAGGCCCGCGTGCACGCCGATTTCTCCCAGGCCAACGAGGAGGCCGCCGCCCTCTTCACCGGGGAGCGCAAGGCGCTCTACAGCCGCCTGAAGCTGGAAGGCATCCGCGAGGCGCCGGTCAACCTGTGCATCACCTGCGACCGGGAGCGCTCCGGCCCGGTGGTGCTGGGTCGGACGCACATTCCGACCATGGACCTCTACTCCTGCGTCTGCGCGGTGCAGAATCTCTGGCTGGCCGCCCGGGCGGAAGGGCTGGGCGTCGGCTGGGTCAGCATTCTGCACGAGGACAAGCTGCGCGAGGCGCTGGGCATTCCGGAGCGGATCGTCCCGGTGGCCTATCTCTGCCTCGGCTACGTCTCCCACTTCCACGAGACGCCGGAACTGGAGAAAGCCGGCTGGCGCAGCCGGCTCCCCCTTGAGGACCTCGTCTTCCGCGACCGCTGGGGCGGGACGACGTAACCGGCGGTCGTCAGGCCCCGAAACCGCCATCGATGGTTTGGAACGAGCCGGTGATCATCGCGCCGTGCGGGCCGGCGACGAAAGCGGTCAGTTCGGCGACCTCGCTGGCGTGGGCGTGGCGCTTGATCGCCATGAAGCCGTGCATGGCCGCGGCCATCGGGCCGTCGGCCGGATTCATGTCGCTGTCGGTCGGCCCCGGCTGGATGGCGTTGACGGTGATCCCGCGGTCGCCGAAGTCGCGCGCCAGACCACGCACCATTCCCTGGACCGCCGCCTTGGTGAGCGCGTAGGCCGCCCCGCCCGCGAAGGGCATCCGGTCGCCGTTGACCGACCCGATGACGATGATGCGCCCCGGCCCGGTCATGTGGCGCGCCGCCTCGACCGCGGCGTGGTAGGGCCCGCGCACGTTGATGTCGATCATGCGGTCAACCTCGTCGGGGTCGAAGGTCAGCGGATCGCCGATCATGGCAACCCCGGCGTTGACGACCAGCACGTCCAGCGCGCCCCGCCCGGCCACCGTGGCGATCACCGCGTCGCGGTCCGCGCTGTCGGTGCGGATCGCCTCGGACCCGGTCTCGGCGGCCAGCGCCGCGGCGGCCTCCGCCGAGCCGGCGTAGGTGAAGGCGACCTGCCCGCCGCCCGCCGCGAAACGCTGGACGATGGCCTTGCCGATGCCCCGGCTGCCGCCCAGTACCAGGATGTTCTTGCCCGCGAAGTCGCTCATGATCGGTTCCTTGAATTAATGTAGTGACCGCTATATAAAATCTCTCCAGGGCATCGCGCAAGGATTTTTTATAGTGACCGCTACAAAAAGATCGGAGCCGCGTGGACGGCGGCGTTCCTTCGACGTGGACGAGGCGGTGGAGACGGCGATGCGGCTGTTCCACGCCCGCGGTTACGACGCGGTCGGCGTGGCCGAGCTGGGCGCCGAACTGGGCATCAAGCCGCCGAGCTTCTACGCCGCCTTCGGCAGCAAGGCCGGGCTGTTCGAACGGGCGCTGCGACGCTACGCGGCGGGCGAGGCGAACATCTTCGCGCGGGCTCTGGCGGAGGGCGGCGACGTGGCGACGGTGATCGGACGGACGCTGGCGCTCGCCGCGGCGCTCTATCCTGGCCAGAATGGGACGGCGGGCTGCCTCGTGCTCGACGGCGCGCGCAACAGCGCCGACCCCGAGGCTCAGGCCCTGGCCGACGCGGCCAAACGGGAAGGCCGCGCCGCGGTTCGCGACTTCATCGCCGCCGAAGCGCCGGACCGCGCCGACGCGCTGGCCGACTTGGTGGTGGTCGCGATGATGGGGATGTCGGCCGCCGCCCGCGACGGCGCGGACCGGGACAGGCTGGAGCGGGTGGCCGCCATGATGGACCGCGCCTTCCGCCGCGAGTTGGCGGGCGCCTGACCAGTCCCCCCTGCGGAGGATGGTACAGGATTTCCGTCACGTCTTGGTCCTTACGGCTGACCGGCGGGCGATGCAGGATCAGCGGCAGCCGGGAACTTCCCGCATCCCCATTGAGGACCAACCGCCATGTCCCCGCGTCTCGACTACCACGCCACCACCCCCGCCGGCATGAAGGCCCTCGCCGGCGCGCATGGCTACATCGGCCAGTGCGGGCTTCCGGTCACGCTGATCGACCTCGTGTATCTGCGCGTTTCGCAAATCAACGGCTGCGCCTATTGCATCGACCTGCACAGCCGCGATCTTCTGAAGAACGGCGTCACCATCGACAAGCTGGTGCTGGTGCCGGTCTGGCACGAGGCCGAAGCGCTGTTCACCGACCGCGAGCGGGCCGCGCTGCGCTGGGCGGAGACGGTGACGCGGGTGGCCGAAACCGCCGTCCCGGACGCGGAGTTCCAGGCGGTGTCGGCTCAGTTCTCCGAGAAGGAGGTGGCCGACCTGACGATCGCCATCGGCCTGATGAACCTCTACAACCGCCTCGCCATCAGCTTCCGCACGGTTCCCTCTGCGGCGCGCTGAGCGCGGTCCGCTGCGTCATCCATGCCGGGACACCAGTTCGGCCAACCGGCGGCAGTCGTCGGACAGGCGCCGTTCCAGGATGTTGGTGATGCCCAGCAGCAGGCCGCGGGGACGAGCGGCTTCCGAGCCATCGGCGTACCAGGGCGACAGCGGCACCGGAGCGAGGCCGTCCGCCTGCGCCGCCGCGGCGATGGCGATGTCGCGGCTGCCCGGTGGCAGGACCAGCCGGACCGACAGGCTTCCCGACGCCTCCACGGCCATCGGCGACCCCACCCCCGCGGTGTCGCGCATGGCGGCCAGAAGCGCCTGCTGGCGGACGGCGTAGAGCCGCTTCATCCGGCGCAGGTGCCGGAAATAATGCCCGCCCGCCATGAAGTCGGCGACCGCCCGCTGCATCGCCGCCGTCGGGGCCGGGCACAGGCAGGCGGCGACCTCGCCGAACAGGCCGGCCAGCCCCGGCGGCACCATCAGGAAGCCGAGCCGCAGCGCCGGGGTGATCGTCTTGCTGAAGGTGCCGGCGTGCAGCACCCGCCCATCCCGGTCGAGGGAGGCCAGCGCCGGAGCGGCCCGGCCCTTCAGTTGCAGTTCGCTGAGATAGTCGTCCTCGATGATCCACGACCCGGCCCGCGACGCCCAGTCCAGCAAGGCGAGGCGGCGTTGCAACGTCATGGTCACACCGAGCGGCGCCTGCTGGCCCGGCGTCACCACGGCCAAGCCCGCCGCCGGCGCCCGTGCGAGTCCCGCATCCACGTCGATCCCGGCGGCGTCCGCCGGCACGGGCACCACGGTCATGCCGGCGAGGTGAAGGGCGCGGCGGGTCAGAGGAAAGCCGGGCTCCTCCATCCAGGCGGTGGCGCCATCCAGCCGCAAGGCCCGAATCACCAGGCCGAGCGCGCCGGAATAGCCGGCCGTGACGAAAATCTGCTCCGGCGTGCAGCGGATGCCGCGGGCGATGGCCAGCACGGCGGCGATCTCGCGCCGCAGATCGGGATGGCCGCGAGGATCGGGATAGCCGACGGGGGCCGCCGCCGCGGCCCGCGCCGCCCGCCCGACGATCCGGGACCACAGGGTGAAGGGGAAGGCGTCTTGCGCCGGCACGCCCATCTGGAAGGGCAGCGGCGCCCGCTCGACACTGGAGAACAGCTCCAGGACCGACGGGGCCTTGACCGGCCCGTCGGGGGACGGCCCCGCCATGGCCCCCTCGGCGACCCGCGTCCCCGCGGCGCCCAGGCCGACCGCGAGCTGTTCGTCGATCAACCGCTCATAGGCGTCGCGCACCGTGCCGCGGGACACCCCGAGCTGCACGGCCAGATCCCGCCAGGACGGCAACCGCGCCCCTCCGGCCAGCCGGCCATCGCGGATGGCGTCGCGCAAGGCGGCGTGGATTTGTGCGGACAGCGGAACCTTCGCGGTCCGACTGAGGGCGATGTCCAGAGTTTCCGGAGGCGGCAGGGCGGGCATGGGCCGCAGGATACCGCAACCCTGACCGTCCGCAATCCACCGCAAGCCTTCCCGATTTCCCGCCGGACGACTCTCGGCGTCCGGCGCATCGCGGACGAAAAAAAGGCCGGAGCAATCGCTCCGGCCTTGAGTCTAGGGAGGAAACGCCCCGAGAATGGGCTGGCGGAGAATAGGGGCACCCCTTTCGAACTGGTATTACCAATCTGGAATGGGTGCGGTGCAGCACCCGCATAGGCCGACAATTCCCTGTAAATACTATGGCCTTTTGGCATTTCCATTCCACCGCGGCGTCCGGGTACCGTCCCGTCGCGGAACAGGGGCGATTTGTCATCCTCGGTACAGCTTCACCACCGACGCGCGAACGCGCATAATCCGGCGCGGAACTGGGGGTGCGGCCCGCAGCGGCAACGGCCGTGCGGGCACTGGATGGGGAACGACGGCATGGGATTCGGCAGGGGCGTCTGGCTGCGCCCGGTGGTCGCGCTGGTTTTCGGGATTCTGACCAGCGGGATTTTGGCCGGCGGACCCGCGTGGGCGGACCCCACCCGCTTCACCATCCTCTACGCCCACAGCACGACCGAGCTGGAGGACGTGCAGGGACGCGGCGGCATCGCCCGGCTCGCCACGCTGGTCCGCCAGGAACGGGCGGCGGGCGGCACCGTGCTGGTTCTGCACGGCGGGCAGGCGCTCGCCCCCTCCGTCCTGTCCTTCTACGACCAGGGGGCGCACGTCATCGACCTGCTGAACGGGGTCGGCATCGACGCCATGGCGGCGCTGAACCGGGAATTCCATCACGGCGACGACGTGCTGATGACCCGCGCCTTCGAGGCGAGCTTCCCCATGGTCGTCTCCAACGCGGTGGACCGCCAGACGGGCAAGCCGCTGGACGGGCTGGAGGACCGGGCGATGCTCAACGCCGGGCCAGTGCGCGTCGGGGTGCTGGCCGCAACGCCGGCGCGTACCGGGGAGATCACCCGCTCGCCGCGCACCGACTTCCTGCCGCCGGGTCCGGTGCTGGCCCAGAAGGCGAAGGACCTGCGCAACGCCGGCGCCGATCTGGTGGTGGCGCTGACCGGCGATTCCGGCGGCACCCACCGCGAGGTGATCGCCTCCGGCGCCGCCGACATCGTGCTCTACCAGGACCGCGGGCGGGTGGTCGCCGTGGATTACGACGGCAAGACCCTGAACGCGACGGTCGAGCCGCAGGCCGCCTGGGTGCTGGCCCTGGACATCACCGCCGAGACGGTGACCAAGGGCGACGCCACGCGCACCGTGTGGAGCAGCGGCGTGCGCGCCATCGACACCGCCACCGTTCTTCCCGACCCCGCCCTCGACGCCCAGGCCAAGGCCTACCGCGCGCGGCTGGACAGCATGCTGGGCATGCAGGTGGGCCGGCTGGATGCCGCCATCGACACGCGGCGCGAGGCGGTGCGCGCCAGCGAGAACGCCTTCGCCAACACCGTCGCCGATTCGCTGCGCGAGGCGATGGAGGCAGACGTGGCGCTGATCAACGGCGGCTCCTTCCGCGGCGACCGCGCCTACGCGGCGGGCACGGTGTGGACGCGCCGGGACATCCAGACCGAATTCCCCTTCCACGACACCGCCGTGCTGATCGAGGTCACCGGGCAGCAGCTCCGCGACGCGCTGGAGTTCGGCTTCTCCGGGATCGGGCAGTTGCAGGGCCGCTTCCCGCACCTGTCCAACGCCCGCGTCACCGTCGACGCGTCGCGCCCGCCCGGCCAGCGGGTGGTGGCGCTGACGGTGGGCGGCAAGCCGGTGGAGCCGATGGCCCGTTTCCGGCTCGCCACCGGCAGCTACCTCGCCAACGGCGGGGACGGCTATGCGATGCTGTCCACCGCCCCGCGGCTGGTGGACGACCGGGACGCCGATTTCGTCTCGACCATCCTGGCCAGCCGGATCGCCCGCACGGGCAGCTTCGCGCCGCGGCTCGACGGCCGCCTGACGGTCCAGCGGTAGCCGCGGAATGGACGCCACGCCGCCTTCCACCGACCGCACCGATGCCGCCGCGCCCCTGCGCCGACGCCGTGGGGCGCGCGTCGGCATCGTGCTGCGCATCTCCATCGGCCTGACCATCATGACAATGCTGGTCCTGCTGGTCGGCGTCGTGTCGCTGTCCTCCTTCCAGCTGTTCCGGGGGGAGGTGTCGGTGCTGTCCACCACCACCCTGCCGAAGGTCATCACCAGCGCGGAGCTGCGCGGCTCGCTCCAGAAGCTGGTCGCCCGCCTTCCCGTCCTGGCGGGAGCGGCCACCACCCCGCAGCGCCGGGCCATCTACGACGAACTCATCAGCGAACTGGAGTTCCTGAGGAAGCTGGTGGAGCGCATGCGCGACCTCCACCAGCAAGGGGAGCCGGGCGGCGATGGCGAAAGCGACGAGCTGCGGCTTCTGGAACAGGCCCAGTCCACCCTGCTGATCCTGGCGGCGACGGTGGCCGACCTGAACGCCGAGGTCGGGCGGCAGATCGAGGCCGGCGCCCGTCAGGCGGAGGCGATCCGCGCGCTGGCCCAGCTCGCCGACGCGCTGGAACGTCTGCCGGGGGCGGAGCCCGGAACCGGTCCGGCCGTGTCGGCACCCGGCGGGGGCGGGATGCTGGGCGCCTGGGCGGTGCGGGCGGGGGCGCTGATGGCGCGGGCCGCCGGGGCGATGCAGACCGACCATCTGAACCGGCTGCGGGTCGAGCGCCGCAACGCGGAGAACACGCTGGCCGAGTTGGGCCGGCTGGCGGCCGCCACGCCAGAGCCGGAGGGCTCCGCCATGGAGCGCATCCGGGCCGATCTCGCCACGATCCTGGTGGCGCCGGGGGCGCTGTTCGACAGCTCCGCCGAACGGCTGCAGGCGCGCAACCGCGCCCAGGCGCTGTCCGGCCAGTCGCGCGTCCTGGTGGAGACGGTGGACCGCTTCACCCTGGCCCTGTTCGACGCCATCCACGACCAGTCCACCGACCGCACCGGCGATCTGGCGGCGATGATCCAGGAGCGCTCGCGCCTGGTGATGGTGCTGGGCGGCGCCTCCATCCTGCTGGCGATCCTGGTCCATCTCTTCTTCCGGCGCTTCCTGACCTCGCGGCTGGTCGCGCTGAACGGCGCGGTGCTGGCCCGCCTGTCCGGCAGCGACGCGACGGTGCCGGTGGAAGGCAACGACGAGATCACCGACATCGCCGCCTCAATCCGCTACTTCATCGACGAGATCGACCGGCGCCAGATGGATCTGGCCGACAACGAGCGGCGCTTCCGCGACCTCGTCGAAGGCTCCATCCAGGGCATCATCATCCACCGCGATTTCCGCCCGCTCTACGCCAACGACGCCTTCCTGCAGATGCTGGGCGGCAGCCTGGACCGGACGCTGCGGGTGCGCTCGGTGCTCGACTTCATCGCCGAGGACAACCGGCCGCTGGTCGAGGACAACTACCGGCACATCGTCGCCACCGGCCTGCCCAGCGAACGGCGGCGGCTGCGCGCCCGCCGGCTCGACGGGTCGGAGCGCTGGATCGAGCTGACCAGCCGCCGCATCGACTGGAAGGGCGAGACCGCCGTCCAGTCCATCGTCGTCGACGTGACGCGCGAGGTCGAGGCGGAGGCGGCGCTGCGCCGGTCGCGCGACGCGGCGGAACAGGCGTTGCGCGAGCTGAAGGAGACCCAGGCCAGCCTGATCCAGGCGGAGAAGATGGCGTCGCTCGGCCAGCTCGTCGCCGGGGTGGCGCACGAGGTCAACACGCCGATCGGCATCACCATCACGGGCGCCTCGCAGCTCGCCCTCCAGTTCGAGGAGCTGACCCGCCAACTCGCCGCCGGGGCCATCAAGAAGTCGGAGTTCCAGCGCTTCCTGGCCGACGGCGGGGAGATGGCCCGGCTGATCCTGTCCAACAGCACGCGCGCCGCCGATCTGGTGCAGAGCTTCAAGATGGTCGCGGTGGACCAGTCGAGCGACGAGCGCCGCCGGTTCGAGCTGAGGACCTACATCGGCGAACTGCTGCGCAGCCTGCGCCCGGTTTACAAGGATGTGGCCGGTCTGGACATCGGCGTGGACAGCCCCGACGAGCTGGAGCTGGACGGCTATCCCGGCGCGCTGTCGCAGATCCTGACCAACCTCGTCCTCAACGCGCTGACCCACGCCTTCACGCCGCACCATCCGGGCCGGCTGACCATCGCCGCCCGCCTGCTGCCGCAGGATCAGGTGGAACTGACGGTGGCCGACGACGGGCTTGGCATCCCGTCGGACATCCTGCCGAAGATCTTCGACCCCTTCTTCACCACCCGCCGCGGCAGCGGGGGCAGCGGGCTGGGGCTGCACATCGTCTACAATCTCGTCACCGGCACGCTGCGCGGCACCATCACGGTGCAGAGCATCCCCGGCGAAGGCACCCGCTTCACCCTGCGCTTCCCGCGCGTTACCCCGACCGCGGGGATAACGGTGGGAAAGGCGGAGTTGGTGTGAGCCGGCATCGTTCTAGAGAGCGGGGTCAGCGCACCTCGCCCTCGAACCAGTGACGGCCCTTGCGGTCCTCGACCTCAATCACCCAGACGTCGGGGTCGTAGCGGGTCTGGCGGGCGATGTAGGCATCGGCGGTGGCCTCGTCCACCGGTTCGGCGCCGGTGCCGCGCGACCAGCGCAGCCGTTCCTCGTCGCGCACCTGGACCAGCACGCTGAAGGTCCGGTCCAGCCGGTTCAGTTTCAGGATGACCGTGCCGCGGCTGGGGTCCCCCTTGCGCAGAACCATCATCGTGACGCCCTCGGCATCGGCGGCGCGGATGTGCGCCATCACCCAGAGGTGCGTCGGCAGACGGTCGTCCATGGAAATCCTCGTTCCGGGAAGGTCCGGGGGCTCGCCTTCGGCATGGCCCCGGTGTAGACAACGGGCATGGCGACACTCCTGGACGTTCTCGACGCCGCCGTCAACCACCACATGGCCGGGCGCCTCGCCGAGGCGGCGCAGGATTACCGCGTCGTGCTGGATGTGGAGCCGGCGCAGCCCGACGCCCTGCATCTGCTCGGCGTGGCGGAGGCCCAGCGCGGCGCCCACGCCGCGGCGGCGGCGCTGATCACCCGATCGCTGCGGCTCCGCCCCGACGCGGCGGCGCCCTGGGCGAATCTCGGCGGCGCCCTGCGCGTGCTGGGCGACGCGGAGCGGGCCGACGCCGCGCTGACCCGCGCCCTGGCCCTCGACCCGGCCTTGGCCGACGCCCTGACCAACCTGGGTTCGGTGCGCCACACCCTGGCCGACCATCCCGCCGCGCTGGCGTGGCTGGAGCGCGCGGAGCGGCTGCGGCCCGGCCATCCGGACACCGCGCTCAACCGTGGCGTCGTGCTGCGCGACGCGCGCCACTTCGCGGAGTCCGACGCCTGCCTGGACGCCCTGCTGGCCGCACGACCCGACCACGCCGACGCGCACTTGGCGCGCGCCGTTAGCCGGTTGGTGCGGGGCGACCTGCGCGCCGGATGGGACGAGTTCGAGTGGCGCCCGCGCCGCCTGCCCGCACCGCCCTGGACCGGCGAGCCGCTGGAGGGCCGGCGCATCCTGCTGCACGCCGAGCAGGGGTTCGGCGACACCATCCAGTTCGCCCGCTATGCCCCGCTGGTGGCGCGCGCCGGCGGTCGGGTGATCCTGGACGTGCACCCGCTGCAGTTTCGTCTGCTGCGCTCGCTGGGACCGGAGATTCAGGTGCTGGTGCGCGGGCCTGCCCCGGCGCCGCACGATCTCCACTGCCCGCTGATGAGCCTGCCGCGCGCCTTCGGCACCGATCTGGCGAGCATTCCCGCCCCTCCCGCCTACCTTTTCGCCGAGGCAGACGAGGTGGCGCGCTGGGGCCGCCGGATCGCCGAAGTCGATACGGCAACGGGGTTTGGACCGCGCGTCGGCCTCGTCTGGGCGGGCAACCCCAATCACCGCAACGACCGCAACCGCTCCATCCCCGTCGAGCGGCTGGCCCCGCTGCTCGACACGCCGGGGCTCCGTCTGTTCAGCCTGCAGACCGGCGATGCCAAAGCGGCCCGCCCGGCCGCCCTGCCCGACCTGACCGCGGGCATCCGCGACTTCGCCGACAGCGCGGCCATCCTGGCGAATCTGGACCTCGTCATCGCGGTCGACACGGCGACCATCCATCTGGCGGGGGCGCTCGGCGTGCCGGCGTGGCTGCTGCTGCCCTACGCGCCGGATTGGCGCTGGCTGCTCGACCGTGCGGACAGCCCCTGGTACCCGTCGCTGCGCCTGTTCCGCCAGCCTCGCCCCGGCGACTGGGACAGCGTCCTGCGCGTCGTCGCCACGGAACTGGAACGGTTCGCCGCCGCTCAGTTGGCGCCGCAGAAGCAGTCGTAGGGATCATTCCCGCTCCAGGCCGGGCGGGAGCTTGCAACGGGCAGCGCCGGCATCTCCGCCGCCAGCAGGGTGGCGTTGAAGGTGGCCACGTCGAAGGGCCGCGGGTCCGGCGGATCGAAGCGGAGCGGCGCGTTGCTCAGCGCGTGCCCCAGCAGGGCCGCCCCCAGCACCGGTATCAGAAGTTGCTCCACACGATCCAAGCAGCCCTCCTCCGGCGGCGCCACCGCCGGCCTGCATCCCGTTTCCCCTCCCCCGTTCTACCGCAGCCCCCGACCGGCCACGCCCCATCTTTTGGTCATATGGATTGGCTGGACGGATTGGACGGGAGCTTTCTTCCCTCTTCCCGTCCGGGACGCTAGGCCAATTTTTCCCAGCGCGCGGCAAAAAGGGGTCCCGCGCGTTCTCTCGTCGGCCTTCTCCATACGAAACAACACGTTAAACAGGGCCGCGCGGTTGGCATCGTCCTTGCTTACCCGAATGGCAACGAATTCTGCCCTTTCCGTTTGGAGATCCCTGGCCATGAGCATCTTCGGTTCGATGACCACCGCCGTCCTCGGCCTGAGCGCGCAGTCGAAGGCCCTCGGTCACATCTCTGACAACATCGCCAACGCCTCGACGGTCGGCTACAAGCGGGTCAACACGGCCTTCGAGACGCTGGTGCTCCAGTCCAACGAGCGGTTGCACGCGCCGGGCGGCGTGACGGCGGCGCCGATCTTCATGAACAACATCCAAGGCAACCTGACCCAGGTACAGAGCCCGACCAACGCCGCCATCCAGGGCCAGGGCTTCTTCAGCGTGTCCAAGCTCAGCCGCGGCCTGACCGGCCCCGGCCAGCAGGGCGAGACGGTGCAGACCCAGACCGGCACGCTGAACGCCGACAACGTCTACTACACCCGGGTCGGCGACTTCGAGCTGGACAAGAACCGCTATCTGGTGAACAGCGCCGGCTTCGCGCTGAACGGCTGGATCGTCGACGACGTGACCGGCCAGTTGAAGAAGGACGTGGTGCAGCCGCTCCAGGTCAACACCCTGACCGACAAGCCGCAGTCGACCAACAGCATCACGCTGGGCGCCAACCTGCCGGCCACCCCGACGCCGGGCGTGCCGATCCCGTCCTCCAGCATCCAGGTCTATGACACCCAGGGCAACGCCCGGACCATCCAGTTCGACTGGCGCCAGGACGCCTCCAACGCGTGGCGCCTGGGCATCGTGGCACCGGGAAGCTCGACCCAACCGGTCGCCGGTTCCTTTGCCGGCGGCGCCGCCTCTACGGCCACAGGCGGCAAAGTGGCAGGCGTGACTCCGGTGGCTCAGGTCAGTCAGGTGCGGGTCGACGGAACAACTTCCGTTCCGGCTTCGTCGGTCACCATCGGTGGCCGTACCAATTATTATCCGGACGGTACGTCTCAGGACAACATCCGGATTGGCGACACTTATACTCTGAACATCAACGGCAGCGCCCCCATTACGGTCACGGTAACCGCAGCGAACATCGGAACTCTTTCAACTTACGACGATGTCGCGGCCGCCCTGATGAGCCAGATCAATTCGATGTCTCCTACCCCCTATCAAGCAACGTTGGACGACAAAGACAAACGCAGGATCATCGTTACAACGTCGGGAAACCCACCTGCGCCGGTCGAGATCTCTGGGACTTTCGCCAACGCCTCGCCACAAACCAGCACGATCAGCGGCCCCTCGACCAACCTGACCGGCTCGGTCAGCGGCGACCAGCGCAGCACCTTCACCTTCTCCACCGCGGCCATCGATGTGGGCGACGAGTTCCGCATCACCGTGGCGGGCAAGGAGTTCAAGACGCGCGTCACCTCGGCCAACATCGGCACGTTGGGCAACATCAACGGCGTGGTCGCCGATCTGGCGACCCAGATCAACGGCGCCGTACCGCCCCTGGGCATCAACGCCCTGATCGGCACAGCCACGGTGCCGGCGGGAACCGCCAACCAGCTCGTGCTGGACGGGACGGCAGTGACAGAAACCTTTGCCGCCACTTACGGCGTGACCAACGCCGACAGCCGCAAGAACACCATTACCGCTTCCACCCCGGTGGACTACTCGGTGATGACGGCAACCATTACCCAGGCAGCCACCCCTGCCCTGGCCGAGATCAGCCAGGTCGCCTTCCCAATGACGACGGCCCTGAAAGTTCCAGACCAGTATGTCGTCAACGTGGCGGGGCAAGAATTCAAGACCACCATCTCCTACGCGAACATCAACGCGCTTAAGGATATGGAAGGCGTCATGAATGATCTGATGAGTAAGATCAACGAGGCCAATTTGGCCGTCAGCGCCTCAGTCAACCCAGCTTCGGGCGCCATGGTCCTGACGGGTACGATGCCCAACGCGGCCTTGAACGTCAGCGCCAACAAACTGGACATCACCGGCACGGACAACGTGCGGGTTGGCGACAGCTACACCGTACGGGTGGATGGCGTTCCTTACGCGGTCTCGGTGACCGCCGACAACATCCTGACTATGGGAACCTATGGCGGCATCGCCAACGCGCTGGCAGCACAGATCAACTCAGCCCGGCCACAGGCGCCGGTCATCGCATCGGTCGTAAATTCGCAACTCCAGGTTACAGCCCGCAACCCTGGAACAGCGTTTAAGATCGATCAGGAATACACCTCCGGTACGGCCACCAACAACCAAGTGAACGGCCCAACGACCAGCGCGCCGACGGACTCCCGTGGCCAGCGCCAGGAATTCTCCTACCCGCAGACGCAGATCGACATCGGCGACGTCTATTCGGTGTCGATCGACGGTACGCCGATCTCGGTGACGGTGGACAAGTCCAACTACGGAAACTTCCAGGACATCAACGGCGTCCTGCAAGAACTGGCCAACCGCGTCAATGCGGTTAACCTAAACGTCGTCGCCACGGCGAGCGGCGGCCGGCTGACCCTGACCCACAACACCTCGACCACCGGCAAGTTCGAGGCGAAGGCCAGCATCCAGAACGCCTCCGGCAGCTCCGGCACGCTGACCGCGTCGACCACCACCTCCAACGTGGCGGGCGTTCGGCAGTCGGAAACGGTGACGCTGACCGGCACGCCGGGCGACAAGGACGCCGAATACACGGTCATCGTCAACGGCTCGCCCATCACCTACAAGACGACGGGCGAGGAAACCTCGATGGAAACCATCGCGGCCAGCCTCGCCAATCTGGTGAACAAGAACACCTCGCTGCCGGTGACCGCCAGTGCGGAGGGCAGCGTGCTGAAGCTGGTCGCCAAGTCGGCGAGCGGCACGGTGGCCGACCAGTTCACGCTGGAAACCGCCGCCCAGGCCGGCACCACCCCCGCGCACGTCTTGCTGAACTTCGGCACCGATCCCGGCAACGTCGGCACCATCACCAGCGTCAGCACGGCGAAGGTCGGCACCGGCACGGCGGTGACCTCCGCCAACCAGGGGGTTGGGGCGGACGCCAACGTGACCTTCACGGTGGACTACGGCTTCGGCCCGCAGCAGATCACCCTGAACCTCGGCCAGATCGGCAAGTCGGGCGGCGTCACCCAGTTCGCCGGCAACGAGATCAACGTGCGCGAGCTGGTGCAGGATGGCGCCTCGCGCGGCCAGTACAAGGAGGTGGTCTACGGCGACAACGGCGACGTGATCGTGAACTACGACAACGGCCGCAGCCGCGTCATCGGGCGCATCCCGGTGGTCACCTTCAACAACCCCAACGCCCTGCAGCGCGAGGCGGGCGGCGTCTACATCGAGACCGACGACGGCGGCCGGCCGAACTTCAACGATCCCGACACCAACGGGGCCGGCGCGGTGGTCGCGAACAGCGTGGAGTCCTCCAACGTGGACATCGCGGACGAGTTCACCAAGCTGATCGTCACCCAGCGCACCTACTCCGCCAACACCAAGATCGTCACGACCTCCGACGAGATGCTCCAGGAAGTCCTCGGCCTGAAGCGCTAAGCGCGGTCCTGACCACGCGGGCGGGCGCCTGATCCGCGCCCAGCCCGGCCTATCCCGCAGACGAAAGGTCCAACGACCATGTCCCTCTTCGGCGCCCTCGGCAGCGCGACGGCCAGCCTCCGTGCGGTCCAGGCCCAGGTGAAGCTGGTCTCGGACAACGTCGCCCGCGCCGACGATCCCACCCGCACCCGGCACACCGTGTCGAACGTGCTGGATTCCAACGGGTTCGTCCTCACCTCCCAATACCGTCGCGAGGTCGATTCCGCCCTGCTCAGCCAGGTGCAGGACCTGACCGCGCGCGAGGGCTCCTCGGCCACCAAATCCTCCTACATGCAGCAGCTGGGCGACCTGCTGCGCACGACCAGCGGCAAGCCGCAGCTGAACCAGTACGCCGAGGCCTTCCAGACCGCCTGGAAGGCGGTGGAGACCTCTCCGGAAAGCGAGGTTGCGCAGTACCAGCTGATCCAGGCCGCCGACACCTTCGCCCGCGAGATCAATCGCGTGTCCCAGGGCGTCGAGGACATGGACCGGGAGATCCAGGGGGACCTCAGCCAGTCGGTCGGCGAGGTGAACCGGCTGCTGAAGGAAATCGAGAGCATCAACAACAACATCGTGTCGCTGCAGGGCTACGGCTCCGCCGGCAACGAGGTGGCCGACAAGCGCGACGGGCTGATCCGCGAGCTGAGCACCTATGTCGGCGTGCGCACGATGGCTCGCCCGGACGGCCGCATCGCCGTCTTCACCCCCACGGGGCTGGCGCTGGTCGACAGCCAGGCGGCAAATCTTTCCTACGAGGGCGGCAATATCAACCTGACGGTGGGCAATCAAGTCACCAACGTCAACCAGCACCTGAAGGAGGGAAAGGTCGCCGCGCTGATGAACCTGCGCGCCGACGGCTCCACCGCCAACCCGCCGCAGGCGGCCAGCGCCGACCCGACCACCGAGGTGATCCGCAAGCTGCGCTCGCAGCTCGACGCCTACGCGCAGATGTTCACCGGTTCGACCAAGCCGGGCGAGCCCACCAGCTTCCGCGACGCCTACGACCAGGCGAAGACGGTGCCGGGCGAGGAAGGCACGCAGTTCTTCATGGGCAACGACCGCTTCACCATCCACGTGAACGAGAACCTGCTGAACAACACGAAGAAACTGAAAAGCGCGGCCGTCAAGGACGTGGTCACGGCGCTCAGCGCGACGGGCCGCAGCTTCCAGTCCGACGGGCTGAAGCTGGAGGGCGCGTCCTTCAGCTCCATCACCAGCAACATCACCGGCGGCTGGATGTCCGCGGCCAAGACGGCGATGGACAAGTCCTCGCTGGACAAGGACTCCCGCCAGATCCTGGAGGAGCGCTACCACGCGACGACCGGCGTCAACATCGACGAGGAAATCGCGAATCTGCAGCAGCTCCAGACCTCCTACGCCGCGTCGGCACGGGTCATGCAAGTGGCCAATACGATGTTTGACGCGCTGGAGGCGATCGTCCGATGAGCTCCGTCACTCAAGTCAGCAGCTACGCCAAGTATCTTGGCCTGGTTCGCAACCTGACCAACGGCCAGAACAAGGTGGACACGCTCTCGGAGCAGTTGACCACCGGCAAGAAGTCCACCGACCTGAACGCCTACGGGGCCGAGACGCAGAAGCTGCTCGCCCTGCGCGCCGAGCTGACCCAGCGCGAGTCCTACGTCCAGAACATCAACACCGCGTCGCCGCGCGTGAAGGCGGCCGACACGGTGCTGAACAGCCTGGAGAAGATCGCCACGGACTGGCAGAGCAGCAACCTGATGCCGTTCCAGCCGGGGCCGGCCACCGTCACCTCACCCTTCAACAGCAACCCCGACGCGCTGAAGCTGACGGTCAACGGCGACAAATCCACCTTCACCCAGAACGCCCGCTACACCGTGACCTCCACCCCCTCGAAGGACGGGGTCAACGGATCGTTCGACGTGACGGTGACCGACGGGCTGGGCGGCAAGACCACCCGCACCATCAATCTGAAAACCGTGCCCCCCAGCGACGGCGGCGGCTACAACTTCAAGATCGACGGCGGGCCCGGCGGGGGCGCGGTGCTGAACCTCAGCTTCGACCAGCTCACCGCGGCGTCGAGCAGCACCTTCAACGTGAGCTGGCCCCAGGCCAACGACATGCGCGACCGGGTCGAGGGCGCGCTGCGCGACATCCAGCAGCTTCTGAACGAGCAGTTCGGCGACCGCTACCTGTTCGCCGGATCGCGCTACGGCACCGAGCCGGTCGGCGACCTGCTGGCCCAGCCGCAATCCACCCGTGTCACGCTGAACGGGTCAATGGTCAACACCGACGACTACTTCGAGGTGTCGATCGACGGCAAGCCCTTCGGCTATCAGGTCCAGCCAGGCGATCCGAAGACCGTCACCTTCGTCGCCAGCACGCTGAACAGCCTGATCCAGTCGGCCAATCCGAAGCTGCCGATCATCGCATCCGCCGCCAACGGGGTCATCTCGTTGATCAGCGAGGACCCGAGCCAGAAGTTCGACGTGCAGGCGCGCGTCCAGAACTCGATGAGCATCGACAATTCGATGACGGCGCCGACCACCACCCAGGCGGCCACCCTGCCGGCGCCCGCCGGCACCGGGCTGAAGCAGATCGACAGCTTCGCGCTGACCGGCGACGGCGTGGACATCGGCGACACCTACGAGATCAACGTCACCGTCGGCGACCCGGACGACCCCTTCAACCGGAAATACTATTCGGAACATCCGGATGAGCCGGAGGATCTGCCGCCCTACCAGCAATACACGGTCCGCTACACGGTCACGGAGAAGGACTACAACAACGGCGTCACCGACGTGTCGAAGGTGGCCGACATGCTGCGCACCGAACTCACGAAGACCAGCCCCGTGCCGCCGCTGGACATGAGCGCGGTCCTCGGCGACCTCGGCAAAGGGCCGACCATCACGTTGACCGGCAACAGCACGATGGACCCGAACCATCCGTCGCGCGTGCAGCAGTTCACCACCTCGGTGCGGGCGGTCAACGGCCAGATCGACAACACCATCTCGGTCGCGACCTTGCCGTCGCAGGCCGACGCGCTGACCGACCTGCCCTATGTGGACCCGCCGGACCTGCCCTTCTACGATTCGGAATACATGTCGAACCGGAAGAACAGCAAGGCGTGGGACAAGGCCGCGGTCACCATCGACGACGGCCAGACGCTGACCTACGGCGTCACCAGCGACGACCGCGCCTTCCAGAAGCTGGTCGCCGCCTTCCGCATGGCCCACGTCGCCGCGTCCAACCCCGGCAAGTACGAGGAGTACATCACCAAGTCGCGGGAGCTGATGGCCCAGGCCAAGGACGAGGTGCGCTCGGTCCACTCCAAGGTGGCGTCCGACCTCGCGACGCTGGAGGAGAAGAAGACGGCCCACACCACGGCCTCGGCCACGGTGGTCGAGCGCATCGCCGGCATCGAAGGCATCGACGAGACCGAGGTGGCGGCCCGCCTGCGCACCTCCATGAACGCCCTGGAGGCCGCCTACACGGTCGCCGGCCAGCGCCAAAAGCTGTCGCTGCTGAATTACATCGCCTGAAGCGGCGATGGCTCCCTCCCCTTCGACGAGGGGAGGGAACGGCCGCCAAACAAAAAACCGGCGCCCCGAAGGGCGCCGGTTTTTCTTTTGAAGCGCGTGGCTCTCAGATCGAGATCCGCAGCGACTGGCGCGGCGGCTGGCCGTCCGGGGCGGAAACCGGCGGAGCCATCGGCGCGCGCGCCGCCATCTGCGGAGCCGGCGCAGCCTGACCCTGCGCTGGCGCGTCGGGACGGGCGGTCAGGCCGCTGGCCACCGACCGGTTGATGCTGATGAGGGTGTCCAGCTTCGACACGTCGAGATCGACCAGGCGGGCCATCGTCTCGCGGTCAACCAGCAGCGACAGCGCGGCGATGTTGGTCCGCACCTCCGGCGGGTGGCCGCAATCGTCCTCGGTCATCGCGGCCTGGAAGATCGTCCAAAGGCGCTGGTTCAATTGCAGGGCACCGCGGAGCGTCTCTTCGTTCACGGGGCTGCGCCCGGCATCGATCAGGCGTCGCGACGCCTCCGCCAAAGCCCAGGCCTCGACATCGCGGGGATTGTCGGAGGTCGGCTTGTTCGCGTATGTCGGTGTCGGCTTCATTCCAAACCCTCGGGACAGGCCGCCGGACAGAGCAATGCTGAATCAGGTCCGGACCAAAAGGATTGTCAGCGATCCTTCAATCCTTGTCAACTTTAGGGACCTGTCTCCGGTGATTTGCAAGGATTTGTCACGACTTCGCACCGTTCCGGCGCTGCCGGCCCAAGCAGTTCACCGGCCGCTTGTTCGACCGCGTCCACGGAAATTCCGTCCATCAGGCCGGTGGCCTGCGGATCGGCCTTCTGGCGGGCCAGAAGCTCGGACCGCGGAACCCGGCTGATCACGGTGCGCGCCGCCACGCCCCACGGGCCGTAGGTTTCCGGGAAGCCCGGCCCGAACAGCCCGACGGTCGGCGTGCCGGCGGCGGCGGCGATGTGCATCAGCCCGGAATCGTTGCCGATGTAGAGCGCCGCCCGGCGCACGGAGGCCGCCGCGGCCATCGGATCGGTGCGCCCGGTCAGGTCGATGGCCCGCTCGCCCAGCGCCTCCAGGACCGGCCGGGCGCGCTCGCGCTCCGGACCGGCGGCCAGGACGGCGACACGCCGGCCCGACAGCCGGCCGCCGGGACCGGTCAGCCGCGTTGCAAGGTCGGCGAAGCGGTCCGCCGGCCATTCCTTGCCGGTCCAGTTGGCGGTTGGGCCGATCGCCAGGAACGGCTCCGCGCCGCCGGGCAGCAGCCGGTCGGCCTCGGCCTCGGCCGCCGCGTCGATCCACAGGCGGGGCGACGGCGGCGGGGACAGGCCGAGCACCCGCCCGATCTCCTCCACCTTGTGGAGATGCGGGGCGCGGGCGTGGAAGAAGCGGCGCTTCGCCAGGACGAGCCGGCCGACCGCGGAGTTGCGCAGGTCCACCACCAGATCCCAGCGCGTGCCGACGCAGGCCCGCCACAGGTCGACCCAATGCCGCGCCCAGGCCCGCTTCGGCATGGGGATCAGCCGCTCCAGCCCCGGAACGGAACGGAACAGCGGCGCCGGCAGGGGACCGCAGGCGATGGTCAGCGCGGCGTCCGGATGCCGTTCGCTCAGATGGGCCAGCAGGCCGGTGGAGAGGACCGCGTCGCCCAGCCGGTTGGAGGTGATGAACAGGATGCGCAAGACCCGGCCCGCCCCCTCAGCCTGCCGCCGCTTCGCCACCGGGCGGCACGCGCCGCCGCAGGTTGCGCGACAGGATCCAGGCCGCCGGGGCCAGGGCCGCCACCGGCAGAACATACATCAGCGGCACCAGCACGGTCACCTTGGCGGCAAGGCTGGACAGGCCGAGGACGGCCGACTGGATGGCCATCACCACCAGCACCGCGGTGGTCACGCGCACCGACTGGCCGCGCCGGTTGAATTCGCCCGACAGCAGGCAGGCCAGCGCCACCATGGTGTAGGCCAGCGCCAACAGGGGCGAGGACAGCCGGTGGTGCAGCTCCGCCAGCAGGTCCCGCATCATCTTCGGGTCCTCCGCCATCTGGGGCGACGGGTGCAGCAGCTCGTCGGTGGAGCGTTCGCGGGCATCGGGATAACGCTCGGCGCTGGCGCTGCTCAGCACCTTCAGGTCCACTGCGTAGCGTTCGAAGAAGAGCTGGGACAGCCGGTTGGTCTTGCGGTCCAGCTCCTGCCGGTTGCCGTTGTAGACCACGAAGCGCGCGCCCTCCGACCCGGTCAGCATCACCGCCCGCTCACCCATGATCGTCACCGGCTTCTCCGGAACGCGCCCGTCATGGATGATCACGTTGTGCAGGTTGGCCTCGCTGTCGCGCTCGCGCACGAAGACGCTGAAGCGGTCGCCCACCTCGTTGAACACGCCCTCGCGCAGGAACAGCTGAGAATAGTCGCTGCGCACGGCGTATTCCATGCGCACCAGCTCCTGGTGGGCGGCGGGCGTCAGCCACAGGTTCAGCACATAGACGACCACCGTCACGCCGAAGGCCAGCACCATCGCCGGCGCCGCCAGGGCGAAGGGGCCGACGCCGGCGGCGCGCATCACCACCAGTTCGCTGTCGGTCGCCAGCCGGTTGTAGGTGAACAGCACCGCCCCGACCAGCGCCAGCGGCAGCACGATGCCGAGGAAGGTCGGCACCGTCAGGACGAGCAGCCACAGGAACACCCGCATCGGCGCCCCGGCTTCCACCACCATCTCGATCAGCCGCAAGGACTGGCTCAGCCAGATCGTCAGGGTCAGGCCGGCCGTGGAATAGAGAAGGGCGATCAGGAGATTGCGGAAGAGATAGCGTTGCAGTCGGTTCATGTGCATGCGTCACGGGGGAGCCCGGCGAGAAGCTGACGGGCTCGGGCGTCCGGGTCAAGCCCTGATCTGGAAACCGACCCGGCGCACCGAACTTTTGCGCCCGGGCACACCTTCTCCCGCGTCAGGCCCCCGCGTCAGGCGGTGCGCACCGCCGACAGGAACACCTCCACCTTGCTGCGCAGCCCATCCGCTTGGTCGGACAGCGATCCCGCGGCCTCCAGCACGTTGCGGGCGGCGCTGCCGGTCTCGCTGGCCGCCCGGTTCACGTCGGCGATGTTGGAGGTCACGTCCTGCGTGCCGGCCGCGGCCTGCTGGATGTTGCGGGCGATCTCCCGCGTCGCCGCCTGCTGCTGCTCCACCGCCGCGGCGATGGTCGAGGCGACCTCGCTGATTCGCCCGATGGTGCCCATCACGTCGCCGATGGAGGCCACCGCCCCCTCGGTCTCGCTGCGGACGGAAACGATCTTCGCGGCGATCTCATCGGTGGCGCGGGTGGTCTGGTCGGCCAGCGCCTTCACCTCCGCGGCCACGACGGCAAAGCCCTTGCCCATCTCGCCGGCCCGGGCCGCCTCGATGGTGGCGTTCAGCGCCAGCAGCCGGGTCTGCGAGGCCACCTGGGTGATCAGGTCGATCACCGCGACGATCTCCGCCGAGGCGGTGGCGAGGCTGCGCATCGCCTGATCGGCGCGCTCGGCCTTGTGCACCGCCTCGTCGGCGATGGCCGTGCTGCTGGCGACCTGCCGCCCGATCTCCTGCACCGAGGCGGCCAGCTCCTCCGTCGCGGTGGCGACGGTCTGGACGTTGGCGCTGGCCTGCTCCGACGCGCCGGCCACGGTCACCGACTGGCGGGTGGTCTGCTCCGCCGTGGCGGCGAGCTGGCTCGCCGTCGCCTTCATCTGCACCGCGGCGGCGGAGACCGAGCCGAGCACGGCCGCCGCCTCGCGGTCGAAGCGGCCGGTCAGCTCCTCGATGGCGCGGGCGCGGCGGGCGCGCACGTCCTGCTCCGCGTGCTCGCGCTCCGCGGCCTGCCGCGCGGCGATCATGTTGTCCTTGAAGACCAGCACGGCCTTGGCCATCTGCCCGATCTCGTCGCCCCGCCCGGTGGCCGGCACGGGAGTCGCGGAGTCGCCGTCGGCCAGCCGCCGCATCGCCTCGGTCATGGCGCCCAGCGGCCGCACGATGGAGCGCGAGGTCAGCAGGATCGCCGCCGCCGCGATCAGCAGCCCCAGGGTCAGCAGAATCGCCTGGATCATCACCAGACGGTCGGCGCCCTGGATCATCCCCTCCGTGTCGGCCTGCAGCAGGGCGCGCTGGCGCGGGATCAGGCCGCTGGCGTCGTTGGAGCGGGCGTCGCCGACCAGCAGGCTCATCACCTGGTTGGCGCGCGGGATCGCGTCGTCGTTCAGCGAGTTCAGCGCCCCCATCTGGTCGCCGATGGTGCCCAGCGATTCCGCCATGTCCTGATCGCGGCGCAGATGGTCGAGCAGCGGCTTCACCGCATCCCAGGTGGCCCGCACCTGCGGATCGGTCCAGCGCGGCGACAGGCCGTCCATCTCCTGGCGCAGGGCGTCGATGCGGTCCCAGGCGACGTTGCGTTCCTGCTTCAGGTCCTCGCGGTTGGTCAGCAGATAGCCCTGCATGGCCGCGTTGGTGGCGGTGACGGACGCGACGATGCCCTGCCCGGCCAGCGCCGTCGGCATGCGGACATCGGCCACCAGACGGCTGAGCGTCTTCCCGTTGTCAGTCAGCAGCAGGCCGGTGCCGACCGTCACCACCAGCACCGCGATCACCGCCGCGAAGCCGATGGACAGCCGCTGGCCAATCCGCAGATTGCCGAGTGCCTTCATTCGTTCCTCCCGTGCAGCACCCTTGTCGGACGCTGGTTTTCTCGACCGGACGTTGTCGTGTCGGTCGCTGCCCTTATCTGGGAACGAATGATGGGCCAACAAACATTAAAGGAGTGTTTCCAGCGTGGAGGCCGCCTGTTGCGAACGCCCGCTCAGATATCCTCGGCGCCCAGGTAGGATTCGATCACCTTGGGGTTCTCTACAACTTCAACGGGCAGTCCGTCGGCGATCTTCTCCCCGTGGTCCAGCACGACCACCTGGTCGGACAGGGCCATCACGGCGCGCATCACATGCTCGATCATCAGGATCGTCATGCCCTCGCGCCGGTTCAGGTCGCGCAGCACCTCGACCATGCGGTCGACCTCGGTCGGGCGCAGGCCGGCCAGCACCTCGTCCAGCAGCAGCAGGATCGGGCGGGTGGCGAGCGCGCGGGCGACCTCCAGCCGCTTGCGGTCCGGCAGGGTCAGGCTGCGCGCCGGGCGGTTGGCCTGATCGGCCAGCCCCAGCCGGTCCAGCACCCGCCGGGCGTGGTCGCGCGCCGCCGTCACGGACCGTTCGCGGGCCAGCGCGCCGACGATCACGTTCTCCTCGACCGACAGCTGCCCGAAGGGCTTGACGATCTGGAAGGTCCGGCCGATGCCCGCCGTGCAGATGCGGTTGGGCTTCAGCCCGGTGATCGGCGCGCCCTTCAGATGCACCCGCCCCTCGTCGGGCGGAAAGACCCCGGCGATCAGGTTGAAGGTGGTCGTCTTGCCGGCGCCGTTCGGGCCGATCAGCGCGACGATCCGGCCCTCCGGCACGGAAAAGCTGACGTTGGAGACGGCCTTCAGCCCGCGGAACCGCTTGGACAGGCCCTCGACCTCCAGAAGCCCGGCCATCACGCATCCTCCCCGGGGCGGCGGACGAGGCCAAGCCGGTCGGCCAGCCATGGCCACACCCCGTCCGGGCGGTAGACGACGATCACCACCAGCGCCACCCCGTAGAACAGCTGCTTCAGGCCCGGCAGGTCGAAGCCGGTCGCCTCGATCAGGAAGGTCAGCAGCTCGCCCAGCGGGGTCAGGATGAAGGCCCCGAGGATCGGTCCGATCAGCGTGCCGATGCCGCCGACGATGGCCGGCAGGATGATCTCGATGGAGCGGCCCATGGAGAAGACCTGCTCGGGGAACAGGTTGTTGAAGTAGAAGGCCTGGAACACCCCGCCCAGCGCCGTCAGGGCGGAGGACACGGCCACCGCCGCGATGCGGGCGCGGAACAGGTCGACGCCGACCGCCTCCGCCGCCTCCGGCTCCTCGCGCACGGCCAGCCACTGGTAGCCGAGGCGGCTGTGCAGCAGGACCCGCGACAGGGCCAGCGCGGCCAGCACCAGCGCCAGGATCACGTAGTAGAACAGCTCCGGCGAGCCGCGCAGGTTCAGCACGTCGTTGCCGACGTCGCCTGCCACCGGGATGAAGAAGCCGCCCGAACCGCCGAACCATTGCAGATGGTCGAAGCCGATGCGCGCGACCTCGGCGAAGGCGATGGTCAGCAGCGCGAAATGCACGCCGCGCACGCCGAAGCGGAAGCCCAGGAAACCGATGAAGCAACCGGCAGCGGTCGCCGCCAGCATGGCCACCCACATGCCTGCCCAGGGACCGATCCCGAAATGCACGAACAGCGCCGCGCTGACGTAGGCCCCCAGCCCGACATAGAGCGCGTGGCCCAGCGACAGCAGGCCGGAGAAGCCCATCATCACGTTCCACGCCTGCCCGACATAGGCGAACCACAGCACCGTGGTCAGCACCGACAGGACGTAGCGGTCGGCGATCATCGGCGCGGCCAGCAGCAGCGCGCCGCACAGCGCCAGAAGGACGATCCCGCGCCCCGTCACGACCGTTTCCCCAGCAGGCCCTGCGGGCGCAGCAGCAACACCACGATCAGCACACCATAGCTGAAGAGGGATTTGAGCGAGGGGTCCAGCAGGAAACCGGCCATCGCCTCCGAAAAGCCGATCAGCATGCCGCCGAGCAAAGCGCCCGGCAGGCTGCCCAACCCGCCGACGATGACGATGATGAAGCTCAGCAGCGTGTACTCCGGCGCCAACTGCGGCCGGGAGTCGACCAGCAGCGTCATCAGCGCCCCGGCGATCCCCACCACCGCGGCGCCGATGCCGAAGGTCAGCGCGTAAAGCCCGTCGATGTTCAGCCCGACGACGCGGGCGCCCAGCGGGTTGTCGGCGCAGGCGCGAATGGCCTTGCCGGTGCGGCTGAAGCGGAAGAAGGCGAACAGCGCCACCGTCACCACGATCGCCCCGGCCCCGGCGCGCAGCCGCACCGCGTCGAGCAGCAGCGGCCCGATCTCCACCGTGTCGAAGCTGTAGGGCACCATGACGTTGCGCGAATCCGGCCCGAACAGCATCAGCATGGCGTTCAGGATGATCGTCGCGATGCCCAGCAGCAGGATGAACTGCATGTGCTCGGGCCGCTCCACGAAGCGGTTGACCAGCCCGCGCTGGAGCAGCCAGCCGAAGGCGAACAGCACCGCCGCCACGATGGGCGCCGCCAGGATCGGGTCGAGCCCGAGCAGGCTGGCCAGCAGCACGGCGCCGTACATGCCGGCGACCATCATCTCGCCATGCGCGAAATTGACCACGCGCACCACGCCGAAGATGACCGACAGGCCGAGCGCCGCCAGCCCATAGACCAGTCCGGTCAGCAGGCCCGACGCGGCGATGTTCAGGTAATAGTCAAACGGCATGCATCATTCGCCCTTGGGAGAGCCCCGGATGGCCAAGCCTGAGCGGCGTAGCAGTCCTTCGTAGTCGTGACAAGTTTCCTGTGCGGATCGGGCGGCGCTCAGCGGCGCTTTGCCTCCTCCAGTCGCACGCTCAGGGCGTCGCGCAGGCACGCCTCCGCGGCGGCGGCGACCGCCGGGTCCTCCTCCATGCCGCGGCGGACCCAGCAACGGGCGGTGATGCGGTCGTCGAAGCGGCGCTCCTCCTGGAGCAGCGCGTAGGCCGCGGCGTCGCGGCGCTCCGCCGGCAGGGCGGCGAGGTGGCGCTGGTGCAGTCCGCGCGCCCGCCCGTCCAGCGCGGCAAGGTCCGGCACCGTGCAGATCATCCGGCGCAGCGGCGCGCCGGCCGTGGCGCAGCGCGGATCGGGCAGGATGGGAAGCGGCGGCGCAACCTTTGGCGGCGGTGCCGGAATCGGTGGCGAGGAAGTCGCCGCGGCGACCGCGACGGCGGGTTGTGGCGACGGGAGGACGGCCGACCCGGAGACGACTCGGACAGGGGTTCCGACCGGCACCATCTCGAACAGGACGGCGATGTCGGCGGGCAGCATGCGGAAGCAGCCGCCGCTGGCCCGGCGGCCCACCGAATCCGGCTCGTTGGTGCCGTGGATGGCGATGGCCGTCCAGCCGAGGTCGAGCGCGAACTTGCCCAGCGGGTTGGATGGCCCCGGCGGCACCGCCACCGGCAACGCCGGATTCTCCCGGCGCTGGTTGGCGGTGGGGTGCCAAATCGGGTTGCGCCGCTTGCGCAGAACCCGGCTGTCGCCCAGCGGAATCGCCACGCCGGGCCGTCCGATGGCGACCGGGAAGGAGCGCGGCGGGCGCCCCTCCTCCAGCAGATGAAGCCGGCGCTTTGTCAGGCTGATGACGATTCGCCGCGGCGGAGTCACCCCGGCGGTGGTTTCGGAGGTGGTGCCGGCATCCTGCGCGCGCAGGACGCCAGGCGAAACGAGCGCGAGGGCAATCGCCAGGGTTGCCGTCGGGACAAGATGCCACAAGAATGTCGCGGTGCGCTGCATGGGAAAAGTTCAGCGCATCCGCCCTAAAAGCGCGTAAACATGCCGTCAGGGACCAAGCAGCAGGAACGCCGACCATGGACACCATCGAACAGACGCTGGCCGTTGCGACCGAACACCACCGCGCCGGCCGCACCACGGAGGCGGAACGCCTGTACCGGGAGGTGCTGGCGGCGTCGCCCGGCCATCCGGACGCGCTGCACCTGCTCGGCGTTGTCGCTCTGCAAGGCGGTCGTCCGGCGGAGGCGGTGGACCTGATCGGACAGGCGGTGGCCGGCGACCCGACCTCGCCCCTGCTGCAGGCCAATCTCGGCCACGCCCTGCACGCCACCGGCCAGGCCCGCGACGCGGCGTTGTGCTTCGCCCGCGCCCTGACCCTGCTGACCAACGAGGGCGAAGGCTGGGGCAACGTCAGCGCGCTGACCGGGCTGATCCGCCGCTACGACGACGAGACCCGCCGCGCCGCGGCCGCCGAGGTCGACGCGGCGTACGCCATGGGCGACGTGATGCGCCGCCATTCGCTGCTGTTCCTGCTCGACGGTGACATCGCCCACTACGCGGCGCTGACGGATGCCGTCCTGGAAGACCCGATGCGCTTCACCGTGCCGTCGATCCACTACGCGTTCTGGGGCATGGCGATGCAGCTGTTCCAGGGCGCGGCGCGGCGCGGCGACAGCGGCGCGTTCCAATCCGGGAATTTCACCGATTACTACCGCCTGATGGTGGACGAGACGGCGCTGCGTTTCCACCTGCGCCGCCGCATGAAGCGCGCCACGCCGCGCGGAGAGGTCAAGCGGATCGCCCTGATCACCAACCAGATGCTCGGCGCCGGGCACCAGCCCACCGCGGACGCCTTCGACTTCGCCCGCCGCCTGCAGGACGAGTTCGGGCGCGAGGTGGTCATCATCAACCCCAACGCCATGGCGATCACCGGCGAAAACGGCTTCGTCCCCGAATACACCTACAACATCACCGAGGAATACGAGGGGGAGCAGGTCATCGCCGCCTTCGGCGCGCGGGTCCGCATGATGTCCTTCCCGCAGAAGCGCTTCGACGAGGAGAAGGTGAACGCCATCGTCGATTACGTGGACGGCTTCGACCCCGACGTCATCGTCGCCTTCGGCGGGTCCAACGTGGTGGCCGACCTGTTCTCCGGCGCGCGCCCGGTGATCTGCCTGCCGACCTCCTCCGGCTTGCCGCTGTCGATGGCCCGGCTCGTGCTGGGCTATGGCGAGGCCGACACCACCCAGGGCTGGCCGGCGGACATGGCGGAACGTTTCCGCCCCTTCTCCTTCGGTTGGACCCTGCCGCCCGCCGGACCGGAGCGCAGCCGCGCCGATTTCGGCCTTCCCGACGCCGGTCCGGATGGCGGGCCGCTGTTCCTCGTGGTCGGCAACCGCCTGGACCAGGAGGCCGGGCCGGAGTTCCTGGCGCTGGCCGATTCGCTGCTCGACCGCCTGCCGGAGGCCCGCATCGCCGTCGCCGGCGGCGTGGAATCGCTGCCGCAGCGGATCGCCGCCCTGCGCAACGCCGACCGTGTCCACACGCTGGGTGACGTGGATGACGTGCGGGCGCTGCACCGCCTCGCCACCGCCTATCTGAACCCGCGCCGGCAGGGCGGCGGCGGCAGCGCGGCCTTCGCGCTGGCCGACGGGGTACCGGTGGTGACCGTCGCGGCGGGCGACGTGGCGGCCGTGGCCGGTCCGGCCTTCACGGTGTCCGACGACGACGCCTATCTGGAGCGCGCCGCCGCCCTGGCGAGCGATCCGGCCTTCCGCGACCGGCAGTCGGCCGAGGCCCGCGCCCGCTTCGCCGAGGCCGGCGACCGCCGCACGTCGGTGGAGCGCCTGCTCGCCTACGCGCTGGAAGCCCAGACGGCGTAAGGGAACGGCATGAAAACGAAGGGGACGCGGCCGCTCCGACCGCGTCCCCCCTTTCACTCCCCGTCGATCAGGCGCGCTTGCCCCAGCCCGGCATCGGGAACACCGGGTCCATCTCCGCCGAGTCCTTGGGCAGGACCACGGTCGGGCGCAGGTTGCGGTTCTGCAGGCAGGCGGAGACGAGTTGGGTGTTCTGCCCCTTCTCGTCGAAGGTGATGGCCGGGCCGACCATCATCTTGTCCTTCAGGTTGGTCTGGCGCAGCGCCTCCAGCAGGGTGGCCGGTTCCGCGGTCCCGGCGCGCTTGAAGGCGTCGGCGGCGACCAGGATCGCCTCCAGCGTGAAGGCGACGTTGAAGGCGTAGCCCTCGAAGCGGTCGTTCGGATACTGCTTCTTGAA
This sequence comes from Azospirillum argentinense, assembly GCF_000632475.1. NCBI lineage: Bacteria > Pseudomonadati > Pseudomonadota > Alphaproteobacteria > Rhodospirillales > Azospirillaceae > Azospirillum > Azospirillum argentinense. The sequence continues at coordinate 1,206,516 of NZ_CP007794.1, forward strand.
GGCCGCCTCGACGCGCTTGGTCAGCTCCGCCTTGGGGTCGTACCAGGGCAGGTTGGTGATGGCGTAGTCGGCGTACTTGCCCAGCACCTTGTAGAACTGCTCGTCATACAGGCCGGGCGAGCCGGGGGAGACGATGCCCTTGGGCTCCCAGCGCTGCTTGACCATCTCGCGCACCAGCATGATGGCGTCGTTGGCGCGGGTGGTGACGATGGCGAGTTCGGCGCCGGTCGCCTTGGCCTTGGCCACCTCGACCGCGAGGTCCTGGGCCTTGGGGTCGTAGGAGATGCTGTCGACGATGCCGAAGGGCATGTCCAGCTTCGGGAACAGGGCGTCCATCGCCTGCTTGTTCGCCATGCCGAAGGTGTCGTTGGCGTGCAGGAACACCGCCGTCTTCGGGGTGACGCCGCTGACCGCGAACAGGTCCTTCATCAGCGCCAGCCCGTTGGTGACGAGCATGGTGGAGGTCGGGAAGTTGCGGAAGACGGTCTTGTAGCCCTGCTCGGTCAGGCGGTCGGCGGCGGCGATGTTCATCACCAGGGGCACGCCGCGCTGTTCGCAGACCTGGGCGGCGGCGGCGGTCTGGCCGCTGTCGAAGGCGCCGACGATGACGTTGGCGCCGTCGTTGATCAGCTTCTCGGCGCGCGAGCGGGCGACGTCCACGTTCGATTCGGTGTCGGCGGACAGGATCTCGACCTTGTAGCCGAGTTCGCCGAGGATGGCCGGTGCGATCTCGGCGCCGCGCTGGCAGGCTTGGCCCGCCTGGGCGAGCAGGCCGGAGCGGGGCAGCAGCACGCCCACCTTCAGCGCGGTGCCCTGCGCAAAGGCCGGCGCCCGGCCGAAGGCGGCGAGCGCGCCGGCCGAGAGGGCGACCGAGGCCGCGGCGGTGCCGAACTGACGGCGGGTGAGTCCTCCCATGGACCCATTCTTGCTGATGCGATGATCGTTCATTATCGGGTGTTTCCCTGAGGCGTGGTCCCGGAGCGGATGATTTCCCCGCAATTGCCTTTGTGTCAAAGTGGAATCCACCGGAAGGCGACACACGGACGAAACGGACCCCACCGAATGGCGACCATCGAGGAGGCGCTCGGCATCGCGCTCGACCATCTGAAGGCCGGGCGGCAGGCCGAAGCGATGGACCTGTACGGGCGAATCCTGGACGCCGATCCCGACAACCCGAACGCGCTGCACCGGCTGGGCCTGCTCGCCGCGCTGGACGGCGACCGGGAGCGCGGCATGGCGATGATCGCGCGTTCGGTGGAGCGGGACGGCGGGGACGCCGACGCGCACTTCAACCTCGGCGCCCTGCTCCACGTCGCTTGGCGGACGGAGGAGGCGATCGCCGCCTACCGCCGTGCGCTGGCGCTGCGCCCCGACTTTCCCGATGCCGAATATCACCTGAGCGAGGCCCTGCAGGCCATCGGCCGCATCGGGGAGGCGCTGGAGGTGCTGGACGCGCTGCTGGCCCGCCACCCGCACTTCGTGCCCGGCTGGCGGCAGAAGGGCGACATCGAGGCCGACCTCGGCCGCCCCGGCGCCGCCGTGTCCTTCTACGAGATGGCCCTCGCCATCGACCCGCGGGACGAGGGGTCGCGCGACCGGCTGGCGGCGCAGGCCACGGCCTACCGCGCCCGCCGGGCGATCCTCGACGGGGCCGGGCCGGACGGGCGGCTGGACCTGCGCGACGTCACCATCCTGGTCCCCTTCCGCGCCGACAGCGAGGACCGCAAGCGCAACCTGCGCTGGATCGTCTCCTTCCTCCTCAAGCACGCCGACACCGCCGTCCTGATCGGCGAGGACAAGGCGGGGCCGAGCGACGTCGCCGACGCGCTGGGGCCGGAGTTGGCCGCCCGCTGCCGGCACCTGCATCTGACCGGCAACGACACGCCCTTCACGCACAAGGCCCACCTGCTCAACCGCATGGTCGAGGCGGCGGAGACCCCCATCGTCGCCCTGCACGACACCGACGTCGTGGTCGACCCCGTGCAATACGCGCTGGCCCGCGACGCGGTGCGCCGCGGGGCGGCCATGGCCTTTCCCTACAACGGGCTGTTCTTCTGGATTCTGGGGCGGGAAGTCCACCGCTTCGGCCACACCCTGTCGGCGGCGCCGCTGAACGCGGTCTGCCCGCGCTTCCCGCTGATGCACCGCGATTCTCCGGGCGGCGGCGCCTTCTTCGACCGGGCGGCGCTGCTGGCGGCGGGCGGCTACAACGAGCGCTTCGTCTCCTGGGGCTATGAGGACGACGAGATCGTCGAGCGGCTGCGCCGTCTGGGCCTGCGGGTCGAGCGGGTGCCCGGGCCGCTCTACCATCTGGAGCACGCACGGCCGGAGAACTCCACCGACCGGAACCCCTTCATCGACGCCAACAAGGCGGAGCTGGAGCGCATCCAGGCCATGGACGCCGACGCGCTGCGCGCCGAGATCGCAGCCGGGCGCCTGCGCCGCCCGCTGCTCTCCAGCGCGGGGTAGGAAGGGGGGCCGGTCAGCCGGCCTTGTCCAAGGCGAACTGGTCCGCTGCAAACTGGGCGAACGCCTCCATCGCCATGCCCACGACTTCCTCTAATTTAAGACTTTCTAATTCATTGAAATTGTACGGCCTCGCAAAGGGAAAAGGGGAGCAACCCTGCCCTGCCCGCTGTTTCGGTGTGGCTCCCTTCACCATGCCAGCGACCGATCATGCCTCTGCGCTCCGCGCCACCTCTCGCCGACAAGGACCCCTTCGACATCGACGAGGCGTTCCGGCGCCTGCGCCAAGCCGTGGCCGGACGCCCGAAGGCCGCCATGTTCGCGCTGCGCGACCGCGGCTACGGCAGCCCCTTCGAGCAGCTGGTCGGCAGCCTGATCTCCGCGCGGACGCGCGACGAGACGACCATCGTGGTGTGCGAACGGCTGTTCGCGGTGGCGCGCACGCCGCAACAGATGGTCGCCCTGACGCCGGAGGAGCTGACCCGTCTGCTCGACGGCGCGACCTTTCCTGAGCCGAAGGCCCGCGACATCCGGGCGCTGTCCCGCCGCATCCTCACGGAGCACGCCGGCGAGGTTCCCGACACGCCGGACGCCCTGATGGCCTTCCACGGAGTCGGCCCGAAGATCGCGGCGCTGACCCTGGCGATCGGTTTCGGCATTCCGGCGGTGGCGGTGGACGTGCATGTGCACCGGATCGTCAACCGCTGGGGCTTCGTCGCCGCCCCGACGCCAGAGCGCACCATGGTCGCGCTGATGGAGTTGCTGCCCCGCCATTACTGGGTGGAGATCAACGAGCGGCTGGTGCCCTTCGGCAAATGGATCTGCACCGGTGACCGCCCGCGCTGCTCGACCTGCGCCATGCTGTCCATGTGCCGGCAGGTGGGGGTGACGACCCACCGCTGAGGGGCCGTTGGCCGCGGCTTTGATGCAGATCATCGCGCCGCTTTGCGGGATTCCGTCCTTCTGTCCAGCAACGGGCCCGCCCGAGGACGACCCAAGGAAGACCGCCGATGATCCTGTACGCCCTGCGCTGCGCCTGCGGCCACGAATTCGAGCAGTGGTTCAAGAACATGGCCGATTACGACACCCGCAAGGCCGACGGCCTGCCCTGCCCGTCCTGCGGCGGGACCGAGGTGTCGAAGGCGATCATGGCGCCGCGCGTCGGCGCGTCCAAGCCGTCGCCCGCGCCGATGCCCGCCTGCAACCCGTCCGGCTGCGGCAACGCCATGTGCCCGATGTCGCAGATGGCCTGAAGCGAGATGGCCTGAGAAGACGGAGTCCTACCGCCGGCCGCGCCCACCGCTGCTGAGCGGCGGCAGGGCGCCGGTGGTCAGCTCCTCACGGCGGCGNNCGCTGCCGAAGCTCGGTTCGCGGCGCTGNTCGCGGGGGCCGTCGTTGCGCGGCGCCGGCCGCGNAGCGTTGGCCCGCCCNCTGCGCCACCACGCGAAGCCGATGCCGAGCACCGTCGCCCCGATCACCCCCATCACGCCGTAGCGGGCGCCGTTGGCGGCCCAGCCCGGCAGCATCGATCCGNTGTCCGCCGCCGCCTCGACCACCGGCACCGGCTGACCGGACGGCGTGGTCGCGGTGACGCTGGCCCGCGGCGCGGCTTGCGGCACCGGCCCCTGTGACGACGCCGTGGCGGAGGTGGCGGGGGCCGACGAAGCGGGAGCCCCGGCCCCGCCCGACGAAGAACTGCTGCTGGTCACGGGCGGGCCGGCGCTGAACTGCGCGCCGCCGCCGACGCTGCCCGTCCCGCCGTCGATCCGCTGGGTGGGCGCGGCGCGGGGCACCACCTCGCGCTGCGGCTCGCGCGGCGCCTGTCCGGGACCGCCGCCGCCGACCTTCTGCTGGGCGAGGTTCCCGACCGTCGCGGGGGCCTTGCCCTCCCGCTCGCCCATCATCTTGGCAATGGTCGCCTTGTCGAGCTGGTTGGTCACCGGCAGTCCGTGGGCGGCCTGATACTTGCCGAGCGCGGCCTTCGTCTCGGCGTGCATCTGGCCGTTGGCCCGCCCGCCGATGTTGTAGCCCTTGTCCTTCAGGATGGTCTGGGCCCATTGGATGTCCGCGGTCGATTGCGCCCGAACCGGAGCGCCCGCCAGCAGACCCGTCGCCAGAACCGGCATTACCACAGCCAACGCGACCGCGCGGCGCGCGCGGTGCGAACCACCCGTCATGACCATCCTCCGTCCGAGACGCCAACCGAACATCACTTGCCCAATATCGCGGATGCCCGACCGTGTTACCAGATTGCGGCGGATTTCCGGGCGCGATTTTTGTGCGCCTGCGTTGCGGCCGCATCAGGTCCCCCTCCCCTTGGTGCCCCCGGAAGGAGCGGCGGATTCCCCATCCGTTAACCGATGCGCGCGCAAAAACGTGGTATAGATCCACACACGGTGCCTTCTGGGGCGCTTTGCGGGAGGCCATGGCATGGCGACTCTGAGACACGCGATCCTGGCCGGCGGCATCCTGATGCTGGCGGCCTGCGGCAGCACCCCGGCCTACCGGGAGTGGACCGCCACAGAGACCACGGCGACCGCCGCCTACGACGAGTGCACCGAGCAGGTGGACAACACCATGCGCCTGCGCGGCTATCCCTACCGCCCGTTGCCTGAGACGCCGCAGTTCCGCTACCGCAAGGAAATCTTCGCCCTGTGCATGCGCCGCAAGGGCTACACCGCCGAGGATTGAGCGCCCGTCATGGCCCCGGCAGGCCGTAGCCCAGATACAGCACCCCGCCGATCAGCAGCCCGGCCAGCACCACCGCGGCGTAGAATTTCAGGGGCAGCGGGACCGTCTCCCGCCGCTGCGGCCCCTTGGCCGCGATCCCGGCCCTGGCGGCGGAGCGGGGCGCCGTCCTCGCCGGAACGCCTTGCCGGCCCGCCCCGGCCGTTCCTCCCTGGTTCGGGTCGTGCAGCTCGATGAGCTTCCAGTTGAACTCGATGCCGTCGCCGCCGGCCCCGGCGTTGTGGTCGAGTTGAATCAGGCGGAAATAGGCGCGCGGGTTCACCCGCACCATCAGGTTGAAGCGGGCGCGGGCGTGGTCGAGGTCCTCCCCGACCTCCAGCGTCTTCCAGCCCTTGCCGCGCGCCTTCTGAATGGCGAAGCGCGTCGGCTGGCCGGCGGCAACAGGCGCCATGATCGCAACCCCATCCCTTTACGCCGAGCCCCTCACACCGAGGTCGGAACGCCCTTCTTGCGGATCACGTCGGCGTACCAGTGGTAGCTGGCCTTGGGACGGCGCTCCAGCGTCTGGCGATCCACTTCGATCAGGCCGAAGCGGCGCTGGTAGCCCTCGGCCCACTCGAAATTGTCGAGCAGACTCCACACGAACCAGCCCCGCAGGTCGACCCCCTCCTCCAGCGCCTGATGACCGGCCAGCATGTGGCGGCGCAGATAGCTGATGCGGTCGTTGTCCTGGACGAAGCCCTTCGGCCCCATCTGCTCGGGATAGGCGGCACCGTTCTCCATCACGTAGACCGGGGGGTTGCCGTACTCCTGCTTCAGCTCGATCAGGATCTCGGCGATGCCGTCGGGCTCCACCGGCCAGCCCATCCCGGTCGTCGGCGTGCCTTCCGGCGGGGAGCCGTAGCCGGTGCCGAACAGGCCCGCCGGGTCCGGCTGCTGGTGCATCCGGCTGTAGTAGTTGATGCCCAGGAAGTCGATGGGCTGGCGGATCGCCTCCAGGTCGCCGGCCTTGACCAGCGGGGCGAAGCCGTCGCGCAGAAGCTCCGGATACTCCCCACGCAGCAGCGGGTCGAGGCAGGCGCGGTTCCACACCGCGTCCCACATCAGCGAGGCCGCGTAATTGGCGTCCAGCCCGCCGACCGGCCAGACCGGCTGGAGCGACAGCACGGTGCCGAGCTGCCAGCCCTTGGCCCCACCTGCGGCGCGCAGAGCCTTCAGCGCCATGCCCTGGGCGAGGTTCTGGTGGTGGATCGCCTTGAAGTAGTTGCCCTTGCCGGTCATTCCCGGCGCGTGCCCGCCCAGCCCGTGGCCGAAGATGGCGTGGACGGACGGCTCGTTCAGCATGGTCCAGTGCTTGGCGCGGTCACCGATCCGCGCGGCGACGAGTTGGGCGTAGTCGGTGAACCAGCCGGCGATGTCGCGGTTGGTCCAGCCGCCGCGGTCCTGAAGCGCCTGGGGCAGGTCCCAATGGTACAGGCAGGGCCAGGGCGCGATGCCCTTGGCCAGCAGCGCGTCGGTCAGCCGGTCGTAGAAGTCCAGCCCCTCGGCGTTGGCCGGGCCGGTGCCGGTCGGCTGGACGCGCGGCCAGGCGACGGAGAAACGATAGGCGTTCATCCCCGCCTTCGCCATCAGGTCCACATCCTCGGCGTAGCGGTTGTAATGGTCGCAGGCCACGTCGCCGGTGTCGCCGTTCGCCACCTTGCCGAAGGAATGGCTGAAGGTGTCCCACACGCTGGGGCCGCGCCCGCCGGCGGTGACCGCCCCCTCGATCTGGTAGGAGGAGGTCGAGGCGCCCCAAACGAACTTGTCGGGGAAGGCGGCCAGCACTTCCGACGGCTGGGCCACCGCGGCGCGGCGCGTCGTCAGAAAGGCCCCGGCCGAGGCCGCCAGACCGGTGGCCGCCGCCGCCTTCAGGAAACTCCGCCGCCGCATACCGAATTCCTCTCGCCGTCCGGGTCGTCCGCGACAATGTAAGAAGACCGGGCGTCAGCGCAACAGGCGCCTCGCATCGGAATGCCCATGTAACCGGTTTGGCCGGTGTGGGCGTAACCTGGACCGTGAGGTATGATGGCGCCATGAACGGACTCGTCATGTTTCTGCTGATCGTGGCGCTCGGCCTCGTCGTGGCGTCGCTGTTCTCCGGGCTGTTTTTCATGGCGCGCGGTGGACAGGGCGATTCGCGCAAATCGAACCGGGCGATGCGGATGCGCGTGGCGCTCCAGGGGGTGGCGCTGGTGCTGTTCCTGCTCGCCATCCTGACCCACGGCTGATTGAGGACACCCACAGGAATCATGGTCAAGCTGACCCGCATCTACACCCGCGGCGGGGACCGCGGCCAGACCTCGCTCGGCGACGGGCGCCGCGTGGCCAAGCATGACCCGCGCGTCACCGCCTACGGCACGGTGGACGAGGCGAACGCCGTCATCGGGCTGGTCCGCCTGCACACCGCGGACCAGCTGGAGACCGACGCCATGCTGGCGCGAATCCAGAACGACCTGTTCGACCTGGGCGCCGACCTCTGCACCCCGGAGGCGGAGGACCCGGCCTACCCGCCGTTGCGCATCCTGGAGTCGCAGGTGGACCGGCTGGAGGCCGAGATCGACGCGATGAACGCCGACCTCGCCCCGCTCAACTCCTTCATTCTCCCCGGCGGCTCGCCGGCGGCGGCGCATCTGCATCTGGCCCGCACCGTGGTGCGCCGGGCCGAGCGGCTGATGACCGAGCTGGCGGAGGTGGAACCGGTCAGCCCGACGGCGGTGAAATACGCCAACCGCCTGTCCGACCACCTGTTCGTGCTGAGCCGGAAACTGAACGCCAACGGAACGGCCGACGTGCTGTGGGTTCCGGGCGCAAACCGTTGATGCAATTCCGCCTCCTTCGCGCTTGCGGCGTAGGCGGCGTTGACAGCCAAAACGTCAACTCCTATGGTCGCAGCGCTGTCACAAGCTGCCCGATTCGGCGCCAGCGGCGAAGGTGCGCCTGCATAATTCAAGAAAAGGGTGGGATATGAAGGTCCTCGTCCCGGTCAAGCGGGTGGTCGATTACAACGTCAAGATCCGCGTCAAGGCGGACGGTTCCGGCGTTGAGACCGCCAACGTGAAGATGAGCATGAACCCCTTCGACGAGATCGCCGTCGAAGAGGCCGTCCGCCTCAAGGAAGCCGGCAAGGCGACCGAGGTCATCGTGGTCACCGTCGGCCCGACGGCCGCCCAGGAGACGCTGCGCACCGGCCTCGCCATGGGCGCCGACCGCGGCATCCTGGTGCAGACCGACGCCGAGACGCAGCCGCTGGCCGTCGCCAAGGTGCTCAAGGCGCTGGTCGACAAGGAAGGCCCCCATAAAGACGGGATTGGGCTGGTCATCCTCGGCAAGCAGGCGATCGACGACGACTGCAACCAGACCGGCCAGATGCTCGCCGCCCTGCTGGGCTGGCCGCAGGGCACCTTCGCCTCCAAGGTCGCGCCGGGCGACGGCTCGGTCACCGTGACCCGTGAGATCGACGGCGGGCTGGAGACGGTGCAGCTGACCCTGCCGGCCGTGGTCACCGCCGACCTGCGCCTCAACGAGCCGCGCTACGCCTCGCTGCCCAACATCATGAAGGCCAAGAAGAAGCCCATCGAGACGCTGGCCCCCGACGCGCTGGGTGTCGACGTGGCGCCGCGCCTGACCACGCTCAAGGTCGCCGAGCCGGCCAAGCGCAAGGCCGGCGTCAAGGTCGCCGACGTCGCCGCCCTGGTCGACAAGCTGAAGAACGAAGCCCGCGCGATCTGAAGGGCCAGCGTGCTCTGAAGGGAAAGTGATCTGACATGTCCATTCTCGTCATCGCCGAACACGACAACGCCGCGCTGAAGGCGGCCACGCTGAACGCGGTCAGCGCCGCCGCCAAGATCGGCGGAGAGATCCACGTGCTGGTCGCCGGCCAGGGTGCCCAGGCCGTCGCCGAGGCCGCCGCCAAGGTGGCCGGCGTGGCCAAGGTGCTGCTGGCCGACGACGCGGCCTACGCCCACCCGCTGCCGGAGAACGTTGCGCCGCTGGTCGTCGGGCTGGCCAAGGGCTACGGTCCCGAAAAGTATGAACATCTTCTGGCCGCCGCCTCGTCGGAGGGCAAGAACCTGCTGCCGCGGGTCGCCGCGCTGCTCGACGTCGCGGCGATCTCCGACATCACCGGGGTGGTCTCCGCCGACACGTTCGAGCGGCCGATCTACGCCGGCAACGCCATCGCCACGGTGAAGTCCGCCGACCCGATCAAGGTCGTCACGGTGCGCACCACCGCCTTCGAGGCGGCCGCCGCCACCGGCGGTTCGGCGACGGTCGAGAGCATCGCCGGGACGGGCGACGCCGGTTCGGCCAAGTTCGTCGGCCAGGAGCTGACGAAGTCGGAGCGTCCGGAGCTGACCCAGGCCAAGATCGTGGTGTCGGGCGGGCGCGGCATGCAGTCGGGCGAGAACTTCAAGCTGCTGGAGGCGCTGGCCGACAAGCTCGGTGCGGCGGTCGGCGCCAGCCGGGCGGCGGTGGACGCCGGCTTCGTGCCGAACGACTACCAGGTCGGCCAGACCGGCAAGATCGTGGCGCCCGAGCTGTACATCGCCGTCGGCATCTCCGGTGCCATTCAGCACCTCGCCGGCATGAAGGACAGCAAGGTCATCGTCGCGATCAACAAGGACGAGGAGGCGCCGATCTTCCAGGTCGCCGACTACGGCCTCGTCGCCGACCTGTTCAAGGCGGTGCCGGAGCTGACGGCCGCGCTGGACAAGGCGTAACCGGCCAGTCCTCTTCCGAAGACCAGCGGGCCAAAGACAAGCGGGAAAGCTCATATGTCCACGATCAAGAAGATTGGCATCATCGGTGCCGGCCAGATGGGCAGCGGCATCGCCCACGTCTGCGCGCAGGCGGGGTACGAGGTCGTCATCTCCGACATCAGCGCGGAGATTCTGCAGAAGTCGGTGGCCGCCATCTCCAAGAACATGGACCGTCAGGTTCAGAAGGGGAAGCTGACGGAGGCCGACAAGACGGCGGCGATCGCCCGCATCTCCACCGGCTCCGACCTGTCCGTGTTCCATGACGCCGATCTCGTGGTCGAGGCCGCGACGGAGAACGAAGCGCTCAAGCGCGAGATCTTCAAGAAGCTGGTCCCGAACCTGAAGCCCGAGGCGCTGATCGCGACGAACACCTCGTCGATCTCGATCACCCGCCTTGCGGCGTCGACGGACCGCCCGTCCAAGTTCATGGGCATGCATTTCATGAACCCGGTGCCGGTGATGCAGCTCGTCGAGCTGATCCGCGGCATCGCGACCGACGAGGCGACCTTCAACGCGATTGCCGAGCTGACGGCGAACATCGGCAAGACCGCGGCGGTGGCCGAGGACTTCCCGGCCTTCATTGTCAACCGCATCCTGCTGCCGATGATCAACGAGGCGGTCTACACCCTCTACGAGGGGGTGGGCGGCGTCCAGGCCATCGACACGGCGCTGAAGCTGGGCGCCAACCACCCGATGGGCCCGCTGGAACTGGCGGACTTCATCGGTCTGGACACCTGTCTGGCGGTCATGCAGGTCCTCTACGAGGGTCTGGCCGACAGCAAGTACCGCCCCTGCCCGCTGCTGGTGAAGTATGTCGAGGCCGGCTGGGTCGGCCGCAAGGTCGGCCGCGGCTTCTACGACTACTCCAAGAACCCGCCGGTCCCGACCCGCTGACGCGGCGGCTCCGAACGGACGTTTTGGCGAAGCCCGTTCCGGGAAACCGGGGCGGGCTTCGTTCTTTTGCGGAACCGCTGCGCTCGCGCTCTGTTCGTCCCGCAGGGGAACGGCGGAAAGGACGGGGGCGATGCGGCGCGGCTTCCTGACGGCGATGCTTGTGGTCGGCCCGCTGGCGGCCGGTCTCTCCGGCCCGGCCCTGGCACAGACACCGGGCTCCATCCCGGCGTCGCCCTCCACCCTGTCCCGGCAGGAGCGCAACTTCATCGCCGAGGCGCTGGCCGACGGCATGGCCGAGCAGGCGCTGGGCAAGCTGGCCCAGGACCGGGCCGAGACGGAGCCGGTCCGCCGCTTCGCCCGCCGCATGGCCGACGACCATGGGCTGAAGACCGACCGGCTGGCCGGCATGGCGCTGCGCCACGGCATTCCCATCCCGCGCGAATTGGGCCTGTCCGCCCGCGCCCACATGTCCAGCCTGCGCGACACGCCGGAGGAGGCCTTCGACCGCCGCTACATGGCCGCGGAGGAGGAGACCCATGCCCGCGCCATCAAGCTGTACGAGGCGCAGGCCGAACGCGGCGGCGAGACGGGCGATTTCGCCCGCGACGCCCTGCCCATGCTGCACAGCCATTTCGAGGAGGCGCGGGGCATCATGGCCGAGTTGGCGCGCGGCCCGGCCCCGCCGCAGACCCAGGCGCCGCCGGGGGATGCCCCGCCGGGGACATCCGGATCGTCGGAGTGACATGAATTCCCTCGCCCCAGAGGGGAGAAGGAGCTTGGCCCGCATCACCCGCCCGTCTTCACCACCCCACCGCGGCTGTCGCGGTTCGGGCCGCCGCCATGGCCCATGTGCTTGCGCAGGAAGGCGATGACCTCCGGCGAATCCCACTCCACCGCGCCCTCGATGCGGCCAAGCTCGCGGCCTTCCTGATCCACCAGCAGGGTCGTCGGCAGGCCGCGCAGCTTCAGCGTCTGCATGGAGGCGCTCGACGGGTCGAGGTAGAGGGCGAGGTTCTTCACGCCGGTCCGCTGGTAGAAGGGCTGCACCTGATCCTTGCCGCCGCGGTCCACCGACAGCGCCACCACCTGGAAGCCCGGCCCGCCCAGCTGCGCCTGCAGGCGGTCGAGCGCCGGCATCTCCTTCACGCAGGGCGCGCACCACGTCGCCCACAGGTTCAGCAGGACCAAGCGGTCCTTGAATTCCGAGAGGTCGACCCGGCGCCCCTCGCCGTCCAGGAAGGGCAGTTCCGGCACCGGCGCCAGCGGCTCCATGTAGCGGAACTTGTCGAGACCCACCGCCGTCACTCCGGGAGAGGGCTGGTCCAGCGTCAGCACGGCGGGCGGCGGCGGGGCCGACGGTCCGGCCAGCGCCATCCAAAGCCCGGCACCGCCCAGCGTCACACAAAAGATTGCGGTGGCCGCCAAAGTCCGCATACTCACGCTTCCCGTCCTCCCATCCGTATTGTGTCCGTCATGAGCGCCGAACAGCCCAAGCCGAACTCACAAGACCGCGCCACCCAAGACGGCTCGGCCCCGGCCGCCAGCCAGATGTGGGGCGGCCGCTTCGCCCGCGGTCCCGCCGCCATCATGGAGAGGATCAACGCCTCCATCGGCTTCGACAAGCGGCTGGCCGACCAGGACATCGCCGGGTCGAAGGCCCACGCCGCCATGCTGGCGCGCCAGGGCATCATAACCCAGGCCGACGCCGATGCCATCCGCGAAGGGCTGGACCGGGTCAAGGAAGAGATCGACTCCGGAGCCTTCACCTTCAAGGTGGAACTGGAGGACATCCACATGAACGTGGAGGCCCGGCTGGCCGAGCTGATCGGCGAGCCGGCCAAGCGCCTGCACACCGGGCGGTCGCGCAACGATCAGGTGGCGACCGACTTCAAGCTGTGGGTGCGCGACGCGCTCGACCGCGCCGATCAGGGGCTGAAGGCGCTCCAGGCCGCGCTGATCGATCTGGCGGAGAAGCACACCGACACCGTGATGCCGGGCTTCACCCACCTTCAGGCCGCCCAGCCGGTCAGCTTCGGACACCATCTGCTGGCCTATGTGGAGATGTTCGGGCGCGACCGCGGCCGCCTGCGCGACGCCCGCGCCCGGCTGAACGAATGCCCGCTCGGCTCCGCCGCGCTGGCCGGCACGCCCTACCCCATCGACCGCTTCATGACGGCGGAGGCGCTGGGCTTTGACCGGCCGACGGCGAACTCGCTGGACGCCGTGTCCGACCGCGACTTCGCGCTGGAGTATCTGGCCGCCGCCAGCATCTGCGGCATGCACCTCTCCCGCTTCGCGGAGGAGATCGTGCTGTGGTGCTCGGCCCAGTTCCGCTTCATCAAGCTGACGGACGCCTTCACCACCGGCTCATCGATCATGCCGCAGAAGAAGAACCCGGACGCGGCGGAACTGGTGCGCGCCAAGGCCGGGCGCGTCATCGGCAGCCTGAACAGCCTGCTGGTCGCCATGAAGGGCCTGCCGCTGGCCTATTCCAAGGACATGCAGGAGGACAAGGAGCCGGTCTTCGAGGCCGACGACACGCTGGCCCTGTGCATCGCCGCCATGGAAGGCATGGTGCGCGACATGCAGCCGAACGTGCCGGCGCTGCGCGAGGCGACCGACCGCGGCTTCCTCAACGCCACCGACCTCGCCGACTGGCTGGTGCGGGAGCTGAACATCCCCTTCCGCGAGGCGCACCACATCACCGGGCGCGCCGTGAAGGCGGCGGAAGACAAGCGCGTCGGCCTGACCGCCCTGACGCTGGAGGAGTTGCAGGCCATCGAGCCGCGCATCACCGAATCCGTCTTCCCGGCGCTGAGCATCGAGGCGTCGCTGGACAGCCGGCGCAGCTTCGGCGGCGCCTCCCCCGTCCGCGTGCGCGAAGCCGTCGCGGCGGCGCGGGAGCGCTTCCTGTGAGACGCCCGCTGCTGATCCTGGCGACCGCCGCCGTCGCGCTGACGCTGGCCGGCTGCGGCAAGAAGCCGAGCTTCGTCGATCCCCCGCAGGGCCGGGAGGCCGACAAATTCCCCGGCACCTACCCGAACCCGAAGACCGATCCCAAGCCCGGTCAGCCGTCCTCCGGAGCCCGCTTCCCATGAGCGCCTTCGCCTACCGCAACGGCGTGATGCACGCCGAATCCGTGCCGCTATCCACCATCGCGGCGGAGGTCGGCACGCCCTTCTACTGCTACTCCACGGCGGCGCTGGAGGCGCATTACAGCGCCTACGCCGGGGCCTTCGCGGGGCAGGACGCCGACGTCTGCTACGCGGTGAAGGCCAATTCCAACCTCGCGGTCATCCGCGCCTTCGCCCGGCTGGGCGCCGGCGCCGACGTGGTGTCGGGCGGCGAGATGCGCCGCGCGCTGGCCGGGGGCATCCCGGCGGGCAAGATCATCTTCTCCGGCGTCGGCAAGACGCGCGAGGAGATGCGCGCCGCGCTGGAGGCCGGAATCCACCAGATCAACGTGGAGTCCATCCCCGAGGTGGAGGCCCTGTCGGAGGTGGCGGTCAGCCTGGGCGTCACCGCGCCCATCGCCTTCCGCGTGAATCCGGACGTGGACGCCAAGACCCACGCCAAGATCGCGACGGGCAAGAAGGAGAACAAGTTCGGCGTCGACTACGACCACGCGCGGGAGGTCTACGCCCAGGCCGCCAAGCTGCCGGGGATCAGGCCGGTGGCCATCGCCGTCCACATCGGGTCGCAGCTGACCGACCTCGCCCCCTTCCGCGCCGCCTACGAGCGGGTCGCGGCGCTGCTCCACGTCCTGCGCGAGGACGGGCACGACATCACCCGGCTCGACCTCGGCGGCGGGCTGGGCATCGTCTACAAGCACGAGGCGCCGCCGGACATCGCCGACTACGCCGCCATGGTGAAGTCGATCACCGGCAACCTCGGCTGCCGCATCTCGCTGGAGCCGGGCCGCTCGCTGGTCGGCAACGCCGGCATCCTGGTGTCGCGGGTGATCTACCTGAAGCAGGGGTTGCACCGCCGCTTCGTCATCATCGACGCGGCGATGAACGACCTGATCCGCCCCACCCTCTACGAGGCCTACCACGGCATCGTCCCGGTGACCGAGCCCGCCAAGGGCGCTGTCACCGAGCCCTACGACGTCGTCGGCCCAGTCTGCGAGAGCGGCGACACCTTCGCGCTCCAGCGCGCCCTGCCGGCCATGGCGCCGGACGAGCTGGTGGCGATCCTGTCGGCGGGGGCCTATGGCGCGGTCATGTCCTCCACCTACAACACCCGCCCGCTGATCCCGGAGGTGCTGGTGAACGGCGACCAGTTCTCCGTCATCCGGCCGCGCGTGTCGGTGGAGGAACTGCTGGCGCTGGACCGCGTACCGGGCTGGCTGAAGGCCTGATCCAGCTTTTCAACCCGGCGCTTCACACGCGCCGGTGGAACAGCGTCAGGAAGGGGGCATCCAACCCGAAGGGAGCCCCTTTCCATGACGTCCATCCGCCTGAACGGCGCCTTCCGCGACGCCGTCGCCGACATCACCCTGGCCGTCGCCCAAGACCCCAACCTCGTCGCGCTGGTCATGCGCTGGAACGAGGACGACACTCTCCTCTGGACGCTCAACTCCCTGCCCAACGGCCAGAACACCGTCCCCGGCGGCGGTGCGGCGCACGCCGAAGAGGCGCTGATCGTCAATTGGGCCGGTTATGTCGCGCAGAACAACGGGAACGAACCCGACACCGTCGAAATCCTGCTGACCAAGAGCCCCTGCATGGACCGCTCCCCGGCCCGCCAGATGGCCGGCGGCGCCTGGGCGCCGGGCTGTTCGTCCAAGCTGCGCCAGCTCGTCCTGGCGAAGCCCGCCAACGATTGGCGCATCTGCTTCCTCACCTACTACCAGGAGGACATTCGCATCGACGCGCAGGCCTATGGCGCCGTCGCGGAATTCACGGGAATCGCCAAAGCCGACGTCTATCTGTGGGCCGACCGGCACAGAGGTTGAACCGGGAGCGCCCGCAGCGCGCAATAACCGCTGCACAGAATCACCCGTAAGGCGTATGATTCCCCGTTCGAGAAACGGGCGGGGAAGATCATGGAGTGGGACGCGGCCTATGCCATCGGCCAGAGC
Organism: Azospirillum argentinense; assembly: GCF_000632475.1. Lineage (NCBI taxonomy): Bacteria > Pseudomonadati > Pseudomonadota > Alphaproteobacteria > Rhodospirillales > Azospirillaceae > Azospirillum > Azospirillum argentinense. The sequence goes on from NZ_CP007794.1 coordinate 1,222,446, forward strand.
GCAGTGGACGGAGACCACCAGCGCCTGTTTCAGCTGTTCAACCAGTTCAGCGCGGCCATCGCCGCCGGCGAGACCCGGGAATCCGCGAACCGCTTCCTGCGTGAGCTGGCCGATTACTCGGCCTATCATTTCCGCCGCGAGGAAGGGCTGATGCACGCCATCGGGTACCCCGACTACGCGAAGCACAAGAAGATGCACGACACCTTCGCCGACTTCGTCCGCCGGCAATCCGACTCCGAAGAACGCGATTTGGAGGAGGTCCAGTTCCTCCAGAGCTATGTCGAGATGTGGCTCTGCGGCCATATTCTGGTCATGGACAAGTGGTTTGGTGAATGGCTCGATGGCCGGGCCGGGAAATCCGGCGCGGCAGAGCCTATATCCTGACGGGTCCCCGGCTGCCGCCTCTCCCCCCAGGCCGGGACCAGGACTGCGGCAACCGGCTGGACGGGAGTGCGGGATGAGCGACAGCAACGACGGGTTCCGGTTCCCCCTGCGCAAGGAGGCGCCCCCCGCCCCTGTTCCGCGGGAGCCCCGCCTCCGCATGGGGCAGGCCCGCGCCGCCCTGCTCTGGGAACGTCTGTGGCCAGCGCTCTGGGCGCCCATCACCATCGCCGGGGCCTTCCTCGCTTTGGCCCTGCTGAACGTCTTCCTGCTTCTGCCGGGCTGGCTGCACGCGCTGGTCCTGCTGCTGTTCGTCGCCGCCATCGGCTGGACGGGGTGGCGCGGGCTGCGCGCCTTCCGCCTGCCGGACGAGGACGCCGCCCGCCGCCGGCTGGAGCGCGACAGCGGCCTGCCCCACCGTCCCCTCCACGCGCTGCGCGACAGGCCCTCCGGCAACGACCCCGTCGCCGCGGAGCTGTGGCGCCTGCACCAGGAACGGGTGCGCGCCGCCATGCGGCGGCTGCGCGTCGCCATGCCGCTGTCGGACGGCCTCGCCGCCCAAGACCGCTACGCCCTGCGCGCTCTGGTCGCCCTCGTGCTGGTCGCCGCGGGCGGCGCGACCTGGGGCGACTGGAAGCCGCGTCTGGCCGCCGCCATCACCCCGCATTTCGGCGGAACGGCGACGGCGTCCGTCGCGACGCTCGACCTCTGGGTGACGCCGCCGGAATACACCGGCCTGCCGCCGGTCTTCCTGAAGTCGGCCAACCCCGCCCACACGCCGAGCCTTGCCGACCCCGTGCCGGTTCCCAAGGGCAGCCTCGTGCTGGCCCGCGTCACCGGCGGCGGCGGCACGCCATCGTTGGAGGCCGGCAGCAAGTCCGCGTCCTTCGAGGCGGTGGACTCGTCCACCTTCCAGATCCAGCAGCCCATCGAGGACGGCAACCGCATCGCCGTGACCCAGGGGTCCACCCTGCTGGGCGGCTGGAATGTGCGGATCATCCCGGACAACCCGCCGACCATCGCCTACGCCAGCCCCCCGGCCAAGGGGGAGCGCGGCGCGCTGCGGCTGGACTACACCGCGCAGGACGATTACGGGCTGGCCGAGGCCAAGGCGGTCGTCCGGCTGGACCTGCCGGAGGGCGAAGCCCCGGCGCTCGACCGCAGCCCGCTGGAGCTGCCGCTGGCCCTGCCCGGCGTCCGCCCGCGCGAGGCGCGCAACGCCGCCTTCCACGACCTGACCGCCCATCCCTGGGCCGGGCTGAACGTCACCATCCGCCTGACCGCCCTCGACGGCGCCGGCCAGACCGGCAGCACGGAGGACGTGGCGATGGTCCTGCCGGAGCGCGTCTTCAACCACCCCGTCGCCCGCGCCATCGTGGAGGAGCGCAAGAAGCTGACCCTGCGGCCGCAGCAGCTCCGCATCGAAGTGGCCCGCGCCCTGGCCGAGATTTCCTCCCGGCCCAGCCAGTTCGGCGGCGATCTGGTGGCCTTCCTGGCAATGCGCACCGCGGTGAACCGCCTGCTGCTCGACGAGGAGGGGGCCTCCGTCCCCGCTGTCCAGAAACTGCTGTGGGAGACCGCGCTGCGCATCGAGGACGGCGGCCTGTCGCTGGCCGAGCGCGACCTGCGCGACGCCGAGCAACGCCTTGCCGAGGCGCTGGAGCGCGGTGCCGACGACCAGGAGCTGAAGAAGCTGATGGACGAGCTTCAGGCGGCGCTCGACAAGTTCCTCGACGCCATGGAGCAGCAGATGCGCGAGGCGCTGGAGCGCGGCGAGCAAATCCCCATGGTGCCGCCGGAAATGGCCGACCAGATGATGGACCGCCAGGACCTTCAGCGCATGATGGAGCAGATGCGGCAGATGGCCGAGACCGGCGCCCGCGACGCGGCGCGGCAGATGCTGTCCCAGCTCCAGCAGATGATGGAGCAGATGCGCAACGGCGCCATGGCCCAGATGCAGCAGCAGGGCCAGAACGAGGCGGCGCAAATGATGCGCGAGCTTCAGGAGCTGACGCAGCGGCAGCAGCAGCTGCTCGACCAGACCTTCCGCCAGTCGCAGGAGCAGATGGGTCAGCAGGACGGGCAGCAGGGCCAGCAGCAGGGGCCGCGTAACCGCCAGGGCCGTCCGCAGCAGGGGCAGCAAGGCCAGCAGGGCCAGTCCGGCAGCCCGCTGATGCAGCAGCAGGCCGAACAGCAGGAAGCGCTGCGCCGCCAGCTCGGCGAGCTGATGCGCCGCATGGGCGAGCAGCAGGGCGGAGAGATCCCCCGCCCGCTGGGCCGCGCCGAGCGGGCCATGCGCGACGCCGGCCAAGCGCTCCAGCAGGGACAGCCCGGCTCCGCCGTTCCGTCGCAGACCCAGGCGATGGACGAGCTTCAGCAGGGCATGCAGGCGATGGCCGAGCAGATGATGCAGCAGATGATGGGCCAGCAGGGTCCGGCGATGAGCGGGCAGCAGCCCGGACAGGCGCAGCAACGCCAGGGCCAGGGCCGCAACCGCGACCCGCTGGGCCGCCGTCCCTCGGGCTTCGGCAACTACAACAACGAGGACGTGAAGATCCCCGAGGAGGCCGAACTCCAGCGCGCCCGCGAAATCCTCGACGAGCTGCGCCGCCGCTCCGGCCAGTACGGCCGCCCGCAGATGGAGCGCGAGTACATCGACCGCCTGCTGAAGCAGTTCTGAGGGTGTGCCCCCTCCCCGGCCCTCCCCCTCTTCGAGGGAGAGGGTGCCTTAAGCGAAGCGGCGTCCGTCCCCTCCACCTCGGAGAGGGGGAGGGTTAGGGAGGGGGCAGAGTCGAAGCCCAAGCGTCATTGCCCGAATGTCGAGGACAAAGGCGTCCCGCATGGTAAGCAGACCCCGTGCCTTTTGCGGGGCCGGGGGACCGGGCGGCTTTACCGGAGGGCGACGCTGGTGCAGTATCCGCCGCGCAAGGCGTCGCCGCTTGCCCTTCCGGCACGGACGCCCCCGGACACAACGAACGTTTCCTCATGGTCGCGGTCCTTTCGAACCACGGGTCGGGCGGGCTGGCCCCGCAGCGCCCGGAACTGACGCTCGGCAGCAAGTTCCGCATGATCAACTGGGGGCTGGTGCTCCTGGTCTGCATCATCACGTCGGTCGGGGTGGCCCTGCTCTACTCGGCCGCCGGCGGCAACTGGAAGCCCTGGGCGCAGCCGCAACTCGTGCGCGCCGTCCCCGGCCTCGTCCTGATGCTGATGATCGCGCTGGTCGACGTGCGGCATCTGATGAAGTCGGCCTACGCCATCTTCCTGATCGTGCTCTGCCTGCTGGTCGCGGTGGAGTTGATGGGCCGCATCGGCATGGGCGCCCAGCGCTGGATCGACCTGGGTTTCTTCCAGCTCCAGCCGTCGGAGCTGATGAAGCCGGCCCTGACCCTGGCGCTGGCCCGTTACTTCCACGGCATCTCGCTGGACCAGATCGGTCGCCCGCTGCTGCTGATCCCGCCCTTGCTGCTGGTCTTCGTCCCGGTGGCGCTGGTGCTGATGCAGCCGAACCTGGGCACCTCGCTGCTGCTGATCATGGGCAGCGGGGCCGTCTTCTTCGCGGCGGGCGTGAGGATCTGGAAGTTCCTGCTGGTCATCGGCGGCGGGCTGGCGGCGATCCCCGTCGCCTGGGAATTCCTGCACGATTACCAGAAACAGCGCGTCTACACCTTTCTCGACCCGGAGACCGATCCGCTCGGCGCCGGCTACAACATCCTCCAATCGAAGATCGCCCTGGGGTCCGGCGGGCTGTTCGGCAAGGGCTTCATGTCCGGCTCGCAGAGCCAGCTGATGTTCCTGCCGGAGAAGCACACCGACTTCATCTTCGTGGTGCTGGCGGAGGAGTTCGGGATGGTCGGCGCGCTGATCCTGCTGGCGCTCTACCTGATGCTGTTCATCTACGGCGTGGTCATCGCGCTGAGCTGCCGCAGCCAGTTCGCCCGGCTGGTCGCGGTCGGCATGACCGCGCAGTTCTTCCTCTACGTGATGGTCAACGTGTCGATGGTGACCGGCCTGATCCCGGTGGTGGGAATCCCGCTGCCGCTGGTGTCCTACGGCGGGTCGGCGATGATGACGCTGATGATCGGCGTGGGGCTTCTGCTCAGCATGTCGGTCCACCGCGAGGTCCGCATCCCCAAAAGCGGCGTCACCGAGTTGTGACGCTGCCCTTCGGAGCGCTCTGTCAGCCCTCCGAGATTTCGCCGTTCTCCTGGATCAGCACCTTGTCGATGCGACGACCGTCCATATCGACGACCTCGAAGCGCAAGCCGTTCCAGTGGAAATTCTCCGCGGCGGTGGGCACATGGCCCAGCCGGTCGAGCATGAAGCCGGCGATGGTGTGGTAATCGCCCTCGCCCTTCAGCCCCCTCACGCCGACCAGCGACTCCACCTCCTCCACCGGAGTCATGCCATCCACCAGCCAGGAGCCGTCCTCGCGCTGGACCGCGAAGCCGTCGCCTTCCTGCCCTTGTTCGGGCATCTCGCCGGCGATGGCCTCCATGATGTCGGTCACGGTGGCGATGCCCTCGACGCTGCCGTACTCGTCCACCACCACGGCCATGTGGATGCTGGCCTGCTTGAACAGCTCCAGCAACCGCAGGACGGGGGTGCCGTCATGGACGATCAGCGGCTCCACCATGGCCTCGCGCAGGTCGAAGCGGCGGCCCTGGAGCGCCTGGTTGAGCAGCGCCTTGCTGGACACGATGCCCTGCACCTCGTCCACGTCGCCGCGGCAGACCAGGAAGCGGGAATAGCCGCTGGCCTGGATTTCCTTGGCGATGGCGTCGGGCGGGTCGTCGAGGTCGATCCACACGAGGTCCGGGCGCGGCGTCATGATCGACCGCGCCGTGCGGTCGGACAGGCGGAACACGCCCTCGATCATCTGCCGCTCGGCGGGTTCGAAGACGCCGCTCTGGGTGCCCTCCTTGATGAGGCTCTTGACCTCCTCCTCGGTGACGGTCTGCTCGCGCGCGGTGGGCAGGCGCAGCAGCTTCATCACGCCCTCGGTCGAAACGCCCAGCAGCCAGACCAGCGGCATGGCGATGCGCGACAGCACGCTCATCGGACCGGCCACGCCGGCGGCGATGCGCTCCGCGTTGACCAGCGCCATGCGCTTGGGCACCAGTTCGCCGATGATCAGCGACAGGTAGGTGATCGCGGCGACGACCAGCGCGAAGCCGACCTGCTGCCCATAGGGGGCGATCCAGGAGACGTTGGCGTCCAGGACGGTGCCAAGCCGGTCGGCCAGGGTCGCGCCGCCATAGGCGCCGGCGATGATGCCGATCAGCGTGATGCCGACCTGCACGGTGGAGAGGAAGTTGCCGGGGTCCTCCGACAGTTTCAGCGCGGCGCGGGCGCCCTTGCTGCGCGTTTCCTCGGCCATCTGCTGAAGCCGCGCGCGTCGCGACGACACCAGCGCCATTTCCGACATCGCGAAAAAGGCGTTCAGCAGGATCAGCAAAATGATGACCAGAACTTCCCAGATCATGGCGGCGAGCCCGTGGGCGCTCCCTTTTATGAAAACAGTTTGTGGAAAATCAGCATGCCGGCCTGCCCGAAACCGAACAGGACGGCGGCGACGATGACGATGGCGATCAGACCGGCAATCAGGCCGGCGACGACGAAGGCCCCGTCCTTCTCGATCAGCCCCAGCGCGATCAGCGCGATGGCGAAGGCCGGCGGCTGGTTGCCGAAAACGATGGGAAGGGCCAGGATTCCGGCCAGGATCATCACGGCCACGCCGAGCAGCCGCTCCGCCGTCGGGGCGGTCATCGCCGGAAGGCGCGGGCGGAGATGCCGCTCCAGCCGGTCGACGTGGGGCTTCGCCTTCGCGATCACGCGCAGGAAGGCGTCGCGGTCGAGCGTGAGGGCGGCCAGCCGTCGCGGCAGCCAGGGGCGGTCGCGCCCGGCGGCGATCTGGGCGCCGATCAGCAGCATCGGCAGGCCGGTCGCCGTGGACAGGCCCGGCACCGGCAGGATGTTCGGAATGGACAGGATCAGAAGCAGGGCGCCGAAGGCGCGGTCGCCCAGAATGCCCACGAGGTCGCCCAGCGCGATCCGCGCGCCATGGTCGTGGTTCAGGAAATCGTCCAGCACCGCCGAAGCGGGGTTCACCGGCGGGAAACCGGTGGTCGCGGCATCGCCGCGGTCGACGCCCTCCGGAGGCCGAAGGTCCGGGGACGTGTCGGGAGGTCGGCCGTCGCTCACGGCGCTCCCCACGGAGGCCGCCCGAAACGGCGGAAGGGTAAACCCATGGACCTTTCGCGTCGCAACATCGTAAGGGCTCCTTTTACAGCATCGCCGGTCGGCGCGCCAGCCCGTCTGTGGAATGCCCCGCCTCTCAAGGGGATGATGCCACCAACGGCAGGTCCACCGTGAAGGTCGAGCCGCGCCCCGGCGCCGAATCGGCGGTGATGCGCCCGCCATGCCCCTCGACGATGGAGCGGCAGATGTACAGGCCGAGGCCGACCGTCCCTTCCCCCTCGGTGCCCAGCCGGCCGGTGCGGGCGAAGGGCTGGAAAAGCTGCGCCAGCTCGGCCGGAGGAATGCCACGCCCGTCGTCGGACACGCGCAGGCGCGCCCGGCCGCCCCCTTCGCCGCCCACCTCCCCCGCGGCCTCGCTGAGGGCGACGCGAACCCGCCCGCCCCGGTCGGAGTATTTGACGGCGTTCGACAGGAGGTTGTTGAGAAGCTGATCCAGCTTGGCCGGATCGACGTCGGCCATGGGCAACGGGCGTTCGGGCACGGACAGCTCGATGGTGATGCATTTGCCCTCGGCCAACACGCGATTCATCGAGACGTTCCGCCGGACCAGCGCCGCCAGATCGGACGGTCGCCGCGCCAACCGCAGCCGCCCCGCCTGGAGCGCCGCCAGGGACAGCGCGTCCTCCACCATGTGGCGCATCGACAGGCTGGATTCCCGGATACGCTCCAGGCAGGCGCGCTCCGTCGCCTCCAGCCGCCCGTCCAGCCGCTGCTCCAACAGCTCCGCGAAGCCGACGACGACCTGGAGCGGCGTGCGCAGATCGTGGGCCAGCATGCCCATCAGCCGGTTCTTCTGCTCGTTGCTGGCGGCCAGTTCGGCGTTGGCCTTGGCGAGCGCCCGCTGGACGTTGGCGAGTTCGTTGTTGAGGAGGGTCATCTCGTCGAACAGCGCGTCCGCGCCGGGAAGCTCCGGCGTCGCAACCGCCGACCCGAGGGGGGCGAGCCGCCGGGCCAGCCGCGGATTGAGCGCGTCCAGCGCTTCCGTCAGCGCCGGGAACCCGCCGGGCGCCCGCGTCACGGCCAGCACCATGCCCTCCGCGTCGCTCAGTCCGCTGACATGGAGCACCCCGGCAGGGTCGAGCCGGCTGGGCACGGGATGATCGAGCGCCCGGCCCGACTTCCGCAGGCCGCTGAACAGGTCCAGCGCCCCCGCCACCGCGTCCGGGCCGAACAGGGCCGGAAAGGGCGTGCCGGGCTTTCCGGTCAATCCTGGCAGTCCGGCCCCCACCCGGTGCAAGGCGCGCAGCCGCCCGTCGTGGTCGCAGGTCAGGACCAAGCCGTCCATGTCCCCTCCTTCACGCCACGCTCATCAAGCGATACTCATCAGGCAACACCGGCGGCGCGGTCGGGGACGGCCGGACCGATCAGCCGCTCCGCGATGGCGACGGCCTCCTGCGCGCCGGGGGCGAAGGCGTCGGCGCCGACCGTCCTCCACAAATCCGGGACGAGGTTGAAGGGGTAGCCGCCGACCAGCACCTGCGGCGGCCGCTCCCACGGTTCGGCGCGCACCGCGGCGACGAGGGCGGCAACCCGTCCGACATGGGCGGTGATGGTGGCCGATACCGCCAGAATCTGGGCGTTCCGCTCCCGCAGCGCGTGGACGATGCTGCTCGCGGGCGTGTTGGCGCCGAGATAGTGGCTGTCCCAGCCGGCCATCTCGAAGAAGTCGGCGACCATGCGGATGCCGATCTCGTGCTGCTCCCCGCCGACGCAGGTGGCGACCATGGACAGGCCGCGCCGCTCGGCGGCGAAGATCGCCGGGTAGAGCTGGCCCATGATCGCCTGGGTGGCGGCGGTGGCGAAATGCTCGTGCGCCACGGTGATCGCCTGCGTCTGCCACAGCCGCCCGATCTCGCGCAGGGCCGGTTGGAACACATGCAGGTAAAGGTCGGGCACCGTCGCCCCGGCGGCCGTGGCCTCCGTCACCAGCGCCGCCGCCCGGCGCCGGTCCCCGGCCAGCAGCGCATCCACATAGGAGCGCGCGAGCGCGCCGAGCGGCGCGTCCGGCCGGACGAAGGGCGGCGCCTCCCGCGGCAGACCGGGCAGCGCCGACAGCCCCTCCTCCACGCAGGCATGCGCGCGCGCCGCCGTGGCGGGATCGACCCGGACGGCCACCACGTCGCGGAGGATTTCCAGGCTTTCGCCCAGTTCCTCGTCCGGAATGCCGATCCCGGCGAAGAGGATCTTGACCCAGGCCACATACTCGCGGAACAGCGCCGGGCTGTCGCTCGCCACCGCCTCCGCCAGATACAGAAGGTGAAAGCCGACATCCTCGACGCAACGTTCCCGACCGGCCTCGCCGTAACGGGCGTAGAGCGCCGGCCAGCGCTCGAACTGGATGGCGACGACGGCGCGCGCCAACTCCTCGCGGCGGTCCACGATGGGATTCGAGGCGATCCGCAGCGGACCTGGAATGGGCCGGACGGTCCCCGGCATGGCACGGCGTCTCCGGTCAAAGGGGTGGTCGGAAAGAAGGTGCCCCCTCGCATCCGTTCCCGCAACGCCTGACTGCACCAAATGGGTCAGTTTCCGACCGATCACTCCTTATGATTGCGAAAGCCCTGTCACCGGCCTTTCTGAAGGACGAAGCTCAGACGCTTCACGAGGTCGGTCTTCGACACCGGCTTCACCAGATAGCCGGAGATGCCGTAGGCGATGGCCCGCTTGACGGTGTCCGCCTCGCGGTGGCCGGTCAGGACGATCACCGGAAGGTCGGCCAGGGGATTGCCCGTGGCCGTCCGCAGGGCGTGCAGCAGGTCCAGCCCGCTCATCCGCGGCATCTCCAGATCGCAGATGGCGAGGTCGACCTTTTCGGGATGGTCACGCAGGATGGCCAGCGCCGACACGCCGTCGGACGCCTCCCACACTTGGCGGACCTTCAGATCCTGCAGCAGGCGGCTCATCAGCCGGCGGGTGAAGTCGTCGTCTTCGATCAGCAGGACGCGCAGGTCGTTGATGCTGCGGTTCAGCACCCCATCCTTCGCAGGCTCGTTCAGCATCGGCGCGGCCATCCCTATCCGTGTCGTTGCACTGGGGAAACGCAGGCATACGTTACATCGACCGGAACGACCGGAGAAGCCTGTAAATGATGCAAAATTTGTAACTTATGCAACCCAGGGCGAGCGCGGGCGCGGCGCCGTCACGGTCGATGGCGGCCTTGCGCCGGGGGCCGTTGTCCGCCCCGTCCGCGATCTGCTAAACCCGCGCAGCCCGATCGAGCGATCGGGTCGACGGCCGGGGCCAGCTCTTGAGCATGGCCCCGCACCCCGCCCGCGGTTTGGAACGGTCCCCACCATGCAACTCGATCTTCTCAAGAGACCGGACGGGCGCACCGCCATCCTGATGCCGTCCGGCTTCGTTCTCGACCTGCTGACGCCGGACGCCACAGGCATGCCGATCGAGGACATCGCCCAGTGCCTGTCGTCCCAGCCGCGTTGGGGCGGGGCGGCCCGGCCCTGGTACTCGGTCGCCGAGCATTCGGTGATGGTCTCGCGTCTGGTGCCACCGCCCCTGGCCTACTCGGCCCTGATGCACGACTGCGAGGAGTTTCTCGGCGACTGGCCGTCGCCGGTGAAGGTGATGCTGGACCGCGACTACGTCAAACAGCGGCTTCATCCGGTCAAGGACGCGCTGCGCCGCTGGTTCGGCTTCGACGACGAGGTGCCGGCCATCAAGCAGGCCGACCTCGTCTGCATGGCGACGGAACTGCGCGACCTGTTGCCGCCCGCCTGGCTGGATTGGGGGCATCTGCCGCCCGCCCACCCGGACAGGATCGTCCCGGTCGGCCCCGATCGGGCCTACGCGCTCTTTCTGAGCCGATACGAGGAGTTGAAGCACCTCGCCCAGCCGCAAACCAAATCCAAGAAGGCCAAAGTCGCGCGGAGCGGGCGCAAGCCGCAGCCCTGAACACCACGCCAAGACCGCACCGAAAGGGCGCACGTACACCCTGTACGTCCCGCAAATCCTCCCTGCCCGCCGGACTGCGGCAAGTATCATACAGTAATCTACCTGCCGTGCGTCTCCGGACGCTCCAAACTGGAGCGCGATGCAATTTCAGGGATGAGCCCATGACGGCGATCCACCAGACGGCGATCCACCACGGTCCGGGAGAGGCGTAACCATGGCCGTTCCTGCGATCCAGGCGGTGCTGGTCGGCGCCTATGTGCTGCGCCAGCGCCTCAAGGGCAACCGGCGCTTCCCGCTGGTGCTGATGATGGAGCCGCTGTTCCGCTGCAACCTCGCCTGCGCGGGTTGCGGCAAGATCGACTATCCCGACCCGATTCTGCGCCGTCGCCTGTCCGTGGAGGACGCCCTGGGCGCGGTGGACGAATGCGGCGCCCCGGTGGTCTCCATCGCCGGAGGGGAGCCGCTGCTGCACCCCGAAATCCACACCATCGCCGCCGGCATCGTGGCGCGGCGCAAGTTCGTCTATCTCTGCACCAACGCCCTGCTTATGGAAAAGCGGCTCGACCGCTTCACCCCCAGCCCCTTCTTCACCTGGTCGGTCCATCTGGACGGCGGGCGGGAGGAGCATGACAAGGCCGTCTGCCAGCCGGGCGTCTACGACCGCGCCGTCGCGGCGATCCGCGCCGCCAAGGCGCGCGGCTTTCGCGTCAACATCAATTGCACTTTGTTCGACGGGGCGGAACCGGAGAAGGTTGCCGCCTTCTTCGACGAGGCCATGGCCGCCGGCATCGACGCCGTCACCGTGTCGCCCGGCTACGCCTACGAGCGCGCGCCGGACCAGGAGCATTTCCTGAACCGCCGCAAGACCAAGGAACTGTTCCGCGAGGTCTTCGCGCGGGGGCGGGGCCGGAAGTGGCGCTTCTCGCAATCGTCCCTCTTCCTGGATTTCCTGGCCGGCAACCGCACCTACCGCTGCTCGCCCTGGGGCAACCCGACGCGCAACGTCTTCGGCTGGCAGCGCCCCTGCTACCTGCTGGGCGAGGGCTACGCCCCGACCTTCAAGGCGCTGATGGAGGAGACGGACTGGGACGCCTACGGCACCGGCAATTACGAGAAGTGCGCCGACTGCATGGTCCACAGCGGCTATGAGCCGACCGCGGTGGAGGACACGCTGCGCAATCCCCTTTCGGCGCTGGCGGTCAGCCTGCGCGGGCCGCGCACGGACGGGCCGATGGCACCGGAGATCCCGCTGGACCGCCAGCGCCCGGCGGAGGAGGTCTTTTCACGCCACGTCGCGGACACGCTGCGCCGGATCGAGGCCGAGCGGACCGCCGCCGAGTAAATCCACCGGAATGGCTCGGGCGGCCCTACGCAGCGACGCCAGGGCTTTGCCGAGGTCCCAGGCCAGCCGGCCCAGCGCGACGAGTTCGCGGGGGTCGGCGGCCAGCCGCGCCAGCACGGCGCCGGGGGCCATGCGCCCCTCCCCGTCCAGCCCAGCCAACGCCGCCGCGGGCAGCGCCCGCCACGCCGGGTCGGCAACTGCGCGCAGCACGGCGAAGGGCCGCCCCCAGGCTTGGCAGGCCCGCGCAACGGCAAGGCTTTCAAGATCGACCGCCGCGGCGCCGGTCAGAGCGCGCAGCCGGGCCTTGTCCCCGACCGTCACCGCGGGCATCCGCGCCCCCACCACCATGCCGGAATGGGCCTGCGGCAGGGCGTTGCGCAGGCGGTTCCGCCAAGATTGGCAGGTTTCATGGACGGCACCGTCCTTATCGACGACGGCGCTCGCCAGGACCAGCGAACCGGGCCGCAGGTCGGGCGCCAAGCCGCCGGCGATGCCGAAGCTGACAATCCCGCCGGCGCCCCCCTCCAGCAAGCGATGCGCTGCCGCCATGGCGGCGGCGTGCCCCGTGGCGCAGGCGACGGGCAGCCCGCCGCGCCGGGCGATCCGGGCCTCCAACGCCATGCCGGTGAGGATCGCGGCGGCCATCACTCGCCTCCCTATGGCGATAACCAGTAACGCAGCGTCAACGCCGTCTCCACGCCATCCCCCCCCACCGTCACGGCGGCGTCGCGGAAGCTCGGCGGGGCCAGGAGCACCGGGGCGTCGTTGCCGAAACCGAAGCCCTCCCGCGGCACGCCGAGGAGGTTGCGGTCCAGTTGCCCATTGCCGTTCTCGTCGTGGTAGGCGCGCAGGGCGTAGGTCCCCGGAGGCACGTCGGGCACGGTGACGCGCACCGAACCCTCGGCCGCCGGGGCGGCGACCCGGAAGGCGCAGCGCCCAGCCGGGTAGGCCGCTTCCTCGCAAACGGCGAGGACGATCAGCCCGTCGCCGTTGCGCACGCCCTGGACGGTCACGGTCAGCGCCGCGGCCAAGACCGCCGCCGCTGCCCTCACATCCGCCCCATCATGCCCGCCCCATCATGCCCTCAGGGCCCGGTAGCGGGCCAGCGCCCACAGCGGAAAGCTCGCCGCGTAGCCGTGGTACTTCAGATAGAAGACGCGCGGGAAGCCCACGGCGGTGAAGGGTTCCTCGCTCCACAGCCCTTCGGCGTCGCGGGCCGACAGCAGATACTCGACGCCGCGGTCGACCGCCGGGTGGTTGCCCTTGCCGGCGGCCATCAGCCCGAGCAGCGCCCAGGCGGTCTGCGAGGCGGTGGAGACCGGCCCCTCGCCGCGCGGGTTGCCGGCCCAATAGCTGGCGCCGTCCTCGCCCCAGCCGCCGTCCGCGCGCTGGTGCGCCAGCAGCCACTGGGCGGCGCGCTGCACGGCCACCGCGGAGTGCGGCACCCCGGCGGCGTTCAGGGCCTCCAGCGCCGACCAGGTGCCGTAGACGTAGTTGGTGCCCCAGCGCCCGAACCAGGCGCCGTCGCTCTCCTGCTCGCGCTCCAGGAAGGTCAGGCCGCGGCGGGTCGGCACGGTGTCGCGCCCCTCGCCCAGCCGGGCCAGCATCATGACGCAGCGCGCCGTCACGTCGGAGGTCGGCGGGTCGAGCAAGGCGCCGTGGTCGGCGAAGGGGATGTGGTTGAGGAAGTCGTGCTGGTTCTCGGCGTCGAAGGCGCCCCAGCCGCCGTTGCGGCTCTGCATGCCGACGATCCAGTCCCGCGCGCGGCGGATCGGCTCGCCGTAGCGGTCGGCGTCCAGCCGTTGCAAGGCCATCACCACCATGGCGGTGTCGTCGGTGTCCGGGTAATGGGCGTTGTTGTACTGGAAGGCCCAGCCGCCCGAGGCCAGCCCCGGCCGCTGCCACGCCCAATCCCCCTCGACGTCCAGGATTTGCCGGTCGATCAGCCAGTCCGCCCCGCACCGGGCCGCGGCGCGGGCCCGCGGGCTGCCGGTCTCCAGCAGGGCGTTGCAGATGATTGCGGTGTCCCAGACCGGCGACAGGCAGGGCTGGCAATAGACCCGCCCCGGCTGCCGCACCACCAGCCCGCGCAGCGCGCGGCGTGCCATCGCCGCGTCGGGATGGTCGGGCGGCATGCCCAGGCAATGGAACATCAGCACCGCGTTGACCATTGCCGGGAAGATGGCGCCCAGCCCGTCCTCGCCGTTCAGCCGCTCCGTCACGAAGCGCACGGCGCGGTCGATGGCCGTCTGGCGCCCGTTGGCCGGAAGGCGGGGCTCCACCGCGTGCAACGCCGCGTCGAGCGCGCGGAACAGCGTGGCCCAGCCGCCACGGCTGTTGTTGCTGTGCCAGTTGCGCACCCGCTCGGGCGGCTCGATGAACAACTCGGCAATGTCGATGCCGCGCGGGTTGCGGGCGCGCAGCCGGTGCGCCATGACGACCAGCAGCGGCACCACCACCGTCCGTGACCAGTAGGAGATGCGCGAAATGTGGAAGGGCGACCAGGGCGGCAGGTTCATGATTTCCACCGGCATGGCCGGCACGGCCCGCCAGGGTATCTGTCCGAACTGGGCCAGCAGGATGCGGGTGAAGACGTTGCAGCGCGCGGCCCCGCCCCGCGCCAGGATCGCCTCGCGGGCGCGGCGCATGTGCGGCGCGTCGAGGCTGTCCCCCGCGGCCTTCAGCGCGAAGTAGGCCTTCACGCTGCAGCTGATGTCCATGGCACCGCCGAAGAACAGCGGCCAGCCACCATCCTTCCCCTGCCGCCCCCGTATGAAGGCCGCCAACCCGGCCTCCAGTTCAGAGTCGATCTCGTCCAGGATGTGGTGCAGCAGCAGATACTCGGACGGAATAGCGACGTCGGCCTCCAGTTCGAACACCCAATGTCCGTCGTCCTGCTGGTGCCGGATCAGGGCGTCCGTGGCGTCCGCCACAGCATCGCCCACGGCCTTGCCCGAAGGCTCGGCTTGGCGAACCCGCAAGGTTGTGCTTGCGTTGTGGTCTTGCATCGGCGCTCCCGCTCTGCCCCCCATTTCCCCACCGCGGAGGTATCAGGGTATTGTGGTGCCGTACTTCGCCCATTGGTTGGAAGTAACATACAGTAGCGTACGTTGGGTGCCACAGGTTGTCCTGTCAGACTGCGCACGCTGCCAAAGGAGACGTACAGCGTGACGGAGAAGCAAGGGGTCCTTGACCGCATGGCGGACTTTGGCCGCGCCATGATCGGGGGTCTCGGCACCCTGTCCTGCCAGTGGCCTGGGGTGACGCTCGCCCTCGGCGTGCTGCTGTCCGTGCTGGCCGGCTGGTACTCCGCCGAAAATCTGACCATGAGCACCAGCACGGCGGACATGATCTCGTCGCAGGCGACCTACCGCCAACACACGGAGGAATACCGGCAGGCTTTTTCCTTCTCCGACGATCAGATAGTCGTGGTGGTGGACAGCCCTTCCCCCGACCAGTCGGATGCCGCCGCCGTACGTCTGGCGGAGCTTATGTCCGCCCGCACCGACGTGCTGTCGGCGGTGGAGGTACCCTCCACCGACCCGTACTTCCGCCAGTACGGCTTGCTGTTTCTCGACACGGAAAAATTGCAAGATCTGGCCACCCGGCTGGCCAACGCGCAGGCGGCGCTGGGCGCGCTGAACGCCGCCCCGAACCTCCAGGGCTTGGCCGACCTGCTGGACCTGATCCTGACCCACGTGGACGAGGGAGCGCCGGCCTCCCCCGCTGACCTGCTGAACCGGCTGGCGGTCAGCACGGCGACGGTGATCGACGGACAGCCGGCGCCGCTGTCCTGGACGGGGCTGGTGCAGGCCGCGGAGGAGGAAGACCGGGCGGCCAACCGCCGCTTCGTCCTGGCCCGGCCCGTTCTGGACAACAGCTCCTTCGGGCGGGGACGCCCCCCGGTGAACGCGACGCGCGAGGCCATCGCCGCCGTCCAGGCGGAGCCGGTCGGACAAGGGGTCGAGATGCGGGTCACCGGCACGGTCCCCCTGCGCCAAACGGAGCTGGACACGGTCGCCAACAGCGCCGGCCTCGCCACCATCCTGTCCTTCATCCTGGTGTCAGCGGTGCTGATCGCCGGAATGCGGTCGGGGCGGCTGATCGCCTGCATCATGGTGGTTCTGCTGCTGGGCCTGACGCTGAGCGCCGGGGCGGCAGCGTTGACCGTGGGGCGGCTGAACCTGATCTCCGTCACCTGCGCGGTGATGTTCTTCGGGCTTGGCGACGATTACGGCGGACATCTCGGCCTGCGCTATCAGGAGGAGTTGCGCCGTGGCCTGCCTCCGCGGGCCGCCGCCATCGAGGCGGTGCGGGCGGTCGGGCCGGCGCTGGTGCTCAGCACCCTGTGCGCCATCATCGGCTTCCTGTCCTTCGTGCCGACCGCCTATCTGGGACTGGCGGAGTTCGGCATCATCTCCGCGCTCGGCATGGCGGTGGCCCTGTTCATCAGCCTGACCCTCCTGCCCGCCCTGATCGTACTGCTGCGCCCCGGCCCCGGGGTGCCCCAGCCGGAGCGCGAGGACCGGGGGTTCGCCGGCTGGGTCACCCGCCGCCATCGCGCCATCCTGGCCCTGGCCGGTGCCAGCGCCGTCCTGTCCGTCGCGGCTCTGCCGCTGGTGCGGCTCGACGTCAACCCGCTGAACCTTCAGGACGAGCGGACAGAGGCCGTCGCCACCTACCGCGATCTGGCGGCCGTCCCGCGCACATCCCCCTATTCCGTCAATGTCCTGACCCCGAATCTCGAAGCAGCCCAGGCGCTGGCCGACCGGCTGCGCGCGCTGCCGGAATCCGGGGGTGTGCGCACCTTCGCCAGCTTCATCCCCAAGGATCAGGAGGCCAAGCTGCCCATCCTGGCGGACATGTCGCTGCTCCTCGGCCCCAGCCTGACCGCACCCGCTGCGTCGGCGGCACTGGATCAAGACGGGCTTGAGCGGGCCTTCGACATGCTGAAGACAGTGCTGGGAAGCTATCTGTCGGAAAAGCCGACTGGCCCGAACGACCTCCGCGCCGCTGTGCAGCGCTTTGCCGACGCACTGGCTCGCGTCCAACCGGCACAGCTCGCCACGCTCGACCGCGCGCTGACGGGAGGCGTTCCGCCGCTGCTCGACCGGCTGCGGGAGGGCATGGCAGTCGAACAGCCGGTCACCGCGGCCGACGTGCCGGACAGCCTGAAGGCGCGTTGGATCGCCGCTGACGGACGCGCCCGTGTCGAGGTCCTGCCCACCCATGACATTTCCGACAGCCGCGACATGGCCGAGTTCGCCGATGCGGTACTGGCCGTAGCCCCCAACGCCACGGGCGCCCCGGTGACGGTGACGGAGGGTGCGCGGGTCGTCAGTTCCGCCTTCCTGGAGGCGACGGCGCTGACGCTGGTGCTGATGGTGCTTCTGCTGGTCGCCGTGCAGCGCTCGGTGACCGGGATGGTGCTGATCCTGGCGCCGCTGGTCCTGGCCGCCCTGTGGACCATGGCGACCGCCGGGTTGCTGGACATTCCCTTCAACTTCGCCAACGTGATCGTCATCCCGCTGCTGTTCGCGCTCGGCGTGTCGAGCAGCATCCACATGGTTTCGCGCGGTCAGGATCTGGTGCGGGAAGGGGCGTCGGACAGCGCCTTCGGCATCGAGCTTCTGGTGACCAGCACGCCGCGCGCCGTCCTGGTCAGCACGCTGACCACCAGCACCGCCTTCGCGACGTTGGCGCTGTCCAACCACCGCGGGCTGTCCAGCATGGGGGTGCTGCTGGCGGTGTCGATCACCTACACGGTCATCTCGTCGCTGGTGGTTCTGCCGGCGCTGATGATCCTGTGGCACCGCTGGCGGCTTCGTCGCAGACCAGCAGCCCCGGTGCGGTCACCGACCCGATGACCAGCCGCCCGTTCCACGAGAGGGCGACCGTGGCGGCCGAAAAGCGTTGTCCATCTTCGTTCAGCAGGATCTCCACCCCGGCGGGGCCGAGCGCCGCGACGCGGGTTGGCGACGCCGCCCCGCCCGGCCAGCCGTAACGGTGCAGCGCCAATCGGACCGGCGACGGGTGCAGCGCCGCCAGCAGGCGGCCGTCCAGGGCCATCGTCAGGTTGTCCGGCCCGCCCGGCATGGCGATGCGCCGCGGCGGGGCCTGCGGGTCGGACAGGCGGTAGACGAGCAAAGCCTCCTCCCGCGTAGCGGCGACGGTCAGCCGGTCGTGGCTCGGGTCGGGGAACAGGCCGTTGGCGAAGCCGATCCCGCCGATCAGGACGCGGGCCGTTCCGTTGTCCACCACACCGACGAAGCCGTGGCGCCCGCCGAGGACGTTGTCCTGCATCACGGCGCCCCAGCCGCAGCCGCCGTGGCTGCTGGTGAAGAGAAAACGCTCACCGTCGAGGAAGGCCACGTCGTTGGCCCGGCAGAGCAAGGGGCTGACGGTGGTGCCCTGGTGGGTCAGGGTGGCGCCGTCCAGGCGGTAGCGCTCGACCGTCGCCGACCCTTCCTCCTGGCGGCTGATGGCGAGCAGGGAGAGCGCGCCGTCCGGTTCCGCGCGCAGGTCGATGCCCGCCGGGCGCAGGCCGGTGGCGAGGGGGACGGCGGCGACGGCCAGAGCGTCGAGGGATCGCAGGTTCAGCAGATAGAGCCCGCCCGTGGTTCCGGCCCGGCGGTCGTAGGCGGACAGCACCGCCTGACCGCGCGCGGCGTCGAGCGCCATGTCCTCGATGCCAATGACGGGAGTGCCGTTGGCGGTGACGGAGACCGTGCGGCAGGTAGCGTAGGCGGGGTGGGTGAGGAAAGTGAGAAGGAGAAGTGCGATTGCCCCCTCCATAACCCTCCCCCGCCTTTGGCGAGGGAGGGAACTTTGAGCGGAGCGGCGGCAGTCCCCTCTCCCGCGAAAGCGGGGGAGGGTTAGGGAGGGGGCAAAAGCCCTCACGCCACACCGGCCCCCCAGCGCGCGACGAAGGGCGCCCATTCGCGGTCCACCCGTTCGCGCCCCTCGTCGGACAGGCGGTGGCGGTTCTTCGCGTAATCGCTCACCGCCCCCAGATACGCCTCGAACTTCGGCCGCGCCACCGTGTATCCCGGCAACTCCAGCGTTTGGTACAGCCGCTCCACCTCCTCCAACGGCGCCCGCTCGAAGCGTTCGAACGGCACCTCGGCGAAGCGGTTCGCCGGCAGGTCGGCCGTGTCGTCGATCAGCGCCTGCATGATGCGCGGGTAGTGGTCCAGCACCACCCGCTCCACGTCGATGTGCCCGTGCGGCTGGAGCGCCAGCCGCGCCAGCAGCGTCCGGTAGAAGCCCACCGTGGACACGAACACCGCCCGCGGGTCGCGATGGATGTGGATGAAGCGCGCGTCGGGCCAGATCTCCCGCATCATGGCCACCCGCGCGCTGTAGACCGGGTTCTTCAGCAGGATGCAGCGCCCGCCCTGTGCGATCGACACCTTCTCCAGGAAATAGAGGAAGCGGCGCTTCCAGGCGTCCCGCTCCGCCGCCGTGCAACCATCGAAATAGAGGCCGCGGCGCAGGTTCTCGTCGAACCGTTCCGGAAAATAGAGGCCATGGTAGAAGGAGACCGGCGACATGTTCGCCAGCGCGATCTCGTCCTCTTGCGGGCTGTCGGCCTTGACCGGCACGTTGTCGATGTAGCGCCGCTCCGGCAGGGCGCGGGCCAGCAACGGCCGCAGGACCGAGCCCAGCCCCAGCATGTCCCAGGGCAGACCGACCGCGAAGGGGTCGATGATGCCGAATTGCGGGTCGCGGCTCAGCACGTTGTAGAGATGGGTGGTGCCGCTGCGCCAATGGCCCAGGATGAAGACCGGCGGCGGCAAACCGGCAGACATCCGGCGCCGCGCCGCCACCCACCCGGCCTCCGCCAGCGAGAAGGGCGCGCGCCCGACGGCCGAGCCCAGCGCCGCCAGCGCCGTCGTCCAGCCGCGCCCCTTCGGCCCGCCATTGCGCGCCAGCACGGTCAGCAGCGTGACGGCGTCGCAGCCATACAGCGGATGGTCCGGGATCGGCATCCATCCGCTTTCCCTCTTCGCCGATCCACCCATCCGGACACCTCCCTTCGACAGCGCCACGCAGGAGGATAGACCGGCCCGGACGCTGTTACATCCCATACGGACGGTTGAATCCATCTGCCCCGAACGGGCAGATTCCCATCGACTCTTGCCGGAACAGGACGGGGCGCACCGCGATGACTGGGTCTTTCTCACGCCGAACATGGATGCGCGCCGCGCTCGCGCTGGCCGTCCTGGCGGCTGGCCTGCTGCCGGTCCCCGCTGTGGCCCAGCAAGCCGGCACCACGCCGGGCGCCCGCGCCACGGTGGCGCGGCTGAACGAAGCCATCCTGTCCCTGATGCGGGAGGCCGCGGGACGGGAGCCGGCGCGGGCGCGGCTTCAGCGCTTCCTGCCGGTGATGCTCGACACCTTCGACCTGGAAGCGGCGCTCCGCGTCGCCGCCGCTCCCTATTTCGACCAGTCGGCGGAGCCGGAGAAGCGGCAGGCGCTCGACGCCTTCGCCCGGCGCAGCGCCGCGCAGTACGTCGACCGGTTCGACAGCTACGACGGCCAGCGGCTCGAGATCGTCGGCGAGCGGCCGGCTCCGCGCGGGATGCTGCTGGTCGACACCGATCTGGTGCGCGCGGGCAAGACGCCGGTGCGCTTGAGCTATCTGCTGCGTCCCGAGGGCGACCGCTGGCGCATCCTCGACGTGCTGGCGAAGGGCACGGTCAGCCAGCTCGCCACCCAGCGCTCGGAATTTCAGAACACGCTGCGCGGCGGCGGGCTGGCCGCCCTGACCCGCGATCTGAACAGCAACGCCGACCGCATCCTCGGCGGGGCCTAGAGGCGGAGGCGGAGGCGCATGGGCATCACCCTCGTCACCGGGGGCTGCGGCTTCATCGGCGGGCATCTGGTGGCGGCGCTGGCGGCGCGGGGCGAGCGGGTGCGCATCCTCGACCTCCAGGATCCGCCGGACGGCCTGCCGCCGGACGTGGAGGTCCAGCGCGGCTCCATCCTCGACGCGGCGGCGGTGGGCGGTGCGCTGGAGGGGGTGGAGCGGGTCCATCACCTCGCCGCCGTCGCCACGCTGTGGGACCCCGACCCGACCGTCTTCGACCGAGTGAACCGGCAAGGCACGCGGGTGGTTCTGGACGCGGCCGCGCGGACGCCGGGGTTGCAGCGCTTCATCCATTGCTCGACGGAGGCCGTGATGATCGGCCACCCGCCGCCCCGCCGGCTGGACGAGCGCGCCGATCCGGGACTGGAGGCGCTGGCCGGTCCCTACTGCCGGTCCAAGTATCTCGCGGAGAAGGACGCGCTGGCCGCCGCGGCGCAGGGGCTGCCGGTGGTGGTGGTCAACCCCACGGCGCCCATCGGCCCCGGCGACCGGCTGCCCACCCCGCCGAACGCCATGCTGCGCCTGTTCCGGCGCGGCGGGCCGCGGCTGATCCTCGATTGCGTGCTGAACCTCGTGGACGTGCGCGATGTCGCGCAGGGGATGATCCTGGCGGCGGAACGCGGGCGGGTCGGCGAGCGCTACATCCTGGGGGGAATGGATATCGGGTTGGGCGATCTGGCGGAGCGGATCGACCGGCTGTGCGGCAGGGTGCCGCTCCGCCGCCATTCCGTGCCGCCCGCCCTGGTGCTGGCGGCCGCGCGGGTGGAGGAATGGCTGTCCGACCATGTGACCCGCCGTCCGCCCACGGCGTCGGTGACAGGCGTCCGGCTGGCGCTGGGCGGCGGCGGCTTCGACAGCGGCAAGGCGGTGCGGGAGTTGGGCTACACGGTCAGGCCGCTGGAGGCGAGTTTGCGGGCGGCGCTGGGGTAGGTGTTTGCCCCCACCTTCCCACGGCTTCGCCGCGGGCCCCTTCCCTCCCCCGCGATCGCAGGAGAGGGAGTTCATCCCCTCCCCTGCGTCAGCGGGGGAGGGTCAGGGTGGGGGCTCGTGGCAACAACTCACCCCACCCTCCTCCAGATCCCGCAGGATCGGGCAATCCGGCCGCTCGTCACCGTGGCAGGCGTGAGCCAGATGCGTCAGCGTGTCGCTCATCGCGCGCAGCTCGGCGATCTTGGCCTCCAGCTCCGCCACATGGTCGAGCGCCACGCGCTTCACCTCGGCGCTGGAGCGGCTGCGGTCCTGCCACAGCCCGACCAGGATCTGGATGCGCTCGATGCTGAAGCCCAGCGTCCGCGCCCGCTTGACGAAGCGCAGGACATTCACGTCGCTGGACGAATAGACGCGGTAGCCTGCCGCCGTCCGCCCGGCCGCCGGAATCAGGCCGATGGACTCGTAGTAGCGGATCAGCTTGGCGTTGACGCCGGACGCCTTCGCCGCGTCGCCGATGGTCATGCCGCCCATGCTCATGGCTTCCACCCCCGCAGCGACAGGGCGTTCAGGACGACGCTGACCGAACTCAGCGCCATCGCCGCCCCGGCCAGCACCGGGCTGAGCAGGCCCGAGGCCGCCAGCGGGATGCCCACCAGATTGTAGATGAAGGCCCAGAACAGCCCCTGGCGGATCTTGGAGTAGGTGCGGCGCGACACGTCGATGGCGCCGGCGACCAACGCCGGGTCGCCGCGCATCAGCGTGACCCCGGCGGTGTGCATCGCCACGTCGGTGCCGGTCGCCATGGCGATGCCGACATCGGCGGCGGCCAGCGCCGGGGCGTCGTTGATGCCG
Source organism: Azospirillum argentinense (assembly GCF_000632475.1). Lineage (NCBI taxonomy): Bacteria > Pseudomonadati > Pseudomonadota > Alphaproteobacteria > Rhodospirillales > Azospirillaceae > Azospirillum > Azospirillum argentinense. The sequence goes on from NZ_CP007794.1 coordinate 1,244,990, forward strand.
TCGCCAACCATGCCGACGACCTTGCCCTCCGCCTTCAGCGTCGCCACCACCTCGGCCTTGCCGTCCGGCAGCACCTCCGCGAAGACACGGTCGATGCCCAGGTCGGCGGCCACCGCGCGGGCGGCCCCGGCGCCATCGCCGGTGACCATCACCGTCTCCACCCCCTGCGCCTTCAGGGAGCGGACGGCGGCGCGGGCGCTCTCCTTCACCGTGTCGCCGAAGGCGACGAGGCCCAGAACGCGCCGCTCCGGCGCCGTTTCGGCGAGCCAGGACAGGGTGCGCCCGGCGGACTCCAGCGCCGCCGCCCGCGCCTCCAGCGCCGCATCGGACAAGCCGTTCTCCGCGATCAGCCGCTTGCTGCCCAGCAGCAGCGCACGGCCCTCCACGCTGGCCGACACGCCGCGCCCGGCCAGAGCCTTGAAGCCCTCCGGTGTGACGGCAGCCACGCCGCGCTCCGCCGCACGGTCGCGGACGGCGCGGGCGAGCGGGTGTTCGCTGCCGGTCTGGAGCGCCGCGGCCAGCCGCAGCAGCTCCGCGTCGTCGGCGCCGTCCGCCGGCACCAGATCGGTGACGCGGGGCTTGCCCTCGGTCAGCGTGCCGGTCTTGTCGAAGGCGACGGCGGTGATGGCGTGGGCGCGCTCCAGCGCCTCCGCGTCCTTGATGAGGATGCCGTGACGCGCCGCCGCGCCGGTGCCGACCATGATGGCGGTCGGCGTGGCGAGGCCCAGCGCGCAGGGGCAGGCGATGACCAGGACCGACACCGCCGTGATGATCGCCGTCTCCGCGTTCCCCGTGCCGATCCACCAGCCGGCGAGCGTCACCGCAGCGATGCCCAGCACCACCGGCACGAAGACCGCCGCCACCTTGTCGACCAGCCGCTGGATCGGCGCCTTGGACGCCTGCGCGCCCTCGACCATACGGACGATCTTGGCGAGCATCGTCTCGGCGCCCACCGCCACCGTCTCGACCAGCAGCAGCCCATCCACGTTGATCGATCCGCCGGTGACACGGGAGCCCGGCGCCTTCTCCACCGGCAGACTTTCGCCGGTCAGCATGGATTCGTCGACACTGCCCGCCCCCTCCGCCACGCGCCCGTCCACGGGGATGCGCTCGCCGGGGCGGACCGCCACATGGTCGCCCACGCGCACCTGGGCGATGGGCAGGTCCACCTCCACACCGTCGCGGCGGACGCGGGCGGTGTCGGGGCGAAGCTGCATCAGCGCGCGGATCGCCGCCGCCGTCCGGCCCTTGGCGCGGGCCTCCAGCCACTTGCCGAGCAGCACGAAGGTGATGAGCACCGCCGACGCCTCGAAATAGAGGTGTGGCGTGTGGCCCGGATGCGCCGTCAGCATCATGTAGACGCTGAGCCCCCAGGCCGCGGAGGTGCCGAGCGCCACCAGCAGATCCATGTTGCCGGACCCGGCGCGCGCCGCCATGAAACCGGCCCGGTAGAAGCGCCAGCCCAGCCAGAACTGCACCGGCGTCGCCAGTAGGAACTGCGCCCAGGGCGGCAGCATCAGGTTCAGCCCCAGCAGGTCCCCGGCCATGCCGACAACCAGCGGCGCCGACAGCGCGGCGGCGATCAGCACATGATGAAGGTCCCGCCGGTTGCGGTTCTGCGCCGGGTCCTCCGCCGTCATCGCGGATTCGGTGTCGGCGACGGGGGCGGCGGTGAAGCCGGTCATCTCCACCGCTTCGGCCAGCCGGGCGGCGTCCACCGTCCCGGCATAGGCGGTGACGTGCGCCCGCTCCGTCGCGAGGTTCACGGCGGCGGACTCCACCCCCGGAACGCGCAGCAGCGCCTTTTCGACCCGCGCGACGCAGGAGGCGCAGGTCATGCCGCCGACCGTCAGGTCGAAGTCCTGCCTCTGCGGTTCGAAGCCGACGTTTTCGATGGCCTCCGCCACCGCCCGCGGATCGGGATCGCCCGCGAAGGCGACCCGCGCCCGCTCGGTGGCGAGGTTGACCGACACGCCGGTGACGCCCGGCAGGCGCGACAGCGCCTTTTCCACCCGCCCCACGCAGGAGGCGCAGGTCATGCCGGAAATGCCGATGTCGAGGTCGGTGGTGGCGGACATGATCGTCCTTTCTTCGTCGTCAACCGGCTTCCCCAGACAAGGCTTCCAATGATTGGAAGGTCAAGGGCGCCGAAAACCTTTACGCGACCGGCAGCCCTTCGGCCTCGAAGCCGGCCTTGTCGAGAGCCGTCCGCAAGGCGTCGGCGCTGGGCGCCCCGCTGACGCGGACGTCCTTCGACTCCAGGTCGATCTGCACATCCTTGACCCCGGCGACGGCGCCGAGCGCACGGCGAACGGAGGCGGCGCAGCCGCCGCAGGTCATACCGGGAACCTTGAACGCAATCATGACGAACTCCTTCCCACAAGGTGGTGTTGCCGTCAGCTTCCGCCTTCCAACGATTGGAAGGTCAAGAGGAAATTCACCGTCCCGATCATGGACCCGATCACTGCCGTGGTACCGCCGGAACCAACCGCTCCGCTCGCGCATTCATGGGCCATGGACATCACCCGCCAGCGCAGCTTTCTCCATGACGAAGCTCAATTCGCCCGCGCTTTGGCCCGCGCATCGGCGGGGGCGATCATTTTCGCCCTGCCGCTGCTGATGACCATGGAGATGTGGGAGCTGGGCTTCTACATGGACCGCTTCCGGCTGGCCCTGTTCATCCTGGTGACCCTGCCGGTGCTGTTCGGCCTGTCCTACTTCGCCGGCTTCGAAGAGACCTTCTGCTGGCAGGACGACCTGATCGACGCGCTGTCGGCCTTCGCCGTCGGCTTCCTGATGTCGGCGGTGCTGCTGACCGTCTTCGCCATCGTGCGTCTGGACCAGCCGTTGCCGGAGATCATCGGCAAGATTGCCCTCCAATCCGTGCCGGCCAGCATCGGTGCCATGCTGGCGCGCAAGCAGCTCGGCCAGCAGGACGACGCCGACAGGGAGCGGCGCATCCGCTCCAGCTATCCGGGGGAACTGTTCCTGATGGGGGCGGGGGCGCTGTTCGTCGGCTTCAACGTCGCCCCGACCGAGGAGATGATCCTGATCTCCTACAAGATGTCGCCCTGGCATGCGGCGGCGCTGGCGGTGCTGTCGCTGGGGCTGCTGCACATCTTCGTCTACACGGTCGGCTTCGCCGGTCAGGAGAGCGCCGAGGACGACGGGTTCCTGTCCGTCTTCCTGCGCTTCTCGGTCGCCGGCTACGGCATCGCCCTGCTCATCAGCCTCTATCTTCTGTGGACCTTCGAGCGGATCGCCGGCCTGTCGATGATGGAGCTGGTGACCGCCACGGTGGTGCTGGGCTTCCCCAGCGCGCTGGGTGCCGCCACCGCCCGCCTGATCGTGTGACGGGAGGGACGCCGATGGCCGACATCCGGGAAAACGACATCACGTCGAGGGACGAGGACGGCAGCGCGTCGGTGTCGCGGTTGGCCTGGATCTCGTCGGGGCTGGGGCTCTTGCTATTCCTGGGCTCGGTGGGGGTGCTGGGTTACGAGGGCATCACCCGCGGCAGCGGCCCACCGGCGATCACCGCCGTTATCGAGGAGGTGGTTCCCGCCGGGCCACGCTGGCTCGCCCACATCCGGCTCACCAACGACGGTGGCAAGACCGGCGCGAAGGTCCAGGTGGAGGGACAGCTCATGGCGGGCGACGAGGCTTTGGAAAGCTCCGTAGTCGAGTTCGACTATGTGCCCGCCGGCTCCGAACAGAAGGGCGGCCTGTTCTTCGACCGCGACCCGCGGGCGCACGCGCTGCGCCTGCGCGTGCTGGGCTACGTGGAGCCCTGAACCAAGCGGCCCCCGGCCTGTTGTCGTGGTACCGGCAACAGAGGACACCGACCCCGCGATGACCCGCCTGACCATCGACGAGGCGCAGCAGCGCATCCGCCTTTTTCTGACCGGCGACATGGTGGAGGCGCTGCGCGCCGTGGATTACGAATCCCCGCCGCTGGCCGACCAGCCGTCCGGCCTGACGCTGGAGGCGGCACGGCGGGCCGCGGTGCGCTTCAGCCACGTCGAAGGGGCGTCCGACTGCCTGTACCGCGTCGACGCCTTCGATGAATCGCTGGTGATGCGGCTGCAACTGAACGTCCGCCGCTTCGTGGCGATCTATCAGGTGCCGGTCGCCGATCCGGTGGCCAGCGCCACCATCTCCCCGCATTTCGAGCGCTGGGCCATCGGCGCCGGCCACGCCGGCTGGACCATCGGCTGGCGCGACGGCGCCGATCCCTGGCAGCCCGACCGGCGCGTGGTGGAAACCTACTGCTACGCCATGCTGCCGGAGGACTTCCTCGACAACCCGCTGGAGCAGCTCTACTGGCGGACGGACCTCGTGCAGATGACCCGCGCCTTCATGCTGGAGGCCCGCCGCATGGGCATCCGTCTGGCCGTCCCGGAAGGGATGTGAAGATTCCCGAGATACCCTCTCCCGCCCCGGGAGAGGGAGGGACCCGCCGCGCGAGCGGCGGGAGGGTGAGGGTACCGCCGAGAATTCGCGCATCAATCCTCGCACGACCCTCACCCGGCCCTCCGGGCCACCCTCTCCCGGGACGGGAGAGGGGTTCATGCCTCACGCCAGATCGAACAGCAGCACCTCGGCGCTGACCACGCCGTCCAGCGTCAGGGATTCCTCCTTGCTGATCGCGGCGCCGTCGCCTTCCTTCAGGATCTCGCCGTTCAGCCGGACCTGACCGCGGGCGACCTGCACCCAGGCGTGGCGGCCCGGACGCAGCTCGTGGGTCACGCTGTCGCCCTCGTCCAGAAGCGTGGCGTAGAGGTCCACGTCCTGGTGGATGACCACGCTGCCGTCGCGCCCGTCCTGGGAGCCGACGAGGCGTAGGCGGCCCTGCTTCTCCTCCCGCTCGAAGGCCTTCTGCTCATAGCCGGGGACCATCCCCTCCTCGTTGGGCAGGATCCAGATCTGCAGGAAGTGCACCGGGTCCTTCTTGGACGCGTTGTACTCGCTGTGCCGGATGCCCGACCCGGCGCTCATCCGCTGCACGTCGCCGGGGCGGATGACCGAGCTGGTGCCCAGCGTGTCCTTGTGCTCCAGCGCGCCGTCCAGCACATAGGACACGATCTCCATGTCGGCGTGCCCATGGGTGGGGAAGCCGGCGCCGGGGATCACGCGGTCGTCGTTGATGACGCGCAGCGCGCGGAAGCCCATATGGGCCGGGTCGTAATAGTGGCCGAACGAGAAGCTGTGCTTGCTGTTCAGCCAGCCCATGTTGACGGCGCCCCGTTCGTCGCGGTTGCGGATCGTGATCATCTCTGCTCCTCCTCGTCCTGTGCGAGGCCCTGTGGCCCCTCGTCTGGAGAGGAATGTGCTCCCGTTTCCGCAAAACAACAATTGCCGGAGTTGCGGCTTATCTGTTCCATGAGACGCAACAAACGGCTATGATGGCGGCTCCCCTCAACCAGCGTCGCCGACCGCCATCATGCCCGCCATCATACCCGATGTTTCGCCCCTTCTCCTCGCCATGGACCTGACCGGGATCTTCATCTTCGGGCTGACGGGAGGGACGCTGGCCGTGCGGCACCGCCTGGACATCTTCGGCGTGATGGTGCTGGCGCTGGTCACGGCGCTGGCCGGCGGCGTGCTGCGCGACCTGCTGATCGGGGCGATCCCGCCGGCCACCATGCAGGACGAGCGGTACCTGATCACGGCGCTGGCCTCGGGCCTGTTCGCCTTCTTCTTCCACCCCTTCATCAACCGTCTGGTCAAGCCGGTGATGGTGCTGGACGCAGCCGGCCTTGGCATCTTCGCGGTGGCCGGCTGCGGCAAGGCGCTGGCCTATGGGCTGGGCCCGCTGCCCGCGGTTCTGCTGGGCGTGCTGACCGCCTGCGGCGGCGGGCTGGTGCGCGACGTGCTGGTGGCCGAGGTGCCGCGGGTGCTGCGCGAGGAGATTTACGCGGTGGCCGCCCTGCTGGGTGCGGCGATCGTCATCGCCGGGGCCATGCTGGACCTGCCGAAGGCGCCGGTCGCCATCGCCGGGGCGGCGGCGGCCTTCCTGCTGCGGGTGGTCAGCGTGCTGCGCGGCTGGAGCGCGCCGCGCGCCCCCGGTTCATGACATTTGCGGTGAACAACCAAAGGCTTCGGCTGTTGGAATGGGCATGAGCGACACCGTGACCGACAACCCGGCCATGAGCCGGTTCGAACTGGACGTGAACGGCCAGACGGTCTTCGCGACCTACCGCCGCCGCGGCACCATCCTGCACATCCCCTATGTGGAGGCGCCGCCGTCTCTGCGCGGCACCGGGGCCGCCGGGCGGCTGCTGGAGGGAGTGATGGCCATCGCCCGCGCCGAGGGGCTGACCATCGTCCCGATCTGCGGCTACGCCGCCAACTGGATGCACCGCCACCGCGAGCATCACGATCTGCTGGCGCGGTAGGTCTCACGACGGTCCCGGCGGCCGATGCCCGTCGGTCGCCGCGAACACCTCCTTGGCAGCGAACAGCCCGTTGAGAGCGGCCGGGAAGCCCGCGTAGACCGCCATCTGCATGAGGATCTCGACGATCTCGTCGCGGGTCAGCCCGACGTTCAAACCGGCCTCAATGTGCACCTTGAGCTGGGGTGTTGCGTTCCCCATGGCGGCGAGCGCCGCAATGGTGGCGATCTCGCGGGAGCGCAGATCGAGCCCGGGCCGCGAATAGATGTCGCCGAAGGGAAATTCGAACACATAGGTTGCGAAGTCCGGCGCAATGTTGGCAAGCGCCGCCACCACCTTGTGGCCGGCCTCGCCATCGATTTCGGCAAGCGCCCGTTGCCCGCGCTCAAGCCGGCTTTCTTCGACCCCGGATTCGATTTTTGACCGGTGCAGCGTCATCGTCAGTCTTCCTCTGTTCCGTTTCGACGTAACCGTCGATCTTGGTATCGAGGACGAGAAGACAGGCGTTCAGTTCATCGACCTGGGCGCGCACGCGCTCGCGGTGTTGCTCCAGCAACGCCCGCCGTTCCGCTTCGGTCCCGGCGCCCGCCTCACGAAGCGCCGCATAGCGGAGCATGTCGCGGATCGGCATGCCGGTCGTCTTCAGACGGCCGAGAAACTCGATCCAGGTCAGGATCGAGGCGTCGTAATCGCGGTGGCGGGACTGGTTCCGGTCGGCATAGGGCAGCAGCCCGATCCGCTCATAGTAGCGGATGGTGTGGGCCGTCAGTCCCGAGCGTTTCGCGAGGTCTCCGATCTTCATGAGCGTCTGCTTCTCATCACGATGCACAGGACGCTACGGGTTCGAGCGCGCTCTAAGTCAAGAGCGATTCCGCCACCACGACCGCCGAGGCGTCACAGGCCGAGATAGGCTTGTTTCACCGCGGGGTCGGCCAGCAGCTCCTCGCCCGTGCCGGCCAGAACGACGCGCCCGTTCTCCAGCACATAGGCGCGTTGTGCCAACTTCAGCGAAGCAGCGACGTTCTGCTCCACCAGGATGATCGTCATGCCCTCGGCGGCGAGCGCGCGGATGGTGCGGAACAGCTCCTGCACCATGGTCGGGGAGAGGCCGAGCGACGGCTCATCGAACATGATCAGATCGGGCTTGCCCATCAGGCAGCGCCCGATGGCCAGCATCTGCTGCTCACCGCCCGACAGGGTGCCGGCGGCCTGCTCCAGCCGTTCCTGCAGGCGGGGGAAGAGGGTCAGCACCCGCTCGAACGTGTCCTTCGCCCCGGCGCGGGCGCGCGGGATGACGGCGCCCATCTCCAGATTCTCGCGGATGCTGAGCGTCGGGAAGATCTGGCGCCCCTCCGCCACCTGCCCGATGCCGAGGTCGCAGACGACGTGGCTGGGCAGGCCGGCGATGTCCTTGCCGCGGAAGCGGATGGTGCCGCGGGCCGGCTTCAGGATGCCGGAGATGGTGCGGATCAGCGAGGTCTTGCCCGCCCCGTTGGCGCCGACGATGGCGGTCGTCGTGCCCTCCGCCACCGCGATGGACACGCCGTCGAGCGCCTGGGCGTCGCCGTAGAAGAGGTCGAGGTCGGATACGGTCAGCATGCGGGGTCTTGCGTCGTGGCGGCCATCATGGAGAGGGCCGCCACCTTAGCGCAGGCGCCGCCGGAACCGAACGGCTTTTGCTTCAGCCCACACTACTTCAGGAAGAACAGGATGCTCATCGCCAAGCCCACCGCAATGATGCCCGCGCGCAGGATGCGCGACGGAATCCTGCGCCCGACCCGCGCCCCGACATAGCCGCCGGCCACGGCCGCGATGGTCATCAGCGCGGCGTAGGACCACTCCACCGCCCCGCCGACCGCGTAGGCGGCGACCGCGATGGCGGTCAGCACGGCGGAGAACAGGTTCTTCAGCGCGTTCATGGCGTTCAGGTTGGTCATCCCGAACAGGCTCAGCTGCGCCAGCAGCAGGATGCCGAGGCCGCCGTTGAAATAGCCGCCATAGACCGACACCGCGAACAGCGTGGCGAGCATCGCCCCTGTCCCGTGCAGCCCCACCGCCCGCAGCCGGGCCGCCAGCATGCCGCCGAAGGCGAACAGCGCCGTGGCGACCAGCAGCAGCCAGGGCACGATGCTGCGGAACACCGAATCCGGGGTCACCAGCAGCAGCGCCGCCCCGATCAGCCCGCCGGTCAGGCTGACCACCGACAGCGTGACCAGCCCGACCCCACCCACCGGCTCCAGGTCGTGGCGGTAGCCGTAGACGCCGCTGGCGTAGCCGGGCAGCAGCGCCACCGTGCCGGTGGCGTTCGCCGCGACGGGCGGGACCCCGGCGTAGATCAGCGCGGGAAGCGTGAGAAAGCTGCCGCCGCCGGCAACGGCGTTCATCGCCCCGGCCAGGAAAGCTGCGGCGAGCAGGAGCAGAGATGTCGTCACCATCGTTCGGGTCGTTTTCGTTTCTTGTTATTTTTAAGTCCCTCTCCCAGGACGGGAGAGGGGTTTGGGAAGCCTACCCCCTCGTCCGCAACTCGCGGCGGATGATCTTGCCCGTGGTCGTCATCGGCAGGCTGTCCACGAACTCCACGGCGCGCGGGTATTCATGGGCGGCGAGGCGGGTCTTCACATGGGCCTGGATCTCCGCCGCCAGTTCGTCGCTGGGGCGCACGCCGTCCTGGAGGACGATGAAGGCCTTCACGATCTCGGTGCGCAGGGGGTCAGGCACGCCGACCACGGCGGCCATGCGGACGGCGGGGTGGCCGATCAGGCAATCCTCGATCTCGCCGGGGCCGATGCGGTAGCCGGCCGACGTGATCACGTCGTCGTCCCGCCCGACGAAGCGAATGTAGCCGTCGGCGTCCAGTTCGCCCTGGTCGCCGGTGACCAGCCAGTCGCCGACAAACTTCGCGGCGGTGGCCTCCGGGTTGTTCCAGTATTGCAGGAACATCACCGGGTCCGGGCGGTGCACGGCGATCAGGCCGATCTCACCGGGAGGAAGGCGGTTGCCCTGCCCGTCGATCACCGCCACGTCGTGGCCGGGCGCCGGGCGGCCCATGACGCCGGGCTTGGGCGGCATGACCGTGGCGCAGGAGGACACGATCATGTTGCACTCGGTCTGGCCGTAGAACTCGTTGATGGTCAGCCCGAAGGTCTGGCGGCCCCAATCGAGAAGCTCGGCCCCCAACGTCTCGCCGCCGCTGGCGACGGAGCGCATGCTGTAATTCCAGCGCGTCTGCGGGTCCTTCACCGCGCGCATCATCTTCAGCGCGGTCGGCGGCAGGAAGGCGTTGCGCACCTGGAAATCGGCGATCAGGCGGAAGGCCTCCTCCGCGTCGAACTTCTCGAAGCGGTGGGAGACGACGGTCACGCCATGGTGCCAGGCGGGCATCAGCACGTCGAGCAAACCGCCGATCCACGCCCAGTCCGCCGGAGTCCAGATGCGGTCGCCCGGCTGCGGGAACAGGTCGTGGGAAATCTCCACCCCCGGCAGATGGCCGAGCAGCACCCGGTGCGCGTGCAGCGCGCCCTTGGGCTGGCCGGTGGTGCCGGAGGTGTAGATGATCACCGCCGGGTCATCGGCCGCCGTGTCCACCGGCGCGAAGTCCTCCGACGCCGCATCGACCAGCGCGTGCCAGTCCAGCTCGCCCTCTCCGGCCTCGTCGATGCGCAGGACGAGTTTCAGTTCGGGCAGGCGGTCGCGGATCTGGGCGATCTTGGCCGCACCCACGGCGTCGGTCACCACCGCCCGCGCCCCGCAATTGCCGAGGCGGTATTCCAGCGCTTCGACGCCGAACAGCGAGAAGAGGGGGACGGCGACGCCGCCCATCTTGTAGACGGCGACGTGGCTGACCGCCGTCTCCGGCGCCTGGGGCAGCAGGATGCCCACGCGGTCGCCGCGCGCCACCCCATGGGCGGCCAGCGCGTTGGCGAGGCGGTTCGACAGGCGGCGGATGTCGGCGAAGCTGTAGGTCTCCACCGCGCCATCGCGGCGCTTGTGGATCAGGGCGGTGCGGTCCGGATCGCGCTCCGCCCACGTGTCGCAGACGTCCACGCCGATGTTGTAACGCTCCGGCACCGACCAGACGAAACGGTCGCGCAGGCCCTCGTAGCTGTCCGCTTCCGGCAGCATGCTTTCCTCCCGACGGGTTCTTGCCGGCCGCTTGACCGCGGCCATTTCCTTGCATCATAGGGGCAACGGCGGCGTTCCGTCACGCGGACGGAATAGTTTGCGGGGCTGCCATGTTCATCGACACAGGGTTCATCAGCACAGGTTCCGTTCCGTGGGGTTCGAGATGAAGGCCAAGGGGATCGTTGCGGTCGTGTTGTCCGTGGGCCTGCTGGCCGGCTGCGCCAGCCCCTATGGCTATGGGTATGGCGCCGGGTATGGTGGTGGGTATGGCGGTGGCGGGTACGGGGCCAACTATGGCGGCGGCTACGCCCCCGCTTATGGCAACAAGGCGACGGCGGGCACGCTGCTGGGCGGCGTGGTCGGCGGCCTCGCCGGGTCGCGCTTCGGCGGCGGCACGGGCAAGCTGGTGGCGGTCGGCGTCGGCACGCTGCTCGGCGCCGCGCTCGGCAACGCCGCCGGTCAGTCGATGGACCGCGCCGACCTGATGTACGCGCAGCAGGCGGCGGGACAGGCTTACATGGCGCCGACCGGCGCGACCGTGCAGTGGAACAACCCGCAGACCGGCAACTGGGGCACCTACACCCCGACCCGCGACGGCACCGGTCCCTATGGCGAGCCGTGCCGGGAATTCCAGACCAGCATCGTGGTCGGCGGGCAGCTTCAGCAGGGCTATGGCACCGCCTGCCGCCAGTCGGACGGAAGCTGGCGCATGGTGAGCTGACGCGCGCTCTTCAGCCATGCGGTGAAATGCTCTACACAAGCGGGCATGGCGACGATCAAGGACGTGCTGGCCGCGGCGCTGGCCCACCATCAGGCCGGACGGCTGGCGCAGGCCGCCGCCGGCTATCAGTCCGTCCTCGACACGCTGCCCGACCATCCCGACGCGCTGCATCTGCTGGGCGTCGTCTATCTCCAGGCCGGACATCCGGCGGAGGCCGCGCCGCGCATCCGCGCCGCCATCCGCGCCGACGCCACCATCGCCGACTATCACGACAATCTGGGCAGCGCGCTGCGCGCCCTGGACCGGGCGGCGGAGGCGGCGGACGCCCACCGCGCGGCGATCCGCCTGCGCCCGGCCTTCGCGCAGGCCCATTACAACCTCGGCAACGCGCTGGACCGGCTGGGCCGGCTGGAGGAGGCCGCGGATGCCTACCGGCAGGCCGCCGCGTTGCGCCCCGGCTACGCGCGGGCGCGCTTCAACCTCGGCAACACGCTGACGGCGCTCGGCCGGCTGGGCGAGGCGGACGAGGCCTTCCGCGCCGCGCTGGCCGACGATCCCGGATTCGGGGAGGCGCACGCCAACCGCGCCTCGCTGATGTTGCAACGCGGCCGGGTGGCGGAGGCTCAGCGCGCCTTGCGCCGCGCGCTGGCGCTGCGCCCCGACCACGCCACGGCGCTCGCCAACCTGTCGGCCGCCTTGCTGGCCCTCGACGCCCCCGCCGACGCCGAACAGGCGGCACGCCGCGCCGAATCCGTGCGCCCGGACTTCGCGGAAGCGGCGCTGCGCCGGGGCGACGCGCTGCAAAAGCGCAACCGTCTGGCCGAAGCCGCTCGTGCCTACGCCCGGGCCGCCGCCCTGTGTCCCGATCTGGCGGAGGCTTACGCGAACCTCGCGCTGGTGCGCCAGACGCAGGGCGACCTGGACGCCGCTGAGGCCGGCTACCGCCGCGCGCTGACCGTGCGGCCCGATCTGGCCGAGGTGCGCTCCAACCTCGCCTATCTGGAGCTGTTCCGGCCCGGCGTGACGCTGGCCCGCGTGCTGGAGGCGCACCGCGGCTGGGACGCCGTGCACGGCGCGCCGTTGCGGCCCGAATGGACGCCGCGCGCTCCGGCGGTTCGGGACGACTCCCGTCCGTTGCGCGTCGGCATCCTGTCCGGTGACTTCCGCCGCCACCCGGCGGGGCAATACGCGGTGCGGGCGGTGGAGGCGCTGCCGGACTTCGGCGTCGAACTGACCCTCTACGCCAACCAGTTGGAAGCGGACGACCTGACCGACCGCTTCCGCGCCGCGGCGGCGCGCTGGGTGCCGGTCGCCGACCGGACCGACGCTGAACTTGCAACGTTGATCCGCAACGACCGGCTGGACGCGCTGATCGACCTCGCCGGGCACAACGCCCGCGGGCGGCTGGGGGTCTTCGCCCGCAAGCCGGCGCCGGTGCAGGTGGCGTGGTCGGGCTACATGGCGACCACCGGGCTCGCCGCCATGGACGCGCTGGTCGCCGACGCCCACCATGTGCCGGAGGGGGCCGAACGCTTCTACAGCGAGCGCATCCTGCGCATGCCCGGCGCCTTCATCGCCTACGACCCGCCGCCGAACGCGCCGGAGCCCGGTCCGCCGCCCTGCCTGAGCGGCCAGCCGGTCACCTTCGGCGCCTTCAACATCCTGACCAAGCTGACCGACGAGGTCCTCGCCACCTGGGCCGCCCTGCTCGCCCGGGTGCCCGAGTCGCGTCTGTTGCTGAAGACCAAGGCCTTGTCCTGCCCGGAAACCGCCGCCCGGTGGCGTGGGAGGCTGGCCGCGGCGGGCATCGCGCCGGAGCGGCTGGTCCTGGCCGGGGCGACCGACAGCCGGGAGCATATGGGCTGGTGCGCCCGCGTGGACGTAGCGCTGGACCCCTTCCCCTTCGCCGGCAGCACGACGACGCTGGAGACGCTGTGGATGGGCGTCCCGGTCGTCACCCTGCCCGGCGAGACCTTCTCCAGCCGCCATTCCCTGGCGTTCCTGAACGTGGCGGGAGTCGAGGGCTGCATCGGCCGCGACCCGGCGGACTATGTGGATCGCGCCGCCGACTGGGCCGCCGACCCAGCGCGGCTGGCGGACCTGCGCCGGACCCTGCGCCCGCGCGTGGCCGCCGGACCGCTCTGCGACGGGCGGCGCCTGGCCGAGGCGCTGGCGACAGCCCTGCGTGGTTTAGCGAGGGGCGATTAGCCTTTCCGGATAGGACACCGCAAAATCTGAAATTAAGGGTTGTTTGGACACTAATTTTTCGTCACATGTTGTATATCAGATTCATCAAGGGTCGCGACGCCCAGGGGGTCCTGGATGCTGAACCTTTCGGCTGTCCGCACAGCCATCGAGGACGTGGAGCAAGCCATCGCCACGACGCTGGCGCCGGAGACGCTGGCCGCCAAGACGGTCGCCACCAACCGGCGGGCGCTGGCGCGCCTCTACACCGCCTATGCCCAGGGGCTTCTCAAGCGGCACGGCATCGCCGTGGACCTGGACGACATCTGCGGGCAATGCTGCCGCGACTGCCCGGATGGACGCTGCGCCCGGCTCCCCTCCTGAGTCACTTCTCCCCGATGAAGCGGACCCAGGGGAAATCCAGAACGTCGAACCAGCGCACCCCCGGCCCCTCCCCCCGCCGCTCCAGCGCGTCGAGCACCGCGAAGGGTGCGGCCTGATCCAGCATCCAGAATCCGCGCCCCTCCCGCAGAAAGGCCCCGATGTAGGCCGCGGTCGAGGCGAGGAAGGCACGCCCCCGCGGAGTCGGCTGGAACGCCGCGAAGCAGACGATGATTTCCCGCGTCGGGCCGCGCCAACGGGCGTCGCGCAGCAGCCCGACGTCGGCTCCGTCCAGCAGCGCCGCCAGCGCATCAAGCCCCCCGGCCAGCGTGCAGTCGGCGTCGAGATGCAGCAGGGGCCGCCCCCAGAGCGTCATCAACTGGTGCCAGCGCAGGAAACGGACGCAGGCGTAGTAGGTGGTCCGCCGATGATCGTCCCAGCCCGTGAAGTCCACCCGTTCCCGGCTGCAGCTTAGACGCAAGCGCTCCCGCCGCCGGGCGAGGTCGGCCAGGGTTTCCGGTGAAGGGTTCACGACATGGACATGGACCGCCACACCGCCGCCCGCCAGCTCCACCGAATCGAGCAGGCCGGTGGCGAAGCGCCGGTAGTAGCCGTCGTCGCAGGACACCGCCAGCAGCGGCCCGCTCCCCGCGGGCGGTTCGGCCAGCAGTTCCAGCGGGGGGAAAGCGACGAGCAAAGTGTCGGCGTCGGAAAGCCCATCCAGCGCCCGCCGCCCCGCCCGCACCATCGACCACAGGCGCAGCTCGAAATCCGCCGCCACCTCCGCCGCGGTGAATCTCCGGGCAAAGCGCCGCATGAAGCGGCTGGCGAGGTCCGTCCGTCCCTGCCGGTAGAAGCGGTAGGCGACCACGGCCGCCGCCCGCGTGTCGCGCGGGTTGCGGCGCAGGACCGTGAGGGCGGTGCGGGCGGCGCGGTCCAACAGCCAAGGCGGCGCCTGCCCGGCCTGGACGAGCGAAAGCGCCGTCCCGATCAACGCGTCCGCCGCCGCCCCATGCCGCGGATCGGCGGCCAAGGCGTGGGTCAGGGCATGCCCCGCGCGGTCCACCAACTCCGGGTCGAGGCGCCGGGCGTGCGACAGCGGGCGGTCCAGCCGCGTCGGGCTGCCCCGCCGCGCGCAGGGTCCGCGCCAGATTGCCGAGGAAATCCGCGTCGCCGGGCAGCAGGGCCACGGCGCGGCGCAGCAGCGGCAAGGCCGCGCCCGGCCAGCCGCTCTGGCTTTCCAGGACGCCCAGCAGGTGAAGCGCGTCGGGATGGCCCGGCTGGCTGCGCAGGATGCTATGATAGAGGGGCCGGGCCGCATCCAGCCGGCCCGCCTGATGGTGGCCGACCGCGGCGGCCAGGGCATCCCGAAGTGTCACCATGCCGCCTGTCTACACGCGCCGCCGGGCCGGAGTCCATGCGGCGCAGCGGTTGGGGGCACCGCCTGTTGCGAAGGAGAGACCATGGCCGACCGGCCGCTCGTCAGCATCATCACGCCAAGCTGGGGACGGGAAGCCTTCCTGCCGCTGTGCCACGCCCGCGTGCTGTCGCAGACCGTCCCCGACGTCGAGTGGCTGGTGTTCGACGACAGCCCGCGCCCGTCCGCCTATCTCCAGCCGCTCGCCGGGCCGCGGCTGAAGTATTTCTATGCGCCGCGCCGCTACGCCATCGGGGAGAAGCGCAACATCCTGGCCGAGCACGCGCGCGGCGAGGTCATCGTCCATTTCGACGACGATGACTTCTACGCTCCCCACTATGTGGAGCGGATGCTCGGCTGGCTGGAGGCGGGGCACGATGCGGTGACGCTGTCCGGCTGGTTCCTGCACAGCGCGGTGCACGGGACCTTCGGCTATTGGGACACGGCGCGGGGCGGCTCGCATCACCGCTGGGGCCGCACGGCGCGGTCCTATGTGGAGGCGCCGGAGACACCGCCGTCCGACGACAATGTGCTGGGCTACGGCTTTTCCTACGCCTACCGGCGGTCAGTGTGGGAGGCGGTGCGCTTCCCGCCGGTCAACGCCTGCGAGGACGCTCCCTTCATGAAGGCGGCGCGGGAGCGCTTCCGCGTCGCCGCTTTTCCGGACGCCGAGGGGCTTTGCCTGCACACTCTGCACGCCCGCAGCACCAGCCTGTGCCTGCCGCAATACGAATTGCCGCCCCTGCTGCTGGAGCGCCTGTTCGGACCGGACATCGCGGCTTACACGGGGGGCGGGGTGGGTCAGACCTGAACGTCGAGATACATGCCGCGGCGGTAATTGCGCGGCAGCGTCAGGATGCCGTTGACCAGAAGGCTGGCCAGTTCGCGGACGCTGGGAATGCGCTGGCGCCCGCCGCCGACCTGCTCCGCCCGGTTGCGGACGCCGACCGTGCCGGGCGACGCGACGCGCCCGCCCCCAACCTCGGAGCGGATCGGTTCGTTGGAGCGGTCACCGGTGCGTCGCGTTTCAACCATGGCCGAAATGGTACCGCATAGGCCGCCCCACCGGCAAGGCGGAGGCGGCGCGGTCCATCCGTTGTCGCGCGGAAGCGCCGATATCCCCCCTCCCTCCGGGGAGAGGGTTGGGGTGAGGGGGTTGCGCTTTTGCCGAACGTCGCGACACGCGCATCCCCCTCACCGGCTCTCAGCGGATGCCAGAGGCATCCGCCTACCGCCGTCAGCGCTGGCCTCTGGCCAGCGCGAGAGGCCCTACGGGCCACCCTCTCCCCAGAGGGGAGAGGGTTATTAAGAGCCGGATAAAATCTTCCCGATTCTCAACCGCCCCATCGCTTGACAAACTGTTATATCAGCGGTAACCGATACGTCTCTAAACCTTACGGTTTGGATGGGTATAGGTGGTTCGGGGCGTCGGAGGGAAGTCCATAACAATAAGCGCCCCGACCCGCCTTTCCTCTTCCGGCACAGCCGCTTACCGCAACCATGCGGTCAGCGCCGCCAGCGCGCTCAGCACCAGCACGTAGAGCGCGAGATCGAACAGCGGCGGGTGCCAGACCCAGCCGTAGAACCCCACCGCCCGCAGGCCGCGCCGCAGCAGGCCCGAGACGAACCAGGCCGCGATCGCCAGGATGAGCAGCGGGGGAATGAACAGCCCGTAGATGTCGATTTCGCCGATCATGCGGTCACCGATTCGCGGAGCGATTCGCTGGAGGATTCAGGTGCGGCGAAGGTCAGGTGCGGGAACAGCGCGCGGCGCAGCCCGGCCAGCGCGATCACCGCCCGGTCGCGCTCCGCCGACCGCGGCTCGGCCGACAGGTTGGACAGGGCGGCGTCCATCATCGGCAGGACCTCCGCCGGGGGCGTGCCGAGGCGGCGGCTCGACAGGCCGCGGAAATGCTGCCCCACCGCGCCCAGCAGCCGCGCCACATGGGGCGCCGCCGGGCCGCCCAGCGCGCGGCGGGCGCGCTGCAGCTCCGCCACGTTCAGACCGACCCGGAGGTCGTTCACCGCGTCCGCCGCCGCCAGATCCTGCTGCGGACCGGCCAGCGCCAGACGGGAGGAGAGCAGCCCCACCCGGTCGAGCATCCGGTTCTCGAAGCTGCCCACCGGAATGCCGGAGCGGGCGGCGGTCATCGCCGCGATCTCGCTCCAGCCGGCGCGGAGCAGGCGCCGGGCGCTCCAGGCCGCGCCGACCGAGCGGCAGAGCTGGGTGACCAGCAGCGCCGTGGCGATGCCCACCACCTGCGCCACGTTGCTGTTCAGGAAGGACGCGAAATCCCCCGTCCCGAGGTCGAGCAGGCTGAGCGAGCCGACCACCCCCATCAGCAGGGCCATCGCCTTGCCCATGGTCGCCGGCCGCGCCACGAAGACGCCCAACAGCAGGAAGGTCGGGGCGAGGCCCAGCACCAGCATGGGGAAGCTGTCGAAGGACGGCAGCACGACCAGCAGGTAGAAAGCGGCCAGCGGCACCGACAGCAGGGTGAAGACCAGGAACAGGCGGATGCCCGGCGCGGGATCGTCCAGCGAGGCGAAGAAACAGCAGAAGACCGCCGTCATCATCGCCGCCGCCGATCCCGACGACCAGCCGGTGGCGATCCAGAAGGCGCAGACCACCGCGATCCCGAGCAGCGCCGCGAAGCCCGACCACAGGGCCATGCCGGCGTCGAGATGGAAGACGTCGCGCGAGCGGCGGCGGGTCAGCGGGTCGAGACGCTCCGGCAGGCTGCTCTTGCCCTCGCGGATGTGCGCCCGCAGGTCGCGGCAGTCCTGATGGATGTCCACCAGCGAGCGCAGCCGGGTCAGCAGGTTGAGAAGCGTCGCCTCCTTCCAGCCGGTGTCCGCGCCGATGGCCGGGGACAGCCGGGCGATCTCGGCGCGCAGGCGCTCGGCGCCGCCCTCCTCATCATCACCACCCACCCAGCGGTCGAGATCGGCCAGCAGGGCGGAGACCTCGGCGGGCAACTGGCCGCGCAGGGCGTCCAGCCGGTCCTCGATGCCCGCGGTCAGCGGCAGCAGATAGGCCATGCGGTCCTGCATCGCCCGCACCGCCCGCGTCATCCAGCGCACCTCCGACGTGTCGTAGGGCAGATGGGTCGCCATGACGCGCAGTTCGGTGATGTCGCGGGCCAGCTTCTGGCGCTCCTGCGCGTTGGCCGCGCCCTCCGGCGCACGCTCACGAGACAGGGCTTCGCGCGTCCAGCGCTCCGCGTCGCGCAGCGTGGCGTCCAGCCGGCCGAGCAGAGCCGGGCCGACGCTCTGCGGGAAGACCACGCTGTGCACCACGGTGGCGCAGAGGATGCCGATCAGGATCTCCTCGACGCGGGCCAGACCGGTGTCGAAGATGGTCGACGGGTCGGTCACCGCTGGAAAGCCGATCAAGCCGATGGTGTAGCCGGCCAGCATGAAGAGATAGCTGCGCGGCGTGCGGTCGAGCAGCGAGATGAACAGGCAGACCGCCACCCACAGCCCCAGTGCCAGGGTCAGCAGCTCTGGCGAATCGGCCAAAGCCGGCACCAGGGCGATGGCCCCGGCGCAGCCCAGCACCGTTCCGGCGACGCGGAAGACCGCCTTCGACCGCACGGCGCCCGACAGCGGGCCGGAGACGATGTAGGCGGTCGCCATCGCCCAGAAGGGCCGTGGCAGCCCCATGGAGAAAGCGATGTAGAGCGCCGCCATGGCCGCCGCGAAGGCCTTGACCGAGAACAGCGCCTCGTTCAGCGAGACCAGTTTCAGGGCGGAGGTCTTCATTGCCCGGCCACCCGCTTGGCGGGCGCCCCCTGCTCCGTCTCGCGCACCACCTCGACGGTCACGGTGCGCCCGGCGACGAGGTCGCGGGGGTCGGGGATCTGCTCCAGCGCGACGCGCACGGGGATGCGCTGGGCCAGACGGACCCAGTTGAAGGTCGGGTTGACGTTGGGCAGCAGGCCGGTGCCTTCGGTGCGGTCGCGGTCGACGATGGCGTGGGTCACGCTGTCCACCCGGCCGGTCAGCCGCTCCGGCTCGCCCATGATGGTGACGCGGACCGGGTCGCCGACGCGGATGCGCGGCAGCTTGGTCTCCTCGAAATAGCCGACGACGTAGAAGGAATGGCGGTCGATCACCGCGACCACCGGCTGGCCCGCCGTTACATAGTTGCCGGCCTTGAGCTGGAGGTTGGTGACGAAGCCGTCCACCGTCGCCCGCACCTCCGTCCGCTCCAGGTTGAAGCGGGCGAGGTCGAGCGCCGCCTCCATCTGGCGGGCTGCGGCGGCGGCCTTGGCCTGGGCGGAGGCGACCTCCTGCCGCTGGGCGGTGGAGACGACGTTGTTGCCGAGCTGCGCGTAGCGGTCGGCCTCGGCCTTGCGGAAGGACAGCTCGGCGCGCGCGCTTTCCAGATTGGCCTCGGCCTGGTCGACGGCGAGGCGGTAGCGGCTGGGGTCGACGACGAACAGGACGTCGCCCTTGCGGACCGCCTGGTTGTCGATGACCCGCACCTCGGTCACCAGACCGGCGACGTCGGAGGACACCTGCACCACGTCGGCCCGCACCCGCCCGTCGCGGGTCCAGGGCTGGTTCATGTAGTAGTCCCACAACCACCAGCCGCCGCCGACGGCGCCGAGCGTGACGACCAGCGTGACCGTGATCCGAATGAGGAGGGAGAAGAGTTTCACCGTGATTCGTCCTTGCGCTCCACCGGCGCGGCCGGGAGCGATCGTTCCGTATCCCGCCGCTGCGGGACGCGCTGCTGTGTAGAACCGCCGTCAGCCCTTCATGGCTCGGGCGTTCGTCTCGATCGCCGCCATGACCCGCACCGCGCCGGCGATCTCCGGGCCGGAGGCGCCCTGGAGCAGGCGGCGGCGCACGTCGTTCAGCGCGGCGTTCACGCGGGCCAGCAGGTTGCGGCCCTGGTCCGTCAGGTGCAGCGTCTTGGCCCGCCGGTCGTCCGGGGCCTCCCGGCGCTCGACCAGCTTCGCAGCCTCCAGGCTGTCGAGCAGGCGGACCAACGATGGCCCCTCCACCCCCATCTCCTCGGCCAGCTCGCGCTGGCGCATCCCGTCGCCGAGTTCGTTGAGAAGCATCAGCGGCGAGATGACGGAGGAGGAGAAGCCGCTCTCCGCCAGCACCTTGTTCGCTTCCCGCCGCCACAGATGGGCGGCGCGGAACAGGTGGATGCCGAAGTTGGACGGAAAGTCCGGGGCGGGGGTGGACGGGCCATTCGATTGCATGCCTATTTAATAGCTTTGCTATCTATTTTCAGCAAGACGCCCCACCCCGCCGCTCGGTCATTGCAGGCATGCGCGCATCCGCGGCGTCATATGGTCGAGGAAGGCGCGCACCCGGTGCGGCACCCGCTCCCGCCCGGTGTAGACGGCGTGGATCTCCTCGCGGTCGACCAGAACGTCGTCGAGCACGCTGACCAGCCGCCCGTCGGCAAGGTCGGGGCGGATGTGGTATTCGGCCAGCCGGGCCAGACCGAGGCCGAGCAGGGCCATGTGGCGCACCGTCTCGCCGTTGTTGGCGACGATGCGCGTGTCGATCTCGCGGTCGACCAGCCGCCCGCCGGACTTCAGCGGCCAGACCGCGGCGGCGCGGCGGAAGTTGAAGCCCAGGCAGTCGTGACGCTCCAGGTCGGCGGCGCTCTCCGGCCGGCCCTTGCGCTCCAGATAGTCCGGCGACGCCACGATGCGCCGCCGCACATCGCCCAGCCGCACCGCCAGCAGGGCCGAGTCGGACAGCCGCCCGGCGCGGAAGGCCACGTCGGTCCGCGCCGCGTAGAGGTCCACCACCTCGTCGGTCAGGGTCAGGTCCAGCCGGATGCCGGGATAGACCCGCGTGAAATCGGGCAGCAGCGGCAGCAGGCAATGCCGCCCGAAGGGCACCGACACGCTGATGCGGATCAGGCCGGTGGGCGAGCGTGCGCCGCCCGCCACCTCCGCCTCCATGGCGTCGAGGTCGCCCAGCAGGCTCTCGGCCCGCTCGCGGTACAGCTCGCCCTCCGCGGTCAGGCGCAGCCGGCGGGTGGAGCGTTCGACCAGCCGCACGCCGAGCCGCTCTTCCAGCCGGGTCACCAGCTTGGCGGTGGAGGACGGGGTCATGCCAACCTCCCGCCCGGCGGCGCTGAAGCTGCCCAGCGCCGCGACGCGCAGGAAGACCCTCATGTCCCAGGCGCGGCTGTCGCTCATCAAAGGTGCCCTTCCGTCAATCTTGTCATTGAATGACACGATCATGCGAAAACGGACGGCATTCCGCATCCCGGATTTTTGGCTCATCTGATGCGTCCTGCACAGCTCGCATGGATGGAGCCTTCAGTCATGCCACTCGCACTGCTGGCGCTGGCGATCAGCGCCTACGCCATCGGAACGACCGAGTTCGTCGTCGTCGGCCTGCTGCCGACCGTCGCCACCGACCTGAACGTCAGCCTGCCGATGGCCGGCATGGTGGTCAGCGTCTACGCCCTGGGGGTCACCGTCGGCGCCCCGGTCCTGACCGCGCTGACCGGCCGGCTGCGGCGCAAGCCGCTGCTGCTCGGGCTGATGGGCCTCTTCATCGCCGGCAACCTGCTGGCCGGGGTCAGCCCCAACTACGAGACTCTGCTGGCCGCCCGCGTGCTCAGCGCCTTCGCCCACGGCGTCTTCTTCTCGGTCGGCGCGACCATCGCCGCCGACCTCGTGCCGGAGGACAAGCGGGCCTCGGCCATCGCCATGATGTTCTCCGGCCTGACCATCGCCATCGTCACCGGCGTGCCGATGGGCACCTGGATCGGCCAGCATTTCGGCTGGCGCGCCACCTTCCTGGCGGTCTCCGCGCTGGGCGTGATCGGCGCGCTGGGCGTCGCGGCGCTGGTCCCGGCGAAGCTCAGCCAGCCGCCCGCCGCCGGGCTGGCCACGCAGGTCCGCGTGCTGGCCAAGCCGCGCCTGCTGCTGGCCTTCGCCATCACGGCGTTGGGCTATGGCGGGACCTTCGTCGCCTTCACCTATCTGGCGCCGATCCTGGAGACGATCACCGGCTTCTCCAGCGGCACGGTCAGCCTCGTCCTGGTGCTCTACGGGGCGGCCATCGCGGTCGGCAACATGGTGGGCGGCAAGCTCGCCAACCGCAACCCGGTCCGCGCGCTGGCGTGGCTGTTCGCCCTTCAGGCGGTCGTGCTGATCGTCTTCACCTTCACCGCCTCCAGCCCGGTTCCGGCGCTGGTCACCCTGGCCGGCATGGGCGCGCTGGCCTTCGCCAACGTGCCGGGGCTTCAGCTCTACGTCGTGCAGTTGGCGCAGCGCCACGCGCCGGGCGCGGTGGACGTCGCCTCGGCCCTGAACATCGCCGCCTTCAACCTGGGCATTGCTGCCGGCGCCTTCTTCGGCGGGCGGGTGGTGGACAGCGCGCTCGGCCTCGCGGCAACACCGTGGGTGGGTGGGCTGTTCGTGCTGGGTGGGCTGGCGCTGACCCTGCTCAGCGGCGCGCTCGACCGCAAGGACGGGCGCCGCGGCGAGGCCGTCGCCCAGCCTGCGTGATACATTGATAAAAAATCCACGTTCGAGAGGATCGAGACCAATGCACAACGTGACCGCCAATGGCGCCTCCATCCCCGCCCTCGGCTTCGGCACCTTCCGCATGAGCGGCCCCGACGTGCTGCGCATGGTGCCGGAGGCCCTGAAGCTCGGCTTCCGCCACATCGACACCGCCCAGATCTATGGCAACGAGAGCGAGGTCGGCGAGGCCATCAAGGCGGCGAGCCTGCCGCGCGGCGAGGTCTTCCTGACCACCAAGGTCTGGGTGAGCAACTACAAGGCCGACGACTTCCGCCGCTCGGTGGACGAGAGCCTGGCGAAGCTGCGGACCGACTACGTGGACCTGCTGCTGCTCCACTGGCCGAACGAGGCCGTTCCGCTCGCCGAGCAGATCGAGTCGCTGAACGCCGTCCAGGCCGCCGGCAAGACCCGCCACATCGGCGTCAGCAACTTCAACCGAGCGCTGCTGGACGAGTCCGTGCGCCTCAGCACGGCGCCCATCGTGACCAACCAGATCGAGTACCATCCCTATCTCGACCAGTCGGTGATGCTGGAAGCGGCGCGCCGCCACGGCCAGTCGATCACCGCCTATTACGCCATGGCCGACGGCAAGGTCTTCAAGGACCCCGTGCTGACCGACATCGCCGCCCGCCTGGGCAGGAGCCCCGCCCAGGTGGTCCTGCGCTGGCTGGTGCAGCAGGAGGGGGTGATCGCCCTGTCGAAGACGGTCGGCGAAAAGCGCGCCGCCGAGAATCTCGCCGTCTTCGACTTCGAGCTGTCGGAGGCGGACATGGCGGCCATTCATGGCCTCGCCCGCCCCGACGGGCGGATCGTCAGCCCGGACGGTCTGGCGCCCGCCTGGGACTGAGGGAGCATTCCCTTCCCTCTCCCAGGACGGGAGAAGGCGTCTTAATGCGGCATCAGGGGCCAGAACAGCGCGATCGCCGTCGTGCCCAGCACGATGACGATCAGCGACAGCGGCAGGCCAAGGCGCGCGTAGTCGCTGAAGCGGTAGCCGCCCGGCCCCATGACCAGCGTGTTGCACTGGTGCCCGATGGGGGTGAGGAAATCGCAGCCCGCCCCCACCGCCACCGCCATCAGGAAGGCGTCGGGCCGCAAGCCCAGATGGTTGGCGAGGCTGGCCGCGATGGGGGCCATCACCAGCACGGTGGCCGCGTTGTTCAGGAAGGGCGTCACCGCCATCGCCGCCACCAGCATCATCGCCAACGCGCCGATGGGCGGCAGCCCCTGCGCGGCGATGGACAGCCAGCCGGCGATCAGCTCCGTCCCGCCGGTGGTGCGCAACGCCTCGCTGACGGGGATCAGGGCGCCCAGCAGCACCAGAATCGGCCATTCGATCGATTCGTAGGCCTCCTTCAGCGTCACCACGCGCAGCGCCGTCATGGCGACCGCGGCGCCGAAGAAGGCCAGCGTCACCGGGACGAGGCTGGTCGCCACCAGCCCGATGGTCACCGCCATCACGGCCAGCGCGATCCGCCGCTTGCGCCGCCGCCCGATGGACAGATTGCGCTCCGCCAGGGGCAGACAGCCGAGTTCGTTCAGCGTGTCCGACAACCCCGCCGCCCGCGCCTGAAGCACGACCAGATCGCCCGGCTGGAAGCGGACGCGGCGCAGCCTCTGGCGGATCGGCCGGCCGCGCCGGCTGAGCGCCAGCAGGTTGGCGCCGTAGCGCTCCCGCAGCTCGACATCCTCCACGTTGCTGCCGATCAGGGGGGAGCGCGGCTCCACCACCGCTTCGAGAACCGCCAGATCCTCGTCGCTCTCCACCCCCTCCAGCTCCTTCTCGTGCATCAGCTCCAGGCCGGCGTGCTTCACGAGGTCGCCCAGCGCCTGGGTGTCGGCCTCCAGCACCAGCACGTCGCCCGCGAGCAGCACCCAGTGGCCGGACGGGATGTGGCGGCGGTGCCGCCCGCGGATGATCGCCGCGACCGTCACGTCGCCCTCGCCGTAGGCCTCCAGGTCGGCCACCGTCTTGCCGACGAAGGGCGACTTCTCCGGCAGCAGCGCCTCCGCCGTGTAGTCGTCGATGGAGAAGCCCCCGGCGTTGCCCGACGCCGCCTGCCGGCCGGTGGGCAGAAGGCGGTAGCCGACCGTCAGGAAGGCCACCCCTGCCACCGCAACGGTCAGCCCGACCGGCGTGAAATCGAACATGCCGAAGGGTTCGCCGACCATCTCGTTGCGCAGGCGGCTGACGATGATGTTGGGGGAGGTGCCGACCAGCGTCATCAGCCCGCCGAGAAGCGAGCCGAAGGCCATCGGCATCAGCAGAGACGACACCTTCGTCCCGTTGCGCCGCGCCACCTGCATGGCGATGGGCATGAAGATGGCGAGCGCCCCGATGTTCTTGACCACCGCCGACAGCAGCGTCACCGCCCCGGTCAGCACGATGATCTGCGCCGGCACGGTCTTCATGCGGGCGCTGAGGGGGCGCATCACCTCCTCGACGATGCCGGAGCGGCCGACCGCCGCGCTGACCACCAGCGCCGAGCCGACGATGATGACGATGTCGTCGGAAAAGCCGCTGAAGGCGTCCTTTGGCTTGACGATCCCGACGGCCACTGCCGCCAGCAGCGCCAGCATGGCGACGAGATCGTAGCGCAGCTTGTCCCAGATCAGCAGCGCGATCACCGCGCCGATGATGCCGAAGGCGAGTCCCTGGTCGAGCGTCATGCAGCCCTTTTTTGGGGAATTGTTGGTGCGTCGTTACTGCGATTTGCCGGACGGGGAGCCCGAGGGAGCCGCGTCGCGCCCCTTGCCGGTGCCGCTGGAACCGGTGCTGGAGTTCGACGGGGACCGGGCGTTCCGGACGAGTTCGCCGCAGTGTGGCTGCTCGTTACTGCCTGGGTCAAGAAAAGGCAGGACGCTGGCCAGCGGCGTCAGCAGGACGCCGAGCGCCACCGCCGCGGCGCCGCGCGCCGCCGACTCCGTCGCGTTCACCCCGATGTCCGGCGCGCCCAGCGTGCCGCGGACATGGACCGGGACATGGGTGGCGAAGATCTGGGGGCTCTTGGCACGCCCCAGCACGGTCATGTCCATCGCCTCGCTGCGCAGGTTGATCGTGCCGTCCGCCGTCACCAGCGTTTCCGGCGTGTCGAGCACCAGAGCGCGGCTTTCCACCAGCCCGTCCTTCACCGTCACGTCGGCGACCAGGCAGTTGAAAGGCAAGGGCTTGTCGCCGGACAGGACAACGCCCAGCGTTTCCAGGATGTTGGTCTTCAGCCCCTTGACCGCGTAGCTGGTGATCCGGCCGCCGTCCACCGCGACGCCCAGCTTGCCGTCGGAGGACCCCAGGATGTTGGCGACCGTGGTGCCCTGCCCCTTGAGCTGAATGCGCCCGCTGGCCGTGCCGCCCATCTCCTGCGCGAAGGCCGTCTCGCGGAACAGCCGGGCCAGCTTGATCTGCCGAACGTCCAGGTTCACGTCCAGCGCCGGAGTCTTGCGCCCGCCGTCGAGCACCGCCGTCCCGGCGACCCGCCCGCCGCCGACGCCGAGCGACAGCGGGTCGAGCACCAGCCGCCCGTTCTCCAGCTTCGCCCGCGCGTCGAGCGCGTCCAGCGTTGAGAAGGGCGCCTCCACATGCTCGCCGCGGAACTTCACGTCCATGTCGGCGGTGCGCAGCTTCTCCAGCGGAACCTCGGTGGCCGGGATGATCCGCTCCCGCCCCTTGGTCGGGTAGTCGCCCCGGCCTTCCGGCGAGGCGCCGATGAAGCCCGCCAGATCGATCGCCGCCAGCTTGCGCGAGGTCAGGTCGCCGGTGATCCGCGGGCGTTCGCCGCCCAGATCCACCGCCACCTGACCGGACAGGTCGCTTTCCCCGACCTTGCCGTTCATCCCCTCGAAGCGCCAGACGTCGCCCTCGCGCCCAAGATGGCCGGAGATGGCGTAGGGCCGCGTCGTCGGCACGGGAATGCCCAGGATCGGGAAGACGTCGGCCAGATCGTCGCCGCGCAATTCCACCGACAGGTCGACGCCCTCAAGCAGCACCGGTTCGGCGATGGAGCCCTCGATCTTGCCGCGGGTCTTGCCGATGGCGGTCTCGACCCGCAAGGGATAGGGCTTCGGATCGTCGCGCAGATACTCCAGCGAGCCGCCGGCCGCCGTCAGGGTGAAGGGCTTTCCGGCGAAGTCGCCCTTGCCCTCCAGCCGGACCTCCTGGTCGCCGTTGCCACCGACCGCGGTGTTGACGCCGCTGTCGATGTCGATCTTGCGGGTCGGATCGCGGAAGCGCAGGCGCCCCTCCTCGACCACCAGCGTCTCGATGATCGGCAGATCGGTCCGGTCTTCCGGCTTGACCGTCTCCTTCGCCGCCTCCTTGCGCGGGTCCGGCCCGCCGAAATTCCAGTTGGCGGCGCCCTCCCGGTTCTTCTCCAGAAGCAGCTTGGGACCGGTGAGGCGGATCTCCGGAAACTCGAAGTCGCCGCGCAACAGCGGCCAGGGGCGAAGCTGAAGGTCCAGCACCCGCAGTTCCGCCATCGTCTTGTCGTCGCTCCACTCCGCGTTGGCGACCCGCAGCCCTTCGACGCGGATGCGCAGCGGGTCCCCCAAACGGACGTTGAGATCGCCGTCGATGGCGACCTCGCGGTTCAGCGCCTTGGACGCCTGCCGGGCGATGAAGCCGCGGGCGTCGTTCCAGTCGAAAACGGCCAGAGCGATGCCGACGCCCGCCGTCACGGTCACCACCAGCCCCAAAAGGCCGTAGCCGATCCATTTCACCACGGCCATCCGCCGCGCCCCCTTGTCTGCCCATACCGCACCCTGTGGCTGAATAACGGGCAAATACCCGGCGGTGTGACGCCTTACCTCCAAAGGGCAGAGAAAAGGACGGCCTTGCACGGACTTAACGAAAAATTGAACGAATCATGCTACGGATGGTAGCATTCCGTTTTCCACTTCCCTCCCGACCCGAGAACCATGCGTTCACTTACGAATTTTGCTCCCTCTACCTTCGAGGAGCGCGGCGCCGCCGTGGCCTTCACCACGCCGGTACTGGCGCAGACGCGGGTGCGCAAGGACGACCGGGACAAGCTGGAGGTCCTGATCCCCAACCTGTCGGACGGGCACGGGGTCTATGTGGTGCCGTGGAAGGGTCTGCCGGTCGCCTTCCCGATGACCGTCCACGACCGCATGTTGCAGGACCTGATCCGCGAGGCGGACGGCTGCTCGCCGGACGACATCCGCAAGGCGGTGCTCCAGGCGGCACGCTGCGGCCTTGCCGGTCCGCTGGCCGTGGAAGCGGCGGAGGCCGCGCTCCGCGACGAGGACGAGCAGCGGCTGCTCATCAACTACCAGTTGATCGTCGAGGTGATGAAGGCGGTCGGCTTGGAATCGACGGACATCCTGCGCGCCGGCCTCGGCTCCGAGAAGGGCGAGCAGCTGACCCGCAGCTACATGACCAAGGCGGCGCAGAGCCTCGCCCTGGAACCGACCGAGCTGTACGCGCGGGTGGCCGAGCTGGCGACCTTCATGGAGCCGGTGAGCATCGCCACCTCGCCGAAGCCGGCGCGGTTGCGCCGTCTGGCGCGCGACCTGCTGCAGTTCCGCGACAGCATGACCGACTGGGCGAACGGCAACGTGTCGGAGGCCGCTCCCATCGGCGCCTTCTGCGCGGAGGTGGCGGAGCACACGCTCAACCAGGTCCGCAACGTGGTGAACCAGCTCGACCAATCGTTGGCGGCCTTCGAACTGCTGCTGCGCCAGTGGGACACCAAGCGCACGCTGGTGCGGAAGGCGACCACCCGGCTGTCCTGGCTGCTCGACGGCTGGGACTTCATCGTCACGAGCTGGGCGGAAGCCCAGACCCGGAGCAAGCACGAGCAGGACATGACCGTGCATGAGCTGTTCCGCGTCCTGCCGCTGCTGCCCAAGGACGAGGAGAAGTCCGATCACGCGCTGCTGGCCGACGGGCTGCTGGCCGCGAACCGCCGCACGGTGTGCGCTTATGTGGACTGGCGCAGCGGCCAGCTCGACATGGACCTCGTGATGCGGATCGAGGCGATCAAGGGGAAGGCGGCCTGACCATGACCACGGACCCCAAGGCCCTTCTCAGCCTCGGCGCCAAGCTTCTGGACATCGACGAGGCCCGCTTCCGGCAGGTGGTCGATTTGCTGCAGCAGATCGGCGACCATCCCGAGGTGCAGCACACCTTCTCACTGATCCGCCCGCGTCTGGCGGAGGTGCGGCCCAGGCGGCGTCCGACCTTCAAGCGGCTGTTCTGCGAGCCGTTCGAGGATCTGTTCCAGCTTCCCGGCGGCAACCAGCCCGCCCCCCTGAACAAGCTGGACCGCAGGGTGGTCAACGCCCTGTGGCCGCTGGTGGAGGGGCAGATCGGCAAGGAGCGGCTGCGCGGCGTCGCCAGAGCACTGGGCGACGCCGCATCGCGAGCGGAGCCGGCCAGCGCCTTCTGGTCCATGGCCTCCGCCGCCGTGGCCGGCATTCTGGAGCAGACGGAAACGGGGCGCTTCGCGGACGAGCTGGGGCTGCGGCTGAACCCAGACCGCCTCCGCACCGTCGAGGACATCGCCCGCATCCTGACCATCGCCCAGCCGGCGGCCGAGTTGAAGGCCGTCCTGTCGCCCAAGCCGGTCCAGAAGCTGCACAAGGACCATCTGGACGGCATCCAGGCCATCGGGCGGCAGGTCGCGCGGGGGAGGCCGGAGGCGCTGAAGCTGTTCATCTTGCTGGCCGCGGCCCGCCTGTCCGACCCCTCGATCCTGCTGGGCAACCTGTGGGACATGGATCTGGGCCAGAAGTCCAGCGATCGGGCCGCCCTGTTCCTGGATCTCTGCGGTACGGTGGTGGCGCAGATCGAGGAACGGTCGCGCGGCGTCGCCTCGGCCTCGGGCGGCACGGTGGACCGCATGGCCGCCGCCACCCTCGCGGTCAATCTGGTGGCCAGCCTGGAGGCCACGCGCAACGCCATGGAGCACAGCCGCAACAAGGACTTCGACCAGCGACTGAAGATCATCCGGAACTCCGTGCACGAGTTGGTGCGCACCCAGGTGCTCGACGGGGCGGAGACCGAGATCCTGTCCGCGGTGGAGACCATGACTCCTGGAACGGACACCGCCCGGATGGTGCAGGCGGAGAACCAGGCGCGCGCCCTGCGCAAATGCTCGACCATCGCCGACACGCTGGGCCTGCGCGGCGCGTTGAAGAGCGTGACCCAGCAGGCCACCGCCTCGCTGACCGGCACGGCGCGGCAATCGCTGGCCGATGGCGTCGGCGACGTGCGGACCGGCTACACCGCCATCCGCATGATCGAGCTGATTGCCGGACCGGCGGAGGCCAACCAGATCATGGAGGACATCCTGAGGGGTGGCCGCCGCTGAGGGTACCGGGGAGATCGCATGACGCGTCGCGGAGGCTATGTCGGCTGGGCGCTGCCGGAGGCCGAACGCGCCCGCCTGCTGGCGCGGTTCCCGGCGCGCTACGCCCGCACCGTCGCCCATCATGTCACGCTGGCCCACGGCGTCGGGGCACGTCATCCGCTGCCCACGGAACGTGAGGGAACGGTCCTGGGGCTGGCCGACGACGGCGAGGGCGTTCAGGCGCTGGTTGTCGCCATCGCCGGGACGACCGACCGCCCAGGCGGCGGGACCTACCACGTCACATGGTCGCTGGGACCGGGCCGCCGCGCCGTGGAGTCGAACGCGGTGATCGCGCGCCTCGGCTGGACTCCGGTAGAGGCCGTCGCCGTCCGGCTGGAGCCGCGCTTTTTCCCGCTTTAGGCGCCTTTTCTTAAGCGCCGGGGCCGCCGCTGGCGTTGGCCTCCGCCGCCGCACCGCGGTTCAGCGCCTGCTCGCGGTGGAAGACGAACAGGCCGCTGCCGATGATGAGCAGCGCGCCGACGATGATGCGCAGGGTCGGCGCCGTGCCCCAGACCAGCAGGTCCAGCACCACCGCCCAGATGATCGAGACATACTGGAACGGCACCACCACCGCCGCCGGGCTGAGCTGGAGCGAGCGGTTCATCGCCGCGTGCCCGGCCAGCGCCGTGACGCCCAGCGCCCCCAGCAGCAGGAAGTCCAGCCCCGGCGGCGGCACCCAGACCAGCGGCAGCGCCGCACTGCCGAGCAGGCCGGTGCCGAAGGTCTGGAAGCTGACCAGCGACAGGTTGCTCGAATCGCGCAGCAGCCGGGTGGAGATCAGGCCGGTGGAGAAGACCAGCGTGCCGAACAGGGCGACCAGCGACGGCACCGCGTCGAACTGGCCCGTCGGGTTGAGCACGATCACCACCCCGGCGAAGCCGACCACCACCGCGGCCCAGCGGCGCCAGCCCACCTTCTCGCCGAGCAGCGGCACCGACAGGGCGGTGACGATCAGTGGGGCGGCCATGTAGATGGTCATCACGTTGGCGAGCGGCAGCGACCGCACCGCCCAGTAGAAGCAGGCGACCTCCCCGGCCACGCAGCCGACGCGCAGAAGATGCAACGGCAGCCGCTTCACCGCGAAGACCGACCGCACCCCCTCGCGCAGGATCAGCGGGGCCAGCAGCATCGCGCCGAACAGGCTGCGGATGGCCAGCAGCATCGCCACCGGATAGTCGGCGACCAGCCATTTGCCGAGCGCGTCGTTGACGGTGAACAGCGACATGCCCAGCAGCATCAGCAGGATGCCCAGGCGGGTGTCGGTGGCGGCGGAGGACGGGGTGCTGGAGGCGATCATCTCGGTTCACGCAAAAAATCCCTTCCCCGCATACGGCGGGGGAAGGGATGGGATTGGGCATTCGCATCGTATATCCCCTCTCCCCTCTGGGGAGAGGGTTAGGGTGAGGGGGTTGCGCTTTTGCCGAACGTACCGCCTCGCGCCCCCCCTCACCGGCCCTTCGGGCCACCCTCTCCCCAGAGGGGAGAGGGTTATGACGGTCGATACGATGCCCTGAAGGATGGGACAGGGGCGGCAAAATGACGGGTGCGCGCGGTTCAGACCACGCCCTTCTCCCGCAGGGCCGCGATGTCCGCCGCGCATAGGCCCAGCGCTTCCTCCAGCACGGCGTCGGTGTGCTGGCCGAGCGTCGGCGGAGCGACCGTATGCTCAATGGGGGTCACGGAGTAGCGGATCGGGCTCGCCACCGTCGGCACCGTCCCGGCGGTCGGGTGCGGCAGATCCTGGTGGATGTTGCGGGCCTGAACGTGGGGGTCGGCGAAGACCTGGGACACGTCGTTGATCGGCCCGCAGGGCACGCCCACCGCCTCCAGCGCCGACAGCCAGTCGCGGCTGGACCGCTGCTCCAGCAGCAGCTCCAGGATCGGCACCAGCTCCTTGCGGTTGGCGACGCGGGCCGGGTTGGTGGCGTAGCGCGGGTCCTGCGCCAGCTCCGGACGCCCGGCGACTTGGCAGAATTTGGCAAACTGCCCGTCATTGCCGACCGCCAGGATGATGTGGCCGTCCAGCGTGGCGAAGGCCTGATAGGGCACGATGTTCGGGTGCGCGTTGCCCAGCCGCTGCGGCGCCTTGCCGCCGACCAGATAGTTCATGGCCTGGTTCGCCAGCACCGCCACCTGCACGTCGAGCAGGGCGAGGTTCACCCACTGCCCCTCCCCCGTCCGGTCGCGGTGGGCCAGCGCGCCGAGCACGCCGATGGTGGCGTAGAGGCCGGTGAAGACGTCGGTGACCGCGACGCCGACCTTGACCGGCCCGCCGCCCGCCTCGGCGTCCGGCTGGCCGGTGATGCTCATCAGCCCGCCCATGCCCTGGATCATGAAGTCGTAGCCGGCCCGCTTGGCGTAGGGGCCGTCCTGCCCGAAGCCGGTGATCGAGCAGTAGACGAGGCCCGGGTTGATCGCCTTCAGGCTCTCATAGTCCAGCCCGTACTTGACCAGCCCGCCGACCTTGAAATTCTCGATGACGACGTCGGCCTGGGCAGCCAGCTTGCGGACCAGTTCCTGGCCTTCTGGGCGTTCGAAGTCGATGGTGATCGACCGCTTGCCGCGGTTGGTGGAGAGGAAATAAGCGGACTCCTCGCCCGCCCAGGGGGGACCCCAGGCGCGCGTGTCGTCCCCGGCGCCGGGCCGTTCGACCTTGATGACGTCCGCGCCGAGATCGGCCAGCGTCTGCGCCGCCCACGGCCCGGCGAGCACGCGGGAGAGTTCCAGGACACGGACATGGGAAAGCGGGCCGGGCATGCTCTACATCCCTATAAATTCGACCATTTCCCCTCTCCCCTCTGGGGAGAGGGTCAGGGTGAGGGGGGTTTGCTTGTGCCGGACCTTCCGCCGTGCACATCCCCCTCACCGGCTCTCAGCGGATGCCAAGGGCATCCGCCTGCCGCCAGCGCTGGCTTTCAGCCAGCGCGAGAGGCCCTTCGGGCCACCCTCTCCCCAGAGGGGAGAGGGCTTCAACAATCACCTCACGCGAAGGCCTGGATGCCGGTGATGGCGCGGCCCAGGATCAGGGCGTGGATGTCGTGCGTGCCCTCGTAGGTGTTCACCGCCTCCAGGTTCATCACGTGGCGGATGACGTGGAACTCGTCGGCGATGCCGTTGCCGCCGTGCATGTCACGGGCGACGCGGGCGATCTCCAGGGCCTTGCCGCAGTTGTTGCGCTTGATGAGCGAGATCATCTCCGGCGCCGCCTTGCCCTCGTCGAGCAGGCGGCCGACCTGCAGCGCGGCCTGCAGGCCGAGCGCGATCTCCGTCTGCATGTTGGCGAGCTTGAGCTGCGGGATCTGGTTCGCGGCCAACGGGCGGCCGAACTGCTTGCGGTCGATCTGGTACTGGCGGGCGGCGTGGAAGCAGAACTCCGCGGCGCCCATGGCGCCCCAGGCGATGCCGTAGCGGGCGCGGTTCAGGCAGCCGAAGGGACCGACGATGCCCTCGATGTTCGGCAGGCGGTTCTCCTCCGGAACGAAGACCTCGTCCATGACGATCTCGCCGGTGGCCGAGGCGCGGAGCGAGAACTTGCCCTCGATCTTCGGCGCCGACAGGCCCTTCATGCCCTTTTCGAGCACGAAGCCATTCATCTTGCCCTCGTCGGTCTTCGCCCAGACGACGAAGACGTCGGCGACCGGCGAGTTGGTGATCCACATCTTCGCGCCGCTGAGGATGTAGCCGTCCGCGACCTTCCTGGCGCGGGTCTTCATGCCGGCGGGGTCGGAGCCGGCGTCCGGCTCGGTCAGGCCGAAGCAGCCGATCCATTCGCCGGTGGCGAGCTTGGGCAGGTACTTCTCGCGCTGGGCGTCGCTGCCGTAGGCGTAGATCGGATGCATGACCAGCGAGGACTGCACCGACATGGCGGAGCGGTAGCCGCTGTCCACCCGCTCGACCTCGCGGGCGACCAGACCGTAGGAGACGTAGTTGACCCCGGCGCAGCCGTAGCCGTCGATGGTGGAGCCGAGGAAGCCCAGCTCGCCCATCTCGTTCATGATCTCGCGGTGGAAGATCTCGTGCCGGTTGGCCTCGGTCACGCGCGGCAGCAGCTTGTCCTGGCAATAGCTGCGCGCGGCGTCGCGGATCATCCGCTCGTCCTCGGTCAGCTGCTCGTCGAGGAGCAGCGGGTCCTCCCAGGCGAAGGAAGCGAGCTTGGCGGAGGCGGCTCCGGTCTTGGCGGCCATGTTTGAAATCTCCCTAGGTCCGATGCGCCCCAACATGGCGCGGTCGCTTTCATGGTTCAAATACATTTATCAGGGGACTTTAATATGATCCTCATATAAGACACTGGTATGGACCTGCGCCATCTCCGCCATTTCGTCGCCGTCGCCGAGGAGTTGCATTTCAGCCGCGCCGCCGCCCGGCTGGGCATCGGCCAGCCGCCGCTCAGCCAGTCGATCCAGGCGCTGGAGGCCGAACTGGGCGCCCGCCTGTTCGAACGCACAAAGCGCCGGGTCGAACTGACCGAGCCGGGCCAGCTCCTGCTGGGCGAGGCGCGCGAGATCCTGGCGCGGGCGGAGCGCGCCGCCGTGCTGACCCGCCGCGCCGCCAAGGGCGAGGTCGGCGAGCTGCGCGTCGGCTTCACCGCGGCGGCCCCCTTCCTGCCGATGGTGCCGCGGATCATCGACGCCTACCGCCGCGCCCATCCCGACGTGCATTTGACCCTGGTCGAGCTGCCGTCCAAGCAGCAGCTGACCGCGCTGGCCGACCGCCGGCTCGACGTCGGCTTCATCCGGGAGCCGCGCTTCATCCCCGATCCCGACTCCTTCCGCTTCCACGACGTGGTGCGGGAGCCGCTGCTGGCGGTGATGCGCGCCGACCACCCGCTGGCCGGGCGGGAGGTCGTGCCGCTGGCCGCCCTGCGCGACGAGCCCTTCGTCTTCTACCCCGCCGATTTCGGCACCAGCACGCACGAGCAGGTCTTCGCGCTGTGCGCCGCCGCCGGATTCCGCCCCAACGTGACCCAGGACGCGCGCGAGGCCTTCACCATCATCGGGCTGATCGCCGCCGGGCTGGGCGTGTCGATTCTGCCCGGCCAGCTTCGGCAGGTGGCGCTGGAAGGGGTGGTGTACCGGCCGCTCGACACGCCGGACGCCGTCACCACCCTGCAACTGGCCCAACGGAGCAACGAAAGTTCGCCCCTGGTGAAAAAATTCACCGGTCTCGTGGAGCGGATCGTTCCGTTTGTTCCACCCATCCCCGACGTGTGAGCAGCGACTCGGGGAAAATCACCCGTCCAGATCCCAAACCTCCCAAAGTCTGGGTTTTCAAGCGGTCAAGGAAGGAGCAAACTCCCGTTCAAACCGCGTGCACGGCCTTCGCAGATGCACAAATTTTCGTCAGACCGTTGAATTGATCGCGACGCGAGCAACGGGCTTGTCGAATTTATTAAACGGGTATACCGTCTGGCCCATTGCATAGGTCCTGTGTCGGGAACGCAACCCTGGCCCCGGACCGCGCTCGGGACACCTCGGACGGGGGGAGGATGATGGACGGCGGCATGGTCACGACCGCACAGGCACTGGTGCGCTTCGTCGGGGTCCAGAAGACCTATGACGGCGAACACCTCGTGGTGAAGAACCTCGACCTCGACATCAAGAAGGGCGAGTTCGTCACCCTGCTCGGCCCTTCGGGCTCGGGCAAGACGACCACGCTGATGATGCTGGCCGGCTTCGAGGTCCCCACCCACGGCGAGATCTATCTCGCCGACCGGCCGATCAAGAACATGCCGCCGCACAAGCGCGACATCGGCATGGTCTTCCAGAACTACGCGCTGTTCCCCCACCTGACGATCGAGGAGAACGTCGCCTTCCCGCTGACCGTGCGCAAGATGCCGCGGTCGGAGGTGAAGGAGCGGGTGCGCTCGGCGCTGCGCATGATCAAGCTGGAGAACTTGGCGCATCGCCATCCCGGCCAGCTTTCGGGCGGCCAGCAGCAGCGCGTGGCGCTGGCCCGCGCGCTGGTCTTCAACCCGCAGCTCGTCCTGATGGACGAACCGCTGGGCGCGCTGGACAAGCGGCTGCGCGAGCACATGCAGCTCGAAATCAAGCAGCTGCACGAGACGATGGGCATCACCGTCGTCTACGTCACCCACGACCAGAGCGAGGCGCTGACCATGTCGGACCGCATCGCGGTGTTCAACGACGGCATCGTGCAGCAGATCGACAAGCCGGACGCGCTGTACGAACGCCCGGTCAACAGCTTCGTCGCCAACTTCATCGGCGAGAACAACGTGCTGAGCGGCACCGTCGAGAATATCGAACAGGGCTTCTGCCGGGTGGCGCTGGCGTCGGGCGGTTCGGTCGTGGCCCAGGCGGTCAACGTCGCCGGCGCCGGGGCCGCCACCGCGCTGTCGGTGCGGCCGGAGCGCATCAGCATCCTGACCGACGGGCAGGCCCCGGACGGCATGAACGCCCTGCCCGCCCATGTCCAGGACACCATCTATCTCGGCGACCACGCGCTGGCCGTGCTGAAGGTCGCCGGCAACGGGGAATTCATGGTCAAGCTGCCGCCGGGCGCCCACGCGGGACTCAGCCACGGCCAGAGCGTGTCCATCGGCTTCCGCCCCGAGGACTGCCGGGCGCTCGATCCCGTGTGATCGGCCGCACCCGTCCGTCCGGTCTCTCCGGGAGGGGGGACCGGGGGCGCGCAAAACCTCCTGACGCAACCACACATAATGAAGGAACGGGGACGATGTCGAAGCTTAAGGTGGCAGTTGGGTTCCTTGCGACGTTCACCGCCGGTGTGGCGCTGGCCACCGCCGCGCAGGCCCGCGACCTGACGGTCGTGTCCTGGGGCGGCGCCTATCAGGAAGCCCAGAAGAAGGTCTATTTCGAGCCGTTCAAGAAGGCCGGCACCCCGATGAACGACGAGTCCTGGGACGGCGGCATCGGCGTGCTGCGCGCCAAGGTCCAGGGCGGTGCGGCGACCTGGGATGTCGTCCAGGTGGAGAGCGAGGAACTGGCCGTCGGTTGCGAAGAGGGCCTGTTCGAGACGATGGAGTTCAGCAAGATCGGCGGCGAGCAGGCCTACCTGCCGCAGACCGTCGATGCCTGCGGCGTCGGCGCGATCGTGTACGACTTCGTGCTCGGCTACGACAAGGACAAGCTGAAGGACGCGCCGAAGAGCTGGGCCGACTTCTTCGACACCACCAAGTATCCGGGCAAGCGCGGCCTGCGCCAGGGCGCCAAGACCACCCTTGAGATCGCCCTGATGGCCGACGGCGTCGCGCCGAAGGACGTCTACAAGGTCCTGGGCACCGAAGAGGGCCTGGAGCGCGCCTTCAAGAAGCTGGACACCATCAAGAACGACATCGTCTGGTGGAAGGCCGGCGCCCAGCCGCCGCAGCTGCTGGCCTCGGGCGAGGTGGCGATGACCTCGGTCTACAACGGCCGCATCGACGCCGCCAACAAGGCCGAGAAAAAGAACTTCGGCATGGTGTGGAACGGCGCGCTCTACACCATCGACAGCTGGGTGATCCTGAAGGGCAGCCCGAACAAGGAAGCCGCCTACAAGTTCCTCGACTTCGTCGGCAAGGCGGAGAACCAGGCCAAGCTGTCCGAGAACATCGCCTACGGCACCTCCAACAAGGACGCCCCGTCCAAGCTGGCCCCGGCGGTTCTGACGGACCTGCCGACCGCTCCGGAGAACATGAAGAACGCGGTCGAGATCAGCGTTCCCTTCTGGCTGGAGAACATCGATCGCCTGACCGAGCGCTTCAACAAGTGGGCGGCGAAGTAAGCCGCTGAGTCAGGCCCCCTCCCTAACCCTCCCCCGCTTCGCAGGGGAGGGGACCAATCTCCCTCCCCTGCGAAGCGGGGGAGGGCCGGGGTGGGGGCCCACCTCGATCACCCGCACACGTCTCTACCGCATTTTCGAAATAGGCCGCCCATGACAGCCGCGTTCGTCGCCGGCGCCGATGCGTCGTCCGAGGTGCCTCTCAAGCGCCGCCTGAAACGGGCGGAGCGGACGCGCCGGCTCAAGGCCCTGGCGCTGATCCTGCCGCTCCTCCTCTTCCTGCTGTTCACCTTCCTCGGTCCCATCGCCGGCATGCTCTGGCGGTCGGTCGACGATTGGGAGGTGCGTCAGGTCATGCCCCACACCGTCGCGGCCCTGGCCGACTGGGACGGCAAGGACGTTCCGGGCGAGCCGGCCTTCGCCGCGCTGGCCGGCGACATCCGCACGGCGCGCGACGCCGGCACCGTCGCCATCGCGTCCAAGCGGCTGAACTACGCGCTGAACGGCTTCCGCACCATCATGTCGGGCACGGCTCGCAACCTGAAGGCCCTGCCGGAACCCGGCACCGCCAAGGACACGCTGATCGGCATCAACCCGGCCTGGGGCGAACGCGCCACCTGGGCGGCGATCAAGGGCGCCAGCGGGCCGCTCACCAGCTTCTACCTGCTGGGCGCGCTGGACCTGACACGCAACGTGGACGGCGCCATCGTCGCCGCCCCCGAAGAGCAGGCGATCTACCGCGACGTCTTCGGGCGCACCTTCACCATCAGCCTGGGCGTGACGGTCCTTTGCCTGATCCTGGGCTTCCCGGTCGCCTACATGCTGGCGACGCTGCCCACGGGCCAGTCGAACGTGCTGATGATCTTCGTGCTGCTGCCCTTCTGGACCTCGCTTCTGGTGCGCACCTGCGCCTGGATCGTCGTGCTGCAGAGCGAGGGCATCGTCAACGACAGCCTGCGCTGGATCGGCCTGATCGACGAGCCGTTGCGGCTGATCTACAACCGCTTCGGCGTCTATGTGGCGATGACGCACGTGCTGCTGCCTTTCATGATCCTGCCGCTCTACAGCAGCATGCGCTCGATCTCCCCGGCCTACATGCGGGCGGCGGCGTCGCTCGGCGCCTCGCCGGTCACCGCCTTCCTGCGCATCTACCTGCCGCAAACCGTGCCCGGCATCGGGGCGGGCAGCCTGCTCGTCTTCATCCTGGCCATCGGCTACTACATCACGCCGGCCCTGGTGGGCGGCGCCGCCGACCAGATGATCAGCTACTTCATCGCCTTCTACACCACGGAAACCGTCAACTGGGGTCTGGCCTCGGCGCTGGGCGCGGTGCTTCTGCTCGCCACGCTGCTGCTGGCCGTCGTCTATGGAAAGCTGGTCCACGGCCAGCAGGTCACGGGAGGGATGAAGAATTGAGCGACAATCACGCCCCCCGCACGGCCAGCCAGCGCGCCGCCTGGATCACCACGGTGGTCGTCGCCTCGCTGGTGCTGGTCTTCCTGATGGCGCCGATCCTCGCGATCATGCCGCTGTCCTTCAGCTCCGGCTCCTACCTGACCTACCCGTTGCCGGGTCTCTCCCTGCGCTGGTACGAGGACTTCCTGAACTCGCCGCGCTGGGTGTCGTCGCTGAAGAACAGCGTCATCATCGGGGTGGCCTCGACCATCCTGTCGATGGTGCTGGGCACACTCGCCTCGCTCGGCCTCGCCCAGTGGAAGAGCAAGTTCAAGCCGCTGGTGCTGGCTATCGTGCTGTCGCCGGTGGTCGTGCCGGGCGTCATCACCGCGGTGGGCCTCTACTTCTTCTTCGCGCCGCTGGGGCTGACCGGCAGCTACGCCGGGCTGATCCTGGCGCACACCGCGCTGTCCACACCCTTCGTGGTCATCACGGTCAGCGCGACGCTGCAGAGCTTCGACATGAATCTGGCGCGGGCCGCGGCCTCGCTCGGCGCCTCGCCGATCTACGCCTTCCGCCGGGTGATCCTGCCGCTGATCCTGCCGGGTCTGGCCTCGGGCGCCCTGTTCGCCTTCGCCACCAGCTTCGACGAGGTGGTGGTGGTGCTGTTCATGGCCGGTCCGGAGCAGCGCACCCTGCCCCGCGAGATGTTCAGCGGCATCCGCGAGAACATCAGCCCGACCATCACGGCGGCGGCGGTGATCCTGACGACCATCTCGGTCATCCTGCTCGCCACGCTGGAGGCACTGCGCCGCCGCAACGAGCGGCTCAAGGGCAACCTGCGCTGACATGAAAAAGCCGGGCGGCCCGATGGGCGGCCCGGCCTTTCCTCAAATCCGGTGGAGTGATGTCACAGATACGGCGGGGTGCAGGCGCTGATGATTTCGCATTCCTCATCGCCGAGGTTGCGGAAGCGGTGCGGGATGCGGCTGTCGAACAGATAGGCGTCGCCGGGGCCGAGGATTTCCTTGCGGTCGCCGACCGTCAGCTCGATCCGGCCCTTGATGACGATGCCGCCCTCCTCCGATTCGTGCTGGAGCATGGTGCGGCCGCCGGTGTCGGCGCCGGGGGCGTATTTCTCGTGAAGGACCTGGAGGTTGCGGCCGCGCAGGTCGCCCACCTGCCGGAAGGAGATGGAGCCGACCCGGCTCTTCACCAGCCCGGTCAGCTCGACCAGATCGCCTCCCTTGAAGAAGATCTGCTCGCGCGGCGGCAGGTCGTCGGAGGAGAAGAACTCCGCCAGGGTCATCGGAATGCCCTGGAGCACCTTGCGCAACGAGGAGACGGACGGGCTGCACCGGTTCTGTTCGATCAGCGAGATGGTGCCGTTGGTCACGCCCGCCCGTTGCGCCAACTGGCGCTGGGACAGGGCGTGCGCTTCCCGAACCTGCTTCAGGCGCGCGCCCACGTTGAAATCGACAGCGTCCACATCCATGGATCGGTTCCTCGCTCCTGACCGGAAGGCATACCGGATTCGCGTGTGTGCGTCATCAAAAACTCAACACCCGATTAGGGTTGTTTAATTTATTAAACATGGGTACGCTCCCTTCACATCGCAAATCGAGGCTGATTCCCATGCTGTCGCTGAACGACCAGAGCCTTCTTCGGACACAAGCCTATGTGAACGGCGCGTGGCGCGACGCCTTCTCCGGCAAGACCTTCGCGGTGACCAACCCGGCGACGGGCGAGGAACTGGCC
Organism: Azospirillum argentinense; assembly: GCF_000632475.1. Lineage (NCBI taxonomy): Bacteria > Pseudomonadati > Pseudomonadota > Alphaproteobacteria > Rhodospirillales > Azospirillaceae > Azospirillum > Azospirillum argentinense. The sequence goes on from NZ_CP007794.1 coordinate 1,285,987, forward strand.
CAGGTCGCCGATGTCGGCGCGGAAGAGACGCGGCAGGCCATCAACGCCGCCGACGCCGCCCTGCCCGCGTGGCGCGCCAAGACCGCGAAGGAGCGCGCGGCCATCCTGCGCCGCTGGTTCGAGCTGATCATGGCGGCGCAGGAGGATCTGGCCGTCTTGATGACCTTGGAGCAGGGCAAGCCGCTGGCCGAAGCCCGCGGCGAGGTCGCCTACGGCGCCAGCTTCATCGAGTGGTTCGCCGAGGAGGGCAAGCGGGTCTACGGCGACGTGATCCCCAGCTTCGCCGGCAACAAGCGCATCGTCGTCCTGAAGGAGCCGATCGGCGTCGTCGCGGCGATCACCCCGTGGAACTTCCCCAACGCGATGATCACCCGCAAGGTCGGCCCGGCGCTCGCCGCCGGCTGCACCATCGTGGTCAAGCCGGCCGAGGACACCCCGTTGTCCGCCTTGGCGCTGGCCGAGCTGGCCGAGCGCGCGGGCGTCCCGGCCGGGGTGTTTAACATCGTCACCGGATCCGACCCGGTCGCCATCGGCGGCGAGCTGACCGCCAGCCCGATCGTGCGCAAGCTGTCCTTCACCGGCTCGACCGAAGTCGGCAAGATCCTGATGCGCCAGTCCGCCGACACGGTGAAGAAGGTGTCGCTGGAGCTGGGCGGCAACGCGCCCTTCATCGTGTTCGACGACGCCGACCTGGACGAGGCGGTCAAGGGCGCCCTCGCGTCCAAGTACCGCAACTCCGGCCAGACCTGCGTCTGCGCGAACCGCCTGCTGGTCCAGGCCGGCGTCTACGACGCCTTCGCCGCCAAGCTGGCCGAGGCGGTGAAGCAGATCCGCGTCGGCAACGGCATGGAGGCCGGGGTCACCCAGGGCCCGATGATCAACGGCCAAGCCGTCGAGAAGGTCGAGGAGCTGATGGGCGACGCGCTGGCCAAGGGCGCCAAGGTCGCGCTCGGCGGCAAGCGGCACGCGATGGGCGGCACCTTCTTCGAGCCGACGATCCTGACCGGCGTCACCACCGGGATGCGCGTGGCCCGCGAGGAAATCTTCGGCCCGGTCGCCCCGCTGTTCAAGTTCGAGACGGAGGCCGACGCCATCCGCATGGCGAACGACACCGAGTTCGGCCTGGCGGCCTATTTCTACAGCCGGGACATCGGCCGGGTGTGGCGCGTCGCCGAGCGGCTCGAATACGGCATGGTCGGCATCAACGAAGGCATCCTGTCGACCGAGGTCGCGCCGTTCGGCGGCATCAAGCAGTCGGGCATCGGGCGGGAAGGCTCCAAGTACGGTGTGGAGGACTTCCTGGAGATCAAGTACCTGTGCGTCGGCCTGGGCGCCTGACGCCATCCTTTCCAATCGGGGGTTTGAGATGAGCAACCAGTCCTTCCAGGATCGTCGCAACGCCGCCGTTCCGCGCGGCCTCGCCAACGCCATGCCGGTCTATGTCGACCGCGCCGAGAACGCCGAGCTGTGGGACGTCGAGGGCAACCGCTTCATCGACTTCGCGGGCGGCATCGCGGTGCTGAACACCGGCCACCGCCATCCGAAGATCATCGAGGCGGTGAAGGCCCAGCTCGACCGCTTCACCCACACCTGCGCGATGGTCACGCCCTACGAGTCCTTCGTGACCCTGGCGGAGCGGCTGAACGCGCTGGTTCCGGGCTCCACGCCGAAGAAGACCGCCTTCTTCACCACGGGTGCGGAAGCCGTCGAGAACGCCGTGAAGATCGCCCGCGCCCACACGGGCCGTCCGGGCGTGATCGCCTTCTCCGGCGCCTTCCACGGCCGCACGCTGCTGGCGATGGCGCTGACCGGCAAGGTCGTGCCCTACAAGGTCGGCTTCGGCCCCTTCCCGGCCGAGGTCTACCACGCGCCCTTCCCCAACGCCTACCGCGGGGTCAGCGTCCAGGACAGCCTGAAGGCGCTGGAGCAGCTGTTCAAGTCGGACGTGGACGCCACCCGCGTCGCCGCGATCATCGTGGAGCCGGTGCAGGGTGAGGGCGGCTTCAACATCGCCCCGCCGGAGTTCCTGCAGGCCCTGCGCAAGATCTGCGACGACAACGGCATCCTGCTGATCATCGACGAGATCCAGACCGGCTTCGCCCGCACCGGCAAGATGTTCGCCATCGAACATTCCGGCGTCGAGCCCGACCTGATGACCATGGCGAAGAGCCTGGCCGGCGGCTTCCCGCTGTCGGCGGTCACCGGCAAGGCGGAGATCATGGACGCCCCGATCCCCGGCGGCATCGGCGGCACCTACGCCGGCAGCCCGCTGGCGACCACCGCGGCGCTGGCCGTGCTGGACGTCATTGAGGAGGAGAAGCTGATCCAGCGCTCCAACGACCTGGGCGAGCGCATCGCCGGCCGCTTCCGCACCATGGCCCAGCGCAATACGCTGTCGGTGATCGGCGACGTGCGCAACCTGGGCGGCATGATCGCCATGGAGCTGGTGAAGGACCGCGGCACCAAGGAGCCGGCGCCGGAGCTGACCAAGGCGCTGGTCGCCAAGGCGGCGGAAAAGGGCCTCGTCCTGCTGTCCTGCGGCACCTACGGCAACGTTATCCGCATCCTGGTTCCGCTGACCGCGTCGGACGCGCTGGTGGACGAGGGCTTGGACATCATCGAGCGCTCCCTGGAGGAGCTGGTTTCGGCCTGATTTTTCAGCCCCGATTTTTCAGTGAAGTCCCCAGACTGCATGCCCTCCTTCCCGCAAGGGAAGGAGGGTTTCTTTTTGTGCGCCCGCCCGCCCGCGCTTTAGGATGAGGGTGCGGGGCAGAGGGGCAAGCGCATGGCCGGCGGGATCGACATCGTCATCATCAAGAAGAACGGGTTGGGCGACGCCGGGGCCAGCGTCTTTTTGGAGGTCGCGGAAACCCTGCGTTTCGCGCTGCGCCGCCTGGGCATCGACGCGGAGATCGTGTGGAACCGCGTCGGCCGCCGGCGCCGCGCCATCGTCCTGGGCGGCCACGACCTGACGCCGGAGGAAGGCGACCGTCTGCCCAGCGGCACTATCCTCTACAATCTGGAGCAGATCGCCACGCTCCACCCGCGCAACGCCCATTACCTGGACCTGCTGCGCCGCTGCCGGGTGTGGGACTACAGCCCGCGCAACATCGCCGATCTGGCCGGCCAGGGCATCCGGGCGCGCCTCGTTCCCATCGGGCATGTGGACGAGATGACCCGCATCCCGAACAGCCCCTCCCCCGGCATCGACGTGCTGTTCTACGGCGCCGTGAACCCGCGCCGCCGCGCCATCCTCGACGCGCTGGGCGAGCGCGGCCTGACCGTGGTCAGCCTCCAGCATTATTACGGGGCGCTGCGCGACGGCTTCGTCGCCGACGCCAAGCTGGTGCTGAACCTGCATTACTACGAGGCGGGCATCTTCGAGATCGTCCGCGTCTCGCACCTGCTGTCGAACCGTAAGGCGGTGCTGGCCGAGCGCCACCTCGGCACAGAGATCGACCCCGACCTGCTGGACGCCATGGCCTTCGCCCCCTACGACGGGCTGGTCGAGGCCGCCTGCGCGCTGGTCGCCGACGGTGCGCGGCGGACGGCGCTGGCCGAGGCAGGATACCGGCGCATGAGGGACCGGGACGCGGTGGCGCTGATGCGCGGCGCCGCCGCGGACCTCGGTCTTTCAATCAGCGAGGCTGGCGCGCTCACCGGCTCCTGAAGCGCCCGCTCACAACTCGACGACCGGCGCGAACCCGCCGAAGATCAGCCGCTTGCCGTCGAAGGGCATCGGATTTTTCTCCGCGCTGAACCGCTCGTCGGTCTTCATCAGCTCTTCCATCCGCTTCATGGCGGCGTCCCGCGTGGCCTTGTCCGGCCATTCGATCCAGGAGAAGACGACCGTCTCGTCCTCCGTCGCCTGCACGGCCCGGCGGAAATCGGTGAGCTTGCCGTTGGGCACGTCGTCGCCCCAGCATTCGAGGACGCGCGTCGCGCCGAGTTCCTTGAACACGCTGTCGGCCTTGTTCGCGTGGTCGATGAAGGCCTGCTTGTTGGCCGTCGGAACCGCAATGACGAACCCGTCGATGTAAGACATGTCTCCCCTCCCCTTGCTTGTTTGAAGTTTCGGCCCCGTCCGTCAGGGCGCCGCCGCGTCCGGCCCTTTCGCGCCGGTATGGTTCAGCATCCAGGGCGTGCCGAAGCGGTCGGTGACCATGGCGAAGCGCTTGGCCCAGAAGGTCTCGCCCGGCGGCATCTCCACGGACCGGGCGTCCTTCGCCAGCACGGCGAAGATACGGTCGAACTCGGCGAGCGACGGCGGGGCGATCTGCACCCGGAATCCCTGCGGCTTGCTGTACATGCTGTCCGGCGAGTCGGACGCCATCACCGTGGTCGCCCCCAGCTTCACCATCATGTTCATCACGAGGTGATCGCCGCCGGGCATGCGGCTGTCCGCATCCGGGGCGTCGCCGTTGCGGAACACGTAGACGACCTCGCCGCCGAGGGTTTCGGCGTAGTGGGTCATCGCCTCCAGGCAGGTCCCGTTGAAGAACAGGTAGATCGTCGGTTCCATGCTGTCGTTTCCTCCCGGTCAGACTGTTCTTGGGTCAGAGCGTCTTGGCGAGGGCTTCGAGCTGGTCGGTCGCTTTGCCCCAGCCTTCGTGGAAGCCCATCTTTTCGTGCTCGTCGCGCGCCTCGGCGCTCCAGTGCATGGCGCGCGCGGTGTAGAGGGTCTGGCCGCCGCCCGCGTCCTCGAACCGCACGTCGGCGGTCATGAAGGCCCGGCCCGACGGCCGCCAGCCGGGGCGGAAAGCGTCGGTGAAGACCAGACGCCGCCCCTCCTCCACGTCGAGGAAGACGCCGGGCTCGCCGAAGGATTCGCCGTTCGGACCGTTCATCAGCGTGAAGAACTCGCCGCCCGGCCGCAGGTCCATCCGTGCCTCGGACACGAACCAGGGCTTGGGGCAGAACCACTGTTTCAGCAGCTCGGGTTCGGTCCAGCAGCGCCACAGCGCGCCGCGCGGCGCGTCGAGGCTGCGGGTCAGAACGAGGTCGCGCTCACCTTCCGTCATGGGGATTCCCTTTCGAACGGGTCTGTGAAAAGAGCAGCGTGAGGTAGCGTTTCAGGTGATCGACGCTCTCCAGCGCGTCCTCGCGCCCGCCGGTCGCCTTGGCGAGGATGAAGGCGCCCTGGAGCACGGCCTGGGTGTGCCGCGCGAGGCTTGCCGGGGTCCAGTCGGCCGCGATCCCGCGCGCCGCCATGGCCGCCGCGATGTCCGGTTCGAGCGTCGCCGCGTGGCCGAAGATGCTGGCGGCGCAGGCGTCGCGGATCGCCGGATAAGACCCGTAGACCTCCTGCGTCATGGTCCCGACGAGGCAGGTGAATTCGGCGGGATCGCCGTCGATGATCGCCTTGCGGAACTCGACATAGCCGAACAGCCGATCGAGCGGGTCGTCGAGCCGGTGGTACGGCGCGTTCGCGAAGAAGGCCGAGGTGGTTTCCGCCCAATAGGCGGCGGCGGCGACACCGAGCGCTTCCTTGGTTTCGAAATGATGGAAGAACGCGCCCTTGGTGACCCCCGCCACCTTACAGAGATCATCGACGGAGGTCGCCGCGAAGCCCTTGGCCCGGATGACGTCCCGCGCCGCTTCGAGGAGCCGGATGCGGGCATCGCCGCGTTCGGGGTGATGTTTGGCAGGTCTCGGCATGGGTGAAACATACCGGTCAGTTGGTATGTACGTCAAGTGCGTTTCGGTTCACGGATTAACGGGAGGTTATTTGGCGAATTCTCCTTTCACCAATTTCTCCAGCTATAAATAGAGCTCTAAATTTAGGCGATAGCGAGAACGCCTTTTGAGGGAAACTACACAGCCAACAATTTTTCTATACTATAATCATCCGACACATCTTCTACACAACGAACGGAATAGCAAAGTAACTTGCAATTATTTATTTGTTTATTTCGCGCTCCAAATACATATCTATGTCGTTTATGTTAAAAATGATTTAATTAATTTTATATAATATAATATTACTGCGCAACAAATTCCTGATTGAATTAACAATCAATTAACGATAAAGATAGAACATAAATATGATGATGCGATCATTCGAAATCTAATGCTTAGATATCGAAGAAGCACCTCCTGAAACGCCTTTTGTAAATTTCGTAGACGAAGGAGATCGATATGATTGTCTCCGATCTATCGGGAGCCACAAGCGCAGCAAAGACGATCCCGGCCACGCCCCCGCCCGGCGCCGCGTCAACAAGAAACGATGGCGCTCAGGCCTTCAGCCGCGCAGGCTCTCAACAAGATTCCATTGTCCTCAGCCCTCTCGCCTCGGAATTGAAGGGAGACTCCCTTAAGGTCTTCTCACAGCTTTCAACCGAGGATCGGAGCAAACTTGGAAACTTGGTTTCCTCCGGAGCGATGAGCGCGCGGGACCTGGGACTTGCTCTGTCCAGTCATTTGAAGCAACAACGCGCCAACACATTCTGGGGGAAGGCATCCGATGCCGTCGAATCCCTCTCAGGCCGTGCATCCGGAACGCCCGGCCCGCTTGACATTTCGGCAGAGCAGATGAGTCAGACCGCCGCGCGGCGCAGCGCGATCAAAAACAGCGGCATGACCGGCGCTCAGGAAATCGCCGCGATGCAGCAAATGCAAAGCGAAATCTTCGGCAAGAATGCCGAGGGCTCTGCAGAATTCGAAGCCGCCAAAAAATCCTTTGGAAATGTTAGCACTCCGTACTTTATGAACGCTGGCGATGAGCGCTACGTGCAGAGTGATGAAGAACGCCAAGCCGGACAACGGCTAAACGAGCTTGGCTTCAAATCGGAAAAATTCGAATCCGCCATCAAGATGTTGGCCGAAGCGGACGTGAACAATCATGCGAAAGAAAACGAAAAGATCCTTGATAAAATCAAATCCGGATCGGCGTGGTGACACGGATTGAGAGAGCGAGCATGGGCAAGGCTGCCACCTCATGCCGCCCCCCCTGCAAGGCGCTACCGACATAGCCCTCTCGATCCGTGCCAACGCATTGATCTGCCGGATGTCACGGTTGGACAATAACGGACGCGATCATCGTCCGGCTGTATCACGCGCTCAGCAACGGCCCCGTACGCCGCAGCGTCGACCCCGCCACCTTGGCGATCCGCTTGCCCGCCAGGGTGAAGCGGGTCGCGCTGTGGGCGTAGAGCACGCCCGCCGATTCGCTGCGCACCTGGGTCATCTCGCCGGTCAGCGGGTCGAGGATGTCGGCGACCACGGCGCCGGCCTCCACGCGGTCACCCGCCTTGTGGTGGAAGACGACCACACCGCCCACCGGGGCGGTCAGGGGTTCGGAGGATTCCAGCGGGGTCGGGGCGCACAGCGGCTCCGGCAGGGCCGGAGGCTCGCCGGACAGGACGCCGGCATGGGTGAGGAAGCCGGCGATCGCCTGGGCGTCCGCTTCGCCCTGGGCGTGTTCCACGTCGGCCTGCCCGCGCAGTTCCACGGTCACGGAATGGCAGCCGAAGGGGATCGGGCGGTCGGGCCAGCGCTTGGCAAGCTCGTTCCAGGGGCGGCTGACCGCCTCGTCGAAGGGGTCGCCGCCGGATTCCTCGGCCAGGAAGACCGCCCGCGCCCCGAGAAGCCGTTGCAACGGGGCGAAGGCCTCTGCCGAGGGCGTCAGGGTGTAGAGGTGCATCACCGCTTCCAGGTCGCAATGCAGGTCCAGCACCCAATCGGCCTGGAGCGCCAGGTCCAGAAGACGGTGCTTCATGTGCTCCGTCTCGGTGCGCGGGGTGCGTTCGGCCAGGGACTCGGCCAGGGCGGCGCGGATGGCGGCCTTGTTGGCCTCGCCGTCGTCGGTCAGGCGGTCGGCCACGCGCTCGGCCACCGCCTCGGTCAGGTGGGGGTAGTCGCGGTTGAAGTTCTTGCCATCGTCCTGGTCGAAGCGGCCCAGGTGATGGTCCATCAGCGACTGGCCCAGACCCACCGGGTTGGCGACCGGGACGAGGATGACCTCGCCGGCGATCCGCCCCTCGGCCTCCAGCTTGGTCAGGATGCGGCGCAGCTTGTCGGCCACCAGCATCGCCGGGATCTCGTCGGCGTGCAGCGACGCCTGGATGTAGGCGCAGGGCCGCGCGCCCGCCGTGCCGAAGCGCTGGACGGTCAGGGTCCGCCGGGTGCCGGGGGTGGCGGACGGGAGGTCGATGATGGCGCTGTGCATGGCGGATCGCTGCCGGATAAATGAGAAGCCCGCCCCCACCGTGGCGAAGGCTGGGGCGGGCCGCAAGCGCCTTTTGCGCTGGGCTGTCGCGTCAAGATCCCCTCTCCCCCCCTGGGGAGAGGGCTGGGGTGAGGGGGTTGTGCTTTTGCCGGACGTACCGCCATGCGCACGGAGGAGTAGTAAAAGGGCTGAATGCCATGCCCGGGGCTTTTACGGAACCGTGGTTCCCGTCAGGACGGCGTCGAACTGCTCCAGCGCCCAATCGACCTGCTCGCGGGTGATGACCAGCGGCGGGGCGATGCGGATGGTGTGGTCGTGGGTGTCCTTCGCCAGGACGCCGCGCGCCCGCAGCGCCTCGCAATAGCGGCGCGCTCCGCCCGCCTCCGGGTGAAGCTCCACCGCCAGCATCAGGCCGCGCCCGCGCGCCTCGCGAATCACGTTGCTGCGGATGGCGCCGAGCTGCTCCAGGAAATAGGCGCCCTGGGTGGCGGCGTTGTCGATCATGCCCTCCTCCACCAGCACCCGCATGGCGGCGCGGGCGACGGCGCAGGCCAGCGGGTTGCCGCCGAAGGTGCTGCCGTGCTGGCCGGGCTTCAGCACGCCCAGCACCTCGGAGTTCGACAGCACCGCCGACACCGGGTAGAAGCCGCCGGACAGCGCCTTGCCGATCAGGGTGACGTCCGCCTCCACCCCCTCATGCTCCTCGGCCAGAAGCTTGCCGGTGCGGCCCAGCCCGGTCTGGATCTCGTCCAGGATCATCACGACGTTGCGCTCCGTGCACAGGTCGCGCACCCGGCGCAGATAGCCGGCGGGCGGGATGACCACGCCGGCCTCGCCCTGGATCGGCTCCAGCAGAATGGCCACCGTGTTGGGGGTCAGCGCCGCCTCCAGCGCCGCCGCGTCGCCGAAGGGCACGGTGCGGAAACCCGGCGTGAAAGGGCCGAAGCCGCCGCGGGCGTCCGGGTCGGTGCTGAAGCTGACGATGGAGATGGTGCGGCCGTGAAAATTGTCCGAGCAGACGATGATCTCCGCCTGGTTCTCCGGCACGCCGCGCACCTCGTAGCCCCACTTGCGCACCGTCTTGATCGCCGATTCCACCGCCTCCGCCCCGCTGTTCATCGGCAGGATCTTGTGCGAGCCGGTCAGCGCCGCCAGCTCCTCGTAGAACAGCGCGAGCTGGTCGTTGCGGAAGGCGCGGGAGGTCAGCGTCAGCTTCGACGCCTGTTGCACCATCGCCTCCAGAATCTTCGGGTGGCAATGGCCCTGATTGACGGCGGAATAGGCCGACAGGCAGTCGAGATAGCGGTTGCCTTCGGTGTCCCAGACATACACGCCCTCGCCGCGCGCCAGCACGACGTCCAGCGGCTTGTAATTGTGGGCGCCCAGGCGGTGTTCGGTCCCGATCAGGTCGGCGGCGTGCTGAAGCATGGCGTTCTCTCCGGGGTTTGTTTCTTATCAGAACGTCAGACGGCTTGGCCGCCGATCTGCGACTGGGTGACGGCGGGGTCGATGATGCGACGCCCGAACAGGCTGGCCACCAGATCGACCAGCAGGAGGGCGCTCTTGCCCCGCTCATCCAGGAAGGGGTTCAGCTCCACCACGTCCAGCGAGCCGACGACGCCGGCGTCGTGCAGCATCTCCATGATCAGATGCGCCTCGCGGTAGGTCGCCCCGCCCAGCACCGCCGTTCCCACCGCGGGGGCGATGGCGGGGTCGAGGAAATCCACGTCCAGGCTGACATGCAGATGGCCGCCGGCCTGCCGCACCCGCTCGATGATGCGGCGCATGTGGACGCCGACCCCGTGCTCGTCGATCAGCCGCATGTCCACCACGTCCACCCCGCGGGCGCGCAGCAGGCGCCGCTCGCCGGGGTCGAGGGAGCGGATGCCGAACAGATGCACATGCGCCGGGTTCACGGTGGCCCGCTGCTCCGGCGGGAAGACGTCGTCGAAGCCGTCCTCCCCGCACAGCAGGGCCACCGGCATCCCGTGCATGTTGCCGGACGGCGAGGTGTGGGGGGTGTTGAAGTCGCCGTGCGCGTCCAGCCACAGCACGAACAGCGGCTTGCCGGCCTCCCGGCAATGGCGGGCCACCCCGGTGACGGAGCCCATGGACAGGCTGTGGTCGCCGCCCAGGAAGACCGGCACCCCGCCCGCTTGCATCATGGCGTAGGAGCGGTCGGCCAGAGCCCGCGACCAGGCGGTGATCTCCGCCAGACGGGCCGTGGCGGCGTCGCCATCGCTCCAGGGGTCGGGCGTCAGGTCACCAAGGTCGCGAACCTCGTGCCCCAGTTCGCGCAGGGCGCGGACCAGCCCCGCCGTGCGCAGCGCCGCCGGCCCCATCAGGGCGCCGGGATGGCCGGCCCCCGCCTCGATGGGAACGCCGATGATCTCCACGAAGCGCTGATCGTCCCGATCCGCCGACGCCATGCCGTCCCTCTCCCTGTGCGATCGTGCCTCCCATGACTATCGGGGGCGGCACCGGCGGCAGAAAGACGGAAAAGTGCCAACGAACGGCGGCGTTTTTGACAGTTTGGCAAGCCCGACTTATCATTTTGGCATGGACGACCTGGACCACCGCCTGCTGGGCCTGCTGCGCGCCGACGCGCGCCAGCCCGTCGCCGGCCTCGCCGCCGCGCTGAAAGTGTCGCGCGCGACCGTCCGCGCCCGCATCGACCGTCTGGTCGAGAGCGGGGTCATCGCCGGCTTCACGGTGCTGCTGCGCAAGGATCTGCGGCCCGCCATGGTCCGGGCCATCACGATGATCGAGGTGGAGGGCCGCGCCGCCGAGACGGTGATCGCCCGCCTGCACGGTTTTCCGGAGGTGCGGACGGTCTACACCACCAACGGACGCTGGGACGTCGTCGCTGAAATCGAAACGGAGTCGCTGGAGGCCTTCGACGACACGCTGCGCCGCGTCCGGCAGATCGCCGGCATCGCCTCCACCGAGACCAGCATCCTGCTCTCCGCCCGCAAGGCGGTGCTGTAGCCTACCCGCCGAGACTGGCCAGGGCGCCGCCCAGAAGCGGCTGGCCGAACAGCGCGCCCAGCGCGAAGCCGACGATCAGCCCGACCGCCGCGGCGACCAGCGCCCGGCCGCCGCCGCCCTTCGGCGCCTCAGCCCCCGCGCCGCGCCCGTTGTTGCCGCCCGTGGACTCGTCGCCCTCGTCCGGCGCCGCCGCGCGGCGGGCGGTGTAGGAGGAGTCGGTGTCGGCGTGCCACGCGCGGATGCGGTCCTGCGCCGGCTTCAGCTGCTCGTCGGTCGGGGAGGAGCCGCGGCCGTGGACGATCTCCCAGCCCAGCGCCAGGAAGCGCGTGGTCGTCCGCCCCTCCGGGCTGAAGATCGCGGCGGGCATCCGGCGGTAGGTCGCCTTCACCACGTCCACGTCGTAGGGGATCGCCGTGCGGAACATCAGCTCCGGGAATTCGGAGCGCAGCAGGGTCAGCGATTCGCGCCCGACTTCGTCGTTGGTGATCGACAGCATCAGGATGCCGGCCACCGACAGGTTGGGGTTCATGCCCTTCTGGATGTGCTCGACCACCGACAGGGTGCGCTTCAGCCCGTCCAGCGCGTAGCGCCCCGGAAAGACGGGAAGCACCAGCCGGTCCGACGCCGCCAGCGCGCCCGCCGCCAGATGGCCGAGCGCCGGCGGGCAGTCGATCACCACGTAATCCGGCGGGTTGCGCGAGAAGTGCAGCGCCTTGCGCAGGCCGCGCTGCGACCCGCCGCGGGCGTCCAGCGCGTGTTCCAGCGAATAGAGCTTCCGCGCGCCGACGATCATCGACAGCCCGTCGAAGCTGGTCGGGGTGATGGCGTCCTCGACGAAGGTGTCCTGGCTCAGCAGGTCGTTGATGCCGACGCGCGCCTTCTCCCGCAGCAGGAAGTTGCTGGTGGCGCTGCTCTGCGGGTCGAAGTCGATCAGGACGACGCTCTTGCCCAGCGCGGCCAGCGCCAGGGCGAGGTTGACGGAGGTGGTCGTCTTGCCGACGCCGCCCTTCTGGTTGTACACCGCCAGGATGGTCGGCTGCCGCGTCTCCGGCGCGTCGAAGACGTCTTCGTGGCTGGTCATGTCCATTCCGCTTCGTCGTTTCGCGGGTGTTCGTCCTGCGGGCCAAGAGCCGCCGAAAGCGGCGCACTATACGCATTGGAACGCGCCGGTGTCTTCCCGCAGATGCGCCGGTGTCCCGAAAGGTAACAGGTTCAGCGTGCCTTGAAGGCCGCCAACTGGCCGGGCAGCGGCGCCATGGTTAGGCGGACGCGCACGATCTCCCACCGCCCGGTGGCGTCGGGAGGCACGCCGTCGCAGGGGCGGCGGTCGAGAATGTCGAAGGACAGACTCGACAGGCCGTCCTCCTCCGGGATCGTACCGCCGGCCCAATTGGCCTGGAACACCCGCTTGTTGACCCGTGAAATGGGCGAGGCCGAGGCGTCGGGGTTGAAGCCCTCGTTGTCGTGGTCCAGCGGCTCGAACCGGCCGGGCCGCCGCGCGGTCGGGATGCGGCGGGAGCGGATGCGCAGCGACAGGTCGAAATCCTCATAGCCCCAGCCCCAATAGGCGTTGGAATAGCCGTCGATGCGCCGGAACACGTCGTTGGGCATCAGCAGGACGCCGCCCATCGTGCTCTCCAGGTCGGTGGTCACCGTCTGGTCCGAGCGGCCGGGCGCCACCGGCCGCTGCTCCGCCCCGAAGGACAGGATGGGGGTCGGCCGGTCGACCCAGGAGTAATCGGCGTCGATGGGCAGATAGTCGATGTCGTGCAGGCAGGTGTAGCCGCTCTCCGCCTCGCCCAGCAGGAAGCCGACATTCTTGATGGCGCCCCGGTTGAAGGGCAGCCCGGCCTCCTGCTCGACGATGGTGACGCGGTAGTCGATGGGATCGGCAAGCGTTGCGAAGTAAGCGCCGACCCGCGGCACGAAGTCCCGCAGATGGGCCGCGCGGTCGCGGTAGGGCACGACGATGTGAAGCCGCCGGTCCGTGGTCGTCATCGCGGGTCTCCTGCCGGTGCGAAGCGTTGCCAGATCGCCCGATAGGCGTCCTCCAGATCGCGGGCGAAGCGGTCCCCGTCGAACAGCGGGCTGGCCGTCCGCGCCGCCGCCAGCCGCGCCTTCAGCCCGGCCAGCCGTGCCAGATCGCGGGCGAGGTCCAGGGCCAGCGCCTCATAGACCGCCGGCGAGTCCGTGACCAGCTCCGGCAGCCCGACCGTGTCGAGCAGGCTGGCCGCCACCCGCCCGGCGAAGGTCCCGCCGCGGCAGGTCACCACCGGAAGTCCGGTCCACAGCGCGTCGCTGGCCGTGGTGTGGGCGTTGTAGGGCAGCGTGTCGAGGAACAGGTCGGCCAGCCGGTGCCGCGCCAGATGTTCCGCCAGGGGGCGCGGCGGCGCGAAGACGAGGCGTTCCGGTGCTACCCCGCGGGCCGCCGCCTCGCGCCGCAGGTTGCCGGCCACCAGCGGGTTGCCGGCGTAGAGCCACAGCACGCTCCCCGGCACGGCGCGCAGCAGCCGCGCCCAGACGTCGAACACAGCGGGCGTCAGCTTGTAGGGGCTGTTGAAACAGCAGAAGACGAAGCCGTCCTCCGGAAGGCCACAGTCGGCACGCGACGGCGTGCGCTCGGCGATGGCGCGGTGGCGGTCGTTGGGCTGGTAGCAGTGGGGGAGCCGCACCACCGCCTCGCTGTAGAACCCCTCCTCGCCCGGCGGGATGGTCACCGCGTCGGCCAGGATCACGTCGATGAAGTCCGCCCCCATGGTGCCGGGATAGCCCAGCCAGTTCACCTGCACCGGGGCTGGCCGCGCCGCCAGGATCGCCGTGCGGGCGAAGGCCGTGTAGCCCTTCAGGTCCACCAGGATGTCGATGCCGTCGGCGGCGATGGCTTGCGCGGCGTCGCGGTCGGAGCGGTCGCGCAGATCCACGAAACGCTCGACCGCCGCGGTCAGGCGGCGGCGCATCGGGCTGCCGTCGTCGATGCCGGTGGAATAGGCGGTGACGGCGAAGCGCCTGCGGTCATGCCGCTCCAGAAGCTCCGCCATAAGATAGGCGGTGGCGTGCTCGTGGAAGTCGGCGGAGAGGTAGCCGATGCGCAGGCGCCCATCACCCGAGACCGTGGGCCGCGCCACGGCCGGCACGCCATGCGCCTTCTGCCGCGCCCAGCGCTCCGCCGCCGCCTGCTGGTCCGCCGGGGTCGTGTCCACCGCCAGGAGACCGAAGGGCGGCACGCCCAGCGCCCCGGCGCGCATCCGCCCGATCAGGTCGCGCTCCAGGGCCGGCAGGTCGCGCCAGTCGCAGGCGTGCCGCTGCTGCTGCACCAGCTGCGCCAGCGCCGGGTTGTAGGCGGGGGAGAGCCGGCGGACGCGGCGGAGGGCATCGATGGACGGCGCAACCCGGTCGGCCAGAGTCGCGGCGGCGGCGAGATCCTCCCACCCCGCCGGGTCGCCGGGATCGAGGGCCACCGCCCGGCGCAGCGCGTCGAGCGCGGCCTCCGGCCGCAAGGCGCCGGTCAGCGTCTGGCCGAGAACCCGCCACGCCGCGCCATGCTCCGGATGGCGCCCGATCGCGCCGCGCAGCACCGCCAGGGCGCCCGCCGTGTCGTGCAGGCCGCACAGTTCCACCGCCAGATCGACCGCCGCCAGGGAGTCTGGCTGGAGCCGGATAACCGTCCGGTACTCGGCCACCGCCTCCTCCCGCCGGCCGGCGGCGGCCAGCGCGTTGGCATGGTTGTGGCGCGGGGCGGGATCGTCCGGCGCCAGCCGCACCGCCACCGCACTCGCCCGCACCGCCTCGCCCCGGCGGCCCGTCGCGTGGGCAGCGTTGCCCAGCAGCATCCAGCCGTTCCGGTCCGCCGGGTTCAGCGCCGCCATGCGTCCGCCGATCCGCCACGCCTCGTCCGGGCGTCCGGCGGCCAAGGCGAGGCCGCCGAGATTGTTCAGGGAAACGGCGTGCTCCGGGTTGCGCGCCAGCGCCGCGCGGTAGGCGGATTCGGCCTCGGCGGTCCGGCCCAGAGCGTCCAGCGCGACCGCCAGATTCTTCCAGGTGCCGGCGTCCTCCGGCTGGTGGCGCAGGGCCTCGCGGTAGGCCGCCTCCGCCGCGCCGGGGCGGCCCTGCTCCTGAAGCGCCACGCCCAGATTGTTCCACACCGCGCCCACCCCTGGGCAGGCCGCCAGGACGGCGCGGTAATGCGGCTCCGCCTCCGCCGGGCGCCCTTGGGCATGAAGGGACAGCGCCACCCCGTAATGGGCGTCGGGGGAGTCGGGCGCCAGCTTCAGCGCCGCCGCATAGACCGCCCCCGCCGGGCCCCATTGCGACAGCCCGGCCAGCAGACTGCCGAAATCCAGATAGACCTCCGCGTCCTTGTGCAGCGCCAACGCCTGTTGGAACAGCGCCATGGCCTCGTGGACGCGGCCCTCGCGTTGGGCGGCGACGGCCTGCCGGTGCAGTGCTGCGGCCCGTTCGGCGGTTTCGGAAAGGCCCATGCGCCCTCTCAGTCCCGCTGGCGGGTGTGCAGCAGGATGCGCGGGATCTCCGGCGGGCGCCGATCATCGCCCCATTGCGAGATGTCGGGGATCGTGCTCACCCCACGGCGGCGGGCCAGCAGGCTAAGGATGCTCTGGTCGTGCCGGTGGTCGCGGAACTCCGGGTAGTTCGGCTTGCCGCACTCGTTCGGCGCGTCGGTGAGGATACGCTCGTCCTGGGCGAAGCGCAGCCATTCGGAGACGAAGGCGATGGTTTCCGGCGTCCGTTCGCAGACGATGAAACTCGCCAGGATCTGGGTGGCGTCGGTGTATTCGGGCCGGTCCAGCCGCATGAAATGGAAGCAATCGCGCTTGGTCCAGCCGCGGTTCTTGAATTCGTCCTGCAGCGTGAACAGCAGGATGGGCAGGTCGCGCCGCTCCCGGCACCGCTCAATCACCGGGTCGGCGCGGTGCACGAAATGGGCGCCGCTGTCGCAGTAGAACAGCACGTCGCCGTCCTTCAGATGGTCGCGCAGCAGGGTCCAGATGGCCCAGGGCTTCCACAGCCAATAGCCCGCGCCACGCGGCTGGTCGAGGATGAAGCGGTTGCGCTCGACGAAGGCCGGGTCGATGTGGCTTCGGCCCAGCATGGCGACGGAGTCGAAGCCGCCGATGTCCATCCCGCTCCGCGCGTTGCGCTTCTGCGCCGCCAGAAAGGCCCCGTCCGCGTAATTCAGCAGCACCCGCGCCATCGGCTCCCCCTCCCCCCAGCCCTTACAGCCGGCTCTCGATCCAGTCGGCGAGGCGGTAGGCGTCGAAATAAAACTCCTCCGTCCCCAGGAAGGGCGCCACGGCGCGGTGGGCGCAATAGGCGTCGTAATCGTCGTCCACCGCAAGGATGTGGTCCACCGCCTCCTCGTCCGTGGCGAAGCGCGACACGTCGATGAAGCTGCCGACCGCCACCTCGCGCTCCAGGTCGGGATCACCCCAATAGAGCGGCACCGCCCCGGCCTGGAAGACGTCCAGGATCTTTTCCGTCAGATAGCCGGGATGGCTGGCGTTCTCGAAGGCGAAGGCGAAACGGTAGCGTTCGAAGACGCGGATCTTCGACAGCCAGCCCATCTTGACGACGCTGCCGGTGTTGTTCAGGTGCCAGCCCACCGAATCGACGCGCCGCCGCCCGTCCAGCACCGGGAAGAAGCGGTTGCGGCGCTCCCCGTTCGGGTTCTTGTAGAGGAAGGCGCAGAAGCCGCGCTCCGCGAAGGCCGCCCGCGTCGGCGGCACCGGCGGCAGGACCGGCGAACAGAAATGCGGCACCGCCCCCTCCCGCATGTGCTCGTAGGCGTGCATGACGTAGAGCGGCAGGCGGTAATGGCGCGGGTCGTCGACGCGGTCGAAGGACACCGCCATGTCGAAGCCGTCCAACGGCGGGCGCACGTTCTCCCCGGTGAAG
This sequence comes from Azospirillum argentinense, assembly GCF_000632475.1. Taxonomy (NCBI): domain Bacteria; kingdom Pseudomonadati; phylum Pseudomonadota; class Alphaproteobacteria; order Rhodospirillales; family Azospirillaceae; genus Azospirillum; species Azospirillum argentinense. The sequence continues at coordinate 1,303,052 of NZ_CP007794.1, forward strand.
AACAGGGTGCGGCGGCTGCGCGCCTCGCGGTGCCGCCCGCCGAAGACCGACACGATGGCGAGGTCGCTGTCGTCCTCGACCACCGACAGGTCGAAGCGGCTGGACAGGATCTCGATGAAGAAGTTCGTGCCCTTGTCGAACTCCGGCCAGAAGTCGTGGAAGGCCAGCTTCAGCCGCGGTTTGCCGCCGCGCCGGCCGCGGTACGGGCCGTGCAGCAGGAAGCGGTCGAGCCGCTCGGGATCGCCGCCCGGCTTCGCCAGGAATTCCTCAAGAAACGCGCTTGTCCGCTGATCGAGCATCCCGCCATCCGCGCCGGATCGTTGCGCGACGCACGATACGGTCGCCGCGGCGGGAACGCCACCCCTTCCGCGCGCTCGCCCGGCCGGGTGACGCGGCGCGGACAACAAAAAACGCCCCGCGGATGACGGAGCGTTTGAAACACCACAACCCCTTGAGGGGAAGAAGTGGTGCCCAGGGACGGAGTCGAACCGCCGACACGGGGATTTTCAGTCCCCTGCTCTACCAACTGAGCTACCTGGGCACCGAGGCCGCGGTGGAGACCGCGGCGCGTCGAGGCGCGCTTTGTAGGCAAATTCGCCGGGCCTGTCCAGCCCTAAAATGCAGAAATCCGCCGCCCCGTCACTCCCGCTCGTCGGCCTCCTCGGCGTCCGGGCGGTCGGGGCTTTCGATGCGGTAGACGCCGCCCAGCCAGCGCGACAAATCCACGTCGGCGCAGCGCTTGGAGCAGAAGGGCTTGGTCTCCTCCACCGCCGGGCGGCCGCAGATCGGGCAGGCTTTTTCAACAGGCTTTTGGTTGTCGTTCATCGCTCAATCCTCCGCCGCGGCCGTGCGGACGGTTCCCAGCAATTCGGCCAGGGCCGTGCCGCGCCGGGCGCGGGTCATCTCCACCAGACCCAGCTTGGACAGGCCATAGACCTGGGTCTGCGCCGGGTCGTCCTCCACCGCGCGGGACAGGGCGTTCAGCAGCCGTTCGGCGTCGCCCCGGTTGCGCATGTTGACGAAATCGACGACGACGATCCCCCCGGCGTTGCGCAGGCGCAGTTGCCGGGCGATCTCCGCCGCCGCCTCCAGATTGACATCCAGCGGGTTGCCACGCTCCCCCGCGTTGACGTCTACCACGGTCATCGCCTCGGTCCGCTCGATGACCAGCGACCCGCCGCCGGACAGCGGCACCCGCGTGCCGAGCAACGTTTCGATTTCAGCGTCGAGGTCGCGCAGGTCGAACAGCCGTTGCCGGCCGCCCCCTGTTCGATCAGGGCACGGCGCGGCAAGAAGCCGGGCGTCGAAGGGCTCCACCCGCTCCTCCAGGTCCGGTGCACGGTCGGCGCACCAGTCGGCGAGGTCGCGGGCCAGGGCCACGTCGTCCACGATGATCCGCGACGGAGCGGTTGCCCCATGCTCGATCAGGGCGCGGCGCGGCGCGTCGGGACCGGTCAGCAGCAAGGAGGGGCCGCCGCCCCGCTCCGCCGCGTCGCGGATGGACCGCCACGCCAGATGCAGCGCGTCCGACTCCGCAGCCAGCAGCCCGTCCGGCGCGGTGGCGGCGCCCGCCCGGACGATCCAGCCGGCGCCGGGGGCGATGTCCTGGATGCGGCGGGCCAGTTCGGTGCGCTCCGGCCCGCTGCCCAGCCGCTTCGACACCGCCACATCGCGTCCCAGCGGCGCGTGCACCAGGAAGCGGCCCGGCAGGGTGATGTCCATGGTCAGGGACGGCCCCTTGGACCCGGTGGCGTCGGCCTTCACCTGCACCAGCACGGTCTGGCCGGTGCGCAGCAGGTTGCCGATCCGCTCGCCCTTGGCCTTCGGGCGCCCCTGCGGCCCGCGGGCGTCCAGCGCGGAGAGCAGGCCCGACTTTCCGGTGCCGAGATCGACGAAGGCACCGTCCAGCCCCGTCGCGATGCGCTCCACCCGGCCGAGGAACACATGCCCCAGCAGGGAGGGACGCTCGGCATGGTCGATATAGAGGTCGGTCAGCCGGCCGCCGGTCAGCACGGCGGCCCGCGTCAGCGGACCGTCGCGGTCGATGAGGATGTCCGATCCGGTACCGCCCGCCGGGCCACTCACGGCAGTGGGAACCCCGCGCCGCGCAGCAGCGCCGCCACTTCGAACAGGGGCAGCCCGACCACGTTGCTGTAGGAGCCGCCGATCCAGCGCACGTGGGCCGCCGCCCGGCCCTGGATCGCGTAGCCGCCGGCCTTGCCCTGCCATTCGCCGGAGGCGATGTAGGACTCGGTCTCCTCGTGGGACAGCGACTTGAAGGTCACGTCGGTGCGCACCAGCCGGTCCGACCGGCGCAGCGCCTCCCCGTCGCCGGTGGGCGACAGCAGCACGACCCCGCCGAACACCCGGTGCCGCCGCCCGGACAGCAGGCCGAGGCAGGCGCGCGCCTGTTTCTCCTCCTCCGCCTTGGGCAGGATGCGGCGGCCGCAGGCGACCACCGTGTCGGCGGCCAGCACGAAGGCGCCGGGATGGCGCGCGGCCACGGCGGCGGCCTTCTCGCCGGCCAGACGCAGCGCGTGCTGGGGCGGAAGCTCCCGCGGCAGGGGCGATTCGTCGATGTCTGCTGGGTCGACCGCGTCGGGCACCACGCCGATCTGGCGCAACAGGTCGAGCCGGCGGGGCGAGGCGGACGCCAGCACGAGCCGGTGGGTGGTTTCGGTGCTCATAACGCGGGGAGGATGGCCGACGGTGGAAACCGGTTCAACGCGGAAAACCGGTTCAATCACTTGAACCGGAACGTGATCCGGCCCTTGGTCAGGTCGTAGGGCGTCATCTCGACATTGACGCGGTCACCGGCCAGCACGCGGATGCGGTTCTTGCGCATCTTGCCGGAGGTGTGCGCCAGCACTTCATGCTCGTTGTCGAGCTTCACACGGAACATCGCGTTCGGCAGCAGCTCGACGACGGTTCCGGAGAACTCGATCAGATCTTCCTTAGCCATAGCCCCTTAAGTCCGTAACAGTTTCGAGGCAATAACTGACCTCCCGAAGCCGCCCGGTCAAGGGGGATTCCACCGGGGGCGGTGAGCCTCCGGCGTGGGGGTTGGCCAAAGCCTTCCAGATGGGACGGAAACAGCCGGCGGTTCAGCCGAGCGGGTTTCCGTCGCCGTTTTCATACTCCCCCGCGCCGTCCGCGTCCATGCCCGCGGTGCCGCCAAGCGCCGCCGACTGGAAAGAACTGAGCGGCGACGGGCCGCCATCGAGCCGGACGCGGGGTTCCGCGGCCTGCGCGATGCGTTCGAACATCTCTTTCTGGTCGGTGTCCATGCGGCGCGTCAGCCGCGCGACGGCTTCCGACGCCGTCAGCTCCCGGCCCGACGCGCGGTCGTAGAACAGGCCGCGGTTGCTCCGCGCCGCAGAGGGCAGAAGCTCCGCCGCGGCGGCCCTGGGCGACGACTCGGCGGCGCGGATCAGCTTGGCCGCCCCGCCCACGCCCAGCACATAGGCGATGCGGCTCTCGGTCTCCGACACCGGCCGCTTCAGCCGCTCCTCCAGCCGGTCGCGCCCTTCGGACAGGTAGCGCGCGGCCATCCCGGCGGAGAGGTCGACGTCATGGCGCAGCGCCAGGATCTGACGCCGCACCGCCGGGTCCTTGACCGAGGGAATGCCGTTGCGGCTCTGGATCGCGCTCGCCAGCTCCCCCTGGCCGTAGGCGGCGCCATGGCGGCGGAACAGGTCCAGCCACGTGCGCTCCAGGAACTGAAACGGGCCGGCGGCGGAGCTGGAGCGGTTGCGGGCCGCCGGATCCAGCCCGCTTTCCTGCGTCGCCTGGGCGAGAATGGCGGTGAAGCTGTGGCCCGACAGGCCGGCGACCTGCTGGGCCGCCAGAACCACCTGCCCGGCGGCCGGGCTGTTCGCCAGGGCGGCGCCGATCACCGTCGACTGGGCGACCGCCGTCGCGGCGGCCTCGGGCTTGCGGGCGGGAAACGGCACGCGGGTCCCGTCGGCGAGCTGGATCGGCGCCTCCGGCTTCGTGGCCGGCAGGGGCGGCACCTTCTGTCCGTTGGCCAGCCGCCCGCGGGGGACCGGCTGGGCGTCCGCCAGCGCGCTTTGGAACGATCCACCCGTCGCGGCGCCGGTGGCGGACGGCGACGCGGGAACATCCGGCTTGCGCTCGGGAATCGGGGCGAGTGGAGGCAGCGCGACCTTCATGGAACACCGGAACCGTCAGACCGGAACCGCCATCGCGGAATCCTTCGGCGCAGCTTTAGCACAAAAGCCTTAATTTTTCTTAATCATTGGCCCGGATCGGCACGGAGGACTCAATCGACCGGCGTGCCGGCCCTGTGGGTGGGTCCGGCGTCGACCGCCGTGCGCCGCCCCTCGCCGTTCCAATAATCGACGGCAGCCAGAAGGCGGTTCTTCTCCAAGGGTTTGGCCAGATGATCGTCCATCCCGGCCTGGCGGCAGCGCTCCACCTCCACGGCCAGCACTCCCGCCGACAGGGCCAGGATCGGGATGCGGCCCAGCGCGCCGGGAAGCGCCCGGATGCGCCGCGTCGCCTCCAGCCCGTCCATCACCGGCATCTGCACATCCATCAGGACGAGATCGTAGGTGCGCTCCTGCACCGCAGCCACGGCGGCGGCGCCGTCCGGCACCGCGTCCACATGGTGCCCGGCGCGGGTCAGCATGGCGATGACCAGATCGCGGTTCATCGCCAGATCCTCGGCCAGCAGGATCCGCGCGCCGCGGCTGGACGGCTCGTGATCGTGCAGGCCGCCGCCGTCATGGTCGTCCCGTTCCGGGGCGCTGGCGGGCTTCAGCGGCAGGCTGAACCAGAAGGTGCTGCCGACGCCGGGACGGCTCTCCACGCCGATCTCGCCGCCCATCAACTCCACCAGACGGTGGCAGATGGCCAGCCCCAGCCCGGTGCCACCACGCCCGCGGTCGAGCTGGCTGAAGCGCTGGAACAGCTCGCGCTGGCGGTCCTCGGGCACGCCGATGCCGGTGTCGCTGACGGTGAAGGTGTAGCGGCGGGGGCCGGACTCGTCGCCCATCGCCTTGACGGTCAGGAGGACGCTGCCCGTATCGGTGAATTTCACCGCGTTGCCCAACAGGTTCAGCAGGATCTGGCGCACCCGGTCGGGATCGCCCAGCACATAGCCGCGCGCCGCCGCGGAGACGGAGGTGTGGATCTCCAGCCCCTTCTGCTCGGCGGCCAGCCGCACGATGGCCTGGCAGCGGTCGGCCAGATCGTCCAACCGGAATGGCACGCAGACCAGATCGAGCTTGCCCGCCTCCAGCTTCGACAGGTCCAGCACGTCGTTGATGACGGTCAGCAGGGAGCGCCCGGCTTCCCGCACCTGGGAGGCGTAGCGCCGCTGCTCCGCCGTCAGCGGCGTTTCCAGGAGCATGTCGGCGAAGCCGATCACGCCATTCATCGGCGTGCGGATCTCGTGGCTCATGGTCGCCAGGAAGTCCTCCTTGGCACGGCTGCCGGCGCGGGCCTCCTCCATGGCGGCGCGCAGTTCCTGCTCACGCCGCTTCAACCGCCCCGACATGTCGTTGAAGGCGTTGGCCACCAGCCGGATTTCGTCGGGCGCGCCGCGGGCCTCCACCACGGTCCCGACGTCGCCGGCGCCGATCCGGGTCGCCGCCTGGCTGAGGACTCGCATCCAGCGCAGGACCGAGGCGTGGAGCAACGACCACAGCGCCGCCACGCTGAGCAGCCCGGCGATGCCGAGCAGGACCAGCCCGCGCAGCAGGTCGCGCTGGGCATCCGCCACGATCGGCCCGGTCGGCATGCCCACGGCGAAGACGGTGTCGGTTTCCGGGGAGTGGCGGAAGGCCCAGATTCGGTTCAGCCCATCGGCGCTTTCGCCCTCGAACGCGCCGCTGCCTTCGGCCAGCATGCGGCGGATGTGCGGGTAATCCGCCATGCTGCGCCCGACCCAGCCTTCCGGATCGGGCTGGCGCGCGATCACCACCCCGTGGCGATCCAGCACCAGGATTCGCGCGTCGTCCTGCCGCGTCACCTTCACGAGATCGGTCAGCCAGGCGAGATCGATGGCGACGCCCAGCACCCGCTCGATCTCACCGTTCACCAGAACCGGCTGCACCGCCAGGATCAGCGGCTTTCCCGACCGCTTGCCGATCACCACCTCGCTCAGCACGAAGGATTTGGTGTCCAGCGCCCGCTGGAAATACTCGCGCTCGCGCAGGCTCATCCCGGAGCCGGGGCCGGTGGTGTCGCAAATGAGAAGGCCGTTCGGGTCGGTCACCCACACGCCGGTCGTCCAGCGGTGCTGCCGCGGCATCGGCGCCAGCGTGGCGACGCAGGCGTCGGTGTTGCCGTGGGCGGCGTCGCGGACCGCCGGCACCAGGGCAAGGACGCCCAGCAGGTTCCGCGCCTCGCCGATCAGGTCGCGCTGCCGCTCCACCCCGTCCTCGGTCAGGTGCCGGGCCAGTTCCCGGGCGCTGCTCAGGCGCTGGTCGAGCTGCTGGTCGAAGAAGTACAGCGCCCCGGCCAGCGGCAGGGCCAGGGACATCAGCACGACGCCCATCAGACGCAGCCGGAGACTCCGCAGGCCGGTGGTACGAAACAGGCGGGACGGCAGACCGGCGAGCATCAGGCGGGGAACCTCTCAGGGACCGCTAAAGTCTAGGGGGAGGCGCGCATGCCATTCGATGATTCATCTCAATAGCACCTCAACCCAACCTTGAAAAAGCACTTCGCGAAATCCCGCCGCCAAACCACCGGATGGTCACACCGTCGGACCGCGGGAGAGGGGGAACCGCTCCTTGATCCTGGTCAGCAGCCCGTCGCGCACCTTCCGGTAGGCCTCCATCATCGCCTCGCGGTTGCCGTCCACCAGCGTGGGGTCGAAGGTGTTCCAGAACTCCACATCGCAGGCCATGGTGCGGGTCATCTCGATGGCGCGGTGCTGCGCCTCCGGCGACAGCGACACGATCAGGTCGAAATTCGTGTCCTCCAGATCCTCGAAGCTGCGGCAGCGGTGGCGGGACAGGTCGATGCCCATCTCCTCCATCACCGCCACGGCGAAGGGATCGACCTCGTCCCCCTCGCGCACGCCGACCGAGTCGACATAGACGCGCGTGCCATGGAAATGCCGCATGATCGCCGCCGCCATCGGGGAGCGGATCATGTTGTAGGTGCAGGCGAACAACACGCTCGTCACGGGGAGCGGTTGCAGCACCGGGGCCATGCGCCGCCCGACCCCGTCAGCCGCGGATGTGGAGGACGCAGATCAGCGTGAACAGCCGACGCGCCGTCTGGAGATCCATTTCGACCTTTCCGGCCAGCCGTTCGCGCAGCATCTCCGATCCTTCGTTGTGCAGGCCGCGGCGCCCCATGTCGATCGCCTCGATCTGCGAGGGCGTGGAGCGCTTGATCGCCTGATAGTAGCTTTCGCAGATCAGGAAATAGTCCCGGACGATGGACCGGAAGCCGGTCACCGGCAGGGTGATCTTGTCCAGCGCGCTGTCGTCGTCGCGCCGGACGTCGAAGACCAGCCGGTTGTCCTCGATCGACAGATGCAGGTGATAGGGGCCGTCGTCCGCATGGTCGCAGGGGCAGAACTCGTTGTCTTCGAGCAGGTCGAAGATGGCAACCGCGCGCTCGTGCTCCACCTCCGGCTTGCGCCGGATGACGGTCTTCTCGTCGAGCGTCACGTGGACGATGCGGCGGTTGCCCTTCGTGCTCACCCCTGACCTCCCCCCGGCAGGCGCAGCGCCACCGACAGCGCGTGCGCGTCCAGACCCTCCGACCGGGCCAGCGTCACCGCCGCCGGGCCGATCGCCTTCACGCTCTCCGCGTCGCAGGCGACGAAGGTCGTCCGCTTCATGAAATCCAGCACGTTCAGGCCCGACGAGAAGCGCGCGGAGCGCGCCGTCGGCAGGACGTGGTTCGGACCGGCGACGTAGTCGCCGATGGCCTCCGGCGTGTAGCGGCCGAGGAAGATGGCCCCGGCGTTGCGCACCTTCGCGGCCAGCGCGTCGGGGTCCTCCACCGCCAGTTCCAGATGCTCCGGCGCCAGACGGTCGATCAGGGCCGGCGACTCGGCCAGCAGGTCGCGCACCACGATGATGCCGCCGTGCTCGCGCCAGCTTTCCCCGGCGATGGCGGCGCGGGGCAGCGTCTCCAGATGCCGGTCCACCGCCGCCGCGACCGCGTCGGCGAAAGCCGGGTCGTCGGTGATGAGGATCGACTGGGCCGAGGTATCGTGCTCCGCCTGGGACAGCAGGTCCATGGCGATCCAGGCCGGATCGTTCCGGTTGTCGGCGACCACCAGGATCTCCGACGGGCCGGCGATGCTGTCGATGCCCACGGTGCCGTAGACCAGCCGCTTGGCGGCGGCGACGAAGGCATTGCCGGGCCCGACGATCTTGTCCACCGCGGCGATGGTCTCGGTGCCGTAGGCCAGCGCCGCCACGGCCTGGGCGCCGCCGATGCGGTAGATCTCGGTGATGCCGCAGCGCTTGGCGGCGGCCAGGACCAGCGGGTTGATCGCCCCGTCCGGGGTCGGCACCACCATGACGATGCGCTCCACCCCGGCCACCTTGGCCGGCAGCGCGTTCATCAGGACGGAGCTGGGGTAGGACGCCGTGCCGCCCGGCACATAGAGGCCGGCGGCGCCGACCGCCGTCCAGCGGGCGCCCAGTCGCACGCCCTGGGCGTCGCGGTAGTCGGTTGTCTCCGGCACCTGGAGCCGGTGGAAGCTCTCGATCCGCTCCGCCGCGGTGTCGAGCGCGCGCAGCAGGTCGCCGCCACACTGCCCGACCGCCGCGTCCACCTCCTCCTGGGAGATGCGCAGGGTGGCGGGAGTCAGCGTCTGGCGGTCCCAGCGGGCGGTGTAGTCGATCAGCGCCGCGTCGCCGCGCTTGCGCACCGCGTCGATGACGCCGGCGACCAGCGCCTGCACATCCTCGCTGGTCTCGCGCTTGGCGTGGAGAAGCCCCTCAAAACCTTTGGCGAAGCCTTCGGCGAAGCGGGGGTCCTGGGCATCAAGCCTGACGGGCATTCACAGCCTCCCGGAAGCGGTCGATCCAACCGGAGATTTCCTCGGGCCGCGTCTTGAAGGCGGCCCGGTTGACGATGAGGCGGGAGGTGACGTCGGCGATGTGCTCGATCTCCACCAGCCCGTTCGCCTTCAGCGTCGAGCCGGTGGACACCAGATCGACGATGCGGCGGCACAGGCCGAGGGTCGGGGCAAGCTCCATCGCACCGTTCAGTTTCACGCACTCCGCCTGCACCCCGCGCGCCGCGAAATGCTTCCTGGTGACCTCCGGGTATTTGGTGGCGACGCGCACGTGGCTCCAACGCGACGGATCGTCGCTCTCCCCCAGTTCGACCGGTTCGGCGACCGACAGGCGGCACTTTCCGATGCCGAGGTCGAGCGGCGCGTAGATTTCCGGATAGTCGAATTCCATCAGCACGTCGTTGCCGGCCACGCCCAGATGGGCGGCACCAAAGGCGACGAAGGTCGCCACGTCGAAGGACCGGACGCGGATGATGCTGAGATTCGGAATGTTGGTCGCAAAACGCAGGAGCCGGCTGTCCGCGTCGTCGAACGCCGCTTCCGGCTCGATGCCGGCGTGGGCGAGCAAAGGGCGAAGCTCCTTCAGGATGCGCCCCTTGGGCAGGGCCAGAACCAGCGGCTGACCGGCCGGCGCATTCGACGAGTCATCGGCCAACGCGCTGGGCGCCGGCGCGCCAAGAGCACGGGTATCGGCGGGCAAAGAACTCTCCTCGGGCTGAACCGCTGCCCGGATATACCACATTCCGCGCCGCCGTCACGGTCTTAGGAGGCATAGTGCGGTGCAGAGCGGCCCTGTCCGTCGATGAAATGGGGAACTCGCTCCGCCCGGACCGGTTGGATTCGCCTTTCCAGGAAAGGACAGACGCCATGGCACAGGACCGTTCCAACCAGCCGGTCAATCCCCGAGGCCTGCAGATCCCGGGCGACCCCAGCAGCACGGGCGGCCCCGCGCCGAACACCGACCCGCGCCGCTCTGACGACGCGCCGACCGGCATCTCCGAACGGCTTCAGGCCGAAAAGGAAGGCCGCCACCCGAAAACGACGACGCCGGATGGCAAGCCTTACGCCGACACGATGGACCCCGACGGGCACGAGAAGGGCAGCGCCACCATCGGCACGCCGGGCGGCGCGGTCTGACGACGCTTTCGACGGCCGCGCCCGCCGGTCAGTTGACCACCCGCCAGCTTCCGTCCGGCTGGCGGCAGGCGGTGCCGTAACCGGGCTGCGCCAGGCTGCCGACCATCACCGTCGTCTGGTACTCGCGGCAGAGCTGGCCGTTGCGCGCCGTGTAGGCCGGACCGGTCGGGGTGGCGGCGATGGGGGCCGGCGCCGGCTCGGTGAAGACCACCGTGGGCGACGGGGCCGGAACGGGCGCCGGCTGCACATAGACGACCGGCGGCGGGGCCGGCACCACGTAGACCGGCGGCCCATAGACCGGGTGCCCGTAGACCGGCGGCGGATAGCCGTGGAAATGCCGGTAGGGGGGCGGATAGTCGGGATAGACCGGCCCCCCGAAGGACAGGAACACCGACGACCGCGCCTGCGCCGGACCGGACGGGGCCGTCAGCCCGACCGCCAGCACCAGACCGAACATCACGCCACCGCAAACCGCACCGACGCGCCCGGACATGGGACCGCACTCCCGCAGGAAATCCGCAACAGATATAGACCTAAAGCTTGAGCCCCGCCACACCGTCGAGAATGGCGCCGTCCGACAGGGCGCGGCGCTCCAGCTTCGCCCCGAACATGCGGGCGTTGGTCAGGTCCGTCTTGGTCAGGTCGCAGCCGGCCAGATTGGCGAAGGACAGGTCGGCGCCCGCGAAATTCACCTCGCGCAGGCAGGCGCCGCGCAGGTCGGCGTAGCGCAGCCGCGCGCCCGACAGGTCGGACTGCATCGACCGCCTTTCGTCGAAGTAGAGCGGGCGCAGGTTGGCCTTGCGCAGGTCGGCGTTGTTCAGCTTGGCGAGCCGCAGGTTCACGCCGCGCAGGTCGCCGCCCACCAGCTTGGCGAGCCGGAGGTCGCCCTTCTCCAGGATCGCGGCCTGGAGCTGCACGTTGGTCAGGTCCAGCCCGTAGAGGGTCGCCCCCACCGCCCGCAGCATGGTCAGGCAGGTGTGGGCCAGCGATGGGGCGTGCCGCAGGTCGAAGCCCGACAGGTCGAGCGCCGTCCCCTCCGCCCCGCTCGACCCGACCCAGCGGATGTGGTCGTGCAGAAGCTCGTCGAGCGGACGCCCGAGTTCGGCGACGACGCGGCCCACCGGATCGTCGGTCAGCGCGTCCTCCATGTCGGCGTCGGCCAGTTCCGTCATCACCATGGTGGCGCCGGTCAGCACCGCACCGCGCAGGCAGGCGCCGCGCAGGTCCGCCCCCGAGAGGTCCGCCCCCTCCAGGTTCGATCCTGTGAAGTTGGCCCCGCGCATGGTCGCGCGGACCAGCTTGCACCCGCGCATCAGCGCGTCGGTGAAGTCGGTGTGGATCGCCATGGCCCCGGACAGCCGGGCGTTGGTCAGGTTGGCGCCGGACAGGTCGGCCCCCGACGCTTCCGTCGGCTGGCCCTCCACCCGGATGACGCGCAGGCTGCCGTCGCGGTCCTTTTCCGCCAGCGAGCCGTCGCGCAGGTCGGCCTCGAACAGGTTGGCGCCGATCAGGATCGACCCGCGCAGACAGGCGCCGCGCAGGTCCGCCTTGATCAGGCTGGCGTTTTCCAGATTGGCCAGCCGCAGGTCGGTGGCGAACATCGACGCGCAGTCGAGCCGCGCCCCGGCCAGATTGGCGCCGCGCAGGCTGGCCCCGACGAAGTCGGCATGGGCGAGGTCACGCCCCGCGAGATCGAGCCCGTTCAGGTCGAAAAAGGACAGCGTCGCCCGCGCTCCGCCGATGCGGGCGTTCCGAAACATCTCGTGCCGGCGCACCACCGCATCGAGCTGGACCTGATCCAGACGGGTGAGAGGACGCTGCTGCATGGCCGTGTTCGCCTCCGATCACGGTTTCAGAGTACCCTTTGTGGCCTTCACGAATGATTAAAGCGAACTTCCGTTCGCTTTAGACTCTTATCGCCTCATTCGCCGGCGGGCTCCGGTCGCATATGCGACCGGGACCGCCGTCGCGGTACAAAGCGGATTGCAATCCGCTTTAATGCAGCTCTCGATAGGAGACCGTTCCTGTCGCCGGAAACGCCGTTCCACCCGTCAGGCCGCGGACGGCTGGCGGAGCGGCTGGCGCTCCGTGCCCAGGGCGTTCAGCGCGTCGCGCAGCACGTCGGGGGTGACGGGCTTGTGCAGCAGACGGCAGCCGACGGCCACCGCCTCGCGGATGCGCTCGGGGGCGGTGTCGCCGGTCAGGATGATGCCGGGAATGGGGCGCCCTTGCTGCTCCGCCGCGCGGGTGACCGTCTCGGCGCCGGTCAGCGGTCCCGGCAGGCGGAAATCCGACAGGATCACGTCCGGACAGCGCGGCGCCGCGCGCAGGGTCGCCAGCGCCGCCGGCCCGTCCGCCGCCACCAGAACATCGTGCCCCCAGCTTTCCAGAAGGAGCTGCATCCCGGCGCTCTGCACCGGGTCGTCCTCCACGATCAGGATCAGGCGGGTGTCGGAGCCCTCCGCCCGGCCGGCGGGAGCCGCGGCCACCGCGTCCGTCCGCGATTCGCTGGCCGCCAGCGGAACCATGATCGAGAAGACGGACCCCTGGCCGGGACGCGAGCGGACCTCCACCGCGTGCCCCAGAAGCGCGGCCTTGCGGCGCACCTTGGGGAGCCCCAGCCCCAGGCCGCGGCGGCGGTCGCGCTCCGGGTTGCCCAACTGCACGAAGTCTTCGAAAATGGCGTCGAGATGCTCCGCCGCGATGCCGGAGCCGGTGTCCCACACCTCGATGCGCAGCCATTGGCCGCGCCGCCGGCAGCCGACCACGACGCCGCCCGCCGGGGTGTAGGCGATGGCGTTGCGCAGCAGGTCGCCCAGCATCCGCGTCAGCAGGGTGGCGTCGGTGCGCACCATGGCGGCGCAGCCGCGCACCCGCAAATCCAGTTTCTTGTCCGCCGCCAGCCCCCGGAACTCCGCCGCCACACCGTCCAGAACGGTGGCGACCGGCACGTCGGCGATGTTCGGGCGGACCACCCCGGCGTCCAGCGTGGCGACCTCCAGCAGCGCGTGCAGCAGCTTTTCTCCGCTGTCCAGCGCCTCGCCCATCTTCTCGGCGATGGACCGCTCGCGCGGCTCCTTCAGCCGTTCCATCAGCAGGTGGTGGAACAGGCGCAGCGCCTGGAAAGGCTGGCGCAGGTCGTGGTTGGCCGCCGACAGGAAGCGGGCCTTGGCCTGATTGGCGCGCTCCTTCTCGGCCAGGGCGCGGACGAGCTTCTGGTTGAGCGAGCGCAGGTCGGCGGTGCGCTCCTCCACCCGCTGCTCCAGCCGGGCGTTGGCGTCGCGCAGGGCGTCGCGGGCCGCCGCCTCGCGCCGCAGGCTGGCCCAGCCGAGCGCTGCCAGACCGAACAGCGCGACGACGCTGACGCCGACCATCATGAAGCCGTGCTGCAGGCGGTTGCTCCACGGCTCCAGGACGACGCTGCGCGGCAGGGCAACCGCCGCCACCGCCGGGAAGTCGCGCATCCGCTTCAGGCCGATGACCACCCCCTGCCCCGCGACGCTCCAGTCGCCGTCGCCGCTCTCCGCCCCCGGCTCCAGCGTGGGAAGCGGTCCGATCCCGGTGTCGCCTCCAGTGCCGCCCCCAATGCCGATGCCCCCAGCGCCTCCGATGCCGGCCAGCCGGGTGCCGTCCAAGCGGAACAGCCCGGCCACGCTGTGCCGCCCGTCGCCGAAGACGTCGAGCACGGTGTGCAGGCTGGAGGACGGAAGCGCCAGCAGGACCGCCCCCTCCAGGATGCCCTCGCGCCCCAGGATGCGGCGGACCATCAGGATGGAGTCCAGCCCGTCCACCTGTCCGTGCAAAAGCTCGAGAGCGCCGTCCGCCCCCTGGAACAGACTGGCCGTGCCGCCGTCGGGATGGATGGAGGGGCCGAACACCGTCCGGCCGCCGGCGTCCAGGATGGACAGCGCACCGAAGCGCGACGCCGCCAGCGCCTCGCCCAGAGCATGGTCGGGGAGCGCCGCGAAGCCGCCCTCCTCCAGACGGTCGGCCACCCGCGCCAGAGCGGCGGCGCCGCCGTCCAGCACCGCGTCGGCGTGGCCTTCGAGAAAGGCGGCGGCCTGCCGGGTGCCGCGCTCGGCCCGGTCGAGCGTGCTGACGTAATCGACCAGAGACAGCCCACCCCAGGCCACACCGCCAAGCAGCGTCATCACCAGGACAATGGCCGCCAGGATGGCCTTCGGGTGGAAGTTCAGCAGGGCGTTGACCGAGAGCCGGATCATGGGCGGGGGCGTCTTGGTAAGGCGGAACGGAGAGGGCGTCGCCGGCCCGCCGGATGCACGATGCCACAGGTCACCGGCGAAGCCTGTGCCTGGAGCGATGATCGATGGATGGGGAGGACACTCAATGGTTCGCGGGTCGCCGGACAGCAAATCGCGTCTGGGTCGAAAAGGCCGGAGAGGAATGGCGGCCGGACCTGCCCTTCATTGATCTTCCCGCGACTTCAACCCTAAAGACCCGGGGACGGCGTGGAAAGGCGAAAGTTGTCATCTGCGTTACACCCGTTTCCTCAGCCCTTTATCGAGAAGCTCCCGGACATCCCCCAGAAGTTTATTTGCCTTTATTGTCTGGAACCGATGATAGCATGCGATAGTTATCGGCGCGACCCGCCATGACGACTATGACCATGCTCATACCGAACCCACTCTTTGGGTGAGGGGGCACCAATTGGTTCGGCCAGGAGTTGAGGCTCCGGCATTCATCGGAAATTGTGCCGATGACGGGATCACCAAGGCGGTCTGCGCGTTCCTGTGCTGCTTCATGCCGCAACGCGCCCACACGAGGTTCAACCGTGAAGAAGCCGCCGTTCGCTCCTAAAGTTTTCCGCCAGTCCCGCATCCGGGAAGGTCTTCCCTACCCTCTCGGTGCCACATGGGACGGGCTGGGCGTCAACTTCGCGCTGTTTTCCGCCAACGCCACCAAGGTGGAACTGTGCCTGTTCGACCAGGAGGGACGCCGCGAGCTGGAACGGATCGAGCTGCCCGAATACACCGACGAGGTGTGGCACGGCTATCTGCCGGACGCCCGGCCGGGCACCGTCTACGGCTACCGGGTCCACGGGCCGTACGAACCCAAGGCGGGCCATCGCTTCAACCCGAACAAGCTGCTGCTCGATCCCTACGCCAAGCATATGGTCGGGCCGCTGCGCTGGTCGGACGCGCATTTCGGCTACCGCGTCGGCTCGCCGCGCGGCGATCTGTCCTTCGACCGGCGCGACAGCGCCCCCGGCATGCCGAAATGCGTGGTGATCGACCCGGCCTTCACCTGGGGCCATGACCGCCACCCGGCGATCCCCTGGGAGAAGTCGATCTTCTACGAGACCCATGTGCGCGGCTACACCATGCGGCACCCGGCGGTGCCGCCGCAGTACCGCGGCACCTTCGCCGGCTTCGCCCAGCAGGAGGTGGTGGAATACATCCGCTCGCTGGGCGTCACGGCGGTGGAGCTTCTGCCGGTCCACGCCTTCGTGGACGACCGCTACCTGCTGGAAAAGGGGCTGCGCAACTACTGGGGCTACAACAGCATCTCCTTCTTCGCGCCCGACCCGCGCTACATGGCAACCGGCGCGATCCACGAGTTCAAGGAGATGGTCGCCCGCCTGCACGACGCCGGGATCGAGGTGATCCTCGACGTCGTCTACAACCACACCGCCGAAGGCAACGAGATGGGGCCGACGCTGTCCTTCAAGGGCATCGACAACGCCTCCTACTACCGGCTGGCGCCGGACCCGCGCTACTACATCAACGACACCGGCACGGGCAACACGCTGAACCTCGTGCATTCGCGCGTCCTGCAGATGGTCACCGATTCCCTGCGCTACTGGGTGACCGAGATGCATGTGGACGGCTTCCGCTTCGACCTCGCCACCATCCTGGCGCGGGAGACCTACGGCTTCGACCACAGCGGCGGCTTCCTCGACGCCTGCCGCCAAGACCCGGTGCTGTCGCGCGTCAAGCTGATCGCCGAGCCGTGGGACTGCGGCCCCGGCGGCTATCAGGTCGGCGGCTTCCCGCCGGGCTGGGCGGAGTGGAACGACAAGTTCCGCGACACCGTGCGCTCCTACTGGAAGGGCGACGAGGGCAAGCTGCCCGAACTGGCGACCCGCATGGCCGCCTCGGCGGACGTGTTCAACCGGCGTGGGCGCAAACCCTGGGCCAGCGTCAACTTCGTCACCGCCCATGACGGCTTCACGCTGAACGACCTCGTCTCCTACAACGACAAGCACAACGACGCGAACGGCGAGGACAACCGCGACGGCCATTCGCACAACATCTCCTGGAACCACGGGGCGGAGGGGCCGACCGACGATCCGGAGATCAACGCCCTGCGCTTCCGCCAGATGCGCAACCTGCTGGCCACGCTGCTGCTGTCCCAGGGCACGCCGATGATCCTGGCCGGCGACGAGTTCGCCCGCAGCCAGAACGGCAACAACAACGCCTACTGCCAGGACAACGAGATCAGCTGGATCGACTGGGAAGGCGTCAGCGACGAGGGCTGGGCGCTGACCGACTTCGTCCGCCACCTGATCGGGCTGCGGCAGAGCCACCCGCTGCTGCGCCGCGGGCGCTTCTTCACCGGCGCCTACAACCCCGACCTGGAGGTGAAGGACCTCACCTGGATCACCCCCGCCGGCGAGGAGAAGACGACCGAGCAGTGGCAGGACCCCATGGCGCGCTGCCTGGGCATGCTGCTCGACGGGCGGGCGCAGGCCACGGGCATCAAGAAGGTGGCATCCGACGCCACGCTGCTGCTCATCATCAATGCCTACCACGACGTGGTGCCCTTCAAGCTGCCGGAGGTTGCGGGCGGCAGCCGCTGGCTGACGCTGGTGGACACCACGGAGCCCGACCGGCTGGAGGTCGCCACCGCCCAGACCGGAGACGAGATCCCGGTCAACGGGCGGTCGCTGCTGCTGTTCGAACTGATGCCCGACCGTCGTTCCGACATCGGGCTGAAGGCCGCCGCGCGGGCTCTGCGCGCCGCGTCCGGGCCGGGCGAGCCGGTGGCGGCGATCACGCCGGACAGCATCGCGTCGGGCTCCAGCCCGGCCGAGGCGGTGCAGCAGTCGGGCGAGTGATCACCGGCCCGATCTGGTCTTAGAGAACGGTGCGGCAGGACGCCGCACCGTTTCTCGATCTTTTTATATACAATTTTAGGCAAATAGACGATATCAAGATGGCGGACTGTTCGCGTTGAGCCATTGCTTGCGTCCGCAATGCAGCATCGACGACGTTTCCGCGCTCCGGGACGAAGGGTCGTCGCAACAATTCCAGGAGGTTTGGGCATGTGTCATGGCGACTACATCCGATTCCTGGTTGCGACCGAGGCCGACCCGGCCCTGCGTGTGGCGCTGCGGCGGGCGTCGCGCGGCCTGCTGACCCTGGGCGATCTGGTGGATTTCGCCGCCGGTCACGGCTTTCGCTTCACCGAGGCGGACATTCCCTTGGCCGTGGCCCAGCCCGTCGCCTGCGGAACCGACTGAGCCGGCCGGGAACGATCACGCAGGCGCGATCACGGCGGCGGCGCCGTGGTGCTGCAACTGCCGCGGATCGTCAGCATGATCCCGTCGTCGGACTGGAAGATGTCCTTGTCGGCGTCGCGCGGAATCGGAATTTTCTGGCGGCGGCAGAAAAGCAGGAGGATGCCGAGCGTCTTGCTGGGCATGAAGGCGACGTCCCGCACCTTCGCGGCCCCCTGCTGCACCATGACCACCACGCCCCCGTCCGATTTGGGAACGACGGAGGCGATCAGCCCCAAGGGAAGATCGGTCTGATTCGGCACCTTCTGGTACCAGCCGAAGGCTTTCTTGAGGGCCGAGTTCGTGAAGACAAGGTGACGCGTTTCGAAAATCATTCCGGACCAGTTTCAGGCCCGGCCGCCCTCCAGTTCCGGGTTCAACCGGAACGTGATCGCACGCCCCAGTTTGGAGTCCCGCAGAAGGATCTGCTTGGTCTCCAGCAGCTTGATGGCCCGGTTGACGTTGGGCCGCTGCATGCCGAGCGCATCCGCCAGTTCGGACTGGAGCACCGGCACGGGACGGTCGAAATGGAGCCGCCGGCTCAGATAGGTGAACACACGAAGCGCCTCCAGGGTGATGTCCCGATCGGTCGAAACGGTCCTGGAGAGGAGGTCATGATGCTGCATGGCGGCCTCGGAACGCAAGTTGGCTCGGCGTCGCAGTCCGGCTGCGCAACGCGCCGGGCGTATAATTTCGCCTGCTCCGCAGATTACCCCGCATTTGTTGTCCGAATGTGTCGCGTGCGTTTCCAAATTGACATAAAGCTGGGCCATTTGTGACGCCCCGGCCGGAACCCTTTCCCCCACCCTCCCGTTCCCCGAAGGAGCAACCGTCACGTGAGGAGGAGGGGACCCATGCATCGGCTCGTGCTGCTGCGGCACGGTCAGAGCGTCTGGAACCGCTCGGATCTGTTCACCGGCTGGACCGACGTCGATCTGACCGAACAGGGGGTGGCCGAAACCCGCCACGCCGCCGGTCTGATGAAACAGGCCGGATTCGATTTCGACGTGGCCTTCACCTCCGTCCTGAAGCGGGCGATCAAGACGCTCGACATCGTGCTGGAGGAGATGGACCGGATGTGGCTGCCGGTGCACAAGCACTGGCGCCTGAACGAGCGCCATTACGGCGCGCTCCAGGGACTGAACAAGACGGAGACGGCGGCCCGGCATGGCGCCGATCAGGTTTTCCTGTGGCGGCGAAGCTGGGACGTCCCGCCCCCGCCGGTCGAGCCCGAGGACCCGTGCTCCGCGGTGTCGGACCGGCGCTACGCCGGCATCGGCCGCGCGAATCTGCCCCGCGGCGAAAGCCTGAAGGACACCACGGACCGGGTGATCCCCTTCTGGGAGGAGGGCATTTGCCCGGCCCTGCGGCTGGGCGCGCGGGTGCTGGTGTCGGCCCACGGCAACAGCCTGCGCGGCCTCGTGAAGCATCTCGACAAGGTGCCCGACCAGGACATCCCGCTGTTCGAAATCCCGACCAGCCGCCCGCTGGTCTACGAGCTGGGCGCCGATCTGGTGCCGCTGCGCCGCTATTTCCTGACCGAGGGCGGCGGCACCGAGGAGATCACCTGGACCCGCCGGGAGGACAGCGGTCCGAGCGGCGTCGTGGCAGCGTGAGGGCTTGGAATTCCCTCTCCCGCCCCGGGAGAGGGTTGGGGTGAGGGGGTTGCGCTTGTGCCGAACCTGCCGTCACGCGCATCCCCCTCACCCGGCCCTTCGGGCCCCCCTCTCCCCAGAGGGGCGAGGGACAAACCTCATCCCCCGGCCGGCCGGCGCCCGCGATGCCCCGCCCCGCCCTTGCCGCGCTTGCGGCCGGGCAGCGGGTGGTGGAATTGCGGGTGGCCGCCCTCCGCCGGGGCCGCCCCCTTGTCCGGACCCCGCGCCCCGTCGGGACGGCGGCCGCGGCGGTCGCCCTGCCGCTCCTCCACCCGCCCGGCGTAGCAGCTGTCGCAGACCCGGAAGCGGTGGTTGGCCTTCAGCCGCGTGCCGCAGACCGGGCAGGCGCGGGCCAGCGAGCGTTCGGCCAGGGTCCGCTCGATAAAGGCGTTCAGCATGGCCCGGCGCTCCTGGCACAGGTCCATGTCCGGATAGGCGTCGGGGAAGCGGTAGGCCAGCCACGCGTAGGCGGTCAGCTCCTTCACCGCGCGCTCCGCCTTCTCCAACTCCACATCGGTGCCGACGCGGTGGTGGAAGCGTTCGGCGGCGTCGGGGGCGGAGTTGCGGATTCCCTTACCCTGGTTGGTCGCCCACAGCGCCAGCAGGCGCAGGTTGTTCTGGTCGCGCACGTCGATGGGGCAGCGCGCCAGCATGTCGCGCACCGCCAGCGGCAGCTTCGCCCGGTCCACCGCGGCTGCGGCCTGGATGCGCTGCTCCAAGTCGGTCATGCGGAAAGTCTGGTTGGCGCGCAGCAGCTCCTGCCCCGCCGTGCGCAGCACCTTGGCGAGGCTGTCGGTGTCCAGCTCGCGCGCGATGGCCTCGACATGGGTCAGGTTAGGGCTGATCCAGGCCCGCGGGTCCTCCGGCGGCACCGGCGGGGTGGTCAGCGCCCGGCGCACCGGGTTGATGTTCTCCCCCTCCAGCACCGCGACGCGGCCTTCCTCGTGCATGCCGAAGCGCCCCGCCCGTCCGCCGATCTGACGGATTTCGGAGGAGTTCAGGTCGCGCTCCTCCCGCCCGTCATACTTGCGGGTGGTCGACAGGACAACGCGGGCGACCGGCAGGTTCAGCCCCATGCCGATGGCGTCGGTCGCCACCAGCACGTCCGCCGTGCCGTCGCGGAAGCGCCGCGCCTCGGCCCGCCGCACCTCCGGCGACAGGGCGCCGTAGATCACCGCCACCGTGTGGTCGCGGGCCAGCAGCTCGCGCCGCAGCCCCATCACGTCCTTGCGCGAGAAGGCGATCACCGCGTCGCCACGGCGGACATTCTCCAGCGGCACCCGCTCCTCCTGCACGCGCAGCGGCGACTTGCGGGTGAACTCCACGACCTCCAGCTCCTCCCCCAGCGCCGTGGCGAGGCGCTGCACGTAAGGGATGGCGTCGGCGGAGCCGGTCATCAGGATTTCCGGAGCGGCCACGCCGGCCACCGCCTGGGTCCAGGCCCAGCCGCGGTCGGGGTCGCCGATCATCTGGATCTCGTCGATGACGCAGGCGCCCCAGACCTTGGACGTGTTGACCATCTCGATGGTCGAGGAGGTGAAGGAGGCGCCGGGCCGCACGTCGCGCTCCTCGCCGGTGACGAGGCTGCACGGGCGCCCGCGCGTCTCCAGCGCCTCCTGCCCCTCCAGCGCCAGCAGGCGCAGCGGGGCGAGGTAGCAGCCGCTCTGCGCCTCGGCCAGCCGGTCCATGGCGGCGTGGGTCTTGCCGGAGTTGGTCGGGCCGACGAACAGCCGCAGCTTGCGCACCATGGCGCGGGCCGTGGCGAAGCTGTCGAGATAGACACCGAGGCCGGAGGCGTTCTCCAGCCGCTCCCGCCGGACCTTCAGGCCGGCGCGGGCGGCGGCGGTGGAAAAGGCCTCCTCCAGCGCGTCCAGCAGGGTCTGCAGGCGCGGGATGCGGCCGCCGAAGCCGATCACCCGGCCCAGCTCGTCGGCGAAGCCCTTGGGCCGCCACGCCTCGCCGAAGCCGTTGGCGCGCTGGGCCATGGAGGCGAACCAGCCGTCCACCCGCCCGCGCGCCTTCTCGATGGCGGCGGAGGACAGGCAGGCCGCCTTGACCCGCTTGCCCAGTGTCTTCGCCTGGGGACGGCCGAAGCCCTCCTCCGCGGTCATCAGGCCCCACAGCTCCGCCTCGATGTCGGGCAGCGGCCCGAGCGCCACGCGGAACCGCAGCTTCAGCTTCCGGTCGGTTCCGGGAACGACCACCTCGTGGACGACGGCGACCGACCAGCGGGCCGGGGTGCTGTCGGCGTCCACCTCGATCCCGTCGCCGCGCACCACCGCGGCGATGGCGCGCAGCGCGTCGCGGCGGTCGAATTCGTCAGCGGTGCCGGCTTGGCGGGGGGTGGTCTCGTCGTTGCTCATGAACTGGTCTTCTTCCATCGCCGGCCCCGGAGAGATCGGCCTGAGAATTCAAGGGGCTGGTTGGCGGGCTGGTTGGGGCTGGCGGTCTTAAGAGGGCTTTGCCGGACCTCGAACAGTGCCGCGCCGCGGGACGGACGCCCACCCCCTATTCTGCACACCGGCACCCTACGGGCGTACCTATATGGTCGGAGCCATAGGATAGGGCAAGCCGATTCAGGGGTTCTCCCGGCGTGGCCGGGCTAATTCGCCTGAACTTTCCCCTCTCCCATCCCACCGCTGCGAAAAAGGGGCGGTGCCGGCCACATCATTCCCTGTTGTCCGGCGGTCGCGTCGAAAGGGGTACCCGGTAACGGTTTCGCCGGCTGCCACCAATCGAAAGTGTTAGCAAGCAATATCGTCTTACTGCACCGCAAACTGTCGGGCATCATCGTTGCACAGACAACGTAACTGTCGTCGCTTCGCAGATTTGGTTAGGAGATGTGCATGCCGACCCCTCGTGACGTCCTGGCACTGATCGAGAGAATACGGTGTATTTCTTGCGAGGACGAGCGCCATGCATTGATAAAGACATTGTCAGCCGTCGAGCGACCGACCATCCTGTCGTTCCTCAACGCTCACGGCGTGAACCTCTGCGCGGGATCCTCCGCCGCGTGGTCGGCCTTCCGCGCCTCCGACGTCCTGTTGCGGGACGGGGTGGCGCTGGAGACGGCCCTGCCGTGGCTCGACCAGCCGGTCGGGCTGAACATGAACGGCACCGACTTCATCCCGCTTCTCCTCCGCCACCTGTCGCCCCGTCGGGTCGCCGTCTACGGCACCGCGGCGCCCTGGCTGGACGAAGGGATCGAGCGGCTGAAGGAGCGGACCCCGCACGACTACGTCGATGCCCAGCACGGGTTCCATTCCGTGGAGCATTACATCGCCCGTGCGCGGGAGCTTCAGCCCGACGTCATCATCCTGGCCATGGGCATGCCCCGCCAGGAGGAGGTCGCGGTGCAGCTCAAGCGCGCGCTGGATCATAAGGTGCTGATCGTCAACGGCGGCGCCATCATCGATTTCCTCGCCGGGCGCTTCACCCGGGCCCCCGCCGCCGTCCAGCGCATCGGGCTGGAATGGGCGTTCCGGTTGGTCCAGGAGCCCCGCCGCCTGTTTCGCCGCTATTGCGTCGGCGCTTTCGGCTTCGCCCACACCGTCATGCTTATGCGCCGTGCCGCCATGCGTTCGTCCAGCGCCCCAGCACCAGCGCCCATGCATAAGGAGCTTTGAGACGTGGAAAATCTGCCCCAAGTCAATCATGGCGGCCATCACGGCGGTCCGCCGGCTCCGGTTCCGGCATGGCCCGCCGCCCCCGGCCCGTCCCGGCGCAGCGAGTTCGAATCCCAGACCCCGTCCATGGGTCCCGACTTCCGCTTCATCCTGCGCGTGCTGGGCAGCCACAAGTGGCTGATCGCGGCCATCGTGGTGGTGCTGACCGGCCTGTCGGCCCTGGGCGTCTCCACGCTCAAGGACCAGTACACCTCCGAAGCCCTTCTGCTGGTCGACAACCGGCAGGTCCGCGTCGTCCGCGAGGTCGAGCAGGTGGTGGGCGCGATCCCCACCGAGGACGCCGCCATCCTGAGCGAGATCGAGATCCTGAAGTCGCCGCAGGTGCTGAACCAGGTGGTGAACGATCTCCAGCTCGCCCAGCATCCGGAATTCAACCCGCCGGCGCAGGAGGACGAGACGCTCCCGCTCGTCGAGCGCGCGGTGGCCTACGGCCGCGACCTCGCCGGGCGCTTCTGGGAAGGCACCCCGCCGGCCCCGGTCGCCTGGCTGCTGAGCCACGGTGACGAGGTGGCGCAGGACATCCGGGCGCGCGAGGCGCACGCGGCGCTGGGCAACGACCAGATCATCGCGCGCATCCACCGCAAGCTGGACGTCGCCATCGTCGGCCGGTCGCGCGTGATCCAGGTGCGCTTCACCTCCAAGGAGCCGCAGCTGAGCCGCGACGTGGTGGACGGCATCGTCCGCCGCTACATGGAAACCCGCCAGCAGATGGACCGCGACCTGTCGACCAGCGCGATCTCCTGGCTGCAGGACCGCATCGTCCTGCTGCGCAAGGAGGTGGCCGAGGCCGACGCCAAGGTCGAGGAAGCGCGCGTCAAGGGCGGCCTGCTGAAGGGCGGCACCGGCCTGATGGCCCAGAACGAGCTTGAGCAGACCCGCCTGCGCCTGAGCGAGGCCTCGGCCATCCGCGCCCGCTCGGTCGCCCAGGCCGACACGCTGGAGCGCAACCTGAAGGCCGGCAACTGGAACGCCATCGGCGGCAGCATCGCCTCCCCGGTCGTCGCCCAGCTCCGCGCCACGGTCGCCGCCATCTCCACGGAAATGGCCCAGCTCTCCCGCCAGTACGGTCCGAAGCACCCGCGCATCGTCGAGCTGCAGGGCCGCCTGAACGAGGCCAACTCCTCGCTCCAGCAGGAAATCCGCCGCGAGATCAACGGCGTCCGCGAAGCCGCCCAGGTCGCGGTCGAGCAGGAAACCGCGCTCCGCTCCATGATCACCCGCATGGAGGGCAGCTACGCCACCATGCAGGAGCAGGCGATCCCGCTGCGCACCCTGGAATCCGAGGCGACCGCCAAGCGCCAGCTTCTCGACAGCCTGCTGGGCCGTCTGGAAGAGGTCGAGGCCCAGAAGGACAGCCGCGCCTTCCCGGCCGCCGTCAAGCTGGTCTCCGCGCCGCAGGTGCCGCACGAGCCGTCGGGTCCCTTCCGCGTCCTCCTGCTGCTGGCCGGCTTCGTCGCCGCCCTTGCGCTGGCCATCTTCAGCGTCTTCGGTCTGGAGCTTCTCCAGCGCCGCATCCACACCCCGGACGCCGTGCGCCGCATCCTGGGCGTCGGCACCGTCCACATCGTGCCGCACCACAGCGACCGCGGGGCCAAGGGCCGGCTCTACAAGATCTTCCAGCGCCACCCCTTCTCGCTGTTCAGCGAATCCCTGCGCGCCCTGTTCCGCAACCATCTGTCGGATCTCGGTCCGGTCGGTGCGCTGGCGGTGACCTCGGCCCGCCCGCAGGACGGCAAGACCTCGCTGACGCTCGCCGTCGCCCAGGTCGCCAGCCAGGCCGGCCGCCGGGTGGTGGTGGTGGACACCGACTTCCGCCGCTCCCGCATGGAGGGTCTGTTCGACCTGTCCACCAAGAAGGGCCTGTCGGACTGGATCGCCGGTGACGCCACGCTGGACGAGATCGTCCACACCTCCGACGACGTGCCCTTCGCCATGGTTCCGGCGGGCAAGCTGAACCCGATGACGCTGGACCGCTTCAACGTCGACAGCCTGGTGCAGCTGATGGCCGGCCTGTCGCCCAGCTTCGATCTGGTGGTGTTCGACACCGCCCCGGCGCTGGCCGTGTCGGATGCCCGCATCGTCTGCGGCGCCGCCTCCAAGGTGCTCTTCGTCACCCGCTGGGGCCACACCACGGCGAGCGACCTGGACGCGGTGGCCGACCTGGGTCCGATCGACCACAGCAAGTTCGTCTGCGTGATGACCGACGTGAACCTGAAGAAGGCGGCCAGCAAGGGCTACCAGGGTCCGTACAACAGCTACGTCGCCACGCGGAAATACTACGGCGACCAGACCCTGCGCGCCGCGCCGTAAGCGACGTCTCCTTCACCTCTGCCTGAATAACCCTCTCCCCCCTGGGGAGAGGGTGGCCCGGAGGGCCGGTGAGGGGGATGCGCTTGCGAGGGACGTTCCGACACGCACAACCCCCTCACCCTAACCCTCTCCCCAGGGGGAGAGGGAATTTTCATTTCATTCCAAACCACACGAGGCCCGACGCCCATGGCCCAGACCTCGCCAAAAGCCACCTCGCCGAAAACCCTCTCCTTCACGCGCCGGGACGCATTGCGCGCCGCCGCAGCCGCTGCGGTTCTGGCAAGCTGCAAGGCCGCCGCCGGCCCGTCCGTCGCCGAGGCGGCCTCCGCCACGGTGGCGAACGTTGTGCCCAACCCCACCCTGCGCGACGCCTGCCGGGCCGCCGGGATTCTTCACGGCGCCGCCCGCGACCATCTGATCGAGCCGGAAGACCCCATGCTCGACACGCTGATGGCGCGGGAATGCGACGTGGTGACGCCCGAGAATGGCGGCAAATGGGCCGTCTTCCAGCCGCAGGAGGGCAATTTCGACTGGGGCCGCTTCGACGCCGGGGTGGAGCTGGCCCGCCGCATCGGCGCCAAGCCCAATTGGCACTGCGCCCTGTGGCAGCACATGGGCATGCCCGACTACATGACGCTGCCGGCGAGCCGCCAGCGCGCGCTGGGCATCGGGGAGAGCGCGTATTTCTCGGCCGACGGCACGCTGTCCGAGGACAATTACTGGCCGCGCTTCACCGCCATGGTCGCGGCGGTCAAGCAGCGCTACGGCGACAGCTTCTACCGCATCGACGTGATGAACGAGGCCTTCTTCTGGGAGACCGAGCGCAGTCACCCGCAGGAGCAGGACCGCTACGGCTTCCGCAAGGGCATGTGGTGGGTGGTGGCCGGCGGCGCCAAGGGACCGGACTGGCTCGACCCCTTCTTCCACCACATCCGCAAGGAATTCCCCTCCGCCAAGCTGGTCATCAACGAGTTCGGCATCGAGATCGACGAGGGCTGGCAGCAGCGCAAGCGCGCCTATTTCCAAACCTGGCTGACCGACGCGGTCAAGCGCGGCGTGCCGATCGACGGGGTGGGTCTGCAAAGCCACCTGATGGCCGGCAAGCCCTACGACCGCGAGGGCATGAAGGGCTTTCTGCGGGCCATGGACCGGCTGGGCCTGCCCATCCATGTCACCGAGTTCGACGTGAACGAGAAGCACCTGCCACGCTCCTGGTCGCGGGCGGAGAAGGACCGCGCCATGGCCTTCCTGGCCGGGCAGTATCTGGGCGACATCGCCGGCAACGCCCGGCTGGCCGAGCTGTGCTGGTGGCACCTGCGTTCCGACCTGAATTACATCTCCCGGGAGATGCCGGAGCTGAAGCCCCATCCCTCCCCCTACGACGCGGCGTCGCGCCCGCTGCCCTTGTACGAGGCGTCGGTGCAGGCGTTGCGCGGGCGCAACCGGTCGGGGTGAGGCCGGTCGGGGTGAGGCGGACCGGGGTGAGGCGGACCGGGGCGAATCCGTCCGGCAGTCGGCGCGGTACCCCTTCCGGCCCCGCTACCCCGCCCGATCGCGCGGCCCGCTCCGCCGTCCGCGCCTGTAAGGATTTCCGACAGCGACCTTAGATTAGCGGAACAGCAGCGTTTCTCCCAACGAGGTGATCTGTGGACACGTTGACGTCGGATGAGCTGGTCGCCCGCTACAAGCGGAAGTTCGGTCTGGCCCCGAACTATCCCCTCAGCGAAACCATGGTCCGCCAGCATTGGGACCTGGAACGCCAGCTCGCCCGCGAGCTGCTGGACTCCCGCCGCGAAGAGCGCTGGACGGTGTTCGAGCGGAACTACACCACCCTCTACAGCGAATGCCCCTGGCTGAACGACGCGGTGGACACCGCGGCGCAGAACGACGAGCTGGACTTCCGCCACTTCCTGACGCTGCTCAAAGGTGCGCGGGACGTCTACGAGGTCGGGTCGGGCAAGGGCCGGCTGCTCAGCTACCTGGCCCGCCACGGCCACCGCTGCGTCGCCACCGAGATCACCCGCGAGCGTGGTGAGCGCTGGACGGACGAGCGCTCCAACGTGACGTGGCGCTGCTGCGACGGCGTGAACCTCGCCGAGTTCGAGCCGCGCAGCTATTACGACGCCGTCGTCTCCACCCACGTCATCGAGCATCTCCACCCCGAGGACGTGTCCGTGCACCTGTCCAACGTGCACGCCATCCTCAAGCCGGGCGGGCGCTACGTGCTCAGCATGCCGCACAAGCACGCCGGGCCGATGGACCTGTCGGAGGTCTTCGGGCTGGACGAGCCGATCTGCATGCATCTGCGCGAATACACCTGGAGCGAGACCGAGCGCGCGCTGCGCGAGGCCGGCTTCACCCGGATGGAGGCCGTCTACATCGCCCCGATGGCGATCCGCCGGCGCATGCACATCCATGGGTCCGGGCGCGGATACCTCGCCTATGTGAAGGCCGTGGAATCCTTCATGGGGGCGATGCCGTTAACCCTGCGGCGCAAGCTCGGGAAGCTCGGCCAACTCTACCTGTTCCGCCCGGAGGTCTTCATGGTGGCTCACAAAAGTCACGAGGGCTGAGGCGGCGGATTTCGGAAACCTTTCTGTAACAAGACTTTACACTTTCTCCTCCCCGTGGCCGCAAGGCCCCACTGTGGCGCGGAAACCGCAGCAAAGGCGGTTTTTCGCGCCTCATTCTTTTCACAGCCGCCCGTGGCTTTTGAGCAGCATTTCCCTAAAATCCGAAATATCTCGTTAACCAATTGGGCCTCACCTTTGCTCCACCGAAAATGGAGAGAGGTTACTTCCAATGGCAACGACCACCACGGGTCTCGTCGACACGACCTTCGTCGTCAACGCCTCGGGGCAGGCTGCCGGCGGGATCTGGCCGCAGTTCCGGCTGCTCCTGGATGGTGTCAACCTCGGCCAGGCGACGGTCAGCTCGACCAGCGCCGGCCGTTACACCTTCAAGGCCCAGGTCGCTCCGGATCAGGCGCACAAGCTTCAGATCGTCTACTTCAATGACGGTTCCGTGAACGGGCAGGACCGCAACCTGCTCGTCAAGTCGGTGGAAGTGAACGGCAAGACCGTCGACTCCACCAGCTCGCTGGTCACCTACGACCGCGGCGCCGCCGATGGCCAGGACGTGATCCCCGGCCAGGAAGGCATGTGGTGGGACGGTTCGCTCGACTTCGCGCTGACCAAGGACTATTTCCCGGTCCCGACGCCGCCGGCCCCCGCGGGCAACACCCAGGTCATCCTGAACCTTCAGGGCAACCCGGCGGGCGGCACCAACGCGCATTTCAACCTGCTGATCGACGGCAAAAAGGTCGGCGAGGGCGTGGCCGGCACCTCGGCCAAGGACTACGTCTTCTCGATCAACGCTTCGGCGGATCAGGCGCACAAGGTCCAGATCCAGTACGACAACGACGGCTTCGTGAACGGCCAGGACCGCAACCTGCTGGTCAACAAGATCACCATCAACGGCAAGTCCGTCCTGCCCACCGACAGCATCGTCACCTATGACAAGGGCGCGCTCGACGGCAAGGATGTGGTCCCCGGCCAGTCCGGCATGTGGTGGAACGGCACGCTGGTGGTGGACGCCGACAAGGGCTTCTTCCCCGGCTCCTCCACCCCGACCAACCCCACCACCCCGACCACGCCGCCGGCGCCCGTCACCGGCACCACCCAGGTCGTGCTGAACCTGCAGGGCAACGAGGCGGGCGGCACCAACGCCCATTTCAACCTGCTGATCGACGGCAAGAAGGTCGGCGAGGGCATGGCCGGCACGACCGCCAAGGACTACGTCTTCTCGATCAACGCCACGGCGGATCAGGCGCACAAGGTCCAGATCCAGTACGACAACGATGGCTTCGTGAACGGCCAGGACCGCAACCTGCTGGTCAACAAGATCACCATCAACGGCAAGTCTGTCCTGCCCACCGACAGCATCGTCACCTATGACAAGGGTGCGCTCGACGGCAAGGACGTGATCAAGGGCCAGCAGGGCATGTGGTGGGACGGCACGCTGGTTGTCGATGCCGACAAGAGCTTCTTCCCCGGCTCCTCCAATCCGACCACGCCGACCAACCCGCCGGCCCCCACCCCGACCAAGCCGACCCTGACGGTCAGCGACGTGTCGGTGACCGAGCCGACCGGCAAGACCAGCGGCATCGCGCCGGGCTTCCTGCACACCGAGGGCGGCCAGATCATGGACAGCAGCGGCAAGGCCGTGAAGCTGACCGGCGTGAACTGGTTCGGGTCCGAGGGCTACGCCTTCGCGCCGCAGGGCCTGTGGATGGACAGCTACCAGAGCCACATGAACCAGATGAAGGATCTGGGCTTCAACACCATCCGCCTGCCCTACTCCGACGCGATGCTCGACAACGGCCGCATGCCGACCGGCATCGACTACTCGAAGAATCCCGACCTGCGCGGCAAGACCTCGCTGGAGGTGTTCGACAAGATCATCGACTACGCCGACAAGATCGGCATGAAGATCATCCTCGACCACCACCGCTCCGGTGATGGCGCGTCGGCCAACGAGAACGGGCTCTGGTACACCAGCCAGTACCCGGAATCGAAGATGATCGAAAACTGGAAGATGCTGGCCGAGCGCTACAAGGGCAACGACGCCGTCATCGGCGCCGACCTGCACAACGAGCCGCACAACCCGGCCACCTGGGGCGACGGCGGTCCGAACGACTGGGCCCGCGCCGCGGAGCGCATCGGCAACGCCATCCAGTCGGTCAACAAGGACTGGCTGCTGATCGTCGAGGGCATCGAGACCTATCAGAACCAGTGGTACTGGTGGGGCGGCAACCTGCTGGGCGAGAAGAACTACGAGGTCAAGTTCAACGAGCCGGGCAAGCTGGTCTACTCGGTCCACGACTACGGCCCGTCGCTCTACATGATGGACTGGTTCAAGGCCAACAACTTCCCGAACAACATGCCGGCGAAGTGGGACCAGATGTGGGGCCACTTCATCCAGAACGATGAGACCCCGATCCTGGTCGGCGAGTTCGGCAGCCGCATGGAAACCGCCATCGACAAGGCGTGGATGCCCAAGCTGATCCAGTACATGAACGGCGACTGGAACGGCGACGGCAAGATCGACCTCGCCGCGGGCGATCAGGGGGCGAGCTGGACCTACTGGGCCTGGAGCCCCGGTTCGGGCGACACCGGCGGCATCATGAACGACAGCTGGCAGGTGGACTACAACAAGTACAACGCCATCAAGGCGGGTCTGTACAGCAGCACCGCCGCCAGCCCGGTCACCACCGACGCGGTGTTCACGATCAAGCTGTCCCAGGCCTACAACCAGACGGTGACGGTGGACTACGCCACGGCGGACGGCACGGCCAAGGCCGGCTCGGACTATCTGGCGACCAGCGGCAAGCTGACCTTCGCCGCCGGCGAGACCACCAAGACGGTCGCCGTCAAGGTGCTGAGCGACGACGTGGTCGAGGGTGTCGAGACCTTCAACCTGAAGCTCTCCAACCCGACGCAGGCGACCATCGCCGACGGGACCGGTGTGGGCACCATCAACCCGCCGGGCTCGGCCCAGGCCCTGTCGGCGGACCTGCTGGCCCACGCCCTGGCCCAGGACACGGCGACCGCTCAGTCGGCGGATGCGCAGACCGCGCTCGACCTCTCGACGGTCGACGTCGCGCACATGATGGCAATGGACGCCGCGAACCTGCTGCTCGAACATCAGGCCGCGTAACGACCGCGCAAGCGGTGAAGGTCCCCTCTCCCGCCCCGGGAGAGGGTGCCCGCGTAGCGGGCGGGTGAGGGTCGTACGAGGATCAGGCACCGATCCTTGGCGGCACCCTCACCCTTCCCACGCTTTGCGTGGGCCCCTTCCCTCTCCCGGGGCGGGAGAGGGAAATTTCAGGACGCCGATTGCAGGCGGCGGACGCGGCCCAGCAGCATCTTGCCCAGCATCGCCCGGCCCGTCGATCCCATGCCCGGACCGAACACCGCCGCCGCCAGGAAGACCAGCACCAGCAACACCTTCTCGGCGGTGAAGGCCGGGTCGACCTCAGTGCCGAACAGGTACCAGCCCGCCGCGTAGGCGAAGGCCGCCGGCACCAGGATCCAGCCGATCCGCACGGCGTTCAGCGGCACCTCGTCGCGGCAAATGCGCCGGCGCACCGTCTCGGTGAGCACGATCTGGAAGACCTCGCGCCCGAGGTTGGCCAACGCGGCACCGAGCAGGCCCCACTGCCAGACCAGCGCCAGCGCCAGCGCCGAGCCCACCGCAAGACTGGCCGCGGAGATCCAGGGCAGCACCCCGACGCGCTTGGCCTTCAGGATCGCCACCTCCGGGTTCATCCGCACCCCGTGCAGCACATAGGCCAGCACCAGGAAGGGCATGCTGGTCAGGACCGGCGTGTAGTCGGCCGACGCGATCAGCCAGAGGATTTCCGGCGCGGTCAGCGCCAGCCCCAGCCCGGCTCCGGTCAATAGGACGACGAAGAGGTGGAAGACGAAATCCGCCTGACCGTGGTCCGCGGCGCCATGCTGGGACTCCAGCCGGCTGACCGACCATATCTGCAGGAAGGAAGCGGTCAGGAACATGAAGAGGATTTGCGACAGCCGCATCCCAAAGGCGAACAGGCCCACCGCCGCCGTGGACAGCAGGATGTTCAGCAGCCAGCGCGAGACGAAGTTGTTGGCGATGTCCAGCAGAGACTGCGGCGCGTAAGGCAGCCCCAGCGCCGCCACCCGCTTCAGGATCGGCAGGGAGAAGGAGAAGCCCGTGTCCTTCAGGATCGCCACCACCAGCAGGAGGCCGAGCGCCAGGAAGGACGCGCCGTTCGCCAGGAAGATGCCCTCCACCCCGAGGCCGAGCGCCCACAGGAACAGCAGGTTGAAGGCCAGCAGGGCGATCACCTTGGCCAGCGACACCAGCAGGCACAGGCCCGACCGCTTGCGCGCCCGGTAATAGGCCAGCGCCAGCTCGAACAGGGTGGTCAGGGCGACGCCGGCCAGCGCGATCGCCATCACCGCCGCATGGCCGGTGTCGCCGAACATCGCCCAGCTTCCCGCCATGCCCAGCGGCCAGGCCAGCCCGACCATCGCCACCGACGTGCCGACCACCGCCAGCAGGCAAGTGCTGGCGACGCGCCGCCGGTCACCCTCCTCGGCGTGTTCGAAGTAGACGGCGGTGAAGGCGTTGTTCATGCCGATCATCAGCATGACCGCCAGCAGGTCGGCGACCACCACCACCAGCGCGTAGACGCCGAATTCGGAAGGGCTGAGAAGCCGTGTGTAGAGCGGCAGGAGCAGAAGCCCGGCAGCCCGGTTCACCACGTTGGCCAGCATGAACAGCCAACCGTGTTTCAAGATCGTCGCTGCTTCGGACGCCATCAGGAACTCCGCCTAGAACTCCGGTGGGGCGGCTCTGCCGCACCCGCGAACGCAATTCCGATGATTGGAACCGGACCGGGACGTTTCAATTTCGCGTTGGTGCCGTCGTCGTCCTCTTCGGACTTATCCCAATGGCAACCTCATGCCCCCACCCCGGCCCTCCCCCGCTCTCGGCGGACCAAAGGTCCGCCTGCCGCGTCAGCGCAAACCTTTGGTTTGCGTGAGAGCTTCGCAGGGGAGGGAGATGATCGCGAAGCGGCGGCAGACCCCTCCCCTGCGAAAGCGGGAGAGGGTTAGGGAGGGGGCAACACGGTCCACCACCCGGCAGACAACCGACCCAGCCTGCGAGGGCACTCCACCGTGATCAACGGGGCGTTGGAGACACAGTCTCATCCGGAATCGCCAAGCGGCTTCTTATGGGATACGCCCACGCTGCCGCCTCGGCGGGACAGGCAGACCAACTCGGGACATGCCGCTGCCGCCCGGTGCCGCACCCCACCATAGGGGACGCGGAACATCCCCCGAATACCTCCAATTTGCGGGAAGGAAAGGAGTAGTCGGAGAGCGGCGGAGGCAGCGCCGCCACCGATCCGGATGATCCGGACGAAGTCACCCACTTTCCTTAATCTCTTCAAACTCACCCAGGGGAATCCACTCTGGATGTAAGGGGTATCGCCGGTGGCGGAGGAAGCCTCTTGTGATTTGTTGATTGACGGCCGCCTTTATCCTAATTCGTGGAGAACAGCGCAACCTTCTGATCTGTCTGCACAGAGGCGGAGCACGCGCTGATATTTGTGTGTCTTTCTGAACACAGAAGGACTCAAAGAAAAAGCTGATGAGAAACCGTCTTTCGCTGCGGCGCGTTAGGTCAGGCGCGAGACGGATGACATTCCGTTTCACACATAAATGGGACCTGCGATGAGCAAACTCGACCCAGAAGCGGTCATCAATCTGGCCCCGGTGAAGAAGACGGCCATGCCGACGGTGGGACCCGGGCTGCTGTTGGCGCTGTCCGACGGCTTCATGCTCGCCCTGCTCGGCTGGACGCTCATCCAGCTGTTCGGAAGCGACACCCTGACCGCGGAAGCGGACCTGTCGCAGCGCGCCCTGGTCACCGGCCTGATGCTGGTGCCGCTGGTGAAATCGGTTTTCGGAATTTATTCGCTCGGCCGCTTCGACTATCTGGAGCGGACCCGCCGCACCTTCCAGGCCGCCCTGCTGTCTGTGGCCGTTCTCGCCGTGCCCTTCATCGTGATGGACGGCTTCCGCTCCTTCTTCGTCGAGGCGCTGTCGGTCGCCCTGATCGGCTTCGCGATCACCTACGCCGCCGACCTGCTGTTGGTGCACGGCCTGATGGCCAGCGCGCTGAACTGGCGCACCCCGGTGGTGATCGTCGGCGCCGGCCCGCAGGGTGCGGCCATCGCGGAGAAGCTGCAGCGCCTGCCCTGGCTGGGGATGCGCCCGGTCTGCTTCTTCGACGACGACGACACGCTGTGGCAGACCCGCGTCGCCAACCTGCCGGTGGTCGGCTCGACCGACCTGCTCGCCAAGTCCCCGGCCTACGCCCAGCAGGCCCAGGCTGCCATCGTCGCCGACATCGGTCGGCACAAGAAGGAACTGACGACCCTGGTCGAGCGGCTGCCCTTCAAGCAGGTCTACTGCCTGCTGGGCGAGGGCAACGTCAGCGCGGTGGACGCCACCTACCACAACCTGCACGGCTCGCTGGCCCTGCGCGTCTCGGTCCGTCCGCCGACCAGCTACCTGCGCATCCGCCGCGCGCTGGACATCCTGCTGTCGGGCATCCTGCTGGTGGCGGTGGCGCCGCTGATGCTGGGCATCGCCGCGGCGATCCGTCTGGACAGCCCCGGCCCGGTCATGTTCCGCCAGAAGCGCTGGGCCGGCGGCGACAAGACCTTCGACGTGCTGAAGTTCCGCTCGATGCACATCAACGCGGAGGAGCATCTCCAGCGCCTGCTGGAGAACGATCCGAAGATGCGCGAAGAGTACATGACCTACCACAAGCTGACCTACGACCCGCGCATCACCCCGGTCGGCCGCTTCCTGCGCAAGACCTCGCTCGACGAGTTGCCGCAGCTGGTGAACATCCTGATGGGCGACATGAGCCTGATCGGCCCGCGCGCCTACATGCCGAAGGAACTGCCGGAGGTCGGCGCCTCCGCGGACGTCATCGGCTCCGTCCGTCCGGGCCTGACCGGCTACTGGCAGGTGTCGGGGCGCCACCGCACCACCTTCCAGGAACGCGTCGCCATGGACGTCTTCTACGTCCGCAACTGCGGCCTGCTGTTCGACTTCTACATCCTGTGCAAGACCGCGGTGATCGTCCTCAAGGGCGACGGGTCATGACCCTGCGGCGCCCCATCCAGGCCCCTCTTCCCACCCGGGAGAGGGGCTTTCCCTTTTCCGGGGTCCGCTCCGACGCCGCCGGAACCGGCCGTCATAGGCCCTGCGGGACCCGCAAGATCGGGGTGGGTGGCCCAACCAGAGGTAGCCCTGACGGGGGCGGCCTCCTTCGGCCTAATGCCTCCGCCCGGCTACAGGTCCGGGCATCGGGTTGGCATCTTCAGAAAACGATGCGGTGCGCCCGTCATGGGCGTTCACTGCCATAGCAGCCCTTTTCACCGGAACAGCGGCCCCATGAAAGTCCTCGAAGTTCTGGAAAAGAGCATCACCGTCTTCTGCATCGTCTCGTTCGGCGGGTCGGTGCTCCCGGCGCTGCTGACCGGCGGCGGCGCGACCGATCCGGACGCGCCGGGCGCGGTGATCTACTTCATGGCCGTCTACGTCATGATCCTGGGCCTGATCGCGCTGCGGCCCAGCTTGGCCTTCCGCATCCCGACGGGAAGCCCGGCGGTGTCGCTGATCGTGGCGCTGGCCTTCCTGTCGGCCCTGTGGTCGATCTACCCGGACGTGACGCTGCGCCGCGCGGTGGCCTTCCTGTTCACCACCGCCTTCGCCGTCTATCTCGCCCTGCGCTACACCTTCCCGGAAATCGTCCGGATGCTGGCGACGGGCCTGTCGATCCTGATGGTGCTGTCCTACGCCTCGGTCTTCGCCATGCCGGCGGTCGGGCTCGACCACGAGCAGCATGTCGGCGCCTGGAAGGGCATCTTCTGGCAGAAGAACGTCACGGGCCGCATGATGGTCTGGCTGGTGCTCTGCCTGCTCTGGCTCGACTGGACGCGCGAGGGCAAGCGCTGGGTGGTCCGCCCGCTGCTGCTGATGGCCCTGCTGCTGATCGTGATGAGCCGGTCGGGCACCGGCCTGGTGACCTCGATCTTGGTCGCCGGCCTGCTGCTGGTCAGCGGCTTCGTGCGCGGCGGCATCCGCAGCTTCGCGCCGGCCATGGCCTTCGTCCTGCTGGTCGCGGTGGTCGGCATCACCAGCGGCACGACCTTCTGGCACGACATCCTCTACATGCTGGGCCGCGATCCGACGCTGACCGGGCGCACGGTGCTGTGGGAACACACGCTGATGTCCATCCAGGACCGCTTCCTGCTCGGCTGGGGCTACGGCGCCTACTGGTACGGAGCCTACGGTCCGGGCAGCACCTTCACCCAGGGCTGGGGCATCAACTCCGCCCACAACGGGTGGATGGAGGCGTGGCTCGACCTCGGCCTGCCCGGCGTGATCCTGACGGCGATGCTGATGGGCCGCCTGCTGATCCAGGGCTTCGGCGCCATCCGCTACAGCGAAAACCGCGCCGAGCCCGCCTGGATCTTCACCGTCGGCTGCGCCCTGCTGCTGATCTCGGTGTCGGAGAGCGTGTTCCTGGAGCGCCATTCCCTGAACTGGATCGTGCTGGTGATCGCGGCGACCCGTCTCGTGCAGCGCCGCCGCTGGGCGAAGATGCAGGCCCGGATGCAGGACCAGCAGCAGGCGTACAACGCCGGCTTCGCCAGTTCCTCCCCTTACGGAACCTCCTACGGCGGGCCTCCGGCCGCCGGCTGGAGCGGTCCGGCCCGGCCCGGCTGACGGAAGGAGGCCCCCTCATGTTCCGCCCCCCGCATTCTCCGTCGCGACAGAAGGTAATGTCATGACGTCCTCACAAGAGATGGTCACCGTCGTCATTCCCACCCGCAACCGGCCGGACATGGTCGCGCGGGCCGTGGAAAGCGCGCTGGCACAGACCTACGCCCCGCTCGAGGTCGTCGTCGTCATCGACGGGCCCGACCCCGCCACCGAGGAGCGCCTGAGGGCGTTCGGCGATGCGCGGCTGACCGTGATCGCGCTGGAACAGAACCGCGGCGCCGCCGGCGCCCGCAATCTGGGCGTGGAGCGCGCGAAGGGCGCCTGGATCGCCTTCCTCGACGACGACGACGAGTGGATGCCGGGCAAGATCGCCCTGCAGATGGCCGCCCGCCCGCCCGGCGTGCGCTACCCGATCATGAGCTGCCGCTGCAAGGTGGTGACGGCCCGCGGCGACTTCGAATGGCCGCGGCGCCTGTGCACCCCGCGGGACCGGATCGGCGACTACCTGTTCGTCCGCCACGGGCTGTTCAAGGGCGAGACCTTCGCCCCCACCACCACCCTGCTCGCCCCGAAGGCGCTGCTCCAGCGCCAGCCGATCCCGAAATCGGCCTTCGACGACTGGGAGTGGCTGATCTCCTGCGGGCAGATCGAAAGCTGCGCCCTGGTGACGGTGCCGGAAGTGCTGGCGATCCACTACACGGAATCCGACCGCATCACCCTGTCGACCTGCCACAACATCGACATGGCCCTGAACTGGGCGGAGTCGGTGCGGCCCAAGCTGTCGCCCCGCGCCTACGCCAGCCTGCTGCTCCAGGCCACCGGCGGCGAACAGGCGGCGCGAACCCCGGCGGTGCGCAAGCGCATCCTGAAATCGGCGCTGCGGGACGGCGCGCCGACTCCGATGGCGCTGACCACCTTCCTGATGCATTCGCTGATGCCGGTCGGGCTGCGGCGTCGGCTGCGTCAGGCCATCTTCTCGGCTCCCGGCGCGGCGTGAGGGCAGAATGGGTTTGATCGATAGGGGTTTCCGGCGCAAAAAGGCGGCCCGCGCCTGCATTGTCTTCGCCACCCCCGGCGCGCTCGACGGCGGCGGGGGGATCGGGCGGATGACGGGTTACATCGTCGACGCCTTCCAGAACAGCTCCACCGCCCCGGAGACCGTGGTGCTCGACACCCGCGGCACCGGCAGCGCCCTGCTGTCGCCGGTCTATCTGGCCGGCACGCTGGCGCGGCTGGGCGCCCTGATGCTGCGCCGCCGCCAGACGGTCGTGCACATCAACGTGTCGGAGAACGCCAGCGTCTGGCGCAAGGCGGTGGTCCAGCTCTTCGCCGGACTGTTCTCCTGCCCCACGGTGGTGCATCTGCACGGCGCGTCCTTCATGGAGTATTTTGAAAAGGGGCCGGTGTCCCGCGCGATCAGCCGTTGGCTGTTCGACCGCTGCGGCATCGCTCTGGTGCTGGGCGAGAGCTGGCGGAACTTCCTGGTGCAGTCGGTCGGGACGGACCCGCACAAGGTCCGCGTGCTCTACAACGCCGTGCCGGACATCGGCGCCGACCTGCCCGTCCGCGCGGCGCCGCCGGAGGGGGCGATCGTGTCGCTGCTGGTGCTCGCCAACCTGTCGGAGCGCAAGGGCATCGGCACGCTGCTGCGTTCCTGCCGGCTGATGAAGGACCGGGGCTTCCGCTTCCGCGTGACCATCGGCGGTGGCGGCGACGTCGAGGGCTACCGCCGCATGGCGGCGGAGCTGGGCGTGGACGGCGAATGCCGGTTCGAGGGCTGGATCTCCCGCGAGCAGGCGCACGCCCATCTGCGCGATCACGACATGCTGCTGCTTCCCTCGACCCACGAGGGGTTGCCCATGGTGATCCTGGAGGCGCTGTCCACCGGCATGCCCGTCATCACCACCCCGGTCGGCTCGATCCCGGAGGTGCTGACCGACGGGGAGACGGCGCGCATCGTCCCGGTCAACGACCCGGAGGCGTTGGCCCATGCGGTCCGCGACCTTGCCGCCCGGCCGGCGCTCTACGCGCACCTGTCGGCGGAGGGGCGCCGGCTGTTCCTGGAGAAATTCGTCATCGAGTCCTATGGCCGCAGCCTTCAGGACATCTATGCGGAGCTGAACCGTCCCGACGCCGTTCGGCGCCCCTCATTGGGAGCGCTGCCCGACGCCGCGGCGGCGAAGCCATCGCTGACCCGCGCGGGCCGACAGTAAGAACCCATTTTTCCGCGGGGTCCCTAATTCCTTCCTCCCTGAAGCCTCGCGAGGGGAGCGCGACAGTCAGGAGCGGATATGATCTACATCGTTTCACCCGGCGGCACGCTCGAAAAGGGCGGCATGGGGCGAATCGTCGACAACTTCACGACGGACTTACGGGAGAACCGTCCCGACGTGAAGTTCGAGGTGATCGACAGCTACGGGCCGGACGCGAAATTTCATCTGATGCCCTTCTACTTCGCCGCAGCGATGCTGCGCCTGTTCGGCTGCTTCGCGACCGGCAAGGCCCAGCTCGTGCACATCCACATGGCCGAATATGGCAGCGTGCTCCGCAAGGGGCTGATCGTCGCCATGGCCTCTCTGTTCCGGGTGCCGGTCGTCCTGCATCTGCACGGGGGCCGTTTCCCCAAGCATTACGAGGACGCCAAGCCGCTGTCCCGCTGGGCCATCCGCCACATGATGGAGATGACCAGCGAGGTGGTGGTGCTGGGTGAATACTGGCGCAACTGGGTGGTCACCACCTTCCCGGCCGTGCGCCGCACGACCCTGCTGCACAACGCGGTTCCGGGTCCGGAGACGATCCCGGAGCGCGCGGAGGACGGGCCGGTGCGCCTGCTGTTCCTCGGCCGCCTGATCAAGCTGAAGGGCATCGACGTGCTGCTGGACGCCCTGGCGTCCGAGGCGTGCCGCAGCCGCTCCTGGCAGTTGACCATCGCCGGCGACGGCGACCTGGAGACCTACCGCGTCCAGGCCAAGGCGCTGGGGCTTGAGGAGCGCGTGCGCTTCACCGGCTGGCTCGACCAGACCGGCTGCCGCAAGGAGCTGGTGCAGGCCCATGTGCTGGTCCAGCCCTCGATGTTCGAGGGTCTGCCGATGTCGGTGCTGGAGGCCATGGCCAACGGCCTGACCATCGTCGCCACCCCGGTCGGCAGCGTGGGCGACGCCATCGCCGATGAGGAGACCGGCCTGTTGGTGCCGCCGGGTGACCGGACGGCCCTGGCCGAAGCGCTGGCCCGCGTGATCGACGACGCGGAGCTGCGCCGCCGGCTGGGTCAGGGCGCCCGCCGCCGCTTCGAACGCCAGTTCGACATCGCCGTCTACCGGGAGCGCATCGTGGAGATCTACCGCCGCAACGCCCGCGGCTGGATGTCCGAGCCGGCGCCCACAGCCTCCATCGGGCCGCGCCGGGCGCGGTCCGGCTGACGATCCCGCCGATCCGGGCCCGGTTCCGAACCGAGCCCGTCCTGCCTTTCAACCGGTCCGCAACCGCCTCGCCAGCCGTGAACAAAGGACCGGAACCACAGCAGAGGTCCAATCCCCATGAAGCAAGCCATCGCGGCCGGAATCGTGCGCTGGACGGGAGTCGGTGCCCTGTTCCGAAACTTGTTCGCGCGCCGGAACGTGACCATCGTCGTGTATCACGATCCGGACCCGGAGGTGATGCGCGCGCACCTCGCCTGGTACACCGAACGCTACAGTTTCACCACGCTGGACGCGGTGGCCGATGCGCTGGAAAGCGGGCGGTGGGGTGACCTGCCGCCCTATCCGCTTGTCGTCACCTTCGACGACGGCCACCGCAACAACGCCCGCCTGGAACCCCTGTTCAAGGAATTCGGGGTGCGTCCGACCATCTACCTGTGCAGCCGTGTGGTCGGCACGGCCCGCCCCTATTGGTGGAAGACCGCCGCCGCCGCGCGAATCGGCGCCGAGACTCTGAAACGCCTCCCCGACCCGGAGCGCCGCCGCCAGCTTGCCGAAGCCGGCGACGATCCCGACCGGGACGGCGCCGACCGCCAGTCGCTGACCTGGGACGAGGTCCGGCATCTGGCCGCCGTCACCGATTACGGCGCCCACACCCGCACCCACCCGATCCTCCTGCAATGCGACGACCAGCGCTGCGCCGAGGAGATCGCGCTGTGCAAGACCGAGCTGGAGGAGGCCACCGGCCTGCCCTGCCGTCATTTCGCCTTCCCCAACGGCGATTTCAGCGACCGCGAGGTGGCGATCATCCGGCAGGCCGGCTACCGCACCGCGCGCACCATCGATCCGGGCTGGAACGGCCCGAAGGCCGACCCGCTGCGGCTGCACGCCGTGCCGATTTCCGACGATGCCTCGGTGGACTGGCTGTCGGTGCAGGTGACCGGCATTCCAGCCTGGCTGCGCAAGCGCAAAGGCGACGGCGTCACGCCGGCCCCCACCACCCCGACGCACGGCGATCCGCTGCCGGCGGCGTGATCCTCGCCTTATGACAAGCGCTTCCCATGTCCCCTCTCCCCTCTGGGGAGAGGGTTAGGGTGAGGGGGTTGCGCTTTTGCCGGACTTGGCGCCACGGGCACCCCCCTCACCCGGCCCTTCGGGCCACCCTCTCCCCGGAGGGGCGAGGGAAAGCACGCCCGCCCCTCAGCAACCATGACGAGAGCGATAGGCCCTCCTACGCCGCAAGTCAGAGAGGGCTCCCCAAGAGTACGAGAAGGTATTCCCTGCTCAATTGCAATGACCCTGAGTGGTTAGCCACTGTCTTCACCGTCCGATCGTCCTTTGCACTCTCGAAAACACCGCATTCGAATGCAATAAAGAATGACGTACTCGGCGGCGTTGCCGAAGCCTCTCTGCAAAGAACGGGAAATGCCTTTCCCAATCCCACGCAACGAGGCGGTAACACCGAAAGGAACGGAACGGCCCCTTTGGAGTAACTCCCAACGAGGCCGACCACCGTCCCGAACTGCCGGCCAAGGATCGACGATCAAACCCACAGGAGTTGCCAGCGACATGCGGACCGCCATCACCACCGAGACGACGACCCTGAGCGCACCCGCCACCCAGGAAATCCGCGCCTTCATCGTGGAGAACTTCCTGCTCGGCAGCGACTCCGGCTTCGACAACGCCGAATCCCTGCTGGAGACCGGCATCATCGACTCCACCGGCATCATGCACGTCGTGGCCTTCCTCGAGGAGCACTTCGGCATCATCGTCGAGGACGACGACATGGTGGCCGACAACCTCGAATCGGTCAGCCGCATCGCCGCCTACGTCGAGCGCAAGCGGACCCTGAAGGACGCGGCCTGATCCATCCGCCAGGACGGAACGGGTCATCGGGACAGTCACCGAAGCCAGGCAAGGGAACAGCGTCATGGCGCACCTGCTTCATCAGTTCCTCAGCGAAACCGCCGCAAGGCGGCCTCACCACACCGCGCTGATCGCGGGGGA
Source organism: Azospirillum argentinense (assembly GCF_000632475.1). Lineage (NCBI taxonomy): Bacteria > Pseudomonadati > Pseudomonadota > Alphaproteobacteria > Rhodospirillales > Azospirillaceae > Azospirillum > Azospirillum argentinense. The sequence continues at coordinate 1,345,158 of NZ_CP007794.1, forward strand.
GAACGCCGTCACCTTCGCCGAGCTGGATCGCCAGAGCGACGCCGTCGCCTGCGCGCTCCAGTCCGCCGGGGTGGTGCGCGGCGACCGGGTGGCGGTCATGCTGGAGAACTCGATCGAGTATGTCGCGGGCCTGTTCGGCGCGCTGAAGGCCGGGGCCGTCTACGTCCCCGTCAACCCGTCCACCAAGGCGGACAAGCTGGCCTACATCCTGACCGACGCCGGCGTCCGGGCGCTCATCGCACCCTCCGCGCTCGCCCGGCAGGTTGTGCCGGCGGCTGGCGAGGCGCCTCACCTCGCCACCACGCTGTGGGTTGGGCCCGCTGTGCCGGCCGGGGCCGGCGGGCTCTCCTTCACGGATATCGTGGCTACCCACCCGGACCCCCAATCCGGAGGCACCAAGCCGCAGAACCGCGGCCTGATCGATCAGGATCTGGCCGCCATCCTCTACACCTCGGGAACCACCGGGCGGCCCAAGGGCGTGATGCTCAGCCACGCCGCGCTGGTGAACACCACCTGGTCGATCTCCACCTATCTGGAGAACACGCCCGACGACGTCGTGATGTGCGTCCTGCCGCTGACCTTCGGGTACGGCCTGTCGCAGATCCTGACCGGCGCGCGCGTCGGCTTCACGGTGGTTCTGGAACGCTCCTTCGCCTTTCCGGCGGAAACGCTGTCGCGCATGGTGAAGCACCGCATCACCGGCCTGCCCGGCGTGCCGACCTTCTTCTCCACCCTTCTCGGGATGGAGGCGCTGAAGACCGCCGACCTGTCCTCCCTGCGCTACCTGACCAACGCGGCGGCTCCCCTGCCGACCGCCCACATCGACCGCCTGCGCGAGCGCTTCCCGGATGCTGCCTTCTATTCGATGTACGGCATGACGGAATGCTGCACCCGCATCTGCTACCTCGACCCGCGCGACCTCGGCACCAAGACCGCCTCGGTGGGCCGGGCCATTCCCAACTGCGAAGCCTATGTGGTGGACGAACTGGGCAACCGCGCCGCCCCCGGCGAGGTTGGGGAGCTGGTGGTCCGCGGCGCCAACGTGATGCGCGGCTACTGGAACCGTCCGGAGGAAACCGCCAAACGCCTGCGCAGCGGGCCGCAGGGCGAAACCCTGCTCTACACCGGCGACCTCTTCACCATGGACGCCGACGGCTGCCTCTACTTCGTCAGCCGCAAGGACGACGTGTTCAAATGCCGCGGCGAGAAGGTCAGCCCCAAGGAGGTCGAAAACGCCCTCTACGAACTGGAAGCCGTTGTCGAGGCCGCCGTTCTCGGCGTGCCCGACTCCGCCGACGGCATGGCGGTGAAGGCCTATCTGGTCGTCCGCCCCGGCGCCACCCTGACCGAGATGGCGATCCGCCAGCACTGCCGGGGCCGCCTGGAAAGCCATCTGGTGCCCAAATTCATCGAGATCCGCGACGAGTTGCCGAAGACCGAGTCCGGCAAGATCAAGCGCGCGATGCTCGCCGAAACCGCCTGACTTTCTTACCGCCGATCCCTTTCCCGCCGGATCAAGACACACAGGAGAGCGTGCGATGTGTGGTGTCGCCGGAGTTCTCGCCGGGCCGCGTGCCGAGCCCGCCGGACTCGACGAACTGAAGCGCATGATCGCCATGATCGGGCATCGCGGCCCGGACGGCTACGGCTTCTACCGCGACGGGCGGATCGGGCTCGCCCATGCGCGCCTCAGCATCGTCGGCTTGGCCGGCGGCTTCCAGCCGATCCACAACGAGGAGCGGACTCTCTGGATCACATTCAACGGCGAGATCTTCAACCACGTCGAGCTGCGGCGTGACCTGGAGGCGCGCGGGCACCGCTTCTACACCCGCACCGACACCGAGGTGATCGTCCACGCCTTCGAGGAGTACGGCCCCGCCGCCTGGGCCAAGCTGAACGGCCAGTTCGCCATCGGCCTGTGGGACGCGGTGAAGCGCGAGCTGTGGCTGGTCCGCGACCGGCTGGGCATCCTGCCGCTGTTCTACGCCCGCAGCGGCGACCATCTCGCCTTCGCGTCGGAGGCCAAGGCCCTGTTCGGCGGCGGCCGCGTCGAGCCGCGCTTCGACGCCGCCCGCCTCGCCCAGGTCTTCACCCACTGGAGCGTCGCCCCCCAGGGCAGCGTCTTCGCCGGGGTGCAGAGCGTGCCGCCGGCCACCGCCATCCGCATCGACGCCGACCTGCGCCTGCACGAGGCCCGCTATTGGGAGCCGGACATGGCCGGTGATCCCGCCCTGTCCCGCATCACGCTGGACGAGGCGGCGGACCGGCTGGAGGAGAAGCTGCTCGACGCCATCCGCCTGCGGCTGCGCGCCGACGTGCCGGTGGGCGTCTACATCAGCGGCGGGCTGGACAGCTCGGTGATCGCGGCGCTGGCCCGCAAGCTCGACACCACGCAGATGCACAGCTTCGGCGTGCGCTTCGCCGACAACGCCTTCGACGAGACGCCGCAGCAGCGGCTGGTCGCCGGCCATGTCGGGACGGAGCATCACGACATCCTCTGCACGGCGGAGGACATCCAGGCGGCCCTGCCCGATGTGATCTGGCACGGCGAATCGCCGCTGGTCCGCACCGCCCCGGCGCCGCTCTTCCTGCTCTCCCGCCTCGTCCGCGACAGCGGCATCCGCGTCGTGCTGTCCGGCGAGGGCGCCGACGAGTGGCTGGCCGGCTACGACATCTTCAAGGAGGACAAGGTCCGCCGCTTCTGGGCGCGGCAGCCGCACTCCACGGCGCGCCCGAAGCTGCTCAGCCGCATCCATCCCTACGCCGCCACCAGCGGCCAGAAGGACAGCCCGCTCTGGCAGGCCTTCTGGAAGCGCGGCATGACGGAGACCGACGATCCCTTCTACGCCCACCGCATCCGCTGGCAGAACACCGCCTGGACCCAGCGCCTGCTGGCTCCGGACGTGCGCTCCGCCGCCAACGCGCAGGCCTTCGACGAGGCCGTCGCCGTCCATCTGCCCGCCGGCTGGTCGCGCTGGAGCCCGCTTGCCCGCACCCAGTGGACGGAGATCGCCGCCTTCATGTCGCCCTACCTGCTGACCAGCCAGGGCGACCGGGTGGCGATGGCCAACAGCATCGAGGTCCGCTACCCCTTCCTCGATCCGGAGGTGGACGACCTCTGCGCCGCCCTCCCCGACCGGGTCAAGATGCTGGGGCTGCGCGACAAGCTGGCGCTGCGCCGCGTCGCCTCGCGCCTGCTGCCGGCGGAGATCTTCCACCGTCCGAAGCGCCCCTACCGCGCCCCGATGACCACCGCCCTCTTCGGCGCCCAGGCACCGGCCTATGTCCAGGACCTGCTGTCCGAGGAGTCGCTGAACCGCTACGGGCTGGTCGATGCCGCCGGCGTCGCCGCCCTCGCCGCCAAGGCCCACCGCACCGACGGCCGTATGGCCGGCGAGCGCGAGGAGATGGCCCTGGTCGGCGTGCTCACCCTCCAGATGCTCGCCAGGAACGTGCTGGACGAGCTGCCGGGTCGGGCCTCGACGCTCCGCGCCCGCTTGGACGCCACGCCCATCCACATTCTCGAAGAGCATTTGGACAGCGCCGCCGCCTGATCCGGCGGACCGGCGCGGTCCCCAAGGCACAGTCCTTCTCACAGTCCCCTTCTCACAGTCCCCTTCTCACAGTCGATGCAACAACGCCAACCGGGAAAACCGACACCATGCTGAACGCCCTGCATCCCTTCGACGCCAACGCCCTCTCGCTCGACTGCGCGGCGGCTGCCCGGGAGATCGAACAGTTCATCCAGCGCACCGTCGCCCACGACCTGAAGCGCCAGGGCATCGTGCTCGGCGTGTCCGGCGGCATCGACAGCTCGGTCTGCGCGGCGTTGGCCGTGCGCGCGCTGGGGCCGGAGCGCGTCCTGGCCATCCTGATGCCGGAGAAGGAATCCTCGCCCGACAGCACCCGCCGGGGCCGGTTGCTCTGCGAGAGCCTGGGCATTGAGCCGATCATGGAGAACCTTACCGCTCCGCTGACCGCGCTCGGCTGCTACGACCGCCGCGACAGCGCCATCCGCCGCCTTTTCCCGGAATACGGTCCGGGCTGGAAGCAGAAGATCGGCCTCGCCGCCGGCCTGCTCGACGCCGACCGCGTCAACTACTTCACCATGACGGTGGAATCGCCGGAGGGCGACCGCCAGACCAGCCGCATGCCGGTGGACGTCTATCTGTCGGTGGTCGCCGCCACCAACCTGAAGCAGCGCGTCCGCAAGACGATGGAATACACCCACGCCGACCGGCTGAACTACGCGGTCCTCGGCACGCCGAACCGGCTGGAGTATGAGCTGGGCTTCTTCGTGCGCGGCGGCGACGGTCTGGCCGACCTGAAGCCGATCGCCCATCTGTTCAAGACCCAGGTCTACCAGATGGCCGCCTGGCTCGGCCTGCCCGACGACATCCAGAGCCAGTCGCCGAGCACCGACACCTACACCCTGCCGCAGTCGCAGGAGGAGTTCTACTACGCCATCCCCTACGACAAGCTCGACCTGGCGCTCTGCGCCTATGGCCACGGCGTGCCGGAGGACGAGGCGGCCCGCGCCCTCAACCTGTCGGTCGATCAGGTCCGCCGCGTCTACAAGGACATCGTCCTGAAGCGCCGCACGTCGGGCCGCATCCTGCGCAACGCCGCGCTGGTGCAGCCGGTCGAGGTGGATGGGAGCGACGCATGACCGCAATGCCCTGGCTTCAGCGGGGTGTGGAACGGTTCATGTCCGAGGATCGTGTCGCGCTGGAGTCCTTCCAGCGCGACCACTTCGGCGCGGACTCCCCGCTGCTGGACGACACCCATTTCAATTGGCTGTTCGAGGAGCCGCCGACCCCCGATCCGGAGGGGATGCAGCTCT
>NZ_CP007794.1:1357500-1567500 GCF_000632475.1 Azospirillum argentinense
GACATGGAGCTTCCCCAGGTCCTGTCCGAATTCGGGGTGGTCTTCCTCCTCTTCGCCATCGGGCTGGAGCTGCCGCTGTCGCGCCTGCGGGCGATGCGGCGCTACATCTTCGGGCTGGGGCTGATGCAGGTCGTCCTGACCAGCGCCGCCATCGCCGCCGTCGCCTACGCGCTGGGCGAGGGCATGGCGGCGGCGCTGGTGATCGGCGGCATGCTGGCCTTTTCCTCCACCGCCACGGTGTTGAAGCTGCTGGTCGAGCGCGGGGAGACGGTGGCGCGGTTCGGGCGCGTGTCGGTCGCCGTGCTGATCTTCCAGGATCTGGCCGTCGTGCCGCTGCTGACCCTGCTGCCGCTGCTGGCCGGCGGCGACACCAGCATTCCCTGGGCGCTCGCCCTGGCCGGGGTCAAGGCCGTCGCCGCGATCGGCGCGATCATGCTGCTGGGCCGCTTCGTGGTGCGCCCGGTCTATCACTTCGTGGCCTCGGCCAAGAGCCCGGAAGTGTTCACGGCGACCAACCTGCTGGTCGTGCTGGCGGTCGCCTGGCTGACGGGGGCGGCCGGCATGTCGATGGCGCTGGGCGCCTTCCTGGCCGGCATGCTGATGGCCGACACCGCCTACCGCCATCAGGTGGAGGCCGACATCGAGCCGTTCCGCGGCCTACTGCTCGGCCTGTTCTTCATGACCGTTGGCATGACGCTGGACCTGCCGGCCATGCTCCAGCGCGCCGACCACATCCTGATGGTGACCGCCGCGCTTCTGGTCGGCAAGAGCATCCTGCTGTTCCTGCTCTGCCGCCTGTCGGGGCTCGGGCTGGCGACGTCGCTGCGCATCGGGCTGCTGCTGTCGCAGGGCGGCGAGTTCGCCTTCGTGCTGATCGGCAAAGCGACGCGGCTGGCGGTGCTGGAGGGCGAGACGGGGCTGCTGCTGTCCTCCTGCGTGGCGCTCAGCATGGCGGTTACACCGCTGGTCGGCGCCATTGCCCAGCGGCTGGCCCAGAAGGTCGAGGCCCGCTACGGCGCCGAGGCCTTCGGGGTGGAGACCAGCGACATCACCGGCCATGTGCTGATCGCCGGCTACGGCCGGGTCGGTCGCGCCGTCGCCCGGCTGCTGCGCACCCACGACATCCCCTACGTCGCGCTGGACCTCGACCCGCAGCGGGTGGCGGCGGCGCGGGCCGAGGGGCTGCCGGTCTATTACGGCGACTCCAGCCAGATCGGCGTTCTCCGAGCCGCCGGGATCGAGCGGGCGCGGGCCGCTGTCATCACCGTCAACCGCCCCGACATGGCGGAGCGCGCCGTGGAGGCCATCCGCCGGGCCGCCCCGCGCTTGGCCATCGCCGCCCGCGCCCACGATCTGGACCGCGGCGCGCGGCTGAAGAGGGCCGGGGCCAGCGCCGTGGTGCCGGAGACGCTGGAGGCCAGCCTGCAACTGGCCAGCCTCGTGCTGCGCAACGCCGGGGTGGACGCCGAGACCATCGACCAGAGCCTGAAAAGCGTCCGCGACCGCGGCTACGACGCGCTCAGCGAGCCAGCCGGCCAAAACGATTGAGCGATCACGTCAGCGTTCGACCCGCCACAGGTCGAAGACGGTGCCGCGGTAGACCTCCTGCGCTCCCGGCGGCGGCGTCAGCCCGGCCGCGTGGAAGACGTTGGAGAACATCACCAGCACGTAATCGTACTTGTCCCGCCAGCCGATGTAGTGCGGGCAGGGCTCGACATGGTCGCGCAGGGTCGCCTCCCCAGGGCGGGAGAGCAGGCGGACGTCCACCGGAACCCCCTCGTAGATCGCCATGCAGCGGTCGCGGTAGGGCTGGGTCACGGTCAGCGGCTGCTTACCCGGGTGGCTGAACAGGGTCGGGACGAAGGCGCGCCGCTCCACGGTGATGAGCGACGGCAGATGGATCAGGCTGGGCAAGGCGACCAGCGCGTGCCGCCAGGGCGGCTGGGTGAGCAGGAACTCCCGCGTGTTGCAGCAGCCGGCCTCCTGCCCCGCCCAGGCGATCAGGACGGAGCGTCCGGGCTCGATCCGCTCCATGGCGCGGCGCAGGTCGGCCACATCGTCCTCATAGGCCAGCCAGTTGAGCGTCAGCACGCCGGTCCTCACCGTCAGCAGGGCGAGCAGGCCGGCGGCGAAGGCCGCCGCGGCGCGGGCGCTGGGAAAGCGGATGTCGGTGCCGGCCACCAGCAGGAAGGCCGCGAGGATCCAGAAGCGGATCGACACGAAATAGGTGCCGAAGAACGGGTCCGGCACGACGAAGAAGGCCAGCACGAACAGCCCCACCGCGAGCATCATCGCCGGCGCGGCGCGCAGCCAGCCGGCCAGACGCGCCGCCACCATGCCGCCCAGGATCAGCAGCAGGGTCGCCACGTCGAGCAGCGTGTTGTAGTTCAAGACCGGGGCCAGCATGTCGTGCAGCCGGTACCCCCACTGTTTCAGCTCGGTCAGCTTCTTCAGCCGCCAATAGACCTCCTTCAGCAGCAGGACCGGCGTGCTGTCGCGGGCGCCCACCGCCGCCGCATCGGATTGCAGGAGGTGCGTCCCCACCGTGCCGGCGAACAGCGCCACGGGAAGGACCAGAAGCGCGGCGAAGCGCAGGGCGTCGCGCCCGAGATTGGCGAGCGTCGGCGGCTTGCGCCCCTGCCCCACATACTTCACCGCCTCCACCGCGAACAGGCAGAGCAGGAAGGAGCCGAGCACGATGGCGTGGGCGAAATAGAGGAACAGCGCGCAGCCCATCCCCACCGGCACCTGCCAGCGCCGTCCCGCCAGCGCGATCCACAGCGACAGCCCGACCAGCAGGAAGCCGAGGCCGAGCGAGAAGCTCATGAAGCCGCCGATCAGCGTCGCGTTGTAGATGAACAGCGCGCCGCACAGCGGCCACAGGCTCCACCGCCCGAACAGCGTGCGGTTCAGCAGCATCGCCCCGAACAGGGTCAGCAGCCCGGCCAGCGCCATGTAGACGCGCCCGGCGATGTACAGCGGCAGCACGCTGGCCAGCGGCAGCATCACCGCCTCCATCAGCAGGTTCGGCACCGGCGTCAGGGATGCGGTGTAATGGTCGCCCAGAAAGGGGTCGGTTCGGTAATGCAGCAGCACGTCCACCCGCGCCAGATGGTTCGGGTAGTCGAGCAGCGGCGGCATCTCCACCAGGATGAGCGGCAGCAGAAGCAGCGCCAGGATCACCGGCAGCACGAGCAGCAGCGGCGGCGACCAGGCTCCGGCCCCGGTGTCCGTCCGCAGGGCGGCGGCGCCGGGGCCGGGGGCCTGCGACAGTCCTGAATGGTCCACCGGAGCCTCCTGCATTTGGTGCAATGCGGAAGGCTCAACACATCCACTGTCCGCATCGCCAGAAGGCAATGGCGTTACGAGTCGGCGTTGGACTTAGTCCGTGGCCCGGACGGGGCAGGCTCCATGGCCCGCAGAAATCCCGTTCGCATGAGGCGGGGCGCCCCGCCCGCCCCTTTTCGCGGTTAGGCCGGGCGCCGTCGGTGTAGCAGTCACGGCTGCGGGAAGACGCGGGCGCGGTCGATGTGGACGCTGCACTGGTCGCCGAGGCGCAGGCCCAGGGCGGTCAGCCGCTCGCGGTCCATCTCGGCCTCCAGCGGCAGGCCGGCGAGGTCGATCTCGATCCGCGCGTCCGGACCCACCACATGGATGCCCGACACCCGGCCCGGCCCGCCGGCGCTGGGGCTGAGGCCCAGATCGTGCGGGCGCACATAGGCGATGGCCGGGCCGCGGACCGTGCCGTCGGCGGGGATCGACAGCGCCCCGTTGGCCGTCCGCGCCACCCCGTCGGTCACCACACAGTCGAAGCGGTTCACCTGCCCGAGGAACTCGTAGACGAAGGCCGAGGCCGGACGGTCGTAGACCTCCGCCGGGCTGCCCACCTGCTCGATCCGGCCCTGGCTCATCACCACGACGCGGTCGGCCAGCTCCAGCGCCTCCTCCTGGTCGTGGGTGACGAAGACAGAGGTGATGTGGATGTCCTCGTGCAGCTTGCGCAGCCAGCGCCGCAGCTCCTTGCGCACCTTGGCGTCGAGCGCGCCGAACGGCTCGTCGAGCAGCAGCACCTTCGGCTCGATGGCGAGCGCGCGGGCCAGCGCCACGCGCTGCCGCTGCCCGCCGGAGAGCTGCGCCGGATAGCGGTCGGCGAAATGGGCGAGCTGGACCAGTTCCAGCAGTTCCATGACGCGCCGCTTGATCTCGGTCGAGGCCGGGCGCTGGCCGCGTGGCCGCACCTTCATCCCGAAGGCCACATTCTCGAAGACGGTCATGTGGCGGAACAGCGCGTAATGCTGGAAGACGAAGCCGACCTGCCGCTCCCGCGGGGTGAGGCTCAGCGCCTCCTCCCCGTTGAGCAGGAGGCTGCCGGAATCGGCGAACTCCAGCCCCGCCATGATGCGCAGCAGGGTCGTCTTGCCCGAGCCCGACGGGCCGAGCAGGGCCAGAAGCTCGCCGGAACGGACCTCGAGGTCCACCGCGTCGAGCGCGCGGAAACTGCCGAATTGCTTGGTGATGCCCGAAACCTGGATCGCCATGACGTGCGTCGCCTCAATGCCGGGTGGCCGCCAGCTCAGCCCCGAAGCGCCATTCCAGCACCGACTTCACGACCAGCGTGACGAGGGCGAGCATGGCCAGCACCGAGGCCACCGCAAAGGCAGCGACCAAGTTGTATTCGTTGTAGAGAATCTCGACATGCAGGGGCATCGTGTTGGTCTCGCCCCGGATGTGGCCGGACACCACCGACACCGCGCCGAACTCGCCCATCGCGCGGGCGTTGCACAGCAGGACGCCGTACAGCAGGCCCCATTTGATGTTGGGCAAGGTGACGCGCCAGAAGGTCTGCCAGCCGGACGCGCCCAGCACCAGAGCCGCCTCCTCCTCCTCGTTGCCCTGCTCCTGCATCAGCGGGATCAGCTCGCGGGCGACGAAGGGGAAGGTGACGAAGACGGTGGCGAGCACCAGCCCCGGCACGGCGAAGATGATCTGGATGCCCTGCGACTTCAGGAACGGCCCCATCAGCCCGTGCAGCCCGAACAGCAGCACGTAGATCAGGCCGGAGATCACCGGCGACACCGAAAACGGCAGGTCGATCAAGGTGATCAGCACGTCCTTGCCACGGAAGTCGAACTTGGCGATGCACCAGGACGCCGCCACCCCGAAGAGGAGGTTCATCGGCACGGCGATGACCGCGACGATCAGCGTCAGCTTGATCGCCGCCACCGCGTCCGGCTCCATCAGGGCCGCCCAGTAGGCGTCCGTGCCGCGGCGCAGCGCCTCGACGAAGACCGCGACCAGCGGCAGCACCAGGAACAGCATCAGGAAGGCCAGCGCCGTGGCGATCAGAAGCCCCTTCACCCAGCGGCTGTCGGCCAGCGCCGGGGTGAACCCGACGGCTTTCTTAACGAGCATGGCGCGACCTCATCCAGGCTTGCAGCAGGTTCAAGGCCAGCAGCAGCACGAAGGACGCCATCAGCATCAGCACGCCGACCGCGGCAGCGCCGGCATAGTCGTACTGCTCCAGCTTGATGACGATCAGCAGCGGAAGGATTTCCGACAGGCCGGGGATGTTGCCGGCGATGAAGATCACCGAGCCGTACTCCCCCACCCCGCGGGCGAAGGACAGGGCGAAGCCGGTCAGCAGGGCCGGCAGGAGCGCCGGGAACACCACCCGCCGGAAGGCCTGCCAGCGCGTGGCCCCCAGGGCCGCGGCGGCCTCCTCCTCCTCCGGCGGCAGGTCCTGGAGGATCGGCTGCACGGTGCGCACCACGAAGGGCAGGCCGATGAAGGTCAAGGCGATGGCGATGCCCAGCGGCGTGAAGGCCACCCTCAGCCCGAACCACTCCATCAGCAGGGAGCCGATCCAGCCGTTGGGTGCGTACAGCGCGCTGAGCGCGATGCCGGCGACCGCGGTGGGCAGGGCGAAGGGCAGATCCACCAGCGCGTCGACGATCCGGTCGCCGGGGAAGCGGTAGCGCACCAGCACCCAGGCGACGATGAAGCCGAAGACGGCGTTGACCGCAGCGGCGGCCAGCGACAGCCCGAAACTGACCTTGAAGGCGGCCAGGACGCGCGGCGTCAGCACGGCGTCCCAGAAGCCGGACCAGCCCAGCCCCGCCGCCTTCAGCGCCAGCGCGGCCAGCGGCAGCAGGACGATCAGGGACAGATAGGTCAGCGTGAATCCCAGGGTCAGCCCGAAGCCGGGCAGGACGCTGGGTTTTCGAAGAACGCTCAACACCGTGCCCCCCGTATTGGGAAGCACGGCGTCGCTGGTGGTTGCCGCGACCACGGGTCAGCGGCCCTTCTGGTAAATCTGGTCGAAGACGCCGCCATCCGCGAAATGCTTCTCCTGCGCCGTGCGCCAGCCCCCGAAGGAACCGTCGATGGTCACAAGCTTAACATTCGGGAAGCGATCCGCATACCGCGCAGCGACCTCCGGCAGGCGCGGGCGGTAGAAGTTCTTCGCCGCGATCTCCTGCGCTTCGGGGGTGTAGAGGAAGTTCAGGTAGGCTTCCGCCGCCTTGCGCGTTCCCTTGCGGTCGACCACCGAATCGACGACCGTGACCGGCGGCTCCGCCAGGATCGACAGCGACGGCACGACGATGTCGAACTTGTCGGCGCCGAATTCTTGGAGCGACAGGAAGGCCTCGTTCTCCCAGGCCAGCAGAACATCGCCGAGCTGCCGCTGGGTGAAGGTGACGGTGGAGCCGCGGGCGCCGCTGTCCAGCACCGGGACATTCTTGAACAGGTCGGCGACGAACTGCTTGGCCTTGGCCTCGTCGTTGCCGTTCTTCTCCAGCGAGTAGGCCCAGGCCGCCAGATAGTTCCAGCGCGCCCCGCCCGAGGTCTTCGGGTTCGGGGTGATGACCTGCACGCCCGGCTTCAGCAGGTCGTCCCAGTCCTTGATCTGCTTCGGGTTGCCCTTGCGGACCAGGAAGACGATCGTCGAGGTGTAGGGAGAGCTGTTGTTCGGCAGGCGCGTCTGCCACGTCTTCGGCAAGGCGCCGGAGTCGGCGATGGCGTCGATGTCGTAGGCCAGCGCCAGCGTCACCACGTCGGCGTCGAGCCCGTCGATGACCGAGCGCGCCTGCTTGCCCGACCCGCCGTGCGACTGCTTGACGGTCACCGTCTGGCCGTTTTCCGCCTGCCATTTCTTGGCGAACGCCTTGTTGAACTCCACATAGAATTCACGGGTGGGGTCGTAGGAGACGTTCAGCAGCGTGGTCTGCGCCTTGGCGGGCGCGATGGTCAGCATGGCGAGGGCAACACCCGCGGCCATTGCGGACAGGCGGCCTACGGAGAGCCGGCCAACGGAAAACCGGTTCGCGCGGAGCGCGGAGAGCCGATCACGAAACGACATGGCACACTCCCTCAGTATGGTTCATTGGGGGGCGGCACCGGCCCGAAGACCATGCGCCGCACCGCTGTTCACAAACCCGGCGCTCGCGCCGTATCCACACTCTTTATAATGTATATGCAATATCCATTTGCCTCCTAGAGTTTGCATGATTCCTCGGATGCCGCAAGGCTGTTTTTTGTCATTTCCCACGCCAAGCCGCGTTAATTTCACATCGCACTGTAAAATCGCTTCCTCACGGATCGGGCTGGAAGCGATGCGTCGGATCGCTATCATGCGCGCCCTCTCCGCCTCCTGTCCCGAACGGCCATGTCCGCAACAGTCCAGCCCCTCTCCCCCGCACTGCTGACCGCTCTTCTGGAGTCCGAACGCGCGCTCGGCCGGCTGGCGGAGGTGGTCCAGGACCCGACACGCCGGCGCCGGTTGTGGGCCGACGCGGCGCGGCGCGAGTCCTGCGCGGCGGCGCGGCTCGACGGGGTGGCGGTGGACCCGGCGGAATTCCTGGTGGCGACCATCGGCACCGACCTCGTCCCCACCGCCGGACGGGGGGCGGCGCAGTCGGTCCGCGCGCTGTGGCAAGGCGCTCTGTTCACCCAAGGCGTCATCGCCGCCCCGGCTCGCCACGCGGGAAACACGCGGGCGCCGATCCCGTCCAGCGGGGCCGCCGCCGATGCTTGGCGGGCGGTGGCGCAACTGGAGGCCGGGTCGGACGTCCGTTTTTCCTTCCCGCCCGACGACGAGGATGGCGACGCCACACCTGCGGCGGACGACACGCCTCCCGCCTGGACGCTGGGCTGGGCTGAGGCATTGTGGCGCTGCCTTCAGGCGGAGGTGTCCGGCCGCGATCCCGGACGGCTGGCCTTCTCCGCGGACCGCGAGGCGGAGGCGGCCACCCTGCTCAAGCGTCTGGATCAGGCCGGCGACTCGCCGGCCCTGCTCGGCGGCGTGGGCATGCTGGCCGAACTGCTGCGCCCGGCGCCCGATCTGCGCATTCCCGCCTGGGCGGTGCCCTCGGCCCGGCTGATGGCGGCGCTGGCCGTGGCGCGCTGCTGCCGGGTGCCGAACGTCTGGCTGCCAATGTCCGTCTCGCTGCACGCCGACCGCACGACCGCCGGCCTCGCCGCCTGCGGGCGGGAGGAGGGATGGCGGCTGTGGCTGGCCGACACGGCGGCGGAGACGGCGCGGCGGGAGCGGGAACGCGCCCTGTCTCTGGACCGCACCGCGGAGGGCTGGCAGCAGCGGGTGGGGGCCAAGCGCCGCAATTCCCGCACCCCGGACCTGTTGGAGCTTCTGTTCGAGGAGCCCGCCCTGACCGTGCGGCGGGTGCAGAAGCGGCTGGGCAGCACCTTCCGCGGCGCCCAGCTTCTGGTGGACGAGCTTCTGGAGGTGGGAATCCTGCGCGAGGCGACGAACCGCGCGTTGGACCGGGTGTTCATCGCCGTGGATCTGATGCCCTAAACCGGCAGACCCGGATCAGAAGTCACCAATCAGATGTCGAAGTTGACGGGCAGGCCGCCGGTCGCCTGACGGTGGCGCAGGGCGTCGGACAGGGTCTGGTTGTCGAGCACTTGGGCGGTGGCGTCGCGCACCTGGACCATCAGCCAGCGCACCGAACAGGTCGGCGGGTCGATGCAGTCCTCGCAGGGACGGAAGGAATTCTTGCTGGCGCAGGGAATCGGCGCCAGATGCCCGTCGATCAGCCGGATCACCTCGCCGAAGGAAATCTCCTCCGCCGGGCGCGCCAGACGGTAGCCGCCGCTCTTGCCGCGCTTGGCGAACAGCAGGCCATGCTTGCGCAGTTCCACCAGAATGGCTTCCAGGAACTTGCGCGGAATGTTCTCCCGCTCGGCGATTTCGGCGATCAGGACGAGTTCGTCGTCCGTCCGTTCGGCCAGCATGATCAGCGCACGCAGGGCGTATTTGGCTTTTTGCGACAGCATTCGGTCCGGCACCGCCCCCCGCGGCGGAATGGGATAAAGATAAAGTGCACTCCATATAGCCGCGTTGCCCAGGAATTGGTACCGGTTCTTGCCCTGGAAAACGGTGGCGCGTAAGGTCGAACACGAATCGATCCCTGACCATTGATCATTGACCGGCGAAGGACGCGGCATGCAGACCATCATCGTTCCCGTCACTCCGTTCCAGCAGAACTGCACGGTGCTCTGGTGTCCGGAGACGATGAAGGGCGCCGCCGTCGATCCCGGCGGCGATCTTCCGCGCATCCTGCGCGCCGCCCAGTCGAAGGGCGTGACGCTGGAGAAGATCCTGGTCACCCACGGCCACATCGACCACGCCGGCGCCGTCGCCGACCTCGCCGACGAGCTGAAACTGCCCATCGAGGGGCCGCACCGCGAGGACCAGTTCTGGATCGACGGCATGCCGATGCAGAGCCAGATGTTCGGCTTCCCGCCGGTCCGCTCTTTCACGCCGGACCGCTGGCTGGAGGAAGGCGACACGGTGACGGTCGGCAATCTGACGCTGGACGTCCACCACTGTCCGGGCCACACGCCGGGCCATGTGGTCTTCGTTCACAAGCCGAGCAAGATCGCCATCGTCGGCGACGTGCTGTTCCAGGGCTCCATCGGCCGCACCGACTTCCCCAAGGGCAACCACGGCGACCTGATCGAATCGATCCGCAGCAAGCTGTTCCCGCTGGGCGACGACGTGACCTTCATCCCCGGCCACGGCCCGACCTCGACCATCGGGGAAGAGCGGCTGTACAACCCCTTCCTCAACGATTGATGGCCTCAACGATTGATGGCCTCAACGATTGATGGGTGGGGAATGGCCGATCCGGACCCGCTGGACCGGCCATCCTTCCATCAGGCTCCCGTCTCGACGGACAGCGCCATCGGCAGCGGGTTGGCCAGGGTCTGGTAGACGACGCAATAGCGCTCGGTCAGCTTGGTCAGGCTGGCGATGCGCTCCGCCGGTTCGTCGGTGTCCAACTCGAAGCGCAGGCGGATGGCGCGGAAACCGACCGGCACGTCCTTCGCCACGCCCAGCGTGCCGCGGAAATCCAGGTCGCCTTCCGCCGACACCGTGCCGCCGCGCAGCTTGAACTCCAGCGCCGTGGCGACCGCCTTCAGCGTCACGCCCGCGCAGGCCACCAGCGCCTCCAGCAGCATGTCGCCGGAGCAGGCCTGGGTGCCCGGCCCGCCGGTCGCCGGGTGCAGGCCGGCCTCGACCAGCGCGCGGCCCGTATCCACCTTGCAGGCGATGCCGGAGTCGTCCAGCGCGCCGCGGGCTTTCAGCGTAACCACCGCCGACTCCGGGGCGTCCTTGTACTTGTCCTTCAGCGGCGCCTGGAGCGCGCGCAGATCCTGTGCATCCATACCCGTGCGTTTCCTCTGTACGGTTCGGCTTCTTGATTTGTGCGACCCGCGGATGATGGACCGCAAACATCATCCCGGCAATGCCCAAAGCAAAGGCCCGTCGCCCCATCCGCATGCCCCTTTTTGTTGCTCGTCCGGCGGCGGCACTCCGGCGTAAGGTTTCGTTAACGAAACACGGGATGCGGGGGTTGGAACCATGCTGCGACTGGGCACGAAGGTCCGGCATCATGGACGGGACGCCATGGTGATCGCGCGGACCCTGGGTGGGCACCCATCCTACGATCTGAGGCTGATCGACGGCACCATCGTGAAATACGCCCTGGAGGCGGACTGCGAGGCGGTGCCCGCCGATGGCGGCTTCCCGCCGCCGTCTGCCGGAGCCGGCACGGCGGCGGGAAGCCCCGGCTGAGTCTCGGGCTGGCGGCGGCGGGCAAGAGCGTCGTTGCCGAAACCCGTCCGCCCGCGCAATATCGCGCGATGGAACGGCTGGAAGACGATGGCGGCGACCCGCGGCGGCGCTGGCGGGTGATCGAGGGCGGCGGGACTCCCGTCGCGGTGTTCGGCGCGCCGCGCGATGGTGATGCGCGCCCGGACGGTGTACCGGACGGCGTTGTGGAGGCCGCGGCGCGCCCGATCCCCGAGGATTACGGGCTGACCCGGGAGGATCTGCGGATCTGGTACGCGCCGGGGCGCGTCGGGGTCGCGCTGGCCCTGGCGGCGACGGTGGGGATGGCGGCGGTAGAGGCCTACGACGCCGGGCGGCTGTCCGATCCCTGGATCCTGGGCGCCCTGCCCGGCCTGCTCACCGGCACCCTGATCGGCGGATTCGCCGGAATGGGGCTGATGGTCCTGGTCCACTGGTGCGACCCGCTGGTCGGCATGGTCTGGCCGACCTACGCGCGGCTGCGCCGTTACCGCGACGCGCTGGCCGCCGCGGTCGCCGCGGAACGGAGCGTCAACGAACGGATGCCCTGATCGCCACGAAGAATCACCGCAAAGGACGTTCCCTCCGCTGCCACCAGCGGTGGAAATGAAGGGCCTATCCCATTCGAGAGATGGTGCAGCGGCGCGTCGACCCAATCTGCTTAAGAGCAGACAGGAGAAACGCAGTGAACCGATTTGACGAAAAAGTCTATCGCGTAACGAAGCGCCGGGACGGTCCGAGCCTCCAGGAACAGAAGAGTCAACTGCTCCGCCTGAAGCAGGATCTCGAACAGTTCAAGTCCCGTCAGGCGGGCGCCGCGGTCGTCGGCAGCCTGCAGGCGCGCATCCGTGAGCTGGAAGCCTCCGTCACCCGCGCCGAAGCGGCACGCGTGACGGACCGCGAGTCCCGTCGCCCCCGCGGCGACGACGAGGACGCGGAATCCGGGGACATGCCGATGGCGGACGGCACCATGCGCGCCACCTCCAGCCGCTTCCCGCCGCGCGGACGGCCCGGCCGGACTCTCTGAACCGCAACGAAATCATGCCTCGCGGCCCGGATCACCCTCCGGGCCGTTGCCCTGTCCGGTTGCCCCACCGCCGGACCGATCCGGGGCCCGGTTGATCCAGATCAGGGCGGGTCCTGGTCATACCTCATACCTTTGGCTCGGTTTCAAGACCTTAGTTTGATGCTTTGGTCCGGACCGGACGTCCGAAGCGAGCGCGCCGTCCCACGGCGCCGAAGCGAGACAGCCCAGGGGTACATGTCATGACCTTCTCCGTCGCCGCCGCCACCACCGCAGCCATTGTCCCGCCGCCGATTCCCGCTCCGCCGACGCGGGCGGCGGAGACGGTGACCGGCCGCTGCGCCGGCTGCTCGGCGCGGAGCAAGGGGCTGTGCGGCGCTCTGACCGCCGGAGACCTCCCGGACCTGTCGACGACGTCGCGTCCGCTGGACCTGCTGTCGGCGACCCCGGTGGTGATGGAGGGGGAAGAGGCCGAGGCCGTCTTCACCGTCATGTCGGGCATGCTGAAGCTCTACAAGACCCTGCCGGACGGACGGCAGCAGATCACCGGCTTCGCCACGGCGGGCGACGTGATCGGGCTGGCCGTGGGCAGCGGCTACGCCTACACCGCCGAGACCGTCACCGCCTCCACCGTCTGCCGGATGTCGCGGACGGCGCTGCGCCGCCTGATGGAACGGCACCCGGCGGTTCAGGGGCGGCTGCTCGCCATGACCTCGGTCGAGCTGTCGGCGGCGCAGGACCAGATCCTGCTGCTCGGCTGCAAGACGGCGGTGGAGCGGGTATCCAGCTTCCTCCTCGCCTTGTCGCGGCGGTCGCGGCCGCTGGCCGACGGAACGCCCAGCGTCTTCCTTCCCATGCCGAAGGTGGACATCGGCGCCTATCTCGGCCTGCGCCCCGAAACGCTGTCGCGCGTGCTGCGCAAGCTGGAGGTCGCCGGGGCGATCACCCGCCTGACCAACGACCGCATCCGCATCGAGAATCCGGCGGTGCTCGAAGCCGCCGCCTGATCCCCCGCTCCATTCCGTTTCAGGCCCGGCCCGCCACCGGATAGCCCTCGCCGCCGAATCCCGCCGCCACGTCCTTCACGAAGGCCTGCCCGACCCGGCGGTAGCCCAGCCGGCCGAACAGGCCCGCGGCGTCGAGCTTCGGCGCGGTCGCCGCGACGACGCAGCCGCGCTCGTCCACCACCACCGACGAGCAACCCAGCTTGCGCGCCAGCAGGTCGATGCCGTCGGCCTGCGCCGCCGAGGTCACCGCGGCGTCGAACAGCCCAACCGCGATGAAGATCGGCACCGTCAGCACGCGGATCATCCCTTCGGCGCTGACGCGGTAGCAGAACAGGCCGCGGATGTGGCCGTCGCTCATCTCGCAGGCCATCACCCCACCGTCGCCGCCATCCTGCAGGAACAGGGCGGCCACCTGCCGCCACTCGTCCAGCGTCATGTCACGGTGCAGGGTCTGGACGACGGGCAGCGCCTGATCGGCCTGTGTCTTGGCAAGCGGAGCGAGAATGAAGCTTCTGGGCATGGGCGGGCGATCCTTTCGCGGGCATTGTCCGCGATGCCCCGGTCCGCCGCTTTGATTTTGGTCATGCGCCGCACCGGTAGAGGAACCAAGGGAGCGATTGCGCGGAGGCGGTGTTTCCACAGAACGGCCCCACCCCATCACCGGAGACCGGACATGAGCCCCTACCCGCCGCCCCGGCAGGAACCCGATGTGCCGATCCCCATGCCGCTGCCCCCCGACGCCCCGCCGGACGAGCCGGTGGAGGCTCCGCCCATGCCCGGCGAGCCGCAGGAACCGGTGTAGAAACCTCTCGCTTTGGACCGCGACGGCGGTCCCGGCCGCACGTGCGGCCGAAGCCCGCCGGCGAGTGAGGCGATGTGAGTCCAATGCGAACGGACGTTCGCTTTGGACTCAGGGCTTGCGGCGGTAGAGCGCCATGGCGCGCTCCAGGATGCCGGGCGACGAATAATCGCCGAGGAACAGGTCGCCCAGCGCGCGGCGCATCCGCGCCCGGATGCGGGAGCGGATGGCGTTGCGCAGCGCCTCCTCCTGCATGTGGCAGCGGCGGCAGAGGTTCTTCGGGCGGGCCTCCGGGTTGCCGGAGGGGCGGACCGGGCGCACCACGACCTGCACGTCGCGCGTCTCGGCATACTCCACCACGTCGGGCCAGGCCGCCCGCCGCCCGCGTCCGTCGCGCCAGGTCTGGTCGGCGGCATCGTACCAGCGGCCGTCCGGCAGGCAGCGCACGACGGCGCCGCCGGGCCGCCCGCAGCAGCGGCAGCGGTTCTCCCCGCTGGAGCCCTTGCGGTTGGCCGGATCGAGGTCGGGTCGGAGAATCTTTGCGCGGAGCGGTCTGGTCATGGCTTGATGCCTGCCTCGGGGCCGGGACTGCCCCTGCGGGACGTGGCTCATGACATGGATGGCCGCGGACCGCCAGTGCGAATTTGTGAAAAGCTCTCCAGAGACCGCGCCCTATGGACATGACCTCTCCCGACCCTTCCCACGCCGGCCCTTCCAACACCAGCGAGCCCGCCGACCCGCATCTGGTGCACGAGCTGGCCAGCGCCCACCCCGACGTGGTGACCGCCGCCACCGCGGGCGTGACGCGGGTGGCCCATGGCGAGGGGCTGGGTCTGGTGCCGCTCGGCCTGCCGCTGCCCAAGGGCAAGCGCGACCTGCTGGTTCCGGCGGAGCGCCGCGAGGCGGTGCTTCTGGAGATCCAGGGCACGCTCGACCGCGCGCGGCGGCGCAACGCCCTGCTCGCTCAGGGGCGCCGCGCGCTGGAGGGCTGGTCGACCAGCCTGCACCCGGCGGATGACCGCACGCGGGTCAGGGCGGTGCGCGGCGAGGACCTGCCCTGGCCCGGCCTGCCCGCCCCGGTGCGGCTCCAGGTGTCGCGCGTGCTCGACGCCATGGAACTGGCCGACCTGACGGACGACGATCTGGCCCTGCGGCTGGAGGGCGACCCGGCGCTGGCCGCCGCGCTGGAGGACGCGCTGTCGCGCACCGCCGCCCGGCTGCACCGCTACGCCGGGGAGGCGGACGGTGCGGACGATGCCTGGACCTTCGCGTCGCTGGCCGAGCGGCTGTCCCGCGCCGCCCGCAACCGCCACGGGGTGGACGAGCTGTTGGAGCGCTGGGACCGCGAGTTCGCCGTCTGGCGCCGCGAGCGGGCGGAGGCGCGTGGGCGCGCCTATGTGGATCGGCATTTCGATCTCGCCCGCTTCGAGAAGCTGTTCCCGGTGGCCCGCGGGCTGGGGCGGCGGCTGGTCCTGGTGATCGGCCCGACCAACTCCGGCAAGACCCACCACGCCATCGAGGCGCTGAAGGGCGCCTGGGACGGCATCTATCTGGCGCCGCTCCGCCTGCTGGCGCTGGAGGTGATGGAGCGGCTGAACGCCGAAGGCACGCCCGCCTCCCTGCTGACCGGCGAGGAGGCGATTTCCACCCCTGGCGCCCGCCACACCGCCTCGACCATCGAGGTGATGGACCCCGACCGCCCGGTCGAAGTGGCGGTGATCGACGAAATCCAGATGCTCGCCGACCCCGACCGCGGCTGGGCCTGGACGGCGGCGCTGATGGGCGCCCCGGCGGAGACCGTCTACATCCTGGGCGCTCCGGAGGCCCGCCCGCTGGTCGAGCGGGTGGCGGCCCATCTCGGCGAGCGGCTGGAGGTGATCGAACTGGAGCGCAAGGTGCCGCTGACCCTGATCGACCGCCGCCTGAACTGGGAGGAGGTGGAGCCCGGCGACGCGCTGATCGCCTTCTCCCGGCGGGAGATCCACACGGTGCGCGACACGCTGCGCGCCAAGGGCCTGTCGGTCGCCGCGGTCTACGGCGCGCTGGCCCCGGAGGTGCGGCGGCGGGAGGCGGCGCGCTTCCTGTCCGGCGAGGCCGACGTGGTGGTGGCCACCGACGCCATCGGCATGGGGCTGAACCTGCCCTGCCGCCGCGTGCTGTTCACCGCGCTGGAGAAGTTCGACGGGACCAGCGTCCGCCCGCTGAGCGCGACGGAGGTGAAGCAGATCGCCGGCCGCGCCGGGCGGTTCGGCAAGTTCGAGTCGGGGGAATTCGGCGTGGTCGGCCGCGGCACGCCGCAGGCCCTGCGCACTCTGCTGGAGAAGGCGGACGGGCGGCTGCGCGCCGACGCTCCGCTGACCGTGCGGCCGACCCGCGCCATGCTGGCCCGTCTGGCCGATCACATCGGGACGGAGGAGACGGTCCTGCTGCTCGACTGCTTCGCCGACGCCCGCACGGCGGGGTCGCCCTACCGGGTGGGCGACCTGTCCGGCATGCGGCGGCTGGCGGTGATGCTGGACGAGCGGCAGCTGGCGCTGTCGGCCAAGCTGGACCTGCTGCTGATCCCCGCCGATCTGGAGGACGAGGCGGAGGCCCGCATCCTCGCCGCCATCCTCGGCGCGGTGGAGGCCGGGGAGCCGTCGCCCCTCGGGCGCTTCGTCCCGGCGCGGCTCGACGGGCTGGACGGAGCGGCATTGGAGGGGCTGTCGCGGGCCTGCGACCTTTATTACTGGGCGGCGCGCAAATTCCCGTCGCTGTTCCCGGAACGGGAGGCGGTGCGCAGCCGCCGCGGCGAGATCAGCCGGCGCTTGGCCGACCTGCTCGCCACGCGCGGGGCGCGGTCCGCCGGGCAGCGGCGCGAGCCGCCGCCCAAGGCCGGTTTCCGCGGCGCCCCGCGCAAGCGCTTCGGCCCGCGGCGGTAAAGCGGCGGTGGAGCGGGGCCTTACATCCCGCCCGGATAGTTCGGGCCGCCGCCGCCCTCGGGGACGACCCAGTTGATGTTCTGGGTGGGGTCCTTGATGTCGCAGGTCTTGCAGTGCACGCAGTTCTGCGCGTTGATCTGCAGCCGCGGGTCGCGGCCGTCCTCCGCCCGCACGATCTCGTACACGCCCGCCGGGCAGTAGCGCGTCTCCGGCGCGTCGTAGAGCGCCAGATTGACCGCGATCGGCACCGACGCGTCCTTCAGCGTCAGGTGCGCCGGCTGGTCCTCCTCGTGGTTGGTGTTCGACAGGTACACCGACGACAGCCGGTCGAACGACACCACGCCATCCGGCTTGGGATAGGCGATCTTCGGCATCTCCGACGCCTTCTTCAGCGTCTCGTGGTCGCCGTGCCGGTGGTGCAGCGTCCACGGCGACTTGCCCTTGGTCGCCGTCTCGTAGGCCGCGTTCGCCAGACCCGCCCACAGGCCCTTCTGGAAGCCGGGGCGGATGTTGCGCACCGCGTGCAGTTCCGACCACACCCAGGACGCCTTCAGCTTCTCCGGATAAGCCACCGCCTCGCGCGCCGGAGCCTCGGCGGAGAGCAGCTCATGCACCGCTTCGGCCGCCAGCATGCCCGACTTCATCGCGGTGTGGTTGCCCTTGATCTTGGGCACGTTGAGGAAGCCCGCCGCGTCGCCGACGATCACACCGCCGGGGAAGGTCAGCTTGGGGATCGACTGGAAGCCGCCCTCGCTGAGCGCCCGCGCGCCGTAGGCGATGCGCCGCCCGCCCTCGAAGGTCGGGCGGATCGCCGGGTGGGTCTTGTAGCGCTGGAACTCCTCAAACGGCGACAGGTGCGGGTTCTCGTAGTCGAGACCGACCACGAAGCCGACCGACACCAGGTTGCCCTCCATGTGGTAGAGCCAGGAGCCGCCGTAGGTCTTGGGGTCCATCGGCCAGCCGATGGTGTGGACGATCAGGCCGGGCTGCGACTTGGCGGGATCGACCTCCCACAGCTCCTTGATGCCGATGCCGTAGGTCTGGGGATCGGCGTCGCGGCGCAGGTCGAAGCGCTCGAACAGCGTCTTGGTCAGCGAGCCGCGGCAGCCCTCGGCGAAGATGGTCTGCTTGGCGTGCAGCTCCATGCCCGGCGTGTAGTTGGCGGTCTTCTCGCCGTCCTTGCCGATGCCCATGTCGCCGGTGGCCACGCCCTTGACGGCGCCCGTGTCGTCGTAGAGCACCTCCGCCGCGGCGAAGCCGGGGTAGATTTCGACGCCCAGCTCCTCGGCCTGCCCGGCCATCCAGCGGGCGAGGTTGCCGAGGCTGATGATGTAGTTGCCGTGATTGTGCATCTGCGGCGGGGCGAAGGGCGACTTCAGCGCCTTGGTCTCGGTGAGGAAGAGGAAGCGGTCCTCGCGGGCCGGGGTGGTGAGCGGCGCGCCCTTCTCCTTCCAGTCGGGGATCAGCTCGTCGAGGGCGTGCGGCTCGAACACCGCGCCGGAGAGCAGGTGGGCACCGACCTCCGAGCCCTTCTCCACGACGCAGACCGACAGCTCCTGGCCGGCCTCGTTGGCGAGCTGTTTCAGGCGGATGGCCGCGCTCAGGCCCGACGGGCCGGCTCCGACGACAAGGACGTCGTACTCCATCACCTCGCGCGGATCGCGATCCATGGTCCCCATGCCTCCCGGTTGATTGAAGCGCCGGGGCCATTTCCGCAGGGTCCGGCGGCTTTCGGAACGGCGTATGCCTTTCGCACCCGCCAAAAAGGATATCTAAGCCCATGTAAGACCACAGGAGCCGTGGTAAGGTCAAACGATGATTGACCAATCCGACATCCTCGCCAGGCGCGCAGCCTGGAGGAGCTGGAGGCGGCGCTGCGCGCCTTCGACGGTTGCCCGCTGAAGGCAACGGCGATGAACACCGTGTTCGCGGACGGCAACCCCGCCGCGGACATCATGCTGATCGGCGAGGCGCCGGGCGAGGACGAGGACCGGCAGGGCAAGCCCTTCGTCGGGGTCAGCGGCAAGCTGCTCGACCGCATGCTGGCCCAGGTGGGACTCGACCGCAGCACGGTCTACATCAGCAACATCCTGCCCTGGCGTCCGCCCGGCAACCGCTCGCCGACCCAGGCGGAGATCGCCGCCTGCCTGCCCTTCCTGGAACGGCACGTCGAGCTGATCGGGCCGAAGGTGCTGGTGCCGCTGGGCGGCACCTCCGCCAAGACCTTGCTCAACCGGGCGGAGGGCATCACCCGCCTGCGCGGCCGCTGGTTCGACTACGCGTCCCCCGGCCTGCCCGGCCCGGTGCCGGTCCTGCCGATGCTTCACCCGGCCTACCTGCTGCGCAACCCCATCGCCAAGCGCGAGGCGTGGCGCGACCTGCTGACCCTGCGCCAGCGCTTTCCGGGCAAACCTTAAAAGGGCGGCCCTTAAAAAGGCGGCTTTCTGCCCCCTCCCTAACCCTCCCCCTCCTCGAGGTGGAGGGGACGGACGTCGCTTCGCATAAGGCACCCTCTCCCTCGCAGAGGGGGAGGGCCGGGGTGGGGCACGCCTTCGCGATGGTTAACGCCGCTGATTTTCTAAAATGTCCCGCTTATTGTGTTTATTCTTGCACGGTCATTCGAACATTCGAGATCCATAGACATTCCAAACATTGCCCAAGTACTTCGAAAGATCGGAGTGGTTTACCAAGTCGCCGCTATGCCGTTGCGCCAAGCGGCACAGAAAGACCCATGACCTTACGCCAAAAGGGTCTTCCCACTGGGCTAGAGCCATTTTTCTGCCCCCACTAAGTTGCTGAAAACCCTTGCGAACAGACGGCCTTGACCGCTGTTGGGGAATCATCTTCTTGCGATTCCCCTCCACTGCGGTTATTCGAATAACATGTTCCGGATATTGTGCAGCGCAGCAAACACCGTCTCGCTGCGGCGGAAGGTCCTGGGAATGGCGGGGGTGGCGCTGGCGCTGTGCGCGGCACCCGACCCGACGGGCGGCTATCGCCCGGCCCAGGCCGGCCTTGTGATTCACGCGCCGGATGGACGCCCCGTCGTCCCGCCGGGATTCGATCGTGCCGAGCAGACCCTGCTCCTGGCGACGGACGCCGACGCGCGCGCCGTCCAGTTGACGGAAGAGGACGCCCGCCATTACCGCCGCATCTTCGCCCTCCAGGAGCGGGGCGAGTGGGAAGGCGCCGACTGGGAAATCCGCCTGCTGCGCGACCGCCGCCTGATGGGCCATGTGCTGCGCCAGCGCTATCTGCACCCCGACCGCAAGGCCAGCTACGACGAGTTGGCCGGCTGGCTCCAGCGCTACGGCGACCTGCCGGGGGCGGAGCGCATCCACGCCCTGGCCCAGCGCCGCGCCCCCGCCGGCCAGCAGCGCGCCCTGAAGCCGCCGCGCGGCAGCGACGGGGAGCGGCTGACCGGATCGCTGGAGCGGCTGGGCGGCCTGCGCCCCGAACCGCTGCCGGAGACCGTCTCCGACGAGGACCAGTCCGACCCGGACAAGAGCGCCGAGGCCGCCGAGGACAAGACCAAGCTCACCGTCGCCCCGCGCAGCCGCACCGCCAGCCGTGCCAATCACACCACCCCGTCCCGCGTGACCGACCTGCTGCGCGCCGGCAAGCCGGGGGCGGCGCTCGCCCTGCTCAACCAGGACGACTTCGGGCGCAGCCTCGATTCGGTGCAGTACGACCAGGCGCGGGCGCGCATCGCCGCTTCGCTCTATTATTCCGGCGACGTGACGCAGGCGCTGTCGCTGGCCTCGGCCAGCGCCGCCCGTTCCGGCCCGGCGCTGACAGAGGCGCATTGGATCGCCGGCCTCGCCGCCTGGCGGCTGAAGCAGTACGACCGCGCCGCCCGCCACTTCACCAATCTGGCCGAGGCCGGCCCGCAATCGCCCTGGCTGGCCTCCGCCGCCAGCTTCTGGGCCGCCCGCGCCCACGCCCGCCGGGACCGCGAGGAGCAGGCCCGCACCCATCTCGCCGCCGCGGCGCGCTACCCGCACACCTTCTATGGCCTGCTCGCCCACCGCAAGCTGGGCGGCTCGGGCGACCTCAACTGGCGCACGCCGGAGCTGACCGGGGAGCATCTGAAGGCGCTGTCCACCCTGCCCGGCGGCACCCGCGCCATCGCCCTGATCCAGGCCGGCCAGCGCGAGGCGGCCGAGCTGGAACTGCGCCGCATCCACCCGCGCGGCGACACGCTGGCCGAACAGGCGCTGGTGGCGCTGGCCGACCGCGCCGGGCTGCCGGGGCTGGCGCTCCAGGTCGGCAACGCGGTGGCCGGTCCGGACGGCGCACCCTACACGGCGGCCCTCTACCCGGTGCCGCACTGGAAGCCGCGCGACGGCTTCGCCGTGGACCGCGCGCTGGTCTTCGCGGTGATGCGTCAGGAATCGCGCTTCGACCCCAAGCTGGTCAGCTCCGCCGGAGCCACCGGCCTGATGCAGATCATGCCGGCCACCGCCCAGCACGTGCAGGAGCGCAACGCCGACATCGGCGAGGCCGACGCCGGCCGCACGGGCCTGTTCGACCCCTCCACCAACATGGAACTCGGGCAGCGCTACATGGCGGAGCTGCTGAACAGCCAGGACATCGGCAACAACCTGTTCCTGCTGGCCGCCGCCTACAACGCCGGCCCCGGCACGCTGGCGCGCTGGCGCCGCGATCTGTCAGACATCGGCAACGACCCGCTGCTCTTCATCGAGAGCCTGCCCTACGCCGAGACACGGAACTACGTCGAGAAGGTCGTCGCCAACTTCTGGATCTACCGGCTGCGGCTGGGGCAGGAAATCGAATCGCTGGACGCCGTTGCGGCGGGCGGCTGGCCGGTCTATATGCCGGTGGATGTCTTCCCGGCGGCCCGGTCCACCCAGGTCGCGCAACACGGCGAAGCTCCCTGACCGAAGCCCGACCATGCCGAAAATCGACGAATCGCGCCCGTTCCTGCCCGTCAACATCGCCGTCATGACCGTGTCCGACACGCGCACGCCCGCCGACGACCGCTCGGGCGACGCGCTGGCGGAGCGGCTGGCCGGCGCCGGCCACCGGCTGGGCGCCCGCGCCATCGTGAAGGACGACGTCGCCGCCATCCGCGCCCAGGTCCAGGCCTGGATCGCCGATCCGGAGATCGACGTGGTGCTGACCACCGGCGGCACCGGCGTGACCGGCCGCGACGTGACGCCGGAGGCGGTGGAAGCCCTGTTCGACAAGGCGATCCCCGGCTTCGGGGAACTGTTCCGCCAGCTCAGCTACGCCAAGGTCGGCACCTCGACGATCCAGAGCCGGGCGACCGGCGGGGTTGCCAACGGCACCTACATCTTCACCCTGCCGGGTTCGCCCAGCGCCTGCCGCGACGCCTGGGACGACATCCTGGTCTTCCAGCTCGACAACCGGCACCGTCCCTGCAACCTCGTCGAACTGATGCCGCGCCTGCGCGAGCATCAGGTGTGACCGGCACAGCCGGCCTGCACGGCGCCCTGACGCGGCTGCCGGCTTTTGCCGACCTGCCTTCCGGCGCGCTGGAACCGATGCCGCGCCGGGGCGTGGCGCACGACCATGTTAGGCTGCCGGGAAAGGGCCTGGTCGCCCGAGTCCCGCGCTGGAGCCAGCTCGGGCTCGACCCCTTCGCCAATCTGGAGCAGCAGGCCACCGCCTTCCGCCGCGCCGCGCCCAGCGGACACACGCCGGAGCTGGCCGCCGTCCTGCCGCCGGGGCCGGATCTGCCCATGGGCGCGTTGGTGGTGACGGAGATCGTCGGGCGCCCGCCGCGCCTGCCGGGCGACATGCCGGCCATCGCGCGGGCGCTCGCCGCTCTGCACGCCCTGCCCCTGCCCCCAGACGGCGAGCGTGCCCCCCTGCCCGCCCCCGCCGACCCGGTGGCGGCGACCCTGGCCCAGGTGGAGCGGCAAGCGGTGTGGTTCGAGCGCGCCGGGCTGGCGCCGGACGCTCTCGCCCTGCTGGAGCGGGAATTCGACGACGCCCGCGCTTTCCACTGCGCGGCGCCGATCCCCATCACGCTGGTCGGCAGCGACGTCCACCCCGGCAACTTCCTGATCGACGCCGCCGGCAAGGCGTGGTTCACCGATCTGGAGAAGGCCCAGTACGGCCACCCGGCCATCGACCTCGCCCACGCCAGCCTCTACACCTCCACCAAGTGGGAGCGGGAGGTCGCGGCGGTGCTGGCCCCCGACGAGGTCGCGGCGTTCCACGAAGCCTGGGAGGCGGCGGTGCCGCCCGCGCTGGCCGAGGCGGTGCGCCCGTGGCGCCAGCCCTTGCGCCGGCTGACTTGGCTGCGCACCTTGTCCTGGATGGCCCGCTGGCGGGTCGAGGGCGCCGCCCTGTCGCCGGACATGCCGGACTCGCTGGCGGCCCACATGGACGCCCACGCGGTCGACGTCCTGCGTCCGGAGATCATCGGGCGGGTCGCCGCCGAGTGGCGTTGACCGGAGGGTGCCGGGCGGCCGAGACATGCGATGGTTCGGACCGCAGCGTGGTTAACCCTTGCCAGCGGTTGGTGTTAGACTGAGGAATCGAGTTTCAGGCTTTCCTGATCCGGACTCCGTAGGCGTGCAGGTGGACGCGGCATGATGACATTCCGATTTGGGCGGACCCGGTTGGGTCGGACGGCGCTCGGTGCCTTGCTCCTTTCCACGGCGGGCCTTCTGCCGGCCGGCAACGCCGCCGCCGCGGCCCCGGCGGCGACGGAGCGTCCGTCGCTGACCTCGGCGACCGGCAGCTATCTGGCCGGGCGCTTCGCCCAGCGCCAGGACGATTGGGCCGCCGCCGCCCTGTTCATGGCGCACGCCCTGTCCGCCGACCCCGGCGACCTGACGCTGCTGCGCCGCACCTACCTGCTGAAGCTGGGCGAAGGGCAGTTCGACGCCGCCATCGACCTCGCCAAGCGGCTGCTGGAGCAGGACAACGACCCGCAGATGGCCATCGCCCTGCTGGCCTCCGACAATCTGGCCCGCGGCAAGCTGAAGGAAGCCAAGGCGATGGCGGCGCGCATGCCCAAGGAGGGCATGGCGAAGTACATCGGCCCGCTGGTCGACGCCTGGCTGGCCGCCGCGGAGGGCAAGACCGACGCGGCGCTGAAGGCGCTGGAACCGCTCTCCACCGCCAGCGGTTTCGCCGCCCTGCACGACCTTCACGCCGGTCTGGTGCTGGAACTGGGCGGGCGCAAGGACGCCGCCGCGGAGCGCTTCGCCCGCGTGCTGGACAAGGAGACGCCGCTGCGCGTCATCCAGATCGTCGGCAGCTTCTACGAGCGCACCGGACGCAAGGACGAGGCGCGCAAGCTCTACGAGGCCTTCCGCGCCGGCAATCCCGACAGCCTGATGGTCGAGCCGGCGCTGAAGGCGCTGGACGAGGGCAAGACCACCGCCCCGGTGGTGTCCGACGCCAAGCAGGGGCTGGCGGAGGCCCTGTTCGACCTGGGCAGCGCCATCCATCACGAGGGGGCGGAGGAAACCGCCCTGCTGTTCGGGCGGATCGCCCTTCACCTGCGCCCCGACCTGTCCCTGGCGCGGCTGATGATCGGCGACATCATGGAGAACCGCGACCACCACGCCGACGCGCTGGTCGAGTTCCAGGCGCTGGAGAAGGACCCGGTGCTGGGCTGGACCGCCCGGCTGCGCGCCGCCGAGAGCCTCGCCCGGCTGGAGCGCACCGACGATGCCATCGCCGCCTTCTCCTCCCTGTCCGCCGAGCGTCCCGAGCGGACGGATGCGCTGATCCGGCTGGGCGACCTGTACCGCGTCGCCAAGCGCTACGGCGAGGCCGCCGACAGCTACAGCAAGGCGCTGGAGCGCATCGGCACGCCGGAGGAGCGGCATTGGGCGGTGCTCTACGCCCGCGCCATGTCCTACGACAAGGTGGACCGCTGGCCGGACGCCGAACGCGACCTGCGGGCGGCGCTGGCGCTGAAGCCGGACGAGGCCTTCCTGCTGAACTATCTGGGCTACAGCTACGTCGACCGCGGGCTGAACCTGGAGGAGGCCAAGACAATGATCGAGAAGGCCGTCGCCCTGCGCCCCAAGGACGGCTACATCGTCGACAGCCTGGGTTGGGCGCTCTACCGCACCGGCGATTTCGAAGGGGCGGTGGAGAAGCTGGAGCGCGCGGTGGAGCTGAAGCCGACCGACGCCACCATCAACGACCATCTGGGCGACGCCTACTGGCGCGTCGGGCGCCGCAACGAGGCCCGCTTCCAATGGACCCGCGCGCTCCGCACCGCGGAGGAGGAGCCACTGAAGGAGGACATCCAGGCCAAGCTGGACAAGGGACTGGTGGACCCCAAGGCCGCCGAGGCGGCGCCGCCGAAGGTCCAGTAAGGCCCGACCCGGCCGCTGCACCAGCCGGCACACAATCGTTCCCTTTACGTTCTTCTTTGCCGCGGCTATCCTGTCCCCATGGACGAGATTCCGCGGCAGGCCCTGAAAGGACGGGGAGCGATCAGCAACCTGACCTCCCGCTACGAGCGGGAGACGCGGGTGCTGGCCGACGACGGCTGGGGCGGGAACGAGGCGGTGACGGAGACCGTCCCGACCCAGGTCTTCGACGACACCGCCCGCTCGGTCCTGTCGAAGAACACGTCGCCCGACGTGATCTTCGAACGGTCGGTGAACCCCTACCGGGGCTGTGAGCACGCCTGCATCTACTGCTTCGCCCGACCGACCCACGCCTATCTCGGCCTGTCACCGGGATTGGATTTCGAGACGAAGATCTTCCGCAAGGCCAGGGCGGCGGAGCTTCTCGCGGCGGAGCTTCGCGCAAAATCCTACCGCTGCCAGCCGCTGGCGCTCGGCGCCAACACCGATCCCTACCAGCCCATCGAGCGGGAGCAGCGCATCACCCGCGCCGTGCTGGAGGTCTGCCGCGACTTCAACCAGCCGGTGATGATCATCACCAAGTCGGCGCTGGTCCTGCGCGACCTCGACATCCTGGCGCCGATGGCGGCCAAGGGGCTGGTCAACGTCGCGCTGTCGGTCACCACGCTCGACCGCGACCTCGCCCGCCGGATGGAGCCGCGGGCCAGCACGCCCGTCCGGCGCCTCGCCGCCATGCGTGAGCTGACGGCGGCCGGCGTGCCGGTGGCGGTGCTGGCCAGCCCGATGATCCCGGGGCTCACCGACCATGAGCTGGAAGCCATCCTGACCGCGGCGGCGGAGGCCGGGGCGACGCAGGCCAACTACATCCTGCTGCGCCTGCCGCTGGAGATCAAAGACCTGTTCGAGGAATGGCTGCGCGAGCACGCGCCCAACCGCGCCGAACGGGTGCTCAGCCTGATCCGCCAGTGCCGTGAGGGGGAATTGTACCAGTCCCAATTCGGCAGCCGCATGAAGGGCTCCGGCCCGGTGGCGGAGCTGCTGTCGAAGCGGTTCAAGCTGGCTTGCCGGCGCCTCGGGCTCAACGCCCGCGACGCCGCCCTCAACTGCGGCGACTTCAAGCCCCCTCCGGCCCGCGGCGATCAACTGACGATGTTTTGACCGTTCCGTCTTGCACAGGAGCCATCCGGCCCGCTCCGAGTTGATCGGCCGGCCGCCGCTGGGCTACCTTCGGCCGCCTGAACACGCCCGCACGGGTGTCGATAATCCGGGCCGCGGTTCGAAGACTGAGGGAGAGGGTAATGGCCACGATCGGTGAAATCCTGGCCAAGGCCTTCGCCGATCATCGCGCCGGCCGCGTTTCCGAGGCGGCCGTTCTCTATCGCCGCATCATAGAAGCCGACCCGGCAAACCCCAACGCCTTGTATCTGCTCGGAATGACCGAGTGGCAGACCGGCCGGCCGGCCGCGGGCCTGACCCTGATCGGGCGGGCGCTCCGGCTCAGTCCTGACTGGATCGAGGCGCGCGCCAACCGGGCCATCATGCTGGACAAGGCCGGCTATCCCGCGGAGGCCACCGCCGACTGGCGGCGGCTGACCTTCTTCGATCCGGGCCACCCGCAGGCTTGGCGCAATCTCGGCAACACCTTCCAGGCCCAGGGCGATGCCGGGACGCCGCAAGCCCTTCACGCGCTGCGCCGTGCCGCCCACCTCGACCCCGGTCTGGCCGAGGTCCATCACGATCTGGGGGTGGTTCTCCGCCGCGCCGGCCAGCTCGACGAGGCGGTGGACAGCCTGGTCCGCGCCATCGCGGTCAAGGCCGATCTGGCGCCCGCCCACATGAACCTGAGCAACACCCTGCTCGAACGCGGCGATGACGACGCGGCCCAGGCCAGCCTGCGGCGCGCGCTGGCTCTCGAACCGGCCAGCCCGGAATACTGGTACAATTTCGGCAACGCCCTGTACGCCCACGGCGATCCTCTGCAGGCTCTGCGCGCCTACCGGCGGTCGGCGCGGCTGGGGCTTGCCCTCGCCCATCTGCGGGTGGCAACGGTGCTGAGCGATCTGGGCCGCTTGGCCGAGGCCGAAGGCGAACTGATCGGAAGCCTGCCGATCCCCGGCGCCGATGTGTCCCTCAGCATCGAGCTGCTGACCAACGTCTTCCTGCGACGCGACCGGCTGGCCGAGGGTCGGGCGTTCTTCACCCGGCTGGCCTCGGCGCCGCTCGGCGGCGTGGTCTATCGCGGGGAGTGCCTGACCGCGCTCGCCGCGCTCGACCTGCGGGACGGCGCCCCCCGGGCGGCCCGCGACCGGCTGGCGGCGGTCCGCGGGGACAACGGCTGGTTCTTCACCGTGAAGTCGCTCGCCGCCTTGCGCGCGACCCTGGCCGATCAGGGGCTTCAGCTGATCCGCCCCGCCGCCGTGGGGGCGGACGGCGGGCACCGGCCGCCGCGCGTGACCTCCTCGTCCCTGGCCACCCGCGGCCGCTTCGCCCACACCGTCCTGGAATACATCCTGGTCCGGCTCTACGCCGAAAAGCACGGCTTCGTGCTGGAGACTCCCGATTGGGTGGGCGGCGCCTTCTTCGAGCTGAACGATCCGCCGCAGAGCGACCCGCTGCCGCCGCTGCTGTTTTCCCGCCGCATCCTCAACGATCTGGTCAGCGGCACCACGGAGCGGGCGCCGATCGCCGACCGCGACATCCTTTCGCCCCTGTTCCTGTTCGAGCACAAGCGGGAATACCGGCAGCGGGTCCAGTCCTGGCTGCGGCCGCGCCGGGTCTGGGAGCCCCACCTCGCCCCGGCGGTCGAGCGGTTGCGGGTGGCGGGAAACACGGTGGTCGCGCTCCACATCCGGCGCGGCGACTTCGTGACGGCCAACTACCCGATCACCGAGACCGCTTGGTACGTCGACTGGCTGCGCGACTGGTGGCCGCGTCTCGACCGGCCGGTGCTCTATGTGGCCAGCGACGACGTCGCGGCGATCCGGCACGCCTTCGCGGAGTTCCATCCCCTGACGCGGGCCGACGTCGTGGAGGAGTGGGTTGGGTTGGACTTCCTTCAGGACTTCCACGTGCTGATGAACGCCGACGTGGTCGGCACCAGCGCCGCCAGCGGCTTCAGCGCGCTGGCCGCCCGCCTCAACACCCGCGCCCGCCTGTTCGTCGAGCCGGACGTCGCCGCCCGCCGCGTCCGGCCCTTCGAACCCTGGACGTCCTGAGAGTTACGCACTGAGATTTACGCCCTGACGCCCTGCGCGATGGGTTACGGGCGGGACCGGGCCAGGGCCTGGAGAGCGGCGCGGACGCGGCCGACGACGGGCGCCCACTCGCCGCGCTGGTCCTGGCGGAACAGGCGCATGGTCGGGTACCACGGCGTGCACATCCCCTGGTCCAGCCAGCGCCAGTCGGGGGCGAAGGGCAGCACCGTCCAGACCGGACGGCCGAGCGCCCCGGCCAGATGGGCCGGCGCCGTGCAGGAGCTGATGACGAGGTCGAGGTTTTCCATGATCGCCGCGGTGTCGGCGAAGTCCGAAATCTCCGCGCCGAGGTCGATGAAGGACGGCGGCAGAGGCCCGCAGGTCTCCAGGTCCTGCCGCCCCGCCCCCTTCTGCAGGCCGAAGACCGTGACGCCCGGAACGTCCAGCAGCGGAAGAAACGCCTTCAGGCGCGGCGAACGGATGTGATCCGCCTTGAAACCGGGGTTTCCCGCCCACACCAGCCCCACCCGCAGCCTCTCCCGCGGCCCCAGACGCGTCGCCCAGCGTGTCGCCAGCTCCGGCTCGGCGCGCAGATAGGGGGTGTCGGCGGGTATGGTGTAGAGCATGGTGCCGAGCCGGTGCGGCAGGCTGGCCAGGGCGTCGTGCGCGTCATGCGGCGGCGGCGGGTCGAAGCGGCTGACCACGCCCTCGATGCCGGGCATGGCGGAGAGCAGGCGGACGAGCTGGCTGTTGCACTCGATGACGACGCGCACACCCCGCGCCTGAAGCCGCTGGGCGAAACGGGCGAACATGACGGTGTCGCCCACCCCCTGCTCGTCATGGACCAGCAAGGTCCGGCCGGTGAGGTCGGAGCCGTCCCAGGGGGGTGAGGCGAAGCTGCGCCGGGGCGACGGGAAGTCGGCCATGCGCGACCGCCATTCATACTCGGCGAACCCCTCCTCCAGCTCGCCCTTGATGAGCAGCCCGAAGCTCAGCGCGGTGTGGGCCTCCGCCAGGGAGGGGTCGAGCCGGACCGCGGCCCGCGTCAGGGCGATCATCTCGTCGACCCGCATCAGGTCGCGGGCCGCCAGCCCGAGGTTGAGGTGGGTGTGCGCAGCACCCGGCTGCATCGCGATGGATTGCCGGAAGCAGGCCACCGCCTCGTCGAGCCGCCCGAGATCCTGAAGCGTGACGCCCAGGTTGTTGAGGACGCCGGGATCGCCCGGTGCAAAGCCCAGCGCACAGCGGTAGTAGCGGACCGCCTCCTCGGCCCGGCCGAGACGGCGGTGGGCCATGCCCAGGTTGGCGTAGGCGGCGACCGACGACGGCGTCATGCCGAGGAGCACCATCAGCTCCTCGATCGCCGCCTCGGCGCGGCCGTCCAGGATGAGTGCCTGCGCCAGCAGAAGCCGCTGGTCGGTCAGCTGGGGCTTGAGGCGCAGCAGTCGGCGCAGCGCGGTCGCGGCGTCGCCGTGCCGGCCCAGGTCCGACAGCACGTTCGCAACGTTGTTGAGCGCATCGGCGGAGCCGGCGTCCAGCGCCAGGGCGCGCCGGCAGCAGGCCACGGCCTCGTCGCGCCGGCCGAGCCGCCGCAGCGCGCTGGCGAGGTTGGAGAAGCAGGCCGCGTTGTCGGGGGCGGAGCGGATGGCCTGCCTCATCCACTCCACGGCCTCCGCCGGCTTGCCGCACTGCAGCGCCAGCGCGCCCAGGAGATGCAGGGCGTCCGGGTGGCGGGGGTGGTCGGCGAGAACCCGCCGGTACGCGCTTTCCGCTTCGGCCAGCCGGCCCGCCCCGTGATGGGCGAGGCCCGCCGCGACAAGCGCCGCGGGGTCGGGTCGATCCAGGGTGGCTTTGGTGGAGAAGGCCATGCGTGCGAGCTTTCGAATCGTCGATCAGATCAGGACCGGGGCTGCCCAGGGATCGTAGGGGACCAGCGCCCGGCGCGCCGGGTCCGGCCGAAGGAACTCACTGGCGTTGCGGTTCAGCATGGTGGCGACGAAGGAGAAGGAGCTGTTGGAAATGGCAACCCGGTCGGCGTGGCAAAGGACGTGAAAGTCGGTGAAGAACTCCGCACCCGCGATCGGCTCGGCCAGATCGCTGGCGGTGACGGGGCGGTAGGCGGCGAACTCCCGCAGTTGGGCGGGATCGTCGGTCGCGATGAACAGGACAGGCCGGTCGAGCGTCGGCCAGACGGTCTCCAGCCAGTGCCGATACCAGGACGCCGGGGCGATCCAGAACCGCCCCCAGCCGAAATCCCCGCGCCGGAGGTGCAGCGCCACGACGGTCCGCCCGGCGTCGCGCAGACGGCCGAGCAGCGCATCCGCGTGGGGCTGGAGGTGGCGGCCCGGCGTGAACAGCGCGCGGAACTCCTCCTTGAACGGCGCCAGGGGTGTGGTGTCGCCGCAAAAATAGCCGGACACCTCGCGGTCCGCCAACACGGTGGAGGGCTCCCCGCGGAGGGAAGCGGTCACGGCGGCCTCCCCCTCCGCCTCCGCCACGCGCGGCAACGCCGGACCGGGCAGCGGATCGTCGTGATCGTACAGGTGGCGGCCGAGCCAGGGAGGAACCTCCAGGGTGAGGCCGTGCCGGGCGGCGTAGAGGCGCAGGGCGCCGTATTGGAGAAGCTGGTTGCCGAACCGCCCGTTGAGCCCCAGGACGGTCGAGGCGAGGCGGCGGCCCGGCCCGCCCGCCGGGGCAGGCGCCGGAGGCGGCCCCCAGCGCCGCGCCAGCAGGGACAGCGCGCGGCGCGTGAAGGCTTCGCCGAACCCAGGGTTGCAGCGGATCGCCCGCTCCCAGGCCACCAGCGCCGCGTCGGGGCGGCCGAGCGATTCCAGGGCTGCGGCCAGCGCCGCGTGACCGCCATACAGCTCCGGGCTGAGCCGCAGCGCCCGCCGGGCATGCTCCGCAGCACCCACTCCGTCGCCAAGGGCCAAGACGGCGATCGCACAGTCCGCGTTCAGATCGGGCCGCATCGGGTCCAACCGGAGCGCGCGCTCCAGCTCCCGCGCCCCCTGCCCGTCCTGCCCGAGCCGCCGGTTCGCGCGACCCAGCAGGCACTGGGCATTGGCATGGCCCGGCTGGAGCGCCAGGGCGCGGCGCAGCCGGGGGACGGCCTGGGCATGAGCGTCGGCGTCGATCAGCATGGAGCCGAGATTGCACCACGCGGCGGCCGCGCCGGGGTGAAGGCACGCCACCGCCCGGAAGGCCGTCAGCGCAAGCCGGTCGCGCCGAAGCCGGTGCGCGAGCAACCCCAACTCGAACCAGGCTTCGGTGCGGCCGGGGTCCTCGGCGGCGGCGCGGGTCAGCGCGGCGACGGCACGGTCGAGTTGCCCGGTCTGGATGGCCTCCTTCGCCACTGCGACGAGATCGATGGCGACGAGGTCGATGGCACGCGGGGCGTCCCGGCTTTCCGACGGGGCGGCTACCGGCGCCGGGGGCGGTCCCTCGGGCTCCCCTTTGGCCCTGAGGAACGGCGGTCCGGTCCAGCCACCGTCGCGCAGAAAAGCGTCTCTCCTAGCTTTCAGGGCGTGGAGGCGGCGCTGGGTCAGTATCTCGATCGCCACAAAGCGGGGGTCGGACGCGACCTGCTCCGTCGGCTTGACGCCGCTGGTCATCGTCTGGCGTTGCCGCGCCAGGGCGTTGTCCGCCCGCATCGTGTAATGGACCGTCTTCTCGGCGATCCGGACTCCGCCGAACAGGCTGTGGAGCGCCCGGCCATAGGCCACGTCGTCGGCCACGGCCGGGTGGAACGGCGCCTCCTCCGGGAAGCCGCCGATCATGTCGTGGCAGACGCGCCGTACGCAGAGGTTGCACGGGTAGCTCAGCTCCGACGCCTCGCGCCACGCGGGGGTGATCTCCCCGTCGATGGTGTCGAAGTGCATCCCGGTGCGGACGAACCCCGCGTCGGGGGTGCGGTCCAGCACCGTTGCCGTCAGCACGAAATGCCGCTCGAAGAAATAATCGTCGGCGTCGAGGAACCACAGGTAACGGCCCAGCGCCGCGGCGGCGCCGATGTTGCGCGACCGGCCCGCCCCCTGGTTGCGGTTGTTCGCGATCAGCGCGACGCTCTGCTCCGGATGAGCCCGTGCCCAGCGCAGGGCCCGCGACGCCGTCTCGTCGGGGGAGGCGTCGTCGACGACGCAGACATGGACCTGCGCCCGCGGGTTCCGCACCGTCTCGCGGTAGACGCGGGCCGCCGCCGCGACGCTGTCCAGCGCCCGCTCGATGGTGTCCTCCATCCGGTGGGCAGGGATCACCACGGTGCCGAGGAAGTCGGTGTCGGCCTTGTGGCGCGCGATCCCCCGCAGAGCGACTCCCAACCCGCAATCACCGGAATTCGCAGCCGCGTGCAGCCGTTCGGCCTCCGCGTCGCGGCCCTGGACCAGCCGCAGGATACCCAGGGCGCGGGCGAGGTCGCCCTGTGGCGGGACGAGGCCCGCCAAGGGCTCCAGCATCGCCGCCGCTTCGTCGGCCGTCCCGTCCTGCACCTGCGCCAGGGCCCGGCCGGCGGCGAGAGTCAGGTGCTCCCCGATCTGCCGGCCGAGCGCCTCGAAGTCACCGTGCAGGCGGGCGGCCCGAACGAACAGCGCGATCGCCCGCAGGCCGTCGCCCGCCGTGCGGGCGGCGAGCGCCGCGTGCTGCCACGCGACCGCGTCCGCCGGGTCGTTCGCCAGCGCCCGCCGGTGGATCGGGCCGCCTTCGGGGGCCTTGGCATCCCGTGCCATCCCTAGGCCACCGCCGCCACGAAGGCCTCGGCGAAGGCGCGCCACGTCCGCTCGCCGCGCAGGAAGGCCCGCGCCGTGTCGGCGCGGGCGCGGGCGGCGGCGCGGTCGGTATAGAGGGTTTCGAGATGGGCGACGGCCTCCTCGACGGAGGACTCCCCCCAGCCGCGGCGCCGGCCCCCTTGACCTGATGCGGGGTCGGGCACCAGGTCCTGCCGGGACAGCGGCAGGCAGTTGCCATCACGGATCAGGTCGAGATGACCGGTGTTGGCCGACAGGATGACCGGCACGCCGCAGGCCATCGCCTCCATGGCGACGAGGTTGGTCGCCCCTTCGCAACGGTTGGGAAAGAGGGCGGCGTGGCAGTCCGCCAGGATGGCGGCGATCTGGCCGCGCCCGAGAAAGCCCATGTCGACGAAGCCCTCCGGCGGCACGCCGCAGTCCATCGCCCATTCCACGATGCGCAGCTTGCCGTTATCGCCAACGGCGGGGGCGGAGGGCACCAGCGGGGACTCGGCGATGTCGGCGGAGGTGTGCGGCCAGGGGTTGTGCCACGCGGTGACCAGCAGCGCGTCGGGATGGCGCTCGTGGAACCGGCGGAAGGCGGCCAGCACAATGTCCTGCCCCTTGCGGAACTCCACCTTCCCGCCCGAAAAGACGACGAAGCGGTCGCCGAAGCGCCCGGCCGGCGGGACCGGCGCCAGCTCGTCCGGGTCCACGCCCTGGAAGGCGCAGCCGACGTCGGTGATGCCCTGTTCGGCCAGCAGCGCCCTGTTGTATTCAGAATGGACCACGAGCTTGTCGTAGCTCCGCGCGCGGCGCAGCGTGTCCTCGTCGAACCGGGTGTCCTCGAAGGCGATGACCCCGACGTTGCGGCTGCCGCGGAACCGGGCGGAGAACGGCCCGGCGACGAAGCCGTTGCCGAGCGCGTGCAGGACGGTGCAGTCGTTGAGGCCGAGCATCCGGTCGCCCGACCGGTCGGCGATGGCGGTGATCTGCCGATGGCCATCCATCAGGCTTTCCAGCTTTTCCCGGTTCTCCGGCCGCAGGGTGGACAGAAGCGGCTTTTCCAGCAGGAGCGGCGGCCGTCCCCGGTCGATCAGATGCAGCGCCGTGTGGACGCCGACCAGACCCCAGCCGTGGATTTCCGAAAGCTGCCACGTCAATGCCAGATTCTGCGCCGGATTCTGCTCCACGCGCGGGGTGCCCCCATCCACCGCTGCCGACTCCGTCACGCGCCGCACATCCTTTTTGCCCATCCTTTTTGCCCACGGCCTTGGATGGTAGGATAGCAGAACGTGGGCACCGATCCACAGCGTGAGCCGCTGTTCAGCGCCAGCCATCACGTGCGAGCCAGCCAGCCCGAGCCAGCATGACCGTCAAGATCGCCTTTCTCGACCCGGCGGGTGGGGACTACACGCCGGACACGCCACGCCTGCACCCGCTCGGCGGTTCGCAATCGGCCCTATGCTACCTCGCGGAGGCGCTGGCCGCCTCCAAGCTTGAGGTCACGCTGGTCAATGGCACCCGGACGCCCGGCCGGGTGCGCGGGGTGCACTGCCTTCCCGCCGGCGCGGTGTCCTGGGAGGGTATGCGCGCCTTCGACGTCGTGGTGCTGCTCAACGGCTGCCCCACGGAGGCGCTGACCCGGCTGCGCGCGGCGCTGGACGGCGGACAGAAGCTGATCCTGTGGATGCAGCACGCCGTCGATCAAGCCGCCGCGCAATGCGTCGCGGAGCCGGAGGCCCGCGCCTGCTGGGACGGCTACGCCTTTGTCAGCCGCTGGCAGATGGACGGCTACCTCACGGCCTTCGGCCTCGACCGCCGGCTCTGCCGCATCCTGCGCAATGGCATCGCCCCGGCCTTCTCCGGCCTGTTCCCGCCGGGGGCCGACATCAGGGCGGCGAAGCCCTGGCCGCCGGTCCTGGCCTACACCAGCACGCCCTTCCGCGGCCTCGACGTGCTGCTCGACAGCGTTCCCCGCCTGCGGGCGGCGATCCCCGGCACCACCGTCCGGGTGTTCTCCAGCCTGG
This sequence comes from Azospirillum argentinense, assembly GCF_000632475.1. NCBI lineage: Bacteria > Pseudomonadati > Pseudomonadota > Alphaproteobacteria > Rhodospirillales > Azospirillaceae > Azospirillum > Azospirillum argentinense. Next base: position 1,392,646 of record NZ_CP007794.1, read on the forward strand.
ACGGCTATCAGGTTCCCGCCGACCGCGACCCCTACGGCGCCCTCTACCAGCGCTGCCGCGAGACCGAGGGCGTGGACTATGTGGGGGCGGTCTCCCAAGGCGCTCTGGCCGAGGCGTTGCGCGGCGCGACCGGCCTCGCCTACCCCAACCGCTTCGCCGAGACCTCCTGCATCGCCGTCATGGAGGCGCTGGCCGCCGGCTGCCTCGTCGTGTCCAGCGCGCTGGGGGCGTTGCCGGAAACCACGGCCGGCTTCGCCCGGCTGATCCCGGTCCCCGAGGACCCGGCGGAGCACGCCGTCCGCTTCGCCGAGACCGCCCGGACGGCCCTGCTCCAGTGGCGCGACGATGGCGCGACCACCGGCCGCCGGCTTCGCGAACAGGTGGATCACGTCACCACCGGGATGAGCTGGGCCGGACGGGCCGCGGACTGGCTGGCGTGGTTCGACGAGCTGAGAGGCGACCGGATGGACGCCGCCGCGGGCACAGCGGGGGCGGCCGTCACCGCCAGTCTGGCCGATGCGCAGCAGCGCCTGCTGGACGCGCTGGGTGCCCACCTGAACGCCCGCCCCCCGGCCAAAGAGGAGCAGGCCTGGCGGGCGGAGGCGCGGGCGCTGATCGCGCTGATCGAGCGTTCGCTGCGGCTCGACCACAACACGGAGGAGAACCGGTCGGCCGTCTGGACGACGTTGCGCGGGTTCGACGCCTGGTTCGCCTACGTCACGACGCTGACGGACACGCCACCGCCCGCGGCCCCGCCACCCGGCGGGCGGCGAATCTACGACTGCTTCCAGTTCTACAACGAGCTGGACCTCCTGGAGGTGCGGCTGGCCGAGCTGGACGCGGTGGTCGACCGCTTCGTCCTGGTCGAGGCGACCTTCACCCACGCCGGCGATCCCAAGCCCCTCCATTACGCGGAGAACCGCGCGCGCTTCGCGGCCTACGCCGACAAGATCATCCACGTCGTCGTCGACGACGATCCCGGCGGCTTCGCGTGGCAGCGCGAGGCCCACCAGCGCGACGCGATCATCCGCGGCCTCGACGGCTGCGACCCGACGGACATGATCGTCGTCTCGGACGCCGACGAAATCCTCCGCCCCTGGGTGATGGAGCGGCTGCGCCGGGAACCGGACGACGGCCGCTCGCTGTTCGCGCCGCACCTCGACATCTTCCTCTATTTCCTCGACCTCAAATCGCCCGACCCCTGGGTATCGGTGGCCGCCGCGCCGTGGGAGCTGATCCGCCGGATCGGCGCCAACCGCGCCCGCTACCTGACCAAGCTGGGGCATGGGCGCGTCGTCCCGGACGCCGGCTGGCACTTCACCTGGATGGGCGGGATCGAGCGCTTCCGCGCCAAGCTGCAGGCCTTCGCGCACCGCGAGATGATCGCGGCCTTCGATCAGGACCCGGCGGCGAACCGCGAACGGCTGGACCGCTTCTACGCCACCGGGCGCTTCGACGGCGGCGCCGTTCCCGGCATGTGGACGTCCCTGGCGCCCGTCCCCATCGACGCCGGCTTCCCCCGGCTGATCCGCGAGCGGATCGACCATTTCCGCGCGCTCGGCTGGATCTCGCCGGACGCCGGCCCACCGGTCCCGGAGGAGCCGATTGCGGAGTCCGGGTCGGAGCATCGTCGTGCCCTGGTCCTCGACCCCGCCTCCATCGACGCCTTCCATGCCTTGGCGATGGAGCGGCTCGGCCGCAACGCGCCGGAGGAGGCCGACGGACCGCTGCGCCGCTGCATCGTCCTCGATCCCTTCGGCACCTTCCACCGCTTCCATCTCGCCCACACGCTGCTGATGCGCCAACGCTATGGCGAGGCGGAGGGCGTGCTGCGGGAGCTGGTCCGCCTCGCCCCCGACGACCATCGCGCCCGCGCCAACCTGGGCATCGCGCTCAAGAATATGGGCCGCCACGACGAGGCGGTCGGCGTCGGACGGCGGGCGCTGGCGCTGGCCCCCGCCGAGTCTGGCGTGCTCAGCAACCTGGGGCTTGCCCTTTCCCTGCGGACCGGCGGGGACGCGGAGGCGGCCCGCGTGCTGCATTGGGCGGTGGCGATCGACCCCGACTTCACCTCGGCCCGGCTGAACCTCGGGCTGGTGTTCAGCAAGCTGCGGCGCATGGGGGACGCGGAGGCCCAATGCCGGCGCCTTCTCGACCGCGATCCCGACAACGCCGAGGCGCACACCCTGCTGGGCACCTGTCTGCTGCTGCGCGGCGAGTTGGAGGCGGGATTCCGGGAATACGAATGGCGCACCCGTCTGGCCGACCGTCAGGTCGCGCCGCGCGGCCTGACGACCCCGGTGTGGGAGGGCGGAAACCCGGAGGGCCTGACGATCCTGCTGCACGACGAGCAGGGGCTCGGCGACGGTATCCAATTCGCCCGCTACGCGCCCCTGCTGCGCCGTCGGGGTGCCCGCGTGATCGTCGAGTGCAACGATCGTCTCGTCCGCCTGTTCGCCACGCTCCCCGGCGTGGACGGGGTCGTCGGCCGCTCCGACTCGCCGCCGCACGACGCCCACGCCGCTCTGCTCAGCCTGCCGCACTGCCTCGGCACCACGCTGGCGACCGTTCCGGCCGAGATTCCCTACCTGCGCGCCGAACCGGCGCTGGTGACGCGCTGGACGACGCGCCTGGGGCCGCGAACGGGGCTGCGGGTCGGGCTGGTCTGGGCCGGCAACCCCGAATTCAAGGACGACCGCCGACGCTCGCCGGGGCTGGCCGCCCTGTGGGCGCTGCTGGATGTTCCGGGCGTCGCAGTCTTCGGCTTGCAGAAGGGAGCGGGGCGGCAGGATCTGGAGCGCTGCGGGCCACTGCCGCCGTCCTTCACCGACCTCGGCGCGGAGATCGCCGACTTCGCCGACACCGCGGCGATCATGGCGAGCCTCGACCTCGTCATCAGCTCCTGCACCGCGCCAGCCCATTTGGCTGGCGCGCTCGGTCGGCCGGTCTGGACGCTGCTGCCGGACATCGCCGACTGGCGCTGGCTGGAGCGCGGCGACACCACCCCTTGGTACCCGACCATGCGCCTGTTCCGTCAGGCGGCGCCGGGCGACTGGGCCTCTGTCGTGGCCGACGTGCGGGCGGCGCTGGAACAGCTGGTGGCTACACAGGTGTGTGGTTACAGGGGAGGCACCGTAAAGGAAGTGGGCGGCAGGCCGGCGGCGTGGCGGTCCCACATCGTCCGGTAGGCGCGCTCCAGGTGACGGGTGAAGCGGGGGCTGTCGAACAGCGGGGCCGTCGTCCGCATGGCGGCGAGGCGGCGGCGGTAGCCGGCGAGCGTCGCCGGATCGCCGGCCAGCCGCACCGCCAGCGCCTCGTAGCCGTCGAAGCTGATGGTGACCGTCTCGGGCAGGCCGGCGGCGTTCAGCAGGCCGGCGGCGACGCGCGACGCAAAGGTGTCGCCAATCCGCGTCACCACCGGCAGGCCCATCCACAAGGCGTCCGAAACGGTGGTGTGGCCGGTGTAGGGAAAGCTGTCGAGGAACAGGTCGGCCAAGCGGTAGCGGGCGAGATGCTCGGCCTGCGGCTTGTGGGGGGCGAAGACCAGACGGCCGGGATCGACCCCGCGCCGCGCCGCCTCGCGCCGCAGATTGTCCGCGCCGTCCCGGCCGGGGTGGTGCAGCCACAGCACGCTCCCCGGCACCCGCGCCAGCACGCGCATCCACAGCCCGAACAGCGACGGGGTGATCTTGAACGGCGCGTTGAACGCGCAGAAGACGAAACCGTCCGGCGGCAGGCCGCAGGCGGCGCGGTCGGGTACGGGGGCGTCCAGCGGCCGGCGCCGGTCGTTGACCTGATAGGAATCCGGCATGATGACCAGCCGCTCCCGATAGTGCGGCTGATGCTCCGGCGGCGTGGCGAAGCGGTCGCCGATCACATAGTCCATGACGTCGCTGCCCATCGTCCCGGGATAGCCGAGATAGGCGACCTGGACCGGCGCCAGCCGGCGCGCCAAGAGGTCGAAGCGGACGTGCCGCGTGTAGCCCTTCAGATCGACCAGGATGTGGACGCCTTCGGCCGCGAGCAGCGCCTGCACCTGCTCCGCATCACAGCCGCGGATGTCGTGGAAGGCGTCGAAGGCGGCCTCCAGGCGGCGGCGCGTCGGGCTGCCATCGTCGGGACCGTAGGAACAGGCGACGACGCGGAAGCGGTCGCGGTCGTGCAGCTCGAACAGCTCGGCCGCCAGATAGGCGGTGGCGTGCTCGTGGAAATCGGCGGAGAGGTAGGCGACGGTGAGCCGGCCGCCATCACCGGAGGGGGCGCCGAGGGCACGCGCCAGTGGAACGGCTGCGGCTTGCGGGAGCGCCGCCGGCTGCACCACCGCGCGGTGGAAGTGGCGGGCGGCGCGGTCCTGCTGCGCCGCGCTGGTGTCGATCAGCAGGGTGAGCAGCGGCAGGGCGATCCCCCGGCCGCTGTCGATGACCGCCAGGACCTCCCGGCACAGAGCGTCGTACCCGCTCCAGTCGCAATGCGAGAGGGCGGCATGGAGCCGGTCGCCGAGGGATTCGGTGCGGCCGGGGTCGAGCCGGTACGCCCGCCCATAGGCGACGGCCGCCGCGCCCGGTTCGCCCGCATCGCGCAGCGCGTGGCCGGACTCGCGCCACGCCTCGGCGTCGTCCGGGGCCTGCGCGACCGCCCGGCGCAGAACGGTGCGGGCCGCCGCGATCCGGCCCAGCTCGCGGAGCATCCCGCCCAGAGTGGTGACCGGTCCGGCATCGTCCTGTCCAGCATCAGCCTGTCCCAGAGCCAGCCGGATCGCCCGCGCCTGAAGCGCCGCCGCCTCGGCAAGACGGCCCCGGCGACGCAGCAGAAGCGCCAGATTGAAGACGGCGTCGGCCAGATCCGGCTTCAGCGCGATGGTGACGGCGAGGTGGCGCTGCGAATCCTCGATCCGACCGAGCGTGAAGGCGGCGACGCCCAGAAGGAAGGACGCGCCATGATGGTCCGGCTTGACCGCCAGGATCGCGCGGCACACCGCGCCGCACTCGGCGTGCCGGCCGTTCTGATACAGCGTCAAGGCGTAGCCCAGCGCTTCGGCGGGGGATGCGAAATGCCGGGCCATGCTCATGCTTCCACCTCGGTGCCGCCGCCCCCCTGTGCCTTCCATCGGGAAAAGGGTTACCATCGGGCGCGGCAATTCCAAACCCATTTGCCGGGCCCATTTGCCGGGCCGACCGATTGGATGGAGAGGGTGGGTGATCGAGGCGACGTTCGATGGGGCCGGCGAAGCGTTCGACCGGTGCTTCGGCTCCGGACTGCGTCATGTCGACGCCGAATTGCTGGAAGCGGCGGCCTGCTCCTTCCGAACGGCGGCGGAGATCCGGCCGGAGCATCCGGTGGTCTGGTTCGTCCTAGGGCTGGTGCTGCGCGGCCTGGGGCGTGGGGACGGCGCGGCGGTGGCGCTGCGGGCCGCCCACCGCCTGCGCCCGGACGACGCCGACACGCTGTTCCAGTGGGCGTCGCTGCTCATCGAGCGCCGTCTGCCCAAGGAGGCGGTGGCGCCGCTTCTCCGTCTCGTGGCGCTGCGGCCCGGTTATCCGGACGCGGCGTTCAGCCTCGGCAACGCGTTGATGGCCGTGAACGAGCCCGAACGGGCCGAGGCCGCCTACCGCTTGGCCGTGCTGCTGGAACCGGGTTCGGCGGCGGCCAACAACAACCGGGGCGCGGCGCTGCTGTCGCAAGGACGGCCGGAGGATGCCGCCGCGAGCTACCGGCGGGCCGTCCGGCTTGAGCCGGGCTCCGCCGAGCATCACAAGAATCTCGGCGTCAGCCTGCTCACCGCCGGAAACTTCGCGGAGGGCACGGCCGAGTACGAATGGCGCACCCGCCAAGCCGTCTGGCAATGGAACCGCAACCGTCCCGGCACACCGCTGTGGGACGGCAGCCCGCTCGACGGCAGGACCATCCTGGTCCATTTCGAGCAGGGGCTCGGCGACACCGTGCAGTTCATCCGCTACATGGCCGTGCTCAAGGCGATGGGCGCCCGCACCATTTTCGAATGCCAGCCGCCGCTCAAGCGCCTCCTCGCCGACGTTCCGGGAATCGACGCGCTGGTGGCGCGCGGCGAGCCGCTTCCCGAGGCCGACTGCCTCCTGCCCCTGATGAGCCTGCCCCATCGCTGCCGGACGACGGTGGCGACGATCCCCGGCGGCGTTCCGTATCTGCGGGCCGATCCGGAGCGTGCGACGTTCTGGCGCCGCCGCATCGCCGAGGCGGGGCGGCCGGGCGAGTTCCGGGTGGGCATCCAGTGGCGCGCCGCGGGGGGCGACCGCTCGATTCCGCTGGAACGCTTTGCGCGCTTGTCGCACCTTTCCGGGGTGCGGCTGTACAGCCTGCAAAAGGCGGACGGACCCGGCCAATGGGAGCGGCCCGACGACCGGCTGGGAATCGTCTCGCTGCCGGACCGGGACGGGAAAGGTGAGGATGAGGGGTTTGTCGACACCGCCGCGATCATCGAGGGCATGGACCTGATCGTCGCCTGCGATTCCGTGGTCGGCCACATCGCCGGCGCCATGGGGCGGCCGGTGTTCCTGGCCTTGCCGTGGCTGGGAGATTGGCGCTGGATGCGCCTTCCAGACCGCACGCCCTGGTACCCGCGGACCCGTCTGTTCCGCATGACGCGCCGGAACGATTGGGACGGGGTGATGGCCCGGATCGCCGCCGAAATTGACGCTGCGGTCGCCCGCCGCACCGCGGGGGTGTCATGACGGACAGGATCGACGCGGCGTCCCGGCTGTACGGCGCCGGGCGGCTGACGGAGGCCATCGACGCCTGCCGGGCCGTGCTGGCGGTCGAGCCGGGGCGTTTCGATGCGCTCAACCTGCTCGGCGCCGCCCTGTTCTCGGCCGGCCAGGACGGCGCGGCCCGGGAGGCGCTGCGCGAGGCCGTCCGCGCCGATCCGGGCAATGCCGCCGCGCTGACCAATTTCAGCATCGTCCTGCAACACTGCCAGGAGTGGCCGGCCGCCGCACGCGCCTTGCGCGCGCTGGCGGCGGTGCAGCCGGAGTCCGCGCCCCTCTACAGCCGGTTGGGCACGGTGTTTCAGGAAATCGGCGACCTGGACGGGGCCGTCCGGTTCCTGGTCCGCGCCGCCCGGCTCGATCCCCGCCCGAGCGTGCAATGGTACAATCTCGGCCTGATCCGGATGCTCGCCGGCGACTTCACGGCCGCGGCGCGCGACCTGCGCCGGGCGATCGCGATCGCGCCCGAGGGGGGCCTCGCTTCTGTCCAGCTTGGCGAGACGCTGCTGCGGCTCGGTCGGCTGGACGAGGCCGCCGGGAATTTCCGCCGCGCGCTCCGGCTCGACCCGACCATCTCCGAGGCGGTCAACGGCTTGGCGCGCTGCGTGCGATATCGGGCCGCCACCGCGTACGCCGCCGGATCGGGGCTGGGATCGGGGCCAGGGACGCCAAAGGGGCTGGTCGTGCGCGGCGCCCTGGAGAGCGCCACGGGCTACGGCTATTTCTGCCAACGCTTCATCCGGACGCTGCGCCAGCGGGCCGTGCCCCTCCAGGCGATCGGAATCACCGGTCCGGAATCCTGGCAGGAGGAGGATCTCGACCCGCCGGTTTCCGCCAAGGCTTTGGTAAACTTCCTCATTCCCCTGGCGGTCGAACGGGTGCCCGGGCTGGCCACGGTGACCTTCTCGATGTTCGAGGGAACCCGCATCCCCCCGGCCTGGCGTCGCCAGTGCGAGCACAGCGACCTCGTCATCGTGCCCACGGAATCGTCCCGCATGGCCTGGGCGGCGCAGGGCTATCCGGAGGATCGTCTGCGGGTCTGCCCCCTGGGCGTCGATCCTGAGGACTCCGATGGCGGCGCGCCCGCCCCGACCATGGTCGATTCGCGCGGGCGGCTGGTCTCCAGCTACCGGCACCGCTTCGTCAACGTCTCGGATTTCATTCCCCGCAAGAACATCGACGGGCTGCTGCGGGTCTGGCTGCGCAGCACGGCGCGCACCGACGACGCGGTGCTGATCCTAAAGCTGGGCAAGGGAACCAATCCGGCGTTCGGCGCGGAACTCGGCGCGCTGGTGCGGCAGACGGAGGAGGCCGTCGGGAAACGGATGGCCGACGCGGCGCCGGTGGTGCTGATCAACCAGCTTCTGTCGGACGCCGACATGACGGGGCTGCTGCGGGCGGCGACCCATTACTGGAGCATGTCGCACGGCGAGGGCTGGGACCTTCCCCTCTCCAAGGCGGGCGCCTTGGGGTTGAGCCTGATCGCGCCGCGCCACTCGTCCTATCTGGATTATCTCGACGACCGGGTGGCCCGCCTGATTCCGGCGGCCGTCCGCCCCGCGCGCCTGCCCTACAGCGCGCAGCACTACGCGCCGTTCCACGGGCTCGACTGGTGGGACCCGGACGAGGACGCCGCGGCCGGCATCCTGACCGCCATCATCCGCGGCGACGACATCGGTCCCCCGTCGCCCCGCGACCATCTGGTGCAAGGCTTCACCTGGGCCCGTGCGGCGGAGCGGCTGCTCGCCATCCTCGACGACGCAGGCCTGCGCTGATGGGGAACCCGGCCGAAACGGCGGCGGTGCGGAGCTTCGCCGCCGCCCTGGAGCATCATCGCGCGGGCCGGCTCGACGCCGCCGAGGCCGTTTACCGGGCGATCCTGCGCGACGATCCCGGACACGCCCACGCCAACAACAATCTGGCCATCCTGCTGCGCGGCACGGGGCGGTGGGAGGAGGCCGCCGCCTGCTACCGCCGGGCCGTCGCGGCGCTGCCGGACGACGCGCCGATCCGCAGCAACCTCTCCTGCGCGCTGGCCGACCTCGACCGGCTGGCGGAGGCGCTGGCGGCGGTGCGCGTGGCGCTGTCCCTGTCCCCGGACTACGCCGACGCCTGGTTCAACGCCGGCAACCTCCTGAAGACGGAGCGGCAGCCCGAGCGGGCGCTCGCCGCCTACCGCCGGGCGCTGCGGCTGAAGCCCGGCATGGGCGGGGCCCACAGCAACATGGGCGACGTCTACCGCGACCTCGGGGAATCGAGCCGCGCCGTGGACTGCTACCGGGCGGCGATCCAGGCGCAGCCCGACCTGCCGCAACCCGTCGTCAACCTTGGCGAGGCGCTGAAGGAGCAAGGACGGATCACCGAGGCCATCGCGGTCTTCCAAAACGGGGTCGAACGCCACCCCGATCTGGCCCTGCTCCATTCCAACCTGCTGTTCGCCTTGCATTATACGCCCTGGGTGCCGCCCGAGGTCATCGCCCGCGCCCACGCGCATTGGAACGAGCGGCACGCCCGGCCGCTGATGCCGCGGAACCGGCGGTTCGCCAGCGACCGCAACCCCGACCGCCGGCTGCGGGTGGGCTATGTCTCGCCCGACTTCCGCGCCCACGCCTGCGCCCATTTCATCGAGCCCCTGCTGCGCGAGCACGACCGCGGCGCGGTCGAGATTTTCTGCTACGCCGCCTCGGATCATCACGACGCAATCACCGAACGCATGAGGAGCTTGGCCGACGGGTGGCGGTCGTTGACCAAGCTGGACGACGCGACCGCCGCCGCGCTGGTCGAGCGCGACCGCATCGACATCCTGGTCGATCTGGCCGGCCACACGGCGCACAGCCGGCCATTGCTGTTCGCCCGCAAGCCGGCCCCGATCCAGGTCGCCTGGCTGGGCTATCCCGACACCACGGGGATGACGGCCATCGACCACCGCCTGACGGATGCGGTCGCCGACCCGCCGGGCCTCACCGACGCTTGGCACGCCGAGCGGCTGGTCCGCCTGCCCAAGGGGTTTCTCGCCTTCCAGCCGCTGCGCTTCGTCACGGGGCGCGACGAACCGCCGGCGCTGGTCAACGGCTTCGTGACCTTCGGGTCGTTCAACAACGCCGCCAAGGTGACGCCGGAGGTGGTGCGGGTCTGGTCGGCCATCCTGGCGCGCGTGCCGTCCGCCCGCCTGTGCCTCAAGAGCCGCGCCTTCGCCGACGCGCCGACGCGCGCGCGCTATCTCCAGCAATTCGCCGGCAACCGCGTGGACCCCGGCCGTATCGACCTCCTTCCGCCGATGGACGTGATCGATCACCATTTGCAAGCCTACGACCGGATCGACATCGGCCTCGACCCCTTCCCCTACAACGGCACCACCACCACCTGCGAGGCGCTGTGGATGGGCGTGCCGGTGATCACGCTCGCCGGTCGTCATCACGTCGCGCGGGTGGGCGCCAGCCTGCTGACCCAGTGCGGGCTGGCCGAGTTCATCGCGACGGACGAGGCCGGCTACGTTGAAACAGCCGTCGCCCTGGCCGGGGACACGGCGCGTCTGGCCGCGCTGCGCCGCGGCATGACGAAACGGATGGAGCGCTCGGCGCTCAGCGACCACCGCGGCTTCGCGGCGGCGGTCGAGGCCGCCTACCGCGCCATGTGGCACTCCTGGCTCGGGCGCGAACGGGACGCCACGGCGGAACGCTGAGCGCCGGACGCCGGCCGTATCACCGGCCGGTGGTGCGGCGGACCTCCTCGCGCAGGGCGTCCGCGGCCCGGGCGAACACCGGCTCCCAATCCTGGTCGGGGCCTTGGCGGAACAGCCGCATGGTCGGGTACCAGGGCGTGCGGTCGCCGGAAAAGCCGTAGATCCAATAGGGAACATGCTGCACGAGGTTCCAGACCGGCTTGCCGAGGGACCCGGCGAGATGCGCCACGGAACTGTCGGTCATGATGACGAGGTCGAGCTGTTCCAGCATCGCCGCCGTGTCGGCAAAATCGTCCAGGTCGGGGCCGAGCGGCGTCACCAGATGGCCGGCGACGCCGCTGTCCGCGAGTTCGGCCTCGGGCGGACCCTTCTGAAGGCTGTAGAGCCGCACGCCCGGCACCTCGGCGAAGCGCAGGAACCGGGCGAGGCTGGTGGCGCGCCGGCCGTTGTCGCCGAAGGTCACCCTCCCCGACCACACGATCCCGACGCGCAGCGTGCCCGGCTCCCGCGCGCCGAGCCGATGGGCGGCCTTCGCGCGGGACGAGTCCGGAACGGTCAGGGACACCGGCGGCGGAACCGACGCCAGGGTGGTGCCGAACAGGCCCGGCAGGCTCATCTGCGACGCCTCGACGTCGAAGGCCGGCGGCGGGTCACCGGGTTGCAGGACGGCGTCGACGCCCAGCTCCGACAGCACCCGGCGCAACTCCGGATGGCAGTCGTACAGCACCCGGCCGCCCCACTCCCTGACCAGCGGCACGTAGCGCGCCGCCAGGATGGCGTCGCCGAACCCCTGCTCGGTGAACAGGTACAGGGTGCGCCCATTCAGCGATCCGCCGTTCCAGGCCCGCTCCGAAGGTGGCCGGCCATGGTAGGCGGCGAGCCGGCGCCGGGCCTCGTAATCCGTGAAGCCGTGAACGTAGTCGCCGATCTGGAGCCGGACGAGCGCCCGCTCCCACCGCAACTCGGGCGTGACGGTCCCGTCCGCCGCCGCCCGCTCGATCATCGCGAGCGTGTCCTTGAAGCGCCCCGCCTTGCGCAGGGCCACGGCGCAGTTGAAGAGAAAGGCCGGGGCTAGCGGTTCGAGCCGCAGCGCCTCCGCATGCGCGGCCAAAGCCTCGTCGAACCGGCCGGCTTCCACCAGGGCGTTGCCCAGATTGCTCCAGATGCTGGCGTTCTCCGGCGCGGCCTCCAAGCCCCGCCGGTGGCAGGCGATGGCGCCGTCCAGTTTTCCCGTGCGGCGCAGAAGGTGGCCGAGCATGCTCCAGGCGGCGCCGTCACGGGGATTGGTGGCGAGGAGGGCCTCCAGACTGGTCGTGGCCTGCGCATGATCCATCCTCGTCCCTCCGGCTGGCCGTGGCCGGACCGCCAGACCACGCTTGCCATCATAGACTCGTTTGATCGCGCGGCTGTCAACCACCCGCCCCGGAGAGCAATGCCGAGACCGGGCGTTCACGCGCATGAACGCAATCTTTGGATTCATATTGTTGCTTTTTGTAACCAATAACCGCCTTTACGAATATGTCGTTACGAAATGGATTGCTCATCTTCAAAAAGCATCAACTAATACGCGACAAATCAGGCGCGGCATGGACAAACGATCATGATGCACCGCGATCCAGTCCCGTACAGCTGAAGTTTTGCGTCGCCAACGCGCCATACCGAATTCCGCCGGCCGGGCCAATACCACCGCGGGAATTCGGGTTTTTGACCGACCATGCCTATAAAACATTAACTTTATTTACCCGCTTTTAAGAGGTGGTTGCCAGTCTGCAAAGACTGCCACGCTCTTGCTGCCACGGCCGCGGAGCCAAAAACGCCGATGCATGAGGGATGAGATGGCTGCTGGTGGAACTCTGACGCTCACGGGCGGCTCTGACTACGTGTTCTCCTCGACGGAGGTCTGGTCGGGCATCAGGGGCAACGGCAGCACCCAGGGCGTGCGGCTCAACACCCAGGGGCAGACCCTGAGCGTGTCCAACCTCGATCGCCTCATCGGCGGCACATCCAGCACCAGGAAGGACGTCGTCACGCTGGCCGGCACGGCCGGGAACACGATCACCGTCCAGGCCCTCGAAACCCTGATCGGCGGTTCCGGCAACGACCGGGTCCTGCTGACGTCCACCGGCGCCACCATGGTGGTGGAATCGCTTGAGACGATTCTCGGCGCGAACACCGGCACCTCCCTCATCACGCTCGCCGGCACCACCGGAAACACCATGTCGGTGGGCTATCTGAAATCGATGGTCGGCAGCGCCGGCAAGGACGTCATCAACATCAACGCCGCAGGCTCCATCGGCAGCACCATGGCGGTGGCCCTGATGGAGACGATGATCGGGACCGACGGCCTGGACCTCATCGCCACCATCGGCGGCACCGGCAGCAACACGATGTTCGTAAAAGGCATCGAGATTTTCCTCGGAAACTCCAGTGCTTCCGTTAATGATGTCGTCCATCTGGACAGCGGCGGCAACACGATCGGCATTGCCTTCCTTGAGACCCTCATGGGCGGCAGCGGCAACGATGTCGTGACGATGTCCTTCAAGACCGGCTCGGCCAATCTCCAGAGCACTGCCGGCACACTTGCCGTGTCGTCGATCGAAACGATCGTTGGTGGAACCGGCGGCCGAAACACCGCGATTCTCCTCGACGTCGGCAACACCATCACGGTGGCAAGCCTCAACACCCTGATCGGCGGCGGCGGCAAGGATGTCGTCAACGTCACGCTCCGGGACGGGACGGCGGTCGTTGGCGACGGGGGCATCCCCTGGAGCACGACCGGCAGCACGATGCTGGTGTCGCTGATCGAGACGATGATCGGCAGCGCCGGCGACGATGTGGTCGTCGCGCTCGACAACAACGGCATGACCCTCGCGGTTTCGGCGATCGAATCCGTCGTCGGCAAGACGGGCAACGACGTCGTCGTCCTCGGCACCGGCGGCAACACGATCCAGGTGGAGTCGCTGGAAACCCTGATCGGCAGCGCCGGCAACGACGTGGTGACGGTGCGCACCTCCCGGGGCGCCACCATGACGGTGTCGGCCGTCGAATCCATAGTCGGCAATGCAGGCACCGACGTCATCTACCTCGGCGCCGGTGGCAACACGGTCCAGGTCGAGGGGCTGGAAACCGTGATCGGCGGCACCGGCAACGATGTGGTGACCATCACCGACACCGCCGGCACCGTCTTCGTGTCGGGTGTCGAGACCGTCTACACGCCCTATCAGACACTGACGCTGAGCGGGACGGACACCTACGTCTCCCTGCCGCCGGCTGCCGTCGACACGACGCCGCCGTCGATCACCACGGTGTCGATCCCGGACGCGGTGATGAAGATCGGTGACACGGTGACCGTCACCATCACCGTGGCGTCGGACAGCGATACCTACACGCTGGGCAACGGCAGCACGGTCGGCGGCTTCGCGCTCGGCAACCTGACCAAAGTCGACGCGACCACCTACACCGCGACCTTCACGGTGACCAGCGGCGGCACCGACGTCGCGGCGGGTTCGGACGTGCCGGTCAACATCGTGCTGACCGACACCGCCGGCAACTCCAACACCCCCTACACCACGGCGATCAGCCAAGGCGCCGACCGCATCGACGCGAACCGGCCGACCATCACCTCGGCGGAGGTGAACGGCACGACGCTGACGGTCACCTTCGCCGAAGCCATGTCGGCGACCAGCGCCGCCGGCCTGACCGTCACGGTCGCCGGCCAGAGCCGCGTCGCCACCTACGCCAGTGGGTCCGGCACCGCCACGCTGACCTTCACGCTGGCCTCGGCGGTCACCCACGGCGAGACGGTGACGCTCGATTACAACCCGGGCACCGGCACCTTGACCGACACCGCGAGCAACGCTCCGGACACCGTCACCAACCAGTCGGTGACGAACAGCACCGCGGCGCCCGACACGACGCCGCCGTCGATCACCACGATATCGATCCCCGACGCGGTGATGAAGATCGGCGATACGGTGACGGTGACGATCACCGTGGCGTCGGACAGCGACACCTACACGCTGGGTGCCGGCAGCACGGTCGGCGGCTTCACGCTCGGCAACCTGACCAAGGTCGACGCGACCACCTACACCGCTACCTTCACGGTGACCAGCGGCGGCGCCGACGTCGCGGCGGGTTCGGACGTGCCGGTCAGCATCGTGCTGACCGACACCGCCGGCAACTCCAACACCCCCTACACCACGGCAATCAGCCAGGGCGCCGACCGCATCGACGCGAACCGGCCGACCATCACCTCGGCGGAGGTGAACGGCACGACACTGACGGTCACCTTCGCCGAAGCCATGTCCGCGACCAGCGCCGCCGGCCTGACCGTCACGGTCGCCGGCCAGAGCCGCGCTGCGACCTACACCAGTGGCTCGGGCGGCACCACGCTGACCTTCACGCTGGCCTCGGCGGTGGCCCAGGGCGAGACGGTGACGCTCTCCTACAACCCGGGCACCGGCAACCTGACCGACACCGCGAGCAACGCCCCGGACCTCGTCACCAACCAGTCGGTGACGAACAACACGGCGGACACGACGCCACCGTCGATCACCAACGTCACGATCCCCAACCAGCCGGCCCAGGTCGGCGACACGGTGACCGTGACGATCACCGTGGCCTCGGACAGCGACACCTACACGCTGGGCAACGGCAGCACGGTCGGCGGCTTCGCGCTCGCCAATCTGACCAGGGTCAGCGCGACCACCTACACCGCCACCTTCACCGTTACCGCCGACGGCCAGCGCACCGGCAACCTCGCGGCCAACCAGGACATCCCGGTCAACATCGTCCTGGTCGACAGCGCCAGCAACGCCAACACCCCCTACACCACCCCGATCAGCCAGAACAACGACCGCATCGACACCAACGCCCCGCCGGTCCTCGCCGTCCCCACCACCCCGCCGACGCTGGTCGACACCTCGGCCACCGACACCTTCCCGCTGATCGACGGCCAGCTCTCCGCGACCGATCTGGAAGGCGACACGCTGACCTACTCCGTCGCCGGATCGCAGGCCTCCCCGGTCCAGCACGGCAGCGTCACGCTCAGCAACGGCGTCACCTACGACACCTGGTCCACCGGGCCGGGCGGCACCGCCTACGTCAACAGCCAGACCGGCCACTACGCCTACGTCTTCGACGCCGCCTTCCTCAACGGCGTCCCCGCCGGGCCGATGCAGGGCACCGGCACCTTCACCGTCTCCGACGGCAACCGCACCGTCGAGCGGCAGCTCACCCTCAACTTCACCGGCGCCAACGACAGCCCCATCCTGTCCAACGACGTCCGCAGCCTGGCCGCCATCGACCAGGGCATCGCCGACGCCGCCAACACCGGCACCACCGTCACCGACCTGCTCGCCTCCGCCGGCACCGCCACCGACGCCGAGTACGACAGCCCCTTCCCGCTGGTCACCGTCCTCCCGCTGGGCATCGCCGTCACCGGCGTGACCAACACCAACGGCACCTGGCAGTACAAGGTCGGCAGCGGCGCCTGGACGGACATTCCGACGGGTTCGTCCAACGGCTCGGCACTGCTGCTCGCCGGGTCGGACCGCGTGCGCTTCGTGCCGAGCGGGTCGGGCTTCACCAACACCGACACCGGCGGCCTGACCTTCAAGGCGTGGGACCGGACCAGCGGCACCGCGGGCAGCACCGCCGACACCAGCACGGACGCCTACAGCACGGGCAGCGCCACCGCGACGATCTCCGTCGACGCCGTGCCGACCCTGACCGCGACCGGCGGCAGCAAGACCTTCGGCGTCGGGGTGGACGCGTCGACCAGCCTGTTCAGCGGGGTGGCGGCTTCCACGGTGGAGGCGGGGCAGAGCTTCCGCGGCGCGGTGTTCACGGTCAGCAGCGTGGTCGACGCCACCGAGGTCCTGACCATCGGCGGCACCGACGTCGCCTTGACCAACGGCGCCACCGCCACCCTGACCGGTCTTGGCACCGCGGGCGGCAACGCCAGCGTCACCGTCTCGGTGGTCGGCGGCGTCGCCACGGTGACCGTCACCGGCCTGGAGCGCAGCGACGCGCAGATGAACGCGCTTCTGGGCGGCGTCACCTACAAGAACACCAGCGCGACGGCGACGCTGGGCGACCGCACGGTGGCGGTCGCCAGCCTGACCGACAGCGGCGGCGCCACCGGAGCCGCGACCATCTCCGGGGTCAGCACGGTGGTGAGCGTGGCCGACGTGACGCCGCCCGTGGCTCCGGTGGTCACCAGCGCGGCGCTGACCAACAGCGCCACGCCGATCATCGCCGGCACGGCGGAGGCGGACAGCACGGTCACCGTCACTATCGGCGGGGCGACCTACACCACGACGGCGACCAACGGCAGCTGGTCGATCAACCTCGCCACGGCGACGCCGGCCTCCGGGTCGCTGAGCCTCAACGCCAACGGCACCAACGCGGTGTCCGTCACCGCCCGGGACGCGTCCAACAACACCTCCACGGCCGGCACCCAGACGCTGACGCCGGCGGGTCGGTGGTGATGGACTTCGAAGTGGGAGTGGACCGCCTGGCCTTCTACGAGGCCGGCGTCGACCTCGGCGCGGTGATCCGCTCGGCGCGGGTGGAGGGCGGCAACACCACGCTCGACGTCGGCGGGGGCAACCGCATCACCATCCTCGGCCAGACCGGCAACGTCGCCGCCTGGTTCGGCTGAGCGGCGGCGGCGCAGCGCGCTCCGCAAACGAAAGGCGGGTGCCGGGGCCTTCGGGCTCCGGCACCCGCCTTTTTCTTTGCGGGCGGTGGGTCAGCTCAACCCCGGAGGCGGCCTTCAGGCTGCCTCCGGCGCCGACGCAACCGGGCGCTCAGTAGGACTTCGGCAGGTCCAGGACATGCTCGGCGACGTAGGCCAGGATCAGGTCGGTGGAGACGGGGGCCACCTGATACAGCCGGGTCTCGCGGAACTTGCGCTCGACGTCGTATTCGCTGGCGAAGCCGAAGCCGCCATGGAACTGCAGGCAGGCGTTCGCCGCCTCCCACGAGGCCTTGGCGGCGAGGTACTTGGCCATGTTGGCCTGGGCGCCGCAGGGCTCCCCGGCGTCGTAGAGTCGGCAGGCCTCGAAGCGCATCAGGTTGGCGGCCTCCACCTCGATGAAGCTCTCGGCGATGGGGAACTGCACGCCCTGGTTCTGGGCGATCGGGCGGCCGAACACCTGACGGTCGCGGGTGTAGTCGCACACCTTGTCGATGAACCAATAGCCGTCGCCGATGCATTCCGCCGCGATCAGCACCCGCTCGGCGTTGAGGCCGGTCAGGATGTATTTGAAGCCCTGCCCTTCCTCACCGATCAGGTTCTCCGCGGGGATTTCCAGATTGTCGAAGAACAGCTCGTTGGTCTCATGGTTGACCATGTTGCGGATGGGCCGGACGGTCATGCCCTTGGCCATCGCCTCCTTGATGTCGACGATGAAGATCGACATGCCCTCCGACTTCTTGCGCACCTGATCGAGCGGCGTGGTGCGGGCGAGCAAAATCATCAGGTCGGAATGCTGGACGCGGGAGATCCACACCTTCTGCCCGTTGATGACGTAGCGGTCGCCCCTCTTCTCCGCCCGGGTCTTGATGCGGGTGGTGTCGGTGCCGGTGGTCGGCTCGGTGACGCCCATCGAGGTCACCGTCACTATCGGCGGGGCGACCTACACCACGACGGCGACCAACGGCAGCTGGTCGATCAACCTCGCCACGGCGACGCCGGCCTCCGGGTCGCTGAGCCTCAACGCCAACGGCACCAACGCGGTGTCCGTCACCGCCCGGGACGCGTCCAACAACACCTCCACGGCCGGCACCCAGACGCTGACGATCGACACCACCGCGCCCAACGCGCCGGCGGTGACCAGCGCCGCGCTGAGCAACAGCGCCACCCCGATCATTGGCGGCACGGCGGAGACCGGCAGCACGGTGACCGTCACGGTGGGTGGGGCCACCTACACCACGACCGCCACCAACGGGACCTGGAGCCTCAACCTCGCCACGGCGACGCCGACCTCCGGATCGCTGAGCCTGAACGCCAACGGCACCAACACCGTCTCGGCGACGGCAACCGACGCGGCGGGCAACACCTCCTCGGCCGGCACGCAGACGCTGACCATCGACACCACAGCGCCCAACGCCCCCACCGTTACGACGGCGCTGAGCAACAGCACGACGCCGACCCTCACCGGGGCGGCCGAGACCGGNCAGCACGGTGACCGTCACGGTGGGCGGCGCCACCTACACCACCACCGCCACCAACGGGACCTGGAGCCTCAACCTCGCCACGGCGACGCCGACCTCCGGCACGCTCAGCCTCAACGCCAACGGCGCCAACCCCGTCTCGGCCACCGCCACCGACGCGGCGGGCAACATCTCCTCGGCCGGCACCCAGACGCTGACCATCGACACCACCCTGCCCGACGCCCCGACGGTGACCAGCGCCGCGCTGAGCAACAGCACCACACCCACCCTCACCGGCACGGCGGAGGCGAATGCCACGGTCACCGTCACCATCGGCGGCGCCACCTACACCACCACCGCCTCGGGGACCGGCGCCTGGAGCGTCAACCTCGCCACCGCCACTCCGACCGCCGGTTCGCTGAGCCTCAACGCCAACGGCACGAACGCCGTCTCGGCCACGGCAACCGACGCGGCGGGCAACACCTCCTCGGCCGGCACCCAGTCGCTGACCATCGACACCACGGCACCCAACGCCCCGGCGGTGACCTCGGCGACGCTGACCGACAGCGCAACGCCCACCCTCACCGGCACGGCGGAAGCGGGCAGCACGGTGACCGTCACCATCGGCGGCGCCACCTACACCACGACGGCGACCAACGGCAGCTGGAGCCTCAACCTCGCCACCGCGACACCGACCTCCGGGTCGCTCAGCCTCAACCCCAACGGCACCAACGCCGTCTCGGCCACCGCCACCGACGCGGCGGGCAACACCTCCTCGGCCGGCACCCAGACGCTGACCATCGACACCACCCTGCCCGACGCCCCGACGGTGACCAGTGCCGCGCTGAGCAACAGCACCACACCCACCCTCACCGGCACCGCCGAGACCGGCAGCACGGTGACCGTCACCATCGGCGGCGCCACCTACACCACCACCGCCACCAACGGCACCTGGAGCCTCAACCTCGCCACCGCGACACCGACTTCCGGCTCGCTGAGCCTCAACGCCAACGGCGCCAACACCGTCTCGGCCACCGCCACCGACGCCTCGGGCAACGTCTCCGCGCCGGGCACCCAGACGCTGACCATCGACACCACCCTCCCCGACGCCCCGACCGTCACCACCGCGCTCACCAACAGCACCACCCCACCCTCGCCGGCACCGCCGAGGCCAACGCCACGGTCACCGTCACGGTGGGCGGCGCCACCTACACCACCACCGCCTCGGGGACCGGCGCCTGGAGCCTCGACCTCGCCACCGCCACCCCGACCGCCGGCTCGCTCAGCCTCGACCCCAACGGCGCCAACCCCGTCGCGGCCACCGCCACCGACGCCGCCGGCAACGTGTCGAGCCCCGCCACCCACACGCTGACCGTCGACACCACCCCGCCGACGGCCAGCGTGCTGTTCGACGACGACAGCATCGACGCCATCGAGCAGTCCAGCACCGCCTTCACCATCAGCGGCGGCGAGGCCGGCGCCGCCTTCACCTGGACGATCACCTCCGCCGGCGGCGGCCAGGTCTCCGGCAGCGGCGTGATGAGCGGCCCGACCGCGCAGGTCGGCGGGCTCGACCTCTCCGGCCTGGGCGACGGCACGCTGACCCTGACGCTCGCCCTGACCGACCCGGCGGGCAACGCCTCGCTGCCCTTCACCGCGACGACGCAGAAGCTCACCGCCACCGTCGACAAGCCCGCCCCCGTCGCCCCGCCGCCGGTCGCCACCGTCGACGGCGCCACCGTCACCGGCGCGGTCACCACCAACGGCGACGGCAGCCGCACCACCACCGTGACCATCGAGGCCAGCACCGGCACCCGCGTCGAGGACACCAGCACCGCCAACCCCGACCTCGCCGACGTCCCGGTGGTGCGCGAGCAGGTGGTCGACGCGCAGACCGGCCAGGTCTCCACCCAGACCACGCTGACGGTCAGCGTCTCCACCGGCGTCGCCGTCACCGCCACCGGCGGCGCCGAGCGGCAGACCGCCGCCCAGGCGCTGACCGGGCTGACCGGGCTGATCGCCGCCATCGAGGCGCGCACCGACGAGGGCACCGCCGCGCGCGGCACCCTGACCGGCGGCGGTTCGGGCTTCCTCTCGGTGCTGTCGGCGCAGGCCCAGCTTCTGGTCCGCGCCATCGACTTCACCGCGCCCGGCGTGGCCGCCGGCCAGGCGGTGCAGACCAAGGTGACCGGCACCACGCTGGGCGGCACCGGCCCGACCAGCACGGCGCCGACCGCGGTGGTGCTCAACACCACGGGCCTGACCGGGCCGGTGACCATCCAGCTCGACAACGTCGAGTTCGCGGCGGTGGTCGGCAACGCCACGCTGGTCGGCGGCGACGGCGAGCAGATCGTCTACGGCGACGACCACGAGCAGTACATGCATCTGGGCGAAGGCGACGACCTCCTGCACGGCGGCGGCGGCAACGACACGATCACCAGCGCCGGCGGCAACGACACGCTGTACGGCGACGAGGGCGACGACCTGGTGCACGGCGGCGAGGGCGACGACTGGCTGTTCGGCGGGTCGGGCAACGACCTGATCGGCGGCGGCACGGGCGACGACCGCGGCTTCGGCGGCGAGGGCGACGACGTGCTGTTCGGCGAGGAGGGCGACGACACGCTGACCGGCAACGAGGGCAACGACACGCTGAGCGGCGGGGCGGGCAACGACCTGCTGTTCGGCGAGGAGGGCGACGACCTTCTGTACGGCGACGAGGGCGACGACACGCTGAGCGGCGGGGACGGCAACGACACGGCGCTGGGCGGGTCGGGCCACGACCTGATCGCTCTGGGGTCGGGCAACGACCTGGGGCTGGGCGGGGACGGCAACGACACGCTGTTCGGCGAGGAGGGCGACGACACGCTGTTCGGCGGGGCGGGCGACGACGTGCTGCACGGCGGGGCCGGCAACGACGTGCTGTTCGCCGACGGCGGGGCGGACACGCTGTGGGGCGGCGAGGGCGCGGACGTCTTCGCCTTCGGGCGCAACTCCGGCGGGTCGGTGGTGATGGACTTCGAAGTGGGAGTGGACCGCCTGGCCTTCTACGAGGCCGGCGTCGACCTCGGCGCGGTGATCCGCTCGGCGCGGGTGGAGGGCGGCAACACCACGCTCGACGTCGGCGGGGGCAACCGCATCACCATCCTCGGCCAGACCGGCAACGTCGCCGCCTGGTTCGGCTGAGCGGCGGCGGCGCAGCGCGCTCCGCAAACGAAAGGCGGGTGCCGGCGCCTTCGGGCTCCGGCACCCGCCTTTTTCTTTGCGGGCGGTGGGTCAGCTCAACCCCGGAGGCGGCCTTCAGGCTGCCTCCGGCGCCGACGCAACCGGGCGGTCAGTAGGACTTCGGCAGGTCCAGGACATGCTCGGCGACGTAGGCCAGGATCAGGTTGGTGGAGACGGGGGCCACCTGATACAGCCGGGTCTCGCGGAACTTGCGCTCGACGTCGTATTCGCTGGCGAAGCCGAAGCCGCCATGGAACTGCAGGCAGGCGTTCGCCGCCTCCCACGAGGCCTTGGCGGCGAGGTACTTGGCCATGTTGGCCTGGGCGCCGCAGGGCTCCCCGGCGTCGTAGAGTCGGCAGGCCTCGAAGCGCATCAGGTTGGCGGCCTCCACCTCGATGAAGCTCTCGGCGATGGGGAACTGCACGCCCTGGTTCTGGGCGATCGGGCGGCCGAACACCTGACGGTCGCGGGTGTAGTCGCACACCTTGTCGATGAACCAATAGCCGTCGCCGATGCATTCCGCCGCGATCAGCACCCGCTCGGCGTTGAGGCCGGTCAGGATGTATTTGAAGCCCTGCCCTTCCTCACCGATCAGGTTCTCCGCGGGGATTTCCAGATTGTCGAAGAACAGCTCGTTGGTCTCATGGTTGACCATGTTGCGGATGGGCCGGACGGTCATGCCCTTGGCCATCGCCTCCTTGATGTCGACGATGAAGATCGACATGCCCTCCGACTTCTTGCGCACCTGATCGAGCGGCGTGGTGCGGGCGAGCAAAATCATCAGGTCGGAATGCTGGACGCGGGAGATCCACACCTTCTGCCCGTTGATGACGTAGCGGTCGCCCCTCTTCTCCGCCCGGGTCTTGATGCGGGTGGTGTCGGTGCCGGTGGTCGGCTCGGTGACGCCCATCGACTGGAGGCGCAGCTCGCCCGCCGCGATCTTCGGCAGGTAGCGGCGGCGCTGCTCTTCCGAGCCGTGCCGGATCAGCGTGTTCATGTTGTACATCTGGCCGTGGCAGGCGCCGGAATTGCCGCCCGAGCGGTTGATCTCCTCCATGATGACGGAGGCTTCGGTCAGGCCGAGGCCCGAGCCGCCGTATTCCTCCGGGATCAGGGCGGCCATCCAGCCGGCTTTGGTCAGCGCGTCCACGAATTCCTCGGGATAGCCGCGCTCCTCGTCGATGCGGCGATGGTACTCGCTGGGGAATTCGGCGCAGAGCGCGCGCACGGCGTCGCGGATCTCGTCGAAGCCCTGACCGATGCTGGTCTTCATGTCTCGTCACCCTGCTTTTTTGATTGTTGCCGTGTTTCAGGCCGTGGGGGCGCTGCGCGCCAGGATGGCCTTCGCCCTCTCGGCGACCGGGCGGTCGACCATGCGCCCGTCCACGGACACGGCGCCGCGCCCCGCCGCCTGGGCATCGTCCCACGCCGCGACCACCCGCCCGGCCCAGGCCACGTCGGCGGCAGAAGGGGCGAAGACGTCGCGGACGACGGGCAGCTGGGCCGGGTGGATGCACAGCGCGCCGGTCATGCCGACGGCCCGCGCCTGCGCCACCATGGCGCGGTAGGCGTCGAGGTCGCGGAACTCGGCCAGCGAACCGGGCAGGCCGATCGCCGCGAGACCGCGGGCGGCGGCGGCCAGCGCGATCTGGCGGCACGGCAGGGCGAGCAGCGCCTCGGTCGGCTCCACCCCCAGCGTCAGCGCAAAATCCTCGCTGCCCAGCGCCAGGGCCGCCACGCGCGGGACGGCGGCGATCCCGGCCAGCCGCTCCAGTCCCAGCGGACTCTCGATGAGGGCGACGAGGCCGATGGCGCCCGGCATCAGGCCGCGCTCCGCCTCCCACTCCGCGATCATCGCGGAGAGGACGCGCAGCGCCCCGGCGTCCTCGGCCTTGGGCACCACCAGGGCGGCCACGCCGGGGCGCACCGCGGCCTCCAGATCGGCGACGGCGTCGCGCCAGCCGCTGTTGATCCGCACCAGCACCGGCACGCCGAGCCCGTGCAGCCGGTCGATCGGCGCCGGGAGACCACGTCGGGCCTCCGGCTTGCCGGCGGGCAGGACCGCGTCCTCAAGGTCGAGGATGAGGGCGTCCGCCCCGCGCTGGTGGGCCTTCTCCAGCAGCTTCGCGTTGTCGGCGGGGACGAAGAGATAGGATTGATACGGCAGGGACATCAGACGTTTCCTCCAACCGAGCCGCAATGCGCCGCCGTCATGACCGTTCGGCCTCCAGCTCCGCGGACATGGCGACGAAGCCCTCGTGATCGGTCACCCACAGCGTGGCACCGGTGTCGGTCGGCACGCCGCACAGGGTCAGCGGATGGATGTCGAACAGCGGCCGCTTCGCCCGGAAGCGGAAGCCGGTCACCCGCGCGCCCGGATTCTCGCGCAGGAACAGGTCCATCAGCATGGTGGCGCTGAGCGGGCCGTGGAACACCAGCCCCGGATAGCCCTCGACGTCGCGGCAATAGTCGCGGTCGTAATGGATGCGGTGGCCGTTGAAGGTCAGGGCGGAGTAGCGGAACAGCAGCACCGGGTCGGGCTGGATGCGCCGCTGCCACACCGCCTCGCCGGTCGGGCGCTCGCCGGGGACGGGGGCGTCGCCGGGCTTGGCGGCCTCGCGGTAGACGATGTCGTGGAATTCGGTGATGGCGACGCCGGCGGCGGTGCTGATTTCGTGCCGGACCTTCACGAAAACCATCCGGCCCGAGCGGCCCTCCTTCGGGGTGACCTCCTCGATGGTCGAGCGGCGGGAGATCGCCTCGCCGCTGCGGATGGGGCGGTGGAAGGTCAGCGTGTCGCCGGCCCACATGCGGCGGGGCAGCTCCACCGGCGGCAGGAAGCCGCCCTTGTGCGGGTGGCCGTCCTCGGCGATGTCGCGCTGCAGAGCCTTGGGCAGGAAATACAGCCAATGCCCGAGCGGCGGCACCTCGCCCGCCGGCCAGGGCGGGTTGTCGTGGTCGAGCGTCGCGGCCAGTCCGGTCAGCGCCACCGGCGACGCGACGTCCTCGGCACTTTCCGACCGGCCGATCCAGTCGCGCAAATGGTCCATGGTCATGCTCCCCCCTGTTGTTCAGCAATTTCACGCCGGACGGCGTCGGTGTGTTGGCCCAGCGCCGGAACGGCGCCGGAGGCGTAGGGTCGGCCGCGCACCTGCACCGGCGGCGCCACCACCTCGACCGGTCCGCCCGGCGTCTCGGCGGTCACGCGGCGCAACTGCGCGTGGGTGGACAGGTCGGCCACCTCGTTCAGCGAGCCGAAGGCGGTGCGCGCACGGTTCAGGCGGCGCACCGCCTCGGCGTGGTCCATGGTCCGGAAGATGGCGGCGACGAGCGCGTCCAGCTCTGGGCGGTTGGCGACGCGGCGGTTGTTGGTCGCGAAGCGCTCGTCGGTCGCCAGCTCCGGCCGCAGCAGAACGTCGGCGCAGAAGGCCACCCATTCGCGCTCGTTCTGGATTGACAACACCACCTGCCGGCCATCGGCCAGGGCAAAGGCGGAATAGGGGGCGATGCTCGGGTGCATCAGCCCGACCCGTCCCGGCGCCTTGCCGCCATGGTCGTGGTGCATCAGCGGCACCATCATCCACTCCGCCAGCGAATCGAACAGGGACACGCCGACCGCCGACCCCTCGCCGCTGCGCTCGCGCTCCAGCAATGCCTGGAGGACGCCGGTGTAGGCGTTCATGCCGCAGGCGATGTCGGCCACCGACACGCCGACGCGCCCCGGCTGGTCCGGCGATCCGGTGATGGAGGCCAGCCCGGTTTCGCTCTGCACCAGCAGGTCGTAGGCCTTCATGTCGCGGTAGGGGCCGTCGTCACCGTAGCCGGAGATGTCGCAGGTGATCAGCCGGGGATGGCGCCGCCGCAGGACGTCCGAGCCGAATCCGGCCCGCTCCGCCGCGCCCGGCGCCAGATTCTGCACGAAGACGTCGGCGCGGGCGATCAGCCGCTCCAGCAGTTCGGCGTCCTCGGGCGTCTTGATGTCGAGGACAACCGATTCCTTGCCGCGGTTGAGCCAGACGAAATAGGAACTCTGCCCGTGGACCACGGCGTCGTAGCCACGGGCGAAGTCGCCCTCCGGCCGTTCGATCTTGATCACCCGCGCCCCGGCGTCGGCGAGGCGCGACGTGCAGAGCGGTGCCGCCACCGCCTGCTCCAGCGAGACGACCAGAAGTCCCGACAGAGGTCCAGCCAGAGGTGAAGTCATCGTGCAAAGCCTCCGCTGTGGGCCAGGGCCAATCGTCCGTGGCCGCGATGGTAAACAGCCGGACCGGCCCCGATCCAATACAGATGGGGCATGCATCGCATAACGAAGCGCTATGAGGCCAAGGCGCCAGGGCGCTTCTGCAAACCGGTGGCGGGTTGCGGATGCATCTGCCTGGAAGACCTGTCGGCGGTTAAGCGCCGCTGTCAGCCTATGGGCTTTCCACAAACGCCAATAGGGAGCACGACACGGAAGTGATCAGATTGGCCGGTTCACTTGTTGAAGGCAGTGCCGCATCATGTGTGCCTGTCGGCTGATGTCGGTCCAGGGGATCTATGAAGCGGCAGGGAGGCAGCGGAATGGCCGTTGTGCTGAAGGGACTGCGCGTCCTGGTGGTCGAGGACCGCGGCCTGATCGCCGGCAAGATCACGCGCGCGCTGGAGACGGCAGAGTGCGTTCCCGTCGGGCCGGCTTCCACGTTGAAGGCTGGCTTCGACCTGCTCACGTCCGAGGGCGACGGCCTTGGGGCCGCGGTGCTCGACATCGACCTACGCGGCGAACTCGTCTACCCGCTCGCCGAGGCGTTGCGGGCGCGCTGCGTGCCAATGATATTCGTCACCGGCTTTGCCGCGAGCGCCATCCCGGAACCCTGGACGACGGTGCACCACATCAGCAAGCCGTTTCGCGACACGAAGCTTCTAACCTGCCTCAAGGCCGCGCTCTCCGGCCGGCCGGCGCAGCCCGCCCCCTCGCCCGCGGTTCTCAGCGATGCCTATTCGCGCGCCGTAGCGACCGTCCTGGAAACCCGGAACCTGATCGAGGAGACCCGCATCCTCCTCCCGAAGCGCGGCGCCCCGGAGCAGAACTGAGCGCCTCCGATCAGAAGTGCGGCAGTTCGATGGCGCAGCGAACGCCGTCCGGGCCGATCTCCAGCCGGGTCTTGGCGTCCAGGTCGTAGGGCAAGACCTCCTCGATCAGCTCCCGTCCAAAGCCGCGTCGACCCGGCGGCGAGCGCGGCGGTGACGCCGGCGTCTCCTCCCAAAGCAGCCAGATCCGCTCGTCGTCGTGCTTGCCCCAGGTGATGGACAAGCGCCCGCCGGACGACGTCAACGCTCCGTGTTTCAGCGCGTTGGTCATCAACTCATGCAACGCCAGCCCGAGCATCTGCACCTGGTTCGGTTGCAACCAGATCTCCGGGCCCTCCGCGTGTACCCCGGATTCCGAGTCCGCCCCGTGCGCCGCCAATTCCAGGCGCGTCAAGTCACTCAGGTTTACGCCTGGCCCGCTGCGCGACAGCAGCGCCTGGCTGCGCCCCAGAGCTTCCAAGCGCAATTCCAAGCGTTCCCAGAAATCTTCCAGGGTGCTGCTGGCCGTCTTGGTGCGCTCCGCTACGACGGAGACGACCGTCAGAAGGTTCCGGGTACGGTGCTGGAGTTCCGCAACAAGGACCTTCATCCGCTCGGCCGCTTCTTTCCTCTCGGTGATGTCCTCGTAAAGAACCGTGAACCGCTGGCCGCGCCGTGGGTAGACGTGCGCCTCGTACCACCGGCCGAGCGTGGCCACTTGGTTTTCGACCCGCTCAGGGCGACCGTCTCGGACGATGCGATCGTATGTCGCGATCCACCAGTCGTCGAAATTTGGGATGACCTCACGCACCGTCCGGCCCAGCACCTCAGCCACGGGAATGCCGGTCAGACGCTCGTATGCAGGATTCAACTCGATGTACCGAAGATCGGTGGCGCGACCATCGGGATCGCGGATCAGCTCGCACTCCGCATAACCCTGATCCATCGATTCGAACAGAGAGCGGTATTTTTCCTCGCTCTCGCGCAGGGCGATCTCGGCGGCTTGCCGCTCGATGATGTCGGCAGCTTGGCGGGCGAGCAGATCCAGCAACTGAAGGGACCGTTCATCGGGTCGTCGTCGTGTCCGATAATGCGTGGAGAACATCCCCACTTTCTGTCCCGAGCGGCTGATCAAAGGCGTGGACTGCACCGCTCGGACACCGGCTCGGAGTTGGATGTCCAATGCGGGGGTGCCAATGAAGATCGGGCTCGTTTCGACATTCTCGATGATGACGCGCTCTCCACGTTCGAGCGCCGTACCGCAAACACCCTGGCCGAGCGCGACGGTGTCCCAGAAGTCGAGCCACCATTGCGGGAAGCCCCGATGCGCGACAATCCGCAAGTCCCCGGTCGCGGGCGCGAGCAATTGGATGTTGCCCATATCGGCATCGGCGATGGCGATGGCCGCATCCACGATCTCGGCAAGGACCGGAGCGATGTCGCCTTTACGCACGAACATCGCGCCGATCTTGTGCAAACGGGTCATGGCGTCGAGGTCCTTGGCCCGCTCACGTTCGGCAAGGACCCGCGCGGTCGTCTCAATGGCCGTATTGATCAGGCCGGAGACCGCGCCAGTTTCGTCGCGTACTGGGCTGAACGAGTAGTCGAAAAACACCTCCTCGGTCTGGCCCCCGCGCGGGAGCAGAAATCGGGCGTTCTCAAAAGAAAGTGGATTGCCAGCCAGGGCCTGAGCAATCTGAGGCTCCGTGATGTCGCGCGCCTCCTCCCAAACCTCCAGAAATGGCCGGCCGAGGGCGTCGGGCTTGTTGCCGAGCAAGGGACGATAGGCATCGTTGGGGAACGTCAGAAGGTCTGGCCCCCAGGCCAGGGCCATCGGAAGAGGTTGATCGAGAACCATGGTCAGCGCATTGCGCAGCGAGAGCGGCCACCGCTCCAGGGGGCCAAGCGGCGTCGCGCTCCAGTCATGTCCCCGGATGCGGTGTCTCATTTCACCTTCGCCGCGCAACCAGTCCAGGCGCGCAGGCGCCGCAATTCGGGTCACCCCGTGGGCCGAGCCACATTGAAAGGACGTGGTCCCTTCAACCGGTATCGCGTGTTCCCGGAGGGCCTTGTTGCGCTTCATTCTACGACCCTCGATCGATCACATTCCGAGATAGCGGGCTGAACGGTCGGTCGGCCGCGCATGCAGGTGCCGGCCGATGGTCACTCGGTCCCGAGGTGCTTGCCCAGAATATAGGGCTTCGGGTTCGCGGCTGTCAGCTTGGCCAGCCTGTCGATGAACTCGCGCGGTCCGACAAGGGCCAGACAGGGATCATGCCACGGAAGTGGACGAACTGTCCGATACGCTGGTGGTGTCCGGAAAACCAATGATTTGGATAACGGTGGCGACGAAGGTCACTTGGTTAGGGCAGTCATACTCGTAATTCCCATTCACCTACGCGGGCAGCCCACTTGTCGTCGTCGATGCGACGGTTCAGCCTCGACGGCGTGTCTCTTCCAACGTCCGCAGCCTTCCGATGGGCCGACTCCTCGGCCGGAAAGGAGACGTGATGGGAATTCTCCTGGCCTTCGCGCCCTTCATCGCCTTCGCCGTCCTCGACCGACTGGTCGGGCCGGTGGAGGGACTCATCGCCGGTGCCCTCGTTTCAGCCACCATGCTGCTGCGCGACTGGATGAGCCCCGGCAGGACACCGAAAATCCTCGAAGTCGGCACGGTGCTGCTGTTCGGTGGGTTGGCGCTCTACGCCGTGGCAGGCGGACCGGCCCGGTCCGTCATGGGGGGGTCCGTCATGGGGGTCCGGCTGCTCGTCGATGCAGGGCTCCTGCTGATCGTGCTGATCTCCATCGCGCTGCGGCGCCCCTTTACGCTGCAGTACGCGCGGGAGCAGGTTGCCCACGAATTCTGGGACAGCCCGAACTTCATCCACACCAATTACGTGATCACGGGCGTGTGGGCTCTGGCGTTCCTCGTGCTGGTGATCGCGGACCTCACCCTGCTCTACCGGCCCGATCTTCCGCCTCGCTTCGGCATCGTCGCGACCGTGCTGGCGCTGGTCGGCGCGATCAAGTTCACATCCTGGTACCCGGAGCGTCGTCGGTCCGCTGCCGGCACGGTGTGAATCCTATGTCTTCGGCCGTGCGCTAGGACGCCGCCGCTTCCTCGTCCAGCAGCAGGGTGCCGGGCCAGTCGCCGCCGCCGACCAGATCGCGCACCACCCGCAGAAAGGTCTCGCGCACCGCCGCCGCGGCCTCGGTCACCGGGGCGCCGCGGGGACGGCAGAGATGGACCGAGCGGCGCAGGGACGGCGACACGATCAGCCGGGCGGAGACCTGGCCCGTCCGCCATTCCTCCATCACCGCCGAGATCGGCAGGACCGAATAGCCCACCCCCTTGGCGACCAGCGCCTTGATCTGGGGGAGCCCGTTGATCTCCACCGCCACGGTGACGATCGTGCAGGTCTCGCGCGCCACCCGTTCGATGCGGTCGCGCAGATTGTGCGGGCGGCTCGGCAGGATCAGGTCCTTTCCGGCCAGCTCGTCGAAGGCGATGGCGCCGTCCTCGCCGCCCGGCGGTCCGATCAGGTAGAGATCCTCGCGCACCAGCGATTCGGCCAGCAGGGTGCGCGACCGCGTCACGTCGTAGATGCAGCCGAAATCCAGCCGGTCGTCGTTCAGCCATTCCAGGATCGTCCCGCTGAAGGACTCGACCACCCGCAGCGACACCTGCGGCAGTTCGGCGCGGACCGCCTGCACCAGGGGAACCGCCGCCACCAGCGCCACCGAGGAGGTGAAGCCGACGGTCACCAGCCCGCTCGGCGTGCCCGAGCAGTTCCGCACCTGCTCGGTCGCCTGGGCGACGTGGCGCAGGATGATCTCCGCATGCTCGTACAGCCGGGTGCCGGCGGCGGTCGGCTTGACCCCATGGACGCCGCGGGTCAGCAGCTTGACTCCGAGGCCAGCTTCCAGGTTGCGAATGTTGTGGCTCAGGGCCGGTTGGGCGACGTTCAGCTTCTGAGCCGCGGCCGTGAAGGAGCCTTCATCGACGATGCCGATGAAATACCGCAACTGACGCAGATCCAACGCTCACCTTCCTTTGCCCGGCCCTTTGCCCGCGGGAGCGACACTCCCCCGCCTGGGCCAATCATGTCGGGGCGTCGCGGGCGGATCAAGGCGGGTGAATGAGGAAGCGCCGGGCAAACCCCGTTCAACCATTTGCCGGGCCACCGCGTTCCATTGATCGGTTTCATAAGACTTATCAGAGACCGGCGGGTAATCGCCGAAGCGGCACGGCCTAGCTTTTCCCCATCCGCACAGGCGGATGAGCCGCCCGCACGCCCGCGCCCCGCCCCAAGGGCACCGGGATTACAGCCAGGAAGGGAAGAGGATTTCACCGATGCGATATTCCGGCGACCTCGACATGACGCGGCGCGGCCTCCTGCTTGGGACCGCCGCCACCGCCGCGCTGACGGCGGCGCCGTTCCGGGCGCCGGCGCGGGCGGCCACCGTTGGAGAGACCGCCATGCCACCCCCCGCGACCGGAGCCGACGCACCGTCCCTGTCGCCCGTCCTGTCCAAGGTCACCTTCACGGTGAACGGGCAGCGCCGCGACCTTGAACTCGACACGCGGACGACGCTGCTCGACGCGCTGCGCGAGCATCTGCATCTCACCGGCACCAAGAAGGGCTGCGACCACGGCCAGTGCGGCGCCTGCACGGTCATCGTGGACGGGCAGCGCATCAATTCCTGCCTGACGCTCGCCGTGATGCACGAGGGCGGCAGCGTCACCACCATCGAAGGGCTGGGCCTGCCCGGCAAGCTGCACCCCATGCAGGCCGCCTTCGTGGAGCATGACGGCTACCAGTGCGGCTACTGCACGCCGGGCCAGATCTGTTCGGCGGTGGCGATGCTGGACGAGATCAAGGCCGGGGTGCCCAGCCACGTCACCGCCGACCTCAACGCCGCGCCCCAAGCCACCGTGGATGAGTACCGCGAGCGGATGAGCGGCAACATCTGTCGTTGCGGCGCCTATTCCAACATCGTCGATGCGATCTCGGACGTCGCACGGAGGGAGGCATGAAACCCTTCACCTACGAGCGGGCGGACTCCCCCGCCGCCGCGGCGGCGGCCGTCGAGCGCCGGCCCGGCGCCAAATTCATCGCGGGCGGCACCAACCTGCTCGACCTGATGAAGCTGGAGATCGAGACGCCGGCCCATCTGATCGACGTCAACGGGCTGAAGCTCGACACCTTGGAGGCGACGCCGGACGGCGGGCTGCGCATCGGCGCGCTGGTGCGCAACACGGCGCTGGCCGCCGACCCGCGGGTGCGGCGCGACTACGGCGTGCTGTCGCGGGCCCTGCTCGCCGGGGCGTCGGGCCAGCTGCGCAACAAGGCGACGACGGCGGGCAACCTGCTCCAGCGCACGCGCTGCCCCTACTTCTACGACACCAACCAACCCTGCAACAAACGCCAGCCCGGCAGCGGCTGCGCCGCCATCGGCGGCTACAGCCGGCAGCTCGCCGTGGTCGGATCGAGCGACGCCTGCATCGCCACCCACCCCAGCGACATGGCCGTCGCCATGCGCGCGCTGGACGCCACGGTGGAAACGGTGCGGGCCGACGGGACGACGCGGAAAATCCCCATCGCAGAGTTCCACCGGCTGCCCGGCGACACGCCGCACATCGAGACGGCGCTGGTTCCCGGCGAACTCATCACCGCGGTGACGCTGCCCAAGCCGGTCGGCGGCACCCACGTCTACCGCAAGGTGCGCGACCGCGCGTCCTACGCCTTCGCGCTGGTCTCCGTCGCGGCGGTGGTGCAGCGCGACGGCAGCGGCCGGATGGCGCTGGGCGGCGTGGCGCACAAGCCGTGGCGCGTCGAGGCCGCCGAGGCCGAGATGCCGCGCGGCGCCAAGGCGGTCACCGCGGGGCTGCTGGCCGATGCGAAGCCGACGCACGACAACGCATTCAAGCTGACCCTGGTCGAGCGGACGCTCGCCTCGGTGCTGGCCGAAGCGAAAGGTTGAGACGTCATGAAGTTCGACACTCCCGCGACCACCAACCCGATCGACCAGCTCAAGGTGGTGGGCAAGCCGACCGACCGCATCGACGGGCCGCTGAAGACCACGGGAAAGGCCACCTACGCCTATGAATGGCACGACGTGGCGCCGAACGTCGCCTATGGCTGGGTCATCGGCTCGGGCATCGCCAAGGGGCGCATCGCGTCCATGGATTTGGAGGCGGCGCGGAAGGCCCCCGGCGTCGTCGCCATCGTCACGGCGGAGAACGCCGGCTCCCTCGACAAGGGCAAGCGCAACACCGCGACCCTGCTCGGCGGGCCGGAGATCGAGCATTACCAGCAGGCCGTCGCCCTGGTGGTGGCGGAGACTTTCGAGCAGGCGCGCACCGCGGCGGGGCTGGTCCGCATCGACTACAGGCCGGCGGACGGCGCCTATGATCTGGCGGCGGCCAAGGACAAGGCGGAGAAGACCAAGGACGGCGATTCCGTCGTGGGTGATTTCGCGGGCGCCTTCGCGGCGGCTCCCGTGAAACTCGACGAGACCTACACCACGCCGGACGAAAGCCACGCGATGATGGAGCCGCACGCCACCATCGCCGCCTGGGAGGGCGACCGGCTGACCGTCTGGACCTCCAACCAGATGATCGACTGGATGGTCACCGACCTGTCGGCGACGCTGAAGATGCCGAAGGACAAGGTGCGCGTCATCTCCCCCTTCATCGGCGGCGGCTTCGGCGGGAAGCTGTTCCTGCGCGCCGACGCGCTGCTGGCGGCGCTGGGCGCGCGGGAGGCCGGGCGTCCGGTCAAGGTCGGGCTGTCGCGGCCGCTGATGATGAACAACACGACGCACCGCCCCGCCACCATCCAGCGCGTCCGCATCGGCGCCACGCCGGACGGCACGATCACCGCCATCGCCCATGAGAGCTGGTCGGGCAACCTGCCCGGCGGCTCGGAGGAGACGGCGACCGACCAGACACGGCTGCTCTACGCCGGGGCGAACCGCCTGATCGGCAACCGCATCGCCACGCTCGACCTGCCCGAGGGCAACGCCATGCGCGCGCCGGGGGAGGCGTCGGGCATGATGGCGCTGGAGGTCGCGATGGACGAGATGGCGGAGAAGCTGGGCATGGACCCGGTGGAGTTCCGCATCCGCAACGACACCCAGACCGACCCCGCCGACCCCAACCGGGCCTTCTCGCAACGCCAGCTCGTTCAATGCCTGCGCTTGGGGGCGGAGCGCTTCGGCTGGGCCAAGCGCAACCCGCAGCCGGGGCAGGTGCGCGACGGGCGCTGGCTGGTCGGGCTGGGCATGGCGGCGGCCTTCCGCAACAACCTGCTGACCAAGTCGGCGGCGCGGGTGCGGCTGGACCAGCGCGGAATCGTCACGGTCGAAACCGATATGACCGACATCGGCACCGGCAGTTACACCATCATCGCCCAGACCGCGGCCGAGATGATGGGGGTCGGGCTGGACAAGGTGGCGGTGCGGCTCGGCGATTCCAGTTTCCCGGTGTCCGCCGGCTCGGGCGGCCAATGGGGCGCCAACAACGCCACCGCCGGGGTCTACGCCGCCTGCGTGAAGCTGCGCGAGGCGGTGGCACAGAAGCTGGGCGTCAACTCCGCCGACGCGCAGTTTGTGGATGGGCAGGTCGTCGCCGGCAACCGCAGGGTCCCGCTGGCCGAAGCGGCGGGCGCCAACGGCCTGTCCGCCGAGGACGGCATCGAATACGGCGACCTCGACAAGAAGTACCAGCAATCGACCTTCGGCGCCCATTACGTGGAGGCCGCGGTGGACGCCGCGACCGGCGAGATCCGCGTGCGGCGGATGCTGGCGGTCTGCGCGGCGGGCCGCATCCTGAACCCGAAGTCGGCGCGCAGTCAGGTGATCGGCGCCATGACCATGGGCGTCGGCGCCGCGCTGATGGAGGAGCTGGCGCTCGACAAGCGGGCGGGCTTCTTCGTCAACCACGACCTCGCCGGCTACGAGGTGCCGGTCCACGCCGACATCCCGCACCAGGAGGTGATCTTCCTCGACGAGGCCGACCCGATCTCCTCGCCGATGAAGGCCAAGGGGGTGGGCGAGTTGGGCCTGTGCGGGGTGGGTGCTGCGGTCGCCAACGCGGTCCACAACGCGACGGGCCTGCGGGTGCGCGAATACCCGATCACGCTCGACAAATTCCTCGACCGGCTGCCCGCCATGGGGTGAGAGGCGGCGGAGTTTGGGGCACGTCCCGGACTCCGCCGCTTCTTTTTCACAGAGTCCGTGACGCTCAACGGACCCCCGCCCTCTCCAACGCCGTTGCACCTGTTTTCCCCAAGCGCCATAGAACACGCCCGCCACCATATCCACGTATGGCGCACATCAGGCTGAGGGAGCAGGCATGGCACGACGGAGAGGCGGAGCACCGCGGGGAGGCCGGAGGGGCCGTCCCCTGACGCTGGGCGGGCTGGTCGCCGTTCTGCTGGTGCTGGCCGCGGTCTATGCCGCGGAGCGCTTCCACCTCGTCCCGCCCGGCACGCTGGATTCCATCCTCGGCGAGGAGAAGGTCCAGCGCCCCAATCCCAAGCCCATCCCCCGCCCGGTCCCGGACGCCAGCATCGACTATGCCGCCGTCGCCGCCCAGCTCGACCGCATCCAGGTGACGGAGGAACGCCGCCGCGGCTATGTGCGGGAGGAGTGGCCGCACTGGCTGACCATCGATTCCAAATGCCTGAACACGCGCGAGCAGGTGCTGATCCGCGACTCCGCGAAGCCGGCGAAGCTGTCGGCCAACGGCTGTTCGGTGCTGTCCGGCGTGTGGAACGATCCCTACACTGGGGAAACCTTCACCGAGCCGAAACAGGTGGACATCGACCACCGCGTGCCTCTGGAGGAGGCCTACGCCAGCGGCGGCTACGACTGGCCGCGCGAGAAGCGCGCCGCCTACGCCAACGACGTGAGCGACCCGCTGACCCTCGTCACCGTCTCGGCGGCGGCCAACCGCGCCAAGGGATCGAAGGGGCCGGAGGACTGGCTGCCGCCGCGCGAGGCGTACATCTGCGCCTATGTGGCGGGCTGGATCGCCGTGAAGGCACGGTGGGAGCTGACCATGGACGAGCGCGAGCGCGTCACCGTCGGCAACATCCTGTCCGACTGCCGGCGCACCGCCGTGGGGGCCCGGCCCGCCCGCTGACCCGCCTCCCCGACAATTTCATGCGCCGGTATGCCTCATCCGCCGCCAATGTCACTTTTGAAACCTAGCCGAAGTTGATAGAACCTTCGTAAGCGGTCTTCCTGACGGAACGGCGGCGGGGTGTTTCGGGGAGTGGCCGGGCGTCATGGCAAGGGAACGCGGTCTGCGGACGACGGTGGCTCTGACCGGCGCCGTTCTTGTCCTTGGCGTCTCCGTCGTGCTGGCGGCACTGACCGGCCTGCGCTCCCGCGAACGGATCGAGAGCGAGATCGGGCACTCGCTCGCCGAGGCCGCGCACAACATGGCCGACCGGCTGGACCGCTCAATGTGGTCGCGCGCCAGCGAGATCGGCATGCTGGCCAAGCTCGGCATCACCCCCGCCATCGACGATCCGGTCCGGCTGCGCTGGCTGCTGGAGCAGTTCCAGGAATTCTTCCCGACCGTCTCCTGGATGGGCGTGACCGACACCAAGGGCAAGGTTCTGGCCGCGACCGGCGGCTTGCTGGACGGCGTGGACATTTCCAAGCGCCCGGTCTTCCAGAACGGGCAGAAAACGCAGTTCGTCGGTGACGTGCACGACGCGGTGATGCTGGCCTTCCTGCTGCCGAACCCGACGGGCGAGGCCATGAAGTTCGTGGACATCTCCACCCCCGTGCACAACGAGCGGGGCGAGGTCGTCGGCGTTCTGGCCACGCATCTGAGCTGGGAATGGACGCGCGAGATCCGCCGTTCCCTGTTGGACACCATGCGGGGCCGCGCGGAGCTGGAGCTGATCGTGGTCGCGGCCGACCGCACGGTGCTGCTCGGCCCCCGTGAACTGCTCGGCACTCCCCTCGACATCGAGGCGGTGCGCAGCGCGCAGAAGAACGAGAGCGGCTGGATCGTGGAACGCTGGCCGGACGGGGAGCGCTACCTCACCGGCTACGCCTACGGCAACGGCTACCTGAATTATCCGGGCCTGGGCTGGAGCGTGGTGGCCCGCCAGCCTCTGGCCGTCGCCTACGCCCCGGCCACCGCCCAGATGGTCGAGACGGTGCTGGCCGGCGGCGCCATGGTCCTGCTGTTCAGCGCGCTCGGCTGGATGGCCGCCGGGCGGGTCACCCGGCCGCTGCGCCGCATCGCCCAGGCGGCGGAGCGCATCCGCAGTGGCGAACGCGGGGCGGAAATGCCGGTGCTGGCCGGCAGCGCCGAGATCACCTCGCTGTCGGCGACGCTGCGCGATCTGGTGGACGGGCTGACCCACCGCGACGCCGCGCTGGTGCGGCTGGAGGACATCGCCTATCAGGACCGGCTCACCGGCCTGCCGAACCGCCGCTATTTCGAGCAGTATGTGGAGGCCACGACCGCCGGCAACGGCTCCGCCGCCTTCCTCTACATCGATCTGGACGGCTTCAAACCGGTGAACGACCGGCTGGGCCACGACGCCGGCGACCTCGTGCTGCGTCAGGTGGGGGAGCGGCTGGCCGCCTGCTTCCGCGGCGACGACGTGGTGGCGCGGCTGGGCGGCGACGAGTTCGCGGCGGTGCTGCCGCAGCGCGCCGGTGTCGAGCCGCCGGACCTGGACGGGCTGGCCCGCCGCATCATCGAGGCGGTGAACGAACCCGTCAGCGTCCAGGGCGAGGCGGTGCGGGTCGGCTGCTCTCTCGGCATCGCGCTGTGGCCCGAGGATTCGCCCGATGTGACGGAAACCCTGCGCCGCGCCGATCAGGCGCTCTATCAGGCCAAGCGCGCCGGGCGCAACCGCGGCATCCGCTGGACGGCCGACCTGCCGCCCGCCCCGGCCGAAAGCCAGGGCATAGCCGCGGAGGCGACAAAGAGCGCGGCGTCCTAGGCCCCGCGGCCAAGCCTCCGCCAAGCGGGGAACCGCGTCCGGCAGGCGTCCGGCCAGCGGTGGGTAAAGCGGTTGCACGCTGGAGCCTTGGACCTTTTCTGCCGTTTCATGTCCATCGGAGCACGATTCGGACGGCCATGGCGGGAGATTGGAAGATGAGCCTCGACACCAAGGGACAGCGTGCCCGCATGCTGCGTCTGCTCGCCGTCGTCGAGCATTACGAGCGCAACAGCGCGGCGGGCGCGCAATTGATGCGGGGCACGCGTTATGAGCTGGCCGTGCAGGCCACCGACGTGAACGGCGACCGCTGCCTGTTCCCCGCCTGCGGCTGCACCCAGGCCGACTGCTCGCGCCAACCGCCCGCCGGCCCGCAGCTCAGCTGGTGCGGTCCGCGCGGCGGCTGGAAGATGCGGTGACGGTCCGCGAGGGATGATCAGTAATGGGGCGGGGGCGGCTCGTCCTGCGGCGCGCGGGGCACGCCGGACTCCAGCTCCGCGATCCGGTCGCGCAGGCGGCGCATCTGCGCCGTCATGAGATCGATGGTCCGCCCCTGCTCGAACAGGACGGCGGACATTTCCTCGGCCATGCGCTCGTGATGGGCGAGGCGGGATTCCAGCTCGGTCAGGCGGCGTTCGGCGTCGGCGTCCATGGATGGCCCTGCGGTGTCGCGGAAGGGACAGAGCTTTAGAACCGCTCCGCCGGACAAGGCAAGATCAATGCGCCACCGATGCAGCCGGCATCAATGCAGCCGACTGGGGGCGATCACCCAGCGCTCGACGATCTGAAGCGCCTGCGGCACGTCCAGTTCCGGATGATGCCAGCGCAGCACCACCGTGGCGGCCTCCAGCGCGTGGCGGTCGGGGCGCCCGCAATCGACCAGCTCGCGGTAGGCGCGCTCGACCACCGGGCGGCAGCCGCACACCGCCGCTTCGCAGGCGGCGAAACGCTCCGCCGGATCGTGCTCCGGCCCGGTTCTCCGCTCCGCCGCCATCAGGCCGTCTCCGGGCCTTTGCGCTGGATGCGGCGCCCGAAAATCTCCAGCCGCTGCCCGATCATGTCGAAGCCGAGATGGCGGGCGATGCGGGTGACGGCGGCCTCCAGCTCCGGGTCCTGGAACTCCACCACCTCGCCGGTCTCGATGTCGATCAGGTGATGGTGGTGGTCGCCGCGAGCCTCCTCGTAGCGGGCGCGTCCATCGCCGAAATCGTGGCGCTGGATGATCCCGATCTCCTCGAACAGCCGCATCGAGCGGTAGACGGTCGCCAGGCTGATCCCGGCATCGATCGCCGCCGCACGGCGATAGACCTCCTCCACATCGGGATGATCGGCGGCTTCCGACAGGACTCGGGCGATGATCCGGCGCTGGCCGGTCATCTTCAACCCCCGCTCGGCGCAGGCGCGTTCCAGCCGCGACGGCAAGGCTTCTTCGGGCGTGGTCACGGGGCCGGTCCTTTCCGATGCCTAACCCATGGACTCAAGAGATGGAGAGGAAAGGCCAAAAGAACAACGGCCATCCGCAAGACCTGGACGAATGGCCGGGACGCATGGCCGGCCATAGGACCATCGCATCGGGCGGAAGGGCTTTCAGGGGGCAGATGGACACCTCCATCTCGCAGTCGCATCACCGCCCGATACCCCGGATGACCCGGACGGGTTCCCCCACCGGAACGCCGCAACCCACCTTCCGCCACCGCGTTTTTTGTCACAGTCGTCCGTACATGATGCAGATGCGGAAGCACAGGATAGAGCGGATGAGATCAAAGTTTTCGAGACGTCGATCCAATCCCATTTTTTTCACGTAGACATTCGAAGCCGGCCCTTCATCAACATCCCCCAGGGAAGACCGAGCCCATGGACATGAGGACTCTTGTTGAGGACGACGGCGACACCATCGACATCACGTTGCAGCCTGTAGAAAATCCCAGCAAACTTGAAGAGCTTTGGACCGATCTGGAGCGGCGCGCCGACGGGTCCTTCTTCCTCAGCTGGCAGTGGATCGGCAACTGGCTGGCCTCCCTGCCCAGCGGCACACGCCCCCACGCACTGGTGGCGCGGCGCGGCGGACAGGTCGTCGGGCTGGCGCTCCTCTGCCCGCGCACACAGTGGCGCTTCGGTCTGCTGCGCACGCGCTGCTGGCTGCTGCACGAGACGGGGGAGCGGACCTTCGACCGGCTGTTCGTGGAGTACAACGGCATCCTCGCCGACCGGAGCTGCGCGGACGCGGTGCTGGCCGCCTGCTTCGACTGGCTGGGGCAGCGCCTGACCAATTGGGACGAGCTGGTGCTGGGCGGGCTGGAGCCGCAGGCG
Source organism: Azospirillum argentinense (assembly GCF_000632475.1). Lineage (NCBI taxonomy): Bacteria > Pseudomonadati > Pseudomonadota > Alphaproteobacteria > Rhodospirillales > Azospirillaceae > Azospirillum > Azospirillum argentinense. Next base: position 1,432,785 of record NZ_CP007794.1, read on the forward strand.
GAAGCGGCGGTGCGGCTCGCCGCGGCGCAGCAGGGCCACGCGCTGCAGGTCCGGGTGGCCGACAGCTGCCAGTGGGTCGACCTGGAAGGCGTGCGCCGGCAGGGCGCGGGCTACCTCGCCAGCCTCGGCAAGAACACCCGCGCCGCGGTGCGCCGGGCCATGCGGCTCTACACGGAGCGCGGCCCGCTGACCTACCGCGTCGCCACGACGGCGGAGGAAGCGCTGGAGGATTTCCACGCCATGGAGATCCTGCATCAGGCGAGCTGGAACGCCCGCGGCCAGTCCGGCGCCTTCTCCAACCCGGCCTTCCGCCCCTTTCACGAGCGGCTGATCGCCGGCGGCGTGCCGGCGGGGACGGTGCGGCTGTGCCGGGTCAGCGCCGGGGACACGGTCATTGGCTACCTCTACAACTTCGTCCATCGCGGGCGGGTGATGAATTACCAGGGCGGCTTCGCCTACGAGGCCGACAACCGGCTGAAGCCCGGTCTGGTCGCCCATGTCCTGGCCATCGAGGACACGCTGGCCCGCGGCGAGGACTGCTACGACTTCATGTCCACCCCGGCGGGACACAAGCCGCTGCTGTCCAACACCGAGCAGCCGATGAACTGGATCGCGCTCGGCCCCGACCGGCTGAGCCGCCAGATCGACACCCGCCTGCGCCGCGTCAAGGCGGGTTTGGCCGACCGGATGAGACGGCTGATCCGCAGTCCGCTTCCCCTGATGAACCGCTGACTCCATTAAGACCAACGCCGCAAACCGCAGGGCCGCCGACGGGGCGGTTGGAGGATGCCGAAAATGAGAAACACCCCCGCCGCCAGCTCCGTCGCCAACCCCGCCTTGGCCTGCGTGATGGGCGACATGGACATGGTGCGCCCGCTGGGGCTGGCCGGGCTGCGCTGCGCCGTGGTCACCCATCCCGGCGCCCCCGCGCTGCACTCCCGTTTCACCAAGGACGCCATCCTGTGGGACGACCCGGCGCGCAACCCGGACGGGCTGGTCGAGGTGATGATGGCCTTCGCCAAGGGGCAGCCGGAAAAGCCGGTCCTCTATTATCAGGACGACACCCAGCTCCTGCTCGTCTCGCGCAACCGCGACCGGCTGGCCGAGGGGTTCCGCTTCGCCATCGCCGACGCCGAGCTGGTCGAGGATCTGGTGGATAAGGGCCGCTTCCAGGCGCTGGCCGAGCGGCTGAACCTGCCCGTCCCGGCGACCCGCCGCCTTTATCCGACCCGTGAGGCTGCACCCGACGTGGTGGACCTGCGCTTCCCCCTGATCGTCAAGCCGCTGACCCGCCGCCGGGTGTGGGACGAGGCGGACGGCTTCGCCAAGGCCATCCAGGTCGATTCCGCCGAGGAGCTGCGCGCCCTGTGGCCGCGGCTGACGGCGGTCGGGCTGGACCTGCTGGTCCAGGAGATGATCCCCGGCCCGGAGACCCGGATCGAGAGCTACCACGTCTATGTGGACGAGGGCGGCGGCGTGGCCGGAGAGTTCACGGGCGCCAAGATCCGCACCTACCCGCTCGCCTACGGCCACAGCACCGCCCTGACCATCACCGACGCGCCGGACGTGGCGGCGCTCGGCCGCTCGCTGACCGAACGGCTGGGGCTGCGCGGCGTCGCCAAGTTCGACTTCAAGCGCGCCCCGGACGGCGCGCTGCACCTGCTGGAGGTCAACCCGCGATTCAACCTGTGGCACCATCTGGGGGCGGTGGCCGGGGTCAACCTGCCGGCGCTGGTCCACGCCGACCGGCTCGGCCTGCCGCGCCCGGCGGTGGGCAAGGCGCGGGCCGGAGCGCGCTGGTGCCATATCACCAAGGACCGGCTGGCCGCCAAGGACAGCGGCCTGTCGATGGCCGCGTGGCTGCCTTGGGTGCTGGGCTGCGAAGCCAAGGCCATCGCGCTCGACGATCCCATGCCCTTCCTGCACAACCAGCTCGCCCGCTTCCTGCCGTCGCGCGCGCACCACGACGCGCCCGGCGGCGCGATGAAAGCCCAATGAGGGTGGCGCGGCGATGAGGATCGGCATCCTGTCGGACATCCACGCCAACCGTGAGGCACTGGAGGCCACACTGGCCGACATGAGCGGCGCGGGGGTGGAGCGCATCGTCTGCCTGGGCGACGTGGTGGGCTACAACACCGACCCGTCGCCCTGCATCAGGCTGCTGCGCGAGGCCGGGGCGGTCTGCGTCGCCGGCAACCACGACCGCGCGGTGACCCGCCAGATCCCCACCGACGGTTTCAGCGTCCGCGCCATCCGGGCCATCGCCTGGACGCGCAAGCGCCTGCCGCCGGAGGACGTCGCGTGGCTGTCCGCCCTGCCGCTGAAGACCAATATCGGCGACCAGCTCGTCGCCGTTCACGGGGCGCTTCATGTGGACCGGGGCTGCGAGCTGGTCCGGCTGAACAGCGAGGACCGGATGCGGCGGACCGCGCAGGCCCTGCTCGCCCACCCCTCCGGCGCCCGCGTCTGCGCTTACGGGCACACGCACCGGCTCGGCATCCACGAATACCGCAACGGCGAACTGTGGGAGCACGATCCCGACAGCGAGGTCGCCCTGCGCGGCGGCTCCTGTTACCTGCTCAACCCCGGCACGGTGGGGGAGCCGCGGAGCGAGGAGCGGCGGGCGACCTGGATGCTGTTCGACACCGGCCGACGGACGGTGAGCGTGCGGCGGGTCGCCTACGACGACCGCGCGGCTTTCGAGAAGACGCGCCGGGCGGGGATCGAACCGCGGCGCCTGCTGTCCATTCCGGCGCCGTTGCGCGCCGCCCTTCAGGGAGGGCTGCGGCGGATGGGGATTTACGAGATGGTGCGGCGGGTCATCAACTCGTGACCCGTCCCCTCATTGAACCGTCGCCAGCATCAGCAGCGACGCGCCGAGCGGCAACAGGGCAAGCAGCAGCTTGAGCATGGGTCCGGCCATCGGAGTCTCGTAAGGGGGGTCTGTGAACGCGCGCGACTGTAGCCGGACGGCGGGCGAATTTCTGTGACAAATCCCACAACCCAGCCATCCCTTCCCGCGTCCTGAAAAATTTTCCTTTTGATCCAATCTCTCGGAAAATCCGTATCAACTCTTTGGTGCTATCGTCGGTTCCGCCGCAGGGTGGGCTTTCGGCAACCGGCGGCATCCAACGAGTCTTCGACGACACGGACCGGCGGGAGTGTGGACAATGAACTGGTTCCGAAACGCCAAGGTCGGCCTTCGGCTGATGCTGAGCTTTTCCAGCATCCTGGTGCTGATGGTCGCCCTGGCGGCCATCGCCATCTACAAGGTCAACAGCATCAACGACAGCCTTTCCACGATCAACGACGTCAACAACGTCAAGCAACGCTACGCCATCAACTTCCGCGGCAGCGTGCATGACCGGGCGATCAGCCTGCGCGACGTCACGCTCCTGTCCGACGCCGCGGCGCTGAAGGCCGAACTCGCCACCATCGACCGGCTGGCCGCCGACTACGCGCGCTCGGCCGAGCAGATGGACCGCATGTTCGCCGTCGGCACCCACATCACCCCCAGGGAACGGGAAATCCTCGCCTCCATCAAGGAGACGGAAGCCAAGACCCTGCCGCTGGCCCGTGGCGTCATCGAGGCGCGCCAAGCCGGCGACGCCGACCGCGCCGTCAAGATCCTGGTCGAGCAGGCCCGCCCCGGCTTCACCGAATGGCTGGCCCGCATCAACGCCTTCATCGACCTCCAGGAGGCCGAGAGCCAGGCGGTGGCCAAGCACGCCCGGACGGTGTCCGAGAGCTTCCAGGTGCTGATGATCTCGCTGTGCGCGGTGACCGTCCTGCTCGGCGCCGGACTCGCCTGGTGGTCGATCCTGACGGTGCGGCCGCTGCGCCGCCTGACCGACACCACGCTGAAGCTGGCCGAGGGCGACCTGACCATCGCGGTGCCGCAGGCGACCAGCCGCGACGAGGTGGGCGAGATCATCCGCGCCGTGCAGGTCTTCAAGGACAACATGGTCCGTGCCCGCCGCATGGAATCGGAGAAGGAGGAGACGGAACGCCGCGCCGAGGCCGAGAAGCGCGAGGCGATGAACGGGCTGGCCGACCAGTTCGAGCGCAGCGTCGGCTCCATCGTCGAGCTGGTCTCCCACGCCGCCGCCGAGTTGGAGGGCGCCGCCCAGACGCTGAACGCCACCATGGAGCGGGCCAACGATCAGGCCGGCACCGTCGCCGCCGCGGCGACCCAGGCGACCGCCAACGTGGAATCGGTGGCCACGGCCTGCGGTGAACTCGCCGGGTCGGTCAGCAGCATCGGCCAGCAGGTCCGTCAGTCCGCCGACATCGCCAACCGCGCCGTCCGCAACGCCGAGGACACCCAGGCGACCGCGGAAGGTCTGGTCAGCACGTCGCAGAAGATCGGGGAGGTGGTGCAGCTCATCAACTCGATCGCCCAGCAGACCAACCTGCTGGCGCTGAACGCGACCATCGAGGCGGCGCGCGCCGGCGAGGCCGGCAAGGGCTTCGCGGTGGTGGCGAGCGAGGTGAAGAATCTCGCCAACCAGACCGCCAAGGCGACAGAGGACATCACCGCCCAGATCGCCGGGGTCCAGGACGTGACCCTGCGCACCGTGCAGTCGATCCGGGAAATCGCCCAGGTCATCGGGGAAAGCAGCCAGATCGCCGACGACATCGCCCAGGCGGTCGAACAGCAGGGCATCGCCACGCAGGAGATCGCCCGCAACGTCCAGCAGGCCTCGGCGGGCACCGCGGAGGTGTCGGGCGCCATCGTGCAGGTCAGCGGCGCCGCCTCGCAGGGCGGGACCGCGGCGGGCCGCGTGTTGGGCAGCGCGCAGGAGCTGAGCCGTTCCGCCGCGCGTCTGCGGACGGAGGTCAGCGGCTTCCTCGCGAAGGTCCGCGCGGCGTAAGGAGGTGAATATTCCCTCTCCCGCCCTGGGAGAGGGTGCCCGCGGCAGCGGGCTCTCGCGCTGGCTCGAAGCCAGCGCTGACGCGGCAGGCGGACCTTCGGTCCGCCGAGAGCGGGTGAGGGTCGTACGAGGATCAAACCCTGATCCTTGCCTGTCCCCTCACCCTTCCCGCGCGTTGCGCGGGTCCCATCCCTCTCCCGGGGCGGGAGAGGGAGCAGGATGCGATGGTCTTGTCAGGACCTCACGCCGGGGAGCGGTCCTTGTACTTCACGATGACGTACAGCGCGTGAATCATGCCCGGAATGTAGCCGAGCAGGGTCAGCAGCACGTTGATCCAGAACTGGGCGCCAAACCCCACCTGGAGGAAGACGCCGACGGGCGGCAGCAGAAGCGCCAGGATGATGCGTATGATGTCCATGCCGCGATAACGCTCCCGCCCCGCCGCAGGTTCCCTTTGCTCGTCGCGATCCTCAGCCCAGCAGGCCGATCTGGTCGAAGGGCAGAGGATCGAACCCGTGCTGGTACACCGCCGAGCCCGCCACCGGCGCGAAGTTGTCGTGCGCGGCGTCGGTGAACTGCGGGTCGAAGGTGAAGGACCCCTTGTCGTAGCCGGCGGCCTGCCACTGCGCCAGCGTGCCGGTTGCGCCGTTCGCCATCACCTGCGGCCAGACCTGGAACAGCGCCTCGTTCGGATTGAGGTCGGCGTAGAAGTTGCCGGTGAAGGTCCCCGCCGTCTTCGGCCCGTCGATGTTGACCGCGCGGCCGTCTCCGGCGTCCACGATGTTCTGGGTGATGGTGTTGTTCGCCATCGGCGTGCCCTTCCAGCCGCCCCAGCCGACGCTCTGCTGCAGGCCGATCTGGGTGCCCAGATTGTCGGCCAGGATGTTGTCGGTGACCGTGTTGTTCCAGCCGCCGTGCAGGAAAATGCCGCCGACGTTGTCGTGGACGACGTTGCCCTTCACCGTGGTGCCGCTGGTCCAGTCGTCCAGATAGATGCCCCAGCTCACCAGCTTCGTCGGGTCGAGGAAGGTGGGGGAGACCTTACCGTCCCAGGTCACGTTGCCGAAGGCGGTGGTGCCCGACACCTCGTTGTAGGCCACCGTGTGCCCGGCGAGATCCTGCTGGCGGTTGATCAGGTAGATGCCGCCGCCGTCGCTGGTCTCCTGGTTGGCGCCGACGATCTTGTTGTAGGTGATCGTCGCCCGGTAGGTGGCGTCGCCCGAGGCCTGGACGGAGCCGACCGCGATGGCCTTGCCCGGCGTGTCCTCGATCTGGTTGTGGGTGATGGTGACGTCGTTGCTGCCGTTCACCCACAGCGCGTCGCCGCCGTGGTCGACGGCGCTGGCGTGCTGGATCAGGTTGTCCGACACCTTGGTGAAGTTGGACCCCGCCTTGACGTAGACGGCCTCGCGCCCGGTCTCGGCGAAATGGTTGCCGGAAACGGTACTGTTGGCGCTGCCCTCCACCGTGATGCCGTAGCCGGTGTTGGTGACGGTGTTGTTCTTGAAGGTCAGCCCGGCGGCGTTGTTGGCGTAGACCGCGTGGCCGTCCGGCGCGCCGTCGGTCAGGGTCAGCCCCTCGATCGTCACGTTCTTCGCACCGCCCAGCCCGATCAGCACGGGAAGCTGCGCCGCGACCACCTTATGCCCGGCGACCGCCCCGCCCTCCGGCTTGAACAGCACCTGGTTGGACGCCTTGTCGAAGAACCACTCCCGCGGGGCGTCGAGCTGGTCCTTGCCGTTGAACAGGTAGAAACGGCTGCCGGCGCCGAGCGCGTCGTAGGTGTTCTGGGCCAGCGTGATGGTGTTGCTGCCGTAGTCGATGCTCTTCACCGGCACGGTCATGTTGTCGTAGCCGTGCTGGCTGAAGACGCTGACCATCAGCCCGTCCGTGCTCGAATAGGTCGGGATCGCCCCGGCCTTGAAGCCGAACTGGGTGTAGGCGTTGGCCCCGGCCTTGGTGGCGATCAACCAGCCGCCGTCGATGGGATGGCTGGGATCGGCGTTGGGCGTGCGGGCCACCGTCTGGCGGTCGCCGTCCATCGACAGGTCGAGCACCGCCTTGGACCCGCCGGGAAGCTGCGCGCTGTAGAGGCCGTTGCCGCGCGACACCCAGTTGTCAACCAGCGAGCCGCCGTGGAAGACCGGCTTCTCGCTGCCGTAGGCGGCGAAGCGGACTCCGCTGTCCTGGCCGTCCAGCCAGAGCATGTCCTTCATGTAGTAGTCGCCGCCGCGGACGTAGGTCACGTCGATGTTCGGGTCGGCGCGCATGGCGTCGCGGGCGGCGGTCAGCGTCGCCTTCGGCCCGTCGGTGCCGTCCGCGTTGGGGGCGGCCAGCTTGCCCGACCATTTGTCGTTGCCGTTGGTCGCCACGAAGAACGCCGGCCCGGTCGGGGCGGGGGACGGCGTGGGATTCGGGGTCGGGGTGGGCGTGGGGGCCGGCGTGGACCCGCCGGTCGCGAAGAAGCTCTTGTCGGCGTCCACCACCAGCGTGCCGTTCCACCACATTCCGGACTGGCCCTTGACCACATCCTTCCCGTCGAGCGCACCCTTGTCGTAGGTGACGATGCTGTCGGTGGCGGAGACGGACTTGCCGTTGATGGTGACCTTGTTGACGATCAGCGAGCGGTCCTGGCCGTTCACCACGGCGTCGTTGTCATACTGGATCTGCACCTTGTGCGCCTGATCCGGCGCCACGTTGGCGGTGAAGCTGTAGTCCTTGGCCGCGGTGCCGACCGTGCCCTCCCCCACCTTCTTGCCGTCGACCAACAGGTTGAAATGCGCGTTGGTGCCGCCCGCCGCGATGCCCTGCGCGTTCACCACGAAGGTCGAGCTTCCGGCGACCGGCGCCGCCGGGGCGGGGAAGTCGGCGGCCGGGGTGTCGACCACCAGCGTGCCGTTCCACCACATCCCGGACTGGCCCTTGACCACGTCCTTCCCGTCGAGCGCGCCCTTGTCGTAGGTGACGTTGGCGTCGGTCGGCTTGTGGGTCTTGCCGTTGATGGAGACCCCGCTGACGATCAGCGAGCGGTCCTGGCCGTTCACCATCGCGTCGTTGTCGTATTGGATCTGCACCTTGTGCGCCTGCGCCGCGGTGACCGGCACCGTGAAGCTGTAGGCGGTCGGGCTGGTGGCGTTGACGGTTGCCTGGCCCACCTCGACGCCGTCGATCAACAGGCGGAAATGCGGCCAGATGCCTCCGGCGGACTGCCCATAGGCACTCACGACAATCTTGGCGTCGGTCTTGCCCGTGGTGGTCGAAGCCATTGGATGGTTCCCTCGCTCTTATGCTCAACGGCCGCGAGCATGGCGGGGCCGGCCGGACATTTGTGCGCCATTTTGATAACAGGCGAGGGCCACCGGGTCCGTGCTTCTATCCGCCACCGCCTATGACGGGAGAGGCGGTTGAACGGGAGTCATACGCACCAAAGCGCAGGCTCCCCCGGATTAAAGCGAAGCCTTACGTGTTGATGGCTTATACGGAACCAAGAGGCAGAGACCCCATGAAGAAGATCGCTGTAACCGCCTTCGTCGCCCTGTCGCTCGCCGCCTGCCAGAGCGGCGGCAGCGGCATCGGGACCAAGCAGACGGTCGGCGCGCTCGGCGGCGCGGCGGCCGGCGGCGTGATCGGCTCGCAGTTCGGCGGCGGCACCGGCAAGCTCATCACCACCGGTGTGGGCACGCTGCTCGGCGCCTATCTCGGCAGCGAGCTTGGCCAGTCGCTCGACCGCGCGGACGAAGGCTACGCCCAGCGCGCCGCCACCCAGGCCTATGCCGCGCCGATGGGCTCGACCATCCAGTGGAACAACCCGGAATCGGGCAACCGCGGCACCATCACCCCGATCCGCGACGGCCGCGACAACTCCGGCAACTACTGCCGCGAGTACCAGCAGACCGTCTATGTCGGCGGCAAGGCCGAGCGGGCCAACGGCACCGCCTGCCAGCAGCCGGACGGCAGCTGGCGCATCGTTTCCTAACATCCGGGCACGCTTCCGTCCCGGCCGTCGTTCCTACCCCTGCTCGGGAACGACGGCCGGGACGGAAGCCCCGTTACGACGCGGGAATTGCCAGAAGCCGGATCGCCACCTGCTTGGTGTGCGGGCTGACGGCGATGATCTCCCAGGCCGCACCGGACTCGGCCACGTATTCCATGAAGGCGCGGTACTCGTCCTCGCGCCACGTCCGGTTCCCGATGAACTCGTCGAAGACCAGCACCGTCCCCGCCCGGAAGCGCTGCGCCAGGGCGGTCAGCACCGTCCGCGCCGACGAGTAGATGTCGCTGTCCACATTGACGAAGCGCACCGCGCCGCCGTGGGCCGCCAGGAAGGGCGGCAGCGTGTCCTCGAACCAGCCCTCGTGCAGCACCGCGTTGTCGCGCACCGGCGGCAGGCTCTTTCCCGTGCTGAGCACGCCGCGCGGCGCGTTCACCCAGCCCTCCGGCAGCCCTTCGAACGAATCGAAGCCGTGCACGGTCTGCCCGGCCACCGCGGCGATCTGGTTCAGCGAGGTGCCGCGGCGCACGCCGAACTCCAGCACCAGACCGGGAACCTCCGCCCGCTCCAGCGCGAAGCGCAGCAGCTCCGCCCCCACGCCGAACAGTCGCACGTCCGAGGCGAGGTGCGGGCAAATCGCCGTCACCGCCTCCACCAGCGGCAGACGCTTCGGCTGACCGGCCAGCTTCTCGCCATACAGCGCCCCGGCGTCCGCGTCGCGGCCCAGCAGCAGCAGGTAGGCGCACAGGAAGCCCCAGTATTTGCCCGCCGCCCCCGGACAGTCCGCGGCCCGGCGCAGGCGGCGCAGCGCGTCCTCCACCCCGTTCAGACCCAGCGCTGCGGCGTGGCTGCCGAACCACGCGGCGGCGTGCTCCGGATCATCGGCCAGCCGCTCGTCGAAGACGGCCAGCGCGCCCGCGGCGTCGCCGAGATGGGCGAGGCTGACCGCCCGCTCGTAGAGAATGTCCGCCGACCGATTCCCGGCGGCCAGCGCTTCCCCGGTCACCCGCAGCGCCTGCTCATAGAGGGCGTCGCGGCGGTAGGCGCCGGCCAGCGCCTCGCGGAGGCCGGGAAAGGCGGGATCGACCGCCGCGACCCGCTCCAGCCAGCGCACCGCTTGCAGGCGGTCCCCGCCGGCCAGCACGGCTTGGGCCAGATGGTGAAGGGTCTCCGCATGCTCCGGCGTGCGCGCCAGGGCGCGGCGCAGCGCGGCGGTAGCGGCCACGGCGTCGCGCCGGCCGAGAGCGGCCATGCCGGTCAGCCGGTCACGTTCGGCCCGGTCGCGCTCGGCGGAGCCGCCGGACTCCGGCGCGGTGTCCCGCAGCAGGCGCACCGCCTGCCGGTAATGCCGCGCCGCGATCAGGCGGCGCGCCTCGGTCAGAACCTCATCCACGGGGAAAACCTGTCGGTCGGGCATGGTCGGAATGGGGCACAGATGCCCCGCGGAAGCGGCGGGATGCAAGCGCCGCCTGCGGCCCTCGCCGGGGTGAAAAGAAAGAAATGCCCCCTTCGATATTTTTCCCTTTGACAGGGGGCCGCCTGGATTGCTATTCACCCGCTCCCGCCGGACGCTGCCGTAGCTCAGTGGTAGAGCACTCCCTTGGTAAGGGAGAGGTCGAGAGTTCAATCCTCTCTGGCAGCACCATGGGGCCGTAGCTCAGATGGGAGAGCGCCTCGTTCGCAATGAGGAGGTCAGGGGTTCGATCCCCCTCGGCTCCACCAACTTCTTCGGTGGTTGGTTGGTTGACTTGAGTAAGTAGAGCAAGGTTGAATTTAGTGCTTGCTTCGGCGGTCTTTGTTCTTTAGAAGGTCGCCAACGACGCGGGTGTAGCTCAGTTGGTTAGAGCGCCGGCCTGTCACGCCGGAGGCCGCGGGTTCAAGTCCCGTCACTCGCGCCACTTTCTTGTGGTTAGGTTAAGTTCGGTTCGGTATCTCGCGGTTTGGTCCTGTAGCTCAGCGGGAGAGCACTACGTTGACATCGTAGGGGTCACTGGTTCAATCCCAGTCGGGACCACCATTGGGGGATCGTCTAGCGGTAGGACTCCAGACTCTGACTCTGGCTACCTAGGTTCGAATCCTAGTCCCCCAACCAACTTTCCTCTCAGAACTCGTGACTTCAAGGGTCTGCCGGCCGCGCGCACCGCGTGGCGACACCCTTTGCGCCGCCGCACAAAGCGCGCCCTGTTCTCCTCCCCTTTTCAAACATCACGGCGCAGGCCCACCGCTCCATCAGGACGGAAGCGACGGCACGGCGGCGACCAGCCGGCGTGTGTAGGGATGCTCCGGGGCGGCGAACAGACGGTCGCCCGGCCCCTCCTCGACGATGGCGCCGGCGGCCATCACCACGACCCGGTCGGCGATGGCTTCGACCACGGCGAGATCGTGGCTGATGAACAGGTAGGTCAGCCCGTGCCGCTCCTTCAGCGCCGCCAGGAGGCGCAGCACCTGCGCCTGCACCGACACGTCGAGGGCGGACACCGCCTCGTCGAGCACGATGATCTTCGCCCCGGCGGCGAGCGCCCGCGCGATGGCGACGCGCTGCGCCTGCCCGCCCGACAGCTCGTGCGGGTAGCGGTCCAGGATGGCGGGGTCGAGGTCGACCGACCGCATCAGCTCGGCCAGCCGCTCCTCCCGCGCCCCGGCGGGCACACCAGCCAGGAAACGCAATGGCGCCATCAGGGTCCGCCGGATCGTCTTGCGCGGGTTGAGCGAGGACAGCGGGTCCTGGAAGACATACTGCACCGTCCGGCCCAGCGCCCGCGGACCTCCGGCGGCCAGCTCGGCGAGGGGGCGGCCGTCGAGCAGGACGGTCCCGCCGGTCGGACGGCTCAGCCCGACGAGACTGCGGGCGAGCGTCGACTTGCCGCTGCCCGACTCCCCGACGATCCCCAGCGTTTCCCCGGAGGCGACCCGCAGCGACACGGCTTTCAAGGCCATGACCGCCGGGCGCGACCGCCCGAACAGCGACCGGCGCGCCGCGTAGGTCTTGACCAGATCGCGGACCTCGACCGCACAGCCCGCCGACGACGCCCCCCGCGGCGGTGTTTCCGGGCGCCGTGACCGCCCGAGCGCCGGCACGGCGGCGAGCAGACGCCGGGTGTAGGCGTGCCGCGGCCGGGTGAGAACGCTGCGGGTGTCGCCCTCCTCGACGATTTGCCCCTGGAGCATCACGGCCACCCGGTCGCAGAGGCGGGCGATGACTCCGAAATCGTGGCTTATGAAGACGACGGCAAGGCCGCGCCGCCGGCGCAGGTCGTCCAGCAGGTCCAGGATCTCGGCCTGGACGGTGACGTCGAGCGCGGTTGTCGGCTCGTCGGCGATGATCAGCTCCGGGTCGTTGGCCAGCGCCATGGCGATGCCGACCCGCTGGCGCTGCCCGCCCGACAGCTCGTGCGGGTAGGCGTGGACGAGGGTGGCGGGGTCGGGCAGCTTCACCGCGGCGAACAGCTCCACCACCCGCCGGTCGGCTTCGGCCCGCGGCACCGGGCGATGCGCGCGCAGCGCCTCGGCCACCTGCGCGCCGACCGGCATCAGCGGGTGGAGGGTCGTCAGCGGGTCCTGGAAGACGTAGGCGATCCGCCCGCCGCGCAGCCGTTGCAACGCCCCGACCGGCAGGGCCAGCAGATCGTCCCCGCCGAACCGCACCGCGCCGCCGCGCACCACCCCCGGCGGCGAGGCGACGAGGCGCGCAATGGACAGCGCCGTGACCGATTTGCCGGACCCGGACTCGCCGATGATGCCCAGGCATTCGCCGGGGGCGACGTGCAGGTCGACGCCCTTCACCGCGTCCACTGGCCCGTCCGCCCGATTGCCCGCCGTGTCGAAGGCCGTGCGCAGGCCGGTGACCTGCAGCAGCGTGCCGGGGGCCGGCGCTGCGTTCCCACCGCCCCCGGCGGTCCGCGCCACCCGCGTGGCGGCGCCCGGCGCGCCGGGAATGCCGGAGCGCAGGCGCGGGTCGAGCGCGTCGCGCAGCCCGTCGCCGATCAGGTTCATGCTCATCACGATCAGGAAGACGACCAGCCCCGGCACCGCCGCGACGTGCGGTGCGGTGATCAGCGCCTTGCGCCCCTCGCTCAGCATCGAGCCGAGATCGGCCTGCGGCGGCTGCGACCCCAGCCCCAGGAAGGACAGGCCGGCGGTCTCCAGGATCATCCAGCCCACGGTGGTCGAGGCGGTGATGACGATCACCGGCAGGACGTTGGGCAGCACCTCGCCCAGCAGGATGCGCGCCTCGCCCATGCCGGACAGGCGTGCCGCGTCGACGAACTCCCGGCGGCGCAGGCCGGCGGTGGCGCCGCGGACGTTGCGCGCGAAGAAGGGAATGTTGGCGACCACCACGGCGTACAGGGCGTTGAGCAGCCCCGGCCCCAGCGCCGCCACGATGGCGAGCGCCAGCAGCAGATAGGGGAAGGCCATCAGCACGTCGATGCCGCGCATCAGCACGCCGTCGGTCCGCCCGCCCGCGTAGCCGGCGACGAGGCCGATGGCCGACCCGATCAGCGCGGCGAGGAGGGAGGCCGCGACGCCGACCCCCAGGCTCAGCCGCGTCCCCCAGACCAGCCGGGCCAGCACGTCGCGCCCCAGCGTGTCGGTGCCGAGCCACGCCCGGGCGCTGAAGGGCGGCAGCAGGCGCCGGGCGGGATCGATGGCGTCCGGGTCGGCCAGCGGCAGGACGGGCGCGGCGAGCACGACCAGGACGATCAGCCCCAGCAGCACGAGCCCCAGCGCCGCCAGCCGGTTGCGCATCACGCGGCGCAAGAGAGCCAAGCCGCCCCTCATGGCGCGATCCTCGGGTCGAGCAGGCGTTGCAGGATGTCGGCCAGCAGGTTGAACAGCACGTAGCTGGCCGCGACCACCAGAACGCCGCCCTGGACCAGCAGCACGTCGCGCGTCGCGATGGCGTTGACCAGCATGCGGCCGATGCCCGGCCACTGGAACACCGTCTCGATGTAGACCGCCCCGCCCAGGACGAAGCCGGCCTGGATGCCGATCACCGGGATCACCGTCACCATGGCGGCCCGCAGCGCGTGACCGAACACCACGCGACGCTCCGTCAGCCCCTTGGCGCGGGCGGTGCGGACGAAGTCCTGGCGCAGCACCTCCAGCATGGCCGAGCGCGTCAGCCGGGCGATCACCCCGGCGGCGACGATGGCCAGCGTCGCGGCGGGCAGCGCCAGATGCAAGAGCAGGTCCGGCAGGTCGCCGCCGCCGTAGATGGAGAGCATGCCGCTCACCGGCAGAAGCTGCCAGCGGACGGCGAAGACCAGGATCAGCAGCAGGCCGAGCCAGAAGGTCGGCATGGAGATCCCCACCAGCACGGCCAGAGTCACCAGCTTGTCGGCGAGGCCGAACTGCCGCACCGCGGACAGGATGCCGGCCAGCAGCCCGAGCACCGACGCCAGCACCAGCGCGGCACCGGCCAGCACCAGCGTGGCGGCGAAGCGCTCCGTCACCTCGTCGAGGACCGGCCGGTTGAGGCTGGAGGAACGGCCGAGATCGCCCGTCATCACGTTGCCCAGCCACGTCGCGTAGCGCACCGGCAGGCTGTGGTCGAGACCGAGGTCCTGACGGAGCCGCGCCACGTTCTCCGGTGTCGCGTAGGGGCCAAGGATCGCGGTCGCCGGGTCGCCGGGAATCAGCGCCATGATCAGGAAGACGATCACGCTAAGCCCGAACAGCACGGGGACGAGCGCCGCGAGGCGGCCGAGGATGTAAGACCCCACGGGCGCCCCCTCAGTCCTTCGACACGCGGTCGAGCAGCAGGAAGAAGGACGGCTCCAGCGCGAAGCCGCGCACCGCCGCGGTGGTGACGGCGTTCTGCTTCCAGTGCGCCACGAAGGCCCAGGGCGCGTCGTCCACGATGATCCGCTCGGCCTGTCGGTAGAGCGCGCCCCGCTCGGCCCGGTCGCCGCTGCGCCGCGCTTGTTCCAAGAGGCGGTCAAGCTCCGGGTTCGCGTAGTAGCCGGAGTTGAATCCGCCCGCCTCCGGCAGGGCGCCGGACCGCAGGGTCAGGTACGGCAGAGTGTCGGGATCGTTGGTCATCCAGGCCATCTCGGCCATGTCCGCCGCCTCACCCAGCCCGCCGTTCACCCGCGCCAGGAAGCTGTTCCACTCGTAGGTTTCGATGGTGACGGCCAGCCCCACGGCGGCGAGGTTCGCCTGGATCGCCGTCCCCATGGCGACGGGGTCGAGCATGCCGGACCCGCCCTCCGCGACATAGAAGGTGAGCTTCGCTCCCTCCGCCCCGGCCTCCCTCAGCAGCGCCCGCGCCTTGGCCGGGTCGTAGGGGTAGCCCGCAGCCGCGGGGTCGGTGGCCCAATCGAAGGCGGGCGCGGTGGGTCCCTTGGCCGGGATCGCCGTGCCCTGCAAAATGCTGTCGGCGATGGCCCCCTTGTCGATGGCGTAATTCACCGCCTGCCGGACGCGCCGGTCCTTCAGCGGCCCGTGTCGGGTGTTCAGGATCAGGAACCAGAGATGCGGGCCGGCCTGCTCGTGCACCCGGAAGCCGTCGCCGTCCCGGAACTGGGACAGCGCGTCCGCCGGCACCTCCACCATCACGTCCAGACCGCCGGCCAGCATCTCCATCGCGCGGGTGTTCGGGTCGCTCACCGGGCGGAAGATAATCGTGCGCAGCTTGGCCGGCGTGCCCCAGTAGTCCGGGTTGCGCTCGATGGTCAGGCGCCGGCTGCCCTGCCAGTCGACGAAGCGGAAGGGGCCGGTGCCGACCGGCCGCCGGCCGAACTCCCGGCCTTCCCTCATCACGGCGGCGGGCGAGACGATCAGGCCGGTCGGGTAGGCGAGGTTCGAGAGGAAGGGCGCGAAGGGCTCCTTCAGCGTGATGCGGACGGTGAACGGGTCCGGCGCCTCGACCCGGTCGATGGCCGCGAAGAAGAAGGCCAGCGGGAAGGGGCCGGTGTCGGCGGCGGGATGCGTCCTGTCCAGCATGCGGTCGAAGTTGAACTTCACCGCCTGGGCGTCGCAGGGCGTGCCGTCGTGGAAGGTGACGCCTGGCCGCAGCGCAAAGCGGTAGGTCAGCCCGTCGTCGGAGACGGTCCAGCGCTCGGCCAGCGCGGGCTCGACATCCAGGGTTCCGGGGCGGTAGCGGACCAGCCCCTCATACAGGTTCACCAGGATGCGGAAATCGTTGGTGGCGGTGCTGACCGCCGGGTCCAGCGACGCCGGTTCGGCGATCTGGCCGACGACCAGCACGTCCTTCGGCACCGGCGCCGCCCGGAGCGGCGCGCCCGGCAGGGCGAGAAGGGCGCCGAGGAGCAAGCCCGCGAGCGCACGTCGGAATCCGGTCATTGCGTCCCAGCCGTCGAAGTCGATCCGACCTTATCAATGCCGGGAGGGGGAGGTTGTTGCGCCGCTTCCGCTCCGCCAAGCGTGCGTTGCGGGTCAATCCGGCTCGCGGCAGGCCGCGAGAATCCGCCCGCGCAGCCAGCGGTGGGCCGGGTCGGCGTCCTGCCGGGGGTGCCACATCTGCGTCACCACGACCTCGTCCAAGACGGTCGCCAGACCGGCGGGAAGCGGCAGGGTGCGCACCCCGGCCACCCCGGCGGCGAGCTGGCGTTCGGACACCAGCGCGGTCAGGTCGGAGGCGCGGACGATCGCCAGGGCCGCCGGGAAGCTCGGCACCACCGCCACCACCTTGCGCACGAGGCCCAGGGCGGCCAGCGCCTCGTCCACCCGGTCCCGCACCAACCCGCGGCGCGAGGTCAGCACATGGCCGCAGGCGGCGTACTGTTCCGGCGTCACCGTCGCCCGCCGGGTCAGCGGATGGCCCTCCCGCACGGCGGCGACCAGCCGGTCGCGGAGCAGGCTCTGCACCTTCAGCTCCGGCGTGGTTTCCGAATGCACCCCGATGTCGAGGTCGATCAGACCGTCGCGCAACGCCTGCGCGTCGCGGTTGCCCCGCGGCGCGAAGCGCAGCAGGACGCCGGGGGCTTCGGCGGCGACGCGGCCGACCAGCCGGGCGGCGTAGACCTCGATAAAGCTCTCGCTGGCGCGCAGGGTGAAGCCGCGCTCCAGCCGGGCGATGTCGATGGCCTCCGCCGGGCGCAGCACCGCGCGGACCTCCTCGGCGAGGCCGGGCACCCGCTCCCGCAACTGGATGGCCCGCGGCGTCGGGACGAGGCCGCGCCCGGCCCGGACGAGCAGCGGGTCCCCGGTGACCTCGCGCAGGCGCGCCAGGGTGCGGCTCATCGCGGACTCGCTGAGGCCGAGCCGCCGCGCCGCCTTGACGACGCTGCCCTCCGACAACAGCGCGTCGAGGGCAATGAGCAGGTTGAGATCGGGATCGGCCATGGAGCCCGAAGTTAACACATGGCGCCCCATGCAGGAATAACCTGTACAGGCGGCGTCTTCCGCCATGCCAAGCGGAGAGCGACATTGATCCAACCCCTGTTGGAGACGCCGATGCCCCGTTCCACCCTCGCCCGAACGCCGGATTCCCCGCATCCCGACGGGCTGCCCATGCCCCGCCGCGCCGTGGCCGCCGCGTCCGTCATCGCCGCGATCGTGCTCGTTGTGCTCGACGGCGCCATCGCCAACATCGCCTTGCCGACCGTCGCCGGCACCCTCGGGGTTCCGCCCGCCGACACCGTCTGGATCATCACAGCCTACCAGCTGGCCCTGGTGATCGCGCTCCTGCCCGTCGGCGCCCTCGGCGAGAGTCTCGGGCACCGCCGGGTGTTCACCGGCGGGGTGCTGCTGTTCACCGCGGCCTCCGCCGGCTGTGCCCTGGCGCCGACGCTGCCCTGGCTGATCGCCGCGCGCTTCGTGCAGGGGCTCGGCGGCGCGGCGGTGATGGCGCTGGGCGTCGCGCTGCTGCGCTTCGTCTATCCGCAGCGGCTGCTCGGCGCCGCCATCGGCTGGAACGCCCTGGCCATCGCGCTGGCCTCGGCGGCGGGACCGACGATCGGGGCGGGCATCCTCGCCATCGCCCCCTGGCCGTTCCTGTTCGCGGTCAACATCCCGGTCGGGATCGTGGTTCTGGCGACCGCCCGCGCGCTGCCCGCCGTCGCGGGAAGCAAGCGCCGCCTCGATCCCGCCAGCGTCGCCCTCAACGCCGGATTCTTCGCCGCCCTGGTGATGGGGGCCGAGATCGTTGCGGCGCAGCCCCTGCGCGGCGGCGCGCTGCTGCTGGCCGCCGCGCTCTGCCTTGCCGGACTGGTCCGGCGCGAAAAGGACCGCGAGGCCCCGCTGGTGCCGCTCGACCTGTTGCGGGTGCGCTCCTTCCGCCTGTCGGTGGTCGCCTCCGTCCTCTGCTTCACCGGCCAGATGGCCGCCGCCGTGGCCCTGCCCTTCTACCTGCAGCACGGGCTCGGCCAGGGCATCGTCACGGCGGGGCTGTTCCTGGTGCCGTGGCCACTGGCGACCGCCGTCGCCGCACCCATCGCCGGCCGGCTGTCCGACCGCGTGGGGACGGGCTGGCTGTGCGCCGCGGGCGGCCTGCTCCTCGCTGCCGGTCTCGCCCTGGCGGCGGTCTGGCCGCTCGCGCAGGACGCCCGGCCGCTGCTGGCCTTCATGGTGATGTGCGGTTTCGGCTTTGGGCTGTTCCAGACGCCCAACAACCGCAACATGCTGCTGACCGTGCCCAAGACGCGCAGCGGCGCCGCCGGAGGGATGCAGGGCACCGCACGTCTGGTCGGGCAGACCGCCGGCGCGGTGCTGATGACCGTGCTGTTCACCCTACTGTCCGGCCCGGAGACGGCGCCGCGCCTCGGCCTCGCCGTGGCCGCCGCCCTCACCCTGGCGGGCGGCCTGACCAGCCTGCTGCGCGTTCCCGCGAAAGGCGCGGCGGAGGCCGTGGAGGCGCCGGCCCCCGGCCGGTGAGCCCGCCTTCCGGGGATCGTCAGCCGCGCCGCGCGGCCTCGATCGCGGCGACGTCGATCTTCGTCATGCCCATCATCGCCGCGAAGGCGCGCCCGGCTTCGTCGCCGCCGGCCGCCAGCGCCTCGGTCAGCACGCGCGGCGTGATCTGCCAGGAGACGCCCCAGCGGTCCTTGCACCAGCCGCAGGCGCTTTCCTGCCCGCCGTTGCCGACGATGGCGTTCCAATAGCGGTCGGTCTCCTCCTGATCGTCCGTGGCGATCTGGAACGAGAAGGCCTCGTTGTGCTGGAACGTCGGCCCGCCGTTGAGGCCGAGGCAGGGAATGCCGGCCACCGTGAACTGAACCGTCAGCACGTCGCCCGCCTTGCCGGACGGGTAGTCGGCGGGCGCGCGGTGAACGGCCCCCACCGAACTGTCGGGAAAGACCGTGGCGTAGAAGCGGGCCGCGGCCTCCGCATCCTTGTCGTACCAGAGGCAAATGGTGTTCTTGGCGGTCGTCATGGCGTGTCCCTTCCCTGTCGGTGCGTTGCCGATGCGCGTGAGGATACGCCCCCGCCCTTGTTGACGGGAAGGTTGCAATCCCTTTCGCAGAGGTGGCCCATGAGCGACCCGAAGAAGCCGGACGACACCACCGTCCATCCCCCGCGCAGCTACGATCCCGACAGCCAAAAGCCGGCCAGCGACCGTGACGAGGCCGCGCCCGGCACGCCGGGAACCGGCGAGGACATCGACCCCAGGACCGGCGAGACCTTCACCGAGGGCATCGGCGGCGCCTGACCGCCCTTATCGCCCAGGCATTATCGTCCCGCAGCTAAAGCCTGCATGGTGACGCGGGCGGCGCTGGCGATGTGCTCGTCGTAGAGCTGGCGCGTGCGCACCGTGTCGCGGGCGGTCATCGCCTCGAAGATCTCGCGGATTTCGCGGATCGTGTTGGGCAGCCGCCCCGGCTCGGCCAGCGACACCCCGCGCAGCAGCTGGATGCGGTTGTGCAGCGCCTTGAGGATCTGCGCCATCGTCGGGTTGCCGCAGCCGGCGATCAGCGTGTCGTAGAACATCGTTTTCGCCGTGCGGATGCGCGACGGCACGCCTTCCGCCGCCGCCGCCTCGAAGGCCGCCATGGCGTCGGTCAGGACCGCCCACTGCTCCGGGCTGGCCTGGGCGATGAATTCCGCCGCCGCCAGGCTCTCCAGCGCCCCGCGCACCTGATAAATCTGCCGGACATCCTCCGCCGTCAGGGTCACCACCTCCAGTCCGCGCTGGGGCACGTTGTGGACCAGCCCCTCCGCCTCAAGCTGGCGCAGCGCCTCCCGCAGGATCGGGCGGCTGACCTGCAACGTCTCGCACAGTTCGCGCTCGACCAGCCGGTCGCCGGGCGAATAGCGCCCGTCGGCGATGGCCGCGCGCAACAAGTCGATCACCTGCTGGCGCAGGGGAGCGGCGACGCGGACAATATTTATCGGCAAATTTGACATAAAATTTCTCTTCTTGTCAGACAGTATGACGATCTGCTTGCGCCACACTACCACCTTCGATTAGCATACGTATCAACGACGATCCAAGGCGGCGGCCCAGAGGGCCAAACGCCACACCCACCACACCATACCATCACCTCGCACACAGGAGGCAGGCGTGCAGCGGAGTGCACAAGCGAGCGCCGTTTCAAAAAGCGCCGGCGAGCCTGAGGCCGCGTCCGACCCCAACCGGCAGAGGCGCCGCGAGCGGCTGCTGCAACTCGGCACGCTGGTTCTGCTGCTCGCCGTCTGGGAATTCGCGGCGCGCGACGCGAACAAGCTGCTGGTCGCGGTGCCCAGCGACATCGCCGTGGCGACCTGGGAACTGCTGCTGAACGGCGAGCTGCTCTCGGCGACGCTGGACAGCATGTCGACCTTCGTCCTGGGCTTCGTCATCGCCTCCATCATCGGCATCGTGGTCGGCTTCGCGATGGGCACGAACCGCACGGTGGAGGTGATCCTCGATCCCTACATCAACGCGCTCTACGCCATGCCGCTGGTCGCGCTGATCCCCATCCTGATGCTGTGGGTGGGCATCGGCTTCCTGGCCAAGATCACCATCATCATCCTGTTCGCGGTCTTCCCGGTGATCATCAACACGGTCACCGGCGTGAAGAACGTCGACCGGCACTATCTGGACATCGGCAAGGCCTTCATGGCCTCGCGATTCATGGTCTACCGCCAGATCATCGCGCCCTACGCCCTGCCCTACGTGGCGAGCGGCCTGCGCATCGCGCTCGGCCGCGGCATCATCGCGATGATCGTGGCGGAGTTCCTGACCTCCATCTCCGGCCTCGGCGGCCTGATCATCAACTACACCAACGCGTTCGAGACGGCCAAGGCCTTCGCCCCGGTCCTGGTGGTGGCCCTGCTCGCCAACGCGCTGACGGTTCTCGTTCAAAAGGTCGAAGAGCGTTTCGGCCGCTGGCGCCGCCGCTGACCGGCCCGCCTCCCCCGCACCACACGCGCACCACACCACACCGGATTGAGGAAGGAAGAGGGATCATGAGCATGATGTCCCGTTCGCTGAAGGCCGCCCTGCTGGCGGGTGCCTTCTCCGTGGCGATGAGCACCGCCGCGCTCGCCGCCGACGCGCTGAAGATCGGCATGCCGGCCAAGATGTTCCTGAACCTCGTCGAGTTCGTCGCGCAGGACCAGGGCTTCTACGAGAAGAACGGCCTGACGGTGGAGCTGGTGCACATCGCCGACAGCTCCATCCCCGTGCGCTCCCTGATCGCCGGGGAGCTGGACATCAGCCAAGCCGGCATGTCGGAGACGCTGGCGGCGGCCGACAAGGGCGGCACGCTGAAGACCATCGGCGGCGTCCACACCGGCCTGCACTACGCCTTCTACGCCAACGCCGCGTCGGGCGTGAAGGACGTCACCGACCTGCCGGGCAAGAAGGTCGGCATCTCCTCCCCCGGCTCGCTGCCGCACGTCGTCATCACCGCCCTGATGCGCCAGGCCGGCATGAGCGAGGACCAGATCAAGTCGGTCCAGTGGGTCTCGCTGAAGGGCTCCTCGGCCCGCATCAACGGCATCCTGACCGGCACCATCGACGCGACCGTCTCCAACTACGACCCGAAGGCCGCGCACGACAAGAACGCCAAGGTGCTGTTCGTCGTCTCCAAGAAGCTGCCCAACTACGTGATGACCCCCTGGGACGTGAACGACCAGACCATCGCCAAGAAGCGCGACGTGCTGAAGCGCTTCGTCAAGGCGGAGCTGGAGGCGACCCGCTGGATCTTCGACAACGAGAAGGGCGCGCTGGACGTCGCGAAGAAGCACTTCGACTACAACGACGAGCAGCTCGCCGAATTCTACGAGTTCTACAAGATCGGCGGCATCTGGAACCCGAACGGCACCGTCACCGCCGATCAGGCCAAGTACATGCAGGAGCTGAACGTCGAAGGCGGCCTGCAGAAGGCCGTCCACCCGGCCGAGAAGGTGCTGGACACCAGCATCGTCCAGGAGGTGCTGGCGGAGATCGGCACCTACAAGCAGCCGTAATCCTCCCGTCGGGGCCGGCGTCGCACCGCCGGCCCCCTCCCCCGCTTTGCCCCATTCCGCCCGCCGTCCCGCTTCAAGACCCGGTGCCGTCCCATGCCCAAGCTGTCCGTCCGCAACCTGACCAAGCGTTTCCCGGTGTCCGGAGGGCCGTCGATGACGGCGCTCGACGGCGTCGACCTGGACGTGGAGGAGGGTGAGTTCATCGCCTTCGTCGGGCCCAGCGGCTGCGGCAAGACCACGCTGCTGCGCATCATCCAGGGATTGGAGACAGCGACCAGCGGCGAGATCCGCATCGACGGCAAGCCGGTCACCGGCCCCGGCCACGACCGCGGCTTCGTCTTCCAGCAATACGGCCTGCTGCCCTGGCTGACCGCCGCCCAGAACATCGGCTTCGCGCTGGAGGCCAAGGGCATCCCCGCCGCCCGCCACGGTGAGACGACGGAGCGCGTGCTCGCCACCGTCGGGCTGAAGGGCTTTGGCGACCGCTTCCCGCACCAGCTCTCCGGCGGCATGCAGCAGCGCGTCGGCATCGCCCGCGCCCTGGCGATCGAGCCGGAGATCATGCTGCTCGACGAGCCGTTCGGCGCGCTCGACGCGCTGACCCGCGAGATTTTGCAGAACGAGATGCTCGGCCTGACCGAGCGCATGGGCAAGACGATCCTCTTCGTCACCCACAGCGTGGACGAGGCCGTCTGCCTCGCCGACCGGGTGGTGGTCATGTCGCCCCGCCCCGGCCGCATCCGCGAGATCGTGCCCATCGACATCCCGCGCCCGCGCGCCAGCCTGGGCGAGGCGCTGCGCGACACGCCGGAATACGTCGCCAAGCGGCACCAGCTGTGGACCCAGCTGATGGATCTGGTCTGAGCGCCCCCCTTCTCCGGAACCCAGGAGGTCCCATCGTGTCAGTCGTCCCTGACGATCACGAGTGGCAGTACAACCCCCGCCATTCCGTCCCCGACTTCGCGCGCCACGCCGAGCGCGCCGCCGCGTTGAGCCGCGCCGCTCGGGAACGGAACGCCGCGCGCTACGACATCGCCTACGGCGACAGCCCGCTGTCCACGCTCGACGTGTTTCCGGCGGCCGCACCCGGCGCCCCGCTGCACGTCTTCCTGCACGGCGGCTACTGGCGCGGGCGGGACAAGGCCGACTACAGCTACGTCGCCGACGCGCTGGTGCCGCGCGGCGTCACGACCGTGGTCATGAATTACGACCTGTGCCCGGCGGCGACCCTGCCGCAGATCGCGCGGCGCACCCGCGAGGGCCTGCGCTGGATTCACCGCAACGCCGCCTCGCTGGGCGGCGATCCCGACCGCCTCACCGTGTCGGGCCATTCCGCCGGGGCGCATCTGATCGCCATGGCGCTGGCCGAGGACGCCGGGGCCGGGGCGGACCGGCTGGAGGATGGCGCCATCAAGGCCGCCGTTCTGATCAGCGGCATCTACGAGCTGGCGCCGGTGCTGGACATCACCGTCAACGAGACCATCGGGCTGCGCCCGGAGATGGTCGACGGGGTCAGCCCGATGCGCCACCCGCCCTCCACCGCCACGGCCCTGACGGTCGTCGTCGGTTCGGCGGAGACTCCCGCCTGGATCGCCCAGTCGCGCGACTTCGCCACGCTGTGCCAATGCCGCGGCTCGCGCTGCACCTATCACACGCTGGCCGGGGAGGATCACTTCTCGATCATGGCACGGATGGAAAGGCCGGACGACGCGCTGTCGCGGCTGGTGCTCGACGCCGCGGGAGTAAAAGAATGATCGTCATCGATGAAAACGCCGCCCGCCGTCTGGTGTCCCCCGCCGACGCCATCGACGCCATGGACATGGCCTTCCGCGAAGTCTCCCGCGGGCAGGCGCGCAATTTCCCAGTGGTCCGCGAACGGCTGCTGCCGGGGCCGGACGTCTACGGCATCAAGGCCGGCGGCGACCTCGCCATCGGGCTGCTCGGGCTGAAGATCGGCGGCTACTGGACGGGCAACCGCGCCCGCGGCCTGACCAACCACCAGTCCACAACCGTGCTGACCGACCCGGAGACCGGCTGCCCGACGGCGCTGGTCAGTTCCAACCACCTGACCGGGCTGCGCACCGCCGCCGCCTGCGCCATCGGCATCCGCGAACTGGCCCGGCCCGACGCGCGGGTGCTCGCCCTGATCGGCACCGGCGGGCAGGCCGCGCACCATCTGGAGGCGGCGTTGCTGGTGCGCGGCTTCGACCGCATCCTGGTGGCCAACCGCGACCGCGCGCGGGCCGAGGAGCTGGCGTCCTCCTTCGCCGGACCGGTCCCCGTCGAGGTCGTGGACGCCGAGACCGCGGCGCGCAACGCCGACGTGCTCATCACCCTGACCACGGCGCGCGAGCCGGTGGTCAGGGCCGGCTGGGTCCGTCCCGGCACGCACATCTGCGCCATGGGCGCCGACACCGCCGGCAAGCAGGAGCTGGACCCGGCGATCCTGCTCGGCGCCGCCGTCTGGGTGGACGACTGGGCGCAGGCCGCCGCACTCGGCGAATGCCAGCACGCCCTGGCGCACGGCCTGACCCGCGAGTCCATCCGCGGCACGCTGTGCGACGTTCTGGAGGGCAAGGCGCCCCGCCGCGCCGGCGCGGATGAGATCACCGTCTTCGATTCCACCGGCATGGGCATCCAGGATCTGGCGATCGCCGCCTGGGCCGTCCGCGCCGCCAACGCTGCCGCCGACACCGCCGCCGGAACCGACACCGGCTTACCCATCCACCGCATCGATTTAGCGCGCTGACCCGCAAGAGGGCGCGACCGAGGCCGACATGCAGTTGAAGAATGTGCGCATCGCCGGGAAGATTCTCGGCATCGTCGTGGTGCTGGGCGCCGTTTCGGTGTCCACCGCCCTGGTCAGCGGCTACGGCCTCGCCACGCTCGGCGGAGAGCTGAACCGGGTCGAGGAGGCGGGGCGCGAGGCGACGCAGGGCGCCCGTCTGAACCGCTATCTGGTCGAGCTGAGCCGCGCCGAGTACCAGATGGGCGCCAACCCGGCCAGCGTCGCCACCATCGAGGCCGTCGTCGCCGACCGCAAGACCGAGGTCCGCGCCCATCTGGAGCACGCCCGCTCCGCCGCCGACGCGCAGCAGCGTCCCCTGCTGGACGGCATCGAGACGCAGTACGCCGCCTATCTCAGCAGCCTGGACGCCACGGTGGCGGCGGCGAAGAAGCACGCCGACATGGGCATCACCTACGCCCGGCGCGAGGTGCTGAACAACGTGTCCGGCAGCCAGGAGCAGGTGGAGGCGCTGATCCGCGCCGTCCAGGACTACAACGGCCTCACCGTCGCCAAGACGGCGCGGATCTCCGAGGAGGCGGAAGCGCTGGCCGACCGGACCACATGGCTGATCGCCGCAGTGGCCCTGCTCGGCATCCTCGCCAGTGGGCTGATCGGGCGCTGGCTGTCGGCGCGCGGCATCGTCACCCCCATCGTCGAGGCGGTGTCCTGCCTGCGCCGTCTGTCCGGCGGCGACCTGACCGTGGTCATCAGCGGCGCCGACCGCCGCGACGAGGTCGGCGACATCGCGCGGGCGCTCGCCGTCTTCAAGGACAACGCGCTCGACCGCCAGCGCATCCAGGCGGAGCAGGAGGCCGAGGCCCGGCACAAGCTCGACCGCGCCGAGGCGGTCGGCGCGACGATCCTGCGCTTCGACCGCGAGGTCGGCGAGGCCCTGCACGTCATGAAGGACGCCGCCGCCGCGCTGGAGGCCACCGCCAACTCCCTGTCCGCCGGGGCGGAGCAGGCGTCGGAACGGATGACCGTCGTGGGTGCGGCCGCCGAGCAGACCGCCGCCAACGTCCAGACGGTCGCCGCCGCGACGGAGGAGATGACCTCCACCGTGCAGGAGGTGTCCCGCCAGATGAACGAGGCGCGCGGCTTCGCCGACGAGGCGTCGCGGCAGGCCCAGCAAGCCCAGGAGCGCGTCGGCGCCCTGACCGAGTCCGGCCAGCGCATCAATGAGGTGATCGACCTCATCCAGGGCATCGCCAGCCAGACCAACCTGCTGGCGCTGAACGCCACCATCGAGGCCGCCCGCGCCGGGGAGGCCGGCAAGGGCTTCGCCGTGGTGGCGAGCGAGGTCAAGCAGCTCGCCAACCAGACGGCGCAGGCAACCGACGAGATCCGCGGTCAGGTCGGCGCCATGCAGGAGACCATCGGCGGCGCCGTGTCGGCCATCCAGACGATCGCCACGGTGATCTTCCGCCTGAACGAGATGGCGACCGCCGTCGCCGCCGCGGTCGAGCAGCAGGGCGCGGCCACCGCCGAGATCGGCCGCAACGCCGTCCAGGCGGCGCAGGGCACGGCGGAGGTGACGGGAACCATCGGCACGCTGCGCGTCGCCTCGGAATCGACGGCCGCCGGATCGGCGCAGGTCCTGCAATCCGCCCGCGAGGTGGCCGGGCGCGCCGTGGCCCTCAAGGGCAGCGTCGACGCCTTCATCGCCGAGGTGAAGACCGCCTGATCCCTCCCCCAATCCATCGGCCATAACCAATCGGCCCTGAGCAATGGGCCATGATCAATGGGTTGAGCGCCGCGCCGGCAACCGCCAGAATGCGGCGGGCGAGACGACCGGCGGCCTCCGCTGGTTTCTCTCTTGCGTGCATTACCGCAGGACCGGTTGGGAGAGGATCACGATGACGGTTGACGGCGCGGCTCGGACCATGAGCTTTGGATCACTCTACCGCCATGGGATGGCCCGGGTTGCCGCCTGCACGACGCCCTGCACGATCGCCGACCCCATGGCGAACGCCGCGGCGGTGCTGGACAGCGTGCGGGAGTGCGACGACCAGGCGGTCGCCGTCGCGCTGTTCCCCGAACTGGCGCTGTCCGGCTACGCCATCGACGACCTGTTCCTTCAGGATTGTCTGCTCGACGCCGTGGAGAAGGCCGTCGCCCATCTGGTGGAGCGGTCGCGCGATCTGATGCCGCTGATCCTCGTCGGCGCGCCGCTGCGCCACGCCGGCCGCGTCTACAACACGGCGGTCGCCGTGCATCGCGGCCGGCTGCTGGGCGTGGTGCCCAAGGTCCATCTTCCCAATTACCGGGAATTCTACGAGCGCCGCCATTTCGCCTCCGGCGCCGGCACCGAGGGCGGGACGATCCGCATCGGCGCCCACGACGCCCCCTTCGGCCCCGACCTGCTGTTCGCGGCAGAGGATCTGGACGGTCTGGTGGTCCATGCCGAGGTCTGCGAGGATCTCTGGGTCGCCGTCCCGCCCAGCTCCGAGGCGGCGCTGGCCGGGGCGACGGTGCTGGCGAACCTGTCGGCCAGCAACATCACCATCGGCAAGGCGGAGACCCGCCGCCTGCTCTGCAAGTCGCAATCGGCGCGCTGCATCGCCGCCTATCTGTATTCCTCCGCCGGGGCCGGGGAATCGACCACCGATCTAGCCTGGGACGGGCAGGCGTCGATCTTCGAGAACGGCGAGACGCTGGTCGAGACCGAGCGCTTTCCCAAGGGCGCCCAGATGGCCGTCGCCGATGTCGACCTCGACGTGCTGCGCCAGGAACGGCTGCGCATGGGCACCTTCGACGACAACCGCCGCTCGCACGGAACGGCCTTCCGGCGGGTCGGCTTCCGCGTCGATCCGCCCGGCGGGGACATCGGGCTGCGCCGCAACGTGCCCCGCTTCCCCTTCGTCCCGGCGGCGCGGGAGCGTCTGGAGCTCGACTGCTACGAGGCCTACAACATCCAGGTCGCCGGGCTGGTCCAGCGGTTGCGGGCCACCGGCATGCCGCGCATCGTGATCGGCGTGTCGGGCGGGCTGGATTCCACCCACGCCCTGATCGTCGCCGCCCGCGCCATGGACCTGCTCGACCGGCCGCGCACCGACATCCTCGCCTTCACGATGCCGGGCTTCGGCACCAGCGACAAGACCAAGGGCAACGCGCTTCGCCTGATGAGCGCGCTCGGCGTGTCGCACCATGAACTCGACATCCGCCCCGCCGCCAACCAGATGCTCAAGGACATGGACCACCCCTTCGCCCGTGGCGAGGCGGTGTACGACGTGACCTTCGAGAACGTCCAGGCGGGTCTGCGCACCGACTACCTGTTCCGCCTCGCCAACCAGCGCGGCGGCATCGTGCTGGGCACCGGCGACCTGTCGGAGCTGGCGCTGGGCTGGTGCACCTACGGCGTCGGCGACCAGATGGCCCATTACAACGTCAATTCGGGCGTCCCGAAGTCGCTGATCCAGCATCTGATCCGCTGGGTGATCGGCTCCCGCCAGTTTCCGGACGAGGTTTTGGGCACGCTGGGCGACATCCTGGCGACCGAGATTTCGCCCGAACTGGTCCCCGCCGGCAGCGACCGCGCCCTGCAGAGTTCGGAGGCCGTCGTCGGCCCCTACGAGCTTCAGGACTTTCACCTGTTCCACACGCTGCGCTATGGCCTGCGCCCGTCGAAGATCGCCTTCCTCGCCCTGCACGCCTGGTCCGATCCGGCGCGCGGCGACTGGCCGGCGGGCTATCCGGTGGAGAAGCGCAGCGCCTACACGCTGGCCGAAATCCATTCCTGGCTGCGCGTCTTCATCCAGCGCTTCTTCGGCTTCAGCCAGTTCAAGCGCTCGGCCATGCCCAACGGGCCGAAGGTGACCGCGGGCGGCTCGCTGTCGCCGCGCGGCGACTGGCGCGCCCCGTCCGACGGCAACGCCCGCATCTGGCTGGAGGAGCTGGAGCGCGAGGTGCCGAAGGAGTAGCCGCCCTACCCCGCGTCGCCGGTCCGTTCGTTCATCACCAATCGCCCGGCCGGCCAGGAGCGGACCAGCCCGGCGGCGCGCAGTTCCGGCAGGGCGCGGGCCACAGCATCGTGCGACAGGCCCGTCGCCTCGACCAGCGCCGGCCCTGATTTCGCTCCGTCCGCCAGGGCGCGCAGCACCGCCGCAGTCGGCGTTCCGGCCCGGGCGAGCGCCGCCTCGCTGCGGGCGGGCCGATTTGCCCGGCCGGCGGCGAGCAGCGCGGCGATGGCGCGGAGTTGCCCCAGCCGATGCATCGCCTCGGGGCTGCGGTCCTTGCGCAGCACCAGCGCCGTGTGGCAGCGGGCGACCTCCCGAGCCAGGGTGGCGAGGTCGGCGGTGCGATCCTGAACGAGGCACAGGGCCGCTTCCTCGGCGAGGGTGTCCAGGTCCGCGTCGGCCTCATCCCAGCGGCCGGCCTCGACGGCGACCCGGATGTCGTCGGCCAATGCCCGATGCGCCTCCCCGCTCATGGACAGCCCTCCGTGTTCAGCTCCGGCCAGCGTTGCGGTTCCCAGCGCGCCGCAACCCAGCCGGGCTCCGGCGCGTCGATGGGAAGCGACAGCCGACGGATGCGCGAACTCTGCGCCGGGTCGGCGCGCGGCTGGAAGAACAGCGCCACCCCGCAATCGGTGATGCGCTTGTCCTCCTCCCCGTCGGCGTCACAGACACGGTTGAAGCGGTGCGAGAAGGACATGCTGTTCGCCACCACCACCCGGCACGACCCGGCGCGGGAGGACTCGTCGCCGGCCTGGGCCTGCCACCGCTCCTCCGTCAGGTCGGCGTCCATCACCGGGGTGACGATCCAGTCCAGCAGCTTGGCCCGGCACAGCCACGCCGCCGGTTTCTCGCGCCCGAGATCCTCGCAGATCATCACCGCCAGCCGGCCCATGTTGGGCAGCTCGACGATGGTGACGCCGTCCCCCGGCGCGATGAACTCCTTCGCCGCGTCGAGCAGCCGCCCATCCGGGCCGCGCACGTCGTAGGAACGGCACTGGTCGGCGTCGAGGTCCCAGCAGTGCAGCTTGGTCTGACGGAAAATTTCGGCCCCCGTCCGGTCGAGCAGGACCGCGGTGCTGCGCGGCTTGGCATCTCCCTCCCCCTCCTGGCGGACGCCGACGAGGACGTAGCGGATCGGGCCGTTCACGGCCTGCCGCCGCACCGCCGCCTGGATGGCGCCGAGCGTCGCGGGATCGGCGGTCACCTCGGGAAAGACGACGATGGTCGTCCCTTCGGCGGCCAGCGCGTCGATGGCCGACGCCGCGCGGGCGCCGAGATCGCCAGGGACGGCGGCGTACCAGTCCGCGCCGTCCTTAGAAAAGGTCCGCAGGGCGAGGTCGTCCTCGGCCAGGGCGAGCGGGACGACCCCGACGATGGGCGCCCAATCGGGATCGCCGGGGCACTGGTCGGCGACCTCGGCAACGGGGTGGAAGGCCAGCGCAACGGGTCGTTCGCCGTCCTCGCCGTGGGGGCACTCCGCCGCGAGGGTCGGCGGCAGCAGGAGCAGGGTGTGGAACAGGTCGGCCACGTCGAAGGACTCGCGCAGGGGCGTGACCTCCCGGATGTTCACCGAGCGGTCGAACAAGCCCGGCCGCAGGATGAGCTGACCGTCGGCAGCGTCGCCGTTGAGACACCCGTGCCGCTTGTACCATTGCCGCGCCCGCAGATGACCATCGGACAGAGCGCGTCGCGACAGGTGGCGCGAGGCCAGCGGCGCGAACCATTGGTCGATGGCCTGGGCCGCCAGCACACACCGGTCCAGCGGCGTCCCCTCGCCGGACGTATCGACCCAAGACTTGAGCGCATCGGCGCCGCCGTCGGCCTCCAACAGCGCCATCAGCCGGCGCAGCACACCGCCCGCATCGTCCGGTGCGAATTCCAGGCGCAGCGCGGCGCGTTCGGTCTCCTTCGGGTCTCGATCCAGTTGGCGCCGCAGCGCAACGAACAGATCAGCCAGATGCATGCCTTCAACCACGCGAAGCGACGGGATGGAGCGGGTGCTATCGACATCCCCTCTCCCCTCTGGGGAGAGGGTTAGGGTGAGGGGGTTGCGCTTGTGCCGGACATACCGCCATGCGCATCCCCCTCACCGGCCCTCCGGGCCACCCTCTCCCCGGAGGGGAGAGGGCTAAGTCACCTGAGGCTAAGTCACCTCAAGCACCCACGCCCATCCTGTTGAACAGCATAGTGGCGGCTTGGTTTCGCGGTTACGTTGTCAGGTAATGGCGCGCCGGACCTCCGCACGCCCCGACGCCGGCACGGCGACGCGCCCATGCAGCCACGCCGGAAGCGCCAGGCTGGCGACCGCCAGGACCGTGATGCCCGTCTTGCCCAAGACGCCCACCGGCCGCACCGCCTCGTCGATCAGCACGATCCCGTAGGCGAGCACGACATGGTACGCATAGACCTGCAGCGAATGGCCGCCGAGATAGCGCAGGAAGCGCAACAGGAAGAGCCGTTGCAGGGCCTGTCCCGCCCAGCGTGCGGCGGGGGACGCAGCCTCGACGCCGGCGGACAGCAGCCACGTCACCAGGAAGGCCAGCGCCGCGAAATTCACCAGGAAGATCAGGCTGAACTCGGTGCGGTCGTGCAGGCTCCAGAAGCGCGCCGCCATGTCCTCCGGCACGAGGTCGAAGGTGAAGGCCAGCCGCCACGCCATGAAGGCGAGCACGACATACAGCGCGATCCGGGCGAGCAGCGTGCGGTCCGGGGCCAGCCAGGGGCGCAGGTCGATCCGCTCCGCCGCCATCAGCGTGCCGATCACCAGCCCGGTCACGAACACGATCTGCCACGCCAGCGGGTTGAAATGCCCGCGCAGCGCGAAGTCCGGGATGACCGAGCCGGCCAACGCCTCCAGCGAGGCGGCCAGCGGCAGATGCAAGCCGAACTGCACCGCCGCCCACAGGGCGAAGCTTCCCGCGATGACCTCCCCGCCCTTGCCCGCGAGCGTCAGGCGGATCAACAGCGGCGACGCCGCGAGGTACAGCATGTATTGCGGCAGGATGTCCATCAGCGCCGGCTGGTGCAGCAGGAGCAGGACCGCCGGCAGCGCCGGGCCGAGCGCGCTGCCCAGTTGCGACTCCCAGCCGCTGCGCGCGCCGGGGATCAGCAGCGCCATCGCGACGACGGCGGCGAAGACCGCCACTGTGTACAGGTAAAGCTGCCAGACGCGGGCGCGCAGGCGCTTCCCGGCCTCCTCGTCCCGCCCGGCGGCGTAGAGGCGGCCGTAATAGAGCCCGACGATCAGCCCGGAGATGAGGATGAAGCCCTGCGCGTCCTCGACGAAGGCGAGTTGGTTGTGATTGACCAGGGCAACCGGATTTCCCCCGTCGAACCAGATGTGGTTCACCAGCATGAACACGAGGAAATAGCCGCGCAGGCCATCCAGAAGATGGTGCCTGGTCATAACGCGTCCCCCACCTATTCGTCCGTATTCCGAATACAGACGAGCCCGGCAAAGCATCCCTTTTGACGAGGAACGAAATGGGGTTAGCCGCCCCCTCGCTTAGCGATGCATTAACCATGATCGCCTGACCATGGCTCTCAGACAGCGTGCCTCGACGAGGCGAACCAGGGGAGCGTGGCTCATGACGGGACGGGTGCTTGGCGGAGTGTTGGCCGCTTGGGTTTTGTGGAGCGGTGCTGCCGCCGCGTCGGCGCTGTGCCCGGTCCCGCCCGGTGCCGATTCAGCCGCCGCCGGACTGACGCACAGCCGGGCCGCGCTGGCCGCCGGACACCCGCTGACGGTCGTCGCGATGGGGTCGTCCAGCACGGAGGGCGTCGGGGCCACCACCATCACCGCCACCTACCCCGCCCAGCTCGACGCCATTTTGGAGCAGCGTCACGCCGCCTCGGCCATCCAGGTCCTGAACAAGGGCATCGGCGGCGAGACGGCGGGAGCCAACCTCGTCCGCTTCGACAAGGATGTGCTGGCCGCCAAGCCGGACCTCGTGGTCTGGCAGGTCGGGACCAACGACAGCTTCCAGAAGGTGCCGCTCGACGCCTTCGCCGCCACCCTGCGCGACGGCATCGCCCGCATCCGCAAGACCGGCGCGGACGTCATCCTGATGAACCCGCAGTCCTTCCCCGGCGAGGCCAAGGTCGAGTCCTATCCCGCCTACGCGTCCACCGTGGTGGCACTCGGCCGCGAACTCGACGTGCCGGTGCTCGACCGTTACCGCATCATGGCGTGGTGGCTGGAGAGCCGGCACTTCGCCGCCGATCAGGTGCTGAGCACCGACGGCCTGCACCTGAAGGATCTCAGCTACCGCTGTCTGGCGGAGTTCGTCGCCGACATGATCGACACCCCGCGGGTGGTCAGCGAGAAGACCGCGGCGCGCTGAGCCCCCATCATCCGTTCCGGGAAGGGGCGCCGGTGGTCATGACACCGGCGCCCTTTTGCTGTCAGACGACCAGTTGCGCGCCCAGGAACTGCCGGAGTTCCGGGGTGCGGGGGTTGCCGAAGACCTCCTCGGGCGGCCCGATCTCGTGCACGCGGCCCTGGTGCATGAAGACCACCCGGTCGCAGACCTCGCGGGCGAAGCGCATCTCGTGGGTCACCATCATCAGCGTCATGCCGTCGGCGGCCAGCTCCTTCACCACCGCCAGCACCTCGTTCACCAGTTCCGGGTCCAGCGCGGAGGTGATCTCGTCGCACAGCAGGGCCATCGGCTGCATCGACAGCGCCCGCGCTATGGCGACCCGCTGCTGCTGCCCGCCGGAGAGCTGGTCGGGGTAGGCGTCGAACTTGTGGCCCAGCCCGACCCGCTCCAGCATGCGGCGGGCCATCGCTTCCGCCTCGCCCGCGGGCGTCTTCTTGACGACCATCTGTGACAGCATGACGTTGCGCCCCGCCGACAGGTGCGGGAACAGGTTGAACTGCTGGAAGATCATGCCGACCTTCAGCCGCAGCGCCTTCAGGTGGAGGTCGTCGTTGATGAGCTGGGCGCCGGCCACCATGATCGAGCCGTCGTCGATCATCTCCAGCCCGTTGACGCAGCGCAGAAGCGTGCTCTTGCCCGAGCCGCTCTTGCCGATGATGGCGACGACCTCGCCGCGCTCGACGTCCAGGTTGATCCCCTTCAGGACCTCGACGTCGCCGAAGCGCTTCTTCACCTCAGTGATTGCGATGAGCGACATTGAGCTTCCTTTCCAGAATCTGGCTGCTCTTGGACAGGGGCCAGCACAGCGCGAAGTAGATCAGGGCGACCAGCCCGTAGACGGTGAAGGGTTCGAAGGTCGCGTTTGTGACGACCGTGCCGGCCTTGGACAGCTCCACGAAGCCGATGATCGAGGTCAGCGCCGTGCCCTTCACCACCTGCACGGAGAAGCCGACGGTGGGCGGGACGGCGACGCGCACCGCCTGGGGCAGGATCACGTAGCGCATCTGCTGGACGTAGCCCATGCCGAGGCTGGCCGAAGCCTCCCACTGGCCGCGGGCGACCGATTCCACGCAGCCGCGCCAAATCTCCACGAGGAAGGCCGCCGTCCACAGGACCAGCGCCAGCCCGGCGGCCAGCCAGGCCGGCACGTCGATGCCGAACAGGCCGAGCCCGAAGAAGGCGAGGAAGAGCTGCATCAGCAGCGGCGTGCCCTGGAACAGCTCGACGTAGCCCTGGACGAACATTTGCCCGGCCCGCGCCTTGCCGATGCGCAGGTAGAGCAGCGCCATCCCCAGGAGCCCGCCGCCGATGAAGGAGACGAGCGAGAGGACCACCGTCCAGCGCGCCGCCAGCAGCAGGTTGCGCAGGATGTCCCACAGGGTGAAGGTCATCATCGCGCGGCCCTCCGCGGGAACAGCATCCGCCCGACGCCGCGCAGTGCCTGCCGCAGGGCCAGCGCCAGCAGCAGGTAGAGGCCGGTGGTCAGGAAATAGCTCTCGAATGCGCGGAAGGTCCGCGACTGGATGAAGTTGGCGGCGAAGGTGATGTCCTCCGCCGCGATCTGCGACACCACCGCCGAGCCGAGCATGACGATGACGATCTGCGACGACAGCGCCGGCCAGATCCGTTGCAGGGACGGGATCAGCACGACGTGGCGGAAGGTCTCGAACCGCGTCATGGCGAGGCTGGCCCCGGCCTCGAACTGGCCGCGCGGGGTCGCCTCGATGCCGGCACGGATGATCTCGCCGCTGTAGGCGCCGAGGTTGATGACCATCGCCAGCACCGCCGCCTGGAACTCGGTCATCTGCACGCCCAGCGACGGCAGGCCGAAGAAGATGAAGAAGAGCTGGATCAGGAAGGGCGTGTTGCGGATCAGCTCGACATAGGCGACGACCGGCGGGCGCAGCCAGCGCGGCCCGAGCGACCGCGTCCAGGCGCAGGCGATGCCCAGCGCCACCCCGAACAGCGTGCCGATCAGGGTCAGTTCGACCGTCGTCACCAGCCCCTTCAGGATGACGGGCCAGTATTCGGCGATCCACGAATAATCGAAGCGGTAGGTCATGCGGCCCTCCGGTCAGCCCCCCGTACGCCGGGGCGCCGTGGGGGCCGAAGCCACCCGCGGCGCCCCGGCCCCATCGTCTTCAGAGGTCCTTCGGCAGGTCGGCGGACAGCCACTTCTGCGCGATGGCGTTCAGCGAGCCGTCGGTCTTGGCCGCCGCCAGGATGGCATTCAGCTTCTCCAGCAGGGCCGGCTGCTCCTTGCTCAGGCCGATGTAGCAGGGGGAGTTCTTGATGAGGAACTTCAGCTCCGGCCGCTTCGGCGGGTTGCGGGCGAGGATCGCCGCCGCCACCACGTTGCCGGTCGCCACCACCTCGACCTGACCGGACAGGAAGGCGGAGATGGTGCCGTTGTTGTCCTCGTAGCGCTTGATGACCGCGTCGGCCGGGGCGATCTTGGTCAGCTCCAGATCCTCGATGGCGCCGCGG
Organism: Azospirillum argentinense; assembly: GCF_000632475.1. Taxonomy (NCBI): domain Bacteria; kingdom Pseudomonadati; phylum Pseudomonadota; class Alphaproteobacteria; order Rhodospirillales; family Azospirillaceae; genus Azospirillum; species Azospirillum argentinense. The sequence goes on from NZ_CP007794.1 coordinate 1,468,619, forward strand.
GTCACGCCGACGGTCTTGCCGGCCAGATCCTCCGGCTTCGCGGCGGTGACGCCGGCCGGGGCGAAGACGCCGTTGAAGAAGGGCGCGTAGGCGTCGGTGAAGTCGATGACCTTCTCGCGCTCGGCGTTCTTGCCGAGGCTGGAGATGACCAGATCGACCTTGTTGGTCTGCAGGAAGGGGATGCGGTTGGCGCTGGTCACCGGCACCAGTTCCACCTTCACGCCCATCTTGGCGCCGATCAGCTTGGCCACGTCGATGTCGTAGCCGAGCGGGGCCATGTCCGGGCCGACCGAACCGAAGGGCGGGAAGTCCTGCGGGACGGCGACGCGCAGCGTGCCGCGCTTCGTGATGTCCTGAAGGGCGTCGGCCCGCGCGGCCGGGGCCTGGGCGATGGAAAGGCCGGCGACGGCGGCGACGGCCAGGGCAAGCAGGGTCCTGCGCTTCATGTCTCTAACTCCTTTTTGGCTGGATGGGCCGGTTCTGGATGGAATGGGTTGCTTGAAAGGGTTCAGGCGGGGGCGCCGGGCGAGAGGATCTCGCGCAGGCCGGCCAGGGGATCGGGGGCGGCGGCGAGGTCGAGGCCGTCCTCGACGCGCCGGATGTGCTCGTCCATCAGCCGCGCCGCCCCGGCGTAGTCGCCGTCGGCCAGCAGCGTCACGATGCCGGCGTGGTCGTCGCTGGACGCCGCGGCGTCCTGGTCGGACTGGTAGAGCATCGAGACCAGCGTCGTGCGCGCGGTCAGGTCGCGCAGGATGTCGGTCAGGAAGGCGTTGCCGAAGGCGTGGGCGAGGTGGATGTGGAAGTCGCCGAGCAGGCAGGTGCGCGAGCCGACATGGCCGGTGTGCAGCGCCTCGCGCTCCTCCTCGACATGGGCGCGCAGGTGGGCGACGGCGTCTCCCGGAAGCGTGTGCAGATCGCGCAGCATCCCGGTCTCGATCACCCGCCGCGCCTGGAAGGCGGCCCGCGCCTCCGTCGCCGAGGGCTCGACGACGAACCAGCCGCGCCGGGCGCTCACATGGACGATGCCGCGCGTCTCCAGCCGCATCATCGCCTCGCGCACGCGGGTGCGGGACACGCCGTAGACCTCGGCCAGCTTCGCCTCGCCCAGCCGGGTGCCGGGCCGCAGCCGGCCGCCCAGGATGGCGGAGATCACGCTGTCTTCGATGCTGTCGGGAAGCTGGGTCATCAGGCTGCCGCACCAATCTTGTATACAAGACTGTTGAGCAAGCGGCGTGCCAACCGGAAAGGCGCGGAAACGCTGGGGTCCGACCCTTGTTGCGATCAAAAATTGGGCATGACGCCGACCTGATTAAGCCTTATGCACTTTTCTGCGGCATCGCTTCGTTGCGCTTGCCCCGGATGGCGGAGGACGGCGGCGGAGAAGGCGGAACCAACGCCTGCCATCTTCAGTTGGGCTGAGGGACTCTCCCGCTTCGCAAAGAGGACCGTTCCCATGGCTCGTGCAGCCACCCATTCCCTTGCCATCGTCACCGGTGCGTCCACCGGCATCGGCCTCGAACTCGCCAAGCAGTGCGCCCGGAACGGCTTCGACCTCCTGATCGCCGCCGACGATCCGGCCATCGAGGAGGCCGCCAGGGAACTCCGCTCCCTCGGTGTGCTGGTCGAAACGGTGCAGGCGGACCTCGCCACCCTCGACGGCGTCGACAAACTCTGCGCGGCGGTGAAAGGCCGGCCGGTCGACGCCCTGCTCGCCAACGCCGGCCACGGGCTGGGCCACGGCTTCCTCGACCAGGATTTCCAGGAGGCCCGCCACGTCATCGACACCAACATCACCGGTACGCTGTACCTGATCCAGACGATCGGCCGCGGCATGCGCGACCGCAAACAGGGCCGCATCCTGATCACCGGCTCGATCGCCGGCTTCATGCCCGGCACCTATCAGGCGGTCTACAACGGCACCAAGGCCTTCATCGACTCCTTCTCCTTCGCGCTGCGCCACGAGATCAAGGACTCCGGCGTGACCGTCACCTGCCTGATGCCCGGCGCCACCGACACCGAGTTCTTCGAGCGCGCCGGCATGGAGGACACCAAGATCGGCCAGGGCAAGAAGGACGACCCGGCGATGGTCGCCAAGGTCGGCTTCGACGCGATGATGCGCGGCGACGGCGACGTGGTGGCCGGCTGGAAGAACAAGCTGCAGACTGCCATGGCCGCCGTGACGCCCTCCGGCGTGCTGGCCGAGCAGCACCGCAAGCAGGCCGAACCCGGTTCCGGCCACCACTGACGCAAGGCACACCTGCCCCCTTCCCCAACACCCCTACGGAGGAGCCCCGCATGAAAGCCCTGGTCTGGCACGGCACCGCTGACGTCCGTTACGACACCGTCCCCGACCCGGAGATCGAGCAGCCCCGCGACGCCATCGTCAAGGTCACGTCCTGCGCCATCTGCGGTTCGGATCTGCACCTCTACGACCACTTCATGCCCGGCATGGAGAAGGGCGACATCCTGGGTCACGAGTTCATGGGCGAGGTCGTCGACGTCGGGGCCGAGGCCAAGAGCGCCCTGAAGGTCGGCGACCGCGTGGTCGTTCCCTTCACCATCTGGTGCGGCGAGTGCGACCAGTGCCGCCGCGGCAACTATTCGGTCTGCGAGCGCTCCAACCGCAACAAGGCGATGGCCGACAAGCTGTTCGGCCACACCACGGCCGGGCTGTTCGGCTACACCCACCTGACCGGCGGCTATCCCGGCGGGCAGGCGGAGTATGTGCGAGTCCCCTTCGCCGACCGCACCCATGTGAAGATCCCGGACGGGCTGACCGACGAGCAGGTGCTGTTCCTCGGCGACATCTTCCCCACCGGCTGGCAGGCGGCGGCGCAGTGCGACATCCAGCCGACCGACACGGTGGCGATCTGGGGCTGCGGCCCGGTCGGGCAGATGACGATCCGCAGCGCCATCCTGCTGGGCGCTAAGCAGGTCATCGCCATCGACCGCGTGCCCGAGCGCCTGTCCATGGCCAAGGCCGGCGGCGCCATCACCATCAATTTCGAGGAGGAAAGCGTCGTCGAGCGGCTGAACGAGCTGACCGGCGGCAAGGGTCCGGAAAAATGCATCGACGCCGTCGGCATGGAGGCGCACGCCACCGCCACGCTCGATTCCATGTACGACCGCGCCAAGCAGGCGCTGGCCCTGGAATCCGACCGCGCGCATGTGCTGCGCGAGATGATGTATGTCTGCCGCCCCGCCGGCACGCTGTCGATCCCCGGCGTCTATGGCGGGCTGATCGACAAGGTCCCCTTCGGCATGTCGATGAACAAGGGCCTGACCTGGCGCATGGGCCAGACCCACGTCAACCGCTGGACCGACGACCTGCTGCGCCGCATCCAGGAGGGCCAGATCGACCCGTCCTTCGTCATCACCCACACCGTAGGTCTGGCCGACGGGCCGGGCATGTACGAGACCTTCCGCGACAAGCGGGACGGCTGCATCAAGGTCGTTCTCAAGCCGTAACAGGGAGGCGCACCATGGCGTATTACCGACGGAACTCGTCCGCGGACCGGATGGCCCGTGGTTTGGGCTGGTTCAGCATCGGGCTGGGTGTGGCCGAACTGGTGGCCGGGCGCCGAATCGCCCGCTGGATGGGGATGGAGGAACAGGCCGGGCTGATCCGCTCCTACGGCGCGCGCGAGGTGGCGACCGGCGTCGGCTTGCTGGCGATGGGCGACGCCCGTCCCTGGATGTGGGGACGGATCGCCGGGGACGCGCTGGACCTCGCCACGCTGGCGTCGGCGCACCACGACGGCAACCCGCGCCGGGAGAACGTCGCCACGGCGCTGGGCGCGGTGGCGGCGATGACGGCGCTCGACGTGCTGTGCACGGCGATGCTGCACCGGGAGGAGGCGACGGCCTGGACGCCGCCCCGCGACTACAGCGACCGCAGTGGTCTGCCGCGCCCGCCCGCCGCCATGCGCGGCACCGCCAAGGACGCCCCGATCCCCGCCGACATGCGGACACCGGACATCCTGCGCTTTCAGCTGGCTTGAGCGGCTCGGTCATAGCCCTCTCCCCTCTGGGGAGAGGGTGGCCCGAAGGGCCGGTGAGGGGGTTGCGCGTGACGGTGCGTCCGGCAAAAGCGCAACCCCCTCACCCTAACCCTCTCCCCGGAGGGGAGAGGGGACAACATCCCCTCAACAACACCCCGCCTTGCCGGCGCCGTAACGGGCTTGCAGACGGTTGTCGAGGAACTCGGTGTAGGTCATTGCCGGCTGGTCGGGGTGCCGGGTCCGCATGTGCTCCAGATAGGTGTCGTAATCCGGCACTCCGATCATGAGCTTGGCCGTCTGCTCGAAATAACCGCGGAACCGGCTGAGGTTGCTTTTCAAGCCGCTCATCCGTCGTCCTTTTCCAATAGACCGTACCCTCACTCCCGAAGGGGTGAGGGTACGGTGTGCCCCAACTCAATCCCCGGCCCGCGCGGTGGCGCCGCCGGTCGGGATTTCCCGGGTGGTCGGGCGGTCGCTGCGCAGCGCCTTCAGGCAGGACAGGATGCCGAAGACCAGCACCGCCAGAACCACCAGAACGAACAGCGAGGCCAGCGCCGCGTCCAGGTAATCGTTGAAGATCACCTGCCGCATCTGCTCCATCGAGGTCGCCGGAGCGAGCAGCCGGCCCTCGTTGGCGGCGGTGCTGAACCGCTCGGCGTGGGCGAGGAAGCCGATCGCCGGGTTGCTGTGGAAGACCTTCTGCACGCCCGCGGTCAGGGTGCAGATCAGCAGCCACGCCGCCGGCACCATGGTCACCCAGGCGTAGCGCTCCCGCTTCATCCGGAACAGCACCACCGTCGCCAGGATCAGCGCGATCCCCGCCAGCATCTGGTTGGAGATGCCGAACAGCGGCCAGAAGGTGTTGATGCCACCCAGCGGATCGACCACCCCTTGGTAGAGGATGTAGCCCCAGGCGGCGACGCACAGGCCGGTGGCGATCAGGTTGCCGGCCCAGGACGCCGTGCGCTGCAACGGCTTGAAGAAGACGCCCAGCAGGTCCTGCAGCATGAACCGCCCGGCGCGGGTGCCGGCGTCGACGGCGGTCAGGATGAACAGGGCTTCGAACAGGATGGCGAAATGGTACCAGAAGGCCATCATGCCCTTGCCGCCGAACAGCTCGGAGAAGATCTGCGCCATGCCGACCGCCAGGGTCGGCGCGCCGCCGGCCCGCGACAGGATGCTCACCTCACCGACGTCCTGCGCCGTCTGGGTGATCATCTCCGGCGTGATGACGAAACCCCAGTTGTTGATGACCTGGGCCGCCGACTCCGCCGTGGTGCCGAGCAGCGCGGGCGGGCTGTTCATGGCAAAATAGATGCCCGGCTCGATGCAGGAGGCGGCGACCAGCGCCATGACGGCGACGAAGGACTCCGTCAGCATGCCGCCATAGCCGATGAAGCGGGTGTGAAGTTCGTTCTCCACCATCTTCGGCGTGGTGCCGGAGGAGATCAGGGCGTGGAAGCCCGACACCGCGCCGCAGGCGATGGTGATGAACAGGAACGGGAACAGGCTGCCCGACCACACAGGGCCGGTGCCGTCGATGAAGCGGGTGACGCTGGGCATCTTCATCGGCGGTGCGACGAGCAGGATGCACAGCGCCAGCATCACGATGGTGCCGACCTTGAGGAAGGTCGACAGGTAGTCGCGCGGGGCCAGCAGCAGCCACACCGGCAACACCGACGCCACGAAGCCGTAGCCGATCAGGATCCAGGTGATCTGCACGCCGGTCAGCGTGAAGACCGGCGCCCACGTCTCGCTCTGCGCGACCTGCCCGCCGAGCAGGATGGCGGCGATCAGCAGGAAGAAGCCGATGATGGAGATCTCGCCGATCCGGCCGGGGCGCAGGAAGCGCATGTAGATGCCCATGAACAGGGCGATCGGCACGGTGGCGGCGACCGTGAAGAAGCCCCACGGGCTGTTGGTCAGCGCCTTGACCACGACCAGGGCCAGCACCGCCAGGATGATGACCATGATCATGAAGGTGCCGAACAGCGCGATGACGCCGGGGATGTCCCCCAGCTCGGCCTTGATCAGCTCACCGAGCGACCGCCCGTCGCGGCGCATCGAGACGAACAGGATCATGAAGTCCTGAACCGCCCCGGCGACCACCACGCCGGCCAGAATCCACAGCATGCCCGGCAGATAGCCCATCTGGGCCGCCAGCACCGGGCCGACCAGCGGGCCGGCGCCGGCGATGGCCGCGAAGTGATGGCCGAACAGGACGTACTGGTTGGTCGGAACGTAGTCCAACCCGTCGTTGTGGCGCATCGCCGGAGTCGGGCGCGCCGGGTCCAGCCGCATGACGCGGGTGGCGATGAACAGGCTGTAGTAGCGGTAGGACACCAGATAAGTACAGACGGCGGCCACGACCAGCCAGAGGGCGTTGATGGTCTCGCCGCGCGCCAGGGCGACGGTGCCGAGCGCGAAGGCGCCCAGCACGGCGAGAACCAGCCACGGCGCGTGATTGAGGATGCGGGGCATGCGTACTCCTCCCAAACGATTCGCAATCGTTGAAAAGCACGATGAACCTGATGAAAACGATGGAGAATCATCCTCTCATCACGCCCGAACGGGAAGAGCAAACTCACCGGTCGCGACAAAATGGGTCAAAAATAAGGCGTACCCTCAATTTGGGCGGGCTGCCCACCGCCCTCGGACGATCAGCGCGCCATGGACGACTCCGGCGCCCAGGCTGGTGTGGCCGCTGAACATGACGAGGCCGAGTCCCCAGCCCTGCCACGTCACGAGGAGGCCCAGCGCTCCCAGCAGGGAAGCCGCCCCGCCGACGCGCAGGGCGAGCGTCGCGGGGCCCGGCAGGGACCGTCCGAACAGGTCATGCTGCGGACGGTCCATCGCGACGGCCAGCGCGGCGAACCCGGTCAGGCACAGGATGAAGGACGACAGGTGGATCATGCTCATCCCTCGCGCAGAACGGCGCCACCGGCCGGCTTATTAACGGATTCGCGGGCCGGCTTGCGGGCCGGCCGCGTCTTGGGTTGGTGGCGGAGCGTGCGGACCGCCAGGACGGCGTGGAGCGCCGCCAGCGCCCAGCACATCAGGTCCATGCCGATGAACACCCAATCGCCTTCAGCCAGGCTGCGCCACAGCGGCCGCTGCGTGGTCGCGGCGTTGAGCACGGGCAGCAGCGCCAGCAGCGCCGTGGCCAGCCACAGCTGCTCGATCCAGGCCTTCTTCGCGGGACGCAGCACGCCGTGCAGCAGAGTCAGCGCCCAGACGATGAAGAAGCTGTGGATCTCCCAGTTGGCGCGGTCCGCCAGGGTCTCCGGCAGCAGGCGGTTCGCCCACAGGAAGGCCGCCATGGCGACCGACAGGCCGGCGATGCTGGCGATGTTCAGCCGTTCCACGACGTGGAAGCCGGCATGGGGCCGGGCCGGATCGGGCAGCTTCTGCCGCCGCTTCACCGTCCACATCACCAGACCGGTGCCCACCATGGCGGTGCCGGCGAGGCTGACGAGGAAATACAGCCAGCGCGTCACCGAGTCGCTGAAGCGTCCCAGATGCAGGGCGTAGAGCACGCCGCGGGTCTCCGCCGCCGGCCCCACCCCTTCATGGACGGCCAGCAGTTTGCCGGTGGTCCCTTCGAATTCCAGATACTGCGGGCTCATCGAGACGCGCCCGCCGTCGCCACGCGCCACCGCCACCCGCGCCGCCGCGTCGCCGGGATGCGTGGCGGTGACCCGCCCGACGCCGTCGCGGCCCCAGCGCTCCTGGGCGTGGCGCACCATGTCCTCGATCGAGGCGAGCGGCGCCTTTTCGCCGCTGGGCTTGCCCGGCTGGATGAAGGCGCTGAGTTCGGCGTTCAGCTGCTGGCGATCCGCCGCGGTCTTGATCCCCGCCTGCTGGCCCCAGGGCATGTAGAGCGCCATCAGCGTCACCAGCCCCGTGTAGGTGATCATGGCGTGGAAGGGCAGCCCGAACACCGACAGCGCGTTGTGCGCGTCGAGCCAGGAGCGCTGCCCCTTGCCCCAGCGGAAGGTGAAGAAATCGACGAAGATCTTCTTGTGGGTGATGACCCCGCTGACGATGGCCACCAGCATGAACATGGCCGCGATTCCCGCGATCCAGCGCCCCCATACCACCGGCATGTAATGGAACTGGAAATGGAAGCGGTAGAAGAAGTCGCCGCCCAGCGTCGCGCGCGACGACACCGTCTGACCCGTCGCCGGGTCGAAATTGCCCTCGCCGAAACCGCGCTGGCCGGGGGCCGCCCCGGCGGTGCGCCAGAAGGCGTAGACGCTGTTGTTGCGGGCGTCCGGCAGGCGCAGGCTCCATTGCGGGCTGCCCGGCACCAGGGCGACGAGTTCGTCGGCCACCCGCTGGGCCACCTGGGCCTGATCCGGCACCCCGCTCTGCGCCGGCAGTTCGGGGCGCATCCATTGCGACAGCTCGTCCTTGAAGTAGGACACCGTCCCGGTGAGGAACATCGCGTAGAGCACCCAGCCGAGAAGCAGCCCGACCCACGTGTGCAGGTCGGACATGCTCTGGCGAAGGCCGCGGCCGTCGGGGCGCGCTTGCTGGTCCGTCGTCACGCTCGGCTCCCCATCACCAGACCGACCACGCCGCCAGCAACAGCGGCGCGGCCACGACAAGAAGGCCCGCCCAGGCGCGCAGCGCGCTGCGGACCGCGAAGACCCAGATCACGGCGGCGGCGTAGACGAGGAAACTCGCCATCTCGCCGGTGAGCACCGCCTGCGGCGTGCTCATGGGAAGCGCCAGCACCGCCACGCTGGCGAGTGCGGCCAGCGCATAGCCGCCGAACAGGGCGGCGGCTATGCGCGAGACGAGCGGGCCGACAGAGCGGACCCGTCCGGCCACGGAGGTCATTTGTTGGGCGTCGCCGCCGGGCCGGCGGGAACCGGCGCCAGACCCTCGGGGTGGACGTAGGTCACCGTGGTAACGTAGCTGACACCGTCATACTTCTCGGCGCCGTTGGCGCCCTGGCGCTCGCCGGGGGTGCGCTCGTTCAGGCTGACCTCGGCCACGTAGGTGCCCTTCCACGGCAGGTCGAAGGTGACCAGACCCTGCTCGTCGCTGTGCTCCTCCTTGGCCCAGCCGGACTGGGTGACCAGCATCACCTTGGTCTTGGCCTTGGGCTGGCCCTGGAAGACCAGCTTGAACTGGCCGGGCGTGCCGGTGGGCACCAGATCCAGCGTCAGCTTCGGCGCCTGCTCGGCGAAGCCGGTGATCAGGCGCGCGGCGGGGTGGAACCAGTTGGTGGTCTCCTTATCGCCCTGCTTCCACGTGTAGAGCGGGTAGAGCGTGTCCTCGGCGACGATGCTCTCGCCGTTGGCGGCCTTGAAGGGCAGCGCGAAGCCGTCCGCGGTCTTGGCGGCCTCGGCCTTCTGCTCGCCCTTGGCGGAGAGGAGGGTGCCGGCCGGCTTGCCGAACTTGTCGAGCAGGCCGGGCGAGACCTCACGCAGATTCTCGCCGAACTCCCCGAAGCGGATCGTGGCGTTGCCCTGGTCGGGCTGCTCGATCCAGATCTGGTGGGCCTGGGCGGGCATGGCGAAGCCCAGCGCGGCGATGAAGGCAAGCGACAGTTTGTTCATGACGAAATCCAGGAAGATCGAGAGGTTCAGAAGTCGACGGTGGCGGACAACAGCACCGTCCGCGGCGAACCGACGGTCACGTAGGTGCCGGTGGTCAGCCAGTACTCCTTGTCGAAGAGGTTCTCGACGCTGGCGCGCAGCACGACCGGCCTGCCCGACACGTCGGTGGTGTAGCGGGCACCGATGTCGAAGCGGGTCCAGCCGTCGAAACGCAGCGTGTTGGCGTTGGTCAGGTAGGAGCCGGAGGTGTGGATCACGCGCCCGTTGAGGGCAAGGCCCTCGACCCACGGGGTGTCCCAATCCAGGCTGGCGGAGAAGCTCTTGTCCGGCACGCCGGCGGCGTCGTTGCCCTCTTCCGAGGCGACGGCGGTCTTCGTCAGTTCCGGCTTCAGGAAGGTCGCGCTGGCCATGGCGCGCAGGCCGGGCAGGACCTCGCCGTAGGCGGACAGCTCCAGGCCGCGGTTGCGCTGCTCGCCGTCATAGGCCAGCTCGTTGGACGCGGTACGGATCGAGCTGGGGCGGGTGATCTGGAACACCGCGGCGGTGGTCGTGATGGTCCCCCAGTCGATCTTGACGCCGCCCTCGAGCTGCTTCGACTTGTAGGGTTCGAGCACCGCGCCGGTGTTGGCGTAGCCGGCGCCGACGATGGTGCCGCGCGACAGGCCCTCGGCGTAGTTGCCGTAGACCGCGACGTTCTCCAGCGGCTTGACGACCAGACCGGCGAGCGGCGTCGTGGCGCTGGCGTCGTAATTGCTGGTCTGCGCGCCGGTCGTCGTGCTGAAGCCCTTCACCTTGACCGTCTGGTCGCGCACGCCGAGCGTCAGCAGGACACGGTCGTTGACGAAGGACAGCGTGTCGGCGATGGCGATGCTGCTGAGCGTCGTCTCGGCCGACTTGCGCGGGTCGGTGCGCGGCGCGGTGATGACGGGCAGCGGCGCCGGGTTGTAGATGTTCGACGGGGCCGAGCCGGCGGCCTGGATGTAGGCGTTGCCCTCCTCCCGCTGGAACCCGGTGTAGCCGATGTTGAGTTGGTGGCGGACGGGACCCGTTTCGAAGCGCAGGCGCGCGCCGGCCGTGCCGCTGACCGTCTCGCTGTAGGAATCGTAGTAGGAGTTGCGGACCGTGAAGTTGCCGAGCGCGTTCACGGCGGGGTTGGACTGCGGGAACACCTGATCGTTGGTGCCGTCGCGGTAGCCGATGCCGGCGTAGGCGGTCAGCCACTCCGTGACGTCGAACTCGATGTTCGAGGCGATGGTCTTGTCCTTCTGGACCAGCGTCGTGCCCGGGTACCAGTTGCTCCGCGCGTCGGGCGGCGACGGGATCGCCGTCGTCGTGGACAGGATGCTGATCTGCGGGCGGAAATTGTCGGTGTCGTCGCGCTGGATGATGCCGTCGAGCGACCAGCGCAGCCGCTCGCCCCGGTAATCCACGGCCAGCGAGCCGAGGCCGGTCTTGACGTCTCCGTCCTCGATCGAGGCCTCGCCGCCGCGCAGCAGCCCGTTGAAGCGCACGCCCCAGGCGTTGTTCTCGCCGAAGCGGCGCCCGGTGTCGACATGGACGCCGAAGTTGGCGTCGCTCTGGTACAGCCCGGTCACGCGGGTCAGCGGCTGATCGCCGGCGCGCTTGCTGAGAATGTTGATGCCGCCGCCGATGCTGCCATTGGGGGCGATGCCGTTCATCAGCGCGCCCGGCCCCTTCAGCAGCTCGATCCGCTCGATGATCTGCGACGGCACGCGGTTGGAGGACACCAGCCCGTACATGCCGTTGAAGCCGACGTCACCCGACGGAACGGCGAAGCCGCGGATCTGGAAGGTGTCGTCGAAGCCGTTGCCGCCGGTGGTCGTGCGCACCGACGAATCGTTGATCAGCGTGTCCGCCGCCGTGCGCGCCTGCTGGTTCTCGATCAGTTCGGAGGTGTAGTTCGTCGTGCTGAACGGCGTGTCCAGCGTGTTCTTCGTGCCCAGCAGGCCCAGGGTCCCGCCGCGCGCCACCTGACCGCCGGCGTAGGGCGGCGGCGGCTCGCCCGGCAGCGCGCCGGCGTTGGCCGACACCTGGACGGAGGGCAGCACTGTCGCCCCGGCCGGGGCGTTCACGACCGGCGAAGACCCTTGCGCGACGAGGCCGTACCCCAAGGAGGTGCCCGCGAGCTGATAACCGCTGCCGTCCAGCAGGCGGCGGAAGCCGTCCTCGACCGTCGTCGTTCCGCGCAGCCCCTGGGAGGTCTTGCCCCGGACCTGCGCCGGGTCCACGGCGATGCTCACTCCGGCCTGGGCGGCGAAGCTGCGCAGCGCGGTGTCCAGCGGTCCCGCCGGCACGTTGGCGTCGATCGTGCGCGCCGCCGTCTGGGCCTGCGCGGCCGGCGCGAAGGAAAGGCCGCCCACGAGGACGGCGCTGGCAAAGCAAACGGCCATGGCGACCGGGCGCAGACCCGGTGCGAAGACATCATGCGCGGCGCCGCGGCGGCGGGCGGTCAGGCGCAGAGAGCCCTTGCCGCAAGATTGAGGCATTGTGCCGGTTCCTCTACCAAAAGGTGTATATGTGGCGCAGCGTTAGCGACCGGCACCCTGTCCGTTTCAAAAAAGCCGAACGTCTGCGCTGATCGCCTGAATGCGAATGATTTTCATTCTAAGCATCAGCCGACGGATCGCGCAAGGGGGCAACGTCACCGTTCCGGTGATCGTTTATGTCTTTATGTCCGTGACTTTCTTACGGGAATTCTGGATGCTTCAAGTCCCTTTCCCCCACAGGGGAGAGGGTTATGAAGCCCCCGGCAGGCTTCAGGCGCTGCCCCGTACCAGCAATTCGAACCCCACGTCCTGGGTGCGGTTCTCCACCTCGCCGCCCTGCATCCGCCGCAGCAGGAGGTTGGCGGATTCCATGCCGATCTTGCGGCTGGCGATGGCGATGGTGGTCAGGCCCGGCGTCAGTTGCCCAGCGATGTCGTAATTGCCGAACCCGGTGATCGCCAGATCCTTCGGCACCGAGATCCCTAGGCCGCTGCAGGCCAGCAGGGCGCCCGAGGCCAGCACGTCGCTGACGAACACCACGGCGTCGGTGTCGGGATGCTGCTCCCGGACCAGCTTCAGCAGCTCCACGCCGGTCGCCATCACCATCGGCCCGCTGGCGACGGTGACGACGCGCGGCGTCACGCCCGGGAAATGACGCTCATGGGCGTCCTGGAAGCCCTTCAGACGCTCCTTGGCGCGGTGGTCGCCCGGCTTCATGACGCCCGTGAAGGCCAGCCGGCGATAGCCGCGCCCCACGAGATGGTCGACCACGCTCATCAGGGCGGCGTGGTTGGAGAAGCCGACCAGCATGTCGACGGGGCGGTTCGTCCAACTCCAGCTTTCGACCACCGGAACCCCGGTGCGCTTCAGGAGGGCCGTGGTTTCCTGGGTGTGGCGGGTGCCGATGATGAAGAAGCCGTCGGGGCGCCGCCCGCTGAAGCTGCGGACCAGCGACTCCTCCCGCCCCGCCATGTAGTCGGTGTGGCCGAGGAAGACCTGATAGCCCTCCGGCAACAGGACGTCGGTCAGGCCCTGGATGGTTTCCGCGAAGATCGAGGCGGAGATGGTCGGGATGATCGCCGCCACCGTCATGCTGCGGTTGGAGGCGAGGTGACTCGCCGCCAGATTCTGCACGTAGCGGGTTTCGCGCACCGCCTCCTCGATGCGGGCGAGCGTGTCCGGGCCGACGCTGCGCGGATCGCGGAGCGCGCGCGAGACCGTCTGCGTGGAGACCCCGGCGGCCTGCGCCACATCGGCCATCGTCACCGCGCGGGTCGCGGAGCGCCGCCGTGACTCCGCCTTCCTGAGCGAAAGCTGTCCTTCGTCCGTCACCTGGGATGACCTCTTATCCTGCCTCCGCCGGCCCGCCTTCGGGCACCGACTGGCCGCCTTCTTGTGCATGGCCGCGCCCGCCGTTGCAAGCCGGGCGCGGCCCGTTTCCACAATCCATAGCGCATTTCATGTTAGCGGTCACGTGAACGCTAACGCAATCGCTCACCAAAGATGCTTGATTGCCCCAACCAATCATGTTACCGGTCACGTTAGCGGTCACTCGAAACGAACGCGAAGGCGGACGATCCGGGGGCCGCTGGGAGGGACACCGCGGCGGCCCGATGGCCGCACGGCGGGCAAGCAACAAAGACAAGCAACGAAGCAGGCAAGACATGAGCGTTCTTGCGGACAGCGTCGCCTGGATCACCGGCGGCGGCAGCGGAATCGGGGAGGCCGGCGCGCGGGCGCTGGCGCAGGGCGGCGCCACCGTCGTCCTGTCCGGACGGCGCGAAGACGCGCTCGACCGCGTGGCGGAGTCCATCCGCAACGCCGGCGGCACGGCCGAGACCGCGGTCCTCGACGTGGCCGACGAGGCGGCGGTGCGGCGCGTGGCGGCGGCGATCCTCGACCGCCACGGGCGGATCGACACGCTGGTCGCCAGCGCCGGGATGAACCTGCCCAACCGCAGCTTCCGCGATCTCGGGACGGAGGGCTGGCGGCGGCTGGTCGACGTCAACCTCAACGGCACCATGCACGCCATCCAGGCGGCGCTGCCCGCCATGCGGGAGCGCCGGTCCGGCACCGTCATCATCGTGTCCTCCTGGGTCGGGCGGCACGCGCTCGTCCTCGGCGGCCCCGGATACAACGCGACGAAGCAGGCGCTGGTGACTCTGAGCCACAGCCTGAACATGGAGGAATGGCGCAACGGCCTGCGCTCCTGCGTGGTCATGCCGGGCGAGGTGGCGACCGACCTGCTGGGCCAGCGCCCTTCCCCGCCCCCGGCGGAGGAGATGGCGCGCCTGCTCCAGCCCGAAGACCTGGGCCGCACCATCCGCTTCGTGGCCGAGATGCCGCCCCATGTCTGCGTCAACGAAATCCTCATCAGCCCCGTCTGGAACCGCGCCTTCTTCACCGAAGCCCCGGCGACCAACGGCTGACCATCCATCCCTCCGCCCCATCCTTCCGCGCCATTCCTCCACGTGGCCGGCGGACCCACGGCAACAAGACCCGGACATCATGGACAAGAAACGCAACATCCTCAGCGGTTACCGTGTGCTCGACTGCTCCATCGCCATGGCCGGCCCGCTGGCGGCGCAGCGCCTGGGCGACCTCGGCGCCGACGTGGTGAAGGTGGAGCCGGTGACCGGCGAGTGGCAGCGCCACACGGCGGCCGGCGGCATCACCGGCAACAAGGTGAACGTCTCCTTCCTGTCGCTGAACCGGAACAAGCGCTCCCTCGCTGTCGACCTGAAGAACACCGAGGGCAAGGCCCTGCTGATGGAGCTGGTCAAGACCGCCGACGTCTTCCTCCAGAACTACCGGCCCGGCGTCGCCAAGCGGCTGGGCGTGGACTATGAATCGCTCTCCGCGGTCAACCCGCGCCTGATCTACCTGTCGATTTCCGGCTATGGCGAGACCGGCCCCTACGTCCAGCGTCCGGGCCAGGACCTGCTGTTGCAGGGCATGTCCGGCGCCATGCTGTCGGCGGGCCGCGAGGGCGAGGCCCCGACCCCCGCCGGCCAGTATCTGGTGGACGCGATCACCGGCTACACCGCCTTCGAAGGCGTGCTGGCCGCCCTGCTCCACCGCGAGCGCACCGGCGAAGGGCAGCTCGTCCAGGTCAACATGCTGGACGCCATCACGACGATCCAGATGCAGGAGCTGTCGGTCTTCACGGTCGGCGGCAAGCCGCAGACCCGCTCCGCCGAGCCGCACGCCCACGTCTACATCCGCGCGCCCTACGGCGCCTTCGCGACCAGCGACGGCTTCATCATCGTGGCCTTCCCGCCGCTGAAGCTGCTGGGCGAGCTGATCGGCGAGCCGTCTTTCCTCGACATGGAGGACGAGACCGACAGCTGGTCGCGCCGCGACGAAATCTTCGCCAAGACCCGCGACCGGCTGACCGCGAAGACCTCCGCGGAGTGGCTGGAGCTGTTCAACGCCGCCGGGGTCTGGGCTGGGCCGGTCTACGGCTACGCCGACCTCGTGAACGACCCGCAGATCAAGCACAACGGCACCTTCGTCGAGTACGACCACCCGACCGAGGGCCGCGTCAAGACGCCGGGCTTCCCGATCAAGTTCTCCAAGACCCCCTCGGAGGTCGAGCGCGGTGCCCCCCTGACCGGCGAGCACACCCGCGAGGTTCTGGAGGCCGCCGGCTTCACCGCCGAGGCCGTCGACCGCCTCCTGGCCGCCGGTGTCGTCGCCGCCACCGAGCCGGAGGCGGAGGAAGAGGAGGTTCGGGCATGCGCTACCGCGCGCTGACCTGGGACCACCCGCGCGGCTACAACGCCTTGGCCGCCGCGGCGGCCGGGCTGGACGAGGCGCGCGACGGGCTTGCCCCCGATCTTGCTATCGACTGGGACAAGCAGCCGCTCGAAGGCTTCGAGGCCCATCCGATCGGCGACCTGTGCGCCCGCTACGACCTGATCGTCCTCGACCACCCCCATGTCGGGGAGGCCGTGGCGGAACGCGGCCTGATCCCGCTGGAGGACCTGTTCACCGCCGAGGACATCGCCGGCTGGCAGCGCGACAGCATCGGGCCGAGCCTCGCCAGCTACCGCTTCGCCGACCGGCATTGGGCGCTGCCGCTCGACGCCGCGACGCAGGTCACGGCCTGCCGCGCCGACCTTCTGGACGGGCCGATCCCCGTCACCTGGGCGGAGGTGGCGAGCCTGTCCGAACGGGCGCCGGTCGCCCTGTCGCTGGCCGGGCCGCACGCCTGCCTGACCTTCCTGTCCATGGCGGCGGCCTTCGGCGATCCGCCCGCGGTGGCCGATCCCGACCGGCTGGTCTCGACAGAGGTGGGGACGCAGGTGCTCGACCTCATGGCGACGCTGGCCGGGCGGATGCCGGCGGCGGTGCGCGGGCTGAACCCCATCGGGCTGCTCGGCCACATGGCCCGCACCGACGATGTGGCGCTCTGCCCGCTGGTCTACGGTTACGTCAACTACGCCGCCCCCACCGCTGCGGGCGAGAAACCGGTCACCTTCGCCGACGCGCCGCGCGCCACGGCGGACGGGCGTCCCGGCTCGACGCTGGGCGGCACCGGCATCGGCGTCTCCGTGCGCTGCGAGGTGACGCCCGCCCTGCTCGACCATCTGCGCTGGCTGCTTGGCGCCGAGGCGCAGCGGAGCTTCATCCCGGCCCATGACGGCCAGCCGAGCCGCCGCGACGCCTGGGCGGACGAGGCGGTGAACGCCCGCTGGGGCGGCTTCTACCGCAACACCGCCGCGACGCTGGAGGCCGCCTATGTCCGGCCGCGCCACGCCGGCTACATCGCTTTCCAGGCCGACGCCGCCGCGATGATCCGCGACGCGCTGGCCGACGGCACGCCGCACCCGGCGTTGCTCGACCGTCTGCAACACCGCTACGCCGCCAGCCGCCCGGTTGCCGGCGCCGAACGATAAGGCCCATCCCATGGACTCGCTCAACACCCCCGATCCGGCGCTCGGCGCGGTCACCGTCACGGTGGACGGCTTCGTCGCCACCATCACGCTCGATCGCCCGCAGAAGCTGAACGCGGTAACCCCGGAGATGGCCGCGGAGCTGGTCGCCGCCGTGGCCCGCTGCAACGCCGACGACGACATCCGCTGCGTCGTGCTGACCGGCGCCGGGCCGCGCGCCTTCTGCTGCGGCTCCGACATCCGCGAGCTGGACCGCTACGACACCGCCTGGAACTTCCGCAACCGCGAAGACTATTGCGACGCCATCCGCGGCTTGCGCAAGCCCAGCATCGCCGCGGTCAACGGCTACGCCTTCGGCGGCGGGCTGGAAACGGCGATGAGCTGCGACATCCGCATCGCGTCGGAGAACGCGCAGTTCGGCGCGCCGGAGATCAAGCTCGGCTGGATCGGCGGCGGCGGCGTGGCGGCCTTCCTGTCGCACTCCATCGGCACCTCCAACGCCGCGATGATGATCCTGACCGGCGACCCGATCCCGGCGGACAAGGCACTGGCCTGGGGCCTCGTCAGCGAGGTGGTGCCCGCCGACCGGCTGCTCGCCCGTGCGCAGGAGATCGCCGCCATCGTCGCCAGCCGCGCCCCCATCGCGGCGGAGACGGCGAAGCTGAACCTGAAGGCCGCCCACACCATGCCGGTGGAAAAGGCCATCGAGTACGAGCGCGACCTGCAGACCATCTGCTTCGCCACGGCGGACGCCGCCGAGGGGCGCGCCGCCTTCAAGGAAAAGCGCAGCCCGGTCTTCCGGCGCAAGTAACGACCCGGCGCAAGCAAGAGGAGAGGAAACCATGAGCAAGCGACCCCTTCCCCTCGACCCCGCCGCCGCCCTGCCGGCGGACGAGGGCGCGCTCCTGGTCGGGCGCGCCTGGCGTCCCGGCGTCGGCCCCTCGGTCATCGCCGTGCGCGGCCGGGACGTGTTCGACATCACCAGCCGCGACGCGCCCACCGTGCGCGATCTGGTGGAGACCGGCGCCGCCGCAGCCATCGCCCGCGACCTGCCCGGCGAATGGATCGGCACCGCCGCCGCCATTCTCGCCAATTCCGACGAGGACCGGCGCGACCCGGAGCGGCCCTGGCTGCTGGCCCCCATCGACCTCCAGGCGGTGAAGGCGTCCGGCGTGACCTTCGTGGTCAGCCTGCTGGAGCGCGTCATCGAGGAGCAGGCGCGCGGCGCCCCGAAGAAGGCGCTGGCCATCCGTGCCGACATCGACGCGCTGATCGGGCGCGACCTGTCCAGCCTGAAGCCCGGCTCGCCGGAGGCCATGGAGGTCAAGAAGGCGCTGATCGCCCGCGGGGTGTGGTCGCAGTATCTGGAGGTCGGCATCGGCCCCGACGCCGAGATCTTCACCAAGGGCCAGCCGATGTCGGCGGTCGGCACCGGCGCCCACGTCGGCATCCCGCCCTATTCGGTGTGGAACAACCCGGAGCCGGAAATCGCCGTCCTGGCCTCCAGCCGCGGGGACATCGTCGGCGCCACGCTCGGCAACGACATGAACCTGCGCGACGTCGAGGGGCGCTCCGCCCTGCTGCTCGGCAAGGCCAAGGACAACAACGCCAGCGGCTCCATCGGCCCGTTCATCCGTCTGTTCGACGACCGCTTCACGCTCGACGGTGTGCGCAGCGCCGAGCTTGGGCTGGTGGTCGAGGGCAGCGACGGCTTCCGGCTGGAGGGCTCCAGCTCCATGTCGCAGATCAGCCGCGACCCGGTGGAACTGGTCGAGGCCACCATCGGCGAGAACCACCAGTATCCGGACGGCTTCGTCCTGCTGCTCGGCACTATGTTCGCGCCGGTCGAGGACCGCGACCGTCCGGGCGAGGGCTTCACCCACAAGCTGGACGACGTGGTGACCATCACCGCCCCGGCGCTGGGCAGCCTGACCAACCGGGTCCGCCATTGCGCCGACTGCGCGCCCTGGGACTTCGGCGCCGCCGCGCTGATGCGGAACCTCGCGGGCCGCGGCCTGCTCGGCTGATGCCGCACCAAGACCAAGAGCAGCGCGAACAAGAAAGGACCCGCCCGTGACCCTCACCGGCATGATGCTGATCGGCGCCGAGAGCCACCGCGGCCGCAACGGCGAGATCCACGCCATCGACCCGTCCACCGGGGCAAAGCTGGAACCCGCCTTCGGCGGCGGCGGGACGGCGGAGGTGGACCGCGCCTGCCAGCTCGCCTGGGACGCCTTCGACCGCTTCCGTGAGACCGTACCGGAGGACCGCGCCGTCTTCCTGGAGGCGGTCGCCCGCAACATCCTCGACCTCGGCGACGAGTTGATCGTCCGCGCCATAGCCGAAAGCGGCCTGCCGCGCGCCCGGCTGGAGGGGGAGCGGAGCCGCACCGTCGGCCAGCTCCGCCTGTTCGCCGCGGTGGTGCGGGAAGGAAGCTGGATCGGCGCCCGCATCGATCCGGCCCTGCCGGAGCGGGCTCCCCTGCCCCGCCCCGACCTGCGCCAGCGCCGCATCCCGCTCGGCCCTGTCGCGGTGTTCGGCGCCAGCAACTTCCCACTGGCCTTCTCGGTGGCCGGCGGTGACACCGCCTCGGCCTTCGCCGCCGGCTGCCCGGTGGTGGTCAAGGCCCACTCCGCCCATCCCGGTACGTCGGAGCTGGTCGGCCGCGCCGTCCAGGCGGCCGTCGCCGAATGCGGGCTGCCGGAGGGCGTCTTCTCGCTGATCTTCGGCGCCGGCTCGTCGGTGGGCACGGCGCTGGTCGCCGACCCGCGCATCAAGGCGGTCGGCTTCACCGGGTCGCGCCGCGGCGGCGTGGCGCTGATGGAGGTGGCGGCCAAGCGCCCGGAACCGATCCCCGTCTACGCGGAGATGAGCAGCATCAACCCGGTCTTCCTGCTGCCGGCGGCGCTCGCCGCGCGGGCGGAGGCTCTGGGCCGGGGCTTCGTCGCCTCGCTGACGCTGGGCGCCGGGCAGTTCTGCACCAACCCCGGCATTCTGCTGGCGGTGGACGGGCCGGACCTCGACCGTTTCGTGGCGTCCGCCGTGGAGGCGCTGGGCGGCAGCGCGGCGCCGACCATGCTGACGCCGGGCATCCACGCGGCCTTCGACGCCGGGGTGGCCGCCCTGGCCGACAACGCCCACGTGGCGACGCTGGCCCGCGGGCTGGACGGCGACGGCCCCAACCGGTGCCGGGCGGCGCTGTTCGCCACGACCGCCGACGCCTTCCTCGACGACCCGGCCCTGCGGGAGGAGGTGTTCGGCGCCGCCTCGCTGCTCATCCGCTGCCCGGATCTGGAGTCCTTGCGCGCGGTGGCGGAACGGCTGGACGGCCAGCTCACCGCGACCCTGCAGATGGACGCGGCGGACACCGGAGCGGCGGCGGTCCTGCTGCCGACGCTGGAACGCAAGGCCGGCCGCATCCTGGCCAACGGCTGGCCGACGGGCGTCGAGGTCTGCCACGCCATGGTGCATGGCGGCCCCTTCCCGGCCACGTCGGACGGCCGCACCACCTCGGTCGGCACGGCGGCCATCGAGCGGTTCCTGCGGCCCGTCTGCTACCAGGACATCCCGGCCGACCTGCTGCCGCAAGCCCTGCGCGACGGCAATCCGCTGGGGCTGTGGCGCCGGTTCGACGGAGCGTTGGGCCGGCACTGAACCCCGACCACCGGCCCGCATACTCTGGTATGGTTCCAGGATTGCGGGCCAAACCAACCAAAAAAGACAGTAAACGAACAAATTCAGAGGAGGACGCAGCATGAAGCCGTTTCTGAGCGCAATCACGGGCATCACCCCCCTTCTGGCCGGCGGGCTCGCCGCCGCCTTGGCGCTGGGCACCGCGTCGGTCGCCCTGGCCCAATCGTCGGGCAAGACGGTGGTGACCTTCGCTGCGTCCCACTTCGCCGAGGTCGGCCGCGGCGACCGGCTGAAGGCCTGGGTGGAAAAGTTCAACCAGTCCCAGCCCGACATCGAGGTGAAGCCGGTCACCATCCCCTTCTCCTCCTTCGCCACCACCATCTTCACGCAGATGGGCGGCAACGGCGGCCCCGACGTGATCCGCTTCGACCTGCCGGAGTTCTACGCCGCGGTGGCCGCCAAGTCGGTCCTGCCGATCGACGACATTGTGAAGGACGGCGCCCACAACTTCACCGCCGCCGACCAGTACATGAAGGTCGAGGGCAAGCGCTACGGCTTCGCCTTCGACACCGCCAACTACGCGATGGTCTACAACGCCGCGCTGCTGCCCAACGGCACGCCACCCAAGACCTTCGAGGAGTTCGTGAAGCTCGGCAAGGAGGCGACGAAGGACGGCAACTACGGCTTCGCCTTCCGCGCCACGATGGCCGAGCGCGGCGGCGTCTGGTACGACCTGACCAACTTCGTCTACGGCTTCGGCGGGCGCTGGTCCAAGCCGGACGGCACGCCGACCTTCAACAGCCCGGAGGTCGTGGCGGGCGTCGCCGCCTACAAGACCGTGTACGACGCCGGCATGATCCCCAAGGGCACCGACGCCGCCACCTACCGGCGGATGTTCTGGGAAGGCAAGGTCGCCATGGAGATCGACAACGGCGGCGTCGCCACCATCCTGACCTCGCAGGGCAAGGCGCACCCCATCGCCGCCGCCCCGTCGCCCTTCCCGCACAAGGAACAGGGCATGATCCTGGCTCCGGTGACCATCAACGCCAACACCAAGGTGAAGGACGCCGCCGGCAAGTTCCTGCAATGGGCGCTCCAGCCCCAGCAGCAGCAGGAACTCCAGACCCTGCTCGGCGCCGCCAACGTCGCGACGACGGTGGAGCGCACGCCGGAGGAGCTTCAGGCCATGCCCTGGCTGAAGGTGTACGACGCGCAGACCCCGAACAGCGTGCCGGCCCTGCCGCAGGGGCTTGAGACCAAGGCGCCGGAGATCCAGCAGATCATCGTCCAGCAGCTCCTCAAGGTGCTCCAGGGCGGCGTCGCCCCGCAGACCGCCATGGACGAGGCGCAGCGTCTGATCACCGCCCGCGTGCTCGCCCAAAAGTAACGCCCGCACAATTCCAGGGCGATCGCATTCGTCCATCCTTTTAGCCCTCTCCCCCCTGGGGAGAGGGTGGCCCGAAGGGCCGGTGAGGGGGTTGCGCATAACCGTACGTTCGGCAAAAGCGCAACCCCCTCACCCTAACCCTCTCCCCAGAGGGGAGAGGGAATGTCGGATGCGATCGCCGTGGTCCCAACTCCGGATACCGCATCATGATGAGCAGGACCGTGAGCCAGCCCAGGGCCGCCGCGCGGCGCGCGCCGATCGACCATGGCCGCTGGGTTCCCGCGCTCTTCGTCGCCCCGGTGGCGCTCTACCTCCTGGTCTTCCAGGGCTACCCGCTGGTGCAGGAATTCCTGCTCAGCGTCACCTCCACCTCGCTGCTCTCGCCGGGCCAGCAGACCTACGTCGGGCTGGACAATTACCGCGAACTCGTCTTCGACCCGGAGTTCCATCAGGTCCTGCGCGTCACCGCGGTCTACACGCTGGTCTGCGTGGTCGCCTCCATCGGGCTCGGCCTGCTGGCGGCGCTGCTGCTCGACGGCACCTTCCGGGGGCGCGGCATCGCCCGCGCGCTGGTCACCATTCCGTGGGCCGCCCCGCCGGTCGCCGCGGCGCTGATCTTCGTGTGGATGTTCAACGCGCAGTACGGCCTGTTCAGCCACCTCGCCCAGTTCGTGGGCTTCGCCGAGGGTGGGGTGAACTGGCTGGACGAGCCGTCCTTCGCCCTGCCGGCCATCCTGATCACCACGATCTGGCAGATCTTCCCCTTCTCCTCCGTCGTCATCCTGGCCGCCCTCCAGGGCGTGCCGTCGGAGCTGCGCGAGGCGGCGGTGATCGACGGGGCCGACCGGCTGAGCATCTTCCGCGCCGTCACCTGGCCGACCATCCGCCCGTCGGTGGCCCTGCTGACCCTGCTCATCACCGTGTGGTCGCTGCGCCGCTTCGACGTGATCTGGCTGATGACCCAGGGCGGTCCGCTGGGCGAGACCAACACGCTGGTCATCGACCTCTACCGCCGCGCCTTCGTCTATCTCGACCTCGGCCGGGCGGCGGCGGTGGGCATCATCGGGCTGGTCGTCGCGATCCTGGTGACGCTGGTCTATTTCTGGCTGTCGACGCGGGCGGAAAAGGCCGCCGGGAAACGGTGATCTCATGAAACACAATTCCACGGCCCGCACGCTCGCCGTCCTGGTCCTCCTCGGGGTGGCGGCCTTCCCGCTCTACTGGATGCTGGTGACCTCGCTCACCCCGTCGGAGCGGCTGTTCGACGACACGCCGAACCTGCTGCCGACGCTGTCGCAGATCGGCACCTACGCCGCCGCCTTCACCGAGACCTCGCTGCGCCAATGGCTGGTCAACAGCCTGATCGTCGCGGTCGGCACGACGGTGCTGAGCATCCTTTTGTCGGTGCTGCCGGCCTACGCTCTGTCGCGGCTGACCTTCAACGGCAAGCTGCTGCTCGGCTTCGCGCTGTTCATGACGCAGATGCTGCCGGAAGCGATGCTGGTGGTGCCGCTCTACGACATCTTCACCAAGCTGTCGCTGCTCAACACGCTGCTCGGCCTGATCCTGGCCAACACGGCCTTCACGGTGCCGGTGGTGACCTGGATCCTGAAGGGCGCCATCGACGGCGTGCCGTCGGAGATCGAGGAGGCCGCAAGGGTCGACGGCTGCTCCCGCCTCGGCATCGTGCTGGCGGTGGTGGTGCCGCTGATCGCGCCGACATTGGCCGCCGCGGCGGTGATCGCCTTCTTCCACGGCTGGAACGAGTATGTCTTCGCCCAGACCTTCATCAGCGACGACGCCCTGCGCACCGCCTCGGTCGGCCTCGCCAGCTTCGTGGGCGAGCTGAGCACGCCGGTGCACACGGTCATGGCGGTCGGCTTCATCTACACGCTGCCGGCGGTCGTCTTCTACCTGTTCGTCCAACGCTACGTGGTCGCCGGCATGACGACCGGCGGCGTCAAGGGCTGACCGTGGGCCGATCCCGCCCCCCTTGCACCGACACGCCCGAGAGATAAAAGGGAAAAGCCCATGGCTATCAAACTGCAGAACGTCACGAAGTCCTTCGGTTCGCTGACCGTGATCGACAACGTGAGCCTGGAGGCCGGCGACGACGAGTTCCTGGTGCTGCTCGGCCCGTCGGGCTGCGGCAAGTCCACCATCCTGCGCATGATCGCGGGGCTTGAGACGGTGACCAGCGGCGAGATCCATCTCGGCGGCAAGCGGGTCGACGAACTGCCGCCCAGCGACCGCGACATGGCCTTCGTCTTCCAGTCCTACGCGCTCTACCCGCACATGACGGTGCGGCGGAACATCGCCTTCCCGCTGATCATGCGGCAGTTCCGCTGGTGGTTCCACATCCCCTTCATCGGCGACTACTTCAAGCGCCGCATCGAGAACTCGCCGGAGGTGCGCGAGCTGGTGGAGCGCACCGCCGACACGCTGGCTCTGACCAAGGTGCTGGACCGTCACCCGCGCACCCTGTCGGGCGGCCAGCGCCAGCGCGTGGCGCTCGGCCGCGCCATGGTGCGCGAGCCGTCGGCCTTCCTGATGGACGAACCGCTGTCGAACCTCGACGCCAAGCTGCGCACCGCCATGCGGGCGGAGATCACCCAGCTCCACCAGCGGGTCGGCGGCAACTTCGTCTACGTCACCCACGACCAGATCGAGGCGATGACCATGGGCACCCGCATCGCGCTGATGCGCGACGGGCATCTCCAGCAATACGGCACCCCGCGCGAGATCTACGAGAAGCCGGCCAACACCTACGTCGCCCGTTTCATCGGCACGCCGCCGATGAACCTGATCGACGCCGAGGTCGAGGGCATGACCGTGCGCATCGGCAACAGCGTCCTGCCGCTGCCGGACAAGGCGGAGCGCCCGGGCGGCACCAGCCGCATGAAGGTGTGGCTGGGCCTGCGCCCCGGCGCGCTCGCCGTCGTCCCGCCGGGCCAGGGCAAGAGCCTGCCGGGCACCGTCACCCTGGTCGAGCATGTGGGGGCGGAATCGCTGATCTCGGTGAAGCTGTCCGGAGTCCACACCGCCCACGACGACGACGGCGGCCTGACGGACGAGGTGATGGTCTCCGTCCCCGGCTACAGCGAGCTGCGCGTCGGCGAGGCGGTCGGCATCGACTGCCTGCTGAAGGACTTCTCCCTGTTCGAGAAGGACAGCGGCCTCCGCGTCGGCGGGCGGGCCGCGGAGGACTTCCTGGCCGGCGGGCGCGTCGGCACCATCCGGACGGCCTCCTGACGCGATCCGCACGGACGGCGCCGCCTCTGCATCCCCAGGTGGAATGACAAAGGCGGCGCCGTTCCTGAACACCACTTTTCAGAAAGGCGCCTTCCTCTCTTTTACAACCGAAGTCTCAAATGCATCAATAATCGACAATTTGCTTCTGCATGAGCCAAAATTCATGCAGTAACCATCCCCGCCCTGCGGGGATTTCGTTGTTGTGTGACCACCGATCCGAGAAGAATTAACTTCAGATTGGCCAAAAGACCGGCAGCGTTCAGAATTTCTTTAACAAATCACTTTGTTATTGGCCTTCCCGATACGCGACCGCCGCGATGGCGAGAGGGCCACTATGCCGGACACCCTGGACGCCACCGCCCCGCTCCTGACCATCCCCGATGCCCTGGCGTCCGAAGCGGCGGCGGTGCTGCTGGGTGGCGATCCCGGCGCGCTCAAAGCCGTGCAGGAGAAGCTGGCGGCGGCGCTGACCGGACAGGGCTTGCCGGAAGGCGCCGCGGGCAGCGTGGCGGACGGCTGGATGCGCGACGTCGCGGCGGGGGTCGGCGCCAGCGCCACGCCCGACGACGCCATTGCACAGGCGAGCCGGATCGCCGCCGGCACCGCAGCGCGCATGGCGCAAGCCGCCCAGGAAACCGCGGCTCTGACCGGGGAGCAGCGCTTGGCCGTCGCCCTGGCCCAGGGACAGGGAATCGGGCCGAGCAGCGCGAACGATTCCAAGACGGCGTCCGACCTGTCGGCGGCGCTGTTCAGCGGGGTGATGGACCCGGCGGCCCGCCCGGCGGGCGCCGCCGACCCGATCGCCGCCCTGTCGCAGGCTCTGACCGTTCCCCCCACCGCCCCGGCGATGCCGGACGCCGCTCCCGTCTCGCCGTCCGACAAGCTCGCCGCGGCGCTCGCCTCCGGCGTGGGGGTGCAGGACGCGGTGACGGCGCTCGGCCCTGCTGCGGGCGGTCACTTCGCCGAAGCGCTGGAACACGCCCTGTCCAGCGGCGCCGACGCCGCCGGCGCCATTGCCGAGGCTCAAGCGTTGAGCGCCGCCGGCACGGTCCAGACCAAGTCCGTCGCGGTCGAACAGACCGACGGCGCGCGCCTGCTCGGCGCCCTCGCCGCCGGAAAGACGGACGGTGCAAGCGGCGCTCTGGCCGGCAACCCCGCCTTCACCAGCGTCCTGAACGACGCGCTGGCACAGGGCGCGCAACCCGACGCGGCGCTCGGCGCCTCGGCACGGGCGCAGACGGACATGGCGGCCCGGCAGGAGGCCGCCGCCGTTCCGGCGAAGCCGGCGGACGCGCTGGTCGCCTCGCTGTCGTCCGGCCAGAACGTGGCGGCCACCGTCAAGACCTTCGCCGCCGCCGCCGGGCTCGACGGCGCGGCGGCCGGCGGCTTCGGCGAGGCGCTGGGGCGGGCCCTGTCCAGCGGTCAGGAGATGTCCGGCGCGCTGGGCTCGGCGCGGCAGACCGTGTCCACCGCGCTGGCCCTGTCCGCCGAAACCGCGAAGGGCGTCAAGAGCGACGGGCTGATCGCGGCGCTCGCCAGCGGGCAGAACGTCCAGCAGGCGGTGCAGGCGCTCGGCGGGTCCGGCGCCGCCTTCAACGCCGCGCTCGGGCAGGCGCTGGCGGACGGGCGTGCCCCCGGATCGGCGCTCGCCGCCGCCCGCCAGACGGCGGAGACGGTGCAGCAGAACGCCCAGGGCAGCGAAGTTCCCGTGTCCCCCGAAAACAAGGCGCTGGCCGATCTCGCCAACCCACCACCCGCGGGAGAGACGGCCAAGGACGGCGCCAAAGGAGACGGCGATAAGGGCGGCGACAAGGGCGGCGACAAGGGCGGCGACAAGGGCGGCGGGGAGAAAACCGCCGAGCAGGTTGCCGAAGCCCCGGCCGAGGGCAAGGAGGGCGGCAAGGAAGAGGGCGGCGAGAAGGACGGCGCCAAAGAGGAAGGCACCAAGGAGGACGGGGCCAAGGAGAACGCGAAGGGCGAAGCCGCCGACGCCTCCACCGACGCCTCATCGGCAGAGGGCGAGGCGTCTCCGGCCCCCGCCAAATCCAGCATGGGAAGCGAACCCGCGCTGAAGCCGATCAGCTTCGACGCGGCCGGAACCGCCAAGAGCGCCGACACCGCCGCGCCGAGCGTCACCGCCCCCACGCCCATCACCAGCGCCCCGCCCGCCGCCCCGGCGGTCACCAAGGCGCTGACCAGCGACCCCTTCGCCGTCGCCGCGCAAATCCAGCAGCAGGTGGCCCGCGCCATCGAGGCGGCCGCCGCCACCCTGCCCGCGACGGTGCCGCCGGTGGCGGCCCCCACCCTCTCGGCCGGCTTCGACGCGGCGGCCTTCGCGAAGGCCCTGGCGATCGCCGAGGGCACCGCGGCACCGGCCGGCTTCGCCGTCTTCCACCTGATCGAGGCGATGTTCCGGCCCGGCGAGGCCGGCAGCAGCGTGATCGGCGTCGCCGTGGTGGCGAACCCGGACTCCCCGTCCGGCGTCTGGCAATACAGCGTGGACGGCAGCGTGTGGCTGGCGGTGGGCACGGTCGGCGACGGCTCGGCGCTCGTGCTTCCGGACAGCGCAATGCTGCGCTTCCTGCCGGCCGCCAACTGGAACGGCACCGCACCGTCGCTCGGGCTGCGGGCGGTGAACGGCGAATGGGCCGAAGGCTTCAGCGGCGCCGAGCACCGGCTGTTCACGCTGACCGGCGTCGGCGGCACCACCCCGCTGTCGGGGGATGTCGCCTCCTTGACGCTGGAAGTGACCCCGGTGAACGGCGCCCCGGTGGCGACCGGCGCACAAGCGGTCCTGGCTCCCATCGCGGAAGACAGCGCCGATCCGGCGGGCGCCAGCGTCGCGTCGCTGTTCGGCGGGCTGTTCTCCGACCCCACCGACGCCGTCTTCGGCTCCGCCGGCAACGGCTTCGCCGGTGTGGCGGTGGTCGGCAACGCAGCGACCGCCGCGCAGGGCGTCTGGCAATATTGGACCGGTTCCGCCTGGACCGCCGTGGGCGATGTCGCGGAGGGAACGGCGCTGATCCTCGCCGCCGACGCCAAGCTGCGCTTCCTGCCGGCGGCCAACTGGAACGGCACCACCCCGGCCCTGACCGTCCGGCTGATCGAGGACGGCGGCGCGCCCGTCGTCACCGGTGGCCGCGTCGACCTGACGACCGGCGTCGGCGGCAGCACCGTTTACAGCGCCGGCACCATCGCGCTGACCGGGACCATCACCCCGGTCAACGACGCGCCGGTCGCGACCGGAACGACGACGCTTCTGCCGGCGGTCGCCGAAGACGCCGCCGATCCATCCGGCGCCACCGTCTCCACCCTGTTCGCCCACCTGTTCTCCGACCCGGCGGACGCCGTGGCGGACGGGTCCGCCGCGAACGGCTTCGCCGGCGTGGCGGTGATCGCCAACGGTGCGGACACCGCCCAGGGACAATGGCAATACTGGACCGGCACGGCCTGGACCGCCGTGGGAACGGTGTCGAATGGCGACGCCCTGCTGCTGTCCGCCGGCACCAAGCTGCGCTTCCTGCCCGCCGCCGATTGGAACGGCGTGCCGCCAAGCCTGATGGTCCGCCTGATCGACGATTCGCAAGGCCCGGTCACCAGCGGCGAGCGGGCGGACGTGACGGGCGCCGGCGGGGACAGCCGCTACAGCCTGGGCACCATCGCCCTCAACACAGCGGTCAGCGCGGTCAACGACGCTCCGGTGGCGACCGGCACGACGGCCACCCTGCCGACCATCGCCGAAGACACCGCCAACCCGGCGGGCGCCACGGTCTCCGCCCTGTTCGGTCACCTGTTCTCCGACGCCGCCGACGCGGTCAGCGACGGGTCCACCGCCAACGGCTTCGCCGGCGTCGTGGTGGTCGGCAACGCGGCGACCACGCAAGGCGTCTGGCAGTACTGGACGGGCACCGCCTGGGCCGGCATCGGCTCGGCGAGCGACGCCAACGGGCTGCTGCTGGCCGCCAACACGGCGCTGCGCTTCGTTCCCACCGCCAACTGGAACGGCACCACGCCCGCCCTGACGGTCCGGTTGGTCGAGGACGGCGGCCCGCCGCTGGTCACCGGCACCCGCGTCGACCTGACCGGCGGCGTCGGTGGCAGCACCGTCTACAGCGCTGGGACCATCGCGCTGACCGGAACCGTCACTCCCATCAACGACGCGCCGGTCGCCACCGGAACGACCGCCGTCCTGCCGACGATCGCCGAGGACACCGTCAACCCGGCGGGCGCCACGGTCACCAGCCTGTTCGCCCACCTGTTCTCCGACGCGACGGACGCCGTGAGCGGCGGTTCCGCCGCCAACGGTTTCGCCGGGATTGCCATCGTCGGCAACGCGGCGACCTCGCAAGGCGTCTGGCAGTACTGGACCGGCACGGGCTGGACCGCCGTGGGGGCGACCTCGGACGGCAACGCCCTGCTGCTGGCCGCCAACACGGCGCTGCGCTTCGTTCCCGCGGCCAACTGGAACGGCACCACCCCGGCTTTGACCGTCCGGCTGATCGACGACTCCCAAGGGGCCGTGACCAGCGGTGGGCGGGTCGCCCTGGCGAGTGTGGGCGGCGACAGCCGCTACAGCGCCGGCACCGTCGCCCTGACCACCTCGGTCACCCCCGTCAACGACGCCCCCGTGGCGACGGGCACGGCGGCCACGCTGCCGACCATCGCCGAGGACACCGCCAACCCCACGGGCACCACCGTCGCCAGCCTGTTCGGTCCCCTGTTCTCCGACGCCGCCGACGCGGTGAGCGGCGGGTCGGCGGCCGACACGCTGGCCGGCGTGGTGGTGGTCGGCAACGCCGCCACCCTGGCGCAAGGGGCGTGGCAGTATTGGACCGGGACGGCCTGGGCCGACATCGGCGCGGTCAGCGGCGGCAACGGCCTGCTGCTGGCGGCGAACACGGCGCTGCGCTTCGTTCCCGCCGCCAACTGGAACGGCAACACGCCCGCCCTGACCGTCCGGCTGGTCGACACGTCGCAAGGCCCGATCGCCAGCGGCGCGCGGGTCGACGCGACGAGCGTCGGCGGCAGCACCGCCTACAGCGCCGGCACCATCGCGCTGACGGGCACGGTCATTCCGGTCAACGACGCCCCGGTGGCGACGGGTACGACGGCGACCCTGCCGACGATCGCCGAGGACACCGTCAACCCGGCTGGCACCAGCGTCACCGCCCTGTTCGGCCACCTGTTCTCCGACCCGGCGGACGCCGTGACGGGCGGCTCCTCCGCCAACGGCTTCGCCGGCGTCGCCATCGTCGGCAACACGGCGACCGCCGGGCAGGGCGTCTGGCAGTACTGGTCGGGCTTCGCCTGGATCACCGTAGGCGCGGTGGCGGAAGGCTCGGCCCTGGTCGTCGCCGCCAGCGCAATGCTGCGCTTCCTTCCCGCCGCCGACTGGAACGGTACCACCCCGGCCCTGACCGTCCGGCTGATCGAGGACGGCGGCGCCCCCGTCGTCACCGGCGGCCGCGTGGACCTGACGGCCGGAGTCGGCGGCAGCACCGTCTACAGCGCCGACACCATCGCCCTGACCGGAACCGTCACTCCCGTCAACGACGCGCCGCAGATCACCGCCGGCACGACGGCGCTGGCGACGATGAAGGGCGTGGCGGTGGCGGTCACCGGCCTGTCGGTGTCCGACGTCGACGCCGGCGCGCTGCCGATGCTGGTCACGCTGACCGCCGGCCACGGCACGCTCACTCTGGCCAGCGCCGGGTGGGACGCCGTCATCACCGGCAACGGAACGGACACCGTCACCATCCGCGCGACGCTCGCCACCATCAACGGGCTGCTCGGCGCCGCCAACGGGCTCCTCTACACGGCCAGTACCTACACCGGGGCCGACGCCATCCGGATCGTCGTGAACGATCTCGGCAACGGCGGGGCCGGCGGACCACTGACCGCGACCGTCACCATCGGCGTCACCGTGACGCCGCCGAACGCCTCCCCCGTTCTGATCGACACCAACCTCGACGTGGCCGTGGCGGCGGAGGCCCTGGCCGCCCCCACCGCGGGCACGGTCGGCTTCGCGGTGTCCAAGCTGGTCGGGCTGAACGGCAGCGGCCCCGGCAATGTCACCGACACGGACGCCGGGGCCGTCGTCGGCATCGCCCTGACCGGCACCAACGAGAGCTATGGCCGCTGGTGGTTCTCCACCGACAACGGCGCGACCTGGAGCCTCGTCGGCGCGGTCAACGACAGCGATTCCGCCCTTCTGCTGCGCGCCACCGACCGGCTCTACTTCCAGCCCAACGCCGCGGTGCCGGCCACCGTCAACGGCGCCCTGACCATCCGGGCCTGGGACCAAACCACCGGCAGCGCCGGCTCCAAGGTCGCCGTCACCATCGGCGACGGCAGCGCCTTCTCCACCGCGACGGACACCGTCACCCTGCATCCCGGCGTGCTGATCCCCAACGGCACCTTCGACAAGGGGCTGACCGGCTGGAGCTACACCGGCGGCGCCACGGTGGATGCGACGGGCGACGGGCATGAGGGCACCCTGACCTCCGCGGGCGGCCGGACGCCGACTCAGCTCGAGGACTTCCTCGGCCTTGCCCACGGCTCCATCGCCACGGCGACCGGGACCATTCCGTCCTTCGGCAACGCGATGAAGCTGGCCACCACCGTCACGGTGACGAAGGACACGACGCTGACCTTCGACTGGACCTTCATCTTCTCCGACCCCGGCTATCACGACTTCGCCTTCGTCAGCGTCAACGGCGTGGTCACGCTGCTCGCCAAGGACGCGAGCGCCAGCGGGAAATTCAGCGTCGTCATCCCGGCCAACACCACCCTGTCGCTGGGCTTCGGCACCTCCGACACCAGCGACAACAGCGTCAACCCGATCCTGCGCATCGACAACGTCAAGCTGACCACCGTCGCCAGCGACCCCATCGTGCTGGACATGGCCGGCGACGGGCTGGCGCTGCGGACGCTGACCGACGGCGTCCTGTTCGACGTCAGCGGCGACGGCGTGGCCGACCGGACCGGCTGGGTCGGCAAGGGCAACGCCCTGCTGGTGCGCGACGACAACCACAACGGGCAAATCGACGACGGGCGCGAACTGGTGTCGGAACATTTCGGAAAAGGCTTCAACAGCAGCCTGGAGGCGCTCGCCTCGCTCGACAGCAACCACGACGGGCGCATCGACGCCGCGGACCAGAGCTTCGCCACGCTCCAGGTCTGGCAGGACGCCAACGGCGACGGGGTGAGCCAGCCGGGCGAGCTGCGCACGCTGGCCGACGCCGGCATCCTGTCCATCGCCACCACGGCCACCCCGGCCGGCACGACGCTGGCCGGCAACCACATTCTCGGCACCACCAGCATGTCCATGGCGGACGGCAGCAGCCGCGTGGTAGCCGGCGTCGCCTTCGACGTGCAGGCCACCGTCGCGGCGCAGCTGCACAGCCAGCCGCTGGCCGCGTCGCCAGTGCCAGTGCCAGTGCCTCAGGCCGATCACGGACGCTTCGACTACGCAGCACTTCTCTCCTCCGGCCTGGGCCTGCCGGACACCGTTCCGGTTGTGCAAAACAGTCTTGATGCGCACAGCGGAGACTGGGCTATGGCGCTTCACACCGCGGACACACACCACGCCACAACCCATGCATCGACGATTGTGCCGGTCGCAGAAAATTCATGATCGACCGACAGAATTCGACGCATTTTTAGGTATTTGGATACTGTTTTGTCCTAAATGAGTATGAGAGTTCTCGACTAAGATCATCATCGCTGTAGGCCGAACGGCCTAAACATGCGGCGATCTCCAGGACCCTCATGCACAAGTTTTGTCTTATCGCCACGGTTGCGCTTCCGCTCCTGACCGGAGCGCCACAACCTTCGGTTGCGTCTCCGCGCGACGAGGTGGTGGCGCTGATCGGCAAGGCGACGGAGACCCACGACCGCCTGCGCGGGGCAGAGGCCGCCGCCGACGGGGCGCGCAACGCCCTGCGGGTCAGCCATGGCGGCTGGTTCCCGACGCTGAGCCTGTCGGCCAATGGTGGGCGCGAGAGCACGACCAAGCCGGCGGGCCTGCCCAACACGGACATGAACGCCTCGCAGTTTTCGGCGCGGGCGACGCAGCTGATCTGGGACTTCGACGCGACCAACGCCGACATCCGGCGCGCCCAGGTGACGCTGGTCCGCGCCGACATCGCGGTGGAGCGCACCCGGCAGGAGCTGCTGGTGGAGGGCCTCACCGCCTACGCCAGCCTCGTCCGTGCCCACCAGTTGCTCGCCTTCGCCCGCCAGTCCGAAGACAACATCCGCCGCCAGACCGGGCTTGAGGAGGTGCGGCTTCAGGAGGGCTTCGGCTTCTCCACCGACGTGCTTCAGGCCAAGAGCCAGCTGGCCGGCGCCCAGGCCCGCCGCGTCGCGGCGGAAGAGGCGACGCAGAACGCGCAGAGCCGCTTCCAGGCCTTCTTCGGCCATATCCCCTTCCAAGTCAGCAACGCCCAGGTCCTGGCGATGACGCGCGCCGGCCTGCCCGTCTCGATGGACGCGGCGGTGGAGGAGGCGCGCCGCCACAACCCGCGCCTTCAGGAATTGGCCCTGACCACCGCGGCGGCGCAGGAGGCGGTGACCTCGGTGCGCGGCCGCACCCTCTACCCGCGGATCGATGGCTTCGTGGAACACAACATCAAGCGCGACGTCGCCGGGCAGTCCGGGCGGCAGAACGAGCTGCTGTTCAAGCTCCAGGTCACCTTCTCGCTGAACACCGGCCTGACCGCGCTCAACAGCATCCGGCTGGCCGAGGCCGACCTGCGGGCTGCCGACGCCACCTGGGCCGACCAGGAGCGCACGGTGCTGGAAACCGTCCGCAACAGCTGGAACCGGCTGGAAAGCGCCCGCGCCCAGGTGCAGTTGCTGAACGATCAGGCGAGCCTCGCCGCCGGCTTCCTCGACGTGGCGCGGTCGGAGCGCGAGCTGGGCACGCGGTCGCTGATCGACATCCTGTCGGGGGAGACGACGCTGATCAACGCGCGCAGCGACGCCGCGGCCGCGGAGACGGAGCTGGTGCTGGCCGGCTACCGGCTGCTCGCCGCCATGGGCCGGCTGAACGCCACCGACATCCAGACCAAGCCGATGCCGAAGCTGACCGCGCCGGGCCGCGGCGCTTTCCGCGATCAGGGCCGGCGCGGCACGGGAGACCAGCGATGAGCGGTGGCGCCATCGGTCTGCTGGTGCTTCGGCTGCGCGCCAACCTGCGGCTGACCGCCCGCGTCTTCGCGGCGTCGCTGGCGGCGAACCTGCTGGGGCTGGCCTCCTCCTTCTACACGATGCTGGTGCTGAACCGCTACGTGACGCACGGCGTCGACTCCACGCTGGCGGCGCTGACCGTCGGCGTCGTGCTGTCCATCGCCTTCGAGCATCTGTTCCGCCACGTCCGGCTGGGCATCGCCGGGCGCATCGGGCGGGCCGAGCACGAGCGTCTGACCACCGGGGCTTTCGGCATCCTGATGACCGCGCGCAGCGGCGCCGGATCGGTGGAGGGCGACGCGGCCCGGCGCGAGGCGCTGCGGGCGCCGGAGCAGATCGACTCCGCGCTCGGTTCCGCCAATCTGGCGACGCTGTTCGACCTGCCCTTCGCGCTCGGCTTCATCCTCGTGGTGGCGCTGATCTCCTGGCCGCTGGCGGCGATCTGCCTCGTCTTCACGCTGCTGGCCATCGCCGCCGGGCTGCTCGCCCAGGCGGACATGCGCGCGGTCGGGCGCGACCTCGCCCAGGCCGGCGCCGACGCCCAGGGGCTGGTCACCACCGCCATCGTCGGGCGCGACGCGGTCGCCCTGTTCGGCGGCGCCAAGCCGCTCCTCGGCGACTGGCAGCGCGCGGCCAAGGCCCTGCGCGTGGTCCGCGAGCGCATGTCGATGCGCCAGGGCCGCGCCCAGTCGGCGGCGCAGAGCCTCCAGGCGCTCCAGGGCGTGGCGGTGATCGCCACCGGCGCCGTTCTGGTGGTGCGCGGTGAGCTGGACGTCGGGTCGCTGATCGGCATCAACCTGCTGGTCGGCCGCGCGCTGGCCCCCTTCACCCGGCTGGCCCAGATCGGCGAGTCCCTGGCGATGGCCCGGCAGGCGCAGGCGCGGCTGGAGCAGTTCGCCCGCACCGCGGTCGAGCCGACCGGCGGCACCAGCCTGCCCCGCTACGCCGGCACGCTGGAGCTGCGCGACCTGACCTTCACCCCGCCGGGCGGCGTCACGCCGCTGCTGCGCCGCCTCAGCCTGTCGGTGCCCGCCGGCAACATCCTGGTGCTGAAGGGCCGCAACGGCTCGGGCAAATCGACGCTGATCCGCCTGATCGCCGGACTGGCCGATCCGCAGGAGGGCGCGGTGCTGGCCGACGGGGTGGATATCCGCAAGTTCGCCCCCTCCTGGTGGCGCCAGCAGATCGGGCTGCTGCCGCAGGAGCCGGTGTTCCTCAACCGGACGATCCGCGAGAACCTGCTGCTCGCCAACCCGCGCCTGTCGGAGACGGAGCTTCACGCCGTCCTGCACCGCGCCGGGGCCGACCGCACGGTGGCCGACTGCGCCCAGGGCCTCGACACGCCGCTGCGCAACTTCGGCCACGAGCTGCCGACCGGCCATCGCCGCCGGTTGGCGCTGGCCCGCGCCCTGGCGGTCGGCGGCCGGCTGATCCTGCTCGACGAGCCGACCGACGGGCTGGACTCGGAAGGCACCGCCACCGTCTACCGCACGCTGATCGAGCTGGCACGGAGCGGCCACACGGTGATCATCGCGTCCCACGACCCGCGCATTCTCCAGGGCGCCTCGCTGGTGCTCGACCTCGACCAACCGCCCAATGGACTGTCGACCGGCGCGGCTGTCGTCCGCGAGCCGGCGGGGCTGGTGACGCCATGAAGCCGCTTCCCCTGCTGACCCGCAAGCCCGCCACCGCCACCGCGCCCGTGCCGCCCGCGATTCCGACCGGCATCCCAGCCGCCCTCCCGGCCGCCCTGCTGGGAACACAGGCCGCGGACACGGAAAGCCGCTTCGGCGACGGCCTGTTCGCGGTTAGCATCGCCGCTTTCCTCGCAGCACTCGGCTGGGCGGCCATCGCCGAGCTGAACGTCTCCAGCAGCGCCCCCGGCGACGTGGTGCCGCTGTCCTACAACCAGTCGGTCCAGCATTTCGAAGGCGGCATCGTCCGCGACATCCTGGTGCAGGAAGGCGATTCGGTCACCGCCGGCCAAGCGCTGATCGAGCTGGACCAGACCAAGATCCGCGCCGACCTGGAGGAGCTGAAGCTGCGCCTCGGCTCGCTGTCCGCCGACACCGCGCGGCTGGAGGCGGAGGTCGGGCGCCGCGAGGCCATCGACTTCCCTGAGCGGCTGCTGCGCGAGCGGCCCGATCTGGTGGCGCAGACCCGCGACCTGTTCCGCGCCCGCCGCGACCGGCTGGCCTCCGACCTCGACATCCAGCGCCAGGACATCGCCCAGCGCGAGCAGCAGGTGGCCGCCGTGCGGGCACGCATCGGCGGCTCCCAGGTGGCTCAAGGGTTGATCCGCGAGCAGCTCTCCATCAGCGAGACCCTGCTGAAGCGCGAGATCACCAACCGCATGAAGCATCTGGAGCTGCTGCGCGACGACGCCCGCGTCAGCAGCGCCATCGCCGAGGACCGCGCCACGCTGGCCCAGGCCGAGGCGGCGCTGGCCGAGGCGCGCAGCAAGCTGGTGTGGATCGGCCGCAAATACGAGGAAGAGAGCCGCAACGCCCTCGACGAGGCCCGCCGCAACCACGACGAGCTGTCGCAGCGCCTGACCCGCTACCAGGACAGCCTGGACCGCAGCAGCCTGCGCGCCCCCATGGACGGCATCGTCAAGACGCTGGCCGTCTCCACCAAGGGCGCCGTCGTCAAGGCCGGCGAGACGGTGGTGGAGCTGGTGCCGCGCGACGGCAAGCTGGTGGTGGACGCCCGCCTGCCGGTGCAGGACATCGGCTATGTCCGCCCCGACCAGCCGGTGGTGGTGACGCTGGCCGGCGGCGACGCCTCGCGCTTCGGCCACATCGAGGGGCGGGTGCGGACGATCAGCCCCGACACGCTGCTCGACGCCAACAAGCAGTCCTACTACAAGGTCCGCGTCGAGCTGCCGGTGACCCGTTTCGACTACGGCGGCAAGACCTACGAGCTGTTCCCCGGCGTGCGCGTGACCTGCAGCATCCTGACTGGGCGGCGCACCATCCTCGACTATGTGTTCTCGCCGGTCCTCAACGGCCTCCAGCACGCGATGCAGGAGCAATGAGGATGGCCGGACTGATTGCCGCTTTCCCTCTCCCCTCTGGGGAGAGGGTCAGGGTGAGGGGGTTTGCGCGTGACGATACGTCCGGCAAAAGCGCATCCCCCTCACCGGCCCTCCGGGCCACCCTCTCCCCAGAGGGGAGAGGGTTACATCCCCCTCGCCCTGCTCCACCCCGTCACGGACCGCCCGAGGCCCACCCCATGCTGAGCTCGCTCCAGCCCCGCTCCCGGCCGCCGCTGCGCTGGTCGCACCTGACCAAGAAGGCGCGCTTCGCGCTGATCCTGGCGGCGGCGATGCTCGTCACCGTGCTGGTCTCCCTGGTTGTCCGCGCCGGCTTCCTCGGCGACAGCGCGCGCGAGCCGTTGACCGTCGCCGTCGTCGGACCGCTCAGCGGGCCGGACGCGGCGCTGGGGCTGGCCCTGCGCAAGGGGGCGGCGCTGCGCGCCGATACCATCAACGCGGCGGGCGGCATCGCCGGCCGTCCCGTGGTGGTCAAGCCCTTCGACGACGAGGGCGACAAGGGCAAGTCGCTGGAGATCGCCCGGCGCGTCTCCAACGATCCCTCCGTCCTCGCGGTGATCGGCCACACGCCGGACGCCACCGACAGCGCGACGGCAATCTACGCCCAGAGGCAAATCCCGCTGATCGCGCCGCGCCCGCTGGTCCGCCCGGCCGACGCCGCGCCCAGCCCCTGGTTGTTCAGCATCACGCTGGACCGCACGCACGAGACGCGCTTCCTCGCCAACTACGTGCGCAACGTGGTCGGCGAGCCGACCGTCGCCATCGTCCGCGAGGACAGCGAGCAAGCGGCATCGCAGGCCGGGCAGTTCGACGCCATCCTCCAGCGCTTCGGCACCAAGCTGGTCGGCCAGTGGACTTTCGCGCCGGGCCGCAACGGTGCGTCCGCCCTGCCGGCGCTGGCCCAGGCGGTCAAGGAGAAGATGCCGACCGGCGCCGTCGTCGTCATCGGCTCGGCGGTGGACAGCGCGCGGGTGGTGGTGGCGCTGCGCGACGCCGGGGTGCGCAACCTGATCGCCGGCAGCTCGGAGATGGCCTCGTCGGCCTTCCGCACCGAGATCGTCGCCCAGGCGCAGGCCAACCCCAAGGCGCTGACCCCGGAAGCCTACGGCCACGGCCTGCTGGTGTCCTCGCCCGTGCTGTTCGACACGGCGAACGAGCGGGCGCAGCGCTTCTACGGCCAGTATGTGAAGCGCTTCAACGCGGTGCCCGACTGGGCGGCGGCGCTGGGCGCCGATGGCGTGGACCTCATCGCAGGCGCCATCGCCAAAACGAACACCGCCACCGGTAAGCCGGACGGCGAGGCGCTGCGCCGCGCCATCGCCGACCACGACCGCGCCGAAACCGCCTTCCAGGGCACGGTCGGCACCTGGACCTTCGACAACCGCGGCCAAGCGACCCTGCCGGTGATGATGGCCTCCTACAACGGCCTGAACCCGGTGGCGGCGCTGACCCAGCTCCAGCCGATCCGCGAGGCCGGAGTCTCCAACTTCCTGGAGGAGGTCACCAAGGGCCGGGCGCTCTACGTCAACGACCGCTTCATGTACAAGACGGACGTCATCTACACCGGCGTCCAGCTTCATGAAATCCGCGACCTGAACCCGGACGCCAACGAGGCGACGCTGAACCTGACGATCTGGTTCCGCTACCGCGGCGCCTTCAACCCGGCGGACGTCGTCTTCACCAACGCGGTCAAGCCGGTCGAGCTGGGCAAGCCCTACCGCGAGGAGCGCGGCGAGGTCACCACCTACGTCGCCTACCGGATCGAGGGGCGCTTCGCCCTGAACGTCTTTGACCAGCGCTCGCCCTACGGCAGCCAGACGGTCGGCGTCAGCTTCCGCCACCGGACGCAGAACCGGAACACGGTGATGTTCGTCACCGACGTGCTCGGCATGTCGCTGGTCGACACCAACGACTTCGTGGAGAAGCTGAAGGCGATGGCCGCGGCGGAGACCGCGTCCGCCGCCGACCCCGGCCTCGCCGACCGCTTCCGCCGCGCGCTGGAGGGCGAGAGCGAAAGCTCCACCCTGCTCGACCAGCTCCGCGCCAAGCGGGTGCTGGCGCCGTCGCCCGGCTGGCGGCTGGCGCGCGCCTGGATCTCGCAGGACGTCGCCTCGGTCGGCAGCGAGGGCGATCCCAACTACGTCGGCTTCGGGCGGCCGCAGCCGGACTTCTCGCGCGTCGACTTCGGCGTGGTCGCGGCACCGGACTCCCCGGCGGCGCGCGACTTCATCCATCGCGACTTCTTCGTCTACATCGCCATCTTCAGCGCCGTGCTGGCGGTCTTCGCCGCCTTCATGGACCGCCGCGACCGCGGCCAGTTCTGGAAGATCCAGACGCTGTTCATGCGCATCCTGTCCTGGCCGCTGCTGCTGATGTCCGTCGGCAACATCGCGCTGGACCAGGCGGTGGCGACGCTGCCGCCGAGCGGGATCGCCATGGTGGTGAACGGCGTCAACGTGCTGTGGTGGATCGTCCCGGCCATCCTGGTCGACCGCACGCTGGAGCGCTTCGTCTGGACCCCGCTGGAGATCCGCACCCAGCGCAAGATCCCCGGCATCGTCCGCCGCTTCTCCACCCTGATCGTCTTCGGCTTCGCCGGCTGCGGCATCATCGCCTTCGTCCTGAAGCAGCCGATCACCAGCCTGCTCGCCGCCTCGGGCCTCGTCGGCATGGTCATCGGCCTCGCCATCCAGGCCAACATCGCCAACGTCTTCTCCGGCATCGTCCTGAACATCGAGCGGCCGTTCCAGATCGGCGACAGCATCCAGATCACCGATCTGGTGCGCGGGGTCGTGGTCGACATGACGTGGCGCACGGTGCGGATACGCAACGTCGCCGGCTTCATCGTCGCCATGCCCAACGCCAAGGTGTCGGAGGCGACCGTCATCAATTTCAGCGCGGTCGACCGGGTGTCGATGAAGCTGGAATATTACGCCGACGCCCGCCACGACCCCGGCCAGATGGGCGGCCTGCTGACCACCGCCCTGCAGAACGCCGACAAGGTGATGCCCAGCGCCACCGGCGGCCCGCCCTTCGTCCGCTACGACGGCATCCGCGGCGTCAACGGGCAATGGTTGTGCAAGTACAACCTGTTCTTCTGGGTCGAGGATTACGACGCCAGCTTCGTCGTGCCGGAGCTGGTTTGGCGGTCCGTCTACCGCACGCTGGCCGAAGCCGGCATCGAGCCGACCCCGCCCGACCTGATGGAGGCCGCCGGCCCCGCCGCGGTCGCCACCAACGCCCAGCGCCGGGCGATTCCGGCATGAGCAGGCCCGGCATGAGCAGGAACACCCCGATGATGCGAACCCTGATCGCCGCGACGGCGCTGCTGCCGGTCCTGCTCGCCGGGACGGGCTGCGCGCCGCTCGGCAGCGAGCGTCCCGGCGCGATCCTGGAGAAGGTGGCCGACGGCGACTACGACGTCGGCATCCGCTACCCCGCCAAGCGCGCCCGCTACGTGATGATCGTGGAGGAGGACGAGGACGGCTTCGTCGTGACCAATCGTCCGGCCGCGGGCCGCGAGGTGGACACCGCCCCGGCCCCGGTGGTGGCGCAGCCGCAGCGCAACGACCGCGTGCTCGCCCCCTGCACCGAGGCGACCGGCAACTGGTACCGCCACACCCCGGCGGGCTACGTCTGTGCCGGCCAGTCGGCGCCCGGCGGCGGTGGCTGACATGAAGCGACTCGCGATCATCCTCGCTCTGACGCTCGCCGGCTGCGCCGCCGGTGCGCCCGCGCCTAATGCGGGGCGCGCCGACGCGCCGGTGCTGAGCATCGTCGCCGACCCCGACGCCAACGGGCGCCGCCCGGTCGCGGTCGACGTGGTGCGGGTGGCCGACCCGGCGCTGGCCGGACGGCTGGCCGGGCTCGACGCCGCGGGCTGGTTCCGCGACCGCGAGGCGCTGAGCGCCGAGGCCGGCAACCGCATCGCCATCGCCTCCTGGGAGATGGTGCCGGGCCAGAGCGTGCTCCTGCACAGCCTGCCCCCCTTCGCCACACCCCCGATCCAAACCCTCGTCTACGCGCTGTACGGCGCACCCGGCACCCATCGGCAGGCGCTGGACGGCGCCGGCGCCCTGGATGTGCGGCTGGGACGGGACACCTTCACCGTGGCTCCGCTGACGGAGGGAACGCCGTGACCGCCCAACTCGCCCAGGCCCACCCCGCTGCGGCGCCGAAGATGGCGCCCACGGGGGCCAAGCCCGCCGGCACGCTGGCCCTGTTCCGCGCCTTCCAGGAGGACCTGCTCGTCGGCTGCGCCGACGCGCAGGCGCCGGCGGGAACGGTGGCCGACCGCCTGACCGCTACGCTCCATGGAATGAGCGGCGCCGCCGTCTCCCAGGGGCCGGGCGCGCATGGCACCGTCGTCAAGGCGGTCTTCGCCATGGCCATGCTGGCCGACCGCGCGCTGGCCCAGACGCGGCCCGCCGACGCCGTGGTCTCCAGCCGCCTGTTCGGCGCGAACGCCACGCTGCAAACCCTGTTCGTCCAGGCCGACGACCTGATCCGCCAGGGCGCCAAGGCCGACCGCGGGCTGGCCGCCGTCTATCTCGCGGCGCTGGCGCTGGGCTTTCCCGACGACGCCCAGGCGACCGCCCGGCGCCCCGCCCTGCACCGCATCGTCGTCGGCGAGCGCGCCGCGGCCAACCATCCCAGCCCGCGCGCCTGCGAACCGCCGGAAGGCGCCGTGCCCGGCTATCTCGCACCGTCCGGACGGCGCTGGTGGTGGGCGGTCGGCGGGACCGCCGTGCTGTTCCTCGTAATCTCACATCTGCTGTGGGCCGGCGCCGTCGGCGGCATCCAACGCGATCTGAGCGGCGCCCGCGCCGCGGTCGAGGATATGGGGCTGTCATGGTCCTACTGATGCTCACGCTGGAGCTGGTGCTCTCCACCATCGGCTCCGCAATCTTCTATCTGCTGTCCTTCGCCGTCACGCTGGCGCCCTACGCGCTGCTGGCGCTGCCGCTCTACATCTTCTACCGCCTCGGCCGGATGGTCTGTCCGAAGCTGCGAAGCTGGTGGCGCAAGCCCGTTGCCAAGGGCACCGCCCAAAAGAAGGCCCCCGCGCGCCGGGCCGCCCCGCCGGCGCCGCTGCGCGTCCGCGCCGAGGCGCCACCGCCGAAGAAGGCCGCCGCCAACACGCCGCCCAACGTCCGCGTCTATGGCGAGGGGCTGGACATCCTGACGCGGCAGATGCGCGGCCCCCTGCGCCGCGGCGACATTCCGTGGTTCCTCGCCTTCGGCGTCGGCGGCCCAGCCCTGCTCGCCACCGACCCGACCCATGTCCGCTGGCCCGAGGACGGCAACGGCGAGAACGGCTGCTGGTGGTTCTGCGAAGGTGCCGCGATCCTGCACGCCGGCGCCGACTCCGCCGACGGCTCCCGGCTGGGGGCGTCCTGGCCGGCGCTGGTCGCTGCAATGCGCAAGCGGCCGATGCGCCGCCCGCTGGACGGTGTCCTGCTGATGGTCGGCGCCGACGAGCTGCGCGCCGCCGCCGAGCGCCCCGGTCCACGTGACGCGCTGGCCAAGCGGGGCGCCGCCTTGCGGGAGCGTCTGCGGACCCTGCGCGACGATCTCGGCGTGGTCGGCCCGGTGCATGTGGTCGTGGTCCGCGCCGAGGCGCTGGACGGCTTCACCGATCTCTGCGCCGCCATGCCCTCCGCCCTTCTGGACGGCGTGCTGGGATGGACCAACCCGCAGGACTGGGCCAAGCCCTTCGAGCCGCGCCGCATCGACGAGGCGTTCGAGGCCATCGCCGCCGACATCGCCGTGCTGGAGGCCGACGCCTTCGCCGCCGGCACCGCCGGGGTGCGCCTGCCGCTGCTGCCGGCGTCCCTGGACACGCTGCGCCATCCGCTGG
Source organism: Azospirillum argentinense (assembly GCF_000632475.1). Taxonomy (NCBI): domain Bacteria; kingdom Pseudomonadati; phylum Pseudomonadota; class Alphaproteobacteria; order Rhodospirillales; family Azospirillaceae; genus Azospirillum; species Azospirillum argentinense. The sequence goes on from NZ_CP007794.1 coordinate 1,511,974, forward strand.
CGCTGTTCCTCGACAGCGCCCTGGGTGGCGCCCTGGGCGGCGACGACCAGGCGGAGCCCTTCCCGCTGCGCGGCATCGCCCTGACCGGCGCCTACGCCCCGGTCACCGGCGGGCGCCGTCCGGTCTTCGCCCGCAACCTGCTGCCGGGCCGGGCCTTCGCCGAGGCTGGCTACGGGCGGCCGTCCGACGCCGCCTACCAGCAGGCCCACAAGCGCCGCCGGATGGCCCAGGCCGCGCTCGCCGCCTCGGTCGCCGGACTGTCGGTCGCCGCGTGGCAGGGCGTGTCCAGCGTGTCCGCCGGCAGCCCGCCGGTCGCCGCCGCCACCGCCGACCTGCGCCGGGCGCTGCTGGCGCGCGACGCCTTCACCGACGGGGCTCTGGCCGGTCGGGTGATCGCCGCCACGGCGGTGATGGAGCGCAGTTCCCTCGCCACGCCGCTGCTGCCGACCTCGCTGTTCAGCACCTTCGACGAGGACAAGAAGCGCCTCGCCTCCGTCACGCTGCGCCGCTCGGTGCTGCGGCCGATCCGCGACGCCCTGCTGCCCAGCGCCACCATGACCGACCTGCCGCCGGTCGCCAACCCGCAGAAGGTTGAGGACCTGCCCGCCTTCCGCCGGCTCGCCGAGCAGCTCGACCGCATCGGCGGGCGGCGCGACGCGCTGGAGCGCTACGACCGCTTCCGCCGCAACAGCGGCTTCGACGAGCTGAACGCGCTGGCCGAGAGCGTCTACGGCGCCGTCCCCCGGTCGCCGATGACGGCGACGGACGGCTACATCACCCGCATCGCGGCGGGCGCCGACCTGCCCAACCTCGACGCCCGGACCATCGCCGCGGCGGTGCGCGCGGAATCGGTGCAGCTCGCCGCCCCGCTGGCCGAGGAGCTGTACGGCCGCAACCCGCTCCGCCAGCGCGCCGAGGCCCTGGCCGAGCGGCTGCGCGGCCTGCCGGAGACGCCGACCGCCGAGGATGTCGACGACGTCCGCCGCCTGACCGGGGCCGTCGCCGAAGCCGTTTCCTGGCCCATCGCCGGCGCCTTGCAGGAGCCCGCGCGCGGCCTGCCCGACGCGATCCGGGTGGCGCTCCAGAAGGCCGCCATCGCCGATTTGCCGGGGCGCGACACCACCGACCGCATCACCGAGGCCCTGTCCACCGCCGCGACCGGCGCCCGCGCCGCCGTCCTGGCGCTGGACGCGCCGCAGACCGGCGCCCTGTTCGCGGTGGCTGACGGCGGAGCGCTGGTTCTCAACCCGGCGGTGACCGCGCTGCCGGACGCCCTGGCCGCCGCCCTGCCCGCGCCGGCTCCCGACGCTCCCCCCGCCGAAGCCGCCAAGCCGGCCGAGCCGAAGCCGGAGCCTGAACCTGAACAAGCCAAGCCCGCTGCATCCAAGCCTACCGAACCAAAGCCCATTGCGCCCGAAGCGGAACCGGCCAAGCCGGTCGCGGCGGCCCCGCCTCCCCCGCCTCCGGTGCGCCCGTCGCCGGAACCCGTGGCTGCGCCGCCCGCCGTCGTGGAGGAGCCCGCCGTCGTCGCGCATCTGCCGGTCCCGCCCAGAATGCCGGTGGAAACCCCGGTTCCGGACAGCGACGTCGCCCTGTCGAAGCTGTCCACCGCCTTCGCACAGACCCTCGCCGGGCGCTTCCCCTTCGTCGACCCCGAGCAAGCGCGCGGCGCGTCCGACGCTGACCCGCAGGACGTCCGCCGCTTCTACCGCCAGCTCGACGAGCACCGGGTGGCGGTGATGCGGACCGCGACCCCCGAGGTCGCCGCCTTCCTGGAACGGATGGAGGCCGCCCGTCCCCTGCTGGAGGCCATCGCGCGCCCGGCCCCCGTCAGCGTCCGTCTCACCTACGGCGCCAACCGCGCGCAGGAGGTCGGGGCGGAGCACATCATCGACTGGTCGGTGCGTTCCGGCGCCAGCGCGGTGGGGGCGACGGCCAATGGCGGGACTCTCGCCTGGACGCCGGGCCAGCCCGTCCTGCTGACCGCCCGCTGGGCCGCCGGGTCGCCCCTCCGTCCGAAAGGTGCGCCGGCGGGCGGAACCGCCGCGGCGACCGGCGACACCATCACCCTGGCCGAGCGTGGGCCGTGGGCGCTGCTGCGCCTGCTGAAAGGCCACGCCCCGTCGTCGTCGCGGGACGGCCTGCTGCTGCGCGTCGCCCTGCCCACGCAGACCATCGAGGGACAGCCGGTGCGCGACACCGTCCTGGTGCTGGGGGCGGCGGTCAGCACGGGCGGGCGCAACGAGCTTCCGGCGCGCGCCCTCGATCTGCCGTCGCGCTTCCCGCAAAGGTAGTCGACGCTGTTATACAAAGAAAAGCTGATGATGAACTTTGTTACAATTCGTAGAAAGATGACGCAGCTTCCAACAAAAACTCCGACGGCGGTCATAGGCATTTAATGCGTTGTTAAGCACTGAAAATGTATCAAGTCGTTGGGACATATTGGATCGTTGGGCAGTCATTCTCTTCTCAACGGCAGTCCCAAGAATCACTGTCTAATTTACCAGCAACAATAGGGGCATTCTTTTACCAATCGCTTAGGCAGCGGTTGATTGGCGATGCTTTGTTTCTTTCGGAATGCCAAATTTGCGACGCATAACGTCTCAAAACGTGTGTCTGAGCTTATCGTTTCCACCTGGAATCAACCTCACCTGTCCCTCGAAAGGTTTCGGATCATGGTAGACCGCAAGAAGCGCGCCCAGGAACTGATCAAGTATCACAGCTACGCCTCGGGCGCCTTCGGACTCATCCCCGTTCCCGGCGCAGACGTCGCCGCGGTCAGCGTGGCCCAGCTCAACCTGATCCATAAGCTCGCCAAGCTCTATGAGATCGAGTTCGCGCAGGAGCGCACCCGCGCGATCATCGGCGCGCTGATGGGCGGCGTCATGCCCGGCGCGCTCAGCTCCAGCGTGCTCGGCTCCGCCGTGAAGGCCGTTCCGTTCATCGGCACCGCCCTGGGCGTCGCCGTCATGCCGGCCCTGTCGCTGGCCGCCACCCAGGCGCTCGGCCGCGTGTTCGCGCAGCACTTCGAGACCGGCGGCACGCTGCTGGACTTCGACGTCGAGGCGATGCGCGAGCATTTCCGCAAGGAGTTCGAGGCCGCCCGCAACGACGCCGCCAAGAGCGAGGCCGGCGAGGCCCCCGCCGCGGCGCCGCAGATGGAAGAGCAGCCGGTCCAGAAGGCCGGCTAAAGCGGATTGTAATCCGCTTTGGACCGCGACGGCGGTCCCGGTCGCACATGCGACCGGAGCCCGCCTCTCGCGGGAACAGAGTTCCCGCTGGCGGCAGGCGGATGCCATCGGCATCCGCTGAGAGCCGGCGAATGAGGCGATAAGAGTCTAAAGCGAACGGAAGTTCGCTTTAAGGGCACGACGCCGGGGCGCCGGGCAAAGAAGGAAGCATCGCCGTGTTCGAGCTGATCTACATCGGTCTCTGCCTGCTGGTCGGGTTTCTGGGGATCGGCCGCCGCGGCGGCTTCCTGCTCTACGCCTTCCTGGCGGTGGTTCTGACCCCGCCCGGCGCCCTTCTCGTGATGATCCTGCTGACCACCCGCAGCAAGAAGCGGGCGAAGGCATGACGGCGGCGACGGCGTCCATCCTCCGCCCGGCCCTGCGGCTCCTGCTGCCGGTCCTGCTGGCGCTGCTCGCCGCGACCCTTCCGGCGCGCGCCGAATACTGGACCATCGCGTCGGAAGACCATTTCCCGCCCTACAACTACTCCTTCAACGGCACCCGCACGGGGATCGACACCGAGATCGTCGTCGCCCTGCTGAAGGAGCTGAACATCACCCCGGTCCACCGGCCGCTGTCCTGGACCGAGGTCGTCCGGTCGATGGACGAGAACACCGCCGACGTCGGGTTCCAGTTCATCGCCTCGCCCGCCCGTTTCGCGCAGTACAACATGATCGGCCCGTTCCGCACCGGCACGACCGTCTTCATGGTGCGCAAGGACTCCCCCATCGCCTTCGAGCGGCTGGAGGATCTGACCCCCTACCGCATCGGCGTGGTCGACGGCTTCGCCTACGCGCCGGACTTCGACGCCGCGACCTATCTGGAAAAGGTCCCGTCGAGCAGCAACGTGGTCAACTTCCGCCGCCTGATCCTGGGCCGGGTGGACGTGATCGTCGGCGACCTGCATGTGCTGAACCACATGGCCAAGCAGGACGGGCGCCTGAAGGACGTGCGCGTCCTGCCCAAGCCGCTGGGCCTGATCCCCCGCTACATCGCCATGCCCAAGGCGCGCAAGGAGAAGGCCGAGCGGTTGCAGGCCGCCTTCGTCAAGCTGCGCGACAACGGCACGATCACCCGCATCCTCGACTCCTGGCTGGCGGAGTGAGGCGGAGCGATGAGCAAGAGCAAGACAACCAAGCGTGTCGCCCCCAGCCGGCCCGTCTCGGCCCTGCTGCCCCTGATCGGGCTGGCCGACCGTGAGATCCTGACCCGGCTGGTGGTGACCGGCTGCGTCGCCGCCACCGCCAACCTCATCAGCCTGATGAGCCTCAGCGCCGAGCTGAACGGCTGGATGCGCGGCGAGGTGCTGGACACGCCCTTCCTGATCTTCTGCCTGTCGCTGCTGGTCTCCTACGCCTTCAGCAAACGCTTCGTCGGGCTGGTGCTGACCACCGGCTTCAGCGCGCTGGCCGGGGTGCGGCGGCGCTTCCTGCAGACCGTCACGCTGGGCAACCACGCCGACATCCTCGACATGCAGGCGCGGCGCTCCTTCGACCTCGGCAACCACCATCTGGAGCGCATCGCGGCGCTGCTGCCCAACCTGTCGATCGCCGCCAACATGATGCTGGTGGCGGTCGTGGCCTACCTCTACCTGTGGACGCTGACCACGGTGGGCGCCACGCTGCTTCTGGTGGCCGGCGCGATGATCGGCGGCTGGTACGTGCGCGAGGCGCAGCGGACCCGCGCCCTGCTGGGCCAGGCCAAGGAGTCCGAGGTGCGGATGCTCCAGGGCTTCTCCGAGATCGTCGGCGGCAACGCCGAGATCAAGCTGGGCAAGGCGCGGCGCGACGAGCTGGCCCAGGCGGTCGAGGCGGACGTCGCCCAATGGGAGGACCTGAAGCGGCGCCACGGGCGCAATCTGGGCGAGCTGTTCTCCTGGATCGCCACCATCGTCATCGGCTTCTCCGCGGTCTTCGTCTTCATCTTCCCGCGCATGGGCGCGCTGTCGGCGGCGGAGCTTCCGCTGGTGACCTCGGTCATCCTGTTCCTCGCCCGGCCGCTGTCGAAGTTCCTCAACGCCGTGCCCGACTACATCGCGGCGGAGGATGCGGCGAACCAGCTCACCACCCTGCTCGCCGCCATGCCGGCGGCGGAATACGCGCCGTCGAAGCTGGCCCGCGCGCCGCGCCGCTTCTCCGCCATCGAGCTGCGCGGCGTGCGCTTCGCCTACCGCGCCGGGCTGCGGCCAGAGCCCTTCGTGATCGGTCCCATCGACATGACCATCCCGGCGGGCAGCGTCGTCGGCATCGTCGGCGCCAACGGGTCGGGCAAGTCCACCCTGCTGCGCGTCATCCCGCTGCTGTTCCGCCCGGACGAGGGTCAGGTGCTGCTCGACGGGCAGGAAGTGGAGGGCGACCGGCTGGAGTCCTACCGCGACCTGTTCTGCGCGGTGTTCCAGGACCACCACCTGTTCACCCGCCTGCCGCAGGGGCCGACCTTCGACGCGGAGCTGTTCCGCGAGATGCTGGCCTATCTGAAGATCGACCATCTGGTTCCGGAGACCGGCGACGGCCTGCTGAACCGTGACCTCTCCAAGGGCCAGCGGCGCCGCGTCGCCCTGGCCGTCGCGGTCGCGGAGGGGCGTCCGATCATCATCCTCGACGAATGGACGTCCGACCAGGACGCCGAGTTCCGCACCCGCTTCACCAACGAGATCATCGGCAAGCTGCGGGCGCTCGGCCGCACCGTGATCTTCGTGTCGCACGACGGCAACGCCGCGTCGGTCTGCGACGTGACCATTCACATGACCAACGGCCACATGACGAACGGGCAGACGGACACGCCGGCCGACAAGGCCGCGTCCCGCCCCGCCACGGCTTTGCTCCAGGAGACCGCGTGACATGGCTGACCAGGCCTTCACCTACGACGACGCCGACGCGACGCCGCAGCCGAAGTCGCGCCTGCGCGCGTTGCTCGGCAACTGGTACGACGAGCACCGCCGGTCGCTGCTGTGCACGCTGCTGGTCGGTATCCTGATCTTCCTCTACTTCGCGCCGTCGATCGTCGTCTTCATCCCCGCCGGCCACGGCGGTGTGCTGTGGAAGCGCTTCCACCAGGGCACCCAGATGGGCCCGGCCCTGGCCGAGGGCGTGCACGTCATCTTCCCCTGGGACAAGATCGAGGTCTACGACCTGCGCCTGCAGGAGGACACCCGGTCCTACTCGGCGATCGCCAACGACGGCCTGAACGTCAGCATCGAGATCACGGTGCGCTACCGCCCCTACGCGGAGATGCTGGCCGCCCTGCACAAGAACGTCGGGCCGAACTACCTGGAAGTGCTGCTGGTGCCGGAGGTCGGGTCGGTCTCGCGCGAAATCGTGTCGCGCTTCAAGGCCGACGAGCTTTACGCCCATCGCCGCCTGCGCGTTCAGACCGAGACCTTCGAGCAGGTCGCCGACCGCGTGATGTACGCCCAGATCATCGGGGCCGAGGACACGCCGAAGCCCGACGGGCGGACCAAGACCGGCTACCTGCTGATCCAGGACATCCTGATCCGCAACGTCTCCTTGCCCGAAGCGATCATGGTGTCGATCGAGCGCAAGATCCAGCAGGACCAGGCCGCTCAGGAATACCAGTTCCGCCTGCAGCGCGAGCTGTTCGAGAGCCAGCGCAAGCAGCTCGAAGGCCAGGGCATCCGCGCCTTCCAGGAAACGGTCCAGGCCAACCTGACCGAGAACTACCTGCGCTGGCGCGGCATCGAGGCGACGCTGGAACTGGCCCATTCGCCCAACGCCAAGATCGTCGTCATCGGCAACGCCGCCAGCGGCGGGCTGCCGCTGATCCTCGACGCCGCCTCGGGCCAGGGCGCCACCCTCCCGATGCCGGGCGCCCCCGCCCCGGGCGCGCCGCACGCGGGGGCCGCGACGGTCACCATGCCGAGCGGCCTGCCGGTGCCGCCCGCCGCGCAGCTCCCCTCGCTGAGCGGCGAGGGCGAACCGGCGGCGTCCGCGGCGGGCCACGCGCCGACGGCGCCGGTCCCCGGCGTCAAGCCCCAGGCGGCGGGTGGTGCCGCGGGGGCCGCCAGCGGACCGGCCAAGGACGGAAAGGCCGCCGCGGCCCCCATCCTGTCGAACATGTCGCCGTCCCGCCTGCTCGACCTCATCCAGTCCAAGTGAGCCGGCGATGGATCTCTGGCGCATCCTGAGACGCGACGCCCTGCGCAACATGCAGCCGCTGATGCTGCTGGCGGTGCTGGCGGCGGCCCTCAACCTCGCCCTGCTGACCTCGCTCAACAGCGCGCTGGTCATCATGGACGATCCGGAGGGGTTGCAGCGTCTGCTGTTCATCTTCCTGCTGTCCGCCTTCTCCTGGCGGTTCGCGCAGGGCTGGATGATGAGCGCGGCGTCCAAGCGGATGCAGGCGGCGCTGGCGATCCTGCGCGTCGACCTGCTGCGCCGCGCGGTGGCCGCCGACCTGCCCGACGCCATGGCGGTCGGGTCCACCCGCCTCGCCCAGGTCGCCGGGCCGGAGCTGCAGCTTCTCGCCCAGGCGGTGCCGACGCTGGTCATCAGCTTCCAGTCGGTCGCGGCGATCCTCCTCTGCCTGCTCTACCTCGCCACCCTGTCGAACGCCGCGGTGCTGATCGTGCTGGCCTTCCTGACGGTCGGCGGCGTCCTGATCACCCGCTCGGTCCTGCGGCTGGAGCGGCTGTCGGAGACGATCCACGAGGCCGAGGGCGCGCTGTCGGAGCGGTCGGACCACATCCTGCAGACCCTGCGCGAGTGCAAGCTGAACCGCCGCCGCGCCGCCAACGCGCTGTCCGACGCCACCGCCTGTGCCGAGGCGCTGCGGACCGAGCGCCACCGCTTCGGCGCCGAGTACAGCCACTACTTCACGCTGAGCGAGCTGACCTACTACGCGGCGCTGGCCGGGATCATCTTCCTGCTGCCGGCGGTGTCCAGCACCGACATCACGACCGTCGTGCTGGCCGGCCACGCCGCCGCCTTCATCGCCTACCCGGTCATCACCATCGTCGCCTCCTACCCCTCCTACATCAGCGCCGAGACCGCCGCCCGCTCCTATCTGGCGGTGGAGGCGGAGCTGAAGGCGCCGCCGCGTCCTGCGCAGCGCCGGGCCAAGGACGCGCCGCCGACCGGCTTCGCCGACTTCGCCACCATCGCGCTCGACGGAGCGTCCTACCGCCACCCCGGGCGCGACGGCACCGGCTCCTTCACCGTCGGTCCCATCGACCTGTCGGTGGAGCGCGGCGACGTCGTCTTCGTCACCGGCCACAACGGCGCCGGCAAAAGCACGCTGATCCACATGCTGCTCGGCCTCTACCCGGCGCAGCGCGGCAGCCTGACGGTGGACGGCGCGGTGGTGACGGCAGACACGCTGGGCTCCTACCGCGACCTGTTCTCCGTCGTCTTCTCCGACAACCACGTCACCCGCCAGCTCTACGGCGCGGTGTCGCTGGAGGACGGCTTCGCCGACGAGCTGCTCGACCTGCTGGAGATGTCCGACAAGGTGGCGGTCGAGGACCGCGCCTTCACGACGGTGGACCTGTCGCAGGGGCAGAAGAAGCGCCTCGCGCTGGCCGCCGCCCTGCTGGAGCGCAAGCCCGTGCTGGTGCTCGACGAATGGGCCGCCGACCAGTCCCCCTATTTCCGGCGGAAATTCTACCGCGAGATCATTCCCTGGATGAAGGCCCGCGGCATCACCGTGATCGCCGTGACCCACGACGACGCGTATTTCGACGCCGCCGACGTGCAGATCCAGGTGGAGCAGGGCGGTATCCGCCGGCTCGACACCCCTGCCCTTCCGGCCCCCGACCTGCTGCCCGCCTGATCCAGACCAGCGGATCGGGGCCAGCGGATCGGAGCCACCGACCGAACCCTCCCCTCCCCCAGACGCGAGACCGAGGCACACCATGATCCTTCTCACCGGCGGCACCGGCTTTCTCGGTGGTTCCTTCTACCTCGACGCCGTCAAGAACGGGACCGCGGCGGACTGCCTGCTGCTGATCCGCGGCGCCGACGAGGCCGCCTGCCGCGCCCGTCTCGCCACCAACCTGATGCGCTGCGTCGACCGCGCCACGGCCCAGGCCTACGCCGATCTCTGCCAGATCATTCCGGGCGACCTGCAGTCGCTGGCGACCAGCGCCGACCCGCGGCTGGACGCGGTGACCCACATCGTCCACGTCGCCGCCGACACCTCCTTCGACAGCCGGCATTCGGTCTGGCAGATCAACGTCGACGGCACGCTGGCGCTGGCCGCCCGCGCCCGTCGCATGAAGCACCTTCAGCGCTTCCTGCACATCGGAACCGCCTTCTGCTGCGGCGAGACGCCGTGGCTGGAGATGGTCGAGGAGGCCCCGGCCCCCGGCCACGACACGCCGCACATCGTCGAATACACCCGCAGCAAGGCGGCGGCGGAGCGCGCCCTGGCCGCCGGCTTCCCCGACCTGCCGATCGTCGTCTGCCGCCCGTCCATCGTCGTCGGCCACACCGCGATGGGCGTGCGCCCGAGCGCCAGCATCTTCTGGTTCTTCCGGCTGGTCGACCGCACCGGCGTCCTGCCCTGCTCGCCGGACGGCTTCATCGACATCGTTCCGGTGGACTGGGCCTCGGCACGGCTGCACGACCTGCTGCGCAAGCCCGAGCTGAAGCACAATCTCTACCACCTCTCCGCCGGCCTCGGCAGCCGGACGACCTGGAGCGACTTCCAGGCCGCCTTCGCCGCGCACGGCCATGAGGGCACCCGCCCCTACAGCTTCTTCGACCCGAAGGGTCCGGAAGGCTGGAAGCCCTTCGACCGGGCCTTCCGCCTGGCCTTCCCGCAGCGCGACATCCTGCACCGGACGATGATGGCGGGCGGGCGCAAGTACCACCGCTTCACCGCGCAGGACATCGCCTTCGACAACAGCCGCCTGCTCGCCGAGGGCTTCACCCCGCCGCCGCGCTTCGCCGACTACATCGGCGTCTGCCTGACCAACCCCGGCACGACCATCGCCGAGCAGTTCGTCGACGACGCCGCCAGCTTCGAGTTCGACGAATCGCTGGCCCCGGCCGGGTCGCCGGCCACCGCCGCCGCCTGAGCCCCATCGCCGGAGAAGGACGCCATGCCGCTCCTCATCGCCACCCGCCTCGCCTCCAGCCCGATTCACGGGCTGGGGCTCTTCGCCGAGGAGGCGGTCGCCGCCGGCACGCCGGTGTGGGCGTTCGACGCCCGCATCGACCGCCTGCTGGAGCCCGACGACGCCGTGCTGGCGGAGTTTCCGCAGGTCGCCCGGCTGATCGACTTCCACGGCTGCGTGATCGAGGGGGTCGGCGTCCTTCTGCCGGGGGACGACGCCCGGTTCCTCAACCACGCCGACGGTCCGTCCATCGGGCGGGCCGATCCCGGCGACTGGCGGCGCTTCGTCGCCCGCCGCGACATCGCCGCCGGGGAGGAGATCACCTGCAACTATGAGGACATCTGCGCCGACGTGCGCGAGGCCGGGGCGGCGCTCTATCTGACCGGGGCCGGGGCCGGGGCCGGAGCAGAGGGATGACCACGCCCGCGGCGCGTCCTCCCCTGCGGACCAGCTTCGTCGAGCCGGCGGCTCTGACGCCGGAGCGCCGGGCGGCGATGTTCGCCCTGCTCAGCGTCTGGTTCGAAGGCTACGGCGAGGACTATTTCAACGAGGAGCTGGAAGACCTCGACCATTGCGTGCTCCAGGAGGACGCCGGGACCGGGGAGCTGGTCGGCTTCGCCACCGTCTACCGGCAGGCGGTGGAAATCGACGGCACCGCCGTTGGCGCCTTCCACACCGCCCATTGCATCCTGGAGCGCCGCTTCTGGGGGTCGAACGAACTTGTGCGCTCGATGGTTGCCGAAATGGTCGCCCGCGCCCGCGCCGACCGTTCGGGACGGCTGTGGTACTGGAGCTACAGCGCGGTCGGCTACCGCTCCTACCGCTACATGCCGATGCTGTTCGTCCGCCACACGCCGCATCCGGACCAGCCTCCCAACGACCTCGACCGGGCGTTCCGCGACCACATCGGGCGGGAGTGCTTCGCCCATTACTACGACGCCGGCACCGGCACCGTGGACTGGCAGTGGCAGGGCTACGGCCTGACCGAGGAGGCCCGCGCCATCAGCGAGGCCAAGCTGGACAGCCCGGCCGTCGCCCAGTTCAGCCGCATCAACCCGCGCTGGGCCGACAGCGTGGAGATCCTCTGCCTCGCCCGGCTGCAGGACGACAACCTCACCGCCTTCGGCCGCCGCTGGTTCTGTACCAACCCTCTCCCCTCTGGGGAGAGGGTGGCCCGAAGGGCCGGTGAGGGGGTTGTGCTTGTGCCGAACGGTCCGACACGCGCAACCCCCTCACCCTAACCCTCTCCCCGGAGGGGAGAGGGGATTTTAAAACATCGCTCCCGCAAGCCTCGACCCTGGAATGACGACGCCCATGAACACCTTGTCCCTTCGCGCCGCCGCTCTCGCCGGCACCGCCTTCGCCGCCCTGACGTCGGCCCCGGCCCTGGCCGAGCCGAGCTTCGACCTGATCCTCGGCGGCGACGCCTATTTCCAGGGCGCCTACATCCGCCAGCAGCAGGACGAGGGCCTGCGCCCGCGCGAGTTCGCCAACCGCTACCGTCTGGTCGTCACCCCGACGGCCACCGCCGACAACGGCCTGACCTACGGCGCGCGGCTGCGCATCGTGGCGGGCAACGGCGATCCGACCGTCTCGACCCGCAACATCGAGAACGACCGCGCCTTCCTCTTCGCCAACGGCGCCTTCGGCACGATCCAGGCCGGCGTCATCAACGGCCTGTCGGACGAATACGGGATGATCGGCCCGAACGTCGAGGGCGTGGCCGGCAGCCCGGACAGCAACGGCATCCTGTTCCTCAACGGCTCCTCGACCTTCGGCGCCCTACCGCTGGCTGCCACCAGCCTGCGCACGCTGATCGCCTACGACACCGGCACCAAGCTGGTCTACATCACGCCGAGCTTCGGCGGCCTGTCGGCGGCGGTGTCCTACATGCCGCGCAGCGGCGACTCCAACACCTCGGTCAACCGCCGCACGACCGACGCGCTGGGCGACCTGCTGTCCTTCCGCGACGTGGTCGAGGCCGGCGGCGCCTTCCAGACCGCGGTCGGCGACTTCAGCATCGAGGGCAGCGCCTTCTACGCGACCGGCAAGGCGGTGCGCCAGACCGACGGCGTCGTCAGCCAGTCCTTCGAGGACCTGAACTCCGTCCATGTCGGTGCCAACGTCGGCTACGGGCCGGTGAAGGTCGGCGCCAGCTACGCCTACAGCGGCGACAGCGGCTATGCCGAGGGCCTCGCCCAGACGCGGGCGCAGCAGAATTGGATCTTCGGCGCGCAGTACACCGCCGGACCGCTGCTGTTTGCCGCCAACTACCTGCGGGCGCTGGGCAACGACAGCGCGACCATGTCCACGCCGAGCAAGGCGGACATCTGGCAGGGCGGCGTCACCTGGACCGTCGCCCCCGGCTTCACCGCCGGGCTGGAGTACGACTACGTGCAGTCCGCCCTGCAGGCGGCCCGTCCCGACGGCGGCGACCTGAAGGACCGCGCGCACATCGTGATGCTCGACACTCGTCTGGCGTTCTGATCACGCTGACCGCTGCGGCCTTTGGAAAGCTCCAGGGGCCGCAGCGTTTTCGCGCCATCGACCTTCGCTTAAATCGTTTGTTGGCACCACGGAGCGCGGTCTACCCTGGCCGTCCGAACCAACGTCAGAAGGGTGCGCCGGTGTTCGCGTTTCATCTCGCCTTTCCCATCCGGGACATCGAGGAAACCCGCCGTTTCTACGTCAATGTCCTGGGCTGCCGCGAAGGGCGCTCCACCGAGCGGTGGATCGATTTCGACTTCTTCGGCAACCAGATTTCCGCCCACCGCTCGTCCGAGCCGCGCTCGACCGAGACCAGCATGGTCGACGGCAAGGCGGTGCCGCTGCATCATTTCGGGGCGGTGCTGCCGCGCCCGGTCTGGGACGCGCTGAGGGAACGGCTGGAGGCCGCCGGCGCGACCTTCCTCTTGGAGCCGCAGATCCGCTACCCCGGCAAGCCGTCGGAGCAGGGGACCTTCTTCATCCTCGACCCCTCGGGCAACGGGCTGGAGTTCAAGAGCTTCACCGACGACTCCGGCATGTTCGCCCAGGTCGAAGCGACCTGACGTACTGAAGGAAAGTCTACACCGGCGGAGCGGCGTCCGGGGCCGGCGGCGCGGCGGTCTGGACCGGAGGCGCCGCCGGCACGTCGTCGCTGCCCTCGCTGCGGTCGCGGTAGAGGGCGGCGCGGGCGAGCAGCATCAGCGTGATCGGCGTGGTCACCACCATGAAGACGGCGATCAGGATCTCGTGCAGAACCAGCCGCGACTGCAGCACGGTGAAGCACAGCATCGAGGCCAGCAGCACGGAGCCGATGCCCATGGTGGTCCCCAGCGTCGGGGCGTGGACGCGCTCGTAGAAGCTGCGCAGCCGCACGAACCCGATGGACCCGATCAGCGCCAGCGAAGCGCCGAGCAGGAGGAGCAGCGCCACCGGGATCGCCGCCCAGACCGGCAGGTCGGCCAGATGCGTCATTCGATCACCTCTCCGCGCATGAGGAACTTCGCCAGCGCCGCCGTCGCGACGAAGCCGAGCAGCGCGATGATCAGCGCGGCTTCGAAATAGAGCGTGCTGCCGGTGCGGATGCCGAAGGTCAGCAGCAGCATTGTGGCGTTGACGTACAGCGTGTCGAGCCCGAGCACCCGGTCCTGCGCCCGCGGACCGCGCAGCACGCGGATGGTCGCGCAGGCCATGGCGGCAACCAGCAGGATCTGCGCCAGGAAGATCGACCAGAGCAGCAGCGTGGCGGTCATTCGAAGATCTCCATCAGGCGCTTCTCGTACCGTCCCTTGATGGTGTCGATCCAGGTGCTCTCATCGACCAGATCGAGGATGTGGAGAAGGATGGTGTTGTTCGCGGAATTGTACTCCACCCAGATCGTCCCCGGCGTCGCCGTGATGATGCAGGCCAGCGTCGCCAGACCGTAGGGCGCGCGCATGTCGAGCGGGATGTGGAGGAAGCCGGACACCCGCTCCGTCTTCCGCGGGTTGAGGATGATCTTGACGACCGCGAGGTTGGAGCGGGCGATGTCGGCCATCACCAGCGCGGCCAGCGCGAAGACGGCGCGCGGCCGCTTCAGCCGTCCGCCCGGCGGGTCGAGCGCCGCAAATCCCCAGACCGCGACGGTCGCCAGGATGCCCCCCATCAGGATGGAGCCCAGCGCCACGCTCTCGGTCAGCAGCAGCCACATCGCCACAAGCGCGGCGGTCAGCAGCGGGTACGGCCACCAGCGCTTCATGGCGCGACCCCCTTGCCGGTCCCCGGCGCGGCGGTGGTCATCACCCCCTGGACATAGCGTTCCGGCCCGTGAAGCGAGCGGGCGGTGTCCTCCATGTAGCGCATCACCGGACCGGCCTGGACGGTCAGCGCCACGCAGAGCGCCAGGAGCATCATCACCGGACCGAGTTCCACGAGCCGCACGCGCGGCAGATCACCGGCGGGCGACGCCCAGAAGACGTCGATGCCGGTGCGGCTCATCGCGACCACCGTCGCCAGACCGGACAGGATCAGCGCCGCCATCAGCGCCCAGGTGGTGAAGGGCAGCCCCTCCGCCCCCTGCGCCAGCATCGGCGCCAGGATGGCGAACTTGGCGAGGAAGCCGGACAGCGGCGGCAATCCTGCGAGCAGCAGCGCGCAGGCCATGAAGGCGATGCCGAGGATCGCCATGATCGCTGGGATCGACACGCCGATGGCGTCGTCGTCGTCCGACTCCTCGTCCTCGCCCTCGCCGAAGGCCTCGCGCGTCACGGCCAGCACGTCGGCGCCGACCATGCGGCCGCGCTCGACCAGCTCGATCAACAGGAACAGGCCGGCGATCGCCAGGACGGAGCTGGTCATGTAGAACAGCGCGCCCCCGGTCACCGCCACCTGCCCGGCGCCGACAGCGGCCAGCAGCGTGCCGGACGACACCAGCACGCTGCCCCCGGCCAGCCGCGCCAGATTCTGCGTCGCCAGCACCGCGATGGAGCCGAAGGCAATGGTCAGGACCCCGCCGATCAGCAGCCAGTGCCCGCCGAACCCCGCCGAGGTGCCGGCGCTGTCGCCGAAGACCAGCAGCCAGATCCGGATGATGGCGTAGATGCCGACCTTGCTGAGGATCGAGATGATCGCCGCGGACGGCGCACCGACCGTTGTGTAGGTGTTCGGCAGCCAGAAGCCTAGCGGCCACATGCCCGCCTTGATCAGGAAGGCGACGCCGAGGATCGCCGCCCCGGCCTCCAGCAGCCCACGGTCCTCCGGCGCGACCCCGGCGATGCGCACGGCCAGCTCGGCCATGTTCAGCGTGCCGGACACGCCATAGATCATGCTCACCCCGATCAGGAAGAGCAGGGACGCCGCCAGATTGATGGCGATGTAATGCAGCCCGGCGCGGACGCGGGCGAGGCCGGAGCCGTGCAGCGCCAGCCCGTAGGAGGCGGCCAGCATGATCTCGAAGAAGACGAAGAGGTTGAACAGGTCGCCGGTCAGGAAGGCGCCGTTCAGCCCCATCAGCTGGAACTGGAACAGCGAATGGAAATGCGCCCCCGCCTTCTGCCAGCGCGCCAGCGCGAAGACCAGGGCGGACAGCCCCAGGATGCCGGTCAGCACCAGCATCATCGCCGACAGCCGGTCGAGCACCAGGACGATGCCGAACAGCGACGGCCAGTCGCCCAGCCGGTAGACGCGCACGGTGGCGTCCGCCCCGGTGGCGGTGTGGTCCGTCAGATAGAGCAGCAGCACCGCCAGCGCCAGCAGCGCCGACGCCGACGCCACGCCGAGCGTGGCCTTCAGCGCCCGCCGCCGCTCGTCGATCAGCATCAGCAGCGCGCCGACCAGCAGCGGGATGATGATCGGCGCGATCACCAGATGATTCATCCAAGCGCTCATTGGCCACCCGTTCACCGGGACTTCTCCTTACCGTCCACATGGTCGGTTCCCGTCAGGCCTCGCGCGGCGAGGAGCAGGACGAGGAACAGCGCCGTCGTCGCGAAGCTGATGACGATGGCCGTGAGGACCAGGGCCTGCGGCACCGGGTCGGCGTGGGTGGCGAGGCTGCCGGCCATGCCGCGCTCCAGCACCGGGGCCGCCCCCGTGCGCAGGCCGCCGGTCGAGAAGATGAAAAGGTTGACGGCGTAGGAGAGCAGCGACAGGCCGATGATGACCTGGAAGGTGCGGGGACGCAGCAGCAGCCAGACGCCGGAGCCCGTCAGCACCCCGATCCCAAGGGCGAGGATAAGTTCCATCAGTCGTCTCCGGTTGCGGCGGTCGGGGCGCCGGTCGGGGCAGTGGTCGCGATCGGAGCGGACGCAGGCGGCGCGCTCGCCGCCGGTGCGCGCGGCGCCGCGGCGCGATGGCCGCGGACCGACTGGCGGGCCAGCGCGATCAGGGTCAGCATGGTGGCGCCGATGACCAGCGCGAACACGCCGATGTCGAACAGCAGCGCGCTGGCCGTCGGAATCTCGCCGATGAGCGGCAGGTCCGCGTAGGCGAAATAGGTGGTCAGGAAGGGCCGCCCGAACAGCAGGGCACCCAGGCCCGTGCCGGCGGCCAGCAGAAGCCCGAGGCCCATCCAGCGCAGCGGCAGAACGCGCAGCCGAGCCTCCACCCACTGCGTGCCGCCCAGCATGTATTGCAGGATCATCGCGATCGAGCCCATCAGCCCCGCGGCGAAGCCGCCGCCGGGCAGGTCGTGGCCGCGCAGCAGCAGGAACAGCGCGACCATGCCGACCACCGGGAACAGCAGACGCGCGATCACCGACGGAACCAGCAGCCAGTCGGCCACCGTGTCGCCCTCCCGCCGCTCGGGCCGGGCGATGTCATAGGCGCTCTGGTCGCGCTGCTGTTCCGGCACGTCCACGCTGTCGGGGGCCGGGCGGAAGCGGCGCAGCAGCGCGTAGGCGGTCAGCGCCACCACGCCCAGCACGGCGATCTCGCCCAGCGTGTCGAATCCGCGGAAGTCGACCAGGATCACGTTGACGACGTTGGTGCCGCCGCCCTCGGTGTAGGCGCGCTCCAGGAAATGCTGCGCCAGGATTTCCGGCGGGAAGCGGGTCATCACGCCGAAGGCCAGCCCGGCCATGCCGAGCCCGGCGGTGATGGCGATGGCGAGGTCGCGCAGGCGGCGGCCCGTCCGCATCACTTCCGACGTGCCCGTGCCGGGAAGCCGCTTGGGCAGCCAGCGCAGGCCAAGCAGCAGCAGGATGGTGGTGACGATCTCGACCAGCAGCTGGGTCAGCGCGAGGTCGGGGGCGGAGAACCAGACGAAGGTGACGCAGGTGACCAGACCGGTGCCGCCGAGCAGGATCAGCGCGGCGAGGCGGTGGAACTTGGCCTGCCACGCGGCCCCGAGCGCGCAGGCCGCGCCGATCGCCCAGATCAGGGCAAGCACGGGGTCGATGCCCTGCGGCACCAGATTGCCCGGACCGAGCCCGCGCCGGTAGACCGCCCAGCCCGCGGCCAGGATGGCGACGCAGACGACCAGACGGAGCTGGGGCTGCAGGCGCCGGGTGCCCAGCAGGCCTTCCAGCGTCCGGGCGAGGCGCCAGGACAGGAAGACCATGCTCCGCTCGAACATGCGGCGGCCTTCCAACCGGCTGATGAAGGGCGGGCCCTCGATGTTGTTCCGGAACAGCGGCTGCAGCAGGAAGTAGAGCGTCACGCCGGCCGCCAGGGCGAGCAGGCTCATCACCAGCGGCGTGTTGAAGCCGTGCCAGACCGCCAGGCTGTATTCCGGCGTCGCGGCGCCGAGCGCGGCGTGGGCCGCCATGTTCAGATATGGCCCCACGGTGGCCGCGGGCAGCAGCCCGATGATGATGCAGGCCAGCGCCAGGATCTCGACCGGCAGCCGCATCCAGGCCGGCGGCTCGTGCGGCAGGTGCGGCAGGTCGACCGGGTCGGGGCCGAAGAAGGCGCCGTGGATGAAGCGCAGCGAATAGGCCACGGCGAAGGCGCTCGCCACCATCGCGGCGAAGGGCAGGATGTGGAGCAGCAGCGGCAGCGACGCCTGGGCCGTCAGCGTCTCGGCGAAGAACATCTCCTTCGAGATGAAGCCGTTCATCAGCGGCACGCCCGCCATGGCGGCGGCGGCCACCATCGCCAGCCGCGTCGTGAAGGGCATGAAGCGGTTCAGGCCGGACAGGCGCCGGAGGTCGCGGGTCCCCGTCTCATGGTCGATGATGCCGGCGGCCATGAACAGCGACGCCTTGAAGGCGGCGTGGTTGAGGATGTGGAAGATCGCCGCGACCATGGCGAGTTCGCTGTTCAGCCCGAGCAGCAGCGTGATCAGCCCGAGATGGCTGATGGTCGAATAGGCCAGAAGTCCTTTCAGGTCGTTCTGGAAGATCGCCACATAGGCGCCGATCAGCAGGGTGGCCAGACCGGCGCTGCCGACGATCCAGAACCACGCCTCCGTCCCCGCCAGCACCGGCCACAGCCGGGCCATCAGGAAGACGCCGGCCTTCACCAGCGTCGCCGAATGCAGATAGGCCGAGACGGGGGTGGGCGCCGCCATGGCGTGGGGCAGCCAGAAATGGAACGGGAACTGCGCGCTCTTGGTCAGGGCGCCCATCAGGATGAGGACCAGCGTCGGCAGGTAGAGCGCGTGCTCGCGGATCTTGTCGCCCGAGGCCAGAACGACGTCGAGGTTATAGCTGCCGACGATGTGGCCGAGCAGCAGCACCCCCGCGAACAGGCACAATCCGCCCGTCGCGGTGATGGTCAGCGCCATGCGCGCGCCGTCGCGCGCCGCCGCCGTGTGGTGCCAGTAGCCGATCAGCAGGAAGGAGAAGAGGCTGGTCAGTTCCCAGAAGAAGGCGATCTGGATCAGGTTGCCGGAGAGCACCACCCCCGTCATCGACCCCATGAAGGCCAGCAAAAACGCGAAGAAGCGCGGGACCGGATCGTCCGCCGACATGTAATAGCGCGCGTACAGCACGACGAGCGCGCCGACCCCGAACACCAGCCCGGCGAACAGCCACGCGAAGCCGTCCATCCGCAGCGTGAGGTCGAGGCCGAGCGACGGCATCCAGGCCATCGAATGGCGGATCACCCCGCCCGCCGCCACCGTCGGGTAGGCGGCCCACACCAGACCCAGCCCGATGATCGCGATCGCACCGGCCAGCCACGCCGCGGTGTTGCGCGCGTGCGTCGGCAGCATTCCGGCGACGATCGCGCCGACGAACGGAAGGCCGGTGGCGGCCAGGAGCAACAGGGCGTCGGACATGGTCTGTGACAATGGGGTCTCGGGCAATCGGAGGGGCCAAAATGCTGAGAACTGTCGGCTTTACGAATATAGGAAGGATGGGGGTCCCTCGCCGCGCCGGCCAGACGTCGTCAGGTCAGAAATCGTCGTCGTCAAGCTCCCGTTCGGCGTTGGGGGGGAGCGCCTGCCGGACGAGCTGCACCACCGTGTCGGGCGTCTCCGCCTGACGCAGCTTGCGCAGGGATTGCGGATCGCGCAGAGCCTTGCAGATCTCGCCCATGACGGGGAGCAGGCCCTTGCGGGTCGCGGTCGGCCAGAGGACGAGGAAGAACAGGTCCACCGGCTCGTCGTCGCGGGCCTCGAAATCGATGGGTTTGCGGAGCCGCGCGAACAGCACCAGCGGGTCCTCGGTCCCGCGCAGTTCCGTGTGGGGAAGCGCCACGCCCTTGCCCAGCGCCGTGGAGCCGATGTGCTCCCGCGCCTGCAGAGCCTTGAGAATCTCCTCCTTGGGGGCTCCGATGCGGCTGGACGCCTCGGTGGCGAGAAGGTCGAGCAGGGTTTCCTTGTTGGCCGGCCCTGCATCGAGAATGACGTTGTGTGCGGACAAGAGGTCCGAGATGTTCATTCCTGTCTCCATGGGTGGCAAACCTTCCGTCTCCTGTCCCGACCGTCCGCGGTCCGTGCCGGGATGGCCGTGAACCAACAGACTTCCAATCAAATTCGGCACGCCTTGTCCACAGCGCCAATCGTCGCCGGGACCGAAGGTCGCCCCACCCAACGGACACGCGCCCCCGGCAGGGCCCGCGCCTCGCACCACACTCCGTCCATCTCCCCTGCCGCAGGCTCCACACCCATTTTGGGAATGGAATCGCGCCCCGCAAGTGGCGGGGGTGCCATCCATCTACGTCTTGGCCGCGGCTGTAATCCCACAATCCGTGCTGCGGGAGCGAAAAAGCGGACGGGCGGGGCGGGACGGCACCGCCGGGAGGGCCGATCCGGGAAAGACACGGAAGCCTGAAAATTATCAAGGGCTTGCGCCCATGGGGGACGCCCCGCCCTCCCCCACGTCGTGGGGAAAGGGCGGGGCGGTGGCGTCCCGTCCTTACGCGAGCATCCGCACCGGCTCGCCGGCGTGCCAGGCGAGGATGTCGTCCAGCGCGTCGCGGTAGAAGACCTCGTAATTCTCGCGGGTGACATAGCCCAGATGCGGCGTCAGCACCGTGTTCGGCGCCTCCAGCCAGGGGCTGTCCACCGGCAGCGGCTCCACGGGGAAGACGTCCAGCCCGGCGCCCGCGATGCGATGCTCGTGCAGGGCCGCCAGCAGGGCGTCCCCGTCCACCAGACCGGCGCGCGACGTGTTCACGAAGAAGGCCGAGGGCTTCATCGCGTCGATGTCGTCCGCCTCGACCACGCCGCGCGTCCGCTCGCCCAGAACCAGATGGACGCTGACGATGTCGGAGGTGGCGAACAGGTCGCGCTTGTCCAGCCGGGCGACACCCGCGGCGGCGGCCCGCTCGTCGGTCAGGTTGGGGCTCCAGGCCGCGACCTCCATCCCGAAGGCCTGGCCGACCCGCGCCACCTGGGTGCCCAGCTTGCCCAGCCCGACGAGGCCGAGGCGCTTGCCGGCCAGCCCCTGCGTCAGGCCGGCCTGCCAGCGCCCGGCGCGCAGGCCGCGCTCCTCCTGCGGGATGCGCTTGACCAGCGCCAGGATCAGGCCCCAGGTCAGTTCCGCCGTCGGGGTGCCGACCATGCCGGTCCCACAGACGGTGATGCCGCGGGCCTTGCAGGCCTCAAGGTCGATGGCGTTGTTGCGCCCGCCCGTGGTGACGAGAAGCCGCAGGTTCGGCAGCGCGTCGATCAGCGACGCGGGGAACGGCGTACGTTCCCGCATGATCACCAGGACGCTGTAGGGGGCGAGCGTGCCCGCCACCTCCTCCGCCGGGATCGGCCGTTCGAAGACCGTCAGCGCGCTGCCGTTGGGCAGGCGATGCCACTCCGCCAGATCGCGCGCGACGTTCTGGTAATCGTCGAGGATGGCGATCTTCATCACGGCTTCGCGAAATAGGGCGCCAGATTGGCCCGGATGCGCTCCACCGCCGGCGTGACTTCCGTGGGAACCTGGAAGGTCTGGCCGGTGATGGTCTCGAACGCCTCGATGTAGATGCGGGCGGCCTCAAGCACGACCTCCGCCGGGATTTCCGGGATGGCGTCCGTGTAGGGGTCGCAGCGCTGGGTCACCCAGCTCCGCACGAAGTCCTTGTCGAAGCTCTCCGGGCGCTGCCCGGCCTCGTACCGCTCCGGATAGCTGGCGGCGAACCAGTAGCGGCTGCTGTCCGGCGTGTGGATCTCGTCGGCCAGGATGATGTTGCCGGCCTCGTCGAAGCCGAACTCGTACTTGGTGTCGACCAGGATCAGGCCGCGCGCCGCCGCGATCTCGCGCCCGCGGGCGAACAGGGCCAGCGCCTTCGCCGTCACCTCGTCCCACTGGGCCTGGGTCAGCAGCCCGCGCTCCACGATCTGGGCGGCGGTCAGCTCCTCGTCATGGCCGGCGTCGAACGCCTTGGTCGTCGGGGTGATGATCGTCTCGGGCAGCTTCTGGTTCTCGCGCAGCCCGTCGGGGAAGACGTGGCCGTACATCTCCCGCCGACCCTTCTTGTACATCGTCCACAGCGAGGTGCCGGTGGTGCCGGCCATATAGTCGCGGACCACGATCTCCACCGGCATGATGGTCAGCCGCTTGGCGACCACCACGTTGGGGTCCGGGTATTCCAGGACGTGGTTCGGGCAGAGGTCCTTGGTCGCCTCGAACCAGTAGCGGGCGATCTGGGTCAGCACCTGCCCCTTGAAGGGGATGGCGGTCAGGATGATGTCGAAGGCCGACAGCCGGTCGGTGGCGATGATGACGCGCCGCCCGTCGGGAAGGTCGTAATTCTCGCGCACCTTGCCCCGGTAGTGGTTGGGCAGCTCGGGAATGGCGGCGTCCTTGACGACGTTGGACAGATGCGGAGCAAGCTGAGCGGTATCGACCATGGTTCCAGATCCGGCAAAAGGGAGGCGCATGATAGCGCAATCGCCGCGCGGGGCCAGCGCGGTTATAGTCCCGAATCCGGGGAATGGGGACATCCGATGCGGGAAACGGAAGAAATTCAACTCTGTTATGCCGACCTGCGCGGGCTGGCGCACCGGCTGGAGGCGTTCTGCGCCCTGCTGTCCCCCGACGAGGCGGCGCGGGCCGCCCGTTTCGCGACGGAGGAGCTGCGCACCCGCTGCGCGCTGCGCCGCGGTCTGCTGCGCCATCTGCTCGGACGGGCGATGGACCGCGCCCCGGCGAGTCTGGCCTTCGCCTACGGGCCGATGGGCAAACCCTCTCTCCCCGGCGGGCCGGCCTTCAACCTCGCCGACTGCAAGGATCACGTGCTGATCGCCATCGCTCCCGGTGCGGTCCCCCATGAAACGATGGAACTGGGCGTGGACATCGAACGGCTGCGCCGCCTGCCGGACGCCGCCGGAATCGCCGAGCGCTTCTTCGCGCCGGAGGAGCGCGACGCCTTCGCGGCCCTGCCCGAGGCGCTGCGGGACGAGGCGTTCCTGAACGGCTGGACCCGCAAGGAGGCCTTCATCAAGGCGACCGGCCAGGGGCTGTCCACACCGCTCGACCGCTTCGCGGTGGAGCTGACGCCGGGCCGCCCCGTCCGCCTGCTCAGCCTGGACGGCGCGCTGGAGGCCGGACGTGCCACGGACTGGTCGCTGTTCGACCTGCGCCCGGCGCCGGGGCTGGTCGGCGCGCTGGCGGTGCGCGGCGACGGCTGGCGCCCCGTGTTTCGACCGCTGGACGAAGCGTTCAGCACTTGATGATTTCCCAGGCGATGCGCGCCGGCTCCTCGCCCAGCTCCGTGGAGCCGATGACGATCTCGCCGCGCGGCGGCAGCGGCAGCGGTTCGCCGGGCTTCAGCCGCCGCGGCTCGGCCACCCCCGGCACGGCGATCTGGGTGCCGTTGCGGCTGAGATCCTCCACCACGAAGACGCCGTCCTGACGCGACACCGCGGCGTGCCGCCGCGAGGCCGAGGCGATGTCCAGGACGAATTGGCACTGCGACGACCGCCCGATGACGAGCTGGGTTCCGTCCTCCGGAATCGCCCGGGTCTGGCCGCGCCAGAACAGGACCAGCCGCTCCGCCGCCGCCTTCGACACGTCAATCAGAATCGTCTCCTCGGTCGCCCGCGTCACGACCTCCCCGGCAGGGGCGGCCAGCAAGGGGATGCCGAGCGATCGTTCGGCGTCCGGAATCGCGGCGATCTTGGCGATCAGCCCCTCGGCCAGCGCGCGGGGGATGCCGGCGGCGCGCAGGCGGCGGCCCAGGCCGCTGCGCACGTCGTCCGTGCTGACGCCGGGGGCGACCAGCTCGCGGGCCGAGGTGATGCTCTCGAACTCGGTGGCGACCTGCCGGATCAGGACGCTGAGCTTGTTGCGCCCGAAGGGGCTGGTGGCGAGGTCCAGCAGATAGCCGATGCGCTGGGCCGGCGCCGGCAGGCGGGTGGCCAGACGCTGCACCGCCATGTCGAAGGACGCGTCCTGACCGCCGGAACTCCACACCGTCTTGGCGCGCCGGGTCAGCGCCTCCGCCATGCCGGCGCCGCCCAGGAAGCCGTCGAAGTTGGTCAATCGGTCGACGATGATGCCGAAGGCCTTGCCCTCCGCGGCGGTGCCGGTGCGGGTCAGCGGGGTCAGGCCGGCCAGACCGCCCTGGATGCGGCGCAGCAGCGCCTTGCGCGTCTCGTCGAAGCCACCGCCGCCCAGCGCGTTGGACAGGGCCAGCAGTTCGTCGGTGAAGGGAAGCCGATCGTCGAGGTCGCCGTGCATCGCCGCGATCAGGCTTTGCAGCGCCGCCCCCAGGTCGGGCGCGTAGCCGATCAGCGCGCGCACCGGCTCCCGCCCGTCCACCGTTTCCGCCAGCACCTGGTCGAGCAGGCGACGGTTCGCCTCCTCCTCCCCGTCCTCGCGGTGGAAGCGCAGCAGCGCCTTGACCTTGCCGGGCCAGTCGCGGCAGGGCTCCAGCACCGCGGCGAAGGCGTGGGTGACCAGCCGGTCGCGCTCCTCCGGCGGGCGCTCCGCCGCCGCCGCCAGCAGGCCGGCCACCCCGCCGCGGGCCAGCGCCGCGTCGAAGGGCGCCAGCGTGTCCGACGCCTGCGCCATCTCCTTCAGCCGGGTGAACAGCCGCATGAGCTGGTCGTGCCGGTCGAACGGCTTCACGCCCAGCAACGGCGCCTGAAGCGTGGCGAGCCGGCTGACCGCCGGATTGAACAGCAGGGCCTCCCGCTCGAAATAGCGCAGCGGGTAGTAGCGGTGGAGCTGCTCGGCCGGGATCACCGCCTGATCGTCCCAATAGCCGCGCAGCAGGCGCAGCAGCAGCATCCGGCTCTCGTAGGAGAAGAGTTGGAGCGCGTCGGTGCAGAGGCTGGCGGGCCCGACGTCGGTCTCGTCGATGGTGGAGATGGTGGTCGGCTTGCCACCGCCGGAGCTGGACTTCTGGAAGATGACCTCTTCCTTGCCCGCCTGATTCACCTTCAAAATCCGGACAACCGGAAATTTCGCAAGACGAAGCAAATACGCCGCGCGTTCCCGGGCCGCGGCCTCGTCGGGAAAGACCCCGTCGATGTTGGGTTTTCCGCCCTGGTCGACGACCACTTCGAACGTGAGGCTGCGGCGCCGTGACATCATGGGCTTTTCAGCTCTTTCCCCAGAGGCGTGGCGTCTTTTGAGGACTTCATCGTACGGTAAGCGGACTTTCCGCGCAGCAAGATTCCTGGCCCGCCCCAGACCCGGCCAACGATTGACGCGGATGCCGGCCGGGGCTTTGCGCTAGACTGGCCGCCATGCGGCTACCGACCTTCTCCATCCTGTTCCTGCTGGCCTGCCTCACCGCGGTGTCGGCCTGCGCGTCCCCCTATGGCGCCACCGGTCCGGACGACCGGGCGGCGATCGCCCGCAACGGCTTTTCCGCCGATGACGTCGGCTACGTGCTGTTCGATCCGGACAGCGGCGCCGTCCTGGCGGAGCGGCAGCCGGCCAAGCCCTTCGCCCCGGCCTCGGTCGCCAAGCTGCCGGCGATGGCCGCCGCCCTGGCTGTGCTGGGGCCGGACCACCGGTTTGAGACCACGCTGCACATCACGGGGCGGCTGGGAGACGGCGTTCTGGACGGCGACCTGATCCTGAAGGGCGGCGGCGACCCGTCCCTGTCCAGCGAAGGGCTGACGGAGCTGTTGCGCGACCTCGGCGCGCTGGGCGTCACGCGGGTGACCGGGCGCTTCCTCTACGACACCTCCGCCCTGCCCGAGATGCCGGAGATCGACGCCGGGCAACCCTGGACCGCCGGCTACAACACCGGGGTCGGGGCGCTGTCGCTCAACTTCAACCGCTTCCGCTTCGACTGGGCGCGCCCCGCCGCCGCCGGGCAGCCGGTGCGGGTCAGCGCCTGGTCGGTGTCCGACGCCGGGCGCGTGCCGCTGGACAGCGTGACGGTGCAGCTCGGCGCCGGGGCCGGGGCCGCCTTCACCCCGCTCATCGCCATGGATGGCGAACCGGCCAATGGGGAGCCTGGGGGCGAGCGCTGGCGCTTCGCCCCGCAGCCGGACATGGCGGCCAGCCTGTGGCTTCCGGTCACCCGCCCCGGTCTGGCGGCGGCCCACGTGTTCCGCCGGCTGGCCGCGGAGGCGGGGATCGCCCTGCCCGCGCCGGCCCCCGGCGCGGTGCCGCCGACCGCCACGCTCGCCGCCCTGCACCGCAGCGAGCCGCTGGAGATCCTGGCCCGGCAGGTCCTGCGCTATTCCAACAACCTGTCGGCGGAGCTGATCGGGCTGGCTGCGGCCCGGCGGCTGGACCCGGCGGTCCAGACGCTGCCAGAGTCGGCGGCGGTGCTGACCGCGCCGGCCATGCTGGCGGCCCCGCGCACCGACTGGACGGGGCTGCGGCTGCTCAACCATTCGGGGCTCAGCGCCGCGTCGCGGATCACCCCGGCCCAGACCATGGCGCTGATCCAGGGCGCCGGCCCGGCGGTGCTGGCCCTCCTGCCGGGCGAGGACGAGGGCAAGGTCCTGCCCCCCGGCGTGCGCGCCAAGTCAGGCACGCTGGCCTACGCCAAGGCGCTGGCCGGAACGCTGAAGACGGCGGGCGGGCGCACGCTCGGCTTCGCCTTCTTCGTCACCGACGAGGCGCAGCGCGCCGCCATGGACCGGGCGATGGACCGCCGCATCGCCGAAATTCCGCCGGAGGCCCGCGCCTGGCTGGCCCACGCCCGCAAGCTCCAAGCCGACCTGCTGGAGTTGTGGATCGCCGGTTTGTGAGGGTCTTCCCCCCTCTCCCGCCCCGGGAGAGGGTGCCCGCGAAAGCGGGCGGGTGAGGGTCGTGCGAGGATTGAAGCATGATCCTTGGTGGCACCCTCACCCTTCCCACGCCTGCGGCGTGGGCCCCTTCCCTCTCCCGGGGCGGGAGAGGGGGCAATCGCGCCCGCAACCGTGACGCTTGGCGAAGGGCGACGGTCGGTTGTACACTGCGACCGAATGTCCCACCGAGGTTCTGGATGCCGATCACCCCGCGCGCGCGCCGACTCCAGCAGGGTTCCGACACACCGGACATCGCGGCCAACCGCTACCACGACCGGCAACTGGGCGCGGAAGTGGTCAACATCGTGGTCGGCGGCTGCGTGGTCAGCGACGACCCGAACGTCGTCATCACCACCACGCTGGGCTCCTGCATCGCCGCCTGCCTCTTCGATCCCGTCGCGGCGATCGGCGGGATGAACCACTTCCTGCTGCCCGACCACAACGGCGACCGGCTGTCCATCTCCTCCCGCTACGGCAGCGCGGCCATGGAACAGCTCATCAACCGGCTGCTGGCGGCGACCGGGCGGCGCGACCGGCTGCGCGCCAAGATCTTCGGCGGGGCCAGCGTGAACGGCGCGCCGCGCAGCTCCGGCATCGGCCAGCGCAACGTCGAGTTCGTCATGGAGTATCTGGCGGCCGAAGGCATCCCGACGATGAGCTGGGACGTCGGCGGCACGACGGCCCGCGCGGTCCGCTTCTACCCCACCTCGGGCCGCACCCAGCGCCGCCTGATCGGGGAGGAGACGGTGCGCGACATCGCGCGGTCCGAGACCTCCTTCATGGACCGGCTGCGCAAGACCGGGATCGATGGCGACGTGGAACTGTTCTGATCCCCATGCTCCATGGATTGTCCCGCCTGCTGCCCGCGATCGCGGACCAGAATCTCGACGAGGCCGCCGTCTACCGGCGGGAGTCGCTGTACGAGCGTCCGCGCTACGAGGGCGCCCGCGGCCTGATCCCCGCCGCCGGCCCCCTGCTCTGCCCGCTCTGCGGGCGGGAGGCGGCGCGTTTCCTGCCCTTCGGCCTGGGCGGGCGGCGCAACGCCCGCTGCCCGGATTGCGGGTCGCTGGAGCGTCACCGCTTCCTGTGGAGCTTCCTGGCGGAGCGGACGGACGTGCTGCGGCGGTCGCTGCGCATCCTGCACACCGCTCCCGAACCCTGCCTGGAACCGCTGCTGCGGGCGCGGCACGGCCGGCGCTACGTCACGCTGGACCGCTTCAACCCGGCCGCCGACGTGCAGGCCGACCTGACCGACCTGCCCTTCCCGGACGGCCGTTTCGATCTCGTGCTGTCCAGCCACGTGCTGGAGCATGTCCCCGACGACCGCGCCGCCCTGCGCGAGATCGCTCGTGTGCTGAAGCCCTCGGGCCGCGCCGTCCTGCTGTTCCCCTACGACCCCAAGGGGCCGACGCGGGAGGACCCGGCGATGGACACCCCCGCCAAGCGGCTGGCCGCCTTCGGCCATCCCTATCACTACCGGATTTATGGTACGGATACCCCCCAGCGCATGGCCGAGGCCGGGCTGGACGCCACGCTCGTCTCCTCCACGGCGATGCTGAGCGCGCACCGGCGGCGGCGGCGGCGCATCAACCGCAACCACCTGTTCCTGGCGCGCCCGCGCGCCGCGGCGGGCCGGGCGTCCGGGGAGGGGTCATGAGCCGCAGCAGCATCCGCATCGCCACCTTCAACCTGGAAAGCCTGGACGACACCGGCGACCTCTCCTTCGAGGAGCGCGCCGCCGTCCTGCGCCCGCAGCTGGAGCGGCTGGACGCCGACATTCTGTGTCTTCAGGAGGTCAACGGCCAGCGCGCGGCAAAGGGAGAGCCGCGGACCCTGCGCGCGCTGAACCGGCTGCTGGAGGGCGGCCCCTACGCCGATTTCCACCGGACTTCCGGCGGCGAGGGGACCAAGTTGGCCGACCGCCACAACCTCGTGCTGGTCAGCCGCTGGCCGATCCTGGCGGCGCGGCAGTACCGGCACGATCTGGTGCCGTCCCCGCAGGTCCGCATGGTCACCGCCGACCCGGCCCAGCCCGGCGGCGACGCCGTGACCTGGGACCGCCCGGTGCTGCACGGCGAGATCGAGCTGCCCGGCGGGCGGCGGCTGCACGTCTTCAATCTGCATCTGCGCGCGCCGATCGCCGCGCCGGTGCCGGGGCAAAAGAAGAACGCCTCCACCTGGAAGAGCGTCGGCGGCTGGGCGGAGGGCTTCTATCTGGCCTCGATCAAGCGGGCCGGACAGGCGCTGGAGGCCCGGCTGGCGGTGGAACGGGTGTTCGACGCCGACCCGCAGGCGCTGATCCTGGTCGCCGGCGACCTCAACGCCGAGATCGAGCAGACCCCCGTCCGCATCATCCGCGCCGACCTGGACGAGACCGGCAACGGCCATCTCGCCGGGCGGTCGCTGGTGCCGCTGGAGCGCTCCGTCCCGGAGGAGCGGCGCTTCACCGTGCTGCACGGCGGCGACGCGGTGATGCTGGATCATCTGCTGGTGTCGCGCGCCCTGCTGGGCTGGTTCCGCTCCGCCGAAATCCACAACGAGGCGCTGGGCGACGAGTTGGTCGCCCACGCCACCGTCAGCCATTCCCCGGAAAGCTACCACGCACCGCTGGTCGCCCGCTTCGAGCTGCCGGATCAGACGGTGACGGAGACGATGGCCCCCGGCGAACCGGCGCCGTAGGACCCCGCGGCACGGGGAACGACGGCCGGGGCGGTTCCCGTCGGACCGCCACCCGCCGCGGGCAATGGTCCGGTGGACGGGGCGCCGCCCGACGGGATAGTGCCGTATCCCGATCCGACACTCCGTCCGGCTCCGCCCGGCGTGGCGGTACCGCCGGATGGCGCGGTCCCTTTGCCGGTGTCGTGGCCTTCCGCCGCCGCATCGCTCGCGACGCCGAGGCGGCTGGCGGTGCGGCGGTATTCCTCCACCACCTGTTGCGCCGGGATCTGGTTCTGGGTTTCGCCCGACGAGCGGTCGCGGAAATAGATGACGGCCAGCCGGGCGCCCTGGTCGTAGCGCAGGACCGGGCTGATGTAGCCGCCGGCCACCACCACGGGATCGGACGCCGCCGAGGCGGATTGGTTCGCAACGCTGGACGCGGTTTGGGAAGTCGGTGCCGCAGCATCGGCCACGGATGACGGCGTCGGAACCGCCGATGCCGGAGTCGGCCGGTTCGCCTGGATGCCGGAAACGCTTCGGATGTCCATGGCTGGCCGCCTTTCCCCTGCGGGCCCTGCCCCGGACCAGCCGGGCGGGCCCCGATTGGACGACGCGCGATCAGACCGTGATGTTGAGGTTCTGTCCGCGGGTCGGGGTGGTGTTGCCGCCCGACGCCAGGGCTTGCTGGCTCTGCTGCGCCTGCTGGTCCTGGGCCTGGACCTGCTGACGGCGATCCTCTTCGGCCTTCTGGGCCTGCTGGTTCGCGTCGGTTCCCCGTGTCTGCTGCAGGGCCGCCGGCCCGCTGCTCAACGGTGTCGTGAAAGGCTGCTGCTGATAGCCCCCTATGCCGCTGACGCCCATGACACGCACTCCTCGCTGTCCGCACTCCCACCCAGGTAGAGTAGGCAAAAATTGCCGCGCGTTCAAGTGGGACTCACGGCCTGTCCCTCGCAAGACACGCGCAAGTCGCCCAACCGCTCGCTTAGCGCGTGGACTCGCTCAGACCCGCTTCTTTTGTTTGCGGGAGGTCGGAGCCGGCGGGTCAGGCCGGTTCCGGCTCCAGAAAGGCGCCCTCACGAATCGCGAAATCGAACCGTCCGCCGTCCAGCGCCGTCACGTCGTAGGTCAGCGAACGGTCGATGCTGTTGTCGGCGTTGAAGGTCAGCACCCGCGGCCGCAGCGTCGCCAGTTCGGTCGGCTGGCAGTACCAGGAGGCGGCGATGATGACCTCGTCCCCCGGCTGGCAGCTCCGCGCCGCCGAGCCGTTGAGCACGCAGCAGCGCGAACCGCGCTCGCCATAGATCACGTAGGTGCTGATCCGCGCGCCGGAATTCTTGTTCCAGATCTCCACGAACTCCAGCGGGTAGATCCCGACCGCCTCGCAATGCTCCGGATCGAGGGTGATCGACCCCTGATAGTTCAGGTTGGCGTCGGTGACGCGCAGGCAGTGAAGTTTCGCTCGAACAACCTTGATCATGAAGCCCCTCCCGGTCGGTGGCCGCGGGCCGGACGGCGGCCGGGGATGTTTGTAACCGCAACTGCGAAAACAGCAAGCGTTCCGGCGCCCACGGTATGACCGGTGTCATACCGCTACCTTGGGCTGAGGCTTTTGCCTTTGGTGGTATTTCCATCCCGGGTGCGATGCGGCATGTTCTGCGCCGGTTTCAAGCCCCCCCGGCGTCACCCAACAAGGCGTCACCCAACAATAGGATACAGGGCCGGGCTGCGCGTCTCGGACCCGGCAACCGGCTTCGGCCGACAACCGAATCAGGAAGGTGTGCGCCCGCGATGGCTGCGACGGCATCCGCGACACGGTACGTGATCTTTTCCGTCTCCGGCAGGACCTTGGCCCTGCCGGCGGACTCCGTGCGCCGGTTCCTGCCGCTGCCCCGGCTCGACCGCCCGCCGGCGGCGCCCGCCGTGGTCGCCGGGCTGTTCCGCTACCAGGGCCGCGCCGTCCCGGTCCTGCGGCTCGACCTGCTGTTCGGCTTCGACGCCGCGCCGCCGGAGCTGTACGCGCCGCTGTTCCTGACCGACTGGGACGGCCGTCCGCTGGCCCTGCTGGCCGACCGGGTGTTCAACATCCTGCCCGTCCCCGACGCGGAGCGGACGGCGGCCGACCCTGGCCTGTCCTTCAACGGCTGCGCCGTGGCGACCATCCCCCATCATGGTCCCCACGGCGGGCCCCATGATGGCGGAACGGCCACGGTGATCGATCCCACCCGTCTGCTGACCGAGGCGGAGGGCCGGCTGCTCGCCGCCTTCCAGGCCATGGCCGACGAGCGTCTGGCCAGGCTCGGCGCCCCCGATTCCGAAACCGGCAATTCCGAGATTGGCCAGGAGGCCCGATGAACCGCATCGACGCCATCCTGCGCGATCCCGTCTTTCCCCGGATCAAGGCCGCCGTCATCGGGGCGACCGGGCTCGCCTACTACGCCGACAAGGACGCCGCCCTGGCGGAGCGGATCAACCGCCGCCTGTCGGACAAGCCGACCCTCGGCCTCGCCGCCTATCTGGCGCAGCTCGCCGCGGAGGGGCCGACCGGGCCGGAGTATCAGGCGCTCATCAACGAGCTGACGGTCGGCGAGACCTTCTTCTTCCGCTACGCCGAGCAGTTCGAGGCGCTGTGCGCCGTCGCCATCCCGGAATGCCTGCGTCGCAACCGGGAGAGCCGCCTGCTGCGCATCTGGAGCGCCGGCTGCTCGATCGGGCCGGAGGCCTACACGCTGGAAATCCTGCTGAAGCGGCATTTCGCCGACCAGCTGCGCGACTGGCAGGTCAGCATCGTCGGCACCGACCTGAACGCCAGCTTCATCGAAACGGCGCGGCGCGGCGTCTACGGGAACTGGGCGGTGCGCGGGCTCGACCCGGCGGTCCTGGCGGAATGCTTCGACCGGCAGGGCGACCTGTGGGCGGTCAAGCCGCGCTTCCGCGAATGGACGAGCTTCTCGGTCTTCAACCTCGTGGACGGGCCGCTGCCCAACTACCCGCGGGGCCTGGGCGCGCTGGACGTCGTGCTGTGCCGCAACGTCATGATCTATTTCGACGAGCCGACGCGCACCCGCCTGCTGGACAACCTGCACGAGGTGCTGGTCCCCAACGGCTGGCTGGTGGTCGGCCATGCGGAGACGGGGCAGCAGGTCAACAGCCTGTTCACCCCCGTGCCGGTGCCGGGCGCCACCATCTACCGCAAGCCGCGCCCCGGCTGCGCCCCCGCAACGGCTCTTCCGGCGGCCCCCATGGCGGCGCTGCCCGCCTTCACGCCGTCCGTCCCCGTCGAGCCGCCTCCTGCCGAGTCCAAGCCCACCGAGTCCAAGCCGCCTGAACCGAAGCCCGCGCAGAAGCGGAGCACGGCGACGGACTCCGCCGCACGGCTGCGCGCCACCACGGCGAAGCCGACGCCCGCCCCCCTTCCCGCCCCGCAGCCGCCGACGGCGTCCCCAGCCGGCACCCCTGCCGTGGCCGACGGCGACCGGGCGGCGGCGCTGGACGCCTGCATCGCCCTGGCCGAGCGCAACCGCCTCGACCCCGTGGTGCATTTCCGGCTGGGACTGCTGGAGGAGGAGCTGGGCGTCGGCGACCCGATCGCCGCCTTCAAGCGGGCGCTGTATCTGGATTCCGACTTCGCGCTGGCCGACTACCACTTGGCGCTGGCCTACTGGCGGCGCGGCAAGCTGGCCCCGGCGCAACGCCACTTCCGCAACGCCCGCGCCACCGTCGCCGCCCACGACGCGACGGAGCTGGTGGCCGAGGGCGGCGGCCTGACCGTGGCCGAGCTGCGCAGCATGATCGACCTCTGGTTCTCGGGTGAGGAGCCGTGATGGACGACCGGACCGGAGCCGGAGAGGCGGCCGATGTGAAAGACGCCATCGACTGGGACGCCGTCCGCGCGCGCCTGGCCCGTCAGGGCCGGGAGACGGCGGAGGCCGCGGCGCCGGGCGGCGCCTGGGCCGACGCGCTGCTGCGCCGCCGCGCCGAGGATCTGGCGCTCGTCCCCTCCGCCGACGAGGCCAATGCCGCGGCGGAGGCCGAGGCGCCGATCGCCCTGCTGGTCGGGCGCGGCGCCGACGGGTCGTACGGGCTGGACCTGCGTCACCTGTCCCGCATCGTTCCGCTGCCGCGGGTGGCCCGCGTGCCCCACGCGCCGCCCGAACTGCTGGGGCTGATCGCCATCGACGGGCGGGTGATGCGCCTGTTCGACGTGGACCGGCTGTGCGGGCGCAACGCCGTTCCCGCGGGTGGCGGCTTCGCCGTCGTGCTGCGCGGCGGGGAGCGTCCGGTGGCGCTGCGCCTGCGCACCGTGGACACGGTGATGGAACTGGATGGGACTGACGCGAAGGCACCGCCGGAAGCCGGGTCCTTCGTCACCGCCATCACCCGGGGCCGCGTCGCCGTGCTGGATGTGCCGGCGATCCTGGAGACGCTGAGGAGCATGAAAGAAGAATGAAACTGAAGGTCAAGCACAAGCTGATGCTCAGCTTCGGGGTCGTCTGCCTGCTGACCGGGCTGCTGGCGGCGTTCCAGATGATGCGGTTCGCGGACGGCATGAAGGTCATGATGGGCATCGCCACCTACGACATCCAGGTGTCGGAGGCGGTGCGCGAGATCGAGGTGACCGAAAGCAATCTGCGCAGCCTGCGCGAGGCGGCGACCCACGCCGCGGCGCTGGCCCAGATCCAGGGCAGCGTGCCGGACATCACGCAGCTGCGCCAGCGCTACCGCGACGGTTCGATGATCATGTTCGACCAAGTCAACAAGCTCAAGCGGATCGCCGCCGAGCGGGCCGAGGAGGGCACGACCGAGGACCGCCGCCGCATCTGGGGCGAGCTGGTCGCCCAGATCAACAGCTTCGACCAGTATTCGCACCGCATGCTCGAAGAGGCCAACACGCTGATGGAGCGGGTGGCGGCGGGGACCGAGCCGGAGGCGCTGGCCCGGCTGACGCGGGTTGAGGAGATGCGGGTGGCCATGGCGGGCCAGCTGTCCGACCTGCACAGCGACATCAGCCGCCTGTCGGAGGCCGGGCGCCAGAACATCCGCGCCCTCTACGACGACGCGGTGCGCTCCTCGATCCTGGCGCTGATCATCGTGGTGGCGCTCGCCGTCGCCATCGCCATCCTGATCGGCAGCTCGGTCACCAAGCGGCTCGGCACCGCCATCGGCTACGTCACCCAGGTGGGCAAGGGCGACCTGACCAAGACGGTGGTCGTGCCCGGCGACGACGAGCTGGCCGAGCTGGGCACCCACCTGAACGAGATGACCGGCAACCTGCGCAGCATGGCCAGGACCACCCGCGCCACGGCCGAGAGCATGCACGCCGCGACCGCGCAGATCCGCGCCTCGACCCAGCAGCAGGCGGCCAGCGTCGCCCAGCAGCTCGCCGCCGTGGAGGAGACGACGGCGACTCTCAGCGAGATCACCGAATCCGGCGCGCAGATCAACCGCCGCGCCCAGGACGTGGCGCAGAACGCCCAGGTCGCCGCGTCCAACTCCGAGACCGGCCTGAAGGCGGTGGAGGACACCAATCAGGCGATGGACGCCATCCGCGAGCAGGCGGAGGCCGTCGCCGAGAACATCGTCATCCTGTCGGAGCGCACCCAGGCGATCGGCGAGATCATCCTGACCGTCAACGACATCGCCGAGCGCTGCCACCTGCTGGCCCTGAACGCCGCCATCGAGGCCGCCGCCGCCGGCGAGCACGGCCGGACCTTCGCCGTGGTGGCGAGCGAGATCAAGAGCCTCGCCGACCAGTCGAAGGAGGCCACCGCCCAGGTCCGTTCCAACCTCAGCGAGATCCAGCACGGCATCAACGCCTCGGTCATGCTGACGGAGGAGGCGGTGAAGCGCGTCGGCGCCGGCAAGCGCCAGACCGACGCCACCCAGTCGACCATCCGCGACCTCGCCGAGAGCGTGCAGGAGAGCGTGCTCGCCTTCCAGCAGATCGTCGCCGGGACCAACCAGCAGCAGATCGGCCTGGAGCAGGTGATCCAGGCGCTCCAGAACATTCGCGAGGCGAGCAGCCAGACCGCCGCCGGCACCCGCCAGCTCGAAGGGGCCGCCACCAACCTCAACGATCTCGGCCAGGGTCTGGTCGAGGCCGTGCGGAACTACCGCGTGTGACCATGGCGACGGCACGCGGCGGCATGGGCCGCGACGAGGGCACGGACAAGGACGGACGGAAGGTGCGGGCGGCATGAACGACATCCGCACGCGCCTGCTCGCCGCCTTCGACCTGGAGCACAAGGAGCACCTCGCGGCCATCCGCGAATCCCTGCGCGCGGTGGAGAAGGACCCGGCGCACCACCCCGATCTGGTGGAGATCCACCGCCGCGCCCACAGCCTGAAGGGTGCGGCCCGCGCCGTCGACCTGCCGGAGGTCGAGCGGCTGTCCCACTGGCTGGAGGCCGCCTTCATCGCCATCCAGCGCGGCACGGTTCCCTTCGACGCCGCGGCGCGCGACGTGGTGCGTCGCGCGCTGGACGCCATCGAGGATGTGGTGGCCTGGGCGACCCGTGGCGGCGGCGAGGTGGACATCGCCGAGGTGCTGGCCGAGCTGACCCGCATGGGTGGCGAGGGCGGCGGGCCGGAACCGGTCCAGCGCCGCCCCGCCGCCGCGGAGGCGGGAACCGCTCCTCCGGCCGCCGCGCCGCGCCCGGCCCGCTCCGTCGATGGCCGCGAAAGCGCGGCGTTGGTCCGCATCCGCAGCGCCGGGCTGGAGCGGCTGTTCACCGCCGCCGCCGGCCTCCTGCCGGAGATCGAGAACCAGTCCGCCCTGGTCGCCGAGCTGCGCGAGCTGCGCAGCGAATGGCGCGCCCTGGAGCGGAGCTGGCACGCCATGCGGCCCCGCCTGCTCCGCGGCGGCTCCCACGACGCCACGGGGGCTGCCGGCATCAGCTTCGCGGGCGACGAGACGGCCTTGCGCCTGTCCTCCTTCGAGCGGCGCTTCCGCGCGCTCGGCGCCTCGCTGGACGCGGCGCACCGCGCCCATGACCGCCATCTCTGGTCACTGCGCCGCTGGGGCAGCGGCTTCCAGGACGAGGTGCGGCAGCTCCGCATGCTGCCGGCGGAATCGCAGTTCAGCAACCTCGGCCGCATGATCCGCGACATCAGCCGCGCCCAGGGCAAGGAGGTCGAGGCGGACATCCGCGGGCTGGAGACCCAGGCCGACCGGGTGGTCCTGCAACGGCTGAAGGACCCGGTGCTGCACATCGCGCGCAACGCCGTCAGCCACGGCGTCGAAACCCCGCAGGAACGGGTGGTCGCGGGCAAGCGCGCCGCGGCGACCGTCCGCTTCGAAGCCTCGGTGGTCGGGCGCCGCCTCGTCCTGCGCGTCGAGGACGACGGGCGCGGCCCGAACCGCGAGGCCATCGCCCGCCACGCCGTCGAGCGCGGCCTGCTGGGCGCCGACGAGGCGGAGTCGGCGCCCGAGGAGCGGCTGCTCGACCTGATCTTCGAGCCGGGCTTCTCCACCGCCCCCACCGCGAACGAATACGCCGGGCGCGGCATGGGCCTCGCCATCGTGCGGCGGGAGGTCACCCGGCTCCAGGGCTCGGTGACGCTGGCCGCACGCGAGGGCGGCGGGACCGTCGTCACGGTGGAGGTGCCGCTCAGCCTGCTCAGCCAGCGGCTGGTCTTCGTCGCGGTCCAGGACGACATCCTGGCGATTCCCAGCAACGACGTGGCGCGAGTGCTCCGTGTCCCGGCGGACACGCTGTTCACCGACCTCGCCGCCCCGACCATCCGGCTGGAGGAGGAGGACGTTCCGGTGACGCCGCTGGCCGCCTTGCTCGGCTACGACGGCGCCATGCCGCAGGGCAACGGGGCGCCGCTGGCGCTCGTCATCCTGCGCACCGCCGGGCGGCGGGTCGCGCTGGTCGTGGACGCGCTGATGGCCACCCGCGACTCGGTGGTCACCCCGGCGGAGGAGGTGGGAATCGACGCCGCCCGCTTCCTCGGCACCGTGCTGATGGACGACGGATCGCCGGCCCTGGTGCTGAATCCCGCCGCCCTGTCGCCGCGCCCCGGCATGGCCCTGCCGCCGCTGGTCCGTCCGGTGGACGAGTCGGCGCGGCGGCGGCCGCACATTTTGGTTGTGGACGACTCCATCACCACGCGAACCCTGGAAAAGAGTATCCTGGAGGCCCATGGTTACCGGGTCACGCTGTGCGTGGATGGGCGCGAGGCGGTCGAAACGCTCGGCGAGCTGGAGGATGTGAACCTGATCATCAGCGACGTGGAGATGCCGAGGATGGACGGGTTCGCCCTGCTCCAGGCCGTCAAGGGCAACCCCATGACCTCCGATCTGCCGGTGATCCTGGTCACCTCGCGCGCCAGCGACGAGGACCGCGAGCGCGGGCTGGACCTCGGCGCCGACGCCTACATCGTCAAGACCCGTTTCGACCAGAACGAGCTTCTGGCCGGCATCCGGCGGCTGCTGTGAGCGGCGCCCGCAAGATCCGCGTCCTGGTGGTCGAGGACTCGCCGGTCGTCCAGCAGTTGCTCGCCCACGTCATCGGCGAGGACCCGCGGCTGGAGCTGGCCGGCATCGCCGCGTCCGGCGAGCAGGCGCTGCGGATGGTCGACTCGCTGCGGCCGGACGTGGTGTCGCTGGACATCCGCCTGCCGGGCATCGACGGCTTCGCCGTGACGCAACGGCTGATGCGCGACCATCCCGTGCCCATCGTCGTCGTCGCCTCCGACGTGCGCGACCTGGACATCCCCATGCGGGCGCTCCAGGCCGGGGCGCTCGCGGTGGTGGAGAAGCCGGGCAGCATGGCCCGCGCCGACTATCAGACCGTCGCCCGGCATCTCTGCACCCAGCTCACCATCATGAGCCAAGTGAAGGTGATCCGGCAGCGCGGGCGCCCGCGCAACGGCGATGAGGAGTCCCCCGGCAACGGTGGCCGCGGCAAGGGTGCCGCCGTCCCGCCACCACCGCCCCTGCCGCCGTCCACGGCGAAGCGGCAGTTCCGCGCGTTGGGAATCGCCGCCTCGACGGGCGGACCGGCGGCTCTGGTGAAGCTGTTGCGCGGACTGCCGACCAACTTTCCCCTGCCCGTCTTCGTCGTGCAGCACATCGGCGCGCCCTTCGTGGCCGGCTTCGCCTCCTGGCTGGGGTCGGTCACGCCGCTGCCGGTGGCGCTGGCCTCCGACGCGCCGCACCGGCCCGGCCACGTCTACGTCGCCCCCGGCGAGCTTCATCTGACCGCCGAGCCCGGCGGGATGCGGCTGGTCCACGGCGATCCGGTCTGCGGCCAGAGGCCGTCCGGGGACGTGCTGTTCTCCTCCCTGGCCTCGGCCTTCGGCGCCGCCGCCATCGGCGTGCTGCTGACCGGCATGGGGGAGGACGGGGCGCGCGGCCTCACCGACATGCGCCGGGCGGGCGCCTACACCATCGCGGAGCACGCCTCCACCGCGGTCATCCACAGCATGCCGGGGACCGCGGTCCGGCTGGGAGGCGTTACCGAGGAGCTGCCCATCGACAAGGTGGCGGCCCGTTTGCTGGAACTGGTTTCGACGGGAGTGGAGCCCTCATGAGTGGACCCAGGGCGCTGATCGTCATCGCCTCGCAGACGCAGGGACTTCTCCTGAAGCTGATGCTGGAGGAGCAGGGCATCGAGGCGAGCTGCGTCGAAACGGTGGAACCCGCGGTCGCCGAGCTGGCGCGCCGCCCCTTCGACCTGCTGATGGTGGAGGCCGACGGCGAGGCCGCCCGCACCCTGACGGAGCTGCGGCGGCGCTGCCCGGCCCCCGCCATGCTGCTGGGTTCGGCGGAGCGGGCGGCGGAGGCCGGGGCTCCCGCCGACGTGCAATGGGTGGATCCCGCGGATTCCCAGGGCGTGGTTCAGCAGGCCATGGCGCTGCTCGACCGGCGCAACGCGCCGCCGACGGTGTCCGACATCCTGCAGCGGGCGCGCATCCTGGTGGTCGACGACAGCGCGACCTACCGTGAGTTCCTGCGCGCCGAGCTGGAGGAGGACGGCTGCCACGTCGTCGCCGCGCGCAACGCCGACGAGGCGGTGGCGGCGCTGGAGGACGGGGGGCTAGACTGCGTGATCCTCGATCTCGTGATGCCCGGCACCAGCGGCACCCAGCTGTGCGAGCGGTTCGACCGTTTCCGTCGGCGCCGCGGCCTGTTCTTCCAGATCGTCATCCTGACCAGCCAGGAGGGCGACGACCGCCTGACCGCCAGCCTGACCGCCGGCGCCGACGACTTCGTGGGCAAGTCGCAGCCGATGGACATCCTGAAGATCCGTCTGATGGCCCTGCTCCGCCGGAAATACATGGTGGAGGACCACCTCGCCCGCCTCTCGCCCCCAATGCCTTCCGCATAGAAGGCGTATAGGGCTTTCAGGCGCTTTCATCCCCAGTGCACCAAAGGTTAAGGTGCTACACCTTCAGCTCTAGCGGGTAGAGAGAGACCGACGTGACGCCTCGGCACAGGAACAGGACCAGCATCGACACCGCGCCAGCGGAGACGGAGTGCGTGGAGAACGCGCTGCGCGTCTGCCGCGCCGCCGCGTTGCCGGCCTTCGTTCTGAGCGGGCCGCCGCACGCCGCCACCCTCTTCACCAACGACGCGCTGTGCGCCCTTCTCGGCAAGGAACCGGCGGCGGGCGGGCAGCCGGCCCCGATCTGGTTCGGAGCGGTCTGGCCGGCGGTGCTGGGCGCCGTCGACCCGCTGTTTTCCGGCGACACCGAGGAGCCGGTCGGCATCGAGCTTCTGCCCGTGGGCGACGCCGATCCCGCGACCTTCCAAGGCGTGCCGCTGACCCAGGACGGGCAGACGGTCGGCGTGCTGGCCCTGGCCACCCAGGCGGCCCCCGACGACCGGGTCGTCGCCCGCATGGAGCGGGAGATGCGCGCGGAGATCGAGCGGACGACCGCCGCGCGGTCGCGCTTCCTGGCTTCGGCCAGCCACGACCTGCGGCAGCCCTTCCAGGCGATGCGCCTGTTCCTCGACGCGCTGTGCAGCCAGATCAGCGACGAGAAGGCGCTGAGCACGGCCGAGATGCTGGGCAACGCCATGACGGCGGGCGAGCGGCTGCTGAACGCGCTGCTCGACATTTCCACGCTGGACGCCGGCACGGTGACCCCGGACCCGCAGCCGGTCGCGCTGGACGAGCTTCTGGGCCAGCTCGTCGAGGAGTTCCGCCCGCAGAGCGAGGAGAAGGGGCTGCGCCTGCGCGCCCGCCTGTGCCCCGGCACGGTGGAGACCGACCCCGTGCTGTTCGGGCGGGTGATGCGCAACCTGCTGACCAACGCCATCCGCTACACCCGGCACGGCGGCCTGCTGCTCGCCATGCGGCGGCGCGGCAACCGCTGGCGCATCGACGTCTGGGACACCGGCTTCGGCATCCCCGAGGAGCAGCTGACCGCCATCTTCGACGAGTTCCACCAGCTCCAGAACCCCAACCGCGATCCCACCCGCGGGCTGGGCCTCGGCCTCGCCATCGTGCGCCGGCTGGCGGAGCTTCTCGGACTCCAGGTCGAGGTGCGGTCGCGCATCGGGCGCGGCACCGTCTTCTCCGTCTCGCTGGAGGCGGCGAGCCCGCTGGCCGAGCCGCCGCCCAGCCTCGCCACCCCTCCGTCCTCCTCCGCCGCGGCGCCGCCCCTGACCGGGATGACCGTGCTGGCGGTGGACGACGAGGCCATGGTGCTCACCGGCCTTCAGATGATCCTGGAAAGCTGGGGCTGCACCGTCGCCGCCGCGAGCGACATGCGGGAGGTCTTCGCGGTGCTGGACGGCTTGCCCGACGCGCCGTCGGTCATCCTGACCGACCTGCGGCTGCCCGGAAAGGTGTCCGGCTTCGACGTGATCGACCGGGTGCGCCGCCTCTACGGCCGCGAGATCCCCGCCGTGGTCCTCAGCGGCGAGACGGCCCAGAGCGCCCTGCTGGAAGGCCAGCGCCGCGGCTGCTCCTTCCTGCACAAGCCCCTTCACCCCGGCGACCTGCGGCAGGTCCTGGAACGGCTGCACGGCGACGACGGGGAGTAGCCGGAGGCCCGGCTCCGCGGATCGGCGCCGTCAGGGCATCTGGTGATGCTCCAGCCAACGGTCGTGGCATTTGTCCTGCCCGTTGAAGCAGGACTGGTTGATGTCCTCGCGCATGGCCTTGTAGGCGATGCGCTGGTCATCCCCGGCGCTGTTCCGGACCGTCGGCTCCCAGACGGCCAGCTTGGACGCGATCAGGTTGAGCACCTCATGCCGGGGATGGATCCAGGCGCCGAAGCCCGGCAGGGAGTCGAAATTCCTGCGGCAGTATTCCGTGTCCGCTTTCGTCAGGCGGATGTAGATGCGATAGGTGGGATGGGTCGCCCAGGCGTCGGCCCATTTCAGGATGGATCTCTGGGCTTTGAGCATCGCCGCGCCTTGCGGGTCGACATGGTTGGCAATCTCCTGCCAGTTCACATGCGACGGCGCCGTGATGAGCTGGACGAGCAGGTCCTTGAGCTGGTTGGCGTAGGCCAGAGCCTTGGACAGCGCGCCCTCCGCCTCCCATCCGCCGAGGTCCATGGGATCGTCCACCCGCATCACATT
Source organism: Azospirillum argentinense (assembly GCF_000632475.1). Lineage (NCBI taxonomy): Bacteria > Pseudomonadati > Pseudomonadota > Alphaproteobacteria > Rhodospirillales > Azospirillaceae > Azospirillum > Azospirillum argentinense. Next base: position 1,554,021 of record NZ_CP007794.1, read on the forward strand.
CTCTGCGCCGGGAACGACGTTGCCGAAGGCCCAGAGGATGCGCTCCATCAGCGCTTCGATCCGGGCCTGCGGGTCCGGGGTCTGCGCGATCACGCCGTTGTTCACCGCATAGGTGCCGACGTTGATCAGGAGTCCGTCGCTGCTGGCATCGACGGCCCGGTTGCGGAGATTGAGCAGGATGTTCTGCGGACAGATGTGGTGATCGGTGACCACACTGAGATTGGCCAGCCCGTTGAGCTGGGCGGCGTCCTGGACGCTGTTCCGCCATTCCGCGAAATCGAGCGGCTTGGACTTGGTGTTCTTGATCGCGGCCCTGTCGAGTGGCATCGGGGTCTCCGTCATCCGGCTGGTATTTCCCAGACGACGGAGCGGCACCTTCCGTGAAGCCTCCCGCGGGAGGCGCCTACGCCCAGCGGTCGCCGTGGCTGTAGACGACCAGCCGGTTGCCGCGGGCGAAGCCGGCCAGCGACACGCCGCAGCTCTCCGCCATGCGCACCGCCATGCCGGTGGGGGCGGAGATGGCGACCAGCCCGCTGATGCCCAGCCGAGCGGCCTTCTGCACCAGCTCGTAGCTGGCGCGGCTGGAGGTCAGGACGAAGCCGCCCCGCCGGTCCACGCCCGTGCGCACCAGCCAGCCGATCAGCTTGTCCAGCGCGTTGTGGCGGCCGACATCCTCGCGCACCGCCAGGATCTCCCCCGCCGCGTCCACCCAGGCGACGCCGTGGGCCGCCCCGGTGGCGCGGTGCAGGGTCTGCCGCTCGGCGAAGCGGGGCAGCGCCCGCTCCACCGCGCCGACCGACAGCCGCCCACCCGAGGGGACGGGCTGGCCGGACCGGGCGATGGCCTGGAGGCTTTCCACCCCGCAGACGCCGCAACCCGACCGCCCGGCGATGCTCCGCCGTTTGCCCTTCAGCGCCATGAAGCGCTCCATCGGGATCTCCATGCGCACTTCGATCCCGTCGCAGCCCTCCACAACCCGCAGGCTCTCCAGCTCCTCCGCGCCGGCGATGATCCCCTCCGTCAGGGAGAAGCCGAGGCCGAACTCCTCCAGGTCGTCGGGGGTCGCCAGCATCACCGCATGGACGATGCCGTTGTAGGCGATGGCGACGGGCACCTCCTCCACCACCGCGTCGTCGCAGAGCTGTGCGGCGTCCGGACCCAGCCGCAGAACGGTCATGCGGTGGGTGGTGGACGGCGCGGCAACGTCGGTGGCGAGGCTCATGGCGGGTATCCTTCCTAGTAAATTCCCCTCTCCCCAGAGGGGAGAGGGCTATAAGCGCCCTCAGGCGATCAATGCCCGGTTTCCTTGCCGGTCACCTGACGGAACCAGCGCGGATGGTGCTTGCGCGCCCAGGCGTGGGTGACGACGCCCTCGACCATCGCGCGGATCGTGCCCTGCACCCACAGCGCGGCGTAGACATGGACGATGATGCTGGCGATCAACACCAGCGCGCTGGCGGCGTGGACCAGAAGCGCCACGCGGATGATCGGGATCGGGAAATAGCCCGCGAAATAGGGCCGCCACGCGATCACCCCCGACACCAGCAGCAGGATCATGCACAGCACCATGACCCAGAACATGCCCTTCTGGCCGCCGTTGTAGCGGCCGATGTCGCCGACCTCGTTGCCCTTCATCACCTCCTTCACCGACATCATCCATTTCACATCCTCCTTGTTGATGAGGTTGTGGTGGGCGTAGCGGAAGAACTGGCGGGCGAAGGCCAGGAACATCACCACCCCGACGAAGGGATGGACGATGCGGGCGAGCTGCGGCGTGCCGAACACGCCGGTCAGCCAGAAGAAGGCCGGGTAGAAGAAGGCCAGCCCGGAGATGGCGAGCAGAACGAAGCAGACCGCCACGATCCAGTGGTTGATGCGCTCCGCGGCGCAGTAGCGTTGGATCAGCTTTTCCGACGTCTTCACAGCGCGTTCTCCCGTTCCTTATGCTTGGTTCCTTGAGCGGGCGGGACCGGCGGCGTGCCGTGATCCGCCTCGTCCTCGTCATCGGCGCGGTTCGGGCCGACCGTGATGTAATGGAAGAAGCCGAACAGGCCAGCGGCGGCGACGCCCAGCGTCGCCAGCGGCTTCAGCATGCCCTTCCACACCCCGACGACGGCGCTGATCGACGGGTTGTCCGGCAGGCCGGAGTAGAGCGTCGGCTTGTCGGCGTGGTGCAGCACGTACATGACGTGGGTGCCGCCCACCCCGGCGGGGTCGTAGAGGCCCGCCTGGTCGTAGCCGCGCGACTGGAGGTCGGTGATGCGGGTCTGGGCGACCTCGATCATGTCCTCCTTGCTGCCGAACTGGATGGCGCCGGTAGGGCAGGTCTTGACGCAGGCCGGCTCCTGCCCCACCGCCACGCGGTCGGAGCACAGGTTGCACTTGTAGGCTTTGCTGTCGGCCGGGCTGAGGCGCGGCACGTTGAACGGGCAGCCGGAAATGCAGTAGCCGCAGCCGATGCAGTTCTCCTGATGGAAGTCCACGATGCCGTTCTTGAACTGCACGATGGCGCCCGGCGACGGGCAGGCCTTCAGGCAGCCGGGGTCGGCGCAGTGCATGCAGCCGTCCTTGCGGATCAGCCACTCCAGCTTGCCCTTCTCCTCCACCTCGTTGAAGCGCATGACCGTCCAGGCCTGCGAGGACAGGTCGGTCGGGTTGTCGTAGACGCCGACGCAGGTGCCGACCTCGGCGCGCAGTTCGTTCCATTCCGAGCAGGCGACCTGGCAGGCCTTGCAGCCGATGCAGACCGTGGTGTCGATCAGCTTCGCCACCTCCTGCGGGTTGCGGGCCTGCGGGGTCGGCGTCGGGGTGGCGGACCGGCGCAGGATATCGAGGGATTGCAGTGCCATGACTTACGCCACTCCGATCTTCTCGACGTTCACGAGGAACGCCTTGTATTCCGGGGTCTGGGTGTTGCAGTCGCCGACCGCGGGCGGCAGCGTGTTGGACAGGAAGCCCTTCTTGGCCACCGTCTCCCAGCCCCAGTGCAGGGGGATGCCGATCTGGTGGACGGTGCGGCCCGCCACCTTCAGGGCCTTGATGCGCTTGGTCACCACCGCCTTGGCCTTGATGTGGCCGCGCTTGGAGGAGACCTGGACCCAGTCGCCGGCCTGGATGCCCTTTTCCGCCGCCAGCGTCTCGCCGATCTCCACGAACTGCTCCGGCTGGGCGATGGCGTTCAGCCGCACGCTCTTGGTCCAGAACTGGAAATGCTCGGTCAGGCGGTAGGTGGTGCCGACGTAGGGGAACTGGTCATGGGTGCCCAGCCGCTCGCGGTCGGCCTTGAAGATGCGCACCGCCGGGCTGCTGACCACCTTCGGGTGCAGCGGGTTGGTGCCGAGGGGGGTTTCCATCGGCTCGTAATGCTCGGGGAAGGGACCGTCCACCAGCTTGTCGGTGCAGAACAGCCGCCCGACGCCCTCCGGGTTCATGATGAAGGGGTTCATCCCGTCGGCCGGCGGCGAATCCACCTTGAAGTCCGGCACGTCGGCGCCCGCCCAGGCGGTGCCGTTCCAGGAAATCAGATTCCGCTTGGAATCCCAGGGCTTGCCCGACGGGTCGCAGGAGGCGCGGTTGTAGATGATGCGGCGGTTGGCCGGCCACGCCCAGGCCCAGCCCGGCGTGTTGCCGAGACCGGCGTCGGTGTTGTCGCGCCGGGCCATCTGGTTGCCCGCCTGCGTCCAGCTGCCGGCGAAGATCCAGCAGGCGCTCATCGTCGTGCCGTCGTCGCGCAGCAGGGCGAAGTTGGGAAGCTGCTCCCCCTTGCGGGCCAGGAACTTCGTCGGGTCCTTGGGGTCGGGGATGTCGGCCAGCGCGCGGCCGTTCATCTCCTTCGCCAGTTCCTCCGGCGTCGGCTCCAGCGGGTTCTTGTAGGGCCAGGAGAGGTTGAGGATCGGCTCCGGCGCGGTGCCGCCCTCCTTGGCGTAGAGGGTGCGGACGGCCATGAACAGCTCGGCCAGGATCTCCTGGTCGGTCTTCGCCTCGCCCGGTGGGTTGGCGCCCTTCCAGTGCCACTGCAGCCAGCGCGAGGAGTTGACGATGGCGCCGTCCTCCTCGGCGAAGCAGGTGGAGGGCAGGCGGAACACCTCGGTCTTGATCGACGCCGTGTCGACCTCATTGACCTCGCCGTGGTTCTGCCAGAAGGAGGCGGTCTCCGTGGCGATCGGGTCGATCACCACCATGTATTTCAGCTTGGCGAAGTCCGCCGCCGTCTTGCGCGCGTCGGGGAAGGAGGTCAGCGGGTTGAAGCCCTGGACGATGAAGCCGTTGACCTTGCCGTTGTGCATCAGGTCCATGACCTGCAGCACGTCGTACATCTTGTCCCACTTGGGCAGCCAGTCGTAGCCCCAGTTGTTCTCCGCCGTCGCCTTGTCGCCCCAGAACCACTTCAGCAGGCTGACGAAGAATTTCGGCGTGTTGGCCCAGAAGTTGAGCTGGCCCGGCGCCTGCACCTTCGGCGCGGTCTTGGCGATGTAATCGGCGAAGGTCGGGTGCGCCTTCTCCGACGGCAGGGTCAGATAGCCCGGCAGGTTGGTGGACAGCAGGCCGAGGTCGGACAGTCCCTGGATGTTGGAGTGGCCGCGCAGGGCGTTCACGCCGCCGCCCGGCATGCCGATGTTGCCCAGCAGGAGCTGGATCATCGCCATGGTGCGGATGTTCTGGGCGCCCACCGTGTGCTGCGTCCAGCCCAAGGCGTAGAGGATCGTGCCGACCCGGTCGCGCACCGCCGTGGAGCCGAGATGCTGGCAGACGCGCAGGAAGCCGTCCTTCGGCGTGCCGGTCAGGTCCTCGACCAGCTCCGGCGTGTAGCGCGCGTAGTGGGCCTTCATCAGGTTCCACACGCAGCGCGGATGCTGGAGCGTCGGGTCGGTCTTCGCCGTGTTCCCGTCCGCCTCGACCTCGTAGTTCCAGGACGAGCGGTCGTACTGGCCCTTGGCCGCGTCGTAGCCGCTGAACAGCCCGTCCTCGAACCCGTAGCCCTCCTTCACGATGTAGGCGGCGTTGGTGTAGGCGCGGACATAGTCCCACTGGATCTTGTCGTTGGCGACCAGCCAGTTGATGACGCCGCCCAGGAACACGATGTCGGAGCCGGCGCGGATCGGCAGATACTCGTCGGCCACCGCGGCGGAGCGGTTGTAGCGCGGATCGACGACGACGATGCGCGCGCCGCGCTTCTTCGCCTCGACCGCCCACTTGAAGCCGACCGGGTGTGCCTCCGCCGGGTTGCCGCCCATGATCAGGATGAAGTCGGCGTTGGAGATGTCCACCCACGTGTTGGTCATCGCCCCGCGCCCGAAGGTCGAAGCCAGCGCCGACACGGTCGGGCCGTGGCAGACGCGGGCCTGCGCGTCGGTGCCGACGATGCCCAGCGAGCGCATGACCTTCTGCGTCAGGATGCCCGTCTCGTTGGACGAGGCCGACGCGGTCAGCATGGCGGTGGACAGCCAGCGGTTCACTGTCACGCCGTCGGCGGTCTTGGTGACGAAGTTGGCGTCGCGGTCGTCCTTGATGTGGCGGGCGATGCGCTCGATCGCCTCATGCCAGGAGATGCGCTTCCAGCTGTTGGAGCCGGCCTCGCGGACCTCCGGGTACTTCAGGCGGTTCGGGCTGTGGATGAAGTCCAGCAGGCCGGCGCCCTTCGGGCAGAGCGAGCCGCGGCTGACCGGATGGTCGGGGTCGCCCTCGATGTGGATGATCTCGGCCTTGGCGTTCTTGGCGCCGTCGCCCAGGCTGTACATCAGCAGGCCGCAGCCGACCGAGCAGTAGGGGCAGGTGTTGCGGATCTCCTTGGCGCGGGCAAGGCGGAACTGGCGCACCTCGGCCAGCGCCTCGGACGGCAGGAAGCCCAGAACCCCCATGCTGGAGGCGGCGAGACCGCCCGCCGTGACCTTCAAGAACTGCCGCCGTGATACCTGCATGGGTGTGATGGGCATGAAACCTCCCTGATGTCGGCCCTGGTGTCAGGATGTGCCGGCCCGGCGCTTGAGCGCCTGGAGCCGGTGGCGCCGCACCGTCCGGGGTGACCCGGCCGGAGTAGCGCATCCCCCAAAGGGCAGATTCCGTGCCAGCCGGGGTCTGTGGCGGAACGCGGTGCGTTTGCTGGGGCGGACGGACGGAACGGCCATGCCCGCACCGCTCTGAGGGACATTTTGTCCAGCCGGCGATGGACAAAATGTCCCTGACGTTTGTGTGGAGGACAATCTGTCGGGGGTGGGAGCAGCTAAAATCCCCTCTCCCCTCCGGGGAGAGGGTTAGGGTGAGGGGGTTTCACTTATGCCGAACCTACCGCCACGCGCATCCCCCTCACCGGCCCTCCGGGGGTGGCCGCCACCCCCGCCACCCTGCCGCCGGAGGAGCAGTGGGCCGCCGACCTGCGCGCCCTGGCCGCCCGGCTGGACAGCCTGCCCGGCGGCGCGCGAGACGCCCTGACCGCTCTGGCCGCGTCCGACGCTGACACCCTGGAGGCGCTGGCCGGGCGCTGGGCCGGCGACGCGCTGGAGGACGGCGACCTCGCCGCAGCACCCTTCCTCGCCGCGGCCTTCCAGACCGCCTGGACGCGCCACGCCGCGGCGCTCGATCCGGCGTCGGTGACCACCCACGCCACCGCCACCGCCTGCCCGGTCTGCGGCGGCGCGCCGGTCGCCGGCGTGTTGCAGGTCGGCATGGAGAGCGGCGGCCTGCGCTATCTCCATTGCGGGATCTGCCACACCGCCTGGCACCATGTGCGCTCATCCTGCGTGGCCTGCGGCGACGGCAAGGACGTCTCCCAGCGCTTCGTCGAAGGGGCGGACGGCACGGAGGCCAACGGCGCAGTGCGGGCGGAGACCTGCGACGCCTGCCACAGCTATCTGAAGCTGCTGTTCCTGGAAAAGGCGCCGGACCTCGACCCGGTGGCCGACGACCTCGCCACACTGGCGCTCGACCTGCTGCTGGGCGAGGAGGACTACCGCCGCATCGGCGTCAACCCGTTCCTGGCGGTTGCGGGGTAAGGGGGTAAAGGACCGGTCAGCCTCCCGCGGTGATCCGCTGGGCGGCGAAGAAGGGCGCGGTCGGCTGGTCGGAATAGACGGCCTGCCGCCGCAGCCACAGGGTGAAGCGGGTGCCGCGCCCCGGAACGCTCTCCACCGTGATCCGCCCGCCGTAGCGCTGGACGATGGCGTAGCTGATCGACAGGCCGAGCCCCGTCCCGGTCTGCTTCTTGGTGGTGAAGAAGGGGTCGAAGATGCGGGCCAGATCGCCCGCCGCGATGCCGTGGCCGGTGTCCTCGACCCCCACCAGCACCCCTTCGAAGGGCTCCGCCCCCGGCAGACGCTCGTCCGGGCCGATGTCGCGGCTGTCCAGAGTCAAGCGGCCGCCCTCCGGCATCGCCTGCATGGCGTTGACGATCAGGTTGATCAGCACCTGCTGAAGCTCGCCGCGGTTCATCTCCACCGGGCCGCCCGCCTGCGCCTTCAGCGTCACCACGACCCGCGCCCGGTTCAGGTTGTGCCGGGTCAGCACCAGACAGTCGGACAGCACGCCGTTCACGTCGGTCGGCTCGGCGTAGCCGGCGAAGTCGCCGGGCCGGGCGAATTGCAGCAGCTTGGTCACGATGGCATGGATGCGCCGGGTCTGCTCGTCGATCAGCCGGACCTCCTGGCGCACCGGCTCGATCCCGTCGCCCAGCACCTCGCGCAGCAGGTCGAGGTTGCCCTGGATTACCGCGACCGGATTGTTGATCTCGTGCGCCACCCCGGCGGTCAGTTCGCCGATGGCGGTCAGCTTCTCGTTCATCACCAACTGCTGCTGGGCGCGGCGCAGGGTGGCGTTGGCCTCCTCCAGCGCCGCGGTGCGCAGCGCCACCTTGCGGTCCAGCTCCTCGGCGGAGCGCTGAAGCTCCCACCGCCGCGCCGCCACGGAATCCAGCAGATGGTCGAAGGCGCGGGCCAGCCGTCCCAGCTCGTCCCGGCTGGCGGTGGGGCCGATGCGCGCGGAATCCTCGCCCCTCTCGATGCGTACGATGACGCCGGCCATGCGCTCCAGCGGGCGGAAGATGGCCCGCGCGCCACGCAGGCCGACCAGCGTCCCCAGCCCCGACACCAGCAGGAACAGCAGGAACAGCCCGGCCAGCGCCTTGTACAACGTGTCGCGCAACGGCGATTCCAGGAACCCGACATAGAGCATGCCGATCCGCCGCCCGGCGGTGTCGCTCAGCGGCTGATAGCCCGACACATAAGTGTCGTTGACCACGAAGGCCGAGCCCAGCCACGGCTCGCCGCGGTCCAGCACCTTGTCCGCCACCGCCTGCGACGCCCGGGTGCCCAGCGCCCGCTGCCCTTCGAACAGCCGGACGTTGGTGGCGATGCGGGTGTCGCCCAGGAACAGCGTGGCGGTGCCCTGGCTGCCCAGCGGCAGCGAGGCGTCCTGATAGACGATGGTGTTCAGCCGGTCCACGATGCCCTGGTTGCCGTTCAGCAGCACCCCGCCTTCCAGCACCCCCAGCAGCCGCCCATCCGGCCCGTCGAAGGGAATGGCGACCTGGACCACCAGCCCGCGGTCCTCGGCCCCATGATTTTCGACATTGCGCGGATCGGGCCGGGCGGCGCGGGTCGGCACCAGCGGCGTGTGGGCGGCCCGGCGCAGCGCCGGGTTCAGCGCCTCCAGCTCCGCCGGGGCGAAGACCTCCAACCCGTGCTGCGCGTAGCCGTGCAGCGCCTCGCGCACCACCGACCAGCCGCTGCGGTCCGCCGGGACGGCGAAGGACCCGCCCGCCCGCACCATGCCCCCGGCGTCGAGCAGCAGCAGATAATCCAGACCGTGTTCTTCCGCCTCCTCGTCGAGCAGCCGGCGCAGATCGGCAGGCGTTCCGCGTTCCAGAACCAGGGCCAGCCGGTGGGAGGTCGCCACCCCCTCCAACCCGTTGCGCAGCGACATCTGCACCCGGTCGAAGAACTGCCGCGCCGTCCCCAGGTCGGAGCTGACCTTGTTGACCAGAAGCTGGTCGTAGCCCTGCGTTCCCCAGGCCCAGACGATCATCAGCAGAACCGGCGCGCCGACCAGCAGCGGCGCCAGCACCAGCGCCAGCAGCTTGAGCCGCACCGACTCCGCGTAGGCCGTCGCCAGCCGCTTCAGCATATTGGGCTGGGGCGGATTGGGGCGAGGCGCCGGAGATGGGGGCGGAGATTGGGGCGTCACACCCCCCATTCCACGCATTTCCGGTCCAGCGTCTTGCGCGACACGCCCAGCAGGTCGGCGGCGCGCGTCTTGCTGCCGTCGCAGCGCGCCAGCACGGTCAGGATGTGGCGCTTCTCCACCTCAGCCAGCGGCAGCACGTCATTGTCGCCGTCCATGCGGACGTGGCGGACCGGACAGGGCGCGCAGGGCGGGTTGCCGGCCACCGCGGCGGCGCACAGGCTGGGGTCCGCGGCCAAGCCGGCCTCCACCGCCGCGGCGTTGGCGGTGTCCAGATCGTCGAGCGGGAATTCGCCGAGCAGCAGCGACCGCTCCACGAAGTTGCGCAGCTCGCGCACGTTGCCGGGCCAGGAATGGCACATCAGCGCCCGCGTCACCTCCGGCGTCAGGGTCAGCGGCGGCACGGCCAGCCGCGCCGGCAGGAAGCGCATGAACAACGCGGCCAGCTCCGGCACGTCCACCGCGCGCTGGCGCAGCGGCGGGATGGTCAGCGTCATCACCTCCAGCCGGTAGAACAGGTCCGGGCGGAAGCGCCCCGCCGCGGCCTCCGCCTTCAGGTCACGGTTGGTGGCGGTGACCACGCGGACGTCCACCGGCACCTCCTGCTCGCTGCCGACCGGACGGATGCGCCGCTCCTCCAGAACGCGCAGCAGCTTGGATTGCAACGTCAGCGACAGCTCGCCGATCTCGTCCAGGAACAGCGTGCCGCCGTGGGCGTAGTAGAACAGCCCCTTGCGCGCGTCCTTGGCCCCGGTGAAGGCGCCGCGGGCGTGGCCGAACAGCTCCGCCTCGATCAGGTCGGCGGAGATCGCCGCGCAGTTCACCGCCACGAAGGGCCGGTCGGCGCGCGGCGACAGGTCGTGCAGCGCGCGGGCGACCAGCTCCTTGCCCACGCCGGACTCGCCCTGGATCAGCACCGTGGACGGGGTCGGCGCCACCCGCTGGACCAGCGAGCGCAACCGCGTCATGGCGTCCGACCGCCCGACGATCTCGTCCCGCCCGTTGTCCTTCTTCGACAGCTGCCGGCGCAGCACATAGTTCTCGCGGGTCAGCCGGGTGCGCTCGACGCAGCGGTCGATGGAGTTCAGGATCTGCTCGACCCGGAAGGGCTTCAGCACGAAATCCGCGGCACCGGAGCGCAGGGCGTCGATGGCCGTGTCCATGTCGGCGAAGGCGGTGACCAGGATCACCTCGCCGGCGTAGCCGCCGGCCATCAGCTCCTTCAGCCAGTCCAGCCCCGAGCGGCCCGGCAGGGCGACGTCGAGGATGATGACCTCGGCGTGGATGCGCTCCAGCTTCTGGGCGCCCTCCTCGGCGCTGCCCGCCACCTCGACCCGCCAGCCGCGCCGCTCCAGCGCGCGCGACAGGAAGCTGCAAATCCCCTCCTCGTCGTCCACCACGAGGATGGAGGGCTTCGCCTGATCCTCCATTCGGCCCCCTTCCGGCGCGCTGCGGTCGGACGGGGCGGAGACTGGAGCGGTCATGGTCATCACTGTGCACTCGGCGGCGGAAAGCCCCTCAGTCTAAGGGACCGCAACCAGGGCGAGCCAGTGATTTCCGAAATCCGGAATAGTCCCAGCGTCCCGCTTGGACAACCGCGCCGCGCCATGCGACGCTCCCCCGCTCATCGCACAGACCGGGAGCCGACTATGACGGACACCAGCGGATCATTCGTCCATGCCGGACCGCGCATCGCCGACACCGGCATCGGTGATGCCGAGTTGCAGGCCCGGATCGATCTCGCCGCCGCCTACCGTCTGGTCGCCGAACGCGGCTGGGACGACCTGATCTACACACACATTTCGCTGGCCGTGCCGGGGGAGCCGGGGCGCTTCCTCATCAACCCCTTCGGCCTGTCCTTCGACGAGGTGACCGCGTCCAACCTCGTGAAGATCGACATCCACGGCGCCATCATCAGCGACAGCCCCCACCCGGTGAACGCCACCGGCTTCGTCATCCATGGCGCCGTCCATGCGGCGCGCGAAGACGCGCGTTGCGTCATGCACCTCCACAACGAGGCGGCGGTGGCGGTGTCGATGCTGAAGGACGGGCTCCTCCCACTGTCCCAGCACGCCCTGCGCTTTTACCGCGACCTCGCCTACCATCGGTACGAGGGGCTGGCCCTGACCGACAGCGAGAAGGTCCGCCTCGTCGCCAACCTCGGCACCCGTCGGGCGATGCTGCTCCACAACCACGGCAGTCTGGTGACCGGGCGCACGGTGGCGGAGGCCTTCTGCCTGATGGACATGCTGGACAAGGCGTGCCGGATGCAGCTCGCCGCGCAGGCGGCCGGCGCGGAACTGGTGTCGCCGCCGCCGGAGCTGTGCGACAAGACCTACCGGCAGCTCACCGCCGATCCGGAGCCCGAAGGCGAACTGGAATGGCCGGCGCTGCTGCGACGCCTGGACCGGCGCTGCCCGGACTACAAAAACTGAGCTTTCCGGACCGCGGTCCGCAACAGAGGGGATGGAACGACGATGCCGCTGATCAATGTTCAGCTTTTCGAAGGCCGCACGCTGGAGCAGAAGCGCGCCTACGCCAAGGCGCTCACCGACGCCTCGGTCGCGGTGCTCGGCTGCAGCCCGGAGGCGGTCGATGTCATCTTCCACGACGTGAAGAAGAGCGATTGGGCCAGCGGCGGCAAGCTGTGGTCCGACCCCGAGTGACATCCGCTTCCCGGACGCCCATGGGAAGCATTGCTCACCCCATGGGCATCCGGACAAAAAACAGGCAGGCCAATTCCTGGCCTCCGTTCAAACCGCACCCACCGTCTTGCCCGTGAGACGGTAAACCGCGGTGGCGACCGCCCGATCCTCGCTGTCGCCGACCTCCATGCGTCGGTCGATGTAGTTGCCGAGAAACTCGACCAACGCGTCGCGGGTGACCGACTGCACCCACTGGCCATGCCGGCCATAGGCTTGCAGCGTCCAGAATTCCGAGGCCATCAGCGCCGAGCGGACGGATTTGGACGAGCCGTCCCAATGCGACCACAGAAAGTCGATGGCACTCTGAGCGACCGTAATCACCAAACCGGCATTGATTCCGCGTGACGCCATCGTAGTCTCCCTCTCAGCTTGCCGAGCGGACGCTCGTGAACGGAACTCGTTCAGCAAAAGCAGTGCCAGGGAGACCAAAACAAAAAGCCGTACCTCGTTCGGATGCGATTCGCCGGAAATCCAGACCAGACACGGGAGGAGTGGCCATGAACGCGCAGGAAGAGCAACGAGCGCGCGACGCGCTGAAATGCATCGACCGCGATCTCGACGCGCTCGACATCCAGATCGCCGCCTTGCAGGCGCGGCAACGATCCGGGACCTCCCTCGACCAATACATCCGCGTCCGCGACGCCCTGCTGACCGAGGCCCAGACGATCCTGACCCAACTCGATCGCCGCCCCGGCAACCAATCCCCACCCCCATAATCCCCTCCCCCGCGGAGCGGGGGAGGGTTAGGGAGGGGGCCCACAGCGATACCTCTCGCACAACAGGCACAACGAAAAGCCGGCGCTTCCCACGTGGGAAAGCGCCGGCCTTGCCGTTCATGAAGCCGATTGTCAAGTGTGTCTGAAGCCTTGCTGCGTCCACGTCCGTGTTGGTTTGGCGTGTGCCGTGGTGACCTGGCGGCGACCTACTCTCCCACGTCTTAAGACGCAGTACCATCGGCGCTGAGGCGTTTCACGGCCGAGTTCGGAATGGGATCGGGTGTTGGGAGCCTCGCCATGACCACCAGGTCACCAAGGCACACGCGAACCATCCGGACGGGGACGGCAGAGGTGTCGTTGATCGAGGACGTTTGCTCTTGTTCTTTGCGGTGTTGGCTCGTGCGCCCAGGGCTTGCCGCTGCGCGCGGGCCGCCTGCTGGGAAGGATCAAGCCGATCGAGCGATTAGTAAGGCTCAGCTTCAGGCGTTGCCGCCCGTCCACATGCCTCCTATCGACGTGATGGTCTGTCACGGCTCTCAAGGGAGTTCTGGTTTAGAGGTGGGTTTCCCGCTTAGATGCTTTCAGCGGTTATCCCGTCCATACTTAGCTACCCGGCCATGCCACTGGCGTGACAACCGGTGCACCAGAGGTATGTCCATCCCGGTCCTCTCGTACTAGGGACAGATCCTCGCAAAACTCCGACACCCACGGCAGATAGGGACCGAACTGTCTCACGACGTTCTAAACCCAGCTCACGTACCACTTTAATCGGCGAACAGCCGAACCCTTGGGACCTGCTCCAGCCCCAGGATGTGATGAGCCGACATCGAGGTGCCAAACGACTCCGTCGATATGGACTCTTGGGAGTCATCAGCCTGTTATCCCCGG
>NZ_CP007794.1:1572500-1901707 GCF_000632475.1 Azospirillum argentinense
CACCCGCTGGCGGGCGGCAACGGAACCGCGGACCACCCAATAGATCGAACCGCCGGCGAGGATTTCGTCCCCGTGCTTCGGCACGCGGCGCGTGAAGACGGGAATCATCGACCGGCCGTCGACGGCCTGCGCGCGGCGCGCCTGCACCGCCGCCAGATGGTCGAGGTCGTCGATCCCGACGGCGAGCTTGATGAGATGCAACGGCATGAACGGCTCAGGGAGAAAGGTTGGCAGGACGGGTTCGCTGCCGGAGATGGGAATCCACGGCAGCGTTTCCAGCCATGCGCTGTTGAAAGCGAGACGCGCGGGTCAGGCCGGCACGTTGTTGAGAGACCGGCAACGCTCTTCGAACGGCGGGGTGACGAAGTCCGGCTTCTTGAAGAGGCCGCGCATCCAGGCCGTCAGCGTGCAGAGGTCTTCCAACCGCACGGTTTCGTTCAGGGTGTTCTCGGGGAAGGTCAGCTCAAAGGTTTCGGCGATGTGGTCCAGCACCTGTTCGAGCTGCTCGGCTGTGAGGCCGATTCCGCCGTCCAGCACGGCGTTGCGGGTCAGGACCTTTTCATCCACGCCGTATTCGTCACGGATCAGCTTCACGATCCAGCGGAACAGATGCATCCAATTGGTGATCCCGAGGATCGGCTCCGACATACCCCGCCCCTTGTGTACCGCGACCTTGGCGCGAAGAATGACACGTATTCTTTGCAAATTCATTGCGTGAAAATGCCGCTTCCGTAAGGCGGCGGCGGCGATCATAGAATGCGGCCCATGCGTGCCGCTTATCTCAACCTCGCCCTGTCGATGACCCTGGTCGGCCTGTCCGTTCCAGCGTCCAAGGTGATCGTATCCCATATCCCACCGCTGGTGGCGGCAGAAATGCGCTTCGCCCTGGTCGCGGTGCTTCTGGCGCCCTTTGCCCTCAGGGGTGGAACGGCGGCGCTGCCGCGCAATGGCCGGGACTGGACGAGCCTCACCCTGCTCTCCCTGTTCGGCATGGTTCTGTTTAACCTGTTCCTTCTCTATGGGTTGCGCGAGACCAGTGCGGTGGCCGCCGGGATCATCACCAGCACCATCCCGGCCATGACGGCTCTCGGGGCGGCGTTGATCCTGCGCGAGCGGATCGGAGCCGGCAGCGCCGCGGCCATCGCTTTGGCGGTCGTTGGCATGGTGGCGCTGAATCTGCGCCCCGGTGGCGGCGGTGGACCCGACGATTCCGTCGTCGGCAACGCGCTGGTGCTGGGCGCGGTGGTGTCGGAGGGGCTGTACGGAGTCTTCGCCCGGCAGCTCGGCGGGCGGATTCCGCCTTTGGCGCTGACCTGTCTGGCGAATGTGCTGGCCGCGGCGATGATGACGCCGGGTGCGCTGGCGACGCTGGGCGGCTTCGATCCGGCCGCGGTGCCCGGCTGGGTCTGGCTGCTGTTCGTGGCGTCCGGCCTGACCGGCGGCTTGCTGGCGGTGGTGCTGTGGATGCGCGGGATCGCCCATGTCCCGGCCAACCGGGCCGGGCTGTTCACCGGGCTGATTCCGGCGGCGGGCGTGCTGGCCGCCGTGCTGTTCCTGGGAGAAGCCTTCACGCTTGCCCACGCCGCCGGGCTGCTGTGCGTTCTGTTCGGAATCGCGATGGGGACGGGGGCGCTGCGCCTGCCCAAGCGCTTCACGCCGAGGTAGCGAGCAGCGCGTCCATCCGAATCACATCGATTCCTGGACCAGGGCCACCCCCTTGACCTGGGCATAGACCGGCTGGCCCGGCGACAGCCCCAGGGCGTCCCAGCTCTTGCGGGTGACGCGGGCGAGCATGCGCGCGCCCCTGCCCTCCTCGCCCAGGGCCACGACGGCCATGATCTGCACCTCGTCCTGCCGCTCCGCCGCGACGATGCGGGCGGGAAGCGCGTTCAGGATGGTGCTGCCCTCCGGCGGGTTGCGGGCGAGGCTGACGTCGGACGCCGCGATGCGGGCGCGCCGCGCCGTTCCCTGCGGCCCGAGGTCGCCCGGAACGAGCAGATGGCCGCCGTCCAGCCGCAGCAAGGTCAGGCCGTAGGCGTCCTCCCGCCCCGCCACCACCGCGGGCAGGGTCACCCCGGCTTCGGGCATGCGGGCGATGGGCAGGGTGGGATCGGCCTGAAGCTCCTGCATGGGGCCGGCGGCGACGACGCGCCCCTGGCGCAGCAGCACCAGATGGTCGGCCAGCCGCTCGACCTCCGCGATGTCGTGGCTGACATAGAGGACGGGGACGGACAGAACGCCGTGCAGCCGCTCCAGATAGGGGAGAATCTCCTCCTTGCTGAAGCGGTCGAGCGCTGCCAGGGGCTCGTCCATCAGCAGCAGGCGCGGTTGCGAGAGCAGCGCGCGGCCGACGCCGACCCGCTGGCGCTCGCCGCCGGACAGATGCTCGGGCGAGCGGTCGAGCAGATGCCCCAGCCCCAGCAGATCCACCACATCGTCCAGGCGGATGTGCTCCGGCACGCCGCGCCCCACCGTCCGGCGATGACCGAACAGCAGATTGGTGCGCACCGACAGATGCGGGAACAGGCTGGCTTCCTGGAAGACGTAGCCGATGGGCCGCTTGTGCGTCGGCCGGAAGGTCCGCCCCTCCTGCCAGACGTCGCCGTCCAGGGCAAAGCGCCCGTTCAGCCGCTGCAATCCGGCCGCGCAACGCAGCACTGAGGTCTTGCCGCAGCCGGACGGGCCGAACAGCGCCGTGATGCCGCGGCCCGGCGCCTCGAACGCCACGTCCAGGGCGAACTGGCCGAGCGTCCCGTGGAAATGCACCGACAGGCTCATCGCCCGCCCCGCCCGATGCGCTTCTCCAGCATCATCATCGTCAGGATCACCGTGAAGGAGAAGACCAGCATGCCACCGGCCAGCAGATGGGCCTCGTCCCATTGCAGCGTCTCGACATAGTCGTAGATGGCCACCGACAGGACCTTGGTCTGGCCGGGAATGTTGCCGCCGATCATCAGGACGACGCCGAACTCGCCCATGGTGTGGGCGAAGCCCAGCACGGCGCCGGTCAGGAAGCCGCGGCGGGCCAGCGGCACCGCCACGGTGAAGAAGGTGTCGAGCGGCGAGGCGCGCAGCGTCGCCGCCGCCTCCAGCGGGCGGTCGCCGAACGCCTCGAAGGCGTTGCGGATCGGCTGCACCACAAAGGGCATGGAGTACAGCACCGATCCGATGACCAGCCCTTCGAAGGTGAAGGCCATGGAGCGGGCGCCCCACAGGGAGGCCAGCCACCCGCCGGGGCCGTTCGGCCCCAGCAGCATCAGCAGGTAGAAACCCAGAACCGTCGGCGGCAGGACCAGAGGCAGCGCCACCACCGTGGCCACCGCCTCCTTCCACCAGGCTCCGGACCGCGCCAGCCACCAGGCCAGGGGGGTGCCGACGATCAGCAGGATGACCGTCGTCAGCGCCGCCAGCTCCAGCGTCAGGATGATCGGTTGCCAGCTCATCGGCGGGCTGTCCTTACCAGGGAGGCCGGCATGGTCAGTTCGGCGCCCGCGTGCCGTAGCCGTACTTGGAGATCACCGCGGCGGCCTCCGGCCCCTTCAGGAAGGCGAGGAAGGCCGTGGCGGCCTCGTTGCCGGCGCCCTTCTTCAGCAGGACGGCGTCCTGGAAGATCGGGTCGTGCAGCGCTTCGGGCACCGGCCAGCGGGTGCCGTCCGGCTTGGCGATCACCTGGGACAGAGCCACGAAGGCCAGCTCGGCGGCGCCGGTCTCGGCGAACTGGAATGCCTGGGCGATGCTGTTGCCCTGGACGATCTTCGGCTGGATCGCCTCGTAGACGCCCATCTTCTTCATCGTCTGCACGGCGGCGAGGCCGTAGGGCGCGGTCGCCGGGTTGGCGATCGACAGCTTCTCGAAGGCGCCCTTGCGCAGCGTGTCCTCGCCCAGCGGCGCGTCGCCGGCCTTGGTCCACAGCACCAGACGGCCGACGGCGTAGGTGAAGCGGGACTCCGGAACGGCCAAGCCCTCCTCCACCGCCTTCTTCGGGGTCTCGTCGTCGGCGGCGAGGAAGACGACGAAGGGCGCGTCCTGCTTGATCTGGGCGTAGAACTGGCCGGTCGCGCCGAAGCTCAGGACGGCCTTGTGGCCGGTCTTCTGCTCGAAGGCGGTGGCGATCTCCTTCGCCGGGGCGGTGAAGTTCGCGGCGACCGCGACGTTGAATTCGTCGGCCCGGGCCGTCGCCGAGACGGACAGCAGCGCGACGGCGGCAAGCAGGAAACGCGTCATTCGAAAACTCCTTCCGATCTATCGTCAATCCACCGCAAGAATGATGTGCGATGCGTCGATCAGCGCGCAGGCCGGGTCGCCGGGCTTCAGGCCGATGTCGTCGGCGCTGCGCAGCGTGATGATGGCGGTCAGCGTCTTGCCGCCGCCGATGTCCAGGGTGATCTCGCTGTTGACCGCGCCGTCCTCGCGGCGGGCCACCACGCCTTCCACGCGGTTGCGCATCGAGGTGCGCTTCGCCTCGTCCGCCGGGGCGAGGATCACGAAGGGCGCCTTGATCAGAGCCGTCGCCGCGCGCCCCGGGAACAGGCCCAGGTCGCGCACGCTGTCACGGGTGATGATCGCGACGATCGAGGTCTGGTCCGAGACGGCCAGGGTGACTTCGGCGTTCACCGCCCCGTCGGTGATGGCGGTAACGGTTCCGCGAAGGGCGTTGCGGGCACTGGTGCGCATGAAGAATCCCCACATCAGGCTGGCCGCTGAGAGGCCGGTGCCGTTGAGTTCCGGTTCGAGCACCTGGAAGGCGCGGACCATCTCGCTCTGCAGGCGGTGGAAGGTGGCGACCAGCCGCACGCCGTCCGGCGTCAAGGCGGTTCCGCCGCCGCGCTTTCCGCCGGCCTGCGCCTCGACCAGCGGGCGGCCGAACAGGTTGTTCATGGCGTCGATGGCGTCCCAGGCCGCCTTGTAGGTGACGCCAACCGACCGCGCCGCTCCGGAGATGCTGCCCTCGCGCCCCACCGCCTCCAGCAGCCGGATGCGCTCCGCGCCGATCGGCGACGCGTGCGGCCCGGCGAACGACACCTGCGGTTGGACGGACATGAGCGGGCACCCTGAATTCGCTATATACGATGGCTATATAACCATGCTCGACGCAGGTGAACTAGCGCTTTCTGCCGGAATCGTCATTTTTGAGGAATATCGGCGAGGGGATGCAGGGAGCCGATCTGAACAGCCGATCAACCCACGAAATGCATCGAGCAAACGATGCACGACATCTGCCCATTCTGCCGATTTTCTGAGCGTATTTTGGCAGAGGGCGAAGGTTTATTGTTCGCTTGGCGGCGCAATCGACGGATTACAGAAACAGGATTGTCAGTTTCCGCGCCATCACGATCCATAAGCCACCCGCAGGCCGTGCCGCCCGCCGCCTTTTGGGCAGCGGACGGCCAGATGCGGCGAATCCAATATATAGATGACCTATACAGCGAGAAGGCGGGCGGAGCACTGCCGCCCCATCAATCCACCAGTTCCCAGTCGAGTGTCGACACAACGCGGACGATCTTGTCGATCTGCCGGCTTTCCATGATGCCGGGAGCTTCGTCGCGGGCGAGGATCTGGAACAGACCCTGGTTGGCGCGGCGGATGCCGCCCAGAGTGGCGCCGCTGTCGGTCGCGAACTGGGTTGCCGCTTCGCGCGCCTTGGCGGTCGCCTCGGCAATCATCTCGGTCTTTACGTCGTTCAGCCGCGTGAACAGGTAATTGGGGCCGGAGCCCATGCCCGGCTCCCCGCCCAGGGTGACGCCCTGGTCGAGCAACTCCGCCAGATTCTGGCTGGCTCGATCGACCCGCTCCACGTCCGGGCTGCGGATCATCAGAGTGCGGGTGAGAATGTAGCGCTGGTCCGCCGGCCCTTGGCGGTAGGCCTGGGCGAGCAGGTCCACGAGATCGAGCGAGCGCGAGACAACGGCGTCGGCACCCAGCCCGTAGCGTTCCAAAAAGGCCAGCACGGCCTTCTCGTCCGCCGCCGTCTTCGTCTGGACGGCCGAGAGATCATCGCCGGTGGCGACGAAGCGCACCGGCCACAGCGCGAGGTTCGCCTTGACCTCGCGCTCCGCGGAGCCCTTCACGGTGACGAAACGGTCGGCCAGCCGGACCTGGGCGACCTCGCGCCCCGCCGACCAGCCCGCCACCGCGATCCCGATGGCGAGAAACGTCGCCGCAGCCAGCGCCGTCCGGTTTCCGATCATCCCACTCTCCCTCATCGCTCCACGCGGAGGATGACGGAGGATTGTGGCGAAGCTCAGGCCGGAACGGCGCCCCCCAACTGGATCACGGCGCCAGACTCACACCGTGGTCAGCCAGACGCACAGCAGCGCGTAGGCGACGGGGAAGATCACCAGGGACCAGCGGTCCAGGATCAGGGCCTTCGCCGCGTTCCGCTCGTAGATCATCAGCGACACCGCGCTCTGCATCAGGCTGAGGAAGATCATGCCCATGGAGGCGAGGTTGACCCGGTCCGACAGGGTGAAGCCGCTGCTGCGCGGCAGGTCGCTGGCGATGACGAAGTAGCAGGCGACCACCGCGAACAGCGCGCCGATGCCCAGGCCGAAACGGGGGTCGAGGTCCACCGGCTTCACCAGGAAGGCCAGGAAGGCCACCAGCGAGGAGATGAAAATGGTCGAGAAGGTCTTGATGTAATAGACCGAATCCGGCCGCTCCAATGTGATCGCGTGGGTGTAGCGGGAATAGACCGACTCGTGGTTCTTCGGCAGGGTGATGTCGCCGTAGTTGGTGCGGTAGCGATGCGCCGAGATGGTGGCGCCGTTGTTGATCAGCGTGTAGCCGGAGACGTCGACGTCGGGATCGACGGTGCTGTTGTCGGTGTCCGGCACATAGACGACGTATTCGGCCGTCTGGTCGCTGTCCTCAATCACCAGACGGATGGTCTGGGTGTCCAGGGGGAAGCGGCTCACATCCCAGGGCTGGTTCAGAACGGCTTGGACGCGCGCCTGCCCGTAGTTGGTGTCCTTCAACTTGCGGACCGGGGTGGGCGTGCGGGATTCGATCCGCCCGTTCATCAGCTCGAACGTCTCCAGCGGGTTCAGGGAGTCGTCGTCCCAGCGGAACCAGACGTAAAAGTCCACATTGACCTGATTGTCGCGGAGGTTCACCCCGGTGATCTGGTTGACGTAGGTGCCGACCACCACCTTCGCCGGCCCAGGGGGCGTTTCCGCCCTCGACGCTCCGGGCAGGCCGGTCAGAAGGATGGCGAGGAACGCCAGCGCATACCGAATCATGATGCCCTCTCCTTTCCTGCCGGATGTCAGTGCGCGTGGCTCTTCTTGACCAGCACGTCCATGGTCGCCAGCAGGACACCGGAGACGATGAAGGTGACGTGGATGGCGACCAGCCACATCAGGTCGCGGTCGGAGACCTCCGACACGTTCATGAAGGTCTTGAGGATCTGAATGGAGGAGATCGCCACGATGCTGGCGATCAGCTTCACCTTGAGCGCGCTGAAATCCAGCTTGCCCATCCATTCCGGGCGGTCGGCGTGGCCGGCGACGTCGATCTTCGAGACGAAGTTCTCGTAACCGCTGAAGATCACCATCAACACGAGGTTGCCGACCATCGTCAGGTCGACCAGCCCGAGCACGATCAGGATGATGTCGTTTTCCGTGCCGTGGATCAGAAGCGGCAGCGCGTGCACCAGCTCCAGCGCGAAGCGCCAGCCGATCATCAGCAGCGCTCCCACCAGGCCGACATAGAGCGGCGCCAGGAGCCAGCGGCTCTGGAACATCACCTGCTCCAGGAAATGCTCGGCCCGGCGCGCCGGACCGCGGCGCCCCTCGCCGTTGCGGGACAGGACGGTGGTGTCGCCGGTCAGGGCCGACGGGTTCGACTGGGTCATGACTTGCTCGCCAATGTGATGTCGCCATGGATTTGGCCGATTTTCCGGCCATCGATTTGATGCTGGTAGGTCATCTGCAGCTGGTCGAAGGCCAGCGAGATGGTTTCGGTGCCGTTGCTGCTGTCGTCGTCGTCGACCGACAGCACGTACTCCGTGATCTGCGTGTTCTTCAGGATGATGGTCAGGTACGGCTCGGCGAAAATGTCGCTTTGGCCGAAATGCTCGCCGCCCTGCAGTTGGGCGAATGTGCGGAAGAAGTAGATCTTCGCAGTGACGTCCTTCTTCTGCGGATCGAAGGCCGCCCGCATCAGCTTGGGCGAGGCGAGGTCGAAGTGCCGTTCCAGCTTCAGGCTGTCGACGCCGAGCTTGTCCTGCTTCTGCGCCTTGCGACTGCCGAAGTAGGAGTTGTCCTCGATCGGGTCGTCGTAGTTGAAGCCGCCGACCTCGCGCTTGCCCGACGACAGGTCGAAACTGACGCAATCGGCCAGATTCTTGTAGTTGCGGATCAGCGACTCGCCCTTGATGCCGGGGTAATCGAGCAGGATGCGGGGCATGGCTCAGTGCTCCTCAAGCCGCAGAAGGCCGAAGATCCGTCCGACCTCGCCGCGGTCGCCCAGCAGTTCGGCGTAAAGCTCCGGCAGGGACAGGTTCCCCCAGGCGGCGGCGCGGCGGACGAGGTAGGAGGTCGGGCTGTGCGGCTCCTCCCGCGCCAGGAAATCGGCGATCTGGTGCAGCATCGCGTAGGCTTCCTGTCGGGTCCGCGGCCCGCCCGGGCGGGCGAAGGCGGCGGCGGGGATGATCTCGGCGGACGCGTCGATGGTGGCCCCCTCCTCACCTTCGGCCTCCTCCGGCGCGGCGGAGGCGCCGTCCGGATCGATGCCGCGCTTGGCGAGCGCTTCGCGGTGGAACTGGATCAGGCTTTCCAGAGTCTTCAGAAGCTGGCTGAAGCCGGGGGCGGCGCGCCCGGCCACGGCGTCCAGCTCCGCCGCCAGGGTTCGCACCGCCGTCACCGTGTCGCGCAGGTGACCGTGCTGGGTCTGGTAGAAGTCCGGCGGGGTGCGGTCCTGCGCGGCGAGGATCTGCTCGACCGTCACCTCGCCGTCGTCAACCGCCGCGTGGAAGGCGCGCGGGTCGCGGGTGGCGAGCTTGCGCAGGCGCTGCGCGTTCTGCCAGTCCTGGAAACGGTGCGTCTCGTCGGTGTGTGGCCCCGGCTGGGTGATGGCGGTCGCCATCAGGTCGCGCGACAACTGGCTGTCCAGCCAGACCAGCGGGGCCAGCCGCGGCTCCGGGTCGCCGTCGTCCAGGCGCGGGTAGAGACCGTCCCAGAAATCCTCGACCAGCCCGTGGACCAGCAGAAGCCCCGGCGCCAGCCCCGCCGGGCCGTGCAGGTGGCCCAGCGCCTGGACCAGCCACGCCGCGACCTGGAGGTCCTTGGTGCGGGTCTTCAGCAGGTCCGAGGATTGCTGGACGACGCCCTTCCAGTCCGCCTTCTTGACGGTGGTCTGCCAGATGCCCTGGTCCAGATCGTCGTCCATCCGGCGCGCCTCGGTCAGCGCGTCGAATTCCGGGCCGTGGCGCAGGTCGTCGCCCGCCGGATCGTCGCCGGGGATGGGCTGGAGCAGGGCACCGATGTCGATCAGAGGGTGGGGCGTGGTGGTCATGGAACTGCTCACGGGAAGCGTTGGGCCGCGGGGCGGAGCATCGGGGATTGGGACGGAGGGGTGCCCAGATCGAAGAAGGCGCGATCCGCCGGAGCCACCGCCCCGGAGGGCGCCGGCCATCCGGCCAGACCCGGCATCCGCCGCATGCTGCCGACCGGGGCGAGCGGCGGCGCCTGCGCAGGCAGCGCCGGCACGGCCACCTTCTCCTCGCGCGGCGGCTTGCCGTCGGCCAGGACGGTGCGCTTGACCGCCAGAGTCATGAAGACCCGCACGTTGGGCTTCACCACGGGTTGCAGCACCGCCTGCACGGCCGGAGCGATCGGCATCGGGGCAGCGGCGGCGGCTTCCTTGACCGGGCCGCTGGCCGTGGCTTCGAACAGCAGCAGCGGTTCGGTGTCCGGACCGGGGCGGCGGTCGCGCTGCGGCGCGGCCTGTCGGCTGGCCAGGGCGAACAGCGCCCAGGGACCGTCGTAGTCGAAGCGCAGCGAGGGTCCGTCCACCGACGCCCCCGCACCGACGCCGGACACCGGCAGCACCGTGCCGTCCTTCGCCCAGCGCAGTGTCACGCTCAGCTTGTCGCCCGGATACCAGCGCAACGGCGTCCGCGGCAGCATGCTGGACAGGGAGCCGTTCGGCGTGGCGAGCTTCCATTCGATGATGTCGCTGCCCCCGGCCTCACGCCCGCGGTTGACGCGGAAGGCGGGGTCGAGCGCCAGACCGCCGCTCTGGTCCGGGGTCACCGCGGCGATCAGCAGCGGACGCGCCCGCTCCATGGTTTCCACGAAGCGCAGCGCCTCCCGCCCTGCGGTTCCGAAGCGCTCGCCGCGACGCAGCCCCTCCAGCACAAAGGCCGAGCGCGCGTCGAACCGCTCGTAGAAGGCGCGCACCGCCGCCGGGTCCGCCTCCTCGCCCGCCACTGCGGCGGCGGCGAAGGGGAAGCGGCCGGCTAGCATCTCGTTGAACGAGGCGGCCATGTCGACGTAGGCGTCGTAGACGCGGGCGTCGGCGGCCAGCACGCAACGCGTGGCGATCCACTGCTTCAGCTCGGCCAGACGGCTGCGGAAGAAGTCGTCGGGCACCCCGTCGATGGCGCCGAGATTTTGGCAGCCGGCGGCGTCCACCGCGGCGCTTTCCACCGTCACGAATTTTTCCAGCTGCGCCAGGGAACTGTTCGGGCGCCCGCCGTCGTACTTGTCCAGCTCGGCGATGATGCGCGCCCATTTGGCGGCGGCGCCCGACCCGGTCCCGGCGCCCATCACCGAGCGCTCCAGGATCTCCACCACGGGGGCGGCGATGTCGCGGGCAAGCACCGTCACCTCCTGCCGGGCGTTGCCGAGATAAAGCGCCAGCCCGGCCGGCGTGGTCTGCCCGAACAGCAGGTGCGGCACCAGCGGCCCGTCCACCCAGACGTCCAGCGCGTGGGCGTCGGGCCGGTAGAGCTGGTCGCCCTCCAGCAGCCGGTCGGCCTGGGCCAGAACGGCGTTGGCCTGCCGGGCCACCGTGTCGCGGATGGTGTCGGCGGAGGTGGTCAGCCCGATCTGGCGGAAGGACTGCATGGTTTCGGCCAGCACCGGGAAGGCGGTGCGCAGCGCGTGGGCCGAGGCGCGGAGCTGCGCCAGCCCACCGGCCCGGTCCACCCCGCCGGCCGCCGGACTGCCGGCCAAAGCGCGGGCGAGGATGCGCTCCACGCCCTGGCGAAGCTGGTGCTGCGCCGCCGCCCGCATGGAGGTGCGGAGCATGGCCGGCGCTTGCGGCAGGTCCTTGGCGTCGAAGAGCAGATAGTCCTCGACCAGCGGCGGGATGCTGTCCAGAGCGGCGCGGTCCCAGCCGGCACCCACGGCGGGCATCGCCAGCGCGCCGGTGTCGTCCGTCTTCATGAAGCGGCGGGCCATCCACACCGCCAGGGTGCGGCGGAGCTGCTCCGCCGCCGGAGCCAAGCGAGCGCCTCCGTTGGGGGCCTGTTCCAGCAGGCGGCCGATCACGGAGTCCAGGCTGCGGGCGCCGACGCCCGCCTCGTCGTAGCGGCGTTGCGCCAGATCCAGGATGTCGGCGCGCAGGTTCGGGCCGAGCAGGTCGGACTTCTCCAGCCGGCCGAGCAGCGCCTCGAATTCGGGGGGCAGGACGGGGCCGTTGGCGCCGATCCAGGCGCCGCGCTCCGCCCCCAGGCCGCGGGCGGCGTCCTCCAGGCTCGACAGAACCTCGGCGTAGGCCGCCGCCGCGTCGGCGCCGGACCGCGCCCCGCCGGCCAGCAGCTCCAGCTCGCTGGCGGCGACCGACAGCCGCGCGGCGGCGAGGCCGCCCATGGCGAGGTCGCGCAGATAGGAGTCGGCGTATTGCCGGAAGCGACGGCTGACCTCCGCCCGGTGGGCGGTGAGCCCAGCGCAAAGTCCAGCACCTCGTCCAGCGGCAGGGTCGGGTCGCGGGCGTCCACGTTGTTGTAGGCGCGGGCTAGGCCCTCGGCGATGCCGATCTCGCCCGCGAAGGCGCGCAGCCGCTCGAAGGCGCCCGCCCCCGCCGGCCCCACCCCGCCGTCGCGGGTCAGGCGGCGCAGCCGGTCCTCGGCGACGTCGCGCACGGTGGACAGGGCCAGCCGGCGGTAGCCGACGGCCAGCGCTCCCGACACCGAATCCGGGACGCCGCTGATCCAGGAGGCCGGCAGCGGGTTGAAGGTCCAGTCGGTGGGCAGCATGGTCACGCCCTGCACGAAGCGGGCGGCCGGATCGCCGTAGGCGGCGGTCATCGGCGCCCCGGCTTCGACCGCCGGACGCTGGTCGGCGAGCTGCTGGAGCCCGCCCGGAATATCGGCCAGGACCGGAACCAGCCGGTCCGACAGGGTGGAGGCGCGCTGCACCCCCATCCACAGCAGCAGAATCGCGGCCAGCGCGGCGGCCCCCGTCCCCACCGGCCAGGAATAGCGGCGCCACGCGCGGGACGCGGCCAGCGCGCGGGTCGGCTTGGGCAGACCGGCCTCGGGGAAAATCTTGCGGTTCAGCAGGTCGCGCCCGAACAGCGCCGCCGCGTCCGGATCGGGGCGGCCGGTGAAGTAGAGGCCGCGGACGTAGAGCGTTTCCTGATAGGCGGTGCGCTTGAAGGCGGTGCCGAGCAGGGCGCGCAAGGCCGCCTCCGTCCCGGTCAGCCGCTCCGTCAGGGCGAACAGCGGGGCGCCGTCCGGCGTGGCCGTGGCGCCGAACACCTCCAGCTCCACCGCCAGCAGGCCGTCCGCCAGCGACTGCAGCGCCTCACTCACGAAGTCGGGGGAGAAGGCGGTCTCCAGAGCGTAGGGGCTCGACCAGCCGAGCATCCCGCCGGTCAGGGACGGGGGCAATGCCTCGGCCAGCGCCGCGAAGCCGGGGGCCTCCTCGCAGCCCGTCACCACCACATAGACCGGCAGGGCGAAGCCCAGCGTGCGCTGGATCTCCCACAGCCGGGCGTACAGCTCCGTCCCGCGCGCGGTGGCGCGGCGCACGTCGTCCAGCTCGGCCAGCGGCACGGTCAGGATCAGCCCGTCGGCGGGCAGCATCGGGCGGCGGCGGCCCAGCAGGTCCAGCACGCCGGCCCAGGCGGCGCGGGGGTCGTCGACGTCGATGACCACCGCCCGGTCGTAGAAGCGCCAGGAGAAGCCCGCGTGCCGCTCGGCGGTCACCGGGGGGCGCACCTCCTCCGCGCAGGACAGCAGGCCGGCGTCATCCGACGCGGCGACGCCGGTGCGCAGGTACCAGGGCACCAGATAGACGTTGCGCGACAGCGTCTCGCGATAGGCGGCCAGACCGTCGCGGAACAGGCGGCGGATGTCGCGGATGGTGACGTCCGGCGCGGTGGCGGCCAGCGCGGGGACCGCCCCGCCCTCCTCCGCCGTCGCGTCGGGCGGCGGCAGGGCCGCCGGTTCCGCCGGGGCGGGCGGCGCCGCGCTGCGGGCGCGCAGCAGGATCGCCGCCATCACCGTGATGATGACCAGCACGAGGACGAGAAGCCCCGCGAAGACCCAGATCTGGTTGCCGGCGATGCCGGACAGGACCGCTGCCAGGAGTTCCATGACCGTCCTCTCCCGTCAGCGGGTCACGCGGACCGATGCCTGAAGCACCGCGTCCGCCGCGTTGGAAAGCTGTGCGGTGGACATCCACCAGAGCGCCTGACCCAGGACCAGCCACAGCCCGGCGATGGCCCCCAGAACCAGCGGCCAGCGCGGCCCGCGCGCCAGCGTGCGCGCCTTGCCGTCGGTCAGCGTGTAGGCGTAGGCGGCCGGGATCAGCGTCCGCCCGCCGGGCAGCACCCCCGCGCCCAGCTCGGACTCGCGGCCGGCGATGAACTCGAACAGGCGGGCGCTGTAGTCGCGCAGGGTGGACTCGCCGCCCGGCACCCGGCAGCGCCCCTTGAAGCCCATGCCGAGCACGCAGAGATAGACCGCCGCCAGCTGGACCAGCCGCCGGTCGTTGCTGGCGAGCAGCGCCTCCATGCGGTCGAACACCCGCTCGCCGGCCAGCCGGGTGCGGAACACCGCCTGTTCCAGCAGCACGCTGCGCCACAGCTCCCGCCCGTTCCACTCCACGTCGTGGATGAACAGGTCGTCGGCCAGCGCCGCCATGGCGTATTGCGCCTCGCGGTGCTGGCTGATCATCAGGTCGGTGCCGGTGCGCCCGACCTGGACCGCCTGCGCCTCCAGGAAGTCCTGAAGGCGGCGGATGATGATCTCGGCGTCGGGCTCCAGCGCCAGGGCCGGCACCGCCGCGGCGGCACCGCGCGGCGCCGGGATCGCCAGGGCGTCCTCGGTCAGGAAGGCCGGCAGGCTGTCCGCCGTCTCCCCAGCGGCGCCCTCGGGCTTCGCGGCGGCGGGACGACCCGCCCCGACCGCGGCGCGGTGCTTCTGGAGTTCCCGCGCGAAGGCGAGGAAGTGATCGACCAGATCCCGGCGGTGCAGCATGGCGGTCATTCCCAGCCTCAGGCGCTGACGAAAAGGGTGATCTCGACGGGGCGGAAGCGGCTGCCCAGCGAGTCCGGATTCCAGATCTCCAGCCGCTCGCCGGGGACGATGTAGCGGGGATCGACCTTGATCTCGAACGGCACCACGCCGCGCGGGGCCGCCACACCGCCCTCGCCGCTGTCGTCCAGCGCGACGCGCTCGGCCCCCTTGACGCGCAGGCCGGACAGCGTCTCCAG
Organism: Azospirillum argentinense; assembly: GCF_000632475.1. Lineage (NCBI taxonomy): Bacteria > Pseudomonadati > Pseudomonadota > Alphaproteobacteria > Rhodospirillales > Azospirillaceae > Azospirillum > Azospirillum argentinense. The sequence goes on from NZ_CP007794.1 coordinate 1,587,168, forward strand.
CCGCGAGCGGGAGGCGACGATGCAGTTCTCCATCCAGGCGGCGACCTCGCTGACCGGGGCGGAGGCCGGGCCGCGCACGCCGACGACCAGCCGGCCCTTCAGCCAGGCCTCGTCCATCGGCAGCCCGAACATGCCGTCCTCGAAGGTGAAGGGGATGCGGGCGACGCCCTCCTTCACCCGGTCGATCATGCGCAGGATGAAATCGCGCACCTCGCCAAAGCTCGCCATCGGGTCGTCGTGGTCGTAGCGCGACAGCTTGGCCGGCACGGCGCCGCTGGCGAAGGCCGACAGGTGCCCGGCGAGCGTGCACAGCGACATGTAGACGTCGAACGGATGGCAGACGCCAACGCCGAGTTGCGCCTCCAGCGGCGGCAGGCCGGTGACGAGGCTGCGGATCTCCGCCCGCGCCGCCTCGGCCAGTTCGGTCGCCGGGTTGCCGTTGCCCACGCCGGAACGCTCGGCCAGGAACAGCGCCTTCTCGCGCACGCGCCGCACCACCTCCGCCCCCAGCCGGCCGAGCGGCGCGTTGGCGGCGACGGTCATGGCCGGCGGCACGAAATCGGTCAGCACAAAGGCGTCGTTGCGGAAGGTCGCCTGCGCGATCGGCATGGAGACGAACTTCTGCGGCGGCTTCTGCGTCGGGCCGGTGGTGGCGAACAGCGCCAGCCGAGGGCGCAGCCGCGCGATGGACAGCTCCTCCCCGCCATGCTGGTCGGCGACCGGCGCGCCCTCGACCGAGACATAACGCGGCGTCTCCCCCGGCCCCGGAGCGCGGTCGCCGCGGGCGGCGGGAACGATCAGGTGGATGGTGATCTGCGTCTGCCCCACCGGGTCGGCGTAGGCGGAGATGTCCACCTCCAGCGGCTCGTCGATCCCGGCGCGGTAGTCCACGACGAGGCCATCGGGCAGGATCGCCTCCAGCTCCCGCACCTGGACCAGTCCGGAGACGAGCTGCACGCGGTCGACCTGGAGATGGACGACGCCCCAGTGGAAGGGCCGCGCCTGCCGGACATGGTAGGTCAGCTGCCGCTCGTGCCGCAGCGCCTGCTGCTGGAAATGCTGCGGGGCCAGCAGCATCCCGTCGTGCCAGTCGATGGCGTCGGGAATGTCGCGCGCCTCGGTCATGCGGCCCTCACGGAATGGGAAAGAACATCACGGAACCAGTTCGACATCCTTGTCCCCGGCGGTGAGGGTCAGCGTTCGTGTGTCGGGCACGCGCAGGCGGTGCGGTCCCGGCGTGGAATAGTTGGCGAAGACGAGCAAGGCCCAGGCCGGCTCGCCCGGCGGCAGGTCCGTCTTCAGCGTCTGGCCGGGGACCAGTTCCCAGCTCGTCACGCCGAGCGTGGCCGGATGGTCGCGCATCGACTGCTCGCGCTGGCCGAACCACTCCGCAGCGGTCAGCGTCCCCAGCTTGTCCACCAGCGCCTTGTCGCGGACGGCGACAAGGTCGATGGCGACCGGCGTGGTGTCGTTGGCGGCGGGGGCAACCGTGAAGGACACGCTGTCCAGCGCGGCGCGCGGCTTGTCCGCGCAGCCGGCGACCAACAACGCCAGCGTCAGGACGCCGGCCAAACCAAATCCTTTTCCGTTCACCGGAGTCATGGCGTTCAGCGCTCTCCCGCTTCGGCAAGGGTCACGACGGTTCCGGACACCCCGTTCGTCCGCGTCAGCGCGTCCAGCGCGCGGGCGGCCTCATCGGCGGCGGCGTAGCGTCCGGTGCGCACGGCGTAGGGGGCGTTGCCGCCCGGCAGCGGCGCGAAATCGACCGTGCCGCGCACGCCGCGCTGGGCGGCAGCGGCGGCGAAGGACTCCGCGTTGGCCGGGGTGGCGAAACGCCCGAGTTCGATGGCGTAGTGGCGGACCGGCGCCGCCCCGTCCTCCTTCATCGCGTCCAGCCGGTCGTTGAGCGTGTCCTCGACAAGGCCTTCCACGCTGTTCCCGGCGAATTCGGTGACGCGGTAGCCGGTCTTCTCGATGACGTGGGCGGCGGTGCCGGCCATCCAGCCGGGCAGGAAGCGGCGGGCCGCGTCCGCGGCGCCGCGGGTCATAGGCTCGGTCGCCGAAATTGCCCGTCCGCGCGCCTCGTCGCTGAAGATGTCCGCCGTCTCGATCACGCCCTGGCGGGCCTCGAAACTGTCGGCGACGCTGCTGCGTGCCATCGCGCCCAGTCCGCCGCCAGCGGCGCCACCGGCCGCAGGTGCGCCGGCGGATGCCACGGAGGAAGCGGCGGGTGCGGACGCCACCAGCGCGCCACCGCCATTGCCGCCGCCCGTCAGGATCAGCGCCGCCATCACCGCGCCGAGCAGCAGGGCCACGACGGTCAGCACGGCGACGCCGGCGGCCAGAGCCGCCACCTGCCATCGTCCGAGCGTGATCGTGGTCATCGCGGGAATTCCTGGGGAAGAAACCGTCGGATGGACCGCCCGCCCCACAAGACGGCGGCCCAGCCTGATAGAAGCATCCCGGCGGCCCAAATCCGCGCGCTGTCTGGTTCGTTCTGGCGTAGTCCCGCGGGGGTTTCCCGGCGATGGCCCGGAGGCCCGCCCCGTCCTGCGGAGAAGCCCGCAAATCCGGCGGGTTACCCCGTTGGTCCGAACTGGATCATTCGCCGCCGCCGACCTTCGCGGGCTGGGCGGCGGCAAGCGGCTCCTCGACCACCACCCCGCCGATCCCGGCGGTCCGCTCGAAGGACGGGCGGCGCGCCTCAGCCTGCCAGCGATCGGCGAAGGCGCCGGCGCGCACCCGATGCCATTGCCCGCCGGCGGCGTCCATGGTCTCGACGATTTCCACCGGAAGGCCCCGCCCGGCCAGCGCCGCCGCGAAGTCCTGGGCGTTCCCAGCGGAGCGGAAAACGCCGAGTTCGATGGAGAAGCGCGCCGTCGCCGCCTTCACGGCAGCAACCGGACGGACCGGGACGGCGGTCGGTGCGGCTTTCTCCGGCTCCACCTTCGCCGCGTCCTGCGGCGCCGCGGCGGGCGTGGCCGGTGCGGCGTTCGCCTCGGTGGGCGCGGGGTCCTCGGTGCCTCCCGGCATGCTGCCCCCGGCCAGGAAGTAACCCCCGGCAAAGGCCACCAGAAGGAGGAGCAGCGCCAGCACGCCGATCAGAAGTTTCTTCATGGCTCCGCGCTCACGATTCCGGGCCGCCGCACAGCCGGCGCATTTCAGCCGTCTCGCGCTGGTAGCCGAGCCGCACCCGCCGGTCGAGCACGAGGCAGAGGTAGGTGTCCTGCGCCGTCGGGTCGCTGGCGTGGTAGCGACGCACCGCCTCCGTCCAGGAGCCGTGGCGGTCGTACAGCTCCCGCAGGAAGCGGGCGGCGTAGGCGACGTTGACCGCGGGGTCCAGCATGTCGTCGCCCCCCGCGAAGGAACCGGCGTGCCAGCGCGTGTGGATCTGCATGCAGCCGACCGCCACGTCACCGCGCAGGCCGCCCTCGCCATCCTGCATCAACCGCAGCGCCTCGCGCCGTGTCGCCGGGTAATGCGGGCGCCCCGAGACGTTCAGCGCCCAGGGCCAGGGCATCCCGGCCCGCCCGGACTCCACGACGCTCATGGCGTGCAGGATACCCGGCGGGATGCCATAGAGCGCCTCCCCGTTGCGCAGATAGCGGCTGCATTGGAACAGCGCCGGTCCACCGTCGGACGCCGGAGCCAGTTCCGCCACCGCCGGCCCGGCGAGCAGGGCGCCCATCAATCCCAGAACACCGGCGAAAAGGCGCCCCGCCCGCCAACCCCTCTCCCGCTCCGGGAGAGGGAGGGGCCCGCCGCGTCGCGGCGGGAGGGTGAGGGTGCGGCCAAGGAACCGCGCCACCATTCTCGCACGACCCTCACCCGGCGCCATTGGCGCCACCCTCTCCCGGGGCGGGAGAGGGAATGGAAGTGCGCCGGCCCTCATGCCCGCACCCGCAGGGCGACGCACAGCCGGTCCACCGCCATCGCGGCGCCGCCGCCATGCTCGGCCAGACCGGCGGACACCGCGGCGGTGACGCTGGCGGCGGACAGGTCGTCGAGGTTGCCGAGGATGCCGGTCAGCCGCGCCCGCCCGAAGGCGACGCCGAAGCGGTTCTCGCCGTCCAGCAGCCCGCCGTTGCACAGCACCAGCGTCGAGGGCACCGGCAGGTCGAGCGCGGTTTCCACCGCCGTCATCGCCGGATCGAGGCCGAGCGGCGGGTTGGCCGCCACCGGCAGGTCCACCACGTCGCCGAAGCGCCGCAGCAGGAAGGGCTCCGGCACGCCCGCGGCGGCGAAGACCAGCCGGCGCGAGCGCGGCGACACGATGCCCATGGCGAGCCCGATCGACAGACCCGCGGCATTGTCCGCCGCCAGCAGCCGGTTGGCGCCGGTCAGGCAGGCCGCCGGCCCAAGCCCGGCCGCCGCCAGCGTCCGCAGGGCGGCGCGCGCCGTCACCGTCATGAAGCCCGCCGCCAGCCCACCGCCCGACACCTGCCCGATCAGCACCGCCAGCGACCCGTCCGCCGTCAGGAAGAAGTCGTAGAAGCTGCCGTCGAACTCCGCCGCCGGGCGCATCAGGCCCGACGCCTCCAGGTCGGGCGCGGTGGTCAGGTCGGGCGGCAGGATGGCCGCCTGCATGCGCCGGGCGATCTCGAACTGCTTCTGCAGCTCGACAAGCTCGGTGCGGGTGTCCAGCGCGGACTGAAGCTGACGGACCATGCCGTCGAGCGCGGTGTGCTGGTCGCGCACGCGCTCGGCCATCACCTCGAAGGCGACGGCGAGCGCGCCGGGATCGTCGGTGCGTGCGCAGGGCGTCCGGCCCTCCGATGCGGCCTCGATGCGGGCGAGGTCGGCGAGGAGTTCACGTCGCCCCTGCTCCGGCAGGGTTTCGGACAGGCGAAGCATCTGGCGGCGGATGAAGGACTGCTGGCGCAGCCAGTGACGGGCGCGCCGCTCCTCGGCGTCGCGCAGCGCGCGGCTGCGGCTGCGGAAGACCTCCACGGTGCGGGCGAGCTGCCCGGCTTCGTCGGTGCGCTCCGCCCCCAGCACGGCGACGCCGGTGTCGCCCGCCGCCAAAGCCGACAAGGCGGACATGGAGGCGTAGACCGGCGTGAAGACACGCCGGAAATACCAGTCCAGCCCCAACGTCCCCGCCACGAGCACCATCAGCACGACGAGAAGGGCGGAGCTGTCCAGCAGGCTGTCGGCCATGGCGGCCAGCGTGGTCTCGCGCACGGTGACGAGGTACAGCGTGCCGTCCCCCTCCGTTCCCGCCACCTTGGGCAGGCGCAGCTTGCGCACGCCGTAGCCGCGGGCGCCGATGCTCGCCTGCACCTCCTCGCCGCGCTCCGCGGCGGGACGCACGTCGGCCCAGGCCAGCGGCCCGGCGTGACCGTACAACGTGCCGTCGCTGCCGACCAGGAAGGCGGAGCCGCCGAGGACGCCGGCCAGCGCCTCCAGGCTGCCGGTCAGCGGGCGGATGGCGACCAGCGCCCGGTCAGCCGGCCGCTGCGCGCCGAGGGGGCGGGCAAGCAGAAGCTGCGCGGCACCGCCGGTCAGCACCAGACCGTCCTGCGTGTCGTTGCGGGCCAGCACCTGCCCGATGCGCCGCTCGTCGAGAAGGCGGATCGGCTGGTCGGCCGGGACGGCGAGCAGGGTCTGCCCCGCACCGTTGACCACCGTCACCGCCGTGAAGCCCAGAGCGCCGAGCCGCTCTGCCACCGCAGCGGCGTTGCCGCGCTCCAGGGCGTCGGTGAGGCGGGGATCGCCCACCGCCACCCGAGCGGCGGCGGCGGACTGGTCGAGCAGCCCTTCCCACAGCCGCAGGGTCATCCGCCCTTCGTCCTCCGCGTGGCGGGTGGCCCCGCTTTCGATGCGCAGCAGGGCGAAGACCGCAGCGGTGACAAGCACGGCGAGGACCACCGCGGCGGCGGCCACCGTCATGCGCTGGCGAAGACCGGTCATCGCGCGGCCTCCCCTTCGACCGAAACGCGCCGGCGTGGCGTGGCGTGGCGCCACAGGGTCAGCGCCAGCGGCGGCAGCGCGGCGATCCCGGCGAGCAGGGCGAGGGAGGGCAGCGTTCCGGCGGCCACCACCGTGTTGCTTCCGCCGGACAGCCACAGCACGCCGAGCGTCGCGGCCAGGGTCAATGCGGCGCGGACCGCGGTCAGCCCCCCCCAATTCCCCGACGCCGCGAATCCCGCATGGCCGGCGCCAAGCGCCGCGGCGATGCCCAGCGCGACGGCCGTTCCCGGCTCCACCGGACCGAGCGCCAGGAGAAGCCCGACCACCGCCGTCGCCCCCAAACTCAGCAGCCCCGCAGCCCCCCGCGGCAGCAGAACCGCGACCAGCGCGGCGGCCAGCCAGGCCGGAGTGGCGTGCAGCCAGAGGAGTTCCGCGACCCGGCGGGCGTCCATCGCTCCGCCGCCGTCGGCCCGGCTCAACACCGCCAAGGCCAGCGCTGTGACCAGCCACAGCCCCCAACCCTTGGGACGCAGCGTCCCGTCCACCCACCAACGGTCCACCGCCAGCAGAGCGCGGAGGGTCACGCGCGGCAGCGTCAGACCGCTCCGCCGCTCCAGCCGGACGGCGGCCAGCAGACCGGCCAATCCGGACAGCACCGCGCCGGCCATGAGAACGCCCGGCACGCCACCGCCGATGCACAGTACCGACAACCCCGTCCCGGCGACCAGACCGCCCGCGGCGGACACCGCCGGTCCGGCGCGCAGACTTTCCGCGGCGGGACGAGCCGCCTGGAAGGGAAGCGCCGCGGAAAGCCCGCCCAGCACCGCCCCGCTCAGCCAGACAACCACTCCGTCGCCCAACCCGTTCAGCAGCGCCCATGCGCCCAGCGCCAGCGCTCCCGCGACCGGTGCGCGGCGGCCGAGCGCCAAGGCGAGCGGAACCGCCACGGCCATGCCCAGGACCACCCCGCCGAGCGCCACGCCCGGTGGCAGGTGCCGCGCCGCTATGGCCGCGGCGACGGCCGCCCCCACACCGGCGCAGAAGGCGGTGGCGTAGGGCAACGACCCGGCATCCGGCGGTGCCAGCGCGGTCAGCCGGTCGGGCGAGAAGCGGCCCAGCCGCTCGATCCGCTCGATCAGCGGCGCCACCTCCGCCGCGGCATCCTTGTTGAAGCTGAGGTCGCGCACCTCGGCCAGATAGCTGCGCAGGCGGGCGAAGCGGTCGTTCACGCCGGTCACCACCCGGTTCATCTCGGCCAGCAGGGTGCCGATCAGGCTCTGCTCCACCGGCGGGGCGATGCGGTCGTAGGCGGAGCGCGCAAGGTTGGCCTCCAACGACGACGCCAGCCGCAGCGGCGCCATCACCTGGGCGTTCAGCATGGTGCGCAGCGCCAGCCCGCCGAGCGCCAGGGCGATGCTCAGCGCCACCGCGAAGTCGATCAGGATGCGCGGCGCATTGGCCGGCTGCGCCACGGCGCTGCGGCCCAGCAGGACCTCACCCGCCGTCGCGGCGCCCTGACGAATGGGAAAGCGTTGCAGGACCAGCCCGAGCGCGGACCAGTCGGTCTCCGCCGGCACCAGCCGGACCGACAGGTCGGGGCGCGCCGCGTCGGATTTCTGGAACAGCGGGCGCCCGGCGCCGTCCACCACCAGGATCAGCTTGATCTCCGGAAAGACCGCGCCCGCCTCGCCCAGATAGTCGTCCATCCCGGCCATGCGGTCGAGTGGCAGGCCGAACGCCAGCGCCTTTTCCAGGTCATGGGCGATGCCCGTCCCGACGATCTCGGCGCGGGAGGCGGTTCCCCGGTCGGCCAGCCCGGCCGCGGCGATCAGCGCCGCCGCCAGCGTGGCGAGCCAGGGCACAACGACGACCACCGCCATCAGCGGGATGAAGCGCCGCAACACGCTGCGCTGGGGGAACAGCGTCGCCGGGCGGGTCATCGCAGCACCTCCCCGTCGATGCGGGCGGCCTCGGTCTCCGCCGCGCGCAGCCCGGCCAGGACGGCGGACAGCGCCGGATCGGCGACCGCCACGGCGGCGGGTGCGTCGGCCTGCAGCTGCCGCGCATCGGCGGCGTAGAAGGCCGTCCGCTCCAGAACGGACCGGCAGACGCCGGACAGCAGAAGCCGCGTGCCCAGAACGGCGAGAAGCCCGATGGCGGCCAGGAAGACGGCGGTGACCGTCGCCGTCTCGCGCAGCGCGGCCAGAACCTCCACCCGCGCGTCCTGCTGCGGGGCGAGGCCCAGCACGGCGCCGGCGGGCTTGCCCAGGGCGTCGGCCACCGGCACGCCGACCAGAACGCCGTCGCGGTCCGCGAGGTCCCAGGGCTCTGCCGGCAGCCCCGCGGCGCCGCCCATCCAGGAGGCCGGCACCGGCGTTCCCGCCGCCTGGGCGGTGGCGAACAGCACCGTCCCGCGCGGGTCCACCACATAGAGCCGCACGCCACCGCCGCCGGTGGAGGCCACCTCGATCAGCCTTTGCAGGTCGTTCTGGTCGGCGAGTGGAAAGCCGATGGCCGCGCGCTCCGCCGCGCTGGCGGCGACGCGGCTGGCCAGCGCCGACGCGCGCGCAGCGATTTCCGCCGTGTGCGCCTCCGCCACCGCGTTGTGAAAGGCGAACAGGGTGAACGCCTGCCCGCCCACGGCGCACAGCCACAAAACAAGCGCCAGACGCCCGAAACCGTAGAGCATGGCCAGCCTCCCAAGGGTCCGGCTATAGCGGCTTTCCGCGGGGGCATCCCGTTCAGATTGGCCCAACTTGGTCTGATCTGCTTTTGCCGCTTCCCGGCCCCTGCGATACTCCCCCGACCAACCAGACCAAACAACCAGACCGGCCAACCAGAAAGGACGCGCTCCATCATGAACCGGCCATCATGAACCGGGATGCCCGCCTGCACGCGATCCTCGCCCGGCTGCGCAGCGATTCCCCCGGCGAGCGGCTGGCCGCCCTCTCCGCGCTGGAGCGGTTGATGCCCGCCGGCACCTCCCTCTACGAGGTCATCCAGGTCGGGCTGTTCTACACCGACCGCGGCACCGTCGCCCCCTCGCTGGTCGAGGAGGTGGACCGTCTGCGCGGCGAGGCGCAGGAGGCCACGCGGCGGGAAGAGCGGCAGCGCCGCCGCGTCCGGGCACTGGAAACCGGCATCCGCGCCGTGATGGAGGAATTCCGCGGGGGCAAAGGCGACTGACCGCCTTCGCTCCGCAACGGACGCAGTTCCGGCGGCGTGACTCCGGGAGTGGACCAACAAGGCGTTCCGCGGCGGCCCGCCATCGCACACCTTGCGAAGCATTATCGCCGTGCGTACCCGGAGGCCCTTTGCCCACCATCACAGCACCCTGTCAGCATGCCCTTTACGCCGCCGTGGACTTAGCGGCGGCGGCGCGCGGCATGACGGTGCCCGCCCTGATCCGCTCCTGCCTGACGCTGGTCGGGCCGGAGGCACTGACCCATCTGCCCGACCCCGGCAGCCCCGAGCCGGTGGACGTCTCCCACCGCACCGTGACGCTGAAGAACGGCGGCACCCGCCGCGTGCGGGTGGTGCCGAAGCTGCGGGTGCGCCACGCCACGCCGCTGGACGCGGCGACCGTGCGCAAGGCCGCCTGGGTCGCCGCCACCATCGGCAACGACGACGGCGCGCACCTCATCACCGCGGGCGAGCTGAACGCCGTGGAAAGCGAGATGAGCCGCTGCCGCCTGCGGCTGGAGCAACTGACCGCGGCGCTGGAGACGCTGGCCTTCCGCCCGCTGCGCCAGCCGATCCGCAAGCCCTGGCAGGCCACCTACGTGCTGGGCTTCACCCACGAATGGGGGCTGGACACGCAGACGGTCAACAGCCGCTTCCGCACGCTGGCCCCGATCTTCCATCCCGACACCGGCCTGCTGTCCAGCGCCGAGCGGATGAGTCAACTATTGGAGGCCCGCAACTTCCTCTTGCAGCACCTTCGAAGCTGAGCGGGCGATGCTTCGTACGCCGGACATTCCCTCCGAAACGGAGGTGTTCCGGGGCGATGTCGTCCAATTGGGGTCCATCTCGGCTGGCCTCCGCGGGGGTGCCTTTCGAATGATGGCGAAGCTCGACAGCCGGCGCGCGACGCGCACAACCCTATGAGGTCGTCAGATATGAGCGAGAGCAGTCAGAAGAAGTTGGAGCGCGTCCGCCCGCCGCGGGTGAAGCTCACCTACGAGGTCCACACCGGTGGCGCCCAGGAGATGAAGGAGCTGCCCTTCCTGGTCGGCATCCTGGCCGATCTCAGCGGCAAGCCGGAGAAGCCCCTTCCCAAGCTGAAGGAGCGCAAGTTCGTCGAGATCGACCGCGACAACTTCAACGACGTGATGGCCTCCGTCGGGCCGCGCCTCGCCTTCCAGGTGGACAACAAGCTGCAGGAGGACGGCGGCAAGCTGAACATCCTGCTGAACATGCGCCACATGGACGATTTCCAGCCGGTGGAGGTGCTGAAGCAGGTGCCGACGCTGAGCCGCCTGTTCGAAGCCCGGCAGAAGCTGTCGGATCTGCTGGCCAAGCTGGACGGTAACGACGAGCTGAACGGCCTGCTGAACGACGTCATCACCAGCACCGAACAGCAGGACGAGCTGAAGAAGCTCCTCGGCCCGGTGGCCGGCGCCCCGGCCGGCGAGCCCGCGGGCGAGCCCGCCTGATCCCCCCTCCCGGTAAGCCCAACCAGAACCCCCTTCACGGAGCGAACAGGTGAGCACGGAAACGTCCGTTGAGAGCGCCGCCAGTCTGTCCCTGCTCGACCGCATGATGGTCGAAGGCAAGATGGCGCGCGAGGAGGGCCAGCGGCCCTACGCCCGCGACCTTCTGACCGAATTCGTCGACCAAGTCCTCGCCGAGACCGGCGACGCCTCCGCCATCGACGTGGTCGAGGCGATCAACCAGCGCATCGCGCAGATCGACGAGCTGATCAGCGACCAGCTGAACGAGGTCATGCACCACCCCGACTTCCAGAAGCTGGAAGGCACGTGGCGCGGCCTCAACTATCTCGTCATGAACACCGAGACCTCGACGACGCTGAAGCTGCGCGTCCTCAACGTCTCCCGCAAGGACCTTCAGAAGGACCTGGACAGCGCGGTCGAGTTCGACCAGAGCGCCATGTTCAAGATGGTCTACGAGGCCGAATACGGCACGCTGGGCGGCACGCCCTACAGCATGCTGGTCGGCGACTACGAGTTCGGCCGCCATCCGCAGGACATCTCCCTGCTGGAGAAGATGTCGAACCTCGCCGCCGCCGCCCACGCGCCGTTCATCAGCGCCGTGTCGCCGGCGATGTTCGACATGGAGAACTTCGGCGAGCTGGGCGCCCCGCGCGACCTGTCGAAGATCTTCGAGACGGCCGAGATGGTGAAGTGGCGCTCCTTCCGCGCGTCGGAGGATTCCCGCTACGTCTCGCTGACCATGCCGCACGTCCTGATGCGCCTGCCCTACGGCCCGAACACCGTTCCGGTCGAAGGCATGAACTTCGTCGAGGACACCGACGGGCGCGATCACTCCAAGTACCTGTGGGGCAACGCCTCCTGGGCGCTGGCCGCGCGCATCACCGACAGCTTCGCCAAGCACGGCTGGACCGCGGCCATCCGCGGCGTGGAAGGCGGCGGCAAGGTCGAGGGTCTGCCCAGCCACACCTTCAAGACCGACGAGGGCGACATCGCCCTGAAGTGCCCGACGGAGATCGCCATCACCGATCGCCGTGAGAAGGAACTGAACGACCTCGGCTTCATCTCGCTGGTCCATTGCAAGAACACGGATTACGCGGCCTTCTTCAGCGGCCAGACCACCAACAAGCCGAAGGTCTACAACACCGACGAGGCCAACGCGAACGCCCGCATCTCCGCGATGCTGCCGTACATGCTGGTGTCGTCGCGCTTCGCCCATTACCTGAAGGTGATGCTGCGCGACAAGATCGGCGCCTTCCTGACGCGCAACAACATCACGGACCACCTGAACACCTGGATCGCCAACTACGTCCTTCTGGACGACGAGGCGTCGCAGGGCACGAAGGCCCGTTTCCCGCTGCGCGAGGCCCGCATCGACGTCTACGACGTGCCGGGCCGTCCGGGCGTCTACCGCGCCAACATCTTCCTGCGTCCGCATTTCCAGCTCGAAGAGCTGTCGGCCTCCATCCGCATGGTCGCCGAACTGCCGGCGCCGGAAGCCTGATCCCCTCCCCACCGAACGCATCGTCCGGAGTAAATCCGCATGTCTATGATCATTCTCGATATCCCCAACGTCCAGGGGGAGTCCGCGGTGGAGATCGCCGGGGGCACGGTGTTCAAGGACATGATCCTGTGTGATTCCCTGTCGCAGGACATGACCGTCGAAATGGAAGTGTCGACCAACGCCCGCCGCACGGTCCACACCCCGAAGGTCGAGAACATCACGCTTGAGCGCAAGTGGGACCGGGCTTCGCCCAAGCTGATCTCGCTGCTGCTGCGCTCGGCCAACTCCGACACGGCGAAGAAGCAGTGGACCATCCACTGCCTCAAGCCGATCGGCGACACCCACCAGTGGGGCGAGTTCCTGACGATCGAGCTGACCAACCCGCTGATCGCCAAGCACAGCCTGAGCGTCAACGAGGGCGACACGACCGAGACCATCGAGATCAACGCCACCGAGATCTACTGGACCTACAAGCGCTACACCGAGGAGCAGAAGCACGAAGGCGGTGGCGGCGTGAAGTTCAACCTGCTGAAGGGCACCGTGTCCGACAGCTAATTCTCCACGCTTGGCAGAAGCCCTCTCCCCCTGGGGAGAGGGTTGGGTGAGGGGGTTGTGCGTGTCGGCACGTCCGGCAAAAGCATAACCCCCTCATCCTAACCTTCTCCCCAGAGGGGAGAAGGAACTGAAGCCCCCAACGGACACGGCGATGACCCAGCCCAAGACGATGACCGGCGGACGGTCGCTGCTGTTCGAACGGCTGATCGACTTCGAACCGGACCACCCGACGGGCGACGAGCCGTCCGCCACGGTGCTGTCCATGCCCGACCTCAAGGCGTCGATCCGGCGCGAGGTGGCGCGCATCCTCGACAGCCGCAGCACCGGCACGCGCCGCCCCGACCTCGGCGGAACGGCGCTGGACTATGGAATTTCCGACATCACGCATCTGGACGCCGCTTCCGACGCCGACCGCCGTCAGGTGGAACGGATGGTGCGGCAGGCCATCATCGATTTCGAGCCGCGGCTGAAGCGCCCGCGGGTGACCGTCAGCGCCGGAACCGGGCGCGGCACCATGGTCACCAGCATCTCCGGCGAGGTCGTGGCGGGAACCGTCACCGAACGGCTGGAGTTCGACGTGGGCCTGCGCGGCCCGGCCGCCACCGAGCCAAGCCAGTCCGGCTGAAAGGACGCACCAGGATGCGGCGCGAGGACCTCCTCGACCATTACGAACGCGAGCTTCTCTACGTCCGCCGGGCGGGCGAAGCCTTCGCGCGCAGCTATCCCAAGATCGCGCGCCGCTTGGCGCTGGGGCCGGATCAGGCCGCCGACCCGAACGTCGAGCGGCTGATCGAATCCTTCGCCTTCCTGTCGGGTCGCCTGCAACTCAACCTGGAGCGCGAATTCCCGCGCTTTTCCGAGGCGCTGCTCGGCATCCTGCACCCGCAGATGATCGCGCCGATCCCGGCCATGGGCATTGCGCGGATGGAGCCGACGCCCGGTGAGGGGCGGCTGACCGGCGGCTTCCGCGTGCCGCGCGGCACCCCGCTGCACGCCGTGGCCGAGGACAACATCCGCTGCCGCTTCCGCACCGCCTACGACGTGACGCTGTGGCCGGTCGCGGTGACCGACGCCGCGGTGGAACCGGCCGACCGCTACGACTTCCTCGACGGCGCCGCCACCGCGTCGGTGCTGCGGCTAAGGTTGGAGACGCGCAACCAGTCCTTCGAGAATCTGCCGATCGACAAGCTGCGTCTGTTCATCGACGGCGAGACCATCCTCACCTCCGCCCTGCACGAGCTGTTCCTGTGCGGCGTGGTCGAGATTGCCTACGTCCAGCCGGGCAAGCCGCCGGTGCGGCTGCGCGGCGAGAACCTGATCGCCCCGGTGGGCTTCGGCCCGGACGAGACGGTGCTGCCGCATCCCAAGCACGCCCAGCCCGCCTACGGCCTGCTCCAGGAATACTTCGAGTTCCCGCAGAAGTTCGACTTCTACGACCTGCCGATTCCCCAGGGGCGATTGTCGGGAGAGGTCGTCGATATCCTGATCGCGGTGTCGCGCCCGCTGCCCAACCGGCTGACCCTGCGCAAGGACAGCTTCGTCCTCGGCTGCACGCCCATCGTCAACCTGTTCAACCGCACGGCGGAGCCGATCCGGCTGAATCACCGGCGCACCGCCTACCGCGTCGTCCCCGACGCCTTGCGCGAGCGCACGACCGAGGTTCATTCGATCCTGGAGGTCAGCGGCCTGCGCGACGGCGACGGGATGCACCACCGCTACGTCCCCCTCTTCTCCCACCAGCACGCCGAGGCCGAGGCCGAGCCGCGCGGCTTCTGGCTGGCCGCGCGCGAGCCGACCCAACGGGAGGACGTGCCGGGCACCGACATCCATCTCAGCCTGCACCACCTCGACCTGACGCCGACCGACCCGGCGGACGAGACGCTTCTGGTGCGCACGCTGTGCACCAACCGCGCTCTGGCCGAGCAGGTGCCGGCGGGGGCCGCGCTGATGATCGAGGAAACCGCCCCCATCGCCACCATCCGCTGCCTGCACAAGCCGACTCCCGGCCGCCCCGCCCCGGCGGGCGGTTCCTCGGCCTGGAAGCTGATCTCGCACCTGTCGGTCAACCATCTCAGCCTGACCGGCGATGCCGAGGGGCTGCGCGCCCTGCAATCCATCCTGCTGCTGCACGCGCCCGACGACCCGTCCGCCCAGCACCAGATCCGTGGCGTGCAGGGCCTGTCCTCCCGCCCGGTGCTGCACCGCATGGGGCAGGACGCCTGGCGCGGCTTCGTGCGCGGGCTGGAGGTGACGGTGGCCCTGGACGAACGGAACTTCGTCGGCGCCAGCCCGCTGGTCTTCGGCGGGGTGCTCAGCCGCTTCCTCGGGCTCTACATCAACGTCAACGCCTTCGCCCAGCTTCGGCTGCGCTCGGTGCAACGGGAAGGGGTTTGGAAGGCATGGTCGCGCCTTGCCGGCAGCCAGCCGGTCCTGTGACGGACCGTCCCTCTCCCTCCTCGGGCCACCCTCCCGCCCTGATCGACCGGCTGGAGGCCGAGCCCTGGGGCTTCGACCTGCTGCAGGCCATCGCCCTGCTGGAGCGCGCCGCTCCCGGTCTGGCCCCGCTCGGCACCGGCATCGACCCGGAGCAGGAGGCCGTCCGCATCGAGCACGACCCCAGCTTCGTCTTCCCCGCCAGCGACGTGGTCGAGGCGCGGCGAACCGAGGACGGGCGTGGCGTGGTGCGTTCCCCCGTTCTCGGCGTCGCGGGCATCAACGGTCCCCTGCCCTACGTCGCCACCGAACTGCTCGTCGAGCGGGCGGCGCGGCGCGACACGGCGGGCTCGGCCTTCTACGACATCTTCAACCACCGCCTGATGTCGATCTTCTACCGGACGCGCCAGGGCAGCCTGCCCCTGCTGGAGCGCGACCCGGAACGCACCCTGATGGCCCGCGTGCTGCGCGCGCTGGCCGGCATCGGCACGCCCGGCCTGGAGCAGCGCCTGCCCGGCACGCCCGACCGTATGCTGCTGGCCTTCTCCGGCATCCTCGCCAACCGGCGCCGCTCGTCGGCTGGATTGGAGGCGATTCTCGGCGCCGTCTTCCGGGTGACGGTGCGG
Organism: Azospirillum argentinense; assembly: GCF_000632475.1. Lineage (NCBI taxonomy): Bacteria > Pseudomonadati > Pseudomonadota > Alphaproteobacteria > Rhodospirillales > Azospirillaceae > Azospirillum > Azospirillum argentinense. Next base: position 1,602,869 of record NZ_CP007794.1, read on the forward strand.
GTGGAGAGCTTCGTCGGGCGCTGGCTGCCGCTGGACGAGGAGAGCCGGACCCGGATCGGGGGCGGCTTCGGCGCGCGGAACAACAGCCTCGGCCGCACCGTCGTGCTGGGCCGCCGCGTCTGGGACCAGCAGAGTTGCTATGCCATCGAACTGACGCTCGACAGCCTGGAGCGCTTCCGCGAGTTCCTGCCCGACGGACGGCACCACCAGACGCTCTGCGCGCTCGCCCGCTTCCACACCGGGGACGGCATGGACTTCCGCATCGTGCTGGTGCTGGAGGCCACCAAGGTGCCGCCGACGCGTCTGTCCACCAAGCCGCCGGAGGGCAGCCGCCTCGGCTGGACCTCCTGGCTGCGGGCGCCGGGCCGCCCGAATTTGACGGACGGACGCCTGACCCTCGACCCCGCCCCGCCCGCAACGTCATCCCAGGGAGCCGTCCCGTGACCGCCGACATCAAGTCCCTCATCGGAAAGCTCGACCGCGACGGGCGCAAGGTGCTGGAACGCTCCGCCGCGCTGTGCGTCTCGCAGACCCATTACGACGTCGAGGCGGAGCATGTGCTGCTGGCATTGCTGCGGCTGAAGGACGCCACCGTCGCCGGCATCCTGCGCCATTACGGCGTCGAGGCGGGCCGGCTGGAAACGGAACTCGAAGCGGCGCTGGACCGCATCCGCCGCGGCAACAGCCGCACCCCGGCCTTCTCCCCCCGCGTGCCGGAGATGCTGGAGACGGCGCTGCTGATCTCCGTCACCCATCTGGACAGCCCTCAGATCCTTCTCCCGACCATCCTCTGGGCCGCGGTCGCCTGCGATTCCGTGCGGGCGGTGGTCACGGAGTCCGCTCCCTCCCTGCTCGCCCTGCCGCGCGAGCGCACCGCGTCCGACCTGCCGGAGCTGGTCCGCGTCCTGAAGGAGGGCGGACCGTCCGCCGCCGCGTCCGAATCTTCTCCCGCCGCCGCTCCGGTTTCCGCCGCCTCGGACGGGCGGGCCATGCTCGACCAGTACAGCCAGGACCTGACCGCCCAGGCCAAGGCCGGGAAGATCGACCCGGTGATCGGGCGGGACCGCGAAATCCGGCAGGTCATCGACGTCATGATGCGCCGCCGTCAGAACAACCCGATCCTCGTCGGCGACCCCGGCGTCGGCAAGACCGCCATCGTCGAGGGGCTGGCCCTGCGCATCGCCGAGGGCGATGTGCCGCCGCCGCTGCGCGGCATGGTCATCCGCACGCTCGATCTCGGGCTCCTCCAGGCCGGGGCCGGGGTCAAGGGCGAGTTCGAAAACCGGCTGAAGTCGATCATCAAGGAGGTCTCGGCCTCCCCCGTTCCCATGGTCGTCTTCATCGACGAGGCCCACGCCCTGATCGGCGCCGGCGGGGCCGCCGGCCAGGGCGACGCCGCCAACCTGTTGAAGCCCGCCCTGGCGCGCGGCGAGTTCCGCACCATCGCCGCCACCACCTGGGCCGAGTACAAGAAGTATTTCGAGAAGGACCCGGCGCTGGCCCGCCGCTTCCAGCCTGTTTCGGTGCCGGAGCCGGACGAGACGGCAGCGGCGGCCATGCTGCGCGGCCTCGTCCGCCGCTTCGAGGAGCATCACGGGGTCAGCGTGCTCGACGACGGCATCGCCGCCGCGGTCGCCCTGTCCGCCCGCTACATCCCCGCCCGCCAACTGCCCGACAAGGCGATCAGCGTGCTCGACACCGCCTGCGCCCGCGTCGCCATCGCCCGCAGTTCCAAGCCCGAAGCCATCGAGGCGATGGAGCGCGAGGACGCCATCCTGGCCCGCGAGGCGGAGCGGCTTGAGGCCGAACCCGGCACCGCCCACCACGCCCGCCTGTCGCAGATTTCGCAACGCCGCGGCGCGCTGGCCCTGGAGAAGGCCGCGCTGGACGAGCGCTGGACGCGCGAACGCGATCTGGTCGATGCGGTGGAGGCCGCGCTGAAGGCCGGCCACACGGTGGAGGCCGCCGCGGCCATGGAAAAATTGAAAGCGATCCAGGGCGACAGCCCGCTGGTCCCGCACCGGGTGGACGGCGCGGTGGTCGCCGCGGTGGTGTCGAACTGGACCGGCATTCCGGTCGGCTCGATGTCCAAGGACGATCTGGAGGTGGTCGCCACGCTGGAGGACCGCATGGCCGCCCGCGTCGTCGGCCAGCCGCAGGCGCTCCAGGCCATCGCGCGGGCCGTGCGCGGCTACCGCGCCGGGCTGGGCGAGCCGCAGCGCCCCATCGGCGTCTTCCTGCTGAGCGGCCCGAGCGGCGTCGGCAAGACCGAAACCGCCCTGGCGCTCGCCGAGCTGCTGAACGGCGGCGAGGACAGCCTGATCACCATCAACATGTCGGAGTATCAGGAGGCCCACGCCGTGGCGACCCTGCGCGGCGCCCCTCCGGGCTATGTCGGCTACGGCAGCGGCGGCGTGCTGACCGAGGCGGTGCGCCGCCGCCCCCACGCCGTGGTGCTGATGGACGAGGTCGAGAAGGCCCACCCCGACGTGCTGGACATGTTCTATCAGGTCTTCGACAAGGGCGTTCTGGAGGACGGCGAGGGCGTGGAGGTGGACTTCCGCAACACGCTGATCCTGCTGACCAGCAACCTCGGCGACACGGAGCTTTTCGCTCTGGGCCGCGAGGCGCTCGACGCCGGGCGCATCGGCGAGGCACGGGAAGAGGGGCTGGCCGCCATCTCCGACGTGCTGCGCCGCCGTTTTCGCCCGGCCTTCCTCGGCCGCCTGTCGGTCGTGCCCTACTACCCGCTGAGCGAGGCGCAGATCCGCCGCATCGTGACGATGAAGCTGGACAAGCTGCAACGCCGCACCGCCGGCAACCGCGGCGCCGAGCTAGCCGTCACCGACACGGCGGTGGAGGCGCTGGTGCTGCGGGCGCTGAACTCCGACGCCGGCGCGCGCATGATCGACACGCTGCTGTCGGAGTTCGTGGTGCCGGAGGTGGCGATCCGCATCCTCGACCGCATCGCCGCCGGCCAGCCGGTGGGCCGCATCACCGTGGACCACGGCGCGGACGGGCGCTTCACCGTGAGCGTGGACGGCACGGCAGCCTGAGGGAGCGGCGAGGATGGCGAAGCGCTTTTCCCAGGACGGCCAGTATCTGTCCATCACCAGCCCGCTGGGGGCGGACGCGCTGGCGCTGCGCACCATCGTGGGGGAGGAGCGGCTGTCGTCGCTGTTCACCTACCGCGTCACCATGATCTCGTCGGACGAGGACATCGCCTTCGACCGCGTCGTCGGCAAGGCGGTGACCGTCGCCATCACGCTCGGCGACCAGGAGACGGTGCGCTGCATCAACGCCATCGTCGGGCGGATCGAGCTGACCCACGTCGACGACCGCGGCCAAGTCGCCCATTACGAGGCGGAGCTTCACCCCTGGCTGTGGATGCTGACCCATTCCGGCGACTGCCGCATCTTCCAGGAGAAGACGGTCCCGGAGATCGTCGAGGAGGTCTGCAAGGGCGCCGGCTACACCGACCTCAAGAAATCGCTGACCGGCACCTACGCCAAGCGCGAATATTGCGTGCAGTACCGCGAGACCGACTACAACTTCGTCGCCCGTCTGCTCGAAGAGGAAGGCATCTTCTATTACTTCGCGCATGAGGACGGGAAGCACACGCTGGTGCTGGGCGACGGGGCCAACGCCTTCGCCAAGAGCCCGCTGCTCGACGCCTTCGAATACCGCACCACCGAAGGGCACGACGACGAGGACCATGTGCTGAACGGGCTCAGCGTCGAGCGGCGCGTGACGACCAAGAGCTACGGCATCGACGGCTACCATTTCGAGACACCCTCGACCGACCTCTACGCCACGGCCGAAGGCGCGTCGGGCTTCGGCACGGTCAGCGACTACATGGGCCGCCACACCACCTCGTCGGATGGGGAGGCGATGGCCAAGCTGCGCCAGCAGGCGCTGGCCTTCCCCGGACGCCGGGTGCGCGGCAGCGGCGAATGCCGCTCGCTGGAAGCGGGGACGCGCATCACCGTGTCCGGCCACAGCAAGAGCGACCTGAACGCCGAATATGTCCTGTATTCCGTGCGCATCGACGGGGCGAGCGGCCATTTCAACGCCCATTTCACCGCCTTCCCGCCGGATCTGCCCTTCCGCCCGCTCGACACGGCGGTGAAGCCGCGCATCCACTCCACCCAGACCGCCATCGTCGTCGGCAAAAGCGGGGAGGAGATCTGGCTCGACAAGTACGGGCGCATCAAGGTGCAGTTCCACTGGGACCGGCTGGGCAAGAAGGACGAGAAAAGCTCCTGCTGGGTCCGCGTCGCGCAGAATTGGGCGGGCAAGAACTACGGCATCATGTTCTTCCCCCGCGTCGGGCAGGAGGTGGTGGTGACCTTCCTCGACGGCGATCCCGACCGCCCGCTGGTCACCGGCTCCGTCTACAACGCCGAACAGACGGTGCCCTACACCCTGCCCGACGATTCGACCAAGAGCACCATCAAGACCCAGACTTCGAAGAACGGCACCGGCAAGTTCAACGAGATCCGCTTCGAGGACAAGGCCGACGCCGAGGAGATTTTCGTTCACGCCCAGAAGGACATGAACGTCGAGGTGTTGAACGACGTGACCCGCCTCGTGAAGCACGACGAGGTGGAGACGGTCGAGAACGACAGCACCATCGACATCCAGCACGACCGCAAGCTGACCGTGAAGAACGATCACAGCATCACCGTGTCGGAAGGCAACGAGACTCACGAGGTCGCGAAGGGCACCCGCGCCGTGACGGTGAAGGACAACGAGACCCACACCAACAAGGCGGACTTCATCCACAAGGCCGACGGCGACTACACCCTGACCGTGAAGGGCAACCTGACCATCGACGTGACCGGCGACGTGGTCATCAAGGGCAAGTCGGTGAAGGTGACCGCCACCTCCGGCGAGGTCGGCGTCAAGTCCGGGACGGACATGAAGCTCGACGCCGGCGGCGCCTTCAACGCCAAGTCCGGCATGGCCATGGAGATCAAATCGGGCATGGGCATGGACGTCAAGGCGAGCATGGGCATGAACCTGAAGGCCGGCATGGCCCTGTCCGCCGAGGGGCTGTCCGCGACGCTGAAGGCCCAGACCATGGGCGAGGTCAGCGCCGGCGCCATCATGACCGTCAAAGGCACCCTGGTGAAGGTGAATTGAGATGGCCGCCGAGACAGCCGACGAAAGCCCATCTGAAGTCCGGATTGCCGATCCCCAGCCCGTGGAGGAGCGCGACGAGCTGGGCCGCATCGTCCGCAGCGGCGAGATGCGCGAGGAACAGTTCCATGGCCTCTACACCGCCTACGGCGAGGATGGGCACCCGCTCCTGCGCGCCCGGCTGCGGGCCGGGAAGCTGCATGGGGAGGTGCGCAACTACGCCCCCGGCGGCGCCCTCGTCCAGGTCGCCGAATATGCGGACGGCGTGCAGCACGGCCAGACCACCTTCTACGCCAACGCCCGCCCGACCTGCCGCATGACCTACCGCGGCGGGCTCCTCAATGGCCCGTCGGTCTTCTTCCACGAGAGCGGCACGGTGGCCGCCGTCTTCCAGTATTGCGACGGCAAGCGCGAGGGCGAGGCGCTGTTCCACAGCCCGCAGGGCCGCCCGATGCGACGGGAGAGCTACGCCGGCGACCGCCTGCACGGCCCGGTCCTGGGCTATTACGACGACGGCACGGTGAGCGAGCGCGCCGCCTTCCTGGACGGGCTTCAGGACGGGGTGCTGCGCCGCTTCTTCCCCTCCGGCGCGCTGATGCAGCACGGCGTCTACCGCCGCGGCCTGCTGATCGAACCGCTGCGGACCTATTCGGAGGACGGCAAGGAGATCGCCGTGCTGCAGCCCCCGGCAGGGTGACGGTGCTTGGGCCGGCATCCATAATCCCCTCTCCCCTCTGGGGAGAGGGTTAGGGTGAGGGGGTTGCGCTTTTGCCGAACATCCCGCCTCGCATATCCCCCTCACCGGCCCTTCGGGCCACCCTCTCCCCAGAGGGGAGAGGGCTAAACCGCCACAAACAAAAGTCTATCACGGCGTCTGCACCGTGAACTGCCCTGGCACGACGATCTGGATCACCCCGCCCCAGTTGCACATCAGCTTGCTGGTGGAGGTCAGGGCCGGCATGTTGCCGACCATCACCGTGGGCGCGCCGGGCACCCAAGGGGCGACGGTGCAGGGAACGCAGGGCTGCGGCTTGATCACGCCCGGCGGCGGCACCGGAATCATCGAGGCGACCACCGGGTTGGCCGGGCTGGTGCACACACCGAAGGGCGGAATGTTCATGATCGGCTTGTTGTCCATGATGTTCGCCATCGGCGGGCCGCCGGCCATCGTCCGGTTCAGCGGCAGCACCACCAGGGCGGACGGCGCCGCCCCGAAGCTGCAGGTCATCATGGCACCCGCGCACACCGCCTGACTCATCCCGTCTCTCCACACCGAAACGTCCAGACGAAGAGTGGGCGCCTCCGCCGTCCCGCGGCAAGCGGTCCCTGGACCGGATTGGTCCGAATTCGCTTCAACCCGGCGGAGACGGGCCGAAGCCGTCGAACAGGCCCGGCTCGGCCTCGGTCTCCGGGTCGAGCAGGTCGGTGCAGCCGACGCCGATCAGGCGGATCGACCGCCCGTCCGGTTCGGCGTCCAGCATTTCGCAGCCGGTCTGCCAGATCAGCCCCGCCGATCGCGCGGGCGGATCGACGCGCCGGGAGCGGGAGATGGTCTGGAAATCGGCGGTCTTCATCTTCAAGACCACGCTGCGCCCCCGCAAGCCTGCGGCCGACAGGCGGCGCGCCACCGTCTCGGCCAGCGGCAGCAGCGCGTCCTTCAGCGCGGCCTTGTCGGCGGTCTCCCAGTCGAAGGTCGTCTCGGCGGAGATGCTCTTGTTCGGCGACTCCGGCTCCACCCGGCGGTCGTCCTGGCCGCGGGCGAAGCGGTGCAGCAGGCGGCCCATCTTGCCATGGCGGCGCACCAGATCGATCTCCGACCAGCCGCGCAGGTCGCCCACCGTGCGGATGCCGTCCGACTGCAGCTTGCGCTGGAGCACCGGCCCGACGCCCCACAGGATCGACACCGGCTTGGGCGCCAAAAAGTCGAGCGCCTGCCCCCGTCCGATCACCGAGAAGCCCCGCGGCTTCTCCAGGTCGGAGGCGATCTTGGCAAACAGCTTGTTGTAGCTGAGCCCGACCGAGGCGGTGATGCCCAGCTGATTCTCGAAACGGCGGACCAGCTCGGCCAGCGCCTGGGCCGGGCTGATGCTCAGCCGCTCCGCCACGCCGGACAGGTCGAGGAAGGCCTCGTCGATGGACAGCGGCTCGACCAGCGGGGTGAAGGCGTGCATCAGCTCCCGCGCCTGCCGGCCCACCGCCTTGTACTTCGCCATGTCGGGCCGCAGCACGACGGCGTCCGGGCAGGCCTCCAGCGCCTGCCACATCGGCATGGCCGAGCGCACCCCGGCCATCCGCGCGATGTAGCAGCAGGCGGCCACCACCCCGCGCCGGTCGCCGCCGATGATCAGCGGGCGGCTGACCAGCTCGGGCCGGTCGCGCTTCTCCACCGTGGCGTAGAAGGCGTCGCAGTCGATGTGGCCGATGGCGAGGCCGTGCAGCTCCTCATGCCGGACCAGCCGCCGGCCGCCGCATTTGCAGCAGCGCGGCTCGCTTCCGCGGAGGGCCGCCGCGCAGTCGCGGCACAGGACCTTGCAATCGTCGAACACAGCCATGGCCGCAGTCTAGCAGCAGCGCGCCCGCGGCGGGGAAGGAATGTTCCTGTCCCGTTCCAGTTTTCCGCTCAGAAGCGGAAGCCCCGGTTGAGCAGCCAGCCGAGCGGGCCGGTGAAGACCAAGGGCTGGTCCTGCACCAGCAGGCACAGGCATTCCCCGTCCGCATCGGCCACGGCGTGGTGTGGCGTGCCGGTGTCGTAGGACGCCACGTCGCCGACCCGGTAGGCCCCGAACTCGTCGGAGAAGCCGCCCTTCATCACCAGCAGCAGCTCGCTGTCGGTGTGGCGGTGGGCCGGCACCCGCGACCCCGGCGCCATGCGCAGCAGGCAGGCCGAGGCCGTTCCGGCGCTGACGCCCCAGGCCGACAGGTGGACGCCCGGAACGACGCGCACCCATTCCAGCACCTCCGGCTCCGCCCCGATGACGCGGCGCAGCGGGCCTGGAAACAGGCTCTTTCCGACCGGCGTGGGAACGGGCGGTGGGGCGGCGGCCGTCGCGTCGAGCCGGGTCATCAGGGTGCCGAACAGCGAATCGGACACCGGCTCCGGCGGCAGATCCGCCAGCAGGACGCCGCCGCAGGCTTCCAGCTCCGCGACCTGCGCACGGCAGTCCGGGCAATAGGCGAGATGCGCGGCGACCAGCAGCGACTGCACCTCGCGCAGGCTGCCGGCGGCGTAGTCGAGAAGCAGTTCGGGGGCGGGATGATGGGCCGGCACGGTCACGCTCCCTCCCCGAAGGCCCGGCGCAGGCGGACGAGGGCCAGCCGCAGGCGGGTCTTCACGGTACCCAGCGGGATGCCGCGTTCGGCGGAGATTTCCGCATGAACCTTGTCCTCGTAATAGGCGAGCCGTAGCACGTCGGCCTGCTCCGGTGGCAGGTTGCCGATCACCGCGCGCAGGCGGAAGGCCGTTTCGGCGGCCTCGAAGTGGTGATCGGGCATCAGCTCCTCACCACCGTCCGGCATCAGGTCGTCGGGCTGAAGCTCGGGCCGCCGCTCCTGCCGGACGCGGTCGATCCGGCGATTGCGGGCGATGGTGTAGATCCAGGTGGAGGCGCTGGCCAGCGCCGGATCGAAGCGGTCCGCCCGCAGCCACACCGCCATCATGACGTCCTGGACCAGTTCCTCCGCGGCGCTGCTGTCGGCCCCCAGGCGGCGCATGTAGGCCTTGATGCGCGGCGCGAAATGATCGAACAGCGCGCGGAAGGCGGTGGAATCGCGGTTGCGCGCGACGGCAAGCAGCAGTTGCTCGTGGTCCGGCATGGTCGGGTCGTTCGAATCGGCCTTCGGCAGCATGCCAGGGACAGGTCTTCGGTCGGTCTCGGTCTTGCCGCACCATACAACAGCGGGTGCCGCGGCACACGGCGTAATTCGGCATAGGATCAGAGCCGTGCGTAGGGGCGGGGCATCCCCCAACTGGATTCCCTGGTATGGTGTCCCCACTTGATGCTAGGTCCGCGACGCCCTCCGCCAAGCCCTCCGCCAAGCCCCCCACCAAGAAGGAAGAAGGCATGAGCCTCGAACCGAACTTCGAACATTTGCGGGCCAGGGCCGTGGAGTCGCTGTTCCACCATCTGGCGGACGCCTGCGTCGGGCTGATCGTGGTCGACCAGAACGCGCGGATCGCCTGGATCGGCGAGCGCTATCTGGAGTTGCTCGGCTATTCCGGCAATCCGGACGACGCGCTGGGCCGCCCGGTCGAGGAGGTCATCCCCAACAGCCAGATGCGCCATGTGGTGGAGAGCGGGCAGACCATGCTGCTCGACCTCATGGACATCGGGGAGCGGACCATCGTGGTCACCCGTCTGCCGCTGCGCGAGGAGGACGGGACGCTGATCGGGGCCATCGGCTTCGCGCTGTTCGACCGGGCAGACCGGCTGCGCCCGCTGATGTCGAAGTACCAGAAGCTCCAGGAGGAGCTGACCCGCGCCCGGCAGGAGCTGGCGCAGGAGCGGCGCGCGAAATACTCCCTGTCGCAGATGATCGGCAACAGCGATTCCATGCGCGAGGTGAAGCGTCTGGCCCGCCGCGCCGCGCAGCTCGACAGCACCGTCCTGCTGCTGGGCGAGACCGGCACCGGCAAGGAACTGCTGGCCCACGGCATCCACGCCGCCAGCCCGCGCGCCAACGCGCCCTTCGTCGGGGTGAACGTCGCGGCGATCCCGGAAAACCTTCTGGAATCGGAGCTGTTCGGCGTCGCCCCCGGCGCCTACACCGGCGCCGACCGCAAGATGCGCGAGGGCAAATTCCAGTTGGCCGACGGCGGCACCCTGTTCCTCGATGAGATCGGCGACATGCCGCTGCCGCTCCAGGCCAAGCTGCTGCGCGTGCTCCAGGAGCGGGAGTTCGAGGCGGTCGGTTCGAACAAGGTGGTGCGCGTCGATCTGCGCGTCATCGCGGCAACCAGCCGCGACCTCGACGCTCTGGTCCGCGAGCGGCAGTTCCGCGCCGACCTCTATTACCGGCTGAACGTGGTTCCGATCACCCTGCCGCCGCTGCGCGACCGGACGGAGGACATCGGCAGCATCGCCGACCGCATCCTCGACGAGCTGGCCTTCACCACCGCCGCCCCGTCGCGGGAGCTGACCGCCGGGGCCATCGCCGTGCTGGAGGATTACGACTGGCCGGGCAACGTGCGGGAGCTGCGCAACGTGTTGGAACGGGTGTCGGCGATGACCGACGACACGGTCCTGACCGCCGACCACATTCGCGGCGCCCTGCCGCGCGCGGCGGGTCCCGCCGGTTCGGCCGAGCGGCTGGGTGAGGGTGGCGACCGTCCCTTGAGCGACGTGCTGAAGGACACGGAGCGCGCCGCCATCGTCGGCGCCCTGTCCCGCACCGGTGGGGTGAAGGCGAAGGCCGCCAAGCTGCTGGGGATTTCGCGCGCCTCGCTCTACGAGCGGATGCAGGCGCTGGGGATCAAGGAGGACACGCAGGGGACGGTGTGAGGGGGCGGCGTGTTGCCCCCACCCTTCCCACGGCTCCGCCGCGGGCCCCTGCCACCCGCTCGCCCTCGGTCGGGCCCAGCGCGCCGGGCACGATGGTGAAGGTGTAGCTGATGCCGTCCTGGGCGTGCGCATAGGGCAGCTTCGCCACCGACGCCATCGAGGCGATGGCCCCCTTGCGGTCGCGCCCGTGCATCGGGTTGGCTCCCGGCGCGAAGGGCTGGCCGGCCTTGCGCCCGTCCGGCGTGTTGCCCGTCTTCTTGCCGTAGACCACGTTCGACGTGATCGTCAGCACCGACTGGGTGGGCACCGCGTCGCGGTAGGCCTTCTGCTTGCGCAGCAGACCCATGAAGGTCTCGACCAGCCACACCGCGATCCCGTCCACCCGGTCGTCGTTGTTGCCGAAGGCCGGATAGTCGCCCTCGATGACGAAGTCGGTGGCCAGCCCACGCTCGTCGCGGACTACCTTGACCGTGGCGTGCTTGATCGCCGACAGGCTGTCCGCGACCACGCTCAGGCCGGCAATGCCGCAGGCCATGGTGCGCAGCACGTCGCGGTCGTGCAGGGCCATCTCCAGCCGCTCGTACATGTACTTGTCGTGCATGAAGTGGATGGCGTTGAGCGTGTTCATGTAGGCGCGGGCCAGCCACTCCATCATCGGCAGCAGGCGGGCGACCACCGTGTCGTGGTCGAGCACGTCGCCGGTGATCGGCGCGAAGGCCGGGCCGACCTGCTCGCCGGACACTTCGTCGCGGCCGCCGTTGATGGCGTAGAGCAGCGTCTTGGCGAGGTTGGCGCGGGCGCCGAAGAACTGCATCTGCTTGCCGATGCGCATGGCCGAGACGCAGCAGGCGATGCCGTAGTCGTCGCCCCAGTACGGCCGCATCAGGTCGTCGTTCTCGTACTGCACCGAGCAGGTCTTGATCGACGTCTCCGCGCAGAATTTCTTGAAGCCCTCCGGCAGGCTCTCCGACCACAGCACGGTCAGGTTCGGCTCCGGAGCGGGGCCGAGATTCTGGAGCGTGTGCAGCATGCGGAAGCTGCCCTTGGTCACCAGCGTGCGCCCGTCGAGCGCCATGCCGCCGATGCACTCCGTCACCCAGGTCGGATCGCCGGAGAAGAGCTGGTCGTATTCCGGCGTGCGCAGGAAACGCACCATCCGCAGCTTGATGACGAACTGGTCGATCAGTTCCTGAGCGCCCGCCTCGTCCAGACGGCCTTCGCGCAGGTCACGCTCGATGTAGACGTCGAGGAAGCTCGACACGCGGCCGAGCGACATCGCCGCCCCATTGGCCTCCTTCACCGCGGCCAGATAGGCCAGATACGTCCACTGCACCGCCTCGAAGGCGTTGGTCGCCGGGCGGGTCACGTCGAAGCCGTAGGATGTCGCCATCGTCACGAGGTCGCGGAGCGCGCGGATCTGCTCGGTGATCTCCTCGCGCAGGCGCAGCGTGTTCTCGTCGATGCGGTCGACTTCCAGGCTCTTGTACTGCGCCTTCTTGTCGGCGATCAGGAAATCGGCGCCGTAGAGCGCCAGCCGGCGGTAGTCGCCGATGATGCGGCCGCGCCCGTAGGCGTCCGGCAAACCGGTGATGACGCCCGATTTCCGGCAGCGCAGCATCTCGTCGGTGTAGACGTCGAAGACGCCGTCGTTGTGCGTCTTGCGCATTGCCGGGAAGACGTCGTCCAGCTTGGGTGAGGGCTTGAAGCCGTAAGCTTCCAGGCCCGTCTTGACCATCCGCCAGCCGCCGAAGGGCATGATCGAGCGCTTCAGCGGTTTGTCCGTCTGAAGACCGACGATGACCTCAAGCTCCCGGTCGATGTAGCCGGGGGCGTGGCTGACGATGGAGGACACCAGTTCCGTGTCGGCGTCAAGCACGCCGCCCTTGGCCGCGCGCTCCTCCTTCAGGAGATCGCGTACCTTGTTCCACAGCGACAGGGTGCGGTCGCTGGCCGGGGAGAGGAAACTGCCGTCGCCGCCGTAGGGGCGGACGTTCTTCACGATGAAATCGCGCAGATCGACCGTGGTCCGCCAGGAACCGGGCGCAAAACCGCGCCAGGGGTTCGGCGTCTCGGCTTCGGCAACGGGGATTTTCGGTTCGAACATCAGGGAATCCATGACGCGCCTCTATTGGTCTGCGGCGGTCCCTGCCCTCCCCGGCGGGGGCCGCGCCACGTTGCGCGGCGCCGGACCGGACGGACCCGCCCGGCCAAGCATCGCGCTTGCCCAGTCAGTAGGCGCCCAAAGCTCCCCAGCCACATTGATCCCAATCAATCAATCTCTGCGAAATACGCAGACCACCATCCAAGGCACGTCCTGTCACAAAAACTGAAGAAATGCGCCGCTTTTGCGTCGCAGCATTTGAGACAATCCACCGGAAGCCGAATATTTTCATTCGGATCGCCGGTTTTAAAACAGACGGTTCAGATCAGCGCAGCGCGCTTGCGATATCTTGCGCCAAGCGGGCCAAGGTGCGGCTGAGGGCGTCGGCGACGGCTCCCGGATCGCCTGCCGCACTCACCGGCTCCTGCGCCGCGGTGTGGCCGAGACGGCGCAGCCGGTCGCCGCCCTGGTCGAAGACCCGCCAACGCGCCTCCAGAACCGCCGGCCCATCCTCCGCCGCGTCGAAGCGGTCCAGCGTCACCTCCACCACCTGGGACAGCGGGAAGTCGCGCTGAAGCGGCAGGCCGACGACCTCCGTCCCCGGCAGGTCCGTCTCCAGGTTCCGCAGAAGCGTGCGGGTCACCATCTCGTCGAGCGGGCCACCCCAGCGGTCGAACTCCCGGACGACCAACCGGTTGCCCGGCGCCCGCATCACCAGCTCCGACCGGTCGAGATAGCCAGGGACCTTCACCCCTTCCAGCCCGATCACGCGCCGCTGCGCCTCGGCGCCCCGCATTGGGGCTGTGCCCGAGGGGGCCGTGTCCGGCGCGACGGCGTCCAGATGGTAGAAGCGGCTGGGCGGCGTGCTGCAGGCGGCCAGCACGGCCACAGCGGAGGCGCACAGCAGCAGGCGACGGGCGTGAGCAATCGGAGCCATGGGAATCCTCAACCGCGTTTGCCCCGGATCAGGGCTTCGGGATGGCGTTCGAGATAGTCGGTCAGGCCGCGGATGGAGCGGGCCGCAGCGGTCAGTTCGCGCACCAGCCCCTGCAGGTCGCTGACCGCGGGGCGGGACGAGTTGACCAGCCCATCCGCGCTGCTGAGCGTCTTCTCGGCCTGCCGGACCAGCTTGGAGGTGTTTTCCGCCACGTCGCGCAGGGCGCGGATGGTCGGCTCGCCCTCGCTGCCCAGGGCCTGCGTCGTCTTTTCCAATTCGGCGAGCGACCGGCTGAGCGAGCCGACGGCCTGCGCGATCTCCGGCGAGCCGATCAGGGCGCCGGCCTTCTGGATGGTCGAGCGCAGTTCCACCACCGTTTCGGCGATGGGCGCGCGGGCCAGCTCGTTCATCAGATCGGTGGCGGTCTTGGTCGCCGTGTCGAGCACGTTGGGCTGGGAGGGCAGTTCCGGGTAGGGACCGCCACGGACCAGTGTTTCCTTTGGCGCGTCCGGGAACAGGTCGAGCGTCACGATCAGCTCACCGGTCAGCAGGTTGCCGGTGCGCAACTGCGCCCGCAGCCCCTGCTCCACCAGCGTCTTCATGCGGGCATAGGCGGTGTCGGTGTCATGCGCCGCCGGCAGGTCGCTGCCCAGCCGCTCCGGCTCGATGTTCAGGGTCACCGGAATGCGGGCCTCGCCGGTCACCGGGTCCACGTCGAGGCGAATGTCGGTCACCTCGCCCACCCGGATGCCGCGGAACTCCACCGCGGACCCCGGATGCAGCCCGCGCACCGACCCGTCGAAATGCACCAGGAAGGGCACCCGCCGGGTGAAGCGGGCGTCGCTGGCGGCGTTGCGGTTCTCGTAAAGCGGGAAGTCCGTGCCCTCCGCCGCGATCTCGCCGCTGTCGCCGGGGCCGCCGAGACCGGGAGTCTCGAAGGACACGCCGCCGGTCGCCAGCGATTGCAGCGATTCCAGCGCCACCGTCGGCCCCTCCGGCCCGATGGACACCGACAGGCCGCTGGCGTTCCAGAAGCGGGTGTTGGGCCGGACGATCCGGTCGTAGGGGGCGTGGATGAAGACCGGGATGGTCAGCGACTGCCAATCCTTGGAGAATTCGTAGCCGACCACCTCGCCGACCTGGATGCCGCGGTAGTAGATCGGCGCCCCCGGCCCGAGGCCGCCCAGACGGTCGGCGCGCAGCGCGAAGCGTCGCCCCGGAGAGCTGGAGCGGATCAGCGGCGGCTCCTCCAGCCCGCGGAAGGCGCTGAGGGCTTCGCCGTTGCCGGTTCCCGGGTCCATGCCGATGTAGGCGCCCGAGATCAGCGTGCCGAGGCCCGACACGCCGCCGAAGCCCAGCCGCGGCTTGACCACCCAGAAGCTCGTCCGATCGTTGAGGTAGGAGGCGGCGCCCTTCACCATGCGCACGGAGACGATGACGTTCGCCAGATCGGGCGAGACCGCCACCCCCTGCACCGTCCCGACATCTACGTCGCGGTAGCGCACGCGGGTCTTGCCGGGCTCCAGCCCCTCCGCCGTGTCGAAGGTGATGGTGATGGTCGGGCCGCGCTCGTTCAGCGTCCTCCAGGCCAGCCAGCCGCCGATCAGCGCGGCGACCAGCGGCACCAGCCAGATCAGCGGCAGGCCGCGGCGGCGGCGGATCACCGGGCTGGCCGGCTCCACGGTGGACTTCGGGTCAGTCATGGGCATCAATCATAGAGGAATCCTGCCGCTGCGCCCGCCGGGGCGGCGCATCCCAGATCAGCCGCGGGTCGAAGGACTCCGAGGCCAGCATGGTGATGATGACGACCGCGGCGAAGGCGACGGCGCCCAGCTCCGCGTGGATGGTGGCGATGGTGCCCAGTTGGACCAGGGCGGCCAAAAGCGAGATCATGAAGATGTCCACCATGGACCAGCGCCCAACCCCCTCGATCAACCGGTAAAGACGCGTGCGGTCGCGTTGCCGCTTCGGCGAGCCCCGCTGCACCGTCCACAGCAGATAGGCCAGCCCGATCAGCTTCAGCACCGGCACGGTGATGCTGGCGAAGAAGACCAGCAGGGCCACCGGCCACATCTCCGCCGCGATCAGCGCCTCCACACCGGACAGGATGGTGTCGGGCTGGCCGGCGCCGAAATAGACCACCGTCATGATCGGCAGCAGGTTCGCCGGAATGTAGAGGATCGTCGCCGCGGAGATCAGCGCCCAGCCGCGCGGCAGGCTGTTCGGCTTGCGGTGGTGGAGACGGGCGCCGCAGCGCGGGCACGCACCCTGCGATTCACCGCCATCGGGCCCCGCCACCACCTGATGACAGTCATGGCAGGCGGTCAGCCGCTCGGGATCGACGTTGGCGGCCTGGGCAACGCGGGTCTGCGGCGCGATCCGCTCCCACACCTCGAAGGGGCTGAGCGACGCCTCCCCCCACACCTGCACCAGGATGAAGGCGACCAGGGCGGCCAGCGACGCCCCCGGCTCCAGCTCCGCCAGATCGGACAGCTTCACATAGGCGACGATCAGGCCGAGCAGGAAGACCTCCGCCATCGCCCAGCGGCGCAGCCGCGCCACCGTCCGAAAGGTCCAGGCCGCACCCGGCGCCGCCGTCCGCCCGGCGGCGAGCGGCATCACGACGTAGAGCGTGCCGAGCACCTGCGCCAGCGGCGCCAGGAACAGCACGAAGAAGACCAGGACACCCAGCACCTCATAACCGCCGTCCCACAACGCCACCGAGCCGCTGAGCAGGGTCGCCGTCTGCGCCCGCCCCTCCAACTCGAAGGTCAGAATGGGGAACAGGTTGGCGGTGACGAACAGGATCGTCGAGGCGATGGCGAGGGCCACCGCGTGCCCCAGCCCGCCGGTCCGGAAATGGCGCAGCACCGCCCCGCAGCGGTGGCATTCCGCGCGATGGCCGGGCAAGGCCGGCGGCAGGGCGTGCGGCGCCCCACAGTCGTGGCAGAGCAGGATCGGATGGTCCGGTGCGGTCATAGCGTTGGCTTAACATTTCCCACGGGCGAAAGGTCCGCCGATTGCGGGGTGCGCCGGTGGAGGAGCGCCGAGCGGGCGGACCATGGGCTCCGGATGGAAAAAGCCCTTCCCCCATGGGTGGGGAAAGGGCTTCGGCCTTTGGTGGAGATCAGGATTCGATCAGACGAACATGTTGAAGCTGCCCAGCAGCTTTTGCGTGCCGGTCTGGCCGGTGGGGATCGAATTCAGGCTCGCCGCCGCCTGGCTCAGCCCGTCCAGCATGGCCTGCTGGCCGGTGGAGAGGTTGAATGGGCTTTCACCCTTCTTCGGCGCCTTGACGACCGTGTCGTAATCCTGGGTGTATTTGCCCATGCTGAGCTGGATGGCGTAGTTCTTGGGGTCCTTGGCGGACTGCCCTTTCTCGCGCGTCAGGCGCAGCGTGTAGTCGCCGCGGTCGAGTTCGTACTCGCCCTGCATCATGCCCTTGAAGGCGTCGTAATTCTTGCCGGCGCTCTTGTCGCTGTCGGCCACGACCGTGCCGAACTTGGACATCACCTGGACGCGCAGCCCCTCGTCGCCGACCTGACCCAGAGTGACTTCGCCCTTGGTGGTCACGCGGAACTTGTAGAAGTCAACAGGGTCGTCGGCGCCCAGCGCACCGACCACGTTCAGGCGGGTCACGTTCTTGGCGAGAACGCCCATGTCCGTGGCGAAACCGGGGGTGTTGACGGAGGACTTGCGGACGTCCTTGCGGAATTCCTGCACGTTCGCACTGGCGGCGGCCTCGGCCTCGCGCTGCGCCTTCACGCGCTCGACGGCGGCAGACACGGACTTGTTGAGGTCCGAGACCATCTGGTTGACGCCGGCCATTCCGTCAGACATGGCACCCTCTCCCATCAAGCGCGCCCTCCAAGCGGAGAAGCACGAATGGATCGCTCGACCCTCACTTTACCGCAAAGCATGTAAAGTTGCGAATTGTTTTTCGCCGAAATTTCAGATAGGCCGGCGGGCGAGTTGTGCGGCCATCCGGTTCAGCACGTCATGGACGTCCTCCCCGCCGCGCGGCTGGAACAGGCGCTGCGCCGGAAACCAGGGGCGCACCGCGGTGCCGAGCTGGGTCCAGTCCCGCCCGCCGAAGCGCCAGACCGGCACGCCGAGCGCCGCCGCCAGTTCCCCCACCGCCGTGGCGGGCGCGATCACCAGATCCAGGCTCGCCATCAGCGCCGCCGTCCCGTCGAAATCGTCGGTCAGGTCGAGATCGTCCCAGCGGTGGATGGTGACGCCGAAACGGTCCTCCGCCGCGACCCGCTCGGCCTCGCACGCGCCGTACTGGAGGTTGACGAAGACCAGACCCGGCACGGCGAACAGCGCCCCCCACTGGTCGAGCCGGCTGTAGGCGGCGCGGCGCGATTCGGTCATCAGCGCGCTGCGCCAGCCGACCCCCACGCGAAGGCCGGGGCCGAGCGCGGCCACCCGCTCCCGCCACACCGCCAACCGCGCCGGGTCGGGGACCAGCCAGCCGCCGGCCGAGCCCGCGAAGGCGGACAGGTCGCGGCGGAAGACCCGCGCCAGGGAGCCGATGGGCGTGTGCCGGTCGCAATCGGGCAGGGCATCGGCATCGGGGCTTTGCGGACGGACGAGCGCTCCGGGAAAGGAGCGGGCGAACAGTGGCACCAGCCGTCGGTCGGTCTCGATCACCACGGAACGGGCACGGGCGATGGCCTCGGCGCAGAGGGAGGAGAACAGGATGGTGTCGCCCACCCCCTGCTCGCCCCAGATCAGCAGGCGCTTCCCGGTCAGGTCCTCGCCACGCCATGCGGGCAGGCGCGGCTGACGCGCCCCTCCCGCCTGACCGGACGCAAAGCGCCAGCCATAGCCGGCCCAGCCCTCCGCCAACTCGCCGCGCTCCAAGTGCAGCAGGCCGCGGTTGAACCGGGCCAGCGGCAGATCGGGACACACGCGCAACGCCCGCCCGTACAGACGGTCCGCCAGCCCGCCGTCGCCCAGGCGCTGCACCGCCAGACCGAGATTGCACAAGGCCGCCGCGTATCCGGGATCGAGTGCCAGGGCGCGGCGGAACCAGCGGGCCGCCTCCGCGGGGCGGAGCCGCGCCTGCAGCGCGTGGCCGAAGTTGTTGTTGGCTTGCGGCTCACCCGGCATCAGCCGCAGCGCGCGGCGGTGCGCCCTCTCGGCCTCGTCCAGCCGCTCGGCGTCGCGCACCCCGCCGCCGAGGTTGGACAGCCCCTCCGGCAAGGCGGGGTCGAGCAGGACGGCGCGCTGCCACGCCGCCAGGGCCGCGGCGGCCCGGCCTTGCCGGCTCAGCGCATTCGCCAGATTGTTCCAGAACGTCGCCCGGTCGGCGCTGTGGGCCAGAGCGGCGCGGTGGCAGGCTTCGGCTGCCTCGAAGCGGCCCTGCCCGGCGCGCAGCGTGCCCAGGCTGTCGGCCGCGTCCGCAAACCGGGGATCGATGGCGAAGGCCGCCTCGAAGCATGTGGCGGCCCCGTCCATCTGCCCGAGATCGCGCAGCACCAGCCCGAAGCCATAGAGCAGCGCCGGGTTGCGGCGATCCAGCCGCAAGGCGTCGGTGTAGGCGGTCACCGCCTCGGCCAGCCGTCCCTGCGCGTGATGGCGGGCGGCCGACGCCGTCAGGGAGGACAGGTCATCGCGGGAAGCATCGTCGGGACTCATCCCGGCAGAGTGGCCCGCGGGACCGGACCGGCGCAAGCACCGTCCGGCCCCGCGGTCGCGGTTGCTCAGTCCTCGCCGTCCTGCAGCGCCGGGGGACGCGGGGCGGCGTTGACCGGGGCGGCGAGCTGGGCGTCGACCACCGCCACCGCCGTCATGTTGACCAGACCGCGCGTGGTCACCGACGGGGTGACGATGTGCACGGGGCGCGCGGCGCCCAGCAGCATCGGCCCGACATTCTGCGCGTCGGCCATGATCTTCAGCATGTTGAAGGCGATGTTGGCGGCGTCCAGGGTCGGCATGACCAGCAGGTTCGCCTCGCCCTTCAGGCGGCTGTCGGGCAGCACGCCCTTGCGCAGCACCTCCGACAGGGCGGCGTCGGCGTGCATCTCGCCGTCCACCTCCAAGTCGGGCATCTCCTCGGCGATGAGCTGGTAGGCCAGACGCATCTTGCGGGCGGACGGGGTGTCCGCGCTGCCGAAGTTGGAGTGGGAGAGCAGCGCCACCTTCGGCTCGATGCCGAAGCGCTTCACCTCTTCCGCCGCCAGCCGGGCGATCTCGGCCACCTGCTCGGCGGTCGGGTCGGGGTTGACGTAGGTGTCGCAGATGAAGTGCGTGCCCTTCTGCGAGATCAGACCGTTCATCGCGCCGGCGACCTTCACGCCCTTACGCAGGCCGATCACGTCCATGACGTGGTTGAAGTGGTCGCCGTAACGGCCCGAGGTGCCGCAGACCATGCCGTCGGCCTCGCCCCGGCGGACCATCAGCGCGCCGAAGACGCTCGGCTGGGTGCGCACGACGTTCAGCGCATTGGCCGGCGACACGCCGCGGCGGCCCATGAGTTGCCGGTAGACCTCGGCGTAGTTGTGGCAGCGCAGGTCACGGGCGGCCTCGATCACCTCGACATCCTTGCCGATGCGGATGCGCAGGCCCATGTCGGCGATCGTCCGCTCGATCACGTCGGCGCGACCGAGCAGGACCGGGTGGGCAATGCCGTCGTCCACCACCACCTGGGCGCAGCGCAGCACGCGCGGCTCCTCGCCCTCGGCGTAGACGATGCGCTTGGGGGCCGCCTTCGCCTTGGTGATGACCGGCTTCATGACGAGGCCGGAGCGGAAGACATACTGGCCGAGGCTGTCGCGGTAGGCGCGGAAATCGACGATCGGCCGCGTCGCCACGCCCGACTCCATGGCCGCCTTGGCGACCGCCGAGGACACTTCGATCACCAGACGCGGGTCGAAGGGCTTGGGCAGGATGTAGTCCGGGCCGAAGCGCAGATTCTCGCCGACATAGGCGGCGGCCACCACGTCCGACGGCTCGGCCTGGGCGAGGCTGGCCATGGCGTGGGTGGCGGCGATCTTCATCTCCTCGTTCACCGTCGTGGCACCAACGTCGAGCGCGCCGCGGAAGATGAAGGGGAAGCAGAGGACGTTGTTGACCTGGTTCGGGAAGTCCGAGCGGCCGGTGGCGATGATGGCGTCCGGGCGGGCCTGCCGGGCGAGGTCCGGCATGATCTCCGGCTCCGGGTTGGCCAGCGCCAGCACCAGCGGCTTGTCGGCCATGCGGGCCAGCATCTCCGGCTTCAGCACCTTGGCGCCGGACAGGCCGAGGAAGATGTCCGCCCCGTCGATGACGTCGTTCAGGACGCGGGCGTCCGTCTCCTGCGCGTAGGCGTCCTTGTACGGGTTCATCTCCTCGTTGCGGCCCTTGTGGACCACGCCGATGCGGTCGACCAGCCAGACATTCTCGCGCTTGACGCCCAGGCTGAGCATCAGGTCCAGGCAGGCGATGCCCGCGGCCCCGCCACCGGTGGAGACGACCTTGACGGTGGAGATGTCCTTGCCGACCAGCTTCAGCCCGTTGAGGACGGCCGCACCCACCACGATGGCGGTGCCGTGCTGATCGTCGTGGAAGACCGGGATCTTCATCCGCTCGCGGCAGCGGCGCTCCACCTCGAAGCAGGCGGGGGCGGCGATGTCTTCCAGGTTGATGGCGCCGAAAGTCGGCTCCAGCCGGACGATGGTGTCGACCAGACCGTCGACGTCCTTCTCGTTCAGTTCCAGGTCGAAGCAGTCGATGCCGGCGAACTTCTTGAAGAGGACGGCCTTGCCCTCCATGACCGGCTTGGCGGCCATCGGACCGATGTCGCCCAGGCCCAGCACCGCCGTGCCGTTGGTGATGACCGCCACGAGGTTGGCGCGGGCCGTCAGCTCCGCGGCCTGGGCCGGATCGGCGGCGATGGCGCTGGACGCCGCGGCCACGCCCGGCGAGTAGGCCAGCGCGAGGTCGCGCTGGTTCGCCATGGGCTTGGTGGCGACGATCGCCAACTTACCGGGCTTCGGATTCCGGTGGTACTCAAGCGCCATCGCGTCGAAGTCGCCGGACATACGTCCTCTCCCCTTTTAACTTGATTTCAGTTAATTTGCCGAACGACGAACTGTTTCCCCTCCGGCTTATACCCGAATTGCCCGAGTACCGGAATGGGAAAGGGGCAGCCCGCGGCGGACCACCCCTTCCTTTTCACCCCCTGGAACGGGGGTCGGACCGGAGGCCGGACCCGCGTCAGATGCGGGCCAGAGCCGGCTCCTTGAAGTGCTCCTGGTACTCGGCGACCGCCTTGCTCTCGTCGAACTCGCCTTCCATCTTGGCGACCACGATGGTGGCGACGCCGTTGCCGATCAGGTTGGTGATGGCGCGGGCTTCCGACATGAAGCGATCCACACCGAGCAACAGCGCCAGACCTTCGATCGGCAGGTGGCCGGTGGCCGACAGGGTGGCCGCCAGCGTCACGAAGCCGCCGCCGGTGACCGCCGCCGCACCCTTGGAGGTCAGCATCAGCAGGCCGAGGATGGTGAGCTGCTGCCAGATCGTCAGGTCGATGTTGAAGGCCTGGGCGATGAAGATCGCGGCCATCGACAGGTAGATCGAGGTGCCGTCCAGGTTGAACGAGTAGCCGGTGGGGATGACGAGGCCGACGACGTGCTTGGAGCAGCCGAACTTCTGCATCTTCTCCATCATGCGCGGCAGCACGGACTCCGACGAGGAGGTGCCGAGCACGATCAGCAGCTCGTCCTTGATGTAGCGCAGGAAGGTCAGGAGGCTGAAGTTGTACAGGCGGGCGATGCTGCCCAGCACGACGAAGACGAACAGCGCCATCGTGATGTAGACCGCCGCCATCAGCTGGCCGAGCGAGGTCAGCGACGACACGCCGTATTTGCCGATGGTGAAGGACATGGCGCCGAAGGCGCCCAGCGGGGCGACGCGCATCAGGATGCCGATCACGCCGAACAGGGCGTGCGACACCTTCTCGAACATGTCCTCGACCACCTTGCCCTTCTGGCCCATGGCGGACAGCGCGACGCCGAAGATCACCGCGAAGAACAGGATCTGCAGCATGTCGCCTTTGACGAAGGCGCCGATGACGTTGTCCGGGACGATGTTGACCAGGAAGTCGATGGTCGTGTGGTTCTGCGCCTCGGTCGCGTATTTGGCGACGGCGTCGGCCTTCAGCGAACCGGCCTGGATGTTCATCCCCGAGCCCGGCTTCACGAGGTTGACGACCAGCAGGCCGAGCCCCAGGGCGAAGGTGGTGACGATCTCGAAGTACAGGATCGCCTTCCCTCCGACCTTGCCGACCTTCTTCATGTCGCCGATCGAGGAGATGCCGGTGACCACCGTCAGGAAGACGATCGGGCCGATGACCATCTTGATCATCTTGATGAAGACGTCGCCCAGAGGCTTCATCTGCACCGCAAGAGCCGGATAGAAATGGCCAAGCAGAATGCCGATGGTGATCGCGGTCAGAACCTGGACGGTCAGGTTCGTGTAGAATGGCTTTTTCTGGGGCTGCCCTTGGGCGTGCATGATCGTCTCCTCGTGGCGTTCCTGAAATGGGCTGCCGCTCTTGTCTCGCGGTCGGCGGCCTGCCCGTCATGCCCCTCTCAAAGCAAGCGGTGTGCCAAAATTAAAAGTGAGGAATCGCAGCGCTCTGACGAAGCGCGTGGGTCAGAATCCGCACGACAGGGGCGGAATCCATGTGCGAAAATCCGCACATCGAGACCTCTTGTTGCGGCGCAGCATGAATTGAGGACCGTTGGTTAGGATCGCCCCCACCCGTTGGACATTTTCGCAAAGCCGCGACTGGGTCGCCCGGCGGCTGCCGGTCCTGTTCGCCCGTCCGCGGCGGGTGATGCTGGCCGTGCTGGTCGTCGGCATGCCGCTGGCCGCGGCGGTGGCCGCGGGTTTGGCAGCGGACAACGCCAGCGAGTCCCTGCGCGAACAGGGCTCGGCGCAGCTGTCGCTGTACGAATCCAACCTGCGGACGGAGCTGGAACGCCACGCCGCCGTGCCGATGGTGCTCGCCCGCGACCAGGAGGTCGCCGACCTGCTGCGCGACCCCAGCCCGGAGCGGGTGGACCACCTGAACCGCAAGCTGGAGGCCATCGCGGCGACGCTGAAGGCGTCCGCCCTCTATGTGATGAATGGGGCGGGAACCACCGTCGCGGCCAGCAACTGGAACGCCACTCCCAGCTTCGTCGGGCAGAATTTCAGCTACCGCCCCTATTTCCAGTCGGCCATGGAACGGGGGGAGGGGCATCACTTCGCGCTCGGCACCACCTCGCTCGTCCCCGGCTACTACACGGCGCAGCGGGTGGTGGCGGAAAACCGCACAGACGGCCGGGCAGGCGACCGGGGGGCCGGCGTCGTGGTCCTGAAGGTCGGTTTCCAGGAGTTGGAACGCGCCTGGTCGCATGGTCAGGAGAAGGTGCTGGTCTCCGACCGCGACGGCATCGTCTTCATCACCAACGTGGAAGGCTGGCGCTACAACGCCCTGCCCCGCCGTCTGCCGGTCACGCTGCCCGCGTCGGCATCGCCCCCGACCGAGGAGATCCCCACCCTGCCCTGGGCCTTCGGCGGGGCCTCCGACCGCATCACGCTGCGGGAAGGCAATGCGGAGCGGCGCTACCTCCTGCAGTCCGCCGCGGTGCCCGGCGGCGATTGGACCATCCACGCCCTGACCAGCCTCGCCCCGGTCGCCATCCGCGCCCAGCAGGCCGGGCTGCTCGCCGCCGCGGTGGTGGCGCTGGCCGCCCTGACCGGCCATGCGCTGGCCCAACGCCGCCTCAACCTCGTGGAGCGGCTGGCCCTCCAGGAGGAGGCGCGGGCCGAGTTGGAGCGCCGCGTGGCCGCCGCCACCGCGGCGCTGCGCGCCACCGAGAACGAGCTGACCCAGGCGGCGAAGCTGGCGGCGCTGGGCCAGATGTCGGCGGCCATGGCCCACGAGATCAACCAGCCGCTCGCCGCCATCCGCAGCTTCGCCGACAACGCGGTGGTGCTGCTGGAGCGCGGACGCCCGGATGCGGTGCGCGACAATCTGGCGGAGATCGCCGACCTGACCGACCGCATGGCCGCCATCACCCGCAGCCTGAAGGGCTTCGCGCGGCGCGCCTCGGGCACGCTGGGCGCCGTCTCCGCCGCCGCCGCCGTCGGGCAGGCGCTGGCCCTGCTGGAGGCCCGGCTGCGCCGCGATTCCGTGACGGTGGACACCGATCTGCCGCCCGGCCCCCTGCTGGTCACCGGCGAGGACGTGCGGTTGCAGCAGGTGCTGGTCAACCTGATCGGCAACGCCGCCGACGCCATGCGCGCCTCCCCCCACCGCCACGTCCGCATCACCCTGGCCGCGGAGGGGGAGGAGGCGGTGCTGACCGTCCGCGACAGCGGCCCCGGCATCGCCGAGGCCGACCTGCCGCGCATCTTCGTGCCCTTCTTCACGACCAAGGAGGCGGGCGACGGGCTCGGCCTCGGCCTGTCGATCAGCCACGGCATCGTCGAGGATTTCGGCGGCAGCCTGACCGCCGCCAACCACCCGGAGGGCGGCGCCCTCTTCACCATCCGCCTCAAGCGCAGGGATATCCAGACATGACGACCGGCAGCATCGCCCCGGGCGGCTCCGTCCTCTTCGTGGACGACGAGCGGTCCGTCCGCCTCGCCGGGCAGCAGGCGCTGGAACTGGCCGGCTTCGACGTCACCGCCTGCGACGGGGCGGAGCGCGCGTTGCGCCATCTCGGCCGCGACTGGCCGGGCGCCCTGGTCACCGACGTGCGCATGCCGCAGATCGATGGGCTGGAGCTGATGGAGCGCGCCCTGGCGCTGGACCCCGAGCTGCCGGTCATCCTGATCACCGGCCACGGCGACGTGCCGATGGCGGTGGAGGCGATGCGCCGCGGCGCTTACGACTTCCTGGAAAAGCCCTTCCCCTCCGACCGGCTGGTCGAGGTGACGCGGCGCGCGGTGGAGAAACGCCGGCTGGTTCTGGAGAACCGGCGCCTGCGCGACCAGCTGGCCGGGCTGCCCGCCGGGGAGGCATCGCCCATCGTCGGGCGGACGCCGGGGATCGAGCGGCTGCGCGGCGCCATCACCGCGGTGGCCGACACCGACGCGGACGTGCTGGTGCTGGGGGAGACCGGCACCGGCAAGGAGATGGTCGCCCGCGCCCTCCACGCCGGCAGCGGCCGGCGCAAGCACCCCTTCGTCGCCCTGAACTGCGGCGCCATGCCCGAGGCGATCTTCGAGAGCGAGCTGTTCGGGCACGAGGCTGGAGCCTTCACCGGGGCCGGCAAGCGCCGCGTCGGTCGCATCGAGCACGCCAGCGGCGGCACCCTCTTCCTCGACGAGATCGAGAGCATGCCGCTGTCGCTCCAGGTCAAGCTGCTGCGCGTGATCCAGGAGCGGGTGGTGGAGCCGCTGGGCTCGAACGAGCTGATCCCCGTGGACCTGCGCGTCGTCGCCGCGACCAAGGTGGACCTGCGCAAGGCGGCCAGCGAGGGCAAGTTCCGCGAAGACCTCTATTACCGGCTCAACGTCGTCGTGGTGACCATCCCGCCGCTGCGCGACCGCCGCGACGACATTCCCCTGCTGTTCCAGCATTTCGTCGTCCAGGCCGCCGCCCGCTACAACCGTGAGCCCCGCGCGCCCAGCCCGGCGCAGGTGCAGCGGCTGGCGGCCCACGACTGGCCGGGCAACGTGCGCGAGCTGCGCAACGCCGCCGACCGCTTCGTGCTGGGGCTGGACGACACGCTGTCGGCGGTGGGCGGCGCCGCTCCGGCGATGGCGGCGGGGCGCAGCGGCCTGTCGCTGGCCGAGCAGGTGGACCTGTTCGAGAAGAGCCTGATCGAAAGCGAGCTGGCCCGTTGCAAAGGCAGCGTGAAGGCCACCATCGAGGCGTTGAACATCCCGCGCAAGACCTTCTACGACAAGCTGAAGCGCTACGGGCTCAGCCGCGAGGATTTCGTGGAGTGACGGGCCGTCATTCGGCGGCCAGGGCGTGGGCGAAAGTCTCCACCCCCTGGACGCCGGCCGCGCTCAGCCCGTAGGTGCCCTTGGCGATCCGTTCGAACCAGCCGTAGACGTTGCGCTGGAGGATGGCCGCGGCGTCCTTCGGCGCCCCGGCGGCGCGCAATGCCTTCAGGGACAACGGCCCCGCGGCCAGCAGCCGGGCGCAGCGCAGCGCGTCCTGGCGGTAGGCGGTGACGATGGGCACGCGGGTGGAGCCGCCGCGGTTGGGATCGCCCCTGCGCCGCGCGTGCTCTCCCAGCAGGCGGGCGGCGCGCGTCTTGTCCTTGCGCGGGCTGTAGGGAACGGGGTCGAGCAGAACCTCCACCTCATGCCCCGCAGCCCGGCCGGTGTCGACGATCAGCAAGCCGACACCCAGCCGCCGGCACAGCTTGCGCACACCGCTGTCGTGGGGCGACGCGCCGCTGGCCTTGCGCCCCGGCTGCGGCACGGCGAGATAGACGGTGTCGGTCAGGGCGAGCCGGTCGACCCCTTGAAGCAACAAGTCCAGCGTGAAGCGCTTCTTCAGCTCGACGATCAGCGGCGGCTCGGCCCCGCGCACCGCAACGAGGTCGCAGCCGTGAATCTCGGCCTTCACATCGTAGCCCTGGGCTTCGAGGAAGGCCTTGACGGGGGCGTAAAGGTCGGTTTCGGCGGTGATGGACAAAGGAAGAAACTTTCGCTGCGATCCCCCACTCTACCCCCTTCCCCCACAGAATGGAGAAAGACGGTAAGGGCCTTCAGAATAGCCGCTTGCCTTCGCTGAACACACCATGCTTCGCAACGAACTCATCATAAGCGTTCAGCGCTGGGCGGTTTTCCTCCACCCAGCGCCGCTGCTCATCGATCAAATCACGGACTCCAGGGGCCACATCGGCCCCTGGCTGGGAAGCGCGGGGGAAGGACACCCCCTCGCCCATCATCACGCCACAGCCTTCTGCTTGCGCAGGATGGCCAGGATGTCGGAGGCGGCCTTCGGGATGTTGGTGCCGGGGCCGTAGATGGCGGCGGCGCCCGCCTTGTAGAGGTAGTCGTAGTCCTGGGGCGGGATCACGCCGCCGCAGACAACCAGGATGTCCCCGGCGCCTTGGCGGCGCAGTTCCTCGACCAGCTGCGGGACCAGCGTCTTGTGGCCCGCCGCCTGGGACGACACACCGATGACGTGCACGTCGTTCTCCACCGCCTGACGGGCGGCCTCCTCCGGGGTCTGGAACAGCGGCCCGATGTCCACGTCAAAGCCGATGTCGGCGAAGCTGGTGGCGATCACCTTGGCGCCGCGGTCGTGACCGTCCTGGCCCATCTTCACGACGAGGATGCGCGGGCGGCGGCCCTCCTCGGCGGCGAAGGCAGACACCTCCTCCTGAATCCTCTTGAAGCCCTCGTCGCCCTCGTAGGCGGCGCCATAGACGCCGGAGACGGAGCGGATGACCGCGACATGGCGGGTGAAGGCCTTCTCCAGCGCGTCGGAAATCTCGCCGACCGTGGCGCGGGCACGGGTGGCCTCGACGGCCAGAGCCAGCAGGTTGCCGGACTTTTCCGTGGCGGCCTTGGTCAGCGCCTCCAGGGTGGCGCGGCACTTGGCGTCGTCGCGATTGGCGCGCACGCTGTTCAGGCGGGCGATCTGGGACTCGCGGACCGCCGTGTTGTCGATGTCCAGCACGTCGACCATCTCGGGGTTCTCCGGACGGTACTTGTTGACGCCGACGATCACCTCCTCGGCGCGGTCGACGCGGGCCTGACGGCGGGCGGCGGCCTCCTCGATCAGCAGCTTGGGCATGCCGCTGTCCACCGCCTTGGTCATGCCGCCGAGATCCTCGACCTTGTTGATGAGATCGAGCGCGGCGTTGGCGAGGCTGTGGGTCAGGTTCTCGATGTAGTAGGAGCCGCCCAGCGGATCGACCACGTTGGTGACGCCCGACTCCTCGGCGATGATGAGCTGGGTGTTGCGGGCGATGCGGGCGGAGAATTTCGTCGGCAGGCCCAGCGCCTCGTCGAAGGCGTTGGTGTGCAGCGACTGGGTGCCGCCCAGCACCGCGGCCATCGCCTCGATGGTGGTGCGGATGACGTTGTTGTAGGGGTCCTGCTCGGTCAGGCTGACGCCGGAGGTCTGGCAGTGGGTGCGCAGCGCCAGCGAGCGGGCGTCCTTCGGGTCGAACTTCTGCTTCATCAGGGTCGACCACAGCAGGCGCGCGGCGCGCAGCTTGGCGATCTCCATGAAGAAGTTCATGCCGATGGAGAAGAAGAAGGACAGGCGCGGCGCGAACTTGTCGACCGGCAGCCCCTTGGACATGGCGGCGCGGACGTATTCGAGGCCGTCGGCGATGGTGAAGGCCAGCTCCTGCACGGCCGTCGCCCCGGCCTCCTGCATGTGGTAGCCGGAAATCGAGATCGAGTTGAACTTCGGCATGTTCAGCGCCGTGTACTCGATGATGTCCGCGATGATCCGCATCGAGGGTTCGGGCGGGTAGATGTAGGTGTTGCGGACCATGAACTCCTTGAGGATGTCGTTCTGGATGGTCCCGCTCAGCTTGTCTTGGGCGACCCCCTGCTCCTCCGCCGCGACGATGTAGCCGGCGAGGATCGGCAGCACCGCGCCGTTCATGGTCATCGACACCGACATCTTGTCGAGCGGGATGCCGTCGAAGAGGATCTTCATGTCCTCGACGCTGTCGATGGCGACGCCGGCCTTGCCCACGTCGCCGACCACGCGCGGGTGGTCGCTGTCATAGCCGCGGTGGGTGGCGAGGTCGAAGGCGACCGACAGGCCCATCTGTCCGGCCTTCAGGTTCGCCTTGTAGAAGGCGTTGGAGTCCTCGGCGGTCGAGAAGCCGGCGTACTGGCGGATGGTCCAGGGCTTCACCGCGTACATCGTGGCGCGCGGGCCGCGGGTGAAGGGCGGGAAGCCGGGCAGGCTGTCCAGTTCCAGCCCTTCCAGGTCGGCGGCGGTGTAGAGCGCCTTGACGTCCAGCCCCTCCGGAGTCTTCCAGACGAGATCTTCGAGCGTCCCGTTGGCGCCCAGGTCCTTGGTGGCCAGGGTCTGCCAGTCGGCCTGGGTCTTCTTCGGGAACTCGCTCATGGGACGTCTCCTCGACACGGCTTCTTGGTTCGAATGATTTGAAACGATCAATGAATGGGAGGGTCTTGCCCCCACCCCGGCCCTCCCCCGCTTCGCAAGGGAGGGAGACCAGTCCCCTCCCCTGCGAGAGCGGGGGAGGGTTAGGGTGGGGGCAAACGCCCCCCTTACCCTCAGCCCTGCGACCGGCGGGCGACGACCTTCCAGGCGGCCTGCATGATCGCGGCACCCAGCGCGGTCTTCAGGACCGTGGCGGCCAGGAACGGCGTCAGGCCCAGAGCGACGGCCTTCTCGCCGCCGAACAGGACGGCCATCCAGGCCACGCCCGGAACGAACAGCAGGGCGTGGCCGATCGCCAGGGCGCCGACGGCCTTGAGCGGGCTGCGGTCCCAGCCGCGCTCGGCCAGCCAGCCGGTGACGCCGGCGGCCAGGACGAAGCCCAGCAGGTAGCCGGCGGTCGGGCCGGCCATGTAGGCCGGGCCGGCGGCCGGACCGGCGAAGACCGGCAGGCCGGCGAGGCCTTCCAGCAGGTACAGCAGGACCGTCGCCGTGGCGAGGCGGCTGCCGTAGGCCATGCCGAGCAGGATGACGACCATGCTCTGCATCGTCATCGGCACCGGCCAGAACGGGACCTGGACCTTGGCCGAGGCGGCCAGGAGCAGGCTGCCCAGAACCGCCGCCGTGGCGGCGGTGAGCAGGCCGCCCCGCGGGGCGACCGTCTCGAGAAGCGAAGCGGCACGCTGCGAAAGCGTGTTTGCGAAAGCCATCGTCCTTACCTTTCCCTATATGTCGGAGCCCGCTTGGCTCACGCGAACTCCAGGATCTTCTGATCGACCGCCAGGCTGGAGCCGGGCGTCGCGTGCACCTTGGACACCGTGCCATCCTGCGCCGCGCGCAGGATGTTTTCCATCTTCATCGCCTCGACCACGGCCAGCACCTCGCCGGCCTTGACCTCCTGCCCCTCGGTCACGGCGACCGAGACGAGCAGGCCGGGCATCGGCGACAGCAGGAACTTCGACATGTCCGGCGGCGCCTTCACCGGCATCAGCGCGTCGAGCCGCGCCGCGTTCGGGGTCAGCACCTTGACCAGCGCCTGGCTGCCGGAGTGGGACAGGCGGTAGCCGACGCCGACGCGGTCCACCTGGACGCAGACATGGGCGCCGTTCACCGTGCCGCGGAACAGCGGCTCGCCCAGGTTCCAGTCGCTCCACACCACATGGTGCTTGCCCTCGAAATCGACGGTGTAGCCGATGCGCTGCGGGCTGCCGTCCGTCGGGTGGACATGGACCGGATGCTGCGCGCCGTCCATCACGACGACCCAGTCGTCGCGCACCCGGACCTTGTTGCCCGGCATCTTGCCGGAGATCTGGATGTCGCGGTCATTCAGGCAGCGGTGGATCACCGCGGCGACGGCGATCAGGATCGCCGGATCGTCCGGCGGCAGGTCGGAGGCATGGAAGCCGCTCGGGTATTCCTCGGCGATGAAGTTGGTGGTCAGCCGGCCGTCGACGAAGCGCTGGTTGGCCATCAGCGAGGCGAGGAACGGGATGTTGTGGCTGACGCCGCGGATGTAATACTGGTCCAGCGCCTCGCGCATGCGGGCGATGGCGGCGTCGCGCGTCGACCCCCAGCTGCACAGCTTGGCGATCATGGGGTCGTAGTACATGGAGATCTCGCCGCCCTCGTAGACGCCGGTGTCGACGCGGACATGCGGGTCCTCCGACGGCGGACGGTAGTGGGTCAGCCGGCCGGTCGAGGGCAGGAAGTTGCGGAACGGGTCTTCGGCGTAGACGCGGGACTCGATGGCCCAGCCGTGCAGGTGGATGTCTTCCTGGCGAAGCGTCAGCTTCTCGCCCGCCGCGACGCGGATCATCAGTTCGACGAGGTCGAGGCCGGTGACCAGCTCGGTGACCGGATGCTCCACCTGGAGGCGGGTGTTCATCTCCAGGAAGTAGAAGTTGCGCTCGGCGTCGACGATGAACTCGACCGTGCCGGCGGACTTGTAGTCCACGGCGCGGGCCAGGGCCACGGCCTGCTCGCCCATCGCCTTGCGGGTGGCGGCGTCGAGGAAGGGCGACGGCGCCTCCTCGATGACCTTCTGGTGGCGGCGCTGGATCGAGCATTCGCGCTCGCCCAGATAGAGCGCCGTGCCCTGCCCGTCCGCCAGCACCTGGATCTCGATGTGGCGCGGCTGCTGGATGTACTTCTCGACGAAGACGCGGTCGTCGGCGAAGGAGGAGCGCGCCTCGTTCTGGGCCGAGCGGAAGCCTTCGCGGGCCTCCTCGTCGTTCCAGGCCACGCGCATGCCCTTGCCGCCGCCGCCGGCCGACGCCTTGATCATCACCGGGTAGCCGATGTCGCGGGCGATGGTCACCGCCTCGCTGTCGTCGGCGATCACGCCCAGATAGCCGGGCACCGTGCTGACGCCCGCGGCCTTGGCCAGCTTCTTGGACTCGATCTTGTCGCCCATGGCCTGGATGGCGTGGGCGTCCGGGCCGATGAAGGCGATTCCGGCCGCGGCCAGCGCTTCCTGGAACTCGCGCTTTTCCGACAGGAAGCCGTAGCCGGGATGGACGGCCTGGGCGCCGGTCTTCTTGCAGGCGTCGACGATGCGGTCGATCAGCAGGTAGCTCTGCGCCGAGGGTGCGGCGCCGATGTGCACGGCCTCATCGGCCATCTCGACGTGCAGGGCGTTCTTGTCGGCGTCCGAATAGACGGCGACCGTCTTGATGCCCAGGCGGCGCGCCGTGCGGATGACGCGGCAGGCGATCTCGCCGCGGTTCGCGATCAGGATCTTTGAGAACAGGGTCGTCATGGGGCGGCGCGCCTTCAGAGCGGGATGTTGTCGTGCTTGCGCCAGGGGTTCTGGAGCTGCTTGTTCTTCAGCATGGACAGCGCCTTGATGACGCGCCGGCGGGTGCCGTGCGGCATGATGACGTCGTCGATGTAGCCGCGCGACGCCGCGACGAACGGGTTGGCGAACTTCTGCCGGTACTCTTCGGTGCGCGCCTCGATCTTCGCGGTGTCGCCGATGTCGCCGCGGAAGATGATCTCCACCGCGCCCTTCGGCCCCATCACCGCGATCTCCGCCGTCGGCCAGGCATAGTTGATATCGCCGCGCAGATGCTTGGACGCCATCACGTCGTAGGCGCCGCCGTAGGCCTTGCGGGTGATGACGGTGATCTTCGGCACGGTGGCCTCGGCGTAGGCGAACAGCAGCTTGGCGCCGTGCTTGATGATGCCGCCGTATTCCTGCGAGGTGCCGGGCATGAAGCCGGGGACGTCCACCAGGGTCAGGATCGGAATCTCGAAGGCGTCGCAGAAGCGCACGAAGCGCGCGGCCTTCTTGGAGCTGTCGATGTCCAGGCAGCCGGCCAGAACCATCGGCTGGTTGGCGACGATGCCGACCGTGCTGCCGTTCATGCGGCCGAAGCCGATGATGATGTTCTTGGCGTAATCGGGCTGAAGCTCGAAGAAGTCGCCCTCGTCGACCGTCTTGAGGATCAGCTCCTTCATGTCGTAGGGCTTGTTCGGGTTCTCCGGCACCAGCGTGTCGAGCGACAGGTCGTCGCGGTCGATCGGGTCGGTGCAGGGACGCTCCGGCGCCCGCTCTCGGT
Organism: Azospirillum argentinense; assembly: GCF_000632475.1. NCBI lineage: Bacteria > Pseudomonadati > Pseudomonadota > Alphaproteobacteria > Rhodospirillales > Azospirillaceae > Azospirillum > Azospirillum argentinense. Next base: position 1,636,212 of record NZ_CP007794.1, read on the forward strand.
TGGAGGCCGGCAGGAAGTCGATGAAGCGGCGGAGCTGGAGCAGCGCCTCCACGTCGTTCTCGAAGGCCATGTCGGCGACGCCGGACTTGCTGGAATGGGTGATCGCCCCGCCCAGCTCCTCCGCCGTCACCACCTCGTGGGTGACCGTCTTCACCACGTCCGGGCCGGTCACGAACATGTAGGAGCTGTCCTTCACCATGAAGATGAAGTCGGTCATGGCCGGCGAATACACCGCGCCGCCGGCGCACGGCCCCATGATGAGGGAGATCTGCGGGATGACGCCCGAGGCGTTGACGTTGCGCTGGAACACCTCGGCGTAGCCGCCGAGCGAGGCCACGCCCTCCTGGATGCGGGCGCCGCCCGAATCATTCAGGCCGATGACCGGCGCGCCGACCTTCATCGCCTGATCCATGATCTTGCAGATCTTCTCGGCGTGGGCTTCCGACAGCGAGCCGCCGAAGACGGTGAAGTCCTGGCTGAAGACGAAGACGAGGCGCCCGTTCACCGTGCCGTGACCGGTGACCACGCCGTCGCCGGGTACCTTCTGGCCTTCCATGCCGAAGTCGTTGCAGCGGTGCTGCACGAACATGTCGAACTCCTCGAACGAGCCTTCGTCGAGGAAGAGTTCGATGCGCTCCCGCGCGGTCAGCTTGCCCTTGGCGTGCTGCCCGGCGACGCGCTTTTCGCCGCCGCCCAGCCGCGCACCGGAGCGCATGGCGTCCAACTTGGCCAGAATTTCTTGCATCAGGCGTTTCCCACTTTGGCGAGCGGCGGAGGACCTTGCGAACCTTGTGGCAGCGGTCCCCTCACCGGAACGCCTGGATTATTCACAAGATTTGCAACAGGGCAATTGGCCGGGCGGGAAAAATGTGCGAAGTTGCGAACATCTTTGCAAACGCAGCGCGCGGTTTGCCAAGATTGCAAATATGCACTTCGACATAATCTTTGGGTGATAGGCGGGTCCATGCAGAAGCTCTTCCTCGGCTACAAGCTCCGCCGCCTGCGCGAGCAGCGCGGACTGACCCAGGCGGCGCTGGCCAAGACGCTGGACCTGTCGCCGAGCTACCTGAACCAGATCGAGAACAACCAGCGCCCGCTGACCCTGCCGGTGCTGCTGAAGATTTCGGCCGTCTTCGAGGTGGACCTGTCCAACTTCGTCGAGGACGAGGACAGCCGTCTCGTCGCCGACCTGCGCGAGGCCCTGGCCGACCCTCTGTTCGCCGGGGCACCGCTGACCAACGCGGAGTTGCGCAGCGCCGTCGGCTCCAGCCCGGAGCTGGCCCGCCGCGTGCTGAGCCTGCACCAAGCCTACCAGAAACTGCACGAGCGGGTGCAGTCGCTGGCCGACAGCCTGTCCAACCAGGAACCGAGCGACGCCTTCGCCGGACCGCAATTCCCCTATGAGGAGGTCCGCGACTATTTCCACTACTGCAACAACTACATCGGTCCGCTGGACGAGGCGGCGGAAACGCTGTGGGACACCGAGAAGATCCACTCCGGCGCCCTGCTGAACGAGCTGGCCGCCTACCTGAAGCGGCGGCACGACGTGCGGGTCAAGATCGTCGCCGACGACGGCGAGACGGCCATGCGCAGCTACGACGGCAGCACCGGCACGCTGCGCCTGTCCGCCCTGCTGAACGGCCCCAGTCGTGCCTTCCACATGGCGCACCAGATCGCCCTGCTCGGCTTCGGCGACGTGATCGAGGAACGGGTCGCCCAGGCGAAATTCTCCAGCGAGGACGCGCGGTCGATCTGCCGGGTCGGGCTCGCCAACTATTTCGCGGGGGCTCTCGTCCTGCCCTACCGCGCCTTCGCCGCCCAGGCCCGCGCGCTGCGCCACGACGTCGAGCAGTTGCAGAGCCGCTTCGGCGCCAGCTTCGAGCAGGTCTGCCACCGGCTGTCCACCCTCCAGCGGCCGGGGGCGCGGGGGTTGCCCTTCTACTTCGTGCGGGTGGACATGGCCGGCAACATCACCAAACGCCATTCGGCCACGCGCTTCCACTTCGCGCGCTTCGGCGGCGCCTGCCCGCTGTGGAACGTGCACGAGGCCTTCGCCCAGCCCGGCAAGATCCTGGTGCAGTTCGCCACCATGCCCGACCGCACCACCTACATCGGCATCGCCCGCACGGTGACCAAGCGCGGCGGCGCCTATCTGAAGCCGTCGCGCCAGTTCGCCGTCGGGCTGGGCTGCGAGGCGACCCACGCCAACGAGATCGTCTACGCCGCCGGCATCGACACCTCCAACGAGGCCGCCGCCGTGCCCATCGGCGTGAACTGCCGCATCTGCGAGCGCACCGACTGCCAGCAGCGCGCCTTCCCGCCCATCGGCAGCCAACTGTCGGTGGACGAGCACCACCGCAGCTTCGTCCCCTACCTGTTCACCCAGGAGGGGCGGACCGTGGAAAAGGCCTGAACGGTTGGCGATTCCGCTACGGCCGCTCTATCATCCGCGGCCCAACCGATAGGATCACGACATGACGACGCCCACCGCCCGGCCCCTGCCCCAGAAGACCATCGGCGTCCTCGGCGGCATGAGCAACCAGGCCACCGCCGAATATTACCGCCTGCTGAACGAGGGGCTGAACGCCCGCTTCGGCGGCTGGGACAACGGCGAGATCGTCATCGTCAGCGTGAACTTCGGCAACATCGAGCATTTCGTGCGCCAGAACGAATGGGACGCCGCGCAGCGCTATCTGTCCGGCAAGGTCGACGCGCTGGAGCGCGCCGGGGCCGACGTGATCCTGTGCGTGTCGAACACCATGCACCGCGTGGTCGAGCCGATCATGGCGGAGCGCACCACCCCCTTCATCCACATCGCCGACCCGACCGGTGCGGCGATGCGGGCCGCCGGCCTGTCGCGGGTCGCGCTGCTCGGCACGATGGCGACGATGCTCTCCGAGGATCTGCGCCGCCGCTACGAGGAGCGCTTCGGGGTCGAGATCATGGTGCCGTCCGACGCCGACAAGGCGACGGTCGACCGCATCATCTTCGACGAGCTGGTGCGGCGCGACCTGCGCCCGGAGTCCAAGGCCCAATACCTGGAGATCATCGACCGGATGGCCGCCGACGGGGCTCAGGGGGTGATCCTCGGCTGCACCGAGATCTTCCTGCTGGTCGATCAGGCCGACCGGCCGGATGTCCCGATGTTCAACACGACGGCGCTCCACACCGACGCCGCGGTGGCCTTCGCGCTGGGCGAATAGGCCACCTCCGCCCCGCCAGGGACGCGGCGCCTCAGGACGGCGCCCGTCCGGCGGCGGGCGTCGCCTTCAGGCGGCGGATCATGGCGAGCGCCTCCGGCGGCGGCCGGCGCTCGACGCGCTGGTAGACACTCCCGTCGCGCGTCCGGTCGAGCAGACCGAAGTCGCACAGCTCCCGGCGCAGCAGGACATGGTCGCCGAACCGGTGGGCGGCGCGCAGGACGTCGTTCACCTCGCCCTCGCTCATCGCCCGGCCGGCGAAAATCCGCGACCACAGGACCCACAGGCACAGGTCCCGCTCGCTCCGCTTCGGCGGCCAGCGCAACAGCGCGCCGGCGGCGTCGAAGCAGCGGGCCACCTTCAGGACCTTGACCGGATCGGCCGACGACAGTGCCTCGACCGTTGCGTCAGGATGATCCTGCGCCGCGGTCTGAACCATCGTCTGCGCCATCGCCTGTTCCGCCGTCTGCGCCCGGAAATGCTGGAAGTTTCGGCATCCGACCGCCTTGGCCAGCATGTTGAGCCATTCGACATGGCCGGGCGGCTCGGCCCGGCCGGCGAGTTGCGCGCGCAACGAGCGCGCAAGCGCGGAAATATCGTCCGCGCTGTAGGGCAGCGGTGTTCTGGACATGGAGTCATCCTCACGACGCGCCAATCCGCGAAGGGATGCCGGTGGTCGCCGACTTCCGACGCGGCACGCGATGAGGTGTCGGTCGAGAGGGTGTCGTGGCAGGTTTAGCTCCCCTGAACGGGGCGGCGACGCCTTGGTGAACTGCCGACCAGACCTTTTTCTAACGCAAGACGGCGGTGGCGGCAACCGGCAAAACCCACGACGACCCCCACGACGTCCGACGGCGATGGGTCGCCCCGGCCAGGGTTCGATCATCGGTCGCTGCAACGATATTTCTTATGAACGAGTCAGGCGCTCCGGAGCATAGAATGCCATGACTGGGATCTGAGCCTCCTCCATCGTTCCGAGGAAAGCTCACGTTGCGAAAAAGGCATATCGCGTCCGGGAAGGCATCCCGTTCGCGCCTCCCCCGCCCGCTTGCTTCACGTTCGAGCGGCCCCCCTACCCCACCAGCAGCTTGGCCACGGCCATGGCGAGCTGCTGTTGCGTGTACGGCTTGGCGAGCCGCGGCACGTCGATCACGGTGCCGTCGGGGAGATCCGCGTAGCCGGTCACCAGCAGCACCGGCAGGTCGGGGCGGATCCTGCGCGCCTCGCACGCGAGTTCAGCCCCCGTCATGCCGGGCATCGCGTAGTCGGTGACGAGCAAGTCGATGTCCTGGTTCTCTCTCAGCACATCGAGCGCCAGCGGACCGGCGTTCGCCTCGAGAACGGTGTGGCCGAGATCGGTGAGCATGTCGACGGTGCTCATGGCGATCAACGCGTCGTCATCGACAACGAGGATCGTGGCCGAGGCCGCTTCCACGGCCGCCTCCACAGCAGGTTCCGTGGTCGGCTCCGCGGCTTCGGCCGGCGTGGCGGCCACCGGCAGCCACAGCTCCGCGAGGGTTCCTCGACCGGGCGCGCTGGACAGCCGAAACGCCCCGCCGGACTGCACCGCCAACCCATGCACCATCGAAAGCCCGAGCCCCGTCCCCTTGCCCACGCCCTTGGTCGAGAAGAACGGCTCGACGGCCCGCGCGAGCGTGTCCGCATCCATGCCCGCGCCGGTGTCCTGAACGCTCAGGCGCAGAAAGGGCCCGGATGCGCGCTCGCCCGCTGCGGTTCCGGCTGTTTCGGTGACGTCGAAGGTAATCGTGCCGCCGTCCGGCATGGCGTCGCGGGCGTTGACCGCCAGGTTTAGGATCGCCAGTTCGAGTTGGTTGGGATCGACCAGGGCCGGCGGCAGTGCGGCGGGCACCTTCAGGCGAACCACGATGCGCGGGCCTACCGAGCGTTCCAGCAAATTCCTCATGTCGTCCAGAAGAGCGCTCAAGGCAACCGGCTGCGTCTGCAGATCCTGCCGTCGGGCGAAGGCGAGAAGCCGCTGGGTCAGCGTCGCCCCGCGCTGTGCCCCCTGCATGGCGCCGCTGATCAGCCGTTTGGCCTTGGGGTCGGTGGCCAAATGCTTGCGCAGCAGATCGAGGTTCCCGAGCACCGCCATCAGCAGGTTGTTGAAGTCATGGGCGACACCGCCGGTCAACTGGCCCACGGCCTCCATCTTCTGCGCCTGATGGAGCTGTTCCTCGGCGGTGTGGAGCGCCGCCGTGGCCGCTTCCTCGGCCGTGATGTCACGGCCGACGCCGTGCAGGTGGCAGCCGTCCGGATCGGGCGAGAGCACCCAGGAGATCCAGCGCCACGAGCCGTCCGCCGCAAGAATCCGGCACTTGATCCGCATGGGACGGCGGCGGTCGCGAAGTTCGTCCAACGCCGCCCGCACCAGCCCGGCATCGTCCGGGTGAACGATCTCGCTGTAGGGCCGAGCGAGCAGGGCCGCATGCTCATGACCCAGCAGGCGCGACCAGGACGGGCTGATCCGCAGCAAGCGGCCGTCGTAATCGGCATAGACGAGAAGGTCCTCGCTGAGTTCCCACAAGTGGTCACGCTCGCGGGTGCGCTCGGCGATCCGCTCTTCCAGGGTGGCGTTGAACCGCTTCAGCGCGTCTTCGATCCGCTTGCGCTCGGTGACGTCCTTGAACACGATGGCGACACGCCGGTCGTCGTCACCGCCCACCTTGAAGACGTAAAAGTCGAACCAGGCGCGCAACGGCTTCGCGTACAACTCCGCACGGGTGGCCTTGCCGGCGCGCGCGGCGCGGCCGAAGACCGCGTACCAGTGGGGCTCGAAGGACGGATCGATCTCCTGTAGCCGCCGCCCGACGACATCCTACCTCATCAAGCGGGCCGCGGAGGGATTCGCCTCCAGGAACCGGATGTCGACCGGCCGGCCGGCTTCGTCAAAGAGGACATCGCCGAGCAGAAACCCCTCGTCCATCGCCTCGAACAGCAAGCGGTACTTGGTTTCGCTCGCGCGGATGGCCGCGGTCCTCTCGACGATCTTCTTCTCAAGCTCTTCGTTGGCATGGGCAAGGGCGGCGTTGGTGACCTCCAACTCCTCCAAGGCGACCTGCAACTCTTCGGCCGTGCTGGCGTCCCGGAAGTGCCGGTCGCGCACCGTCGTCTCGAACTCACTCAACAGCGTCCGGGAGATCGCCTCGCGTTGCTCGGCCTCCGCCCGCAAACGGGCCACCTCACGGTCGCGGTCGATCAGAAGCGCCTGGAGGCGGTCGCTCTCCTGGGCCCAGCGCATGGCCTCCTCGCGGGCATCCTCGGCCGTGGTGAGCGCCTGTTCCAGTTCATCGTCATACCGGGTGGATGGCCGAATGGACGGCCGTATGTTCCCCTGTGCGCTTCCCCCGGCTTGCGGATCTCGACTCATGTTTCCTGGCTCCCGATCCGAACGCTCAGGCTGCCCTCTGGCCGATGGTGCCCCAAGGATGGCGGGTCCAAAGGCAGGCCGATGCGTCGGTACGTTGCTGTCCCGCATGGTTCCTGGCTTTAACAGTCAATCGCCGCGGCTTTCACCATGGCCTTTGGTCAGCGTGAGGACGCCGGAGCGTTGGGGTGCGCAGCCTTGCCGGGCGAAAGCCCATGGAGATGTCGAAGACCGTGGGAAACAGCGGGCCTTGGCGGGCGGCGAGATGGGTGTGAAGGGCCAACGGAACCGGATACTCCCGCTTCCTCGGCGATGGCCGGCTGTGTCTCACAAACAACGCCTCAAAGACTTTCGGCGCACTGCCACACGCTACTGCTGTTCCGCCGCCAACTTCATGGCGGCAATCCACATCGTGGCAACCGTGGCCTATTGGTTATAAGTCCAGATCCCAAGCAACGGCGGTCCTGGAAATCGGCGCGATCCGGTCTGCGTCTTCGCGGAGCCTCAATGCGTCTGCCGGCACTGGCCGATCATACCAGACGCAACTTATTCGGGAAAAGAAATGGTGGCCACCCGCCAAATCGGCCAGGGCGAAAGAAGGTTGGCGGCAGCTCCACTGTGACTTTGTGCGCCTGGGGCCTGATACCCTGCATTTCATGTGAAGTTCATCACATGTTTTTCGGCTCGAATTCCGCGACGCTTCACACATAAGAGTGCAACGTGTCGCGCGGCGGGCAGCCATGTCATCAAAGAAGCTCAGGAACGTCTATGTCGCCGGAAAGCGCACCAGCCTGCGGCTGGAGGCCGCTTTCTGGGAAGGGCTGGAAGAGATCGCGCAGAGGGAAAGCGTCACATTGGGTGAGCTGTGCAACCGCCTCGCCGAGCGGGTGGAGGCCGTGGACGCCAGCAACCTGTCCAGCGCCGTACGGATCTACGTGCTGGAATACTTCATGGCGGCCACGCCAAAGCAGGAAGAGGCTCGCTACGGGCTGGCCATAGCGGCCGAGTGACGGAGCCGGCGGCGCAGACGCTCAGGTTGTATCCTCCCCTGGGTGGGGTGGATCCTGGCCGCGGCCTCGCCGTTGCCGAAGGCTTCCGCCGCATGGACGGCCCCGTGCCCTACTTGGGGTCCTCAACCGTGATGCGTCCCTCGATGACCGGATTGCCCGTTCCGTTGGCGCGGAGGAGCACCGCCTCGCCGGACGCCGGAAAGACGCCGGTCAAAGCGGTCACGACCACTTGGTGGGTGACCAGGACGACCGGCGCGCCATCGGCCGGCAACCCGGCCAGAAACCGGCGCAGCGACACGATCTGAGTCTCCTGCTCCTCCCGCCGGTCGAAGAAGGAATTGAGCACCGGAAGCTCCTGCACCGGCCCGACCTCCAAAAGCCGGGCGGTCTCCAGGCAGCGGCACCACTGGCTCGAATAGACGGCGGCCGGCGGACTGTTCATTGTCCGCAACAGATCACCTGCCCGCTGCGCCTGTTCCCGACCGTTTGCGTCCAGATTGCGCTGGGTCGCGCAATCGCGGAGCCGGAAGTTTGGCGGGTCGCCGACTCCGGGCGCTTCGGCGTGCCTCATGAGGACGATCAATCCTTTCGGATCAACCGCAACCGAGGGCGCCGCCCGCCTTGCCGAGACGGAGAAAACGATCAGGATGGCAGCGATTGCGACAGCCAGAGACCTGCGGCGGACAAGCTTCGGCATCGGACCACGGCGGTTGGTGATGGGACGACACCGATATTGATCACGCCGGTGGAAGTCCAAGCCCACCTTGGGGCGCGGGCCTCAGCACCCGACCAATTGCCCCACCCCATCCCCATCCACCCCCACCGTGACGGTCCGGTCGTGATGCGCCGACAAGCTCGCGCGGTGCCCGATGCTGACCACCGTCGTGCCGGGCAGGCGTTCGGCCAGCAAGCCATACAGCCGCGCCTCCGTCGCCGGATCGCAGGCGGACGTCGCCTCGTCCAGGAACAGCCAGCCGGGCCGGTGCAGCAGAGCGCGGGCAAAGGCGACGCGCTGCTGCTCGCCGCCGGACAGGCGCTGCGCCCAGTGGTCCTCCTCGTCCAGACGCTCGGCGAAGGCGCTCATCCCCACGGCGTCCAGGGCGGCGCGCACCGCTTCGCCCTCGAACGCCTCCGGCGCCGCGGGATAGGTGACGGCGGCGCGCAGGCTGCCGATGGGCATGTAGGGCTTCTGCGGCAGATGCATGGCGTCCGCCCCGACAGGCAAGCCGATGCGCCCGCGCCCGAACGGCCAGATGCCGGCCAGCGCGCGGAACAGCGTGCTCTTGCCTGAGCCGGACGGGCCGGTGACCAGCACGCGCTCCCCCGGCTGAACCCTCAGGTCGACACGCAGCAGCGGCGCCCCGCCCTTCGGCAGGGACAGTTCCACGCCCTCCACCCGCAAGGCGCCGTCCGGCCCGGCAGCGCGGCCGATCTGTGGGGAGGTCCGCGCCGCCTGTCGGACCTCCCCCACCGCCTGCCGGAAACCGACGAGGCGGCTGGTCGTGGCGTGCCAGTCGGTCAGGCTCACATAAGCGTCGATGAACCAGGACAGGGCGCCCTGCACCTGCCCGAAGGCCTGCGCGGTCTGCATCAGCGCGCCCAGCGGCACCGCCCCGGAGAAATAGCGCGGCGCGGCGACCAGCAGCGGGAAGATGATCGCCACCTGCTCATAGGCGGAGGTGAACCACACCAGCCGCTTCTGCGTGCGCATGATCGCCCACCAGTTGTCCACCACGCGGGCGAAGCGGCTGGCGAAGCCGCGCCGCTCCTGCGCCTCGCCGCCCTGCAGGGCGACGCTCTCCGCGTTCTCGCGCAGGCGGACGAGCGCGAAGCGGAAGTCGGCCTCGTATTTCTGCTGGTCGAAGCTCAGCCGGGCGAGCGGGCGCCCGATCCGGTGGGTCAGCCACGTCCCCACCACCGCATAGGCCAGCGCCACCCACACCATGTAGCCGGGGATCGCCAGCTCCACGCCGAACAGGGCGACGCTCAACGTCCCGGACAGGCTCCACAGCATCGCCAGGAAGGACACCAGCGTGACGAGGTTCGTCAGGAGGCCCAGCGACAGGCTCAGCGTCAGCTGGACGAAGCCACGCAGATCCTCGGCGATGCGCTGGTCCGGGTTGTCGGCCGGGGTGCCGGCGAGCTGGAGCCGGTAATAGGTCTGCCCCTCCATCCAGTCGCCCAAGCAGCGGTCGGTCAGCCAGCGCCGCCAGCGGATCTGCAGCATCTGGTTCAGGTAAAGCCGGTACACGGCGACCGCGATGTAGACCAGCGCCAACCCGCCGAACAGGAGGAGCTGATCGACGAAGGCGCCCTGATCCTTTTCCTGAAGCGCGTTGAAGATGGCGCCGTTGACCTCGGTCAGCTCGACCGTGATGAAGACCACACCCAGATTCAGCGCGACGATGGCGGCCAGCAGCCCCCGCGCCGCCCAGCGTTCCTCCGACGACCAATAGGGACGGGTCAGGGTCCAGACGTCCCGCAGGAAGCGGGACAGCGCGGCGGCGCGTTTCGGCATGGCCTCGGTCGGCATGGCGGGCTGGTCCGGCAAGGAGGGAACCGTCCCTGCCGAATAGCACCGCGCCGCATGAAAAGCCTATGAATTCGCTGTCACCGTCCGGCCGGAGACACCCTACCGGTCGCCGCGCAGAACGTCGCGGCTGGCCAGCACGGCGCCGCCCATGATCAGCGCGCAGGCCGCCCAGACGGTCCAGCCCCCCGCCGCCTGCCCGAACAGGATCAGCAGCAGCGTGGAGGTCAGCGGGGTGGCGTAGGACAGCACGCCCAGCGCCCGGATGTCGCCGCGCTTCACCCCGTGGTCCCACACGAAGAAGGCCGCGCCGACCGGCCCGATCCCCATGGCGAGCACCGCCAGCCACTCGCCGCCGGACGGCGCCACGGTGGTTTCGAACAGCAGGTGCGACAGCCCGGCCAGCACCGCCGTGGCGAGGCAGAAGCCGCCGACCGCCTCGGTCGGGACGTCGCCGAAGCGGCGCGACAGCACCGAATAGGACGCCCAGAGCACCGCCGCCGCCATCGCCGACAGATAGCCCGGCGTGTCCCCGGCGTCGAGCGACAGGCCGCGCGCGCCGCCGGTCACGATCAGCACCGTCCCGGCCAGCCCGCACAGCGCGCCCAGCACATGGCCGCGCTTCAGCCGCTCCCCCGGCAGCAGGGCGGAGAACAGGACGATCAGCAGCGGCCAGAGATAGTTCAGCAGATTGACCTCGACCGCCGCACCGGGAGCGAGGCGGAAGGCCAGGAAATAGAAGAAATGGTAGCCGAACAGCCCGGCGACGCCGAGCAACCAGACCCGCCAGGGCTGGCGCAGCACGCCGATCACGTCCTTGCCCCGCGCGGCCCCCGCCACCGTCCCGACGATGAAGGCGACGCCGAAGGACATCGCCACGAGCTGGAACGGCGGAATGGTCCCCGACAGCGCCGTCAGCAGCGCCAGCGTGGACCACATCAGGATGGCCAGACCGCCGATGGCGGTGGCGCGGCGGACCGCGGCCGGGTCGGACGCCGCGGCGGACGGATGGTTCCGGGGCAGAAGGTTTTCGGTCGGAAGGCTATCGGTCGACATGGCGAACGCTTAGCGCAAAGAAGGACGGCAGGCAATTGGACTGTCCGACACCGAACCTGTGCGTGTATCCTGCCGTCCGGCGGGCCGCAGGCCGCCCCTCCGCCCGCATCGTCTCCTCTCCCTATTACGGCCCCCCTCTTGCCCACCGAAGCCCTTCTCGCCGTCCTGGCCGGCGCCCTCCTCCATGCCGGCTGGAACACCGCGCTGAAGGCCGGCGGCGGCAGCGCGTCCGACGCGGTCCTGGTGGTCGCCGGGTCCGCCTTCATCGCCCTGCTGATGCTTCCCGTCGTTCCGGCGCCGTCGCTCGCCAGCGCGCCCTACCTCGGCGTGACGGCGGTGCTGCACGTCGCCTATTTCCGGCTGCTCGCCGCCGCCTATCGCGAGGGGGCGATGAGCCACGCCTATCCCTTGATGCGCGGCACGCCGCCGCTGCTCGTGGCGCTGTGCAGCGGCGTGCTGCTGGGCGAGGGCCTGTCCGCCGTCGCCTGGGCGGGGACGGTGCTGGTTTGCGGCGGCATCCTCGGGCTGACCCTGCTGGGGCGGCGCTCGGGTCCGTCGGGATCGTGGCGGGGCACCGCCTGCGCGCTGGCCAACGCCCTGGTGATCGCCGCCTACACGCTGGTGGACGGCATCGGCGTGCGGCTGTCCGGTTCGGCGGCCGGCTACACGCTGTGGGGATTCCTGCTGTTGAGCGTGCCCATGGTGGGCGGGGCTCTGCTGCGCGACGCCCGGGGGTTCCTGAGCCACGCCCGCCGGCGCTGGATGGTCGCGCTGGCCGGCGGGGCGGCCAGCATCGCCTCCTACGGGCTCGCGCTCTGGGCGATGACCCTGGCGCCGATCGCCGTGGTGGCGGCGCTGCGCGAAACCTCGATCCTGTTCGCGATGGCGCTGGCCGCCCTGGTCCTTAGGGAGCGGATCGGCCCGGTGCGGCTGGCCTCCGGAGTGGTCATCGTGCTCGGCGCCGCGTCGCTGCGCCTTGCCTGACGGCCCTGCGCCCTACTGACGGATGGCGAGGAAGTTCTGGTACGCGAAGATTTCGTCGAACTCCGAATAGCCGGACAGCCGGTACAGCCCATCCTTGACGATCTTGCAAACGGCGAAGCCGTCCAGCCGACTCCAGAAATCGCGCAGGAAGGTCCGGGAATCGAGGTTGCAACCGCCGAACTCGAACTGGATGAAGTCGATGGCGCGCCGGCCCAACAGGCCGCGCGCCCCGTCCAGAACAGCGATCTCGTGGCCCTCCACGTCGATCTTGAGGAAATGGACGCGGTCGATGCCGGTCTCCGCGCAGAACCCGTCCAGAGTCGCCAGACGAACGGTCTCGCCGCTTTCACCCTCCTGAAATTCCCGGATCGCGCGGTCGTGGAGGGACGCCAGGGTCGAACCGGGCCGGTCGCCGTGCAGGGTGGCCGAGCCCGTCCGGTCGGACAGGCCGAGGTTGACGGGGCGGCAACGGCCGGGGTAGCGCGCGGCCGTCTCCTGCAGCGCGCGGAACGCCGTCGGCGACGGCTCGAAGGACCAGACGGTTGCGGCGGGAAAGCGGTCGAGCGCCGCCGCCGTGTAGACACCGACGTTGGCGCCGACGTCGAAGATCACGGCTTCGGCATCGACGACGCCGCGCCGGTTCAGTTCGCCCTGGATGTAGCGGAGGACTCCGGCCTCGCCCGAGGTCTGGATGTCGGCGTCGTTGAGCAGACCCATCCCCTTCAGGGCCTGCCGGTGGATCGCGCGGAAGAAATCCTGCTGGCCGGCCTTTCCCTGATGCTCCGCGACGTAGTCGGCGAGGGCGCGGAACAGCTCTTCAGGGGTCATGGCGGCGTGGTCTCCGGCAGCGGCGGACCGGCAGTGTAGCCGCCGCCGCTCCGCCGCGCCTCAGAAAAGCCCGTTCAGCAGGGACCCGCGCCCGCTGTAGCCGCTGCTTCCCCCGGTGAGGATGCCCAGCGCCCCGGAGCTGGTCGTCGTGTCACCGGTCAGCAGGGAGGTCAGACGCTGAAGCTGCGGCGTCTGCTGGAGCGGGTTGTCGCCCTTGGCCGGCTGCTTGGCGATGGTGTCGTAGTCCTTGCTGTAGTCGCCCATGCGGAGCTGGAGGCCGTAGTTCTTTTCCTCCTTGGCCGCCACGCCCTTGTCGCGGGAGACGCGCAGCGTGTAGTCGCCACGGTCGAGCGACAGGGTGCCCGCCTCGAACTTCTTGTAGGCGTCGTAGGTGGAGCCGGCCTCGCTGTTGCTGTCGGCGACGATCTTGCCCTGCTTGTCCATCAGCTGGACGCGCACGCCGGTGTCGCCGACGCGGCCGAGGGCGACCTCGCCGGGCGTCGCCAGATTGAATTTGTAGAAGTCAGCCGGATCGTTGGCGGCCAGCGTGCTCAGCACGTTGAGGCGGCTGGTGTCCTTGATCAGCGTGCCGACGTTGGTGGCGAAGGGCGCGGCGTTCAGGGCCGACTTGCGGACGGTCTGTTCGTACTCCTGGACGTTGCCGCTGGGCTTGGCGTCGGTCGCCTGCTTGGCCTGCTCCTGGACGCGCTTCATCGCCGCGTCGATGGACGTCTGGATGCTCTGCGCCAAGCCGCTGATGTCGCTCATTCCAACCATGGCACGCCCCTCCGACCGGCATTCTTCGCGTTTGTCGGACGGCCCCTTGCAGGCGGCGGGCCAGAAGGCTTTCCATGATTTTCAAAGGGTTGAGCCGGGGCTCCCGCCGAAGGGGCCGGCAAGATCCGCACCCCGTCCGGCAGGAATTGCCGGGGTCACGCTTCGACCAGCGCGAATTTGTCGACATCCACAAGCCCGCGGTCGGTGATCTTGAGATGCGGGATCACCGGCAGCGGCAGGAAGGCCAGTTGCAGGAAGGGCTCGGCCAACGGGCAGCCCATCCCCTTCACCGAGGCGCGCAGGCTGCGCAGATGACGCTCCACCGTCTCGAAGGGCTCCAGGCTCATCAGCCCGGCCAGCGGCAGGGCCAGTTCGCCGACCACCTGACCGTTGCGCACCGCGACGAAGCCGCCCTGAAGCTCGATCAGGCGGTTGACGGCGATGGCCATGTCCTCGTCCGACGCGCCGACCACGCAGATGTTGTGGCTGTCGTGCCCGACCGAGGAAGCCAGCGCGCCCTCGCGAAGGTGGAAGCCACTGGCGAAGCCGCGCCCGACATTCTGGTTAGTGCCGTGGCGGGCGAAGACGCAGATCTTCAGGATGTCGCGGTCGGGATCGGCCACCAGCTTGCCGTCCCTGGCCGGCACCTCCAGCCGCAGATGGGCGGTGATGATCTTGCCGGGCAGGACCCCGATCACCGATTGCACGGAGCCGCGCGCCGGCACCGAGAAATCCTCCGCCGTCACCGGGTGGAGCTTGATGGAGCGCAGGCCCACCGGGCTGACCGCCGGGCGCCCGGCGAAGGTCTGCGGGGTCACCACCCGCCCGTTGCGGATCACCCGGTTGACCGCGCAGTCCTCCAGATCGTCCAGCAGGACGAGGTCGGCGCGCTGCCCCGGCGCGATCAGGCCGCGGTCGAACAGGCCGAAGCCGCGCGCCGCCGACCATGTGGCGGCACGGTAGACATGGGCCAGCGGGGCGCCGAGCCGGATCGCGCTGCGGATCAGGTGATCCATATGCCCCTCCTCGGCGATGTCGAGGGGGTTGCGGTCGTCGGTGCAGAAGCCCAGGAAGGGCGAGGTTTCCGGCTGGATCACCGGGGCCAGCGCGTGCACGTCCTTCGACACCGACCCGTCGCGGATCAGCACCTGCATGCCCTTGCGCAGCTTCTCCATCGCCTCGGGCGCGCTGGTCGTCTCATGGCAGTTGCGGATGCCGCAGGAGAGATAGGCGTTCAGCTCCCGCCCGCTGAGCAGCGGGGCGTGGCCGTCGATGTGGCGCCCGTCGAAGGCGGCCAGCTTGTCGAGAACCCCGTCCACCTTATGGAAGACGCCGGGGAAGTTCATGAACTCCGCCAGCCCCAGCACCTTCGGGTGGTCCTTGTGGCGCAGCAGGTCCGCCGCCTCCAGCCGCGCGCCGGAGGTCTCCAGCTCCGTCGCCGGCACGCAGGAGGAGAGCTGAACCCGCAGGTCCAGCGCCGTTCCCTCGGCGCAGTCCAGGAAGTAGCGGAGCCCCTTCTCGCCCAGCACGTTGCAGATCTCGTGCGGGTCGCAGATGGCCGTGGTGGTGCCGCGCGGCAGGACGCAGCGGTCGAACTCCATCGGCGTGACGCAGGTGGATTCGCAGTGGACGTGGGTGTCGATGAAGCCCGGCACGACGGTCAAACCGGACCCGTCGATCTCCTCCACCCCGTCGTAGGACTCGTAGGTGCCGATGATCCGGTCGCCGCACAGGGCGATGTCGCCCGCGGCGGTCTCGCCGGTGACGACGTTGAGGAAACGGGTGTTCTTGATGACCAGATCGGCCTTCGTCTCGCCCAGGGCCTGGCCGATGCGCGTCTTCAGTTCGTCCCGGGTGACCGCCATCGCTCCGCCTCGTCCTGCCCGTTCCAAGTCTTCTTTAGGTAAATGGCCGGACGGCGCCCTTCAATCGGATATTCCATAACGTCGACTGCGCGGTCAGTCGCCCGGACGACCCGCCAGTTCGATCACCGGTGCGGTGCCACGGTAGTCCGGGTAGTTCCAGTAGGTGCGCGGCTCCAGCCGGTAAGCCGGCAGGCCGCCGCCCAACGTGTAGACCGGCCCGCTTCCGCCATAGCCGACGTCGTAGTTGCCCGCCTCGGGCGAGCCATTGTCTCCGCAAGCCGTCAGCGCCAGAAGAAGAACGGCAATGAACAATTGCGTGAGCGTTCCGATGATGGCTGCGATGGGTTTCATGATCCACCCGCCCGCTCCGACGCATTGCACCCTCATGAAAACAAACACGCCGTGACTTTGGCTATTCCTGAAAAAATTGGTTCGTGCCAAAAACAATATGCGTTTCGTCCAGTTCTGGCCAAAAGGCGGCGCGGCAACGTGTCATGGAACGATTTAACACTTCGGAAACCAATGGGTGCCTCATTATCGTCAGACGCAGAGGCGGCCCAAGACCGCCGCAATGGGGACGTCCAGCATGTTGAAAGCGCTTAAGAATCTAAAGATCGGACCGAAGGTCTATCTTCTCGTGGGGCTGCAGGCGGCGGTGGCCGCGGTGACCGGCCTGATGGGGCTGGCCGCCATGCAGGATCTGGCCGGCAAGTCCACGGCCATCGAACGGGCGTCGGACCGCCAAGTGCTGGGTGAGCAGCTCAACGGCCTCGTCCTGGCCGTCGTCATGGACTCGCGCGGCGTCTACATGGCCCGCGACCGGGCCGAGGTGGACAAGTTCGGCAAGCCCCTGCTGGACAGCCTGAACACCCTCGGCGAGCGGCTCGGCACCCTGAAGCGCCTCACCCCGGCGGAGGGGCAGGCAACGCTGGCCCCGGTGGCGACGAAGGCAGAGGAGTTCATCCGCTTCCGCACGGAGCTGGTGCGCATCGCCCGCGAGAAGGGGACGGCGGAAGCCCGCACCTACGGCGACAACGACGCCAACCGCGGCAACCGCCAAGCCCTCAACGCCGCGATCCAGACGCTCAGCGCCGACCAGGACGGCATGATCGACCGCCTGCATGACGAGTTGGAGTCGGCACGCCGGCATTGGACGACCCTGATGCTCGCCATCGGCGTCGGCGGCGTGCTGTTCGGCATCCTGCTGGCCGTGCTGGTCGCCCGCGACATGATCGCGCGCCCCATCGCCCGCATGACCGCCGCGATGAAGACCATCGCCGCCGGCAACACCACAGCCGAGGTGCCCGGCACCGGCCAGGGCGACGAGGTCGGCGACATGGCGGAGGCCGTGCTGGTCTTCCGCGACGGGCTGCGGCGCGCCAACGATCTGGCCGAGCAGGAGCGCCGCGAGATCGACGTGCGCCGCCAGCGCCAGGAGCGGCTGGAGACCCTGACACACGGCTTCACCCAGAAGATCGAGGGGCTGTGCCGCACCCTGAACGGGGAGGCCGACAGCATCCGCAGCAGCGCCGAATCGCTCACCCATTCCGCCGCCGACGCCTCGCGCCGCAGCTCGACCGTCGCCGCGGCGGCGGAGCAGGCCACCGGCAACGTCCAGACCGTGGCGGCGGCGACCGAGGAGCTGTCCACCTCCATCGGCTCGATCAGCCAGCGCCTCGGCGAGGCCGCCCGCATCGCCAGCGAGGCGGAGCGCGAGGCCCAGCGCACCAACAGCACCATCCAGGGCCTCGCCCAGGCGGCGGAGAAGATCGGCGCGGTGGTCAACCTCATCACCGAGATCGCCAGCCAAACCAACCTGCTGGCGCTCAACGCCACCATCGAGGCCGCCCGCGCCGGCGAGGCGGGCAAGGGCTTCGCCGTGGTGGCCCAGGAGGTGAAGAGCCTCGCCAACCAAACCGCCCGCGCCACCGAGGAGATCTCGGCCCAGATCGTCGCCATCCAGAACGAGACCCAGCAGGCGGTCGGCGCGATCAGCGGCATCGTCGGCACCATCGAGCGGATCAGCGACATCAGCACCAACGTTGCCGCCGCGGTGGAACAGCAGGGCTCCGCCACCCAGGAAATCGCCCGCAACGTGCAGGAGGCCGCGATCGGCACGCAGGAGGTCTCCTCGACCATCTCCGGCGTGTCGCAGTCGGCCGACCACACCAGCGAGGCCGCCGGAGGCCTGCTGAGCGCCGCCAAGGGCCTGTCGGTCCACGCGCGCACCCTGCAGAGCGACGTGGACGACTTCACCCGCCAGATGAAGGCGGTCTGATCCTCCCCCTCCTCCCCGGACTTTATGCCGGGGAGGAGGCTTTTCCCGACGCATCCTTTCCACTGATGCGCCCCGTACGTTCGAAGCTTACCCGCCAGATACCCCATTTGATGTAGATCAATGCCGCGCCCGCATCGAAACTGGTGCAATGCCGGCGAGCGTTTCGCGCCCAAATACCCCTACAATCGATAGGGATTACGCCGCGCCGTGGGTTTCCCGCCTCGGGTTCCCCAGGACGCGCCGTGGCGTGCTGCGCATCCGGCGTCCGGCAACCGGGCGGCCAGCGGATCAATGCGAAAGGGTCTTTGGGGGAAATCATGCCCGACGGACATGTGGATCTCGACGCCGAGCACATCGGCGATCTCGACGAGTATGAGGGTGCGCTGGCCGGCCTGTCCCGCCGGGAATTCCTGACCTACTGCACGGGCGTGGCCGCCACGCTGGGCCTGTCCCCCGCCTTCGGCGTGAAGATCGCCAACGCCGCCGTGGCCGCGCCGCGCCCGACGGTGATCTGGCTGTCGGGACAGGCCTGCACCGGCTGCACCGAATCGCTGCTGCGCACCCACCACCCGTCGCTCGAGACGCTGATCCTCGACACCATCTCGCTCGATTACAACGAGACGCTGATGACCGGCTCCGGCCACCAGGCCGAGAACTGGAAGCAGCAGGCGATGAAGGACAATTGGGGCAAGTACCTGATGGTCACCGACGGCTCCATCCCGACGAAGGACGGGGGCGTCTACTGCAAGGTCGCCGGCAAGACCTACAAGGACGCCGTGCTGGAATGCGCCAAGGGTGCGGCCGCGGTCATCTCCATGGGCTCCTGCTCCTCCTGGGGCGGCTGGCCGTCGACCGGCGTCAACCCGACGGGCGCCGTCGGCCTGAACGAGATCATCAAGGACAAGCCGGTCGTCTCCGTCCCCGGCTGCCCGCCGAACCCGTACAATTTCCTGTCGCTGGTCCTGCATTTCGTCGCCTTCGGCAAGCTGCCGGAGCTGGACGACAAGATGCGCCCGAAATTCGCCTACGGCCGCCTGATCCATGAGAACTGCGAGCGCCGCCCGCATTTCGACGCCGGGCGCTTCGCCATGGAGTTCGGCGACTACGGCCACCGCCAGGGCTACTGTCTCTACAAGCTCGGCTGCAAGGGGCCGGAGACCTACGCGAACTGTCCGTCCGTCGGCTTCAACGACGTCGGCCAGGGCACCTGGCCGGTGGGCACCGGCCATCCCTGCTTCGGCTGCACCGAGAAGGGCGTCGGCTTCACCAAGAGCATCCATGAGCTGGCCTCGCTGAAGTCGGTGGCGCCGCCCAACAGCTACCCGGCGGTCGCCGTGGACAAGGGCGAGGGCATGTCGGCCGGGGCCGCGGCGGTGGTCGCCGGCATCGCCGGCGCGGCGGTCGGCGCCGGCGCCGTCATCTCCAGCCGGCTCGGCAAGCAGGACGCGAAGACCGAATCCTCCTCCACCGCCGCCGAGTGAGGTGACGCCATGTCGAAAAACATGATGTCGAAAAGCAAGACATCGGTCTCACGGCGCGGCTTCCTGCGGAACGCGGTCAAGGGCAGCGCGGCCGCCGCCGCGGCCTGCACCACCGTGGTCGCCGCCCCGCCGGAGGCCAACGCGCTGGTCCGCCCGCCCAAGCCGCTGCCGCCCGACGCCGTCGGCCTGCTCTACGACAGCACGCTGTGCATCGGCTGCAAGGCCTGCGTGACCGCCTGCAAGGAGGTCAACCACATGCCGCCCGACGTCGGCCCGGCCCAGCAGGGCTGGAACGCGGGGGGCGGCGACAAGCCGATCTACGACAGCCCGGTGGAGCTGTCGGCCAGGACGCTGAACGTCATCAAGGCCTACAGCCACGGCACCGGCGCCACCAAGGACGCGGCGGAGAACGGCTTCGCCTTCATCAAGCGGCAGTGCCTGCACTGCGCCGATCCGTCCTGCGTGTCGGTCTGCCCGGTGTCGGCGATGACCAAGGACGCCAAGACCGGCATCGTCAACCACGACCCGAGCGCCTGCATCGGCTGCCGCTACTGCGTGCTGTCCTGCCCGTTCGGCGTGCCGAAGTACGACTACAACGACGCCTTCGGCGAGATCAAAAAGTGCCAGCTCTGCAAGCAGCAACTCGCCAAGAACGAGCTTCCGGGCTGCGCCGACGTCTGCCCCACCGGGGCGACCCTGTTCGGCCGCACGGAGGACCTCAAGGCGGAGGCCAAGCGCCGCACCGCGCTGAAGGTGGGCGAATACGCGCACTTCCCGCGCGGCGACATCGCCGGCAAGGTCGGCGGGCCGCGCGACGGCCATGAGAAGCTCGTCGAGGCGGCCTACCAGACGCACATCTACGGCGAGAAGGAGCTGGGCGGCACCCAGTGCCTCGCGGTGTCCGCCGTGCCGTTCGACAAGCTGAACCTGCCCACCAACGTGCCGGAGAACGGCTACCCGACCCTGTCGGAAGGCATCCAGCACACGCTCTACGCGGGCATGATCGCCCCCGCCACGGTGTTCGCCGGTCTCGCCTATCTGGCGCACCGCAACACCAAGAACCACACCGACGAGTGAGGGGGGCCAAGCCATGTCATCGCACGCTCATGAACATCAGCCACTCGGCGGCCGGGTCCTCACCCTTCCC
Source organism: Azospirillum argentinense (assembly GCF_000632475.1). Taxonomy (NCBI): domain Bacteria; kingdom Pseudomonadati; phylum Pseudomonadota; class Alphaproteobacteria; order Rhodospirillales; family Azospirillaceae; genus Azospirillum; species Azospirillum argentinense. Next base: position 1,656,753 of record NZ_CP007794.1, read on the forward strand.
TTCCTGATCTGCGCCGTGCTGGTCGCCATCGCCGGCGTCATCCTGTTCCAGCGCTACACGCAGGGTCTGGGGGCGGCGTCGAACCTGAACGACGGCTATCCCTGGGGTATCTGGGTCGCCATCGACGTGGTGATCGGCTCGGCCTTCGGCTGCGCCGGCTACGTCATCGCGCTGCTCTGCTACATCCTGAACCGCGGGGAGTATCACCCGCTGGTTCGCCCGGCGGTGCTGGCCAGCCTGTTCGGCTACGGCCTCGCCGGTCTGGCGGTGCTGGTCGACCTCGGCCGCTACTGGAACTTCTACCACATGATGCTGCCGTGGTACGCGCAGCCCAACTCGGTGATGCTGGAGGTCGGCCTGTGCGTGGCGACCTACACGCTGGTGCTGGTGGTGGAGTTCGCCCCGGCCTTCCTGGAGCGCTTCGGCATCGAGGGGCTGCGCGCCAAGCTGAACCGGGTGCTGTGGGTTTTCATCGCGCTGGGCGTGCTGCTGCCGACGATGCACCAGTCGTCGCTCGGCACCATGATGGTCATCGTCGGGCACAAGCTGTCGCCGCTGTGGCAGTCGCAGATGCTGCCGGTCTTCTTCCTGCTGACCGCCATCCTGATGGGCTTCGCCATCGTGGTGTGGGAATCGGTCATGGCCTCGCTGAACTTCCGCCGTCCGATGGAAACGCCGGTGCTGTCGAAGCTGGCGGGTCTGATGCTGGTCGTCGCCTCGCTGTTCGTCGTTCTGCGCTTCGTCGACCTGATCGTGCGTGGTCAGATCGGCCAGATCTTCGGCGGACCGCAGTCCGGCTGGTTCGTGGTGGAAATGGTCCTGATGATCTCCGGCCTCGCGCTGCTGATCCCCAAGGCCAACCGCAACCGGTCGCGGGCGCTGTTCCTGTCGGCCTCGCTCCTGCTGGCGGCGGGCATCCTCTACCGCCTGAACGTCTATCTCATCGGCTTCACGCCGGCGGTCGGTCCTTGGCACTACTTCCCCTCGGTCAAGGAAATCATGGTCACCGTCGGCGTCTTCGCGCTGGAGATCGCGCTGTATCTCCTCTTCGTGAAGAAGCTGCCCGTCATGCACGCCGTCCATCCCGAGCACGGCTGAGTTTAGGAGAGTTTCATTATGGCTCAGCGAGTTGTTGTAGATCCGGTCACCCGCATCGAGGGTCACCTGCGGGTCGATTGTGAAGTGGACGGCGGCAAGGTCACCAACGCCTGGGCGTCGGGCCAGATGTGGCGCGGCATCGAGCTGATCCTCCAGGGCAAGGACCCGCGCGACGCCTGGGTCTTCGCCCAGCGCATCTGCGGCGTCTGCACCACGGTGCACGCCATCACCTCCGTCCGCGCGGTGGAGAACGCGCTGAAACTGGAGGTGCCGCTCAACGCCCAGTACATCCGCAACATGATCCAGGGCGCCCACAACGTCCACGATCACATCGTCCATTTCTACCACCTGTCCGCGCTCGACTTCGTGGACATCGTCTCGGCGCTGAAGGCCGACCCGGCGGCGACCGCCAAGCTGGCCCAGTCGATCTCCGGCTGGCCGAAGAACAGCACGCAGGAATTCGCCACCGCGCAGAAGAAGCTGCAGGCCTTCATCAATTCCGGCCAGCTCGGCATCTTCGGCTCGGGCTACTGGGGCCATCCGGCGATGAAGCTGACGCCGGAAGCCAACCTGATGGCGGCGTCCCACTACCTCCAGGCGCTCGACTACCAGCGGCGCATGAACAAGGTGGTGGCGATCCTCGGCTCCAAGACCCCGCACATCCAGAACATGGCGGTCGGCGGCGTCACCAACCCGATCAACATGGACAGCCAGTCCACCCTGACCCTCGAAAAGCTGATGTACATCAAGCAGCTGATCGACGAGGTTGGTGACTTCATCACCCAGGTCTACATCCCCGACGTGGCGGCCATCGGCGCCTTCTACGCCGACTGGACGCAGTATGGCCGCGGCGTGGTGAACTACCTGTCCATCCCGGACATGCCGCTGGACACCAAGGGCACCACCTTCGCCCTGCCCGCCGGCTACATCGATGGCGGCGACCTCACCAAGTTCACCCCGATCAAGGACTTCCACGACCCCTACTTCGAGAAGGGCGTGAAGGAGAGCGTAAAGCATTCCTGGTACCAGGGCGGCAAGGGTCCCCTGCACCCCTATGACGGCGAGACGATCCCGAACTTCACCGACTGGCAGGACGACGGCAAGTACAGCTGGATCAAGTCGCCGACCTTCTACGACAAGCGCGCCCAGGTCGGCCCGCTGGCCAACGTGCTGGGCATGTACGCCTCGGGCCACCAGCGCACGCAGTTCTGGGTCAACGCGGTGCTCGACGCGGTGTCGGGCCATCTCGGCAGCAAGGTGGGCGTCGACGCGCTGCACTCCACCATCGGCCGCCACGCCGCCCGCGCGGTGCGCTGCGTGGTCCTGCATGAGGAGTTGCAGAATCAGTGGACGCTGCTGATGGAGAACATCGCGAAGGGCGACACCAAGACCTTCAACAAGCCGGTGTTCCCGAAGGGCGAGATCCGCGGATTCGGCTTCCACGAGGCGCCGCGCGGCATGCTCTCGCACTGGGTCGTGATCGAGAACGGCAAGATCAAGAACTACCAGGCGGTCGTGCCGACCACCTGGAACGCCGGCCCGCGCGACGAGGACGGGAACATCTCGGCCTACGAGGCGGCCCTGATCGACAACCCGGTAGCGGTCGCCGACCAGCCGCTGGAGATCATCCGCACGCTGCACAGCTTCGACCCGTGCCTGGCCTGCGCCGTGCACCTGACCGACACGGAAACGAAGTCGCACTATCAGGTGAAGGTCGTCTGACCGCCACCGCCTGACCGGCCGAAAGCCCCTCCTCCCCGCGGAGGAGGGGCTTTTCGCGTCCCCCACGCCGGTCGATTGATCCAGTTCACGGCGCCCGGCGCCGGACCCGTTTCATCCTGCTGTTTCAAAATCCCTTCTGTTTCAAAATCGTCGAACGGAGCGCGTGTCCATGTCCATCCTCGTCCTCGGCCTCGGCAACATCCTCCTGATGGACGAAGGGGTGGGCGTGCGCGCCATGGAGGCGTTCGACGCCGCCTGGAGCGTGCCCGATCACGTCAGCGTGGTGGACGGCGGCACTTGCGGCATGGACATGCTGGACCTGATCGCCAGCCACAAGCATCTGATCGCCGTGGACGCGGTGAAGACCGGCGCGCCGCCGGCCAGCCTGACCGTGCTGCGCGGTGACGAGGTTCCGGCCTATTTCAAGGGCAAGCTGTCGCCCCACCAGCTCGGCCTCAGCGATCTTCTGGCATCGCTGCGCCTGCAGGACGAGGCGCCGGCGAGCGTGACCGTGGTCGGCTGCGTGCCGATGGCGCTGGGCACCGGCCTGATGATGTCGCCGGAGATCGAGGCGGTGATCCCGCGGATGGTGACGATGATCGTCGAGGAACTGGCCCGCCTCGGCGTGATCGCCACGCCCCGAAACTGAGCGTGGCGATCACGATCAATCCTCAGCGGTCGGCGCGGATCGGGCCGAACTCCACCGGGACCCAGGCGTAGCCCTTGCCTTCGGTCCGGACATGGCCGATGCCGGGGAAGGGCAGATGGGCGCCGGCCACCCACAGCTTCTGCGCCGCAGCGTCGGCGAAGAGCTTCTTGCGGGACGCGACGGCCTGCTCCTTGTCGGTGTCGAACTCGATGACGACCTCCGGGCGGGCGAACTGCACGGAGTGGCTGTGCACGACGTCGCCCCACATCAGGATGCTGCGCTCCCCCGACGTGAACAGGTAACCGCTGTGCCCCGGCGTGTGGCCATAGGCCGCCACCGACTCAACGCCCGGCACGAGGTTATCGCCGGGCTGGTAGGGCTTCAGCTTGCCGGCCGCCGCGTAGGGCGCCACCGCCGCGCGGGCCATGGAGAAGAAAGGCTGGCTGTCCGCCGGGGCCTTGGCCGCCACCTCCTCGCTCAGCCAGAAATCGGCGTCGGCCTTGGCGACATGGACCGTGGCGTTGGGAAACAGCATGGCGCCGTCCGGACGCAGCAGGCCATTGGCGTGGTCCGGGTGCAGGTGGGTCAGCAGCACCGTGTCGACCTGTTCCGGGTTGTAGCCGGCGGCGCGGATGTTGTCGGCGATGAAGCCCAGCGCCGGACCGAAGGCCTTGGCCGTTCCAGTGTCCACCAGGACGAGGTTCGTGCCGGTGTGCACCAGATAGGCGTTCACCGCCGTCTGGACGCTCGGCGTGTCGGCCAGGAACATGCGGGCGAGCAGGCCCTGGATGTCGTCGGCGCTGGCGCCGCTGAGGATCTTGCGGTCGAGGTCGATAAAGCCGTCATAGAGCGCGGTGACCTCGAAGTCTCCGATGGCCATGCGGTAGAAGCCCGGCGCCTGAGTCCGCTGCTGTCCCGGAACCTCCGCCAACGCCGGCGCCGCGGGGGCCAGGACGGCACCGGCAGGAAAAGCGATGGCCAAGGCGAGCAGGGCGTTGCGCAGGGAGGCGAAAGTCGGCGGTGTCATCGGCGTGGTTCCCCTTCAGGACGGTCGGCACCCAGCATGGCCGTCCTGAACGCGCCGGGGAAGCGTCCCGGGAGGAACGCGCCAATCGATTGGAATAATTCTGAAATTTCGCGATTGGCACACACGCGCAAACGGCTCGGCGGGGTGTCCCGCCGAGCCATGGCGCCGAATCGGGCCGCTCAGCGGTCGCTGCGGATCGGGCCGAACTCCACGGGAACCCAGGCATAGCCGTCCCCTTCGGTGCGGACATGGCCGATGCCAGGGAAGGGCAGATGGGCGCCACCCACCCACAGCTTCTGCGCCGCCGCCTCGGCCAGCAATCGTCGGCGCGAGGCGATGGTCTCGTCCTTGTCGACGTCGAACTCGATGACGACCTCCGGACGGGCGAACTGAAGGGCGTGGCTGTGCACGGTGTCGCCCCACAGCAGGATGCTCTGCTCCTTCGAGCGGAACAGGTAGCCGCTGTGTCCCGGCGTGTGGCCATAGGCCGCCACCGACTCCACGCCGGGCAGGAGGCTGTCGCCGGGCTGGTAGGGCTTCAGCTTGCCCGCCGCCTCGTAGGGCGCCACCGCGGCGCGGGCCATGGCGAAGAAGGGCTTGAGCGGCGCCGGGGCCTTGGCCACCGCCTCCCCGCCCAGCCAGAAATCGAACTCGGCCTTGGCGACCCGGACCTCGGCGTTGGGGAACAGGATGGAGCCGTCCGGGCGCAGCAGGCCGTTGGCGTGGTCCGGATGCAGATGAGTCATCAGGACGGTATCGATCTGCTCCGGGCTGTAGCCGGCGGCGCGGATGTTGTCGGCGATGAAGCCGAGAGTCGGCCCCAGCGACTTGGCCGCCCCAGCGTCCACCAGGACCAGATTCGTGCCGGTGTGCACCAGATAGGCGTTCACCGCCGTCTGGATTTCGGGCCGCTCCGCCAGGAACATGCGGTCGAGCAGGCCGATGATGTCCTCGGATTTGGCGCCGACGAAATACTTGCGGTCGCGGTCGATGAAGCCGTCGAACAGCGCGGTGATCTCGAAATCGCCGATGGCCATGCGGTAGAAGCCCGGCGCCTGGGTCCGCTGCTGGCTTGGCACCTCCGCCAGCGCCGGCGCCGCGGGGGCCAGGACGGCGGGAGCGGAAACGGCCAAGGCAAGCAAGGCTTTGCGCAGGCTGGTGAAGGTCGGCGGCATCATCGGCAACACACGACTCCTGATTGGGCGATGGCTGGTAATGGCAACCAAATATACGGGCCGCAGCCTGGGGAGGACATCAGAAAAACAAACGCATTTTTGTAAAATTTTCGGGAAAACCCACAAAAAAGCCCGGCGAACCGTTTCGCCGGGCCTTCCCTTGGATCGGGCGTCTTGTCGCCCGCCCCTATCGTCCGTCAGGCGATCAGCCCAGCGCGAGCAGCACCACGCCGGCCAGACCGACCACGGCACCCGTGCCGCGCAGCGCCAGGGCGCCCTTGCGACCCTCGACCAGACGGCGCAGCGACAGGGCGGCGCCGATCCCCGCACCGTGCAGCAGCGCGGTGGACAGGGCGAAGCCCAGGCCGTAGAGCAGCGGCTGCGCCGCCTCCGGCATCTCGGCGCCGTGGGCGTGGCCGTGGAACACGGCGAACAGGGCGACCACGCCGGCGGAGGCCAGCAGCGGCAGGCGGGACTGCAGGGCGATCAGGGCGCCCAGGGCGACCACGGACAGGACGATGCCAAGCTCGACCTGCGGCAGGCCGATGCCGGCCAGACCCAGCAGGCCGCCGCCGATCATCGCGCCGACGAAGGCCGCCGGCAGCGCCCACAGCGCCTTGCCGCCGCGCTGCGCGGCCCACAGGCCGACGGCGACCATCGCCAGCAGGTGATCCCAGCCGCCGACCGGATGCAGGAAACCATGGACGAGCCCGGCGTCGTGGGCGCCGAAGGTGTGGGCGAGCGCCGCGTTGGGCAGAGCGGCCAGAAGTGCCGCCGCGGTGGCCGACGCGAGAGCGAAACGTTTCATCCGTGAAAACCCCTGCTGTATCGTTGAGCGGCGCACGACCGACCCCTACCCCATCGCGCGCGAAGCGGTCGCCACTGTAGCAGAACCGTTCCGATTGGAAATGGCGGAGCGCTATGAAACTACGCCGGACCGCATGTTTGACGCATATCAATGTGCGGTTTCACCCCCCGGTCAAGATGACGCAGTTGTACTGATCGTTTCACGCTGGCTGCAAGTCACGCCGACCGTGTCACGACGACCGGCTTCCCCGCGTGAGGGCGCACGCATGTGTCTCGGCATTCCGATGCAGGTCCTGGAGACCGACGGCTTCACCGCGCGCTGCACCGGCCGGGGCGAGGAACGGCGCGTCAACGTCATGCTGATCGAGGACGTGCCGGAAGGCGGCTGGGTCCTGGTCCATCTCGACCGCGCCGTCCGCCCGCTGGAGGCTGAGGAGGTGGAGCCGCTGAACCGCGCGCTCGACGCCATCCTGCTGGCGGCGAAGGGGGAGAACGTGGACCACCTGTTCGCCGACCTGATCGAAAAGGCCACCGCATGACCTCCGTCGGTCCCGAGGCGGGCTTCGCCGCCGACGCGCGTCCCGCCTGCGGGTCCTGCGGCACGGTCTACGACCCCGCGGCGGGCGATCCGGGACGGGACGTGCCGCCGGGAACGCCCTTCGGCGGCCTGCCGGACTATTGGCGCTGCCCAGGTTGCGGCGGCCCGCAGCATGGCTTCACCGTCGCGGCCCCGCCGGGCGCCGATCCCATGGATTTGCGGGTCGCCGCCCTGACCGCCAGCTACCGCCTGATCGCGGAGCGCGACATGGCCGGCGTTCCCATCTGCAACGCCGCGCTGTCGGTGGAGGCGCTGGGCTTCCGCCCCCATGGGCCGGGCTGGATCGGCTGCGTCATCGCCCCCTGGTTCCTCAACGCCGTGCTGATCCCGCGCGATCCCGCCCTGTGGGAGGACCGGCGCGACGGCGACAAGCTGGAGGTTGGCCTGCCCTCCGGCGCCTACCGCTTCACCGCGGCACGGGTGGGCGTTCTGGGGACGCTGGCGGTGATCCCGCTCGCCTCGGCCATGAACGTGTTCGCCGACCAGCAGGACGCTCGCGGCGGCGCCGTTCTGGCGCTCGATCATCTGATGCGGAACCCGCAGCCGGCGCCACGGCCCGAGCCGCCGCCGGCAAGCGACGCGGACGCCACGAAGCCCGCCCTGTCCCGCCGCTCCCTGTTCGGAGGTGGACGGCGATGAGCGGGACGGGCGCCGGACTGGAGGGCAGCGTGTCGGTGCGGCTGGAAACCGCAGCCGGACGGGTGCGCGCCGTGTCGGTGCAGGTCCGCCGCCCCGCCGCCGCCCGCGCCCTGTGCGGACGCACGCCCGACGAGGCGATGCGCCTCGTGCCGCTGCTGTTCAGCCTGTGCGGCACCGCCCAGTCGCTGGCCGCGCTTGAGGCTTTGGAGGATGCGCTCGGTCTCGACGCCCGCCCGCACGCCACCGCCCGCGTCCTGCTGGCCGAGGCGGAAACCGCGACGAACCACGCGTGGCAGGTTCTGATGGACTGGCCGACCCGGCTGGGAGAGGCGCCACAACCCAGGGAACTGGCGGGCCTGCGTGCCGCGGCGGCGGCGATCCATCCCGCGCTCTACCCGGCCTGCGACGGGCTGCGTCCCGGCGGCGGTCTCCTGCGGCCCGACCGCGCCGCCCTGACCGCCGCCGTTGCCGCCCTGCGCGAGGGTGTGGAGCGCGCTGTCTTCGCCGCCCCGGTTCCTACCGACGCGGCGGACCTGGAGCGCTGGGCCGAGGCGGGTGGAACCTACGCGGCGCGGCTGATGCGCCGCGTCCTGGCGCCGGGCATGGCCGGCTTCGGAGCCTGCGGCGTGCCGGCGCTGGAACCGCATCCGGCCCGCTGGTTCGGTGAACGGCTGTCCGCCGACGCGGCGTTTTCCGAACATCCCCGGCAGGACGGCGCCCCGGCCCACACCGGGGCGATGGCCCGCCAGAGCACGCACCCGCTGATCGCCGCGCTGCTGTCGCGGCACGGCTCCGGTATCGCCGCCCATGCCGCCGCCCGGCTCGTGGAACTGGCGGGGTTGGCGGAACGTCTGACGAACTGGGCCGACCGCCTGGAGGAAGCCGAACCGGCTCCGGATACCGGCAACGCGCGCGGCGGTGAGGGAAGCGGCGCCGTCGAGACCGCCCGCGGGCGCCTCGCCCACTGGCTGCGGCTTCAGGATGGCCGCATCACCGATTGCCGCATCGTCGCGCCGACCGAATGGAACTTCGCCGCGGACGGGCCGCTGGCCCAGGGCTTGGCCGGCGCCGTGGCCGACGGCGCGCTGGCCGGGCGCACGGCCCTGCTGGTGGGGGCGCTCGACCCCTGCGTGGCCCCGGCGATCACAATTCAGGACGAGGACTGACCCATGCACGAACTGGCGCTCAGCCAGGGCATCATCGATGTGATCCGCGATCAGGCGGCGGCCCAGGGATTCGCAAAGGTGAAAATGGTGCGTCTGGTCATCGGCACCCTGTCCCACGTCGAACCGCAGGCCATCGCCTTCGGCTTCGACGCGGTCAGCCGCGGCACCATCGCGGAGGGCGCCGTGCTGGACATCGAACGCCCGCCCGGTCAGGCCTTCTGCCTGTCCTGCGAGAAGCCGGTCCCGCTGCCCGAGCGGTCGGCCTCCTGCCCCGAATGCGACGGACACCAGCTCATGGTGACCGGCGGCGAGGAAATGCGCGTCAAGGAACTGGAGGTGGAGTGATGTGCACGGTCTGCGGCTGCGCCGAAGGCGAAACGAAAATCGAGGCCGGCCACGCGCACGGCCATCATCATCACCACCATGGCCATGACCATCCTCACGATCACGACCATGACCACCACCATCATCACGACCACAGCCACGAGCATGTCGGCCCGGACGGCAAGGTCTACCGGCACACCCACGGCGACGACCATGGGCATGATCATGGGCATGACCACGGGACCATCGACCTCGGCCGCGGTCCGGCGGGCACGGAGGTGCCGGGCATGTCGCAGACCCGTCTGATCGCCATCGAACAGGACATCCTCGCCAAGAACGACAGCTTCGCCGCGGTGAACCGCCAGCTGTTCGCGGCGAAGGGCGTGTTCGTGCTGAACCTGATGTCCAGCCCCGGTTCGGGCAAGACGACCCTGTTGACCCGCACGTTGACCGACCTGAAGGGCCGGTTCCCGATGGCGGTGATCGAGGGCGACCAGCAGACCTCCTTCGATGCCGACCGCATCCGCGCCACCGGCACGCCGGCCATCCAGGTCAACACCGGCAGGGGTTGCCACCTCGACGCCCAGATGGTCACCCAGGCGGTGGGGCGCCTGCCGGTGGAGACGGGCAGCGTCCTGTTCATCGAGAATGTCGGCAACCTCGTCTGCCCGGCCGGCTTCGACCTCGGCGAGGCGCACAAGGTCGTCGTGCTCTCGGTGACGGAGGGGGAGGACAAGCCCCTGAAGTACCCGGCGATGTTCGCCGGCGCCGACCTGCTGCTGGTCAACAAGATCGATCTGCTGCCGCACCTGACCTTCGACGTGGCGCGCATGATCGCCTACGCCCGGCAACTCAAGCCCGACCTGCGCGTGATCGAGGTATCCGCGACCACCGGTCAGGGGCTTGAGGACTGGTACGGCTGGATCGCGGAGGGGCTTGCCAAGGCGGTCGCCGCGCGGTGAAACGGCTTCGCCTCCGGGTTCGCGGGCAGGTGCAGGGGGTCGGCTTCCGGCCCTTCCTGCATGGGCTGGCGCACCGCCTCGCCCTGACCGGCTGGGTGCTGAACGACGGGGCCGGGGTGCTGGCGGAGGTGCAGGGCGATGCTCTGGAGCGCTTTTTGGCGGCGCTCGCGGAGGACGCCCCGCCGCTGGCGCGGATCGACGCGATCGAAACGGACGCGATTCCCGCTCAACCCGATGAGACGGGCTTCGCCATCCTGGCCTCGCAGCGCGGAGCGGTGACCACCGGGATCGCCCCTGACGCCGCCGTCTGCCCGGCCTGTCTGGCCGAACTGTTCGACCCGGCGGACCGGCGCTACCGCTATCCTTTCCTCAACTGCACCCATTGCGGGCCGCGCTTCACCATCACGCGCGCCCTGCCCTACGACCGGCCGCAGACCGCCATGGCGGGCTTTCCCCTCTGCCCGGACTGCGCCGCCGAATACGCCGACCCCGCCGACCGCCGCTTCCACGCCCAGCCGACCGCCTGCCCATCCTGCGGCCCCCGCCTGTCCCACTCCATCGCGGAGGTGCTGGCCGCGCTGCGTGGCGGCCGGATCGTCGCCATCAAGGGGCTGGGCGGCTTCCACCTCGCCTGCGACGCGTTCGACGCGGCGGCGGTGGAGCGGCTGCGCGCCCGCAAGCAGCGCAACGGCAAGCCCTTCGCCTTGATGGTCGCCAACGTTGCGTCCGCGGAGCGGTTCGTGGAGATGGAAGCGGCGGAGCGGGCGTTGCTGGAGGGGGTGGCGCGGCCGGTGGTGCTGTTGCGGCGGCGTGAAGCCCCCACCCTTCCCGCTTCGCGGGCCCCTTCCCTCCCCGCTTCGCGAGGAGAGGGACTCGAATCCCCTCCCCTGCGAAGCGGGGGAGGGTTAGGGAGGGGCAAGCGTCATCCTCTTCGACGCTTCCCGACGCTATCGCCCCCGGCCTCGCCTGGCTGGGCGTCATGCTGCCCTACACGCCGATCCACCATCTGTTGTTCCACGAGGCCACAGGGCGCCCCGACGGCACGGCGTGGCTGGAGCGACCGCAGGATCTCGCCCTGGTCATGACCTCCGCCAACCCCGGCGGCGAACCGCTTGCCATCGGCAACGACGAGGCGCGGCGTCGCCTGGAGGGCATCGCCGACCTGATCGTCGACCATGACCGCGACATCCTGATCCGCGCCGACGACAGCGTGATGCGGGTGGTGGCTGGCGCGCCGGCTTTCCTGCGGCGGGGGCGCGGCCATGTGCCGACGCCCATCCGCCTGCCCCGCTCCGGACCGCCGGTGCTGGCGGTCGGCGGGCACCAGAAGGCCACCGTCTGCCTGACCCGCGGCGACGAAGCCTTCCTCAGTCAGCACATCGGCGACCTCGACAACGCCGCAACCCTGGAGTTCCTGGAGGAGAGCGTCGCCCACCTGCGCCGCATCCTGGCGGTGGAGCCGGTGGCCGTCGCCCACGACCTCCACCCCGATTTCCAGAGCACCCGCTTCGCCGAATCGCTCGGCCTGCCCACGCTGCCGGTGCAGCATCACCACGCCCACATCGCCGCGGTGCTGGCCGAACAGGGCGAGGGCGGTCCGGCGCTCGGACTGGCGCTGGACGGGTTCGGGCTGGGGCCGGACGGCGGGTCCTGGGGCGGAGAGATGCTGCTGGTGGAGGGGGTGGGCTTCACCCGCCTCGGCCATCTGGCGCCGTTGGCCCAGCCGGGCGGCGACGTGGCGGCGCGCCAGCCCTGGCGCATGGCGGCGGCGGCGCTGGCCCGCATGGGGCGCGGCGCGGAGATCGCCGGGCGCTTCGCCGCCTGCGGCCCGGCGGACGGCGTGCGGCGGATGATCGAGGCCGGCATCAACGCACCGCCGACCAGTTCCTGCGGGCGCTGGTTCGACGCCGCCTGCGGCATTCTGGGAGTCCGTGCCGTCGCCGGCTTCGAGGGAGAGGCGCCGATGGCCCTGGAATCGCTGGTGCGCCGCCCCACGGTGCTGGAGGGCGGCTGGCGGATCGACGGCGGCGTGCTGGACCTCACGCCCCTTCTGGAAAGTTTGTTGCAGATCAATGCGCAGGAAGGGGCGGAGCGGTTCCATGGAACCCTGGCCGCAGCGCTGGTCGCGTGGGCCATGCCTGAACTGGCGGCGCGCGGTCTCGACCGCGTCGCCCTGTCCGGCGGCTGCCTGATGAACGCCGTCCTGGCGGAGGCGCTGAGCGCCGGCTTCGCGGCGCGCGGCGTCACCGCGCTGCTGCCGCGCCGGGCGCCGGCCAACGACGGCGGGCTCAGCCTGGGACAGGCCTGGGTCGCCGTGCAGAGTTTGCTTCAGGAAGGACTGCCCCCATGTGCCTCGCCGTTCCCGCCCGCGTGATCGAGCTTCTGGACGACGACCGCGCCACCGTCAGCCTCGGCGGGGTGAAGGTCGCCTGCTCCCTGGCGCTGGTCGAAGGGGTGGCGGTGGGCGACTACGTGATCGTCCATGTCGGCTACGCCCTGTCCAAGCTCGACCCGGAGGAGGCGGAACGCACGCTCGCCCTGCTCGCCGAAACCGGCACTGGCACCGGCGCCTTGCCGCCCGCCGCCTGATTTTATGGACCCCGCCATGACCGACCGCCGCCTCTTCACCCGCAAGCTCGACCTCGCCCGCGGCGCCGTGGACATGAGCCACGGCTCGGGCGGCAAGGCCATGGCCCAACTGGTGCGGGAGTTGTTCGCCGCAGCCTTCGCCAACCCGCTGCTCGACCAGGGCAACGATCAGGCGGCCTTCGACCCGCCCGCCGGGCGCATGGTGGTGACGACCGACGGCTTCGTCGTCTCGCCCCTGTTCTTTCCTGGCGGCGACATCGGGTCGCTGGCCGTGCACGGCACGGTGAACGACGTTGCCATGGCCGGGGCGGTGCCGCTCTATCTGACCGCCGGCTTCATCCTGGAGGAAGGATTTCCGCTGGCCGACCTGAAGCGGCTGGTGGAGAGCATGGCCCACGCCGCGCGCGAGGCCGGCGTGTCCATCGTGACCGGCGACACCAAGGTGGTGGAGCGGGGCAAGGGCGACGGCGTCTTCATCACCACCACCGGCATCGGCGTGGTGCCCCCCGGCGTCGCCCCGTCCGGCGAGCGGGCGCGGCCCGGCGACGCGATCCTGGTCAGCGGCACCATGGGTGACCACGGCGTCGCCATCATGTCCACCCGCGAGAATCTGAGCTTCGAGACCGACATCCGGTCGGACAGCGCGGCGCTGCACGGTCTGGTCGCCGACATGGTCGCGGCGGTGCCGGACGTCCATGTGCTGCGTGACCCGACCCGCGGCGGTCTGGCGACGACCTTGAACGAGATCGCCCACCAGTCAGGAGTCGGCATGCTGCTGCGCGAGGCCGCCATCCCGTTGAAGGCGGAGGTCGCGGCGGCCTGCGAACTGCTCGGGCTCGATCCGCTGTACGTCGCCAACGAGGGCAAGCTGATCGCCATCTGCGCGGCGGAGGACGCCGAGCCCCTGTTGGCGGCCATGCGCGCCCACCCGTTGGGCGCCGAGGCCGCCATCATTGGGGCTGTGGTCGAGGACTCGCACCGCTTCGTGCAGATGGAGACGCGCTTCGGCGGCAAGCGCATCGTCGATTGGCTGTCCGGCGAGCAGCTTCCCCGCATCTGCTGAGCCTTCGCTTCCACCGAAAGAGGCACCCCGCCAGCCCCGCCGCCGCCACCCGGCGTACCGCAATGGAACTGCGGCGGATCGGCCCAGCCGGGGGACCTCGGACGCGCCTCACGCGTTGCCTCCCCCGGAAGGCGGTCGTGTTTCCGCCAGCCGAATTGTGAGTACGGGGGATCGATGGGTATTCCGCAGTCCATCCAGTTGGGTGCTGCACCGCTGGAGCCGGCGACGCTCGCCGGCACGGCGTCCGCCGCAGAGCTGGTCGCGCGCTTGCCGGCCACGGCACCGCTGCATCGCAACCGGGTGAAACGGGCCTTCGACCTCGTGGGGGCGGTCGGGCTGATTCTGTTCTTCGGACCGCTGATGCTGATCGTCGGGCTTCTGATCACGCTGGACGGCGGCCCTGCGGTGTTCGGCCACCGGCGCATCGGGACGGAGGGCCGCGACTTCACCTGCTTGAAATTCCGCTCCATGGTGGTCAACGCGCCGGAGGTCTTCGAGAAGCTGATCGAATCCGACCCGGAGGCCCGCGCCGAGTGGGAGGCCACGCGCAAGCTGCGCAACGATCCCCGCATCACCTGGATCGGCCGTTTCCTGCGCCGCACCAGCCTGGACGAGTTGCCGCAGCTCTTCAACGTCCTGACCGGCGACATGAGCCTGGTCGGCCCGCGCCCCATCGTGCAGGAGGAGGTGGCGCGCTATCACGTCTGCTTCCCCTTCTACACGCGCTGCCGCCCCGGCCTGACCGGGCTGTGGCAGGTCAGCGGCCGCAACGACGTGGACTATGGCCGGCGCGTCCAGCTCGACACCGCCTATCTGCTGGGCTGGAGCCTGTGGGGCGACATCCGCATCCTGCTGCGCACGGTCGGCGTGATGCTCAGCGGAAAAGGTGCCTATTAAGGCGTAGAATCCCCGCGCCGGCGCTCTCCCCCGCCCGGAGAGTGGCGGCGCGACGGGTGGAGACATACATCCTATCCAGCGCGAGGCGACGGGTCCCGCGGCACCAGGGGGCAGGATTTGAGATTGCCCGGTCAACGTGCTAGGTTGCGAATGGACGACCGGCGGGACCGGCCGGAAGGCCATGTTCCGCTGTACAAACGCACATATGCACCGGCCTTGGGCGTCCGGCAGGCAAAACCCCTGGTACAATAAGGCTTGCAGTCGCGTTGATGGCTTTGATTCCGCCGGCCGGGCCGGTCAGTCAAGAGGGGCGCAGGATGGCGAAACTGCTGGCGGCGCTGTTGCTGCTGATGGTGGCGATGGGACCCGCCTGCGCGGTTGTGCCCGCCTCCCGCGCGGACACCAGCATCGCGCTGGACCATTACCGGCAGGAATTCGCGAAGGCCAAGGGCACCTCCAGCCTCCCCTCCCCGGCGGACCGCAACTATCTCCTCTTCTCCGACGTCCTGCGCCGCGTGCTGGCCGAACATGTGAAGCCGGGCACGCCGCAGGTTCTGGTCGAAAAGGCCGTCGCCGGCCTCCAGAAGAAGAAGAAGGAGGAGCCGGGGGCGACCGACCGGGCGCTGACCGAGGCGGCTCTGGACGCGATGCTGACCTCCCTCGACCCTTACTCGGCCTTTCTCGACTCGGAGCATTTCCGCTACATGCGGGAGCAGACCCAGGGCGAGTTCGGCGGGCTGGGCATCGAGGTGACGATGGACGAGGACAGCGGCCTGATCCGCGTCGTGTCCCCCATCGACGGCTCCCCCGCCGCCCGCGCCGGACTGCGCACCGGCGACCTGATCGCCCGTATCGACGAGGCGCAGGTCAAGGGCATGAATCTGCGCGACGCGGTGGCGCGGATGCGCGGCCCGGTCGGCACCTCGGTCGCCCTGACCATGCGCCGCAACGGCAGCGGCAGCGGGAACAGCGGCAACAGCGGTCCCGACGCGCCGTTTCGCGTGTCGCTGACCCGCGCCATCGTGAAGATCCAGCCCGTGCGCTACCGGCTGGAGGGCGACGTCGCCTACATCCGCATAGCCGCCTTCAACCAGCAGACCTCCCACGCCCTGGACGATGCGGTGGAGGAGATGCGCCGGCAGGCCCATGGCCGGCTGGCCGGAGCGGTGCTGGATCTGCGCAACAACCCCGGCGGCCTGCTCGATCAGGCGGTGAACGTCGCCGACCGCTTCCTGGAAGCGGTGGACATCGTGTCGGTGCGCGGCCGTGACCCGGACGAGAACCGCCGCTACACCGGCACGCCGGGCGACCTGCTGGCCGGGCTGCCCATCGTCCTGCTGATCAACAGCGGATCAGCCTCGGCGTCGGAGATCGTCGCGGGCGCCCTTCAGGACCACAGCCGGGCGCTGCTGTTCGGCACGCGCAGCTACGGCAAGGGCTCGGTGCAGACCATCTCGTCGCTGTCCGGCGACATCGGCATCCGCCTGACCACGGCCCGCTACTTCCGCCCGTCGGGCGGGCTGGTCGACTGCTTCGGCGTGTCGCCGAACCTGGAGATCAAGCCGGCCAACGACAACAGCGAGGAAACGCATCCCGACCCGGCGACCTGCGACCCGCACGCCACTCCGCCGCCACCGCCGCGCGCTTGGCAGATTGAGGATCTGTGCCCGGACGTGGCCGCCGCCCCGTCGAAGCCCGACGCCGACCGCCCACTGGACTGCGCCGTCGCCGCCATCCGCACCCGCCTGATGGGCACATTGATCGGGCGGCCGTAAGCCCCGCCCCTTTCAACCCCGCCCCATTCAACGATGCCCAACAAAAAAACCCGCCGCTCCAATGGAACGGCGGGCTTTTTCTTTGTGCCCCACGCACCGTTTCAGACCCTATGGGCGGATCGTGACGGTGATGGGAATGGTGCTGCTTCCGCGACCGGACGTGTGGGGATGGGTCCGCCCCGCCCCCTCACACCCGGCTGTTCGACGTCAGACCACTTCGACGCGCTGCGCTTCCGGACCCTTGACGCCCTGGCGGACGGTGACCCGCACCTGCTCGCCGTCGGCGAGCACGTCCAGGCCCGAACGCTCCAGAGCGCGGATGTGGACGAAGATGTCCTTGCCGCCGGTGGACGGGGCGATGAAGCCGAAGCCCTTCGACACGTTGAACCACTTCACGGTGCCGTCGACCGTCTCCTCGGCGCCGCCGGCGCCACCGCCGTAGCTGCCGCCACCGCCGTAGCCGCCGCCGTAGCTGTCGCTGCGCGGAGCGCGCGCCGCCGGGCGCGGGGACTCGCTGGCGGTCGAGGTGTCGACGTCGTGGATGGTGGCGACCTGCGGGCCCTTCGGGCCGCGGGACAGGTCACAGGTGATGGTGGCACCCTCGGGCAGGCTGTCGTGTCCGCAGAACTGCAGAACCGTGGAATGCAGGAAGGCATCCGGCGAGCCGTCTTCGGGCGTGACGAAGCCGAAGCCCTTGGTCGCGTTGAACCACTTGACGGTGGCGCGGATGTTGCGCTGGGTGATCTCGGGAGCGCGGAAGCTGTTGCGCTGCGGACGGTCGAACATACGTGGTCTCATCTGTCGTGATAGGCCATGCCCCAACCGGCGGAACATGGCCCCCCGAAGATGATCCGTTCCGCAGCGCTTTTCAATTGAGATCGCGCGAGCCGGAAAGAAAGATTCGGCCAAAAAGCGGCCAAAGGCCGCCCGGCGGTCACCGGGCGACCAAAAATATCGCAATTGCTGCGAGAATCGGCGGATTGCCGGTCAAGTTTGGACGGTCAGGCCGCACCGCAGCACTTCTTGTACTTCTTGCCGCTGCCGCAGGGGCAGGGATCGTTCCGGCCGACCTTGGGGCCGCTGCGCGGGCGGGCGCCCAGCGTGCCGTCCACATAGTACCAGCGGCCGTCCCGCTTGGTGAAGCGGCTGGTCTCGTGATGCTTCTGCGGCTTGCCGTTCATGGTGAAGTGGGCGACGAACTCGACCACGCCGTCCTCGTCCTCCGCCCGTCCGGCCTCGGTGGCACGGACTTCCAGGCCGGTCCACTGGCTGTTGGCGGCCCAGGTCTCGATCTCCTTGCGGTCGAAGTCTTCTCGGGTCTCCGGCAGCAGCGTCTCCTGCAGATAGTCGATCTTCCCGCAGGCAAAGGCCGAATAGCGCGACCGCATCAGCGCTTCGGCGGTCGGCGCCGGCGCGCTGCCGTCCAGATAGGGGCCGCAGCAGGCATCCAGGGGCTTGCCGGAGCGGCAGGGGCATTCGGTGGTGGCGGTGGTGGTCATGACTTCCGGCCTCTCGATTTGAGGGCGCCATGCATAGCGCAGCCGGCGCGCCCCGCCAAGCGTCAAGGCCTTCGATTGGTTGCGTGAATTGGCCGCCGCGAATTCCCCTGAACCGGACCGGCATTCGCGCTAACCTGTACAAAACAGGGGCGCCCGGCCCGGAGCGATGGAACCGGTGATGACCAGAAGCGGAGCCGACCTTCCCACGCGGCGCATCGCCGCCGACACCGTGCTGATCCGCCAGGGCGAGGCCGGGGACTGCGCCTGGCTGATCCAGTCGGGCGAGTTGGAGGTTCTGCTGGACGGCCCGGACGGGACGCGCCGCCTGGGCACCGTCGGCGCCAACGCCATCGTCGGGGAGATGGCGCTGCTGGACGACGGGCTGCGCAGCGCCACGGTGCGCGCCCTGACGCCCGTCGAGGCCGTGGAACTGTCGCGCGACACCTTCCGCGCGCTGCGCGGCCGCTGCCCGCCGCTGACCTCCTACCTGCTGGAGAGCCTCGTCGCCGCGATCCGCCGCAGCTACGGCCTGTCCCAGCCCGAGCGGCAGGAGGGCGGCGCCGCCATCCGCTCCTCCGATTCCTTCGCCACGGTGGCCGACCGCCGCATGTTCCGCCACGGCCACAGCTTCTTCCGCCAGGGGGACGAGGGAACGGCGGCCTACCTGATCCAGTCCGGCTCGGTCGGCGTTCAGCGCGACGGCGCCGACCTCGGCGTGCTGGGTCCGGGGCGCATCTTCGGGGAATTGGCCCTCCTCGCCAACCGGCCGCGCGCCGCCACCATCGTTGCGCTGGAGGCCACGGTCTGCGAAATCATCCGCAAGGACCAGTTCGCCAAAGCCATCGAGACGATGCCGCCCATCCTGCGCTCGCTGACGCGCATCTACATTTAGCAGCTGTCCGGCGGACGCCTCCTGCCCCACCACGCCGAACCCGCAAGAACCGACTCTCCATGACTCCCAAGACCACCAAAGCCGTCCGCGTCAAGGTTCCCCGCCCGCAGCCCGATCTGTCCTTCGAGATCGCCTTGGGCCAGGGGCGGCTGGTCTGCGGCATCGACGAGGTGGGGCGCGGCCCGCTCGCCGGCCCCGTGGTCACCGCCGCCGTGGTGCTGCCGGCGGGCGGCCTGCCCGACGCGCTGGCCCGCGCCATCAACGACAGCAAGGCGCTGAGCCCGCGCGCCCGCGAGGCGCTGGAGCCGGAGATCCGCGCCCACGCCCTGGCCGTCGCGCTGGCCGAGGCGTCCGCGGCGGAGATCGACAAACTCAACATCCACAAGGCCACTCTGCTGGCCATGAAACGCGCCTACGAGGCGCTGCCCGGCGAGCCTCCCGCCGTCGCGCTGATCGACGGCAAGTTCAAGCCCGCCCTGTCCTGCCTGATGGAGGCCATCGTCAAGGGCGACGGGCGCAGCCAGTCGATTGCCGCGGCCTCCATCGTCGCCAAGGTGGCGCGCGACCGCGAGATGATGCGGCTGGCGGAGCTTCACCCGCAGTACGGCTGGGACCGCAACGCCGGCTACCCGACGCCGGAGCATCTGGAGGCGTTGCGCCGCCACGGCGTGACGCCCCACCACCGAGTCACTTTTGCACCAGTCCGCGCCCAAATCGAACGGGCCGGCTGACCGCCGCGATTCCGGCGCAAGAAATCAGTTGACGGCGACTCGGCGGCGAATCATTGTCCCAACGACTGATTCGCTGTTTTGGTTTCGTCAATGCTCCCCCTGAACAAAATTCTCGTGGGCGATTGCATCGCCCTCATGAATGAAATGCCGGCTGAATCGGTGGACCTTGTCTTTGCCGATCCGCCTTATAACCTCCAATTGGGGGGCGAACTCTTGCGCCCGAACCATTCCCGTGTCGACGGAGTGGAAGAGGACTGGGACAAGTTCGAGGATTTCGAGACCTACGACCGCTTCACGCGGGACTGGCTCGCCGCGGCCCGCCGCATCCTGAAGCCCGAGGGATCGTTGTGGGTGATCGGCAGCTACCACAACATCTTCCGTGTCGGCGCCACGCTGCAGAATCTGGGCTTCTGGATTCTGAACGACATCGTGTGGCGCAAGACCAACCCGATGCCGAACTTCCGCGGCACGCGCTTCGCCAACGCGCATGAGACCATGATCTGGGCCTCGCGCGAGAAGGACGCCCGCTACCGCTTCAACTACGACGCCATGAAGGCGCTGAACGACGATCTGCAGATGCGCAGCGACTGGCTGCTGCCGATCTGCAACGGCGCGGAGCGCCTGCGCGATGAGGACGGCCGCAAGGCCCATCCGACGCAGAAGCCGGAATCGCTTCTCTACCGCGTCATCCTGTCCTCCTCCCGCCCCGGCGACACGGTTCTGGACCCCTTCTTCGGCACCGGCACCACGGGTGCGGTGGCGAAGCGGCTGGGCCGCAACTGGATCGGGCTGGAGCGCGACCCGACCTACGCCAAGGCGGCCACCGCCCGCATCGAGGCCGTGGAGGAGGCGCCCGACGCCGCCGTCCTGGACACGCCGCCGAAGCGGTCGGCCCCGCGCATCCCCTTCGGCTGGGTGGTGGAGCGCGGCCTGCTGCGCCCCGGCACGTCGCTGTTCGACCTGCGCCGCCGCGTGGTCGCCCGCGTGCGCGCCGACGGCACGCTGATCGGGGCCGGCCCGCGCGGCGAGCATCGCGGGTCCATCCATCAGGTGGGCGCCGCCATGGCCGGGCTCCCGGCCTGCAACGGCTGGACCTTCTGGCACTATGAGGACGGCGGCGACCTCCGCCCCATCGACGTGCTGCGCGAGCGCATCCGCTCCGAAGCCCCCGTCTGATCTCCACCGCCGGACTTGAGGCGGGGCGGCCCTCCGTGCCGCCCCGTTCCCGCAAGTTCGGCATTGAAGCCCTTCATCGATTGCCGCCCGCATGCCTTGGCAGGACGGGGACGGCGTGATAGGCGTGTGCGCCATGAACAAGCTCTTCGCCACTGTCACGGCTCCGGCGCCCCGTTCGGCCCCGGCGGCGCTTTCCACCCGTTGCTTCGTGCGCGATCTGGTCATGGATGCGCTGATCGGCGTCTATGCCCACGAACGCATCAAGCCGCAGCGCATCCGCCTGAGCCTCGACCTGGACGTCGTCGCCCCCGGCGTCACCGGCGAGGACATGGCGGCGGTGGTAAAAGGGCTGGTCAGCCAGGGTCACGTCACCCTGATCGAAACGCTGGCGGAGCGGATCGCCGAGCGATGCTTGTCCGACGAGCGGATCGCCAGCGTCAAGGTGCGGGTGGAGAAGCTGGACGTGTTTCCGGACGCCGCCAGCGTCGGCGTCGAGATCGAACGCGCCCGGGCCTGAATCACCAAGCGGGCTCCTTCTGCACCGCCGCCACCCGGCCGGCCGAGGCCGCAGGCGGCGCCGTGGGTGACGCGGTCAGCGGCAGATGGATGGTGAAGCGGCAGCCGCCCCCCGGCTGCGACGCCACGGCGATGCGCCCGCCGAGAATCCCCATAACGATGTTGTGGACGATGTGCAGGCCGAGCCCGCTGCCGCCTTCGGCGCGGCGCGTGGTGAAGAAGGGCTCGAAGATGCGCTCGATCTGGTCCGGCGGAACGCCGCGGCCATCGTCGATGACGTCCAGCACGACGCCCGCCAGCACGACGCCCGCCGCGCCGGCGGAGGGCGAACCGTCGGCGCGCACGGCGATGGCGATGGTGCCCGCCGCGTCGGGCTGGAAGGCGTGCAGCAGCGCGTTGATGACCAGATTCGACACGACCTGCGACAGGGCGCCCGGGTAGCTGTCCATGACCAGCCCGTCTGGACAATCCAGCGTCACCCGATGCCCGGTGCCCTTCAGGCGTGGGGCCAGACTGCTCAGAACGCTGTCCAGATAGCCGCGCAGTTCGAAGGCCCGGCGCGCCTCCGACGTCTGGTCCACGGCCACCTGCTTGACGCTCTGCACCAGCGTGCAGGCGCGCTCCAGATTGCCCAGGATGATGGAAGCCCCCTCATCGACCCGGTTCACGAACTCGTCCAGGTCGCGACGGCGAAGATGCCCATCCGCCACGTCGACCTTGAACTGCCGCACCTGTTCGGACAGGTGACTGGCGGCGGTCACGCCGATTCCCACGGGCGTGCTGATCTCATGCGCCACCCCGGCCAGCAGCGCCCCCAGCGACGCCAGCTTCTCCGCCTGGAGAAGGCTGCTTTGGGTCTGCCGAAGATCGTGCAGCGCGCGTTCCGCCTCCTCCTTCGCGAGGACCATCGCCTTTTCGGCGTATTTGCGTGCGGAAATGTCGCGCAGAGCCACGAACATCGCTTCCACGCCGTCGTGATCCATCGCCGTCGCCGACAGCACGCCCCAGAAGGGCCGCTTTTCCGCGGTTCGCAGCCGCGCCTCGACCTCCGGCAGCCGCCCGCGCCGGCGCAGGCCATCGGCGAACCCCTCCCAGTCGCCGGTCGTCTCCAGAAAATCCGGCAGCGCGCGCTCCAGCAGGGCGGCGCCGGTGGTCTCCAGCAGGTCGGCGGTGGAGGCGTTGGCGACCAGGATGCGCCCGTCGCCGCGCCGCGCGATGACGATGGGAAAGGGCGAGGAGCGCAGGATGGCGCTCAGCCGCCCCTCGCTCGCCCGCAACGCGGCGGTCTGGCGGTGCAGCGCGTTCATCGCCCCGGCGACCCGCTCCACCGCTGCGCCGATGCGGTCGAACTCCTCCAGCGAGGCGCGCGGCAGGACCACCGTTTGCGGGGTCTCGCGCAGGGCGTGCAGCGTGTCGCCGAGGCGCAGGACCGGAGCCAGCACCTGGCGGCGCAGCAACACCGTCACGCCGCCCAGCAGCAGGATGACCGCCGCTCCTCCCGCCAGCCCGACCCACAACCCGCGCCGGCCATCGGCGACCATGCGGTCCATCGTGCCGACCATGCTAGCGACGCCGTCGCTCGACAGGCTGGCGGCCAGCGCCTCCAACTGCCGATGGGCAAGGTCACCGTCCGCCCGAACCTGGGCCAGCACGGACAGGCGGCCCCGCTGCAGATCGGTCACCGCGCGCGCCGATGCGAAGCGGTCCAGGACGATGGCGAGGCGGTTGGGCTGAACCGCCGGTCCCGTCCTCATGGTGGAGAGGCTGTCCAGCAGGGTTTGCTGGTTGCGCAGCAGCCCCATGATCTCGCTGTCCACCAGCGTGAGCCGCTCCGCCGCATCGCTGGCCACAGCCTGCCCGTAGAGCCGGCGCAGGTGGTACAGGTTGCTGAGAAAGGCATAGTCCTGGACCGCCTTGTCCGGCTCCGCCAGCAGTGCCGTGGCGTCGGCCAGCGCGTCGTCCACCCCGGCCATCTGCTCGCCGATGCCGATGGACAGCGCGTCGAGCAGGTCGGCGTGGTGGTTGCCGCGCCGCAAGGCGCTCAGCGCCTGATCAAGCGGGTCACGAGCGCTGGCGCCCGCCCCCTCCCGGGTCAGGCGGCCGGCAAGCGCCTCCACCTCGTCAAGGGCGGCGGCGCGGCGGGAGCGGTCGCGGCCGTTCAGGATCACTTCGGCCAACCGGCCCAATTCGGCGACCGTCAGGGCGTCGCGGTGCTGGGCGCCGGCGCGCGGCACGGTGACGGTGCGCGCCTCCTCCGCAAGGCCGAGGATGCCGAGAAAAGCCGATCCGACCACCACCGTCAGCGTCCCCAGCGCCAGGACAATGGCGACGGCCAGCGTCGTCGCCACGGTCTGCAGACGGGGCCTCCGCCCGGAGCGGTTGTCCGCTCCGGCTTTCGCGGCGCCGGAGGGGGGAGCCGCGCCGTGGGCGACGCCCCTCCCGGAAACCGCCGCGCCGGCCGCCGCCACGATGTCCGCTACCGCGATGTCGCCCGGCTCCACCGGCATCCGATCGTCCATTCCACCGTTCCCGCGCACCAGCCGCGGCGCAGCGCCCAACCGAGAACATCTCAGGCGATGCACCGCTCAGATGTTTTGCACGCAAGAGTAAGGTAGCCCGATCCGGCTCGATTCCTCCAGACGATTTTCCAAAATTCGAAGACGCTGCGCCCCGTTGCTCAGAAATTAGCCGCTGCGATAATCGAGCGCGGGGCCGGAAGAGCGGCGATTTCCTGGATGAGCTTTTGCCGGAGCGCTTCGACGAAACTGTTGCGGTCCATCGCCGTCTTTACGAAGCAGTTCATGCCGCCGACTACATTCTCCTGGTAATACTCTTCCAGCCAGGGAAACTCGTCGAGGATGGCCAGGGCGTTGATGGTGATTCCCTGCCGCTCGACCCGGTCGCGGACTCCCGCGGGGTCGGGGCCGCTGTTGGAAAAGCCGTTCGACACGATGTCGATGACCTTGCGGGCGGCGTCGAAGCCGTTGCCGGAGAACAGCTTCGCCGATTCCCCGATGGCACTGCCCAGCGCCGTGGAGTCGCCCTGGAAACCGCGCGGCGCCTTGTCGATCCGGGTCGCGAAAGCGTCCACCTCCTCCGCGTTGGTCAGGGCCGTCCAGGGCACCAGGACACGCAGGCTGTGCGGGCCGGAGAAGACCACCAGCGTCGCCGCAACGCCACCCGCGGTCACCGCATCACGGACGTCCGGATCGCGGAAGGCCGCGGCGTGGCCCTGCAACTGGAACTCCAGATCGCCATCGGTGATCGAAGCCGATCCGTCCACCGCCAGAACCAGTTCCAAGGCGACGCGACGCCCGGCGGGCGCCGGCCCCTTCTTCGCCTTGCCCTCCGCCCGCTGAGGCGGCTCCGCCCGCAGGGGCCCGGCAAGCCACGCACCGGCCAGGAAGGCCGGCAGGGCCAGGATCGTCCGCCGCCTCATCTCGCTCCATCCATCTTCCGTTTACGCGTGAGCCAGGGCGTGACGCACCACCTTCATCATGACGGAGGGAAGAGCCTGCCCGCCCAGCCGGTCCACCGGAACCCACAGCCCCTCGGCCGTCCGCCAGCCGTCGCCGGCCGTGGCCGCGACAACTTCAAGTTCGAGGTGAAAATGGCTGAAAGTATGGCGGACCACGCCCGGCAGGCGCCGCCAGGAGCGATCCAGCGGCGCCGCCGCCGCGATCTCGGCCTCGGTCGGCGCGTGGCCGGCCCAGGGGGTTGAGGGCACCTCGGTCATGCCGCCCAGCAACCCCTCCTCCGCCCGGCGGCGCAGCAGAACGGCCCCCTCCGGGTTCAGCAGCCAGAAGGCGACGCCGCGCCGGGTCGGCTTGTCCGCCTTGGCGGCCTTGCGGGGAAGCTGCTCCTGGATGCCCGCGGCAAGGGCGGCGCACCAGTCGGACCAGGGACAGAGCATGCATTTCGGTTTGCGCGGCGTGCAGACCGTGGCGCCGAGGTCCATCATGGCCTGGGCGTAGTCGCCGGGCCGCTCGTCCGGCGTCAGCAGGGCAGCCAGCGCGCGCAGCTTGGGCTTCACGCCGGGAAGCGGCTCCTCGACGGCGAAGACGCGGGAGATCACCCGCTCCACGTTGCCGTCCACCACTGTCGCCTTGTGGCCGAAGGCGATGGCGGTGATCGCCGCCGCGGTGTAGGCGCCGATGCCCGGCAACTCCAGCAGAGCCACTTCCTTGTCGGGAAAGCGCCCCGCCCGCTCAGTCGCCACCACCTGCGCGCATTTGTGCAGGTTGCGCGCCCGCGCGTAGTAGCCGAGCCCTGCCCAGGCCACCAGAACATCGTCCAGCGGCGCCGCCGCGAGATCGCGCACCGTCGGCCAGCGTTCGGTGAAGGCGCGGAAGTAGGGTGCCGCGGCGGGCACCGTGGTCTGCTGCAACATGATCTCCGACAGCCAGACCCGGTAGGGATCGGCGACCTCCCCCGGCTTGGCGCGCCAGGGCAGGTCGCGGCGGTTGTGATCGTACCAGGAGAGCAGCCGTGGGGCGGCGTCGCTGGGGGCGCTTTTTGGGGCGGTGTGGGGAGGCGTCGTCATGGCGGCAAGACATAGGGCGAACCGGGACGCCGATAAAGGCCTGCCGAGAAAGGGGCACCCGCGGGCACGCTGGCGAAGTCCGGTCCGCTTGCGCTAGGGTGCGCGGACGATCACCAGAAAGCCCCGACCAGGAAGCCTTGACATGAACGGACCGCGGCGTATCGGCCAGACCGTCCCCGAGGTGGCCGGCAAGGCGCTGGGCAAACGCGGGCTGGCCTTCGGCTCGCTCATCAACGACTGGCCGTCCATCGTCGGCCACCAGTTGAGCCTGCGCACCGCCCCCGACAAGCTGAGCTTTCCCCGCGGCAAGCGGGAGGACGCCGTCCTGCACATCCGCGCCATGGGCGCCATCGCGCTGGAGCTTCAGCATCTGGAACCCCAGATCGTGGAGCGGATCAACAGCTTCTTCGGCTACCGCGCGGTGGCGAAGATCAAGCTGATCCACGCCGCCCCGCTGACCATACAGAAGCCCACGGTGCGCCCGCGCGACCTGACCATGGACGAGGAGTTGTCGGTGATGACCACCACCGCGACGGTGGAGGACGAGGAATTGCGGGCCACGCTGGAGCGTTTCGGGCGGTCGCTGCTGGCCCGCCCGCGTCCGGCACCGCGCCGCCGCTAGCATCATGCGATCCCCTTCGGGCGGGAGCCGGCTCGGGCTGGGCCATACTCTTGCCGCAAAAGGGGAGTTTCGATTATACCATCAACATCTGGTAGGGATGAGGCCAAAGTGAACCGCAACCTTTTGGGCATTGTTGCTCTGATCGCGGTCGGCATGACGCTGATCATTGGGCTCGCCGTTGCCGGCTCCCGGCCGTCGAACGGGCAGACTCTGCCGGTGCAGCCGCCCGTGCAGACGGCGCAGGCTCCGGCGCCCTCGACCGCCGACCTGCTGGCGGACCGGGTGCTCGGCAACCCCAACGCTCCGGTGACGATCCTCGACTATTCGTCGATGACCTGCCCGCACTGCGCCGCCTTCCACACCGAGACGCTGCCGAAGATCAAGGAAGCCTACATCGACACCGGCAAGGCGAAGCTGATCTTCCGCGACTTCCCCTTCGATCAGGCGGCGCTGCGCGCCTCCATGCTGGCCCGCTGCGCCCCGGCGGAGCGCTACTACCCGCTGCTCGACGTGCTGTTCAAGAGCCAGGGCCAGTGGAGCCGCGCCGCCGACCCGGTCAAGGCGCTGGCCCAATACGGCAAGCTCGCCGGCATGAGCGAGCAGGTCATCAACGCCTGCATGGCCAACCAGGCGCTGGCCGACGGCATCCTGCAGAGCCGGCTGGTCGGCCAGGACAAGTACAAGGTGGAGGCCACCCCGACCTTCGTCCTCAACGAGGGCGCGGCCACCATCAGCGGCGCGCAGTCCTTCGAGACCTTCGCCGCCGCCATCGACAAGCTGGTGAAGTAAGGACCGGGCAGAAGGCTTCGATCCCGTGCACTTCACGCGCCTCCGCCTGTCCGGCTTCAAGTCGTTCGTCGACGCCACCGATCTGGTGATCGAGCCGGGCATGACCGGCATCGTCGGCCCCAACGGCTGTGGCAAGTCGAATCTGGTGGAGGCGCTGCGCTGGGTGATGGGGGAAACCTCCGCCAAGCGCATGCGCGGCGACGACATGGACGACGTCATCTTCGGCGGCACGGCCAATCGTCCGGCGCGCAATCTGGGCGAGGTCGCCCTCCTCATCGACAACCGCACGCGCACCGCCCCCGCCGGCTTCAACGAGCACGACGAGCTGGAGGTGACGCGGCGGATCGAGCGCGGCAACGGCTCCGATTACCGCATCAACGGCAAGCTGGTGCGCGCCCGCGACGTCCAGCTCCTCTTCGCCGACAACGCCTCGGGCGCCGCCTCCCCGGCGCTGGTCAGCCAGGGCAAGGTCGGCCAGATCATCAACGCCAAGCCGCAGGACCGCCGCGTGCTGCTGGAGGAGGCGGCGGGCATCACCGGCCTGCACTCCCGCCGGCACGAGGCGGAGCTGCGGCTGCGGGCGGCCGAAGCCAACCTCATGCGCCTCGACGACGTGATCGGGGCCATGGACACCCAGCTTCAAAGCCTGAAGAAGCAGGCCCGGCAGGCTGCCCGCTACCGCAACCTGTCGGAACAGATCCGCAAGGCGGAGGCGGTGCTCTGGCACCTGCGCTGGATCGCCCATGAAGGCGAGCTGGCCCGCGCCCGCGGCGCCTTCGCCAAGGCCGAGGGCGCGGTGCGGGAATTGATGCTGGCGGTCACCCAATTGACCACCCGCCGCACCGATGACGCCGCCGGGTTGCCGGAAAAGCGTCAGGCCGAAGCGGCCGCCGCCGCCGCCCTGCAACGGCTGGTCATCGCCAAGGAACAGCTCGACGCCGAGGAGAAGCGGGTCGCCGAGCAGCAGCGCGCCCTGCTCTCCCGCCTTCAGCAGATCGCCGGCGACCTCGGCCGCGAGGAGGCTCTGGCCGCCGACGCCAGCGACGCCCTGGCCCGGCTGGAGGCCGAGCGCGACCGGCTCCTCGAAGCCCAGGCCGACGAGGAGATGCTGGAGGAGGCCGCGCGCGACGCGCTGGCCGACGCGCGGGAGGCGGTGGACGCGCTCGACCGCGAGCTGACCCGCCTGACCGAGCAGACCGCCGCCGGCGAGGCCCGCCGCGCCGCCACCCAGCGGCAGGTCGCTGATTTTGAAACACGCGCTGCCGGGCTCGCCAAACGCCTCGCCGAGCAGCAGGCGCAGCGCGACGCGCTGGAGCGCGAGATCGCCGCCCGTGCCGACGTGGCCGAGTCCGAACTGGCCGTCGAGCTGGCCGAACAGCGGCTGGAGGACGCCCGCGAGACCGCCGAGCGGGCCGAGCGGGCCAAGACCGACGCCGAACCCGCCCAGGCCCGCGCCCGCGAAGCCCTGCAAACCGCCGAGTCCGCCCGCGCCAAGCTGAAGGCGGAGGAGAAGGCGCTGGCCGAGCTGCTGTCCGCCGGAGCGGGGGACCTCTTCCCGCCGCTGGTCGACGCGGTGACCGTCGCCCCCGGCTATGAGGGCGCGTTGGCGGCGGCGCTGGGCGATGCGCTGACCGCCCCGCTGGACGAGGCCGCCCCGGTCCACTGGCATCCCCTGCCGCCCTACACCGACGCCGCTCCCCTGCCTTCAGGGGCGGAGCCGCTGGCCGCCCGCGTCCAGGGACCGGCGGCGGCCGCCCGCGCCCTGTCGCACATCGGCGTGGTCGCCGACGACGCGGCGGGTGCGGCCCTGGCCGCCGGCCTCGCCCCCGGCCAGACCCTGGTCAGCCGCGACGGGGGAGCGTGGCGCTGGGACGGGTTGACCGTTCAGGCCGGCGCCCCGACCGCCGCCGCCGTCCGCCTGAAGCAGCGCAACCGCCTGAACGAGCTGCGCGGCGAGTTGGACCTCGCCGACGAGCGGCTGGAGGTGGCCCGCGACGCCCTGGACGAGGCCAAGCGCGCCGTCGAGGAGGCCGCACAGGCCGACCGCCGCGCCCGCGACGCGGTGCGTGACGCCTTCGCCGGGGTGACCGCAGCCCGCGACCGCCACGCCAAGCTGGCCCGCGACGCCGCCGCCGCCGCGTCGAAGCTGGCGGCGGTGGTCGACGGCATCGCGCGGCTGGAGACCCGACCGGCAGGAGGCCGAGGCCGCTCTGGAGGAGGCGCGGGAGCTGCTGGACGCCCTGCCCGACCCGCGCGAGGGCCGCGACGCCGTCAACGACCGCCGCGCCACGCTCGCTGAGCATCGCGCCGTCCTCGCCGAGAAGCAGAACGCGCTGGACCGCCTGACCCGCGAGGCGCAGTCCCGCCGCCAGCGTCTGGCCGCCATCCAGCAGGACGTCGCCTCCTGGGGCACCCGCTCCGCCGGGGCGGGTGGTCGTGTGGCCGAGTTGAAGGAGCGCGCCGCCGCCGCCGAGTCGGACCTCGCCCAGTTGCAAAGCCGCCCGGCTGCGATCGAGGCCGACCGGCAGGCGCTGCTCGGCCGGATCAGCGAGGCCGAGCGCGCTCGCAAGCGCGCCGCCGACGCCCTGGCCGAGGCGGAGAACCGGTTGGCCGAGACCGAGAAGTTGCTGAAGCAGGCCGAATCCGGTCTGGCCGACGCCCGCGAGGCCCGCGCCCACGCCGAGGCTGCTGTCTCCGCTGCGCTGCAGAACGGCCAGACCCTGACGGAGCGCATCGCCGAACGGCTGAACTGCCGCCCCGAGCAGACCCGCGCCGCCGCCGATCTGCCCCCCGACGAGGCGATGCCCGACGTGGCCGTCGTGGAATCGCGCCTCGACAAGCTGACCCGCGAGCGGGAGAACATGGGGCCTGTCAATCTGCGCGCCGAGATCGAGGCGGCGGAGCTGGAAACGCAGATCGGCACACTGCAGACCGAGCGCGAGGATCTGGTCAGCGCCATCGCCCGCCTGCGCCAGGGCATCGCCAGCCTGAACCGCGAGGCGCGGGAGCGTCTGGTCGCTTCCTTCGACACGGTGAACCGCAATTTCCAGGAGCTGTTCATCCGCCTGTTCGGCGGCGGCAAGGCGCATCTGGAGCTGGTCAACGCCGAGGACCCGCTGCAGGCCGGATTGGAGATCTACGCCAGCCCGCCGGGCAAGAAGCTGCAGGTGCTGTCGCTGCTGTCCGGCGGCGAGCAGGCCCTGACCGCGCTGTCGCTGCTGTTCGCCGTCTTCCGCTCCAACCCCGCCCCGATCTGCGTGCTGGACGAGGTGGACGCGCCGCTGGACGAAGCGAATGTCGGCCGCTTCTGCGATCTGGTCGAGGACATCGCGCGGGAGGGCAACACTCGCTTCCTCATCATCACCCACCACCGTCTGACCATGGCCCGGGTGGATCGGCTGTTCGGCGTGACGATGGTCGAGCGGGGCGTCTCGCAACTGGTCAGCGTGGACCTGCAGAAGGCCGAGGAGCTGCGCGGGGCGGCGTAACCGGCTCCAATTGCCATTCGCGGGCTTTCACGGCTTCATTCCGTCCTCCCGGGCGCCTAAGATAAGGCGGATGAATGACCGGCCGGTCGCCGGAAAGGGAGAATGGACGTGGAGCGGGTGGATTTCCTGATCGTCGGCGGCGGCATGGCCGGCGCCTCGGCGGCCTACGAACTGGCGGCGCACGGCAGCGTCGCCGTGCTGGAGCGGGAGAGCCAGCCCGGCTACCACTCCACCGGCCGGTCGGCGGCGCTCTACACCCAGACCTACGGGCACCCGGTGGTCCGCGCGCTGACGGTGGCGAGCTGGGATTTCTACATCAACCCGCCGGACGGCTTTTCGGAACATCCTCTCCTGACTCCGCGCGGCGTCCTGCTGATCGGGCGGGCCGACCAGACCGCCGCGCTGGACCGCGACTTCGCCGAGGGCCGTCGGCTGACCCCGACCGTGGAGCGCCTCGACCGCGCCCAGACTCTTGCCCGCGCGCCTTTCCTCAAGGCCGATTACGTGGATGGCGCGGTGTGGGAGCCGGCGGCCATGGACATGGACGTCCACGCCATCCACAGCGGTTATCTGCGCGGGCTGAAGGCGCGCGGCGGGCGGCTGGTGACCGACGCCGGGGTGACGGCGCTGGAACGGCGCGACGGGCTGTGGATCGCCACCACCCCGGCGGGCGATTTCGCCGCTCCGGTGCTGGTCAACGCGGCGGGTGCCTGGGCCGACGTTCTGGCGGGCATGGCCGGGGTGCGCCCCGTCGGGCTGGTGCCGAAGCGGCGCACCGCCATCACCTTTGATCCGGTGTTCGCCGATCCCGTGTCCGCCGACCCGGCGGATGGGGCGGGACTCGCCGGCTGGCCGATGACCATCGACGTGGACGAACAGTTCTACATGAAACCGGAATCGGGCCGTCTGCTGCTCTCCCCCGCTGACGAGACGCCCGTGGAACCCTGCGACGTGCAACCGGAGGAGATGGACATCGCCGTCGCCATCGACCGTATGGAACAGGCGGTGCGCTTTTCCGTTCGACGTATCACGCACAAATGGGCGGGCCTGCGCAGCTTCGTCGCCGACAAGGTGATGGTGGTGGGCTACGACGAGTCCGCGGACGGCTTCTTCTGGCTGGCCGGCCAGGGCGGCTACGGCATCCAGACGGCGCCGGCCATGGGCCGCACCGCGGCGGCCCTGGCGACCGGACACGGCCTGCCGCCGGAGGTTGCGGCGCTCGGCGTGCGTGCGGAGGATCTGGCGCCGGCCCGGCTGCGGCGCCCCTGACGGGAGACACGGCGATGCGCGGAACGATGACGAGGATCGGTTTCGGTGCGGCTCTTCTGGCCGCCGGCCTTCTGGGCGGCTGCGCCAATCCGGCCGCCGATCAGGCGATGGTCGCGCAGAACGCGCTGATCGGCATGCCGAAGCAGACGCTGCTGTCCTGCGCCGGCGTTCCCGAACGGCAGGCCACCGCCGGGGACCTGGAATTCTTCACCTACCGCAGCAACCGGCTGTATTCCTACCCGACCTGGGGTGGCTACGGCGGCTACTGGGGCTACCCCTATGGCGCCTGGGGCGGCTACGGCTATGATGTGAGAAGCGTCGACTGCGATGCGACCTTCACCCTGCGCAATGGCGCGGTGGAGCGCATCGTCTATGGCGGGTCGTCCAGCGGCGGAAGCCGACTCGGCCAGTGCTACGTGATCGTACAGAACTGCCTGGGGCAAGTCCCCTCACAGTCCCCACAACCCTCCATGGCCCCAGCGCGTTAAGAGTTCCAGTCCATGCGACAACTCGTCGCTGTTGCAAAGCCGCCTCACTATGACGTTTTGGTTGAGGCGGCATAGCAACCCTAGAAAAACTCTGGTAATACATCTCCAGGCATTAAGCCAAAAAAACGACATCAGCTAATTCTGCCCTGGAGCGAATCCCATGACTTTCCTGAAGCGCGCCGCCGCCGCCCTGCTGGCGACCACGGCTCTTGCCGCCGTTTCCTCCCCGTCGCTGGCCCAGGATTTCAAGGGCAAGTCCGCCGGTGACATCCTGGTGCGCGCGCGCGCCCTGGCCGTGATCCCGCAGGAAAATGGTGACCTGATCGGCGGCGGTCCGTTCGGCGGCAGCAACATCGGCAGCGTGGACATCGAGAACGATTACATCCCCGAACTCGACGTCTCTTACTTCATCACCGACAACATCGCCCTGGAGCTGATCGCCGGCACCACGCGTCACAAGGTCTCCGGTTCGCTGATCACCGGCCACGACATCGACGTGGGCAAGGTCTCGCTCCTGCCGCCGACCCTGACCGCCCAGTACCACTTCTTCACGAAGGAGCGTGTCAGCCCGTACGTCGGCGCCGGCATCAACTACACCTGGTTCTACGACGAGACCGCTGCCCGGAGCACCAACGCGGACGGCTTCACGACCAACACGGTCGACTACAAGAACCGCTTCGGCTGGGCCCTGCAGGCTGGTGTCGACGTCGCCCTGACTGGCAACTGGTCTCTGAACCTCGACGTCAAGAAGATCTTCCTGAAGACCGACGTGACCGCCAACGTCAGCGGCGTTCCGGTCACCTCGGACGTCAAGATCGATCCGTGGCTGATCGGCATCGGCGTCGGCTATCGCTTCTAATCGGCGTCTCCGCGGCCTCCCCCACGGGAGGCCTCGCGAGGCCACGGAATTCAGGCCGGCTACCCCGAAAGGGGTATCCGGCCTGTTCCTTTTTGCGACTT
Source organism: Azospirillum argentinense (assembly GCF_000632475.1). Classification (NCBI taxonomy): domain Bacteria; kingdom Pseudomonadati; phylum Pseudomonadota; class Alphaproteobacteria; order Rhodospirillales; family Azospirillaceae; genus Azospirillum; species Azospirillum argentinense. Next base: position 1,690,217 of record NZ_CP007794.1, read on the forward strand.
CCTCGAGCAGCGACAGTGGGTGAGCATTCCCTTTCGTGAATCCGCGCGGGAGGAAGCACAGCCATGCACATTGCCGCCGTCTTGAAAAGGAAGGGCACGGAGATCATCACCGCCAATCCGGAGGACCGGATCGATGCGGTCGCCCGCAAGCTCGCCCATCACAAAATCGGCGCCGTCCTGGTGATGCGGGATGACGGCCGGCCCGCCGGAATCCTGTCGGAACGCGACATCGTCCGCGCCGTGGCTGCGGACGGTGCCGCCGCCCTGGAGCGGCCCGTCGGCGACCTGATGACCCGCGACCTCGTCACCGGAAGCCCGGCCGACACGGTGTCCCAGATCATGGGCGTGATGACGCAGCGCCGAATCCGCCATCTGCCGATCCTGGAGGACGGCGAACTCGTCGGGCTGGTCAGCATCGGCGATATCGTGAAGGCGCGGCTGGACGACGCGGAGCTGGAGGTCGAGTCCCTGCGCGGCTACGTCGCCGGGATGGGCTGAGCCACCCCCGCCACCCCATGAACGAAAACGCCCGCGGACGGTCCCGCGGGCGTTTCCAAAGGTCGAGCCGCCAAACGATCCGGTTTGACGGTCAGGCGGAGTGCGACTGCGGGAAGGCCATGGCGGCCTGGGTGCGGTTGCGCACACCCAACGACTTGAAGATCGCCGTCATGTGGATCTTCACCGTCCCTTCCGACAGGCCCAACTCGTGGGCAATCTGCTTGTTGGACTTGCCTTCGCGCAGGCGGTCCAGAACCTCGCGCTGACGCTGGGTCAGCAGATGGTCGAGCTGCGGGTCGCTGGGCGGGATGGCGCCGACGCGCACCTCGGCTTCCCCGGATTCACGCAGCACGGTCGGCGGCACATAGACACCGCCGGAGAAGATGAGATCCAGCGCGCTGAGCATGATCTTCACGCTGGAGGATTTCGGGATGTAGCCTGCGGCGCCATGCTCCAGCGCGTCGCGAACGTCGTGATGCGCTTCGGACGCCGACACGACCACGACCTTGGAGTCGGGCTGCTTTCCCCGCAGGTCTTGGATGCCGGAGAAGCCAGGCCAACCGGGCATGCGCAGATCGGTCAGGACGAGATCGTAAGTCTCGCCCTTGCCAGCCTTTTCCAGAAGCTCATCAAAGTTGCTGGCTTCCTCAAAGCTGGCACCCTCCTTCAGCTGCTCCAGCAGCCTGCGCAATCCCTCCCGGAAAAGCACATGGTCGTCTCCGATCAGGATTTTCATCTGGTGGTGCCCCCGTACTCAGTGCTTTCAATGGTCCGAACGTACAGCCCTGACACAAGGCCAGTGTTCCAAACCTCAGTTTCGGAAAAAATGAAGGTCATTTTCAAGCATCATATGACCCAATTCCAAAAGGTGTAGAAAGTCCTTATGCCGGGTAATGACACATCAGATGTACCACGATTCGGTGGGGTTGGACAACCCGAATTTAACCTTTGTCACATAACAGGCTCTGAGCAATGGCATTACCGAGCGACAGCAATATCCATTTCGCGCGTCGTCCATCCATGACGAAAGTGAACACGATTGTATCAAGCCATAGGCTTGATCATGACAAAGAGCCGTCGTTTTCGTACTTTCTATCTTTCGCATCTCTCGAAACGAAAAGGTCGGAACCGGTGCAGCATACACCGATCCCGGACCAAAGACATAGACCCCGTAAGGCTGATCCTCAGAAGGCGGTCTCTTCCATCTCCATCAGAGGCTTGGACCCGGCCATGATGGTGATGAACAGCGCGTTCGTCTGCGGCAACAGTTTCGCCATGTAGAAACGGGCCGTCCTGATCTTGGCCTCAAGGAAGGCCGCGTTTCCCTCCCCTGCCGCCAGCTTCGCCTGGGCGGCCTTGACCATCCTCAGCCACATCCAGCCGAGCGCCACCAGACCGAACAGGCGCAGATAGTCGGTGGCGGCGGCCCCCGCCTCCTCCGGGTCCTTCAACCCCTTCTGCGCGATGATGGCGGTCGCCTGCTGAAGCTTGGCGAAGGCCTTCGCCAGCGGCAGGACGAACTCGGCCAGTTCCTCCTTTTCCATGTCGGCCTCGATCTCGGCGCCGACGGGGTGGAAGAAGCGGCGCAGCAGCCGGCCCATGTCCTGCGGCAGCTTGCGCCCCACGAGGTCCAGCGCCTGGATGCCGTTGGTGCCCTCGTAGATCTGACAGATGCGAGCGTCGCGGACATACTGCTCCACGCCGGTTTCCCAGATGAAGCCGTGGCCGCCATGCACCTGCACCGCGATGTTGGCCGACTCGAAGCCGATGTCTGTGAACAGCGCCTTGACGATCGGCGTCATGAGCTGGACGAATTCGTCCGCCTCCTTGCGCGTCTTTTCGTCGGCGTGCTTCTCCGCCACATCCAGCTTGTAGCCGGCCAGGGCGCCGAGCGCGCGGGCGCCCTCGGTGTAGGCGCGGGCGGTCAGCAGGTTCCGCCGCACGTCGGGATGCACGATGATCGGATCGGCCGGCTTGTCGGGATGCGCCGTGCCCTTCAGCGAGCGGCCCTGGAGCCGTTCCCGGGCGTAGGCCACCGCGTTCTGATAGCTGACCTCGGCCACCCCCAGACCCTGGATGCCGACGGCGAGTCGGGCCGCGTTCATCATCACGAACATCGCCCGCATGCCCTTGTGCGGCTCGCCGACCAGCCAGCCGGTGGCGTCCTCGAAGTTCATGACGCAGGTCGCCGACGCCTTGATGCCCATCTTGTGCTCGATGGAGCCGCAGGCGACGCCGTTGCGCGGGCCGACGCCGCCGTCCTCGTTGGGCAGGAACTTTGGCACCAGGAACAGGCTGATGCCGCGCGTCCCGGCCGGCGCGTCGGGCAGGCGCGCCAAGACCAGATGCAGGATGTTCTCGGCCAGGTCATGCTCGCCGGCGGAGATGAAGATCTTCGTGCCGGTGATCTTGTGGCTGCCGTCCTCCTGCGGGACGGCCCTGGTGCGGATCAGCCCCAGGTCGGTGCCGCAATGCGGCTCGGTCAGGCACATGGTGCCCGCCCAGGTGCCGTCGACCAGCCGGCCGAGGAAGCGCTGCTTCAATGGGTCCGACCCATAGGTGGAGAGCGCGTTGTAGGCGCCCAGCGACAGGCCGGGATACATGCCGAAGCTGAGGTTGGCGGAGCAGATGAACTCCTCCAGCATGGTGTTGACCAGCTTGGGCAGCCCCTGCCCGCCATAGGCCGGGTCGCAGGACAGCCCCTGCCAGCCCGCCTCGATGTAGGTGGCGTAGGCCTCCTTGAAGCCCTTGGGCGTGCGCACCACGCCGTTCTCGAAGCTGCAGCCCTCGCCATCGCCCGACTGGTTCAGCGGGAACAGGACCTCCTCGCACAGCTTGGCACCCTCCTCCAGGACCTGGGCGATCAGGTCGGGGGTGGCGTCCTCGTAACCCGGCAGTTCGGCCAGCTTCCCCGCCCCGACGATCTCGTCGAGGACGAAGCGGACATCCTCCAGCGGAGCCTTGTAGATCGGCATTGCTCAGTCCTCCCCCATCAGTTCCGCAGCGGCTTGCCGGTGGTCAGCATGTGCTCCACCCGGTCGATGGTGCCCTCGGTGCGCACCAGTTCCATGAAGGCCCGGCGTTCCAGCGCCAGCATCTGGTCCTCGGTCACCGGCTGGGTGACGTCGGCCTTCGGCCCGCCGGTCAGGATTTCGGCCAACTTGCCGCAGACGACCATGTCGTGCGGCGTCGCCTTGCCCTGGAGCGCGAAGCCTTCGAGGAACAGCTCCAGCGCGGCTCGCCCGTTGGGGCCGGGCAGCGTGTAGGTGACTTTCTCGGGCGGGGTGTAGTTCGCGGCCAGTTCCAGCGCCTTGGCCTTGGCGTCGGCCAGCAGGCGGTCGCGGTTCATGGTGATGCCGTCGCCGGGGCGCAGGTACAGCAGGTCCTTGGCCTCCGCCGCCGACTTGGCGACCTTGGCGAGGCTGATGGTCTCGAAGGCTCCGGCGATCGGCGGCATCGGCCCCTTCGGCGTGCGGGGGTTGGCGGCGTGGCGGGCCAGCATCTCCGTGCAGCCGCCCCAGCCGGGGATCAGCCCGACGCCGACCTCGACCAGCCCCATGTAAGTCTCGGCGTGGGCCTGCACATGGTCGGAATGCAGCAGGATCTCACAGCCGCCGCCGAGCGCCATGCCGCTGGGCGCCGACACCACCGGGAAGGGGGCGTATTTCAGGGCGCGGTAGGCGCGCTGCCCGCCCTCCACCAGTTCCTCAATCTGCGGCCACAGCCCGACGTTCAGCGCGAACAGGGCGAGGCCGAGGTTGGCGCCGACCGAGAAATTGTCGGACTCGTTGTGGATGACCAGCGCCTTCCAGTCACCCTTTCCATCGCCGATCAGCTTCATCGCCTTGCCGTAGGCGGCCATGACGTCGCCGTCCAGCGCGTTCATCTTGCTGGTGAATTCGACGCACAGCACGCCGTCGCCGATGTCCCACAGGCTGGCCGAGCCGTTCTTCCACACCGGCTTCGACGCCCGCTTGATGTCGGACAGCAGCAGAACGCCATCGGGACGCACCACGGTGTCGTAGAGGCCGGCGGTGGTCAGATGCTGGAGCTTGCCGTCCTCAACCCGGTAGAAGGGCCGCCCGGCGGCCTGCTCGACCAGCGGCGGGACGGGGATGCCCTCGCTGCGGCAGAGGTCGGCGAACCAGGTGGTGCCCAGCCGGTCGATCAGCTCGAACGGGCCCTGCTTCCAGTTGTAGCCGAGCCGCATGCCCTCATCGACGGCGACGATGCTGTCGGCGATCTCCGGCACCAGCGACGCGGCGTAGGCCAGCGTGTGGGCCAGCACCCGGCGAGCATACTGCCCGGTCTTGTCGGGGAAGTCGGCCAGCGCCCGCAGGTCGCGCCCGGCAGCAGACACGCTCTCCAGCTTCGGCTTGTCGGAGCGGCGGTAGGCGCCGGTGGACAGGTCGATGGCTTCCTTGACCTTGGCCCCGCCGTCGCGGTTCAGGCGGTAGAAGCCGCCCTTGCCCTTGCGGCCCGTGTAACCCTCGGCGATCATCTTCGTGATGACGGGGTGCTCGCGGAAGGCGGCGCGGTAGGGGTCGTTCTCCGGCAGGGTCGCCAGCAGGCTCTTGGCGATGTGCGGCATCAGATCGAGGCCGACGAGATCGACCAGACCGAACACGCCGGTCTTCGGGATGCCCATGGGACGGCCGACGATGGCGTCGGCCTCCTCCACCGTCAGGCCGAGATCGACGGCGGCGTTGATCGCGGTCTGGATCCAATAGACGCCGATGCGGTTGGCGATGAAGCCCGGCGTGTCCTTGCAGCGGACCACGCCCTTGCCCAGCGCGCGGTCGCAGACGTCGGCGACGGCGGCCAGCGCGTCGGGCCGGGTGGCCTCGCCACCGACGATCTCCAGAAGCCGCATGTAGCGCGGCGGGTTGAAGAAGTGGGTGATGAGGAAATCGCGCTTGAAGGCGTCCGACTGCCCCTCGACCAGCACGCCCAGCGGGATGGTCGAGGTGTTCGACGACACCACGGACCCTTCCTTGCGCACCGGGTCGATGCGGCGGTAAAGGTCGGCCTTGACCGCCGGGTTCTCGACGATGGCCTCGACGATCCAGTCGACGTCGGCCAGCAGGGCAAGATCGTCCTCCAGATTGCCCGGAGTCACCAGCTTGGCGTTCTTCGGGTGCATGAAGGGCGCGGGGTCGGTCTTCAGGAGCCTCTGGACGGCCCCCTTGGCGATGGCGCTGCGGTCGTCATCCTCCTTGGCGGGGATGTCGAGCAGGACGACGGGGATGCCGGCGTTGGCGAAATGGGCGGCGATGCCGCTGCCCATCACGCCGGAGCCGATCACGGCGGCGCGTTTGATCTGCATGGTTGGTGCCTCCCTGTGCCGCCGCCGTCAGACCGCTTCCAGGACCGTGGCGATGCCCTGGCCGCCGCCGATGCACTGGGTGGCGAGCGCGAATTGCTTGCCCTCGCGCTTCAGCAGGGCCGCGGCCTTGCCGGTGATGCGGGCGCCGGTGGCGCCGAGCGGGTGGCCGAGCGCGATGGCCCCGCCGTCGAGGTTCACCTTGGCCGGGTCGATGTCGAGGTCGCGCATGCAGGCGATGGCCTGGGCGGCGAAGGCCTCGTTCAGTTCGATCACGTCGATGTCCCGGATGGACAGGCCGGCGCGCGCCAGCGCCTTCTGCGCCGCCGGGACCGGGCCGAGGCCCATCACCTCCGGCGCGCAGCCAGCCACCGCGACCGAGCGGATGCGGGCGAGGATCGGCAGGCCGTTGGCCTTGGCGTAGGCCTCCGTCGTCACCAGAACCGCCGAGGCGCCGTCCGTCAGGGGGGAGGAGGTGCCGGCGGTGACCGAACCGTCGGCCAGGAAGGCGGGCTTCAGGCCGCTCAGCGTCTCGCCATTGGTGCCGGGACGGATGCAGCCGTCGCGCTCCACGAGGCCGGCGGCGGTCTGAATGGCGACGATCTCCTCGACGAGGCGCCCGGCCTGCTGGGCCGCGGCGGCCTTGGCGTGGGACCCGGCGGCCATCGCCTCCTGGTCGGCGCGGGAAATCTCGTAACGGCGGGCGACATTCTCGGCCGTGACGCCCATCGAGCAGTAGGCCTCCGGATAATGGTCCTTCAGGCCCGGATGGGGCAGCGGGTTGTAGCCCATCATCGGGACGCGGCTCATCGATTCGATGCCGCCGCACAGGAAGACCTCGCCCGCCCCCATCTGGATGGCGCCGGCCGCCTGATGGATCGCCTGCATGGAGGAGCCGCAATAGCGGTTGATCGTGGTGGCCCCGGCGGTCAGCGGCAGCTTGGCCAGGAAGGACACGGTGCGGGCGATGTTCATGCCCTGCTCGCCCTCGGGGAAGGCACAGCCGACGACCACATCCTCGATGTCCTGCGGGTTGACGCCCGTGCGCTCGACCAGCGCCGCGACGACGTGGGCCAGCAGGTCGTCGGGACGGACCTTCGCCAGTTCGCCCTTGTTGGCGAAAGTGAAGGGGGAACGGGCGTAGCCGGCGATGACGACCGGGTTGGCGGGCGTGGTCAAAGGCGCCGAGGTCATGGTTGCGTGTCCTCCGGGGTGTGCGTCTCCGTGATTCCGTTCTTGCGGAAATGGTCGGAGATCTGGGTGTCGATGATGCGCAGCTCGCCCAGCGTCTGCTGGACGTCCTGAAGCTGCCGTTCCAGGTCGGCGATGCGGCGGCGGGCGATGCGCTGCATGAAGCGCATCTGCTCCTTCTGGATCTCATCCGCGTCGTAGAGGGTGAGGAATTCCTTGATCTCGGCGAGGCTGAAGCCCAGCCGCTTGCCCCGGCAGATCAGCGCGAGGCGCGCACGGTCGCGGTGGCTGTAGACCCGGACGGTGCCGTCGCGCTGCGGCGCCAGCAGCCCCTCGTCCTCGTAATGGCGGATGGTGCGGTGGGTCAGCCCGAATTCGTCGGCCAGTTCCCCGATGGCGAAGGAGCGCCCGGCACCGTCAGCGCCGGCGGCGAATCCGTCGTCGCCGCGCACGCCCAACCCCATCAACCTTGCGGGTTGCGACATTCCCCACCCTTCCCTTTATCGTCATTGGTTGACGTTTACGTAAAGGTAAGGCGCTTGCCATTTGCTGTCAAGCGGGCAGCCCGCTCTCTTTCCGATGTCCAAGGCGGGGGTGCGGCGCGGGCGCGCTGTGACAGCATGCCACGGGCGGTGCGCCTACCCAGCTATGGCAGGCTCGGGGCATTCAACAAAAAGCCGCCGACGAAACCGGGCCATGAAGGCCGGACGCAACGGCCGGTCGCAGGGCAGGACAAACCGGAGTAACGGCAAACAGGGTTGGGACAGCCGATGTCGTCGCGCGCCATCGTATCGCTGGGCGTCTGGATACTCGCCATGGTGCTGATCGGCACTTTGACGGTCGGGGTCGCGTTGCTGTTCTACGTGGCGCTGACCGCCTTCTTCGCGGTCGTGGTGGCGATCCTGATGCTCATCACCCGACAGCGCGACAACGAGCACAAGACGATCGTCTGACACCGGTCAGGACTGGGACGGCCCAGCTTGGAAACAAGAAAAGCCCCATCGCCCGCGCACGGCGGACGATGGGGCTTCTTCGTTCGGTCCGCCTACTCCGGCAGGACGCGCAGGCGCGACGCGGCGGTGCGGGCCGACTGGTGCGGGCGGTAGAGGTCTTCCACGGTCGCGCCGGGCTGGGCGTAGTCGCCGGGCGTCACCGCGCGCACCAGATAGACTAGCCGGAAACGCGGCGCCTGCTTCGTCATGTCGAGCGCGGCGACGAAGCGGTCGTCGCGGTAATCGACGGCGCGCGGCGCGGTCAGCTCGCCCAGCCAGGACAGGTCGCCCAGCGGCGCCCCGCCCCCGGCGAAGCGGGCGGCCTCGATCTCGAAGCCGGCGGGCAACGGATCGGACACCAGAACCTGCCGGTCCACCGGATCGGAGGCGCTGCCCTCCAGGATCACCACCAGCCGGTCGTTCGGACGGACGGCGCCCGGATCGGCGGGGCGGCCGGTCATGTCGAACAGGCTGCGGGTCACGGTCATGCCCTGCTCCTCCGCCCCTGGCGCCGCGTCGGCGAGGCCGGACACCGACAGGATCTGGCGCAGCGGCTCGCCCCCGGCGTTGCGGATGGCCGGCGGGGCCGCCGGGTCGATGCGCTGGAACAGCGGCTTCGCCCCCTCGGTGACCTGATCGGCCCCTTGCTGGTCCTTCTGGGCGATCTTCATCGACGGCGCCCGGTCGATCAGCGCCTTGGCCGCCTGGAGAAGCCACGCCTGCTCCTGCACGCCGGTGGTGCGGACGGCGGCGTAGGTCTTGGACAGGCGCTCGGTCGCCTGGGTCAGGCGCTCCCGCTCGACCACGCCGCTCTCGCCCATCAGCGCCACTACGCCGGCCTCGTCGCGCAGGGACGAGCCGTAGTCGCGCAGGCTGGCCGACACGACGCGGGCGCCGGACAGCCGGCCGAAGGCTTCCGCCGCACGGTCCTTGTCACCCAGCGCGGCGATGGCCGTGGCGACCTGGGCGCGGGCGAAGTCGGTCTGCAGCTTGTCCCAGAAGGTCTCCTGGAAGTAGCGCACCGCACCGGCGTCGATCATCTTGGCGCGGGCCAGCACATAGAGCGCGTAGGCGCGGGCCGGCTGCTCGTCGGCCTCCACCCAGGCGTTGTCGAGCGCGCCGCGCAGCCCGTCCAGCCCCTTGCGATACGGCCCCTCCGGCACGCGGTAGCCGGCGGCCTTGGCGCGGCCCAGGAAGTCGAGCGCGTAGGCGGTCAACCAGGAATCGGCCTCCCCCTTCGGCGACCAGGCGGCGAAGGCGCCATCCATCCGCTGGAAGGTCAGCACCCGGTCGACCGACCGCTGGACCCGCGCCTTCACCCGCTCGTCCGAGGCGACGCCCAGCGCCACCGCCACGTCGCCCAGCGACAGCAAGGGCAGCGCGCGGCTGGCGGTCATCTCCAGCCCGCCGGGGCCGCCGCGCTCCAGCGCGGTCAGCAGGCCGGGAATGTCGAGGTCCGGCAGGTTGCCGAGCGACAGGGCCGCCGTCGCGGTCTCCGGACGCAGGCCGCTCAGCAGGTCGGCGGGCAGCTCGACGCTGCGCTCCGGGGCGAGCATGGAGGCGGTGCGGCGGGTGACCAGCGGCGAGGCCGGACGCACCGGGATTTCCCACTGGCGCGTGATGCGCAGGCCGTCCGGCCCGGTCACGTCAAGCGCGATGTGGCCGGTGCCGACGCCGTTGGCGGTCAGGACCCGCCCGGCGGTGGCCCGCTTGCCCTTGCCCAGCTCCGGCACGGCGATGTTGCCCTCACCGAGCGACACCGCGCCGCTGGCGATCAGGGAGATGCTGTAGGCGCCCGCCGGCCCGGCGACGTTGTCGAGCGTCACCGGAACCACCGCCCGGTCCCCCGGCGCCAGGAAGCGCGGCAGGCCCAGGTCGGCCAGCACCGGATCGGCGACCAGCATGGAGGATTCGGAGCGGCCCAGCTTGTCCCCGCTCCAGGCCACGGCCATCAGGCGCAGCCGGCCCTGGAAATCGGGGACGTCCAGCGGCACCGCCACCTTGCCCTCCGGACCCACGGTCAGCACGCCGGAGAACAGGGAGACGACGCGCTCCGACTTCTGCGGAACGGTGACGCCGACCTGACGCAGCCGCGGAGCGGCGCCGGGGCGCGTGCGGGTGGCGTCGAGGACTGCCGGATCGATCAGCCGCCCGAAGGAATCGCGCAGTTCCACGCCCAGGCGGCGCTTGCCCAGATAATGGTCGATGGGATTTGGCGAATGCTGGTCGGTGAGCTGGAGCACGGCATCGTCAACCGCGGCGACCGTCACATAGGCCGGTTGGCCCTCCGGCGCGCCCTCCACCACCACCTCGGCGGTGACGGAGCGGCGGGGCTCGGTCTGCGCCGGGGCGGCGACGCGCACGTCCAGCGCCCGCTCGTCCCCGTCCACCGCCAGCCAGGACAGGCCGACGGCGCGGCGCGCCACGCCCTTCGACGGGCCGCCCGCGGCGTCCGGCGCGCCGAAGGCGGTCGCCAGCACATAGACGCCGCCGGTCCAGGTCGGATCGACGGGGATCTCCAGGAAGGCCCCCTCCGGCCCGATGCGGCGGGTCGAGGCATCGCGGATCTTGCGGTCGGCGACGGTGATCAGCACCTCGCTGTCGTAGGGCGGCTTGACATAGACCCAGGCGGTGTCGCCGCCCTTGTAGGCGGGCAGCATGACGGTCACGTCCACCTGATCGGGACGCTCGCCGGCGGTCGGGGTCATCCACCAGCCGGCGGCGAAGCGCAGGCTGCTCGCCACGCCGGTCTTGGGGTCGAACACCTCCAGCCGGTAACGGCCGGCGGTCACCGGGGCCTCCACGGAAGCCGGCTTGGCCGCCTGGGCGGCGAGCGTGCCGCCAGTCACCCGCTGGTCGCGCACCGTGACCTTGTAGTCCCAGCGCCCGTTGGCCTCGAACCAAGCGTAATCGTATTCCTCCTCGAACAGCTCGTAGGAGAGGTCCTCCTTGTCCATCGGCTGGCCGTCCGGCCCAACCGCGACCACGTCGAAGCCGGCGGTGGCGCCTTCCGGCACCCCGTCGCCCTCGAAGCGCGGGCGGATGCCGACGGCGAAGGGCTGGTGACGCACCGGCAGGACCAGATCGCGGCTGACCGAGCGGCCCCCGATGTCGAGCAGGGTGGCCCGGACCACCGCCTCCAGCGGCTTGGTGCTCTCCGGCGCCTTGGGCAGCGCGAGATCGGCCTTGGCCTGCCCGTTGCGGTTGGTCGTGAAGCCCGGCAGGTCGGCGCGCAGCGGCTTCACCTCCTCCTGCGTGAGGCCGAAGCGGTAGCCGGGAAGGTTCGGGTAGGGATTCGCCGCGGCGCGCAGCGTCACCGCCAGTTCGCCCGGCAGGCCCGCCGCCGGAGCGCCGTAGAGGAAATGCCCGTCAATGGTCAGGGTCGTCTTGCCGTCCGCCGGAAGCTCCGCCGCCTCGGCCGCCAGGGCAACCTCAAGGCGCGGCGGCACGAAGTCCTCGACCAGGAACTCGGCGCGGCCCAGCACCGGCCCCATGCTGTTCGGCTGGCTCCCGGCCTCCGGCTCGCCGTGGGCGGTGACGGCCCAGGTGCCGGTCATGGCGTTGGCCGGGATCTCGACGCGGGCGGCGAAGCTGCCGCCGCCGGATTCGGCGAGCGGACGGCGATCCACCTCGAAGCCGTCCGGACGCTGGATCTTCAGCGTGACGGGACGGCCGGTGACCGGCTTGGCGTCGGCGTCGCGCAGCAGCGCCGCCAGATGCACCGTCTCGCCGGGGCGGTAGATGCCGCGCTCGGTGTAAAGGAAGGCGTCGGGCTGGCCTGGGACCGGACGCGCCGGGACCGCCACCGCGACGCCGCCCGGCGCCGCGTTCGGCGCCCCGGCCGCCGGCGGCGCGTTGGCCAGCGTCGGCGTGACGAGGTCGAGGAATCCGAAATCCCCCGCCCCGCGGTAGGCGAACAGCGCCTGCACCGGCTCACGCCCGGCGGCGCGCAGGGCGGCGAGGTCGAAGCGCGCCAGCCCGTCCGCACCGGTCAGCGCCTTGCCAAGCTCCTCGTTGTTGCGGGCGAGCAGGCGCAGCTCGACGCCGGCCTCGGGCGTTGCGCCCTTGACGGAGCGGGCGAAGACGACCAGCGCGTCCTCACCGGTGATGGCGTTCAGGCCGAGGTCGGAGACGACGAACCACTGGGTCGCCTTGTGGTCCCAGCCGCCGGGCTTGATGTCCTCGGTGCTGGCCACGGCGATGTAGACGCCGGGCTCCAGCCGGCCCAGGACGGCGTCGATCGGAAAGGGCGTCACCACCGCCTGGTTGCGGCTGTTGCTGATCGCCATTTCCCCGCGCCACACCTCCTGGCCGGAGCGGTCGAGGATCTCGCCGACCTCGTGGTCGGACATCTGCTGGCCGATGCGGCCGAAATAGATCTTCTCGACCAGACTGCGGTCGTTGATCCGCAGCACCTGGAGCTTCGCCCGGTCGAGGTTGATGGAGCGCAGCGGCAGCCCGTCGGCGCCGATACGCGGCAGGATGTAGCCCGCCCCGCGGAAGGCCAGCGCCGGCTTGCGGTTCGGCACCTCGATGTCGCGCGCGTCGGGGTTGGGCAGGCGCTTCCCGTCGCTGCCCGGCAGCCCGTCGCGCAGGGTGATGCGGTAGCTCTGCCCGTGCTTCAGCCCCTCGACGCAGAGCGTGCGGTCGCGGGCGACGGCGGTTCCGTCGAAAGCCGCCCCGCCAGCCGATGGAGTCACTTCCACATAATCGCGGTAGTTCACCGCGCGCGACTTCTCCAGCCGGTCGGTGAAGGTGAAGCAGGCCTGCGGCACGTCGCGCTCCGCCACCACCTCGGCGGAGGAGACGCCGAAGGGCACCGGCTCGGGCGGCGCGTCGGCGGCGATGACGGGGGTTGAGGACGCGACGAGGACGGCACAGACACGCGCCACTGCACGCAACATTCGATCTTCCCTGGACCAGCCGCCCGGCGCGGCGCGCGCGGGCCTATGCGAAAACTCCGGGCCTGCGAAAACACCGTTTTCGGCAAACCGGCGCGGAGTATGCCGAAGCGCCCCTGGTTTCGCCACGGCTTTGCGGCCCCGCCCGGAAAATCCCGCAAGGTGGATTTGGCCGCGGATGGGGCGCGGATCAGGCGGCGAATTCCAGCGTGAACTGGCTGCCCTCGCCGGGCCGGCTGTCGATGCGCAGGCGCCCGCCATGGGCCTCCATCAGGGATTTGACGATGGACAGGCCCAGCCCGCTGCCCTGCCCCGGCAGCGTCACATGCACCTCGGCCTGCCCAAAGGGCTCCGCGGCCTGATGGAGCTGTTCCGGCGTCATACCGATCCCATTGTCCGTCACCCGGACGCGGCAACCGCCGCCCGGTCCGCCGCCGACCGTCACCAGGATTCGCCCGCCGTCCGGCGTGAAGGTGATGGCGTTGGCCAGCAGGTTCAGGAGCATCTGCTTCAGGGCGCGCTCGTCCGCCGAGACGCTGTGGTGTCCCGGCTCGACGTTCATGTCCAGCCGGATGCGTTTGGCGTCGGCCTGCGGCGCCACCATGCGGAACACCCATTCCACGATCGGCGCGACGTCGAGATCCTCGGGGTGCAGCGGCAATGTCCCCGCCTGGAGCCGCGACAGATCCATGATGTCGTTGATCAGCCCCAGCAGGTGCCGCCCCGATTCGTGGATGTCGCCGGCATAGTCGGCGTAGCGCCCCCCCGCCTGCGGCCCGAGCATCTGGTCGCGGATGACCTCCGAGAAGCCAAGGATGGCGTTCAGCGGCGTGCGCAGCTCGTGGCTGACGCGGGCCAGGAAATTGCGGTTCAGGGCCAGTGCGGCGCGCAGCCGCTCCGCGGTGCGGTGCTGCACCAGAAGGAACAGCGTCACCAGAAGGATGGACGCGGTCAGCATCGTCGCCAGCAGGAACAGCGTGTTGCGCAGGTCCGCCACTCCCTCCTCGATGTCCACCTGAGCGACGCCGACGGTGGCGACCAGCGGATAGTTCTCCACCACGCGATAGGCGAAGGCGCGCAGGACGCCGTCGGTCTGCGACTCCTGCCAATAGACGCCGGCCAGCGAACGGCCCAATTCCCCCCACAGGCGGGACTGGGGGATGGCGAGGCCGACCGCCTCGACGCCGCGCGAGGCACCGCGGGCGCGGATCACCTTGTCCATCCCGATCAGGGTCACCGCCCCCTGCGGCCCCAGGTTGGCCTGCTGGTAGAATTCCCCCAGGATGTCGGGATCGATGTTGGCGATCACCAGACCCGCGAAGCCGCCGTCCCCGTCGGTCAGCCGCCGGCTGAAGCGCAGCAGGGGGCCGCCGCCGGTCGTTCCGGGAAAGGAGGTGCCGATGTGCATCAGGTCGCGGCCGGTGCCCTGGTGGAAGGCGAAGGCCGGCTCGTCCCGCTCGTTCGTCCGCCCGCCCGGCCCTTCGCTGCGCAACAGCACGGCCCCGTCGGCGTCGAGCACGGTGAAGTGATGGATCAGCGTCGGATCGTAGAGCGTCTGGTCGAGGAAGTTGCGGACGCCGGGCAGGCCGTTCTCGCCGAATTCCAGCGCCAGGGAGCGCAGCGTGATGTCCACCTCGTGCACCGCGCGGTGGGTGCTCTTGGCGAAGGCCCGGACCATGATCTCGGCCTTCGCCACGGCCTCCCGCGTCTGGCCGTCCATCAACTCGCGCACCACCTGAGCGTGCGCTCCCCAGACCACCGTGATCGCGACGGCGGCGATGGCGAACACGCACCAGCGGAACGAGATCGGCAGGCGCATCCCGGCTCTTCCACAGGCGGTCCACCGCGGCCGGTCCGGACAATGATCCGTTCCGGCCCGGCATCGACCCTAGAGCACCAGGGGTATCACGCTATGGAAGCGCCGGGCAAGCCCTTCCATCCCGCGTTGATGGAGAGCGCGCCCCGATCATCGCCGCGCGAAATAAGCGGAAAGCCGCTCAACCGCGCCATCGAGGATCTCGTCCTTCTTGGAGAAGCAGAAGCGGATGAAGCTGCGCGGCGCGTCCTCGACGAAGAAGGCGCCGACGGGAATCGCCGTCACCCCGGCCTCGGCGGTCAGACGGCGGCAGAAGTCCTCGTCGTTCCCGTCAAAACCGAAGGGCGACACGTCGGCGACCACGAAATAGGTGCCGGCGGACGGAAGCACCTCGAACCCCACGGCGCGCAGCCCGTCGGCCAGCCGGTCGCGCTTGGCCTGCAACCCCGTGGCCAGCCCGGTGAAGTAGGCGTCGTCCTTGCCCAGCCCATAGGCGACCGCCGCCTGGAGGTTGGGCGGCGTGGTGAAGGTGATGTACTGGTGCGCCTTGACGACGGGTTGGAGCAGGTGCGGCGCGCCGGTGACGTAGCCGACCTTCCAGCCGGTCAGCGAGAAGGTCTTGCCGGCGGAGCCGATCTTCAGGCAGCGGTCGCGCATGCCCGGCAGGGTCATCAGCGGGATGTGCGCAAGCCCGTCGAAGATGATGTGCTCGTACACCTCGTCGCAGACGGCGAAGGCGTCGAAGCGCTGGACGAACTCCGCCAGCAGTTCCAGCTCCGCGCGGGTGAAGACCTTGGCGGCGGGATTCAGCGGGTCGTTGATGAGGACGAGCTTGGTCTTGGGCGAGAAGACCGCTTCCAGGTCGGCGCGCGTGAAGCTCCAGTCCGGGGCTTTCAGGCTGACGAAGCGCGGCACGCCGCCGGCCAGCCGGACGATCGGCAGGTAGCTGTCGTACATGGGCTGGAACAGCACGACCTCGTCGCCCGGATTGATGAGGCCGAGAAGGCTGGCGGTCAGCGCCTCGGTGGCGCCGGAGGTCACCATCACCTCGGTCTTCCAGTCGATGTCCAGCCCGTAGAAGCGCTTGCCGTGCGCGGCCACCGCCTGGCGCAGCTCCGGCGTGCCCATCATCGGCGGATACTGGTTCCAGCCCTCCAGGATGGCCTTGGCCGCCACGTCCAGCACATCGGCGGGGCCGCGCTCGTCGGGAAAGCCCTGGCCGAGATTGATCGCCTTGTGCTCGTCCGACAGGCGGGACATCACCTCGAAGATCGTCGTGCCGTAGCTCGACAGGATTGCGTTGCCGGACTTCACCTTGAGCCTCCTGAACACCGAAGCGGACAGGAATGCCGCAGCCGGGCTGCGCTGTCCAGCGCCCCGTCCGCAGACCGGCCCGGCGGCGGTGGCGGAGGTTTCGCGGCCAAGCAGTGGCGGTCAGGCAAATGACGGTCAGGCGGTAGCGGCGGCCTTGGCTCTGGCGGCGTTGCGGCGGTGGCGCAGCTTGACGCGGATGCGCTCGACGGGGCTGAGCAGCCGGGGATGGCGGCGCTTCAGCCGCACGAACAGGCGGCGCGCGTCCGCGGAGTTGCGCAACAGGATCACCCCCCCGGCAAGCGCCACCGGAAAGCCGAACGGCCCCGGCAACGGCGACATCAGGGCGCCCAGGCCGATCAGGCTCCACCCCGTGCCGATCAGAGCGAGCTGCCGGACACGGGCAAGCGTGGGCCGGGTGAGCAACGACCGGGGGATGGCGGCACGACGATGCATCGGGACTCCTCCTCCTGTGCCAGCAGCCATATGGGGGCGTCCGGACACGGGGAAAGAGGCCGGGGGATGTGACTTTTCGGGGGAGGCGACGGGCAAAAGGGGTGCGTCAATGCAACGGCATGGCGCGGCCGGGCGGTCCCAGGACGAACAGCGCGGCGGTCACCTCGGCCGGGGCCGGCGCCCATTCGAAGTCGCGCATCAGCTCGCTGCGCGCGGCGTCGGCGCGCTCCGCCAGGGCGTTGCAGTCGGTGCACCCCGTCCGCCGGGCCGGCCTGCGGCAGCGCCGGTCGGCGCAGCTTTCCAGCATCAGGCGGATCATCCGCTCCCGCTTGGCGGCGTCGACGAAACCCGACTGGTCGAAATACAGTTTGGTGAAGGCGACCTCGGTCACCGTGGGCGCGTCGCCCTGCTTGCCGACCAGCACCGCCGACACCAGTTCAACGCAGCGACCGGCGTAGTCGGGGATCGGCGCCGTGCCGTCGTCGGCGCGGTCGTACTGGCGGCTCGGCAGCTCGACCAGCCGCCCGGTCGATTCCTTCACGAGGTAACGGCGCCACACCGGCATATCCGCCTCCCGTCTGGTTTCCCCATGGGCTGAAAAAAGGGTACACCAGACCGGACCGCGACGGAACAGCCCCTTTCCGGCTTCGGCCGGGACCGGACAGCACTCACCGGAGGAGAGGCGCGGCTCAACCTTCGGGAACGGGAAGGGTTTAGCCTGATGAAACTTCTGCGATTCGGCCCGCCGGGCCATGAGCGTCCGGGCCTTCTGGACCGCAACGGCGTGATCCGCGACCTGTCGGGCGTGGTGTCGGACATCGGCCCGGCCACGCTGACCGAGGACGGTCTGGCCCATCTGCGCACGCTCGACACCGACCGGCTGGCCCAGGTGCCGGACGGAACCCGGCTCGGCCCCTGCGTTGCCGGGGTGTCCAAGGTGGTCTGCGTCGGGCTGAACTATCGCGCCCACGCCGCCGAATCCGGCCTGCCCGAGCCGGCGGAGCCGGTGCTGTTCATGAAGGCGACCACCTCCATCTGCGGCCCCAACGACCCGGTCCAGATGCCGCGGGGCGCCACCAAGCTCGACTGGGAGGTCGAACTCGGCATCGTCATCGGGCGCACCGCCCGCTACGTCGATCAGGCCGACGCCTTCGACCACATCGCCGGCTATTGCGTCCTCAACGACGTATCGGAGCGCGCCTTCCAGACCGAGAGCACCGGCCAGTGGGTCAAGGGCAAGAGCGCCGACAGCTTCTGCCCGATCGGCCCCTGGATGGTCACCCGCGACGAGGTGCCCGACCCGCAGGCGCTGCGCCTGTGGCTGGAGGTCGACGGCCAGCCGATGCAGGACAGCACGACCGCCGACATGATCTTCGGCGTCGCCGAGATCGTGTCCTACATCAGCCGTTTCATGACTCTTCTGCCGGGCGACGTCATCGCCACCGGCACGCCGCAGGGCGTGGCCCTAGGCCGCGGGCCGAACCACCCCTGGCTCCAGCCCGGCCAGACCATGCGCCTGGGCGTCGAAGGGCTGGGCGAGCAGCGCCAGTCCGTCCGCGCCTTCGAAGGCTGAGCGGCGCCGGGACCGGAATGGGAGTGTCTTCGATGAAGCGAACAAGCCGTCTGGCCGCGTGGCTGCTCGCCGCCGGTGTCGGCACCCTGGCGGCCTCCGGGGTCGCGTCCAGCGCCGCCCGGGCCGAGGATGGCGCCGCGGCGCTGGCCGGAAAGACCTGCGGCACGCTGGCGTCGCGGGTGGCGGAGATTCCCGGCTCCGGCCCGGTGTTCCTGCGCAGCTACGACAGCAGCTTCGGCGTCGGCCAGACGTCGGAGCTGCCGCTGCGCGAGGCCGCCTTCACCTACGACAACGCGCTGGCCGTCATCGCCCTGGTCGCCTGCGGCAAGACGGAGCCGGCGCTGCGCATCGGCGAATCGCTGCTCTCCGCCGCCACGCTGGACCGCGCGCGACGCCAGGGGCGGCTGCGCAATACCTACCGCGCCGGTGCCCAGACCCAGAAGCCGATCCCGCCCAACGGCTGGTGGGACGTCACCGCCAACCGCTGGTTCGAGGACGCCTATCAGGTCGGCTCCGCCACCGGCAACGTCGCCTGGGCGGGACTGGCCCTGATGACTCTGGGCGAGGCGACCGGCGAGGAGCGCTTCCGCAATGGTGCGGCGGAGCTGGCCCGCTGGGTGGTGGCCAACACCGCCGACCCGCGCGGGCCGGGCGGCTTCAACGGCGGCGTCCAGGGCTTCGACGACAAGCCGCAGGCGCTGACCTGGAAGGCGACGGAGCACAACACCGACCTCGTCGCCCTGTTCGGCTGGCTGGAGCGCAGCGGCACGGCCGGCGACTGGGCCGGGCCGGAGAAGGCCGCGCGCGGCTTTCTCGACCGCATGTGGGCGGACGGCGGCGGGCACTTCCCCACCGGCACGGCGCCGGACGGAGTGACGGTCAACCGGGCCACGTCCGGTCTGGACGCCCAGCTCTGGCCGCTGCTGCTGCGCGGCGCGCCGGAGGCGTGGCGGGCGGCGCTGGATTATGCGGAGAAGGCCCACGGAGTCGACGGCGGTTTCGACTTCAACGACGACCGCGACGGGATGTGGGTGGAAGGCACGGCGCAGGCCGCGCTGGTCTACCGCCTGCTGGGCCGGCCCGACGCCGCGCAGCGGCTTCTGGCCGAGGTCGGCAAGGAGGTCAGCCGCGGCGGCCATGTCTGGGCGACGCGCGAGGACAGCATCACCACCGGCCTCGCCATCGGGCCGGACAGCACCACGGACGATTTCCGCTACTACCGCCGCCCCCACTTGGCGGTGACGGCCTGGACGGTCCTGGCCGCGGTGGGCTGGAACCCGTTCACCGGTGAGCGGGTGAAGTGACGAATGGAAAGCCCCTCTCCCGCCTCGGGAGAGGGTGGCGCCGAAGGCGCCGGGTGAGGGTCGTGCAAGGATCAACGCGCTGATCCGTTGCCGCACCCTCACCCTTTCCACGCCTCGCGCGGGCCCCTTCCCTCTCCCGGGGCGGGAGAGGGAGAGGTTCAAAGCCTTACTTGCGGACCTTGTTGATCTCGCCCTGCAGCTCGTTCAGCAGGTCGGCGCCGCCGTCGGCGGCGAACTTGTCCATGGCCGGCTTGACCATCTCACGCATGCGGCCCAGCTCGGCGTCGCTCAGCTCGTTGATCTGCATGCCCTTGTCCTTCAGGTAGGCGATGCTCTGCTTCGACGCCTCGCGGCTGTCCTTGCGCTCGAAATCGCGCGAGGCGACGGCGGCCTCGTTGATGATCTTGCGCTCGTCGTTGGACAGGCCATCGTACCAGCGCTTGGAGGCCAGCACGATCCACGGGCTGTAGACGTGCTTGGAAATGGTCAGGTACTTCTGGACCTCGTAGAACTTCGAGGACTGGATGGTGGTGACCGGGTTCTCCTGGCCGTCCACGGTGCCCGTCTCCATGGCGGTGAACAGCTCGGAGAAGGACAGCGGCACGGCGTTGGCGCCGAAGCCGTTGAACATGTCGATGTAGACCGGGTTCTGCATGACGCGCAGCTTGATGCCCTTCAGGTCCTCGACCTTCTCGACCGGGCGCTTGCTGTTGGTCAGGTTGCGGAAGCCGTTCTCCCAGTAGACGAGGCCGACGAGGCCCTTGTCGTTCAGCTTGGCCGCCAGCTTCTGGCCGAACGGGCCGTCGAACACGGCGTCGGCCTCCTGCTCGTTGTTGAACAGGAAGGGCAGGTCGAAGACCGCGAAGTCCTTGACGATGCCGACCAGCGTGGCGGTCGAGCCGACCATCATCTCCTGCGCGCCGCCGATCAGAGCGTTCTGCATCTGGATGTCGCTGCCCAGGCTGGCGTCGGCGAAGCCCTTGACCTTCAGCTTGCCGCCGGAGCGCTTGGACATCTCTTCGACGAAGAACTTCACGGCGCGGCCCTGGTTGCTGCTCTCCGACAGGCCGTAGCCGAAGCGGATCAGGCGCGGCTTGATGTCCTGGGCGGAGGCGGCGACGGGGGCGAGGATGGCGGCGGCGAGGCCGGTCGCCAGAAGCACGGAACGGAGCAGCTTCATGGGTCGGTTCTTCCCTGTGAGCGTTTGTGATTAATGGCGGAAAAAGGCCAGCGGGGCCGTGACGATCTCCGGAACGGCGATCAGCAGGCACAGCAGAAGCAGGTAGGTCAGCAGGAACGGCCAGATGCCGCGCGTGGCGCTTTCCAGCGAGATGCGGGCGACGCCGCACACCACATTCAGCACCGTGCAGACCGGCGGATGGATCAGGCCCAGCGTGCCGGTCAGGACGAACATCACGCCGAAATAGGTCGGGTCGATGCCCGCCGCCGCCGCCAGCGGGGTCAGCACGGGGCCAAGCACCAGGATCGTCGGCGTCAGGTCCATCACCGTGCCGACGGCGAGCAGCAGCAGCGTGATGGCGACCATCAGCAGCTTCGGCTCGTGCAGCAGCGGGGCCAGCATCTCGTTCATCTGCTGCGGCAGGTCGGCCAGGGTCACCATGTAGGACGACACCAGCGCCGCCGCGCACAGGAACATCACCGTGCTGGTGGTGCGCGCGGCCTGGACCAGCAGCGGCACCAGATCCTTCAGCGTCACCTGCCGGTAGACGAACAGCGCCACGACCAGCGAGTAGACGGCGGCGACCACCGCGGCCTCGGTCGGGGTGAAGATGCCGCCGCGCAGGCCGCCGATGATGATGACCGGCAGGGCCAGCGCCCAGACGCCCTCGACCAGCGCGGTGCGGCGCTCGCTCCAGCTCGCCTTGGGCTGCAGCTTCACGGTCATGCCGCGCACCACGAACATCCAGGTGATGACCAGACCGGCGCCCATCAGCAGGCCGGGCACAATGCCGGCCATGAACAGGCCGCTGATCGAGGTGTTGGTGGTCACGCCGAAGATGATGAAGGGCATGCTGGGCGGGATGATCGGGGCGATGATGCCGCCCGACGCGATCAGGCCGGCGGAGCGCGGCACCGGGTAGCCGTTGTCGCGCATCATCGGGATCAGCAGCGTGGCGAGCGCCGCGGTGTCGGCGATGGCCGAGCCGGACAGGCTGGCCAGCATCACCGACGCGCCGATGGTCACGTAGCCCAGACCGCCGCGGATGTGCCCGACGAGGCTGACCGCGAGGTTGATGATCCGCTGCGAGATGCCGCCGGCGTTCATCAGCTCGCCAGCCAGGATGAAGAAGGGCACCGCCATCAGCGGGTAGTTGTCGGCGCCGCTCAGCATGTTCTGGGCGACGAGCTGGGCGTCGAAGAAGTCGAGATGCACCATCAGCGCCACGCCCGTCAGCATCAGGGCGAAGGCGATGGGCATGCCGAGCAGCATCAGGCCGAACAGCGAGGAGAGGAAGACCGCAAGGGCCATGGAACGGGCTCCGCTTTCAGAAGGCCGGACGGAATCAATGCTCGGCGATGGCGCCGCCCTGCGGGGCGGTGACGCCGTGGGGGTCGCCGTTGCCGGGGATGTGCGCCGTCGCGTCGCCCGACAGGATTTTCCAGAGGTTGGCAAGGATCGTCAGCGCCATGGCGATCGCCGGGAAGAAGCCCGCGGCGGCGTAGAAGGCCATGGGGAAGCTGAGCACCGTGGAGCGCGTCTCCATCCCGATCAGAAGCTGGAACCAGCTCCCCTGGATGAACAGCCACAGCGCGTAGATCATCAGCAGATGGCTGATGATGGCGCAGGCCCGGCGGACGCGGGCCGGCAGGCGGGCCTGGACGATGTCCAGCCCGAGATGCTGGTGGCGGCGCAGCGCCAGCGTCGCGCCCAGAAAGACCAGCCAGACGAACATCAGGCGGGCCAGCTCCTCGGCGGCGACGATGCCGCTGTTGAAGCCGTACCGCAGAACCACGTTGCCGAAGACCAGCGCCACCATCACGGCGAGCATCAGCGCCATGATCCATTCGGTGACCATCTCCAGCGCTTCCACCACGCGCTTCATGCACACTCCTCGGCCTGCCTCGCGGCGGGGCTCACCTGATCGGAAGGGGCGGCGGCAGGGGACGGCGCGGGAAAGCACGCAGGGCGCGACGCACCGGCAGCGGGGCCGGGCGGCGGGTCGGGGTTCCTCCCACTTGGCCTCTTGCCGGGGTCTCTTGCCGGGACCTTGAATTTTCTGTGTCGGAAAATAGAGGAGTCCCGCAACCGAGTGAAGAAGATTTTCTTCATATCGGCGCTGAAACCGTCCAACCATCGGCATAGTGACGAAAATTATCTTCACAAGCCACGCCGCGCCGCATAGCTTGGGGCCCATGGAAGGCGGTGCGACGACCTAGCCGCGCGGGCCAGGGCACGCTATGCCGCTCGCGGCGGCGGTGGTACGGTCCCGCCGCCCAACGACGCCCGGAGCCAAGAACGCCGGGGCCCAAGAACGCTTTCAGGGATGGACGGTCCGTTTCGATGCTCCAGCCGGTGAACATCCTCGATCACATCCGCGGCCGCCTGCCGGAGTTGAAGCGTTCCGAGGCTCAGGTCGCCGACATGGTGCTGGCCGAGCCGCAGAAGGTTCTGGGGCAGAGCATCACCGTGCTGGCCCAGGCCGCCGGGGTCAGCGAGGCGACCGTCGTCCGCTTCTGCCGCAGCATCGGCTGCGCCGGCTTCCCCGATTTCAAGCTACGACTCGCCGAGGGACAGGCCCGCGGCACCCCCTTCGTCAGCCAGGACGTAGCGCCCGACGACGAGACTCCGACCGTCGCGCGAAAAATTTTTTCATCCGCCGCCGCCGCGCTGAACGACGCGGCCGGCGCGCTCGACATGGCGGCGGTCTCCCGCGCCGTGGAGCTGCTGGCCGACGCCTCCAGCATCCTGTGCATCGGCACCGGCGCCTCGGCGGTGGTGGCGGAGGACGCGGCGCACAAGTTCATGCGCTTCGGCATGGCGGCGCAGGCCAGCGCCGACCCGATGATGGTCCGCATGCTGGCGGTCAATCTGGGGGCGCGCGGGGTGCTGCTGGCGATCTCCAACACCGGGCGCACGATCATGGTGACCGAGTTGGCGCAGATGGCCCGCGACCTGGGCATTCCGGTCATTGCGATCACCGCGCCGGGCTCGCCGCTGGCGGCGGTATCGTCGGTCGCCATCGGCCACACCCCGGTCGAGGACGCGGAGATCTACACGCCGATGGCCTCCCGCCTCGTCCATCTGGCGATCATCGACGTGCTGTCCACCGGAGTGGCGCTGAAGCTCGGCGCCGAGGCGCGGCACCATTTGGCGAAGGTCAAGGCCGTGCTGTCCGGCACCCGCTCCTCCCACGGCAAGCCCGCCCGCGGGCGCCAGCGGGCGTAACTTGTTCCCTCTCCCGCCCCGGGAGAGGGGGCCTGCAAAGCAGGCGGGTGAGGGTCACCCAAGGATCACGGCGCTGATTCTTGGCAACACCCTCACCCTCCCACGCTGGCGCGTGGGCCCCTCCCTCTCCCGGGGCGGGAGAGGGCTATGAACGGCGCCACCCTCCTCCCCCCTTGCCATCCGGCCCGGCTTGGTCCAATTGGTGCGCCGCCGTTCCCGATTCACAGACAGTTTCTGCCCATGCCCGCCATTGCCCTCAGCGTCGCGCCGATGATGGACTGGACGGACCGCCATTGCCGGACCTTCCATCGCCTGCTGTCGAAGAACACGCTGCTCTACACCGAGATGGTCACCACCGGCGCCGTGCTGCACGGCGACCGCGAGCGCCTGCTTGGCTACGACGCGGCGGAGCATCCGGTGGCGCTCCAGCTCGGCGGGTCGGACCCGGCGGAGCTGGCCGCCTGCGCCCGCATCGCCGAGGAGTGGGGCTATGACGAGGTCAACCTGAACGTCGGCTGCCCGAGCGACCGCGTGCAGTCGGGCCGCTTCGGCGCCTGCCTGATGGCCGAGCCCGACCTCGTCGCCCGCTTGGTCGGCGCCATGCGCGAGGCGGTGTCGATCCCCGTCACCGTGAAGTCGCGGATCGCCATCGACGAGATGGAGGAATGGCCGACGCTGGACCATTTCGTGCGCACCGTGTCCGCCGCCGGCTGCACCCACTTCATCGTGCACGCCCGCAAGGCGTGGCTGAAGGGCCTCAGCCCCAAGGAGAACCGGGACATCCCGCCGCTGCGCTACGACCTCGTGCACCGGCTGAAGCAGGAAAACCCGCAGCTCACCATCGCCATCAACGGCGGCATCCGCACCCTGGACGAAGCGGAAGGGCATCTCGCCACGCTGGACAGCGTGATGATCGGGCGCGCCGCCTACGAGACGCCCTACATCCTGGCCGACGCCGACCGCCGTCTGTTCGGCGGGGAGCCCGGCCCCGACCGCTGCGCGGTGGTCGAGGCAATGGCGGCCTACGCCGAGGAGCGGATGCACCAGGGCGCGCCGCTGTCGGCGATCACCCGGCACATGCTGGGGCTGTTCCAGGGCCTGCCCGGCGCCCGCGCGTGGCGGCGCCACATCAGCGAGAACGCCCATCTGCCCGGCGCCGGGCCGGAGGTGCTGCTGAAGGCCGCGGCGCTGGTGCCGCACCGCGAAGCGGTCACGCAGCCAGCGGGATGAGCGCGGCGAGCGTCAGGCAGACGACGATGTCAGGCGCGTCCGCAGCGTGCCGAACCAGCGGGGATAGCGTCCGTCCGCCGCCGCGCTGCGGTCCACCGCCCAGGCGAGGAGGAAGGACAGGATCAGCGCCGGCACCGTCAGGCCGGACGGCAGCAGGGTGGCGCCCCACCCCAGCAGCGACGGCGCGACTCCCCAGGCCAGCCACGCCGGCCCGCTCGTCTCGCCGTCCCGCCCAGAAAGGACGCGGCCCCAGTGGATGGCGCCGATGAAGGACAGGATCGACACCGCGTAGACGACCACCGCCCGAACCACGGCGGCCTGCCCGTCGCCCTCCGCCATCCAGGCCAGCGCGGTGCCGCCGACGAAGGGCACCAACCCACCGTAGGACAGCAGCCGGACGACCGAGGCCCGGCGGTCCTCAAAGGGCAGCGCGTCCATGCGCTTACGGCTTCGGAGAGGATTGGGCCAGCGCCTTGTCCACGGCCGCGGTCAACGTGGCGGACTCCGGCGTGACCGAGCTGCCGAACCATTCCAGCAGGCGTCCGTCGCGGCCGATCAGGATCTTGTGAAAGTTCCAGCGCGGCACGCCCTGCGGCCCGGTGACCGCCGCCGCCCAGCGGTAGAGCGGGTGGGCCTGCGGTCCGGTGACGGACTGCTTCTCCATCAGGGGGAAATCGACGCCGTAGTTGAGTTCGCAGAAGGAGGCGACCTGGGCGTTGCTGCCGGGCTCCTGCCCGCCGAAATCGTTGCTCGGCACCCCCAGCACGACCAGCCCGCGGTCCCGCCGTCCGGCCCAGAGCTTCTGCAGCCCCTCGTACTGGCCGGTGTAGCCGCATTGCGACGCCGTGTTGACCACCAACACCGCCTTGCCCCGGAAGGCATCGGACGCGAGCGTGCCGCCGTCGATGGCGGGCAGGTGCAGCGCCGCCCAGTCGAGCGCGTCGGCTGCCGCCGCGGTGCCGGGGGCGGCCGCGAACAGCATCAGGACGGCGGACAGCGTCACGGCGGCGGATTGGGCGGCATCGCGGATCGTCGGCATGGCGGTCTCCCGGTCGGCGGCTCTGGTCGGTACGGCCTTGTCCTATACGGAGGCCGAGGCGTGTCGGATCATGCACGCGCATGGGTGCCATGGCCATCTTGCCATGCGCCGGACGGACGCGTCTGCTTTAGGGTTGTGCCCCCGCCCGCCCCAGACCATAGACCGGCCGACGTCCCCCCATGCGCCTTCTCATTCTGATGCTCGGCCTCGCCGGTTTCGCGAGCGCCTTTTCGCTGCGGACCACCGACCCGATGCTGACCGTCATCGCGTCTGACCTCGGCATCGGCGTGGCCGAGGCGGCCCTGCTCTCCTCCGCCTACACCCTGCCCTACGCGGCGATGCAGCTGATCCTGGGACCGGTGGGCGACGCCATCGGCAAGACCCGGCTGATCCGCCTGTCGCTGGTCGTCCTGACCATCGGCGTGGCGCTGTCGGCGCTGGCGCCCGGCTACTACACCGTTCTGGCCTCGCGAATGCTGGCCGGCGCCTTCGCCGGAGGGATCATTCCGGCCTCCATGGCGCTGATCGGCGACCGGGTGGTCTACACGGAGCGGCAGTTCGCCATCAGCCGGTTCCTGCTGGCGGTGATCCTCGGCCAGATGTCCGGCTCCGCGGTGGCCGGCGCCCTGTCGGAGGTGGCGGGCTGGCGCACCGTCTTCGCCCTGGCGGCGGTGGTGACCGGCCTGATCGCGCTGACCGCCTTCCTGGTCCTGCGGGGCGAGCGGGAGGAACGGCATCCCCTGTCCGTGGCCGACGCGCGGGCGCGCTACGCCTCCGTCCTGGCGAATCCGGTGTCGGTGTGGGTCTTCGCGACGGTGGCGGCGGAAGGGCTGCTGATCTTCGGTGTCTTCCCCTTCGTCGCCCCCATGCTGTCCCGCCATGGGGCGGAGGGCGCGTTCGAGGCCGGGGTGACGCTCGCCGCCTTCGCCATCGGTGGAGTCGTCTACAGTTTCATCGTGCGGCGCCTGCTCGGCACGCTCGGCCAATGGGGGATGATGGGGGCCGGCGGTCTGGTGGCCGGTGGCGCCTATCTGGCGATGCTTGCCCCGGTGCCCTGGCCGGTGGTGTCCCTGCTGTTCCTGGTCGCCGGATTCGGCTTCTATATGCTGCACAACACCATGCAGACCCAGGCGACCGAACTGTCGGCGACGGCGCGCGGGTCGGCGCTCGCCCTCTTCGCCTCCTCCTTCTTCCTGGGGCAGGGGATCGGACCGGTGGTCTACGGGGCGGTCGCCGACCGGGTCGGCCTGCCCGCCCTGTTCCTGTTCGGCGGCGTGCTGACCATGCTGCTGGGCGTCGCGGCGGTGCGGCTGATCCGCCGTCCAGCTTGATGGATGGGCGTGACGGGCGAGCGTGACGGCTCGGCCCGACTGATATTTCAATATTTCGGATATCCCCAGATTCTGTGGATAACTCTGTTGGCGAATCGAGGGGTAACCGAAGGGACAGGCGGCCCCTCAAGGGGTCCGGCAGAAATGCCTTATTTTTGGGCACATTAGAAAACCGCGCCGATCAAGGATTTCTCCCGCGCCGGCCTTGCTTTCGCCCCCGGACCGGCGGCTGCCCCGCCCCGCAACGGGAGTCAAGCGAAGGATGCGCACCCCTGTGAACAACTTTCCTTGACAGGGCCTGCGGGCCACGGCAAAGGGCTGCTCCCGGCGCCGAGACGACTTGCGCGCCACCGGCCCGCGGGGCACTCTGCCGCCATGTTCACCGTCAGCGAAAGCGAAGCCGAAACGATCCGCCGGGCCTTCCACGACCGCGGCGAATGGTCCGCCGTGGTGGAGTTGCGCCGGCTGTTCCCGGTCTTCGCCAACAACCCGGAGGCGCTGCGCTGCGTGCGCGCCATCGCCGGCTGGCAACCCCTCCCCGCCCCCGCCGCGGCCCCGCCCAAGGTGACCCAGTTGCGACGCCGCAAGCCGGCGGAGCCGCAACCCTAAATCAGGTGGCGGTGCGCGGCTCGCGGTCGGTCAAGGTGTCGGCCAGCGGCACGACCTTGCCGCCATCGGCGACCACCTGAAGCTCCGGCACCCCGGACTGGGCGCGGCGCTCGGCCAGGAGAACCTCCAGCATCGCCTCGACCTTCGGCATGTGTACGGTCTGCTGGTCGAAGGGCATCTGGATGCCCTGTTCGCGGAACTGCTCCAGGATGCGCATGCGCAGCTCGTTGCGCACCGGGATGATGTGCTCGGTGTTGGCGACGAAGCAGCGCAGCTCGAACTCCGGCCCGCTCGGCCCGAAGTCGCGGAACATCACCACCGGCTCCGGGTTGCGCAGCACCTGGGCGTGGCCGTAGCCGATCCGCAGCAGCATCGCGTAGACCTGCCGGGCGTCGGTGTCGTAGGTGATGCGAACCTTGATCTCGATGCGGGTGGTCTTGTCCTTCAGCGTCCAGTTGACCACCGACTTGGAGATGAATTCCGAGTTCGGGATGATGACGGAGGCGCGCTGGAAGGTCTGGATCTCCGTCGCGCGGACGCTGATGCGGCGCACGGTGCCCTCCAGCCCGTTGACCACCACCCAGTCGCCCACCTTCACCGGCCGCTCCACCAGCATGATCAGGCCGGAGATGAAGTTGCTGACGACGTTCTGCAGGCCGAAACCGATACCGACCGACAGGGCCGACGCGATCATGGCGAGGCTGGACAGGTCGAGCCCCAGCGTGCCGACCGACATCAGCACCGCCATGGTGGTGCCGAGATAGCCGACGCCCATGCGGATGGAGTTGCGCACGCCGTCGTCCATGTTGACGCGGCCGAGGATGCGCTCGTCGAGCTGGCGCTGGATGAAGCGGGTCACCGCGACGACGACGCCCAGCACCATCAGCGCCGACATGATGTCGCCCGGCGCGATGCGCACGCCGCCCACCGTGACGCCGCTGAGGAAGCCGTCGGCCAGCCCCTTCATCTCCGACAGGGTCATGCCGGTCAGCGGCAGCAGGAAGAAAGCCGCCACGGTCAGCAGCAGCCCGTCGATCACCGTCCGTCCGGCCTGCCCCAGCATCCGCCGGCCGCGGTCGGTGGCGATCACGATGTCGCGCACCTCCGCCACCTGCCCGCTGCCGCGCTCCAGCAGGACGCACAGCAGCTCGCGCAGGACGCCGCGCGCCACCAGCAGGACGCCGCCGATGACGAGGGTGGTCAGCATCAGCTTCGAGGCGTAGATCGCACCGACCAGATAGCCGGCGCCCGAGGCGACCAGCGAGGCGAGCGCCACCGCGCCGATCAGCAGTCGCAGACGCAGCCCAACGACCCGTGGGCGGGCGGGCGGCACGTCCTCCGCCTCGGCCTCGGCGGCGGCAGGGGTCGCGGCCGGCGGCGGCAGGGTGACGTCCACTGCGGCCCCGGGCGTCGGCTCCGGACAGCCGCAATCGTCGGTCGCCTCGGCCTCCGGCGGCGGGGCGGCGAGCCAGAGATGATCGGGGTAGAGGAACAGCAGCGACACGGCGATCAGCGCCATGGTGCCGAAGCCGGTGATCGACCGCAGCTCCGGCGGGGTGAACATCCCCTCCGACAAAGCGATGCCGGTGCCGGCCAGCGCCAGCCCGATCATGACGAGCGGGACGCGGCGGACCAGACGCCGCGCGCTGTCCGGGTCGAGGTTGGCGAGCTGCCAGGACGGATGGTCGGGCGCCAGGGTGGCGCGGGCGACGCCGGTCACCAGGAAATAGGCGGTCAGGCCGCCCGACACCCCGACCACCAGAGCGGTCAGCGGACCGGCGTCGGCTGCGTCGCGCAGCAGCCCGACCAGGGCGCCGCTCAGCACCAGAGTCGGCACCAGCGGAACCAGACAGCGGGCCAGCGCCTCCACCGCCATCGCCACCACCCGCTGGCGGTAGCTGGGCCGCTCCTCCAGATCGCGGTGGCCGTAGCGGCGCAGCAGCACCCGGCGCACCGGCCAAGCGACCAGGAACAGGATGGCGGCCAGCGCGCCCAGGCCGTACAGACGGCCGCGCCATTCGTCGTCGCCCATCACGATGCCGAAGGCCCGCCCGATGCGCTCCTGCACATAGGCCGTCTGCTCGGGCAGGGCGGCCCAGGTGGCGGGCAGCAGCGGCACCGGGCCGCGCCGGACGATCTGCTCGGTGAGCTGGGTCATGCGCTGGTCGGCGGCGGTGCGCAGCAGGATGTCGGCGCGGGTGACGATCAGGTCGGTCTGCTTGGTCCGCCCCTCCGCCTCGCCGATGGTCTGGGTCAGGCGCTTGCGCTCCGCGGCGATTCCCGCCTCCTCCGGCGGAGCGCCCTGGGCCGGCGGCGGACCCAGCGCGTCGAGCATGCGCTGGGC
This sequence comes from Azospirillum argentinense, assembly GCF_000632475.1. Lineage (NCBI taxonomy): Bacteria > Pseudomonadati > Pseudomonadota > Alphaproteobacteria > Rhodospirillales > Azospirillaceae > Azospirillum > Azospirillum argentinense. The sequence continues at coordinate 1,720,543 of NZ_CP007794.1, forward strand.
GGTGTCGCGGGCCGCCGCCGCCGCCGCGCCGGCCTCCCGAACCTCGTGCTGGATCTTCGCCAGATCGGCGCGCAGGGTCTCGTACTCGGTGTTCGCCAGATCACCCCCGGCGATGCGGTTGGCCGCCCGCTCCAAGGCGTTCTGCCATTGCGGCAGCTTGGTCTTGAAGTCCGCCGCGGCCTCCGCCGCCGGAGCGGCGGACTGGGCCAGGGCCGATGGAGCGACGGCGCCCACCGCGAGCGTTCCACACAGCATCAGGGCTGCCAGAAGCCGGCCGATCCGGCGGCGGAAAGCGGAAGGAGTCTGCATCACCGTTCGAAATCTCGTGTTGGCGAAAGGCTGCGGCCCCGGCGACCCGGGAAAAGGGATACCTATACTCTTCGGTGTCGCGGCAAAAGTATGGCACAGCGTGTCACCAGGATGTGACAGAGCGGTGCGGCGCTGGGGGGTCCGAGCCCGGCAGCCGGAGCCCCGGTCCGGGGTTTACCGTTTCGTGTGCCTGCCTTCGGATTGGGCATGGCGTGGTTGCGTGTCTTGATGATACAGGTTGCGCATCGTCGCTTCACACGCACGTCATCATCATGGCCGGTTTGACCGACATCGACCGCACCTTGCTCCGCACCGCGCTGAAGGCCGCCAAGCGCAACGACGTCCCCTCCGTCGGGATGCCAACCGAGACGCTGGAACGGCTTTTGGAGTATCTCGCGGCTCTGGAAGACGCGCAGCCCGGCGCGCAGAACGAGGGCAACACGGGGTTGGACTGACCCCCGCAACCATGGCTCGGACGGCCATGGCGGGACCATCGAATTCAGCGATGCATACTATCGTATGCTACCAGATCGTGCCGGACCGGCGCGCCAGGCGAACGCTGCGTTGTGACATTGAATTCGAGTCGCAACCGAAGCTCGACGAACCCTGTCGAAAGAGGTAAGACTTTGGGACCGACACCCTGAGGCGGACGAACCCCTTGTGCCAGTTTGCCACACCGGAATGCGGTCATGCCTGTCGCGCGATCAGGCTCGTCCGCGAACACAGCCGCGGCCCCGTGGGGTTGGACGCGCGCGCCTACCTGATCCGGGTCGAGCGCCGGCTCATGCAGTTCCATTGCGGCGCTCCGCTGGGCATTCCAACGGACGCGCAGCCCTCCCGCGAGGCCGCCGAGTAACCGCCCGACCGATGCCGGGCCGTCGTACGGACGGTCAGTCCCGTCCGCCGGGGGCGTCCGATCGGCCACGATCCGGCTCGCCGCCGCGATCCCCGTCCCGGCCATCATCCCGGCCATCATCCCGGTTGCGCCCCCCGTCCGACGACGCCTCGTCGCGTTCCCGCTGGCGCTGCCATTGATCGAACTTCTCGGGATCGGTCACCAGATCGATGACGGACGGCTTCGGGTTGCCGTTGTCCTGCTGTGCGGGCATGAACACCTCCATCGTTGCACCACACCTGTCCTTTTGCATCATCAACAACGCAAAGGGCCCGGCGCACCAAGCCCCGCAAGGGGAGAACCCCGCAAGCACAGCCCTGCTCCTTTGGCGTCCGGTTTTTGACACAGCACACCCCCGGCCGAATCCTTAGCCTGCGACGACGATCAAGACACAGTCGGGGGCGGGATGCTGCGGTTGGGAACACGGGTGAGGTTTGCGGGCCAGGAGGCCCTCGTCGTCGCACGAACCCTTGCCGGTGAGCCGACCTACGACATCCGTCTGGCCGACGGCCGTCTCATCAAATACGCCGCCGAAAGCGACCTGGAACCGATCGAGGGGCACGGGTCCGAACCCCCGCCCGCCCCGGCGCGGCCATCGGGTCCCGGCGGCTCCAATACGGGGGGCATGCAGTGACCCGCGACGACTTCCCCTATTCGCTCCAGCCCTACGCGATGCCCGACGACGGCGGCGACGGGACGCAGGACAGCGACGGCTGGACTCTGGTGCTGTTCCGCGCCGCCGACGAGGCGGAGCGGCTGTGGTTCCGCGATCACGGCTTCGCCATGGAGGGCCGCCGCTGGGTCCGCCACGCCCCCGCTCCGGACAGCCTCGCGACGGAGCCGGACACCGGCGACGCGCCCGAGGAGGAGGATCCCGGCGACCGTCAATCCGACGAACGGGCGCCGACCGGTGGCGGACCCGCGCCGGACGTCGCCGCCTGACCTTCCGTTCCGGCGTCCGCGGCCTCTTCCTGTGCCGGCGCCCCTGTTCGCGGACACGCACGCCCCATGCCCGACAGCCTCGATTTCGACCGGAACGATCTCGGCCCCACCGACCCAGGGTCGAACCATCTGCGCCCCGACGATCCGCACCGGCCCGGTCCCAGCCCGTCCGTTCCGCCGGCTATGGTTCCGCCAGCCACCGTTCCACCGGCCACCGTTCCACCGGCCACGGTCCCGCAGACCGCCCTGATCCGGCGGCTGCGCCGGGCGGCCTCCGGCAACGTCCCGGCGCCGGAAGGCGTGACGCTCCGCCAAGCCCAGCAGCGCGAGATGATGGTCGGCGCCCACCTGACCCTGAGCATCGACTGGGCGACCGAGGTGGAAGTCCGGCTGGGCGCCGAGATGGTGCGCTTCGCCATCTATTGCCGCAACGCCGCCGAACTGAACGCGACGCTGGCCCGCGATCTGGACGCCGAAGCCGCCTCGCTGGAGACGGCCCACCGCTTCGCCACGCTGCTCGGCCCGCTGGACGAGCGGGTCGAGGCGATGGCCGCGGCGGAGGACCCGCTGCCGCCTCTGCCCTCGCTGCGCGGCCCCTACTACCTGCATGAGGTCTGCACCGGCTGCAACGGCGGCGGGGTGCGGGCCTGCGGCGGCGACGGCTGCCGCGGCGGCAAGATCCGCTGCACCCACAGCGCGACCGCCGAGACGCCGGATTGCCCGGAGTGCGGCGGGCGCGGCCAGCACCGCTGCCCGGTCTGCACGGGCGAGGGGGTGGTCGCCTGCGAGGCCTGCAGCGGGGTCGGGCAGTTCACCCACATCCATCACCCCCGCCTCACCGCCCACCCCTCCTACAGCCTGACCGCCCCGCCGGATGCTCCGGCGGCGGTACGGATGGCGCTTGAGGAGGCCGGCTTTGCCGGTTTCGCGGCGCTCGCCAACCCCACGCCCGCCACGGTGCGCCATTCCGGCACACAGCTCCTCTACCAGCGCAGCGGCACGCTGACGGTGGTCGCGCTGTCCTGGGAATGCGACGGCGTGCCGTTCGAGGTGGAGACCGTCGGGTCGGACGGCGACTCGGCTCCCCTTCCACCCTTCCTGGACACCGTGCTGGCCCCGGTGCTGGCGCGCATCGCGGCGCTGCCACCCGCCGACGCCTTCGCCCTGGCCGGCGCCTACCGCCTGACCCGCTCCGTCGCGGAGGCGGTGCTGGACGGCCGGGAGCCGGACGCCGCGGCGATCGTGGCCGACCATGAGGGGTGCGTCAGCCCCGCCTTCGTGAAGGACATCGCCGCCGTGCTGGCGGAGCGCTTCGCCGAGACCAGCCGCACCGCCGTGGCACGGAGCTGGATCGCCGCGGCGGGTCTGCTCGCCCTGGTCCTGCTGCTGGTGGCGGGGGTGGACGGCCCCGCCCTGCTGACCGGAGCGACGCCCGAACAGCCCGCCCCGGCGGCGCTGCGGTTGGGCTGGGACATCGGGCTCCCCATCATTGCCGGGCTGGGCCTGTGGATGCTGGTGCGCGGGGTAGTGCGCGGGGCGCTCGGCGCGGCCTTCGGCGGGACGGTCCGCGCACCGGACCAGGGCTCCTGGCCGCTCGTCCTGCTGTCCGCCGCGGCGGCGCTCCATCTCGGTCTGCTGACGTGGTGGAACGGCGGGCCGGGCTTCAGCCGGCTGAATCACCGACTTGACGTGGAGGCGATCACCGAAGGGCGCGCGCCGATGCCCACCCCACGCGTCCTGACGCCAGAGGAGCGGATCATGGCGGCGCAGCGGGCGCTGGCCCGGCTGGGGCGCTACGATGGGGCGATCGACGGCAAGATGGGTGAAGGCACGCGGACCGGGCTCGCCAGCCTGACCGGGCTGATCGACACGCCGCCGGGGGTGGCGCCCGAAGACCCGCTGGATCTGGCGGTTGCCATCGCCGCCGACCGGGTGGCCGTCAATGTGCGGACTCCGGAACTGCTGGTCGGGCCGGGCTGGAGCAACGCCACCCGCCTGCGCATGAACCAGGACGACCAGCCGCAGGTCGCCGGGGCCTTCCTGGGGGCGCTGGCCGCGTCGGGCACGGAGCGGGCGTCCGTCGGCCAGGAGTGGATGTCGGGCGACCGCTTGCGGTCCGGCGTGATCACCGTGACGGGCCGCATCGCCGACCCGAAGGACCGCGGCCGCCTGTGCTTCGGCCTGACCCACGTTGTGACCACCCCCGCCGGCCGGGACGCCGGAACGCCGCTGCGCACCTGCCGGACCGCCGGAAACTGGACCCTTGAGGAATGACGGAGACGGCAAGGCCCGCTCCGTGCGGGCATGAAAAAGGGGCCTGAAAGGCCCCGATTTTCATTTTCGTTCGGCGATGCGCCGACGATAAGGATGGTGCGGTCGAGAAGACTCGAACTTCCACAGCATTTCTGCCACAGCGACCTCAACGCTGCGCGTCTACCAATTCCGCCACGACCGCGACTTCATCGTTCGAATGGCCCGGACACAACGGCCCAACCCATTGAATTAACTTGCTTTCCTAGGCGGGACGTTACGCGGCGCCGCTTCGGATTGCAACAACTTTCTGATGGTGCGGCCAAGCCGCCGGCGGGCCTTTCCGCCCGCACGCGCCCCATCCCTGCGCGCCGCGCCCTGTTATCGCATTCCCGAGAGAGAAGCAAGCGGCATGCAAGGCCCGAAGCCGGTCAGCGGTCGAGCACCCACGCTTCACATCCAATGATTGATTTTTACCAAATCAACGACGCCTTACAAGAGATCATCGCGCGCAGGGATGCCGCAAAGCACGATGATGCAGCGCAAAAATTTGGCTTCATGCGTTAGCAGCGCTGTTTTCGACATTTTGTGACTCCTTTTGCCGTTTTCCGCTCTGAGGCGCGGTGCTATCGTTCGCCATCAGTTGTCCAATTGTTGGACCAAACTCAGGCGGCGCGATCATGAACGGCGTCTCAACCGTCAAAGCCATCTTCGAAGAGCTTCGCAAGGAGATCCCCGAGCGCTATCAGCCCGGCGATCTGCTTCCGAACGAACGCCTGCTGGCCGAACGGTTCGGCGTCAGCCGCAACACCATCCGCGAAGTCATCATCTTCCTCGAAGCCTACGGCTTGGTCGAAAAGACGCAGCGCGGCCCGCGCGCCAGCAAACCGGACATCGAGGCGATGTTCCGTATTCTCGATCAATGCTTCGACCGCAGCGTCAAGACCTGCCGGGAAGTCTTGCAGTTCCGCCGGATCATCGAGATCGGCGTGCTGCCCGAAGTGGTTCGGCACATCACCGATGCGGAGATCGACGGGCTCAACCGTCTGGCCGAAGACATGGAGCACCAGTTGACGGTGCGCGAAGCGGCGGAGGTGGACTTCCGCTTCCACGCCGCCATCGTCGCTGCGTCCCGCAACTCCATGTTGCAGAAGATGTATCAGGCGATGTCGCAGCCGATGATCTATTACATGGAGATCGGCAAGAGCAACGCCGTGATCGGGCCGACCACGGTCGATTATCATCGCCAGATCATCGCAGCGCTGCGTGAGCGCTCCGTCGAAAAGGCCGTCGAGGCCAGCAACGCACACTTCCATTTCAGCGAGAGCGTGTTCAACCAGGAGGCGCAGCCGTCGGCTACGCCCAAGCCCTGAACACGTCCGCTTCCTAAAAAAGGACATCACCTGTGAAAGCACTGATGATCGAAGGCGTGGACGTCTGCGCGATCCACGAGGTGGCGGAGCCGACTCCGGGCCCCGGCGAGGTGCTCCTGGCCATCCGCCACGTCGCCCTGTGCGGCAGCGACCTCAGCACCTTCAAGGGGCTGAATCCGCTGGTCTCGCTGCCGCGCATCCCCGGCCACGAAATCGGCGGCGAGATCGCCGCGGTGGGTGAGGGCGTTCCGGCCGAGTATACCGTGGGCCGGCGCGCCATCGTCATTCCCTACACCGCCTGCGGCACCTGCCCGTCCTGCCGCAAGGGCCGCGTCAACGCCTGCCGCAGCAACCGTACGTTGGGCGTGCAGCAGAATGGCGGACTGGCCGAACGCATCGTCCTGCCCTACGGCAAGCTGATCCTGAACGACACGCTGGCGCCGCGCCATCTGGCGCTGGTCGAGCCGCTGTCGGTCGGCTTCCACGCCGCGGCGCGCGGCCGCGTCGAGGCGGCCGACACCGTTCTGGTGCTGGGCTGCGGCATGATCGGCATGGGCGCCATCGCCGGCTCCGTCCATCGCGGCGCCACGGTGATCGCCGTGGACATCGGCGAGGCGAAGACCGGTCTGGCCCGCCGCTACGGCGCCGCCCACACCATCGACGCCGCCAAGGAGGACGTGGCCGCCCGCGTCATGGAACTGACCAACGGCGACGGCGCCGACGTGGTGATCGAGGCGGTCGGCCTGCCCGCCACCTTCACCCAGGCCATCGACCTCGTCTCCTTCGCCGGCCGCGTCGTCTACATCGGCTACGCCAAGGAGCCGGTGTCCTACAAGACACAGTTCTTCAACCTGAAGGAGCTGGACATCATGGGGTCGCGCAACGCGACCTCAGAGGATTTCCAGGCCGTCATCCGCTATCTCGAAACGCTCGATCACGCCCCCGACGACCTGATCTCCAAGGTCTTCCCCTTCGAGGAGGCCGACAAGGCCCTGCCCTATTGGGCCAAGGAGCGCGACACCACGGTCAAGGTGATGATCGAGCGCTGACCCTTCCGGCGGTGCCCACCGGGCGCCGTCACCACCAGAACTGCTGCGGCGGGACATGCCGGTCCCGCCGCCGGGTCCGGCCATGTTCGGCGGGACCCGTCCATGAGCCACGTCCGCAGACGGGCTCCCCGGCATCCACTATGGAGGAAATAACAATGAAGCGCTTTTTGGCGTCTGCCCTTGCCGCGTGCGTGCTGTCGATCGGTGCCGCGTCCGGCGCCATGGCCAAGACCGAGATCATGGTCGCCTATGAGAACAACCCGGGCGAGCCGCTCGACCGGGTGATGCATCACTGGGCCGACCTTCTGAAGGAGAAGAGCAAGGGCGAGATCACCCTGAAGCTGTTCCCCAGCTCCCAGCTGGGCGCCAAGAAGGACGTGATGGAACAGGCGATGATGGGGATGAACGTCATCACCCTGACCGACGTCGGCTTCCTGCAGGACTACGACGCCGACCTCGGCGTTCTCTTCGGCCCGTACCTGACCGACGATCCCCAGAAGCTCTTCAAGATCTACGAGAGCGACTGGTTCAAGAAGAAGGACGAGGGGCTGCGCAAGAAGGGCGTGCACATCGTCATGTCCAACTACCTGTACGGCGTGCGCCACATCCTCGCCAAGAAGCCGATCAACACGCCCGAAGACCTCAAGGGCATGAAGATCCGCGTCCCGAACAACGTGATGCAGATCAAGACGATCGAGGCGATGGGCGCCACCGCGACCCCGATGCCGCTGGGCGAGGTCTATCCGGCCCTGACCACCGGCCTGATCGACGGCGTGGAGAACCCGATCTCCGTGCTGTACGGCGCCAAGCTGCATGAGCAGGCCAAGTATCTCAGCCTCGTCGGCTATCTGACCAACACCTCGGTGTGGGTCGGCGGCGAAGCCTTCTTCAGCAAGCTGCCGGCGGACGTCGTGAAGATGGTCCACGAGACCGGCTACGAGGCCGGTCTCTACAGCCAGAAGCTGGCCGCCGAGCAGGACGCCGAGTTCATCGAGAAGATGAAGGCGACCGGCGTCACCGTGGTCCAGCCGGACCCGGCGCCGTTCCGCGAGGCCACCAAGGTCGTCTACACCCAGTTCCCCAAGTGGTCGGCTGGCCTGTACGAACAGATCCAGAAGGATCTCAAGTAAAAAATAAGGAAATCCGGGCGGAGCCTCCGTTCCGCCCGGATCGTCTGGAGGATTGTGCCATGGAGTTGATCCGGCGTTTGCCGTCGGTCGTCGCGGGAACCGCGCTGGCCGGTCTGGTGGTGATGACCATCGTGGCGGTGATTGCGCGCTATGTCTTCGACGCCCCGCTGCATTGGGGCGAGGAAATGTCCGGGCTTTTGATGATCTGGATCATCATGATCGGCGCCATCGTCGCCGAGCGTGACGGCCAGCATCTGGAAATCCCGCTGTTCGTGGACCTGCTGCCCACCCGCATCCGGGCGGCGGTCGATCTGGCCATTTCGGCCCTGTCGATCCTGGTTCTCGGCTATGCCGGCTGGCTCGGCTACCTGCTGGCCCAGAGCGCCCAATACAAGCTGACGGAAATTCTTCAGATCTCCTGGTTCTGGATCGACATTGCCGTTCCGGTCGGTGCGGCTGGCCTCGTCGCCTATCTTCTGCACCGCTGCTTTATTGACATCATGGTGATCGTGAAGGGGGAAGCGCCATGAGTTGGCCCGTCATCATTCTTGTTATGCTTTGTCTTTTCGCTTTGAACATGCGAATCTACATTGCAATTTTCGCATCGGTTCTTGTCTATTTCGTGTTCTTCAGCCCGGTTCCGGACCAGATCGCGGTGCAGCGGCTGATCGGCGCCTCGCAGAACCTGTCCCTCCTGGCGATCCCCTTCTTCATCCTGCTCGGCACGCTGATGGATCACACCGGCGTGGCCAAGCGCCTGCTGCGCGTGGCCGATCTGCTGGTCGGCAAGTTCACCGGCGGCATGGCCCTGACCAACATCATGCTGAGCACGCTGCTGGGCGGCGTCAGCGCCTCCAACCTCGCCGACAGCGCCATGCTCACCCGCATGCTGGTGCCGGAGATGGAGCGCAAGGGCTACAACCGCGCCTTCGCCGCCGCCGTCACGGCGTCGGGCGCGCTGGTCACGCCGATCATCCCGCCGGGCATCGCGCTGATCATCTACGGCCTTGTCGCCGACGTCTCCATCGGCGCCATGTTCATGGCCGGCATTCTGCCCGGCATCGTCATGGCCATCATGCTGATGGGCGCCGCCTACATCGTGTCCAAGCGCAACGGCTATCCGCCGTCCCGCGACAGCTGGCCCACCGCCTCGGAGACCACCAGCGCGCTGGTCGGCGCCTGGCCGGTGCTGGTTCTGCTGGTCGCCATCATCGGCGGCATCCGCGCCAACATCTTCACCCCGACCGAAGCCGGCGCGGTGGCGGTGCTGATCGTCCTGGTGATCGGTTTCGTGATCTACCGCGAGATGCGCGTCGCCCATGTGCTGGACGCCCTGGTCGGCACCTTCAAGGCCACCTCCTCGGTCATGCTGGTCATCATGGCCTGCTCGGCCCTGGCCTGGGTGCTGTCGCTGGAGCAGGCGGCGCAGCAGCTGGCGACCTTCATCACGGCGCTGACCGACAACAAGTACGTCTTCCTGATCATCCTCAACCTGCTGCTGCTGTTCCTCGGCATGCTGATCGAGGGCAACGCGATCCTCATCGTCATGGTCCCGCTGCTGATGCCGACGGTGCACCAGCTCGGCATCGACCCGATCCATTTCGGCATCGTCGTGATCGTGAATCTCGCGGTCGGCTGTCTGACACCGCCGGTGGGCACGGTGATGCTGCTGGTCTGCAACCTCGCCAAGGTGAAGATCTCGGACTTCATGAAGCAGTCCACCCTGCTCTTCGTGGCGCTGTTCATCTCGCTCATGCTCGTCACCTTCGTGCCGGAGCTTTCGCTGCTCCTGTCCCGCTGACCCGTCCTGCCGCCCTCCCGCTTCCCTCGCTTCTCCCCCAAGGGGCCTGACATGTCGAAGTACCTGAAGATCCATTCCAGCGACACCGTCGCCGTCGCCCTGGAGCCGCTGGCCCAGGGCACCGCGATCGACGGTCTGGGCGTCGTCCTGCTCGACGAGGTGCCGCAGGGCCACAAGTTCGCCGTGACGCCGCACCAGCCGGGCGACCGGGTCATCAAGTACGGCAGCGTGATCGGCCTCGCCAAGGAGGCGATCCCGGTGGGGCGGCACATCCACACCCACAACATCGGGACCGCGCTGGGCGGCGTTCAGGACTACGCCTACGCCGGCCCGGCGAACGACGCGGCGCCGGCCAAGCGGGAGGCGCCGACCATCCAGGCCTTCGTCCGCGCCAACGGCGAGATCGGCGTGCGCAACGACTTGTGGATCATCCCGCTGGTCGGCTGCGTCAACGGCCTCGCCAAGAACGCGGCCAAGCGCTTCGAGAAGATGGGCCTGCTGCCCGAGGGCTCCCGCGTCATGGTGCTGGAGCATCCCTACGGCTGCTCGCAGCTCGGCGGCGACCTCGACAACACCCGCAACATTCTGCGCGACTTCGCCATCCACCCCAACGCCGGCGGCGTGCTGGTCATGGGGCTGGGTTGCGAGAACAACACCCGCGCCCTGTTCACCCAGGGCTTCGAGCATCCCGACCCGCGCCGCCTGCGCTACCTGACCACCCAGGAGGTGTCGGACGAGCTTGAGGCGTCGCTGGAGGCGATGACCGAGCTGGCCGCGGTGATGCGCGAGGACAAGCGCGAGCCGGTTGGCGCCGACCGCCTGCGCATCGGCCTGAAGTGCGGCGGCTCGGACGGCTTCTCCGGCATCACCGCCAACCCGCTGCTGGGCGCCCTCTCCGACTGGCTGTGCGGGATCGGCGGCGCCACCGTGCTGACCGAGGTGCCGGAGATGTTCGGCGCCGAGCATCTGCTGATGGAGCGCGCCGAGAGCCGCGAGGTCTTCGAGGGCGTCGTCACCCTGATCAACGACTTCAAGCAGTATTTCCTCGACCACAACCAGCCGATCTACGAGAACCCGTCGCCCGGCAACAAGGCCGGCGGCATCAGCACGCTGGAGGAGAAGTCGCTGGGCTGCACCCAGAAGGCCGGCCTCTCCCCGGTGCGCGACGTCATCCGCTACGCCGAGCGCATCCGCAAGCCGGGCCTGACCCTGCTGGAGGCGCCGGGCAACGACGGCGTGGCGGTCACCGCCCTGGCCGCCGCTGGCTGCCACATCGTGCTGTTCACCACCGGCCGCGGCACGCCGCTGGGCGGCGTCGTGCCGACCATGAAGATCGCCACCAACACCGCCATGGCCGAGAAGAAGCGGCATTGGATCGACTTCAACGCCGGCCCCATCGCCGAGGCCACCGCCACGGTGGACAGCCTGCTGCCGTCCTTCATCGACAGCATCCTCGCCGTCGCCAACGGCAAAGAGGCGCGCAACGAGGAGAACGACGTCCACGACCTCGTGATCTTCAAGTCCGGCGTCACGCTCTGAACCCCGCCACCTCTCAGACAAGGACGCCGACCATGCAGCGCCTGAACGCATTCTTTCTCAACGGACGGCCGCGCCCGACGACGACGCGGATCGTGCAATTCGGCGAAGGCAACTTCCTGCGCGCCTTCTTCGACTGGAAGGTCGACCGCCTGAACGAGGCCACCGGCGGCGACTGGGGCGTGACCGTCGTCCGCCCCATCCCCGGCGGCTTCCCGCAGACGCTGAACGAGCAGGAGGGCGTCTACACCGTCCTGTCGCGCGGCGTCGACGAGGCTGGCCGGAAGGTTTCGCAGGCCCGGCTGATCGGCTGCGTGCGCAACGAGATCGCGGCGCACGGCGACTGGGGGTCGGTGCTGGAGCTGGCGCGCGACCCGAACGTCACGGTCGTCGTCTCCAACACCACCGACGCCGGCATCGCCTATGTCCCGTCGGTGGCCTACGCCGACGAGCCGCCGGTCTCCTTCCCCGGCAAGATGACCCGCTTCCTGCACGAGCGCTGGAAGGCCTTCGACGGCGCGCCCGACGCCGGCCTGCAAATGCTGGCTTGCGAGCTGATCGACCACAACGGCGAAGAGCTGAAGCGCATCGTCCTGCTGCACGCCCGCGACTGGGCGCTGGAGCCGGCCTTCATCGAGTGGATCGAGACGGCGAACGCCTTCTACAACACGCTGGTCGACCGCATCGTCCCCGGCTTCCCGCGCGCCGAGGCCGACGACCTGCGCCGCGAGCTGGGCTACGACGACAGCTTCATGGCGGCGGCGGAGCTGTTCCACCTGTTCGTGATCGAGCGCAAAGAGGGGATGCCCGCGCTGCGTCTGCCGCTGGGCGAGCATGACGAGGGCACCGTCGTCACCGCCGACGTCACCCCCTACAAGGCGCGCAAGGTCGCCATCCTCAACGGCGCCCACACCGGCCTGTGCGCCCTGGCCCTGCTGGCGGGCGTCGAGACGGTCGGCGAAGCGGTGAGCGATCCCGCCGGGGCGCGCTTCCTCGACCGGCTGCTCAACGAGGAGGTCATCCCCTTCCTCACCCTGCCGAGGCCGGAGCTGGAGGACTTCGCGGCCGCCGTGCTGCGCCGCTTCCGCAACCCCTACATCCGGCACCTGTGGTACGACATCAGCCTGAACGGCCTCGTGAAGTACCAGACCCGCAACCTGGACCGGCTGCTCGCCTACCGGGAGCGGTTCGGACGGCCGGCGCCGCTGATGAGCCTGTCGCTGGCCGCCTGGCTGGCCTTCTATCTCGGCCGCTTCCCCGGCGCCGACACACTGCCGCCGCGCGACTCCGCCGAGATCGTCGAGCGTGTCCGCGCCATCGGCGCCCTGGACGACGGCACCCCGGCGGGGCTGGAGGCGATGGTCGCCGCTTATCTGGGCGAGACGGCCTTCTGGGGCTGCAGCATCGACGACCGCTCGCTGCGCGCCCAGGTGATCGAGGACATCCGCTTCCTGACGGACGAGCCCTTCACCTTCGCCCGCCTTGCCGCAAGGCTGTAGGGCAGACAGCGAAAGGCCCCTTCCGCCGGTGCGGAAGGGGCCTTTTTCTTTGAGAACCGCGTTGTGTTGCGCCGGTCCGGCTCAGTCCGGCGGGATGCCCAGCCGCAGCAGCATCTCCACGAGGCCGCTTTCCCCGACGGCCAGGGCGGCCTGCGACGGGGTCATCCAGCGGCGCTCGCGCTGGCCCTTCTCCGGCCACTCGTCCAGCATCTCGTCGACTTCCAGCAGGAAGACGGTCACCGCGCACAGGACAGACTTGTTGACGCTGAGCCGCTTCATGTAGCGGAAATTGCCGAAGGGCCGGTGATCGACGGTGCCCCGCACGCCGGCTTCCTCGTAGGCCTCCCGCGCCGCCATGTCGCAGGGCTTCACGCCCTCCTCCGCCCACCCCTTGGGGATGATCCACCGCTTGGTTTCCCGCGACGTGACCAGCAGGATTTCCGGCCGGCCGTTGCGAAGGCGGAAAGGAAGGGCGGCGTATTGGGTGGCGGGAGTGCGGTTGCTCATCATATCCAAGTGGGGAGGCCGGACCCGCGATCCAATTCGGCTGAACGGGATGGCGGGCGATCATTCTTATGACGATGGGCGGCTGTGCTTCGTGCCGTCCATCGGCACCATGATCATCCCCTATTAACGTTACTCAGTGGCAAATTCTTCCGTCAGACGGTCAATAATTTCGCCTACGCCAAACCGGATAGGGTCACTGGCCGGAAGGTCATGGGCCTTGGCCGCCGCCTCCAGGCAGGCGCGCGCCTCGTCCTCGCCATAGGCCTTGGTGTTGATGGCGATTCCGACCGGGCGGATGGCCGGGTTGGTCAGCCGTCCGCAGCGGATCGTCAGGTCGATGACTTCCTGGATCGACGGCAGCGGGTGCTGCACGCCGCGCATGGTGCTGCGGGTCGGCTCGTGGCAGACGACGAAGGCGTCGGGCTGGGCGCCGTGCAGCAGCCCCAGCGACACGCCCGCGAAGGAGGGGTGGTAGAGCGAGCCCTGCCCCTCGATCAGATCCCAATGGGCCGGATCGGCCGCCGGGGCGATCCATTCCACGGCGCCGGAGATGAAGTCCGCCACCACCGCGTCGATGGCGACCCCGCGGCCGGAGATGAAGACACCGGTCTGGCCGGTGGCCCGGAAATCCGCGTCCATGCCGCGGGCGCGCATCTCCTTTTCCAGGGCCAGCGCCGTGTACTTCTTGCCGACGGAGCAGTCGGTGCCGACCGTCAGCAGGCGCCGGCCCGGACGCTTGGTCCCCTTGCCGGTGGCGAAGCGCTGGTCGGAATGGCGGACGTTGAAGAGCTGGCGGCCGTGGCGCGCCGCCGCCTCGGCAATCGCCGGGATGCTTTCCAGCCGGGTGTGCAGGCCGCTCGCCACGTCCATGCCGGACTCGATGGCCTGGACGATGAAGCTCGTCCAATGCTCCGGCAGGACGCCGCCGGCGTTCACCACGCCGACCACCAGCGTGCGGGCGCCCTGCCCCGCCGCCTCGGCGATGGTCATGTCAGGGATGCCGAGGTCGGCCTTGCAGCCCTCCAGCCGGATCTGGCCGAGGCACCAGTCGCGCCGCCAGTCCACGATGCCCTGCGCCGTCTTGGCGCCGAGCTGGTCCTGAACATCGCCGAGGAACATCAGGTAGGGATGGGGAATGTTCATTTGTCGGGTCCTCTCGAAGAGACCGGTTGTTCTTCAGGCGGGCTCGGGCGTCAGGCCGGCTCTGGCGTCAGGCGGCGGGCGGACATCTGGCGGAGCAGGACGGGCACGATCAGCGCCAGCCCCAGCAACGACGAATACAACTCCGGCGTCACCAGCAGAATGGCGGCGATGCCGAGCATCACCCGCTCCCAGGTCCGCATGTTGGTCAGCAGCCAGCCTGTCAGGGTGGCGCCCAGACAGACGATGCCGACGATGCAGCCGAGGAAGGCGATGAAGAAGTCCGGCCAGTTGAAGCCCGGCGCCACCAGCAGCAACGACGGCGAGAAGACGAAGACGAAGGGCACCAGCGCCTTCGCCAAGCCCAGCCGGAAGGCGGTGTTGCCCGTCTTGAAGGGGTCGGCCCCCGCCATGCCCGCCGCCGCGTAGGCGGCCAGCGCCACCGGTGGCGTGATGTCGGCCAGCACGCCGTAATAGAAGACGAAGAAGTGCGCGACGATCGGCGCCACGCCCAGCAGGCCGAGCGCCGGGGCGGCGATGGTCGCCATGATGATGTAGTTGGCCGTCGTCGGAATGCCGCAGCCCATCAGAATGCAGACCACGCCGGTCATGATCAGCGTGAACAGCAGCGTCAGAGCCTTGGCGTCGGCCAGCCAGCCCGGCAGGAAGGCCCCCGCCCACACCGCCATCTCGCCCGCGGTGGAGGTGACGATGTAGGAGATCTTGAAGCCGACGCCGGTCAGCGTGACCACGCCGACGATGATGCCCACCGTGGCGGCGGCGGCGCCGACCGCCAGCGCGTATTTGGCGCCGTCGCGCAGCCCGTCCAGAACCTCCCAGATGGTCATGCGCTTGCGCGGGTTCAGCAGGCCGACCGCGATGCACAGGGTGATGCCCCAGAAGGCCGCCATGTAGGGCGTGTAGCCGGCGATCAGGATGCCGATCAGCACGACCAGCGGAATGACCGTCGGCCAGTCGCGGCGGAAGGCCTCCTTCAGATCCGGCATCTCGTCGGGGCGCAAACCGCGCAGGCCGTTGCGCTTGGCCTCGAAATGCACCTGCACCAGCACGCCGAAGAAATGCATGAAGGCCGGGACGATGGCCGCCATGATGATGGTCGTGTAGGGCAACCCCAGGAACTCGATCATCAGGAAGGCGGCGGCGCCCATGATCGGCGGGGTGATCTGCCCACCGGTGGAGGCCGTCGATTCCACGGCGGCGGCGAAATGCGGCTTGTAGCCCATCCGCTTCATCGCCGGGATGGTCAGCGAGCCCACCGTCACCGTGTTGGCGACCGAGGAGCCGGAAATCATACCGAACAGCGCCGACCCGAAGATGGCGACCTTGGCGGGACCGCCGGCGTAGCGCCCGGCCACCCAGGCCGCGCAGTCGAGGAAGAGCTGCCCCAGCCCGATGCGCGTGGCGAAGACGCCGAACAGCACGAAGTGGAAGACGTAGGTCGCCACCACGCCCAGCGCGATGCCGTAAACGCCCTGCGTCGTCAGATAGAGATGGTCGACGAGCTGCGAGACCGTGGCGCCGGGATGCTTCAGCAGCCCGGGCATCTGCGGCCCCCAGATCGCGTAGCTCATGAAGATCAGCGAAATGATCGGCAGCGGCCAGCCGACCGAGCGGCGGGTCGCCTCCAGCAACACGACGATCAGGATGGAGCCGAGGACGACGTCGGTGGTGGTCGGGTTGCCGACGCGGAAGGCCAGATCGTCGAGCGGGATCAGCGGGACGTGCATCACCGCGACGACCGCGCCGATGGCCAGCGCCCAGTCCTGAAGGCCGATGCCCAGCGGGCGCAGCAGCGTGCCCATCACCGGCTCGCCGTAGCCGCGCTTGGTGAAAGGGAAGACCAGGAAGACGAGGCCCAGCACGAAGGAGAGATGGATGCCGCGATGCTCCATCTCCGGCAGCAGGCCGAAGCCGGCGGTGTAATAGTGGAACAGCGACAGAATGATCAGCAGCCCGCCGACCAGCTTCCCCGCCAGCGGCGACAGCGGCCGGAAGCGGATTTCGGAGTCGAACTTCTCCTCCAACTCCCGCGCCTTGGCCTCGTCGAGTTCCATGGACGCGGAATCCAGCCGGATGTCGGATGGCGGATCGCGATGGGTATCGGTCATGGATGCTCCATTCCCCTCTCCCCTCTGGGGAGAGGGGTAGGGTGAGGGGGTTGCGCGTGTCGGGAAGTTCGGCAAAACCGCATCCCCCTCACCGACCCTTCGGGCCACCCTCTCCCCAATTTCGGCGGACCGAAGGTCCGCCTGTCGCGTCAGCGCAAACTTCGTTTGCGCGCGAGCGGAGGGGAGAGGGTTGTACTGGTCGGATGCGGCATGAGAAAATGTAAGGAGAGCGCGCCTTACTTCAGGACGCCCTGTTCCTTGTAGAACTTCTCCGCACCCGGATGCAGCGGGATGCCCAAGCCGTTGGTCGCCGTCTGCAACGTGACGAGCTTGCCCTTGGCGTGGCCGGCTTCGAGCGCGGCGCGGCTCTTCTCGTTGTAGAGCGTCTTGACGATGTTGTAGACGAGGTCGTCCGGCTGCTTGGCGCTGGTCAACCACTGGGCGTTGACGGAGATGGTCGGCGTCTCCGGAACGTCCTTGTAGGTGTTGGCCGGCACCGTGTCCTTGGCGAAGAACTGGTACTGCGCCAGCATCTTGTCGATTTCCGGCCCGGTAATCGGGACCAGCGAGATGCCCGAGGAGGTCGCGAGTTCGGAGATGGCGCCGGTCGGGTAGCCGCCGACGAAGAAGTAGGCGTCCAGCGCGCCGTCGCGCAGGCGGTCGCCCGCCGGACCCGGCTTCAGATACTCCGCCTTCACGTCCTTCTCGGTCAGGCCGAAGGCGCCGAGCACGATGCGCGAATCGACCAGCGTGCCCGAGCCCGGCTCGTCCAGCGACACCCGCTTGCCCTTCAGGTCGGCGACCGACTTGATGTTGGCGTCCTTGCGGGCGACCAGATGGATGGTTTCCGGGTAGAGCGTGGCGATGACGCGCAGGTCCTCCACCTTGCCCTTGCCCTCGAACAGGCCGGTGCCGGTGTGGGCCCAGTAGGCGACGTCCGACTGCGAGAAGCCCGACTCGGACGAACCACCCTTGATGGCGTTGATGTTGGCGACAGAACCGTTGGAGGCCACGGCGGTCGCCACCAGAGCGGGCACGCCGCCGTTGGCGCCGGAGATGACGTTGGCGATCAGCCCGCCCACCGGATAGTAGGTGCCGGCGGTGCCACCCGTGCCGATGCGGAAGAAGGCCGGGGTCTGCGCCACGGCGACGGTGGCGCCGATGGCGACCGCGCCCGCCACGGCGGCGAAGGCCAGACGGCGGGTCTTGGACATGAACTTCACGACAACCTCCCAATTATTTCGCGTCGTAACGAAATGATGCCTTTGGGTCGGAGGCTTGTCGATACGAATGGGAGACCTGTCCGGACATACGGCCCATTCCGGAAGCGGGTGAACCGTTGGGTGGGCCGTATGCCCGAACGAAACGCGTCAGTCGGCCAGCAGCGCCGCCGCGTGGTGGCGCAGATGGTCGTCGATGAAGCTGGCGATGAAGAAATAGCTGTGGTCGTAGCCCGGCTGCATCCGCAGGGTCAGCGGGTGGCCCGCCGCCTCCGCCGCCCGCTGCAGGTTCTCCGGCTTCAGCTGCTTCTCCAGGAAGCTGTCGGCGTCGCCCTGGTCCACCAGGATCGGCAGCTTCTCGGTGGCGCGGCCCAGCAGGGCGCAGCTGTCCCACTCCAGCCACGCCGCGTAGTCGGTACCGAAGAACCGCTCGAACGCCTTCTCGCCCCACGGCACGCTGGCCGGGTTGCCGATCGGCGCGAAGGCCGACACGGCGCAGTAGCGGCCGGGGTTGCGCAGGGCGCAGACCAGCGCGCCGTGCCCGCCCATGGAATGGCCGGCGATGGAGCGCCGGTCGGTCACCGGCAGCTCCGCC
This sequence comes from Azospirillum argentinense, assembly GCF_000632475.1. NCBI lineage: Bacteria > Pseudomonadati > Pseudomonadota > Alphaproteobacteria > Rhodospirillales > Azospirillaceae > Azospirillum > Azospirillum argentinense. The sequence goes on from NZ_CP007794.1 coordinate 1,738,918, forward strand.
TCGACCAGTGCCGGCAGTTCCCGCACCACATAGTCGTGCATGCGGTAGTGCCTCGCCCAGGGCTCCCGCGTCGCGTTGACGTAGAAGCCGGCGCCCAGCCCGAAGTCCCAGGCGCCGTCCGGATCGCCGGGCACGTCGGGGCCGCGCGGGCTGGTGTCCGGCGCCACGATGGCGATGCCGAGTTCCGCCGCCATCCGCATGGCGCCGGCCTTCTGCATGAAGTTCTCATCGGTGCAGGTCAGGCCGGACAGCCAGTAGAACACCGGCACCTTGCCCGATTTGGCGCCCGATTCGGCCTGCGGCGGCAGATAGACGGCGAACACCATGTCGCAGTCCAGCACCGCGGAGCGGTGCCGGAAGCGCTTGTGCCAGCCGCCGAAGCAGCGGTTCGCCGCGATCTGGGTCAGTTGCGACTCCATCCGGTCCTCACGGGTTGTAGAGGATGACGGAACGGATGCTCTTGCCCTCGTGCATCAGGTCGAAGGCCTTGTTGATATCCTCCAGCCCCATGGTGTGGGTGATGAAGGTGTCCAACTCGAACTCGCCCTTCAGGTAGCGCTCCACGTAATCCGGCAGCTCCGACCGGCCGCGCACGCCGCCGAAGGCGGAGCCGCGCCAGACGCGCCCGGTGACCAGCTGGAACGGGCGGGTGCTGATCTCCTCCCCGGCCCCGGCGACGCCGATGATCACCGACTCGCCCCAGCCCTTGTGGCAGCATTCCAGCGCGGCGCGCATCACCTTGACGTTGCCAATGCACTCGAAGCTGTAATCGACGCCGCCGTCGGTCATCTCGACCAGAACCTCCTGGATCGGGCGGTCGTAGTCCTTCGGGTTCACCACGTCGGTGGCGCCGAGCTGCTTGGCGATCTCGAACTTGTCGGGGTTGATGTCGATGCCGATGATGCGCGACGCCTTCGCCATGACGGCGCCGATGATCGCCGACAGGCCGATGCCGCCCAGCCCGAAAATGGCGACCGTCGAGCCCGGCTCGACCTTCGCGGTGTTGCGCACCGCGCCCATGCCGGTGGTCACGCCGCAGCCGAGCAGGCAGACCTTCTCCAGCGGAGCGGCCTTGTTGATCTTGGCGACCGCGATCTCCGGCAGCACTGTGTATTCGGAGAAGGTGGAGGTGCCCATGTAGTGGAATACCGGCTGGCCCTTCGCCGTGAAGCGGCTGGTGCCGTCCGGCATCAGCCCCTTGCCCTGGGTGGCGCGGATCGCCTGGCAGAGGTTGGTCTTGCCGGACAGGCAGAATTTGCACTTGCCGCATTCCGGCGTGTAGAGCGGGATGACATGGTCGCCCACCTGGACGGAGGTGACGCCCGGCCCGACCTCCTCGACGATGCCGGCGCCCTCATGGCCCAGGATCGCCGGAAACACGCCCTCCGAATCCATGCCGGACAGGGTGTAGGCGTCGGTGTGGCAGACGCCGGTGGCGACGATGCGCACCAGAACCTCGCCCTGCTTGGGCGCCGCGACCTCGACCTCTTCGATCTCCAGGGGGCGCTTCGCTTCCCAGGCCACCGCCGCGCGTGACTTCACCATCCCACCGTCTCCATGCGTTCGCGTTTCTTTGATGATCGACGTTAGCATTCCGCGCGCGTTGACAACGCTGCAATGTTGGAGAGGATTGTTGCCGTATGGGGATAATCGGGACGGAATCGGGAGTTTGACGGGTGAGCCGCTGGGATGGCATCGACGAATTCGTGGCGGTCGCCGAGTGCGGCGGCTTCTCCCGCGCGGCGGAGCGGCTGCGCATCTCCTCCTCGCAGGTCAGCCGGCAGGTGGCGCGGCTGGAGGACCGGTTGCAGGCCCGCCTGTTCTACCGCACCACCCGCAGCGTGACTCTGACCGAGGCCGGCCGCTCCCTGCTCGCCCAGTGCCGCCGCCTGATCGAGGAGCGGGACGAGGCGCTGCTCGCCGTTAGCGACCTCCAGGCGGAGCCCAAGGGCCTGCTACGCCTCACCTGCGCCGTGGCTTACGGCGAGCGGTTCGTCGTCCCGCTGGTCAACGATTTCCTGGAGCGCCACCCCCAGCTCCGCGTCGAGATCGAGCTGACCAACCGCCGGCTGGATCTGGTGCATGAGGGGGTGGATCTGGCGGTGCGGCTGGGCCGGCTGATGGATTCCAGCCTCGTCGCCACGCGGATCGCGCCGCGGGTCATGCATCTGTGCGCCGCCCCCTCCTATCTGGAGCGGCGCGGGACGCCGCGCCGGCTGGCCGACCTCGCCGAGCACGACTGCCTGACCGGCACCGCGGACGGCTGGACCTTCGACGCGGGGTCGCTGGAGGACGGCGGGCCTGAGTGGCTGTTCCGGCCGCAGGGCCGCTGGCGCTGCAACAGCGGCACGGCGGTGCTGGACGCCGCACTGCGCGGTTTCGGGCTGTGCCAGTTGCCCGACTACTATGTGGTGGAGCATCTGACGACGGGCCGGCTGGTCTCTCTATTGGAAGCCCACCGACCGCCCAACACCGCCGTCTGGGCCGTCTACCCGCCGCAGCGCCACCTGTCGCCCAAGGTGCGGCTGCTGATCCAGCATCTCAAGGAAGGGCTGGCCCGGCGGCCGGAATACCGCTGAGGTTTGGCGCCGTCTGCTTAGACCGCGCTCCGACAAGCGATAAACCACACCTTTTTGGAGATTTTCTTTTTCATTACGCTCTTGATGCGGCGACCTGACGCATCGAATACGATGTGAAGGAGTGATGGCCGTCACAGTTTTCTGCCCTTCGTTGCCGCTACGTTTTTTATTCTGCCCCCAGAACACGAAAACAGAGCAGCGCTCAATCAGGAGACAGAAAATGGCGATCATTTCGGGAACATCGGAATCCGATTATTTGGAGGGAACACCGGATAATGATTTGATTAGCGGAGAAGAAGGCGACGACGTGCTGATCGGAGGAGACGGTGAGGATGGAATCTATGGTGGGGAAGGGCACGACACCCTAACCGGTGAGAATGGTTCTGACTTGGTCAGAGGCGACCAAGGAGACGACGTCTTGAACGGGGGGAATGGCGATGACAGCCTGTTTGGTGGAGAAGGAAATGATATCCTGGATGGGGGTGATGGCGATGACAATCTGATTGGTGAAGAAGGAAACGACACGCTTTTCGGCGGCAGTGGAGCGGATTTTTTACATGGTGGAGAAGGAGATGACACAATTTACATCGATAGCTTTGATTATTTTTTTGATGGAGGCGATGGGCACGACACCGTAATCGTACTGGGAGATGAAGGGGTTACACTCAACCTCCACCTCGCAAACTTTGAAGTCGCCTACGGGAGCGCCGGCAACGACTCGATCAACGCCGACTATGGATCGGAAAGTGTCGTCATTTACGGAAGGGACGGCAACGACACGATTCGCGGCGGCTCTGCAAACGACACCTTGTCCGGCGACAACGGAGACGATCTCCTGCAGGATGACTACGGCGACGACTCGCTTACCGGTGGGGCTGGAAACGATACGTTGCAAGGCGGCATGGACAACGACTGGCTTGCTGGTGAGGAGGGGGACGATCTCCTGCAAGGCGGCATGGGTAACGACACACTGATCGGTGGAGAGGGGGCCGACACGCTCTTGGGTGAGGAGGGCGATGACTATTTCTACATCAGCGGAAACGAGGCGGTGGTTATCGGCGGAACGGGTTTCGACACCGTCGTTATCCAACAGGACAGTCCAAGATACATAGACCTCGGCGTATGGCAGGTTGAGCGCGTCTATGGTGGTGGTGGCGACGACGTGTTCGACGCCCGCAACGTCTTTAGCGCGACCGAGATCAACGGCGGCGCCGGAAACGACACCTTCGAGGCCGGATTTGGAAGCGATGCGCTTGATGGTGGGGCCGGCACTGACACGGTGAGTTACAGCAGTTCGGTGTGGTCGGGAGTGACCGTGAACCTTGCCACCGGAACCGGAAGCGGAGGTCATGCCGATGGCGATACGTTCAACGATATTGAGAACGTCATCGGAACCAATCAAAGCGATACTCTGATTGGAAGCGCCGCAGCGAACCGACTGAGCGGTGGGGACGACAGCGACTTTCTGTATGGTGGAGACGGTGACGACACTCTCATCGGGGGACTGGGGCCCGATCGGCTGAATGGAGGCGCTGGTGCCGATGCCTTCCGCCTGGGCATCGACCTTTGGTCAGGCGACACCATCGAGGATTTCCAAAGCGGAGAGGATCGCATCGAACTGGAAGCATCGACCTTTGGTCTTCCGGTTGGCGCGCTGGATGCGAACATGTTCGCGCTGGACATGCCGGCCGACGCCGACGACCGCCTCATTTTCGATACGCTGTTCCGCACCCTGTACTATGACGCGGACGGTATTGGCTCCGGCGCAGCAATCCAGATCGCCCGATTCTATGTGGATACGCTGTCCGCTTCGGACATCGTGGTCGTGCCCTCCGGATCGTAGCGCCTTCCGATAAGGGAAGCCGGTAAGGCGTCCATCCGACGCCTTACCGGTCCTTCATTCACGATCCGCTCAGCAGGCGGTCGGACGCGGCGTGCGCTCAACCTCCAGGCCGAAGAACGGACGCAGGGCTGTGCCCAAGTAATTGCCGGCCAGCGCCGCCACGATCCACACCCAGCCGTGCAGGCTTCCCGACGCGATCCCGCTGAAATAGGCGCCGATGTTGCAGCCATAAGCGAGGCGCGAGCCGTAGCCGAGCAGAAGCCCGCCGACCACCGCCGCCACCAGCGACCGCAACGGCAGCTTCCACACCGGGGCGAACTTGCCGGCCAGACCGGCGGCGAGCAGCGCGCCCAGGATGATGCCGAAGTCCATCACCGAGGTGACGTCGGCCAGCACGCTCTCCTGCAACGCCCTGGCCTGGGCCGGCGCCTGCCAGAAGGGCCAGGAGGCGACGTCCACGCCCAGCACGGCCAGCCCCTTGCTGCCCCACAGCGCGAAGGCCGAGGTGATGCCCCACGGACGCCCGGCCAGCGCCAGCGTCGCGAAGTTCAGAACGGCCAGAGCCACCGCTCCCCAGACCAGCGGCCAGGGACCGCGCAGGAAGCGCCGCAGCCCCTCGGTCCTGGCCGGGGCGCCCTCGATCAGGCGGCCGTGGCGCCACTTTTCCAGCGCGAGGGTACCGGCATAAACGGCGGCGAAGAGGACGAGGTTGACCGCCAGCGCCACCGGCCAGCCCCAGGCGGCGACGACCGACACCGGGGCGGCGGTCCATTGCGCCTGCCACCAGGGCAGGTGATAGGCGCCCAGCACCGAGCCGACGATGAAGAAGGCCAGCGTCACGACCATGCGCGTGCTGCCGCCGCCCACCGTGAACAGCGTGCCCGAGGCGCAGCCGCCGCCGAGCTGCATGCCGATGCCGAACAGGAAGGCGCCGGCCACCACCGACAGGCCGACCGGCGACACCAGCCCCTTCACCGGCGTGCCGAACAGCGTCCCCGCCGCCAGCACCGGGAAGAACAGCGCGCAGGCCACGGCGAGCATGACCATCTGCGCCCGCAGCCCCGCCCCGCGCCGGTCCGCGATGAAGACGCGGAAGGCGGAGGTGAAGCCGAACAGCGCGTGGTAGAGCACGAGGCCCAGGGCGCCGCCCACCAGATAGAGCGCCGCCTGCCGCCCCGACACGGCGTCGCCGATCCACAGGCCGCCGCCCGCCAGGGCAAGCAGCGCCACGGTGACCACCCGCCAGTCGATGCCCGGCAGAAGCGTGGCCGAACCCGCCGCCCGGCCCAGAGTCGTGTCCGTCATCCCGACACTCCAAACAACAAAAATTATACGTTGATAAAGGCGATTGCCTGATTGGTTTCAGTAGATAATGGGATGCTTTCCACAGGAAAGGCTGTTCTGCGCATCCCTGTCCTGCGCGGGATGACCCGTCAGCCTTCGGGGAACAGGCGCCGGGCCAGCCGGCCGAGCGTCAGGCTCTGCACGATGATGGTGAAGGCGACCACGGCGTAGCAGGCGACCAGCAGCAGGTCGCGGTGTGGGTTGTCGGGCAGCGACAGAACCAGCGCCACGGCGATGCCGCCGCGCACCCCGCCCCAGGTCAGCACGGCGGTCGCCGCCGCCTTGCGCTGGCTGCGCAGATGGACGGCGACCACGGGCAGCACGCTCGCCAGCCGGGCCACCAGCGCCAGCAGCGGCGCCAGGAACGCCGCGACCATCACCGGCGCCTGCCAGGACAGCACCACCGCGGCCTCCAGCCCGACCAGCATGAACAGGATGGCGTTCAGGATGGCGTCCACCATCGACCAGAAGGCCTTCATGATGAAGCCCGTCCGCTCCGACGAGACATGGTGCTTGGCGGTGTTCCCGATCAGCAGCCCCGCCACCACGACCGCGATCGGGCCGGACAGGCCGAGCCGCTGGGCGAGGCTGTAGGTCGCCGCCGCCAAGGCGAGCGAGATCGACAGCTCCACCGCCGGATCGTCCGCCCGGCTCTTCGCCCAGAAGGCGATCGAGCCGGTCACCAGCCCGAGCAGGACGCCGCCGCCCGCCTCCTTCACGATGTCCCAGGCAACGCCCATTACCGTCACATCGGTGTCAGTCCCGGTGGCCAGCCCGAGCAGCAGGGCGAACAGCACCACCCCCATGCCGTCGTTGAACAGGCTCTCCCCCGCGATGGCGGTGCGCAGCCCTTCCGGCAGAGGCGCCTTGCGCAGAACCGCCAGCACCGCCACCGGGTCGGTCGGGGCCAGCGCCGCCCCCAGCACCAAGCACCAGATCAACGGCACCGGCTGGTCCATGGCGTCGAAGACCAGCCACATCCCGGTGCCCATGACGGTGGTCGAGATCACGACGCCCAGCGTCGCCAGCAGCGCCACCGCCCAGCGCCGCCGCCACAGCGTACCGCTGTCCTGTTCCACCGCACCGGCGAACAGCAGGAAGGCCAGCACCCCCTCCAGCAACGCTTCGGGCAGGTGGGCGCTGGTCACCAGACGCTCCTCCCAGGCGCGGATGTCGATGGCCGGCACCAGCGTCCCGACCACCGCCGTCGCGAAGGCGAAGCCGAAGGCCAGCAGGAACACCCCCGCCGTCGCCGGCAGGCCGAGCAAGCCGCGGCTGGCAAAGCTGAACAGCGCCGCCAGGGTCAGGAGGATGGACAGCAACTCGAAGGTGCCCATGGACATCCGTCGGCAAAGGGACAAGCCATGCCAACAGGATGTCCGCCGCGTTCCTCTCGCGCTTCAGACCTCCGGGTCGTCCAGACCCTCCAGGATCGCCGAGGCGAAGGCGGCCCGCCAGCCCTCCCGGTGCCGGATATCGCCGAAGGCGGGCAACACCAGTTCCGCTCCCGTGGCGGCCACCAGCGCCGTCAACTGGCGCAGCGTCGGATGGACGTTCCAGCGCCGGTAGCGGGCACGGCCGGCATCGACCAAGGTCCGCGACGGCGTGCCCGCGGCGAGGTAGCCGGTGAAGACGATGTCCGGTCCGCTTGCCTCCCCGCCCGCCCCGGCCCAGCGCTCCACCAGCTCGGCGGCGGTGCCGCTGGTGGCGTTGGGACCGGCGGCGAAGGTCACGTCGCGCGGGTCGCCCGGTTGTTTGGCGCGGTCGAGCAACCGGCGCAGCCGCTCCTCCGCGCCGGGACGCAGGGCGGTGTCGGCCTCCGCCAGCAGATGGGCGATGGCGGCGCGGTGGGCGTCGTCGATGGCCGGGACGACGCCGTGGTCCATCGCCCACAGGGCCATTTCCGGACCGCGCCCGTCCGCCGCCACCGGGAACAGAGCGCCACCCGCGTGGAGGAAGGGCTCCAGCGCGGCCAGCCGCTCCGCCTGCGGGGTGTCGTCCAGCCCGTAGGAGGCGTCGAGGATCACCCGCCGCGCCGGCGGCGGCGGGTCGAAGGGGAACAGGGCCGATTCGTCGGAATGGTCGCCCATGTAGAGAATCCCGCCATCCTCCGTACCCAGGTGGATCCACACCCCGCCCGGCGCGTGGCCGGACCGCCCGGTGGTCACCGGAACGCCCTGGATCTCCACCGTTCCGCGCACCGGCAGCGGCAGGGCCGCGACGGTCGGCGGCAGGAGGCGGGCGGCCAGCGGCGTGGCGTAGACCGGCGGGCTGCCGACCCGGTGGCGCAGGCCCAGGGCGCCGGCGTGGTCGCCGTGGGTGTGGGTGACCAGGATGGCGTCCACCCGCCCTGCGCCGCTCAACGGCGGCAGGCGCCCGGCGTCCGGCCCCTCGCCGAAGTCGAGCAGCAGCCGCGCCCCACCGATCATCGCCAGGAAGCAGGCCGGCCCCTTGTTCCCCAGCCCCGACAGGGCGCGCAGCCGGACCTTCTGCCCACGCCCCGCCACAGCCCCCGTCATCGCAGCGTCACTTGACATCACGCCCCCGTTCCGCACTGTGCCTATCCCTCGCCGCCTTCCTGAATAGCGCGACTTCCGGTGCCATGACCACTCAGACGCCTGCTCTCCTGATCGACGACGCCTCCCGCCACTATGCCGGGACGCCGGCACCCGCGGTGGACGGCGTGACCATCGACGTGGCGGCGGGGGAGTTCCTCGCCCTGCTCGGCCCGTCGGGCTGCGGGAAAAGCACGCTGCTGCGCATGGTCGCCGGGTTCGAGCGGCTGGACGGCGGGCGCATCACGGTCGGCGGCCGCACCCTGTCCGGCCCCGGCACCCACGTCCCGCCGGAAGAGCGGCGGATCGGCCTCGTCTTCCAGTCCTACGCGCTGTGGCCGCACATGACGGTGGCCGGCAACGTCGCCTACCCGCTGGAGACCGCCCGCGTTCCCCGTGCGGAGCGGGAGCGGCGGGTGCGTGCCGCGCTCGACACGGTGGGGCTGTCGGGCTTCGACGCCCGCCATCCCGCCGAGCTGTCCGGCGGCCAGCGCCAGCGCGTGGCCCTGGCCCGCTGCCTCGTGATGAGCCCGGAGCTGGTGCTGCTGGACGAGCCGCTCGCCAACCTCGACGTGCATCTGCGCGCGGCGATGGAGGAGGAGTTCGCCGACTTCCACGCCAAGACCGGCGCCACCATGGTCTACGTCACCCACGATCAGGCGGAGGCGATGGCCCTGGCGACGCGCATCGCGGTGCTCGACCACGGGCGGCTGGCCCAGGTGGCGGCGCCCCGCACGCTCTATCGGGAACCGGCAACGCGCATGGTCGCCGGCTTCGTCGGCCAGGGCGCGGTGGTGGACGGCGTGGTGACGGGTCCGGTCGCGGCCGGCCGCGCGCGGGTGCGCCTGTTCGGAGCGGAGGCGCTGGTCCGTTGCCGCCCCGGCCAGCCGGAAGGGTCGGCGCTGGCCTGCCTGCGGCCCGAGGATCTGGAGCCGGCGGCGGACGGTCCCATCGCCGCGACCGTGGTGCGCGCCGCCTACAAAGGCGGATTCGTCCTGGTGGAGGCCGAACCGCAGGCCGCACCGGGCGTGCGCCTGCTCCTGCGGGTGTCCGGCGACGCGCAGGTCGCGCCGGGCGAAGCGCTGCGCCTCGCGGTGCGTGACGGCTGGGTGGTGCCGGAGGGGGTGTGAGGGAGTTCGGGAACCGGGCTCCCACCCAACCCTCCCCCGCTCCCGCAGGGGAGGGCTTCATCTCCTCCCCTTGCGAAGCTCTCGCGCAAACCAGAGGTTTGCGCTGACGCGGCAGGCGGACCTTCGGTCCGCTGAGAGCGGGGAGAGGTCGGGAGGGGGCCCCGTCTCAGGAACGCCTCACCCCCGCCAGGGAATGATCCCCGCCGGCAACCGCCGCCCCAGCCAGCCGACCGCCAGCAGCACCGCCACGACCACCGCGATCGTCACCACGCTGAGCGCCGCGGCGAGCGTCGGGCTGCCGCCCTCCTCCAGCGCGTAGACGACGACGCCCAGCGTCTCCCTCCCCTGCGACCACAGCAGGATCGACACGGTCAGCTCGTTGAAGGCGGTCAGGAACACCAACACCCCGCCCGCCGCCGCCGCGGGCGCCACCAGCGGCGCCACAATGGTGCGCAGACGGCGCAGCGGCCCGGCGCCGCAGGCGCGCGCCGCCTCCTCCATCGCCGGGTCCAGCGCGGCGCAGGCGGCCTGGGCCGGGCGCAGGGCCAGCGACAGGAAGCGCGCCAGATAGGCCGCCAGGATGATTCCCAGCGTGCCGTAGAGGCTGACGCTCAGCAGCGGCAAGGGTTTCAGGAAGACCAGGATGCAGCCGATCGCCAGCACCACGCCGGGCACCGCGTGCGGCAGCTCGATCAGCACGCCGACGGCGCGGACCAGCCGCCCGCCCTTTCCCGGCCCGGCCATCGCGTGGGCCAGCGGGATCGCCAGCAGGACCAGCAGCAGCGCCGCAGCTCCCGACAGGACGAAGGAATTGGTGAAGGCCCGCCCCACCTGATCCAGCCCCAGCACCGTCGCGTAATGCGCCAGCGTCGCCGTCTCCGGCCCCAGCGGCAGACCGTAGACGCGGATCAGGCTGGTCGAGGCCAGCGCCGCCAGCGGCGCCGCCAGGATCAGCGCCACCACGGCCCAGCAGAGGATTTCCAGCGGGCGGCGCGCCCGGCCCAGCCGCAGCACCGCCGCGGGCGCCGAACCCCCGATCACCCGCGCGTCCACCCGCGCCTGGAGCACCATCTGCGCGGCGATGCCGACGCAGGCGATGGCGCCGATCAGCACGGCCAGCACCGCGACCTCCGGCAGGACGGACGGGCCGAACCCCGCCAGCCGCCGGTAGATCAACGTCGGCAGCACCGGAATCCCCGCCGGGATGCCGAGCAGCGCCGGAACCCCGAAATTGCCCAGCGCCGCGACGAAGGACAGGGCCAGCCCGGCGGCCAGCCCCGGCAGGCTGAGCGGCAGGACGATGGTGCGCAGCACCCGCCCGCGGCGGGCGCCCGCCGCCTGCGCCGCCTCGACCAGATCGCGCGGCACGGCGCGCAGGGCGGCGCGTAGGGCCAGGAAGACCAGCGGCGCGTGCTCGATCCCCATCACCAGGATCATCCCGGCGGAGGAATAGACCGGGTTCGGCGTGCCCGGCGCCGGGGCGAGGCCCAGCGGCTTCAGCAACGGGCTGCCCGAGCCGGCGAGGTGAATCCACGACAGGGCCACGATCTGCGCCGGGATCATCAGCGGCAGGATCAGGCAGAAGGCCAGCGCCGTCTTGCCCCTGAGGTCGGTCAGGCCGCAGAGCAGCGCGAAGGGCACGCCGAGCGCCGCCGCCACGACCGTCGCCCCCGCCGCGATGGCGACGCTGTTCCCGGTGGCGCGCCACGTCATCTTGGAGGTCAGCACGCGGGTCAGCGCCGTCAGGTCGCCCGTCGCCATCGGCCCGGCGACCTCCCACACCAGCCGCAGGATCGGCAGCAGGACGATCAGCCCGGCCAGCGCGAACAGCAGCGGCGCCCCGGAAACGGAAAAACGACCGGCGGCGTGGAAAGGCCGCCGGTCGCTGAAAGTGGCTAGACTCATTTTCAATCGCCGGAAGGGCTCAGCCGCCGAACAGGTCGGCGAAGTCCTTCTTGTTGGCCTCGTCGTCCTTCAGGGCCTTGGCCGGGTCATAGGGCATCAGCGAGATGAAGGAGGTGTCCGGGAAGCCGGCCGGCGGAGCGACCCCTGGCAGCGCCGGCAGGAAGCCCTGGCGGGAGGCCAGCTCCTGCCCTTCCTTGCTCAGCAGGAAGGCGATGAAGGCCTTGGCGGCGTCGGGATTCTTGCTGGTGTTCAGGATGGCGACCGGCTCGGTCACCGCGCTGACACCCTCCTTGGGGAAGACGAAGGCGACGGGGGCGCCCTTGGCCTGCTCGCGGATCGGCAAGTAGTCGACGATGACGCCGTACAGCTTCTCGCCGCTCGCCACCGACTTCAGGATGCCGCCGTTGCCCTTGGCCGCGGTGGCGCCGTTGGCCTGGAGCTTCTCGTAATAGGCCATGCCGAGGTCCGGCTGCTCCTTCACGGCGGCCATGTGGATGGCGGCGGCGCCGGAATAGAGGGGGCTGGGCATCACGGTGGTGCCCTTGGCCTCCGGCTTCAGGAGGTCGAGCCAGGAGGAGGGCTTCATCGGCGCTGCCGTGTTGTAGGCGATGCCGGTGGTGATCAGCTTGGTGGCGAACCAGGTGCCGTCCGGATCGTGGGTCCCGGGGCGGTAGCCCTGGACCGGCGCGTCCTTGTAGGCCAGCAAGCGCTTCTCCGCCTTCAGCGACTCCATGGTCACCGCGTCGGCGATCAGCAGCAGATCGGCCTGCGGGCTGCCCGCGGCGATCTCGGCGCGGAGCTTGTTCATCAGCTCGGTCGTGCCGCTGCGGACCCACTCGACCTCGACGCTGGGGTTCTTGGCCTTGAAGGCGTCCACCGTCTGCTTCGCGTCGGCTTCGAGTTGCGAGGTGTAGAGGACCAGCTTCCCGGCCGGCTTGCCGGTGGTGGTCTGGGCGGCGGCATGGGCGGGCAAGGCCAGCAGAAGCACGCCGGCGGCGATGGTCGTTCCGATGGCGGCGAACGCCGCGGCGAGGTGTGTGCGCTTGGCCTTCATGTCTCCCGTTTCCCTCTCTGGTCGTCTCCGCCGGTCCGGAGCCTCCTCTGGAGTGCCCCGGTATGCGAACGAAGGCCCTTGTTTACGCCAGAACCATGACAGCTGCGTGACGGCGGCCGTTCCGGACGGTCGTCAGCGTCATACCCGATTGGGGCGGCACAGGGAAAGGGGACGGCCCGCGCAAGGGGGCTCGGCGGCCGCGGTTTCCTCGTTGCAGAGGCCCAGCGCGTTGCGGGTGGCCTCCAGCCGGTCGGCGGAGCGCGCCACGGCGTTGGCGCTCCTGCGCAGGCGGTGCAGGCTGCGGACCATGCTGTCCACCGCCGCACCGCGGAGCTGGGCGGCGCGGGCGGCGGGAGCGTTCTTGTCGTCGGGCACGGCGTGCAGGCGCGGCGGCTTCGTCACCAGCAGGGTGGAAACCTCCAGCCGCATGGCGTTGTCGCGAACCGCGTGGACGCGGTGGACCAACTCGGCCAGAGAGATGTCGCGGCACAGGCCACGGCACCACAGGGAGCCGGTTTCCGACCGCATGCAGAATCCGCAACCCGTTTCCTCGTTCCACAATCGCTTGGCTGTGTGTACCGGCATGCTCCACCCCGTTGCTCCGACTCCAGCAAAGCGCCGGAGGGGGTCATGAAGCAAAGCGTCTTTGGCAATACTGCTCTGTGGGGAGGCCGCAACGCCCCCTTCGAACGGAGTCGCGCGAAGGGCTTGGAAGACAAGCCGTTCGGCAGCACCCTTAGGCAGGCCCCTCAGGATGACAGCCCAAGCGACAGGAGCGCGGACCGTGACCAGCGAAACCCCCGACCGGCCCATCCTTCAAATCGAATATTGCCGCCAGTGCCGCTGGATGCTGCGCGCCGCCTGGATGGCGCAGGAGCTTCTGACCACCTTCGAGGAGGAGTTGGGCGGCGTCACTCTGATGCCCGGCACCGAAGGCATCTTCGAGGTGCGGCACGGCGAGGCTGTGGTCTGGTCGCGCAAGGAGGAGGGCCGCTTCCCCGACATCACCGAACTGAAGCAGCGGGTGCGCGACCACATCGCCCCGGACAAGCCCCTCGGCCACGCCGACCGCAAGCGGCCGGCGGGGTCATGAGGTCAAACGTCTATTAGCGGACGGCCTTCACGTCGGTGACGGCCACCGTCTGCTTGGGCGGCGCGGAACCGAAGCCCTGCTCCAGCAGGTCGGCGACCTCGCGGTCGCGGGAGGCGGCGGTGGTGCCGCCCAGCACGACGGCGACCAGACGCTGGCCGTTGCGGCTGGCGCTGCCGGCGAGGTTGAAGCCGCTGAGGTTGATGAAGCCCGTCTTGATGCCGTCGTAGCCTTCGACCCGGCCGAGCAGCCGGTTGTGGCCGGGCACCACCGTGCCGTTCCAGTCAAAGCGCGTGCGCGAGAAATAGGCGTATTCCCGCGCCGGGCGGGACACGATGGCGCGCGACAGGCGGGCCATGTCGCGGGCGGTGGTGCGCTGCTCCTTGTGCGGCAGGCCGGAGGCGTTGCGGAAGGTGGTGCTGGCCATGCCCAGCGCCTGCGCCTTCGCGGTCATCATCTCGGCGAACTGCTCCTCGCTGCCGCCCATCGCTTCGGCGAGCACGACGGCGACGTCGTTGGCCGACTTCACGGTCAGGGCGAGGATCGCGTCCTCCACCCGGATGGTCGAGCCGACGGCGAGGTTCAGGCGCGACGGCTTCTGGTTGGTGGCGTGGCGCGACACCGGCAGTTCCTGGTCCAGCCGCAGCGTGCCCCGCTCCAGCGCCTCGAAGGTCAGGAGCAGGGTCATCATCTTGGTCAGCGACGCCGGGTAGGTCAGCGTGTCGGCGTTTTCCGAATCGAGGACCCGGCCCGACTGCGCGTCCATCAGCACATAGGCGTGGACCGGGCGGAAGACGGCGGCGCCCGCCACGGTGCCGGCGGCGGCCCCGGCGGCGACCCGGCCCGCGCGGCGCGCCTTGCCCGTGCGATGGACGGCGGCCTTACGGACAGCAGCCTTCTGGGTGGCCGATTTGTGGACGGCGGCCTTGTGCACGGTCCGGACGGCGGCGGGCTTCGCCGCCGTCTTGGACGCTGCGGCCTTCTGGGGCGCAGCCTTGGCGGCCGTTTTGGCGGTGGGCTTGGGCGCTTGCTTGTGCACCGTCTCCTGGGCGGCCTTGGCGAGGGCGTCCACAGGGTTGACGGCGACGGGCGTGGCGACAGCCAGGGACAGAAGCAGCGGCAGAACGAAACCGTACGGCGAACGCGGCATGATGGCGACCGGATGGAGAGATGGTCGCCTCCTGTACCCTGAAAGCGGTTAACAAAAAATGTGTCGAATCTCTGGCGCCTTGTGTGATTTTGCGGTTCCGGCGTGAGCGTCGCTATTTACCAATCGATCACCCACGGCTCCACCGTTGCCTGTGTCGCAGCGGCAACTCTGCTGTGCACATTGTGGCACAGAAGCATCATTCGGCGCGATGTCACTTGTGCCGCGCCGCCGCGGGCGTCAGATGTCTTATGCCGAAAGGGCGCTGGTTCCCGCGTGTCGTCCGTGCGACCTCACGCATGGACAGAGCCTTTCGTTAGCCGTCTGTTCATCGCCGCGTGGGATGCTTCGATTATGCTGACGACCATTCGCACCTGCGCCCGGCCCGCCCTCGGAGCGAGGGTCGCCGCGTGCCTCCTCGCCGGGCTGCTCGCCCTGCCCGCGCAGGCCGCGCCGTCCACCGCTTCGGGCACCTCCACGGGCCGGGATGTCGTGGGAACCTGGATCGCGCGGATCGACCAGCGCGCCGCCGAACTGGAGGCCATGCCCCGCGTGCAGCAAACGCGCGTGGGCTATGGTTCCGTCCTGAAGAAGGGCGACGGCGGCATGGTCGACGTGGTGGCCCCCGGCCCCGTGCGCCCGTCCGACGTGCCGGAGGGCACCGCCCCGGCCGCCGGGACGGCGCCGACGGTCGTCGTGACTCCGCCCGCCGAACCGATCCCGCAGGCCGATCCGTCGGCGACGCCCGGCTACGCGCTCAGCGGGACGGCGACGCCCGGCACGGTGGTGGAGGTGCTGCCCCCGCCCCCGGCCCTGACCATCCAGGTGCGGGCGCGCGCCGCCGACCGCGTCGGCCGCCTCTCCACCCGGCTGATCGAGCTGGGCTTCCTGAACCAGGAGCAGTGGACGGAGACCTTCGACGACAACCTTGAGGTGGCGGTCCGCGCCTTCCAGCTGTCCGAAGGGCTGATGCAGGACGGCAAGGTCGGCGAGGTCACGCGCCAGGCGCTCGACCGCACGCCCAAGGAGGCCGCCAAGCTGATGCGCGGCGCCACCGCGTCGATGCGCGCCTTCCAGGCGTCGGTTCCGGACACGGTGATCCTGGTCAACCTGCCCAGCCAGACCGTGTCCTACATCGAGCGCGGCAAGCTGAACTTCACCATGCGCGCCGTGGTCGGCCGCCCGTCGCGCCAGACCCCGCTGCTCCAGGACCGCGTCACCAGCGTGACGATCAACCCCACCTGGACCGTGCCGCCGACCGTTCTGGTCGAGGACAAGCTGCCGGTGCTGCGCAAGAAGGGCAACACCGGCATCAAGGACGCCGTCGTCTATCTGGACGGGGTCGAGGTGGTGCCGGAGAGCATCAACTGGTGGCAGGTGACGCCGGAGCGCATCCGCATCGTCCAGAAGCCCGGCGACGACAATGCCCTCGGCCGCTTCCGCTTCAACCTGACCAACGGCGACGGCATCTTCCTGCACGGCACCAACGACCCACGGCTGTTCGAGCGCGACCTGCGCGCCGCCAGCTCCGGCTGCGTGCGGCTGGCCGACGCGCGGATGGTCGCGGAAACCCTGCTGCGCCCCGCCAAGCTCGACTCCGCGGCGATCGAGCGACAGCTCGACAGCGGCAAGACCAAGACGGTCTCCCTGCCCAACGCCGTCCCGGTCCGCTTCGTCTACTGGACCTCCACGGTGGAGACGGACGGCACCGTGCGGGTGCATCCGGGCATCTACGACGACGTGCCGACCAGCTCGTCCAATCCGTCGGCCACCCAGGCCCCCGCCGCCGCGGGAACCGTCTCGGCCCCGCGCCGGGTGGAACCGAAGCCCGTCCGCCCGACCCCGGCCGCCGCTCCGCAGACGGCCCCGGCGCCCGCCCAGTCCTCCTCCACGGCCACCCCGGCCCGCGCCGCCGACACGCGCAACGGGGCCGAGGCCGTCCGCACGGCGATGTGACGCCGTCGCGCAGGGTTCAGGCTTTGCAGAACGTGGAAAAGGCGCCGTCTCGACGGCGCCTTTTTCGTACCCATCTCTTTCTTTATGGCGGCGCCCCGTCCCGCGCCGCGGCGGAGGTGCGTCATGATCCCCTTCCCGGCTTCGGCGCGGCTGTGCGCCCTGCTCCTGCCCATCCTTCTGACGACCCCGGCTCCGGTGTTCGCCGGCGGTTGGCATGGAGGGAATTTCTTCGGCTTCAGCATTTCGCTGCCGCTGGCCTTCGGCTTTCCGCCCCCCGTCTATGTTCCGCCGCCCCCCGTGATTTATCCGCCCGTGGTCTATGCGCCGG
Organism: Azospirillum argentinense; assembly: GCF_000632475.1. Classification (NCBI taxonomy): domain Bacteria; kingdom Pseudomonadati; phylum Pseudomonadota; class Alphaproteobacteria; order Rhodospirillales; family Azospirillaceae; genus Azospirillum; species Azospirillum argentinense. Next base: position 1,755,849 of record NZ_CP007794.1, read on the forward strand.
TTCCCCAGCCCGTTCCGGCGGCACCGCTCGCCACCCGGACCTCCCCCACCTATCTCGGCCCCGGCGGTCGCTATTGCCGCGATTTTCAGATGCCGGGAGTCGTCGCCGGACGCCCCGCGACGCTCGTCGGGACCGCCTGCCTGGACCCGGATGGCCAATGGCGGGTGATCGGTTGAGGACGGGAGCGGAGAGCAGGCAACTCTATCCGCAATATCGGGATATCCCCAGAAGCTGTGGGTAACTCTGTGAGCGAATCCAGGGGCAACCTGTGAGCACGACCGTGAATCCACGACCTTGACCGAATTGCCTAAATTTCAGGCACCGTTGAACGGGCGAAATTGCCCGGCTTTTGTGGGTTTTAACGGTTCCAAACAAGCTTTAAGAAACAAAAAAGCAACATTTGCAGAGTCAAGGACGCCGTTCAGGTGAATGTGCATAACTCGGACTAACCCGGACCATTGGCCCCACCCACCGTTTCGACGTGAACGCCGGGGAAGTGCCGGGATTCACAGGCACAGGCGGGCCAGAAGATCGGCCAGCCGGCTTCGTTCGTCCGCCGTCAGGCGCCCGGTCAGTTCGGCTTCCGCCTGCGCGATGGCCGGCCCGGCCGCCTCCACCACCCGACGCCCGCTGTCGGCCAACCGGACGAGGTTGCGGCGGCGGTCCAGGCTGTCGGGACTGCGCAGCAGGTAGCCGCGGTCGATCAGCCGCACCACCACCCCCTGCATGGTGGCGGGGTCCATCGCAATGCTGCGCCCCAGGTCGATCTGCGACATCGGCCCGTGCTGGTGCAGCGCCGCCAGCGCCGCCCATTGCGGCGCCGTCAGATTGAAACCGGTCAGAGCCTCGCTCAACATTGCGGTGGCGCGCTGGTGAACGCGCCGGATGCGGCTGTGAATGGCCTCGGCGGGGACGGTGCAAAGGGCGACGTCGCAACCCTCCCTGCCGTCGGCACCATCGTTGCCGGCCATTTCGGTCGGGAAAACCATGAACGCGACGGCCTCGTGTCTATGAACGACACTTTGGCCTTTAACACCGATCTGTGTCGGTTGTGTTTCAGGAGCGGCTTACGACGTTACCGTTCTGAAATACGCCGAAAGTCCAGGTTCATTCCGCCGCCAGACGGATCGGCAACGCGGAGCCATCGCGCGCCTCCCGCCGCTCCAGATCAATGAGTTCGACCATCCGGCGCTCCACGGCGACCAGATACTCGCGGGTTTCCAACCCGCGGCATTCCCGGCTGTGCCGGCGCAGCAAGGTGATGGCCTGATAGGAGGGGTTGCGGTTCCACGGCATGCTCGGCTCGCGCGGACGGACGGTGGCGGGGCTCCGATTACAATTGAGAAATATTACGGGAATGCGAGCGGCGCCATGAAAATTCTTCGTTGCGGACGGGACCCTGGATTGCTCGGAACGGTTACGTCCACCTCCGCCGCGACGCACCGCATGCACGCCTGTCTGCCGGAGCGGATGGCTTTGGGAGAGGCGGTTCGCATGGGCACGACCGGAGCGTTGATGGTGATGGCGGCCCTCGCTCTTCTGGTGGCCGTGGTGAGCTATGATCCGACGCCCTTGCGCGTCGTCGTCACCGCCCTGTGCTGCGCTCTGGCCGGCTTCCTCCTGGGGCGTCGCTGAGGAATATCCCGCCGCCAAAGCAAAATAGAGTTATCCGGGCCGTTAATCGTTGCATCTCCGCCCCCATGTGGCATGAACGCCCTGTGGTGTTTGAAGAACATCCACCGCCGACGGCCCTGTTCCGACGGCCACCCGCGACGATTCGGCCCACACCGATGCGGGAACGGCTGTCCTCCTTCATCAGATTTCCTTGGCAATGCCCCATTACCTGCGTCTGTTTCTCTTGATCGTGGCCGCCGTGGTGCCGCTCGCGGCGCTCCAGTTCATGACGCAGCACAGCCTGTGGCAGGATCGGGAGAACGAGGTGCGCAACGACACCCTGCGCCTTCTCGACCTGCTGGACGCCGAGCAGCAGCGCATCGCCGCGGAGGCGCGGCAGGTGCTGGCGACCATCGTCGAATCCGGCGTGCCGCAGGCGGGACCGCCGGGTTGCCAGCAGACCATGGACCGGCTGCGCGCCCGCTATCCCGCCTATCTGTCGGTGGAGGTCGCCGACCGGCAGGGCCGGGTGTGGTGCGCGACTGACCCGGTCTCGCTGGGCGTCGATCTCGGTGGCATCCGCACCTTCCAGAACGCGCTGGCCACCGGCGCCCTGACGGTGGGCGAGTATGGGCTGCGCGATCCCAACCAACGCCCCATCCTGCCCTTCCGCCTGGCTTACCCGTCGCCGGACGGCATGCCGGGCGGCCCCTTGGACGGCCCCCTGGGCGGCGTGGTGACGGTGCTTCTCGACGCCCGCTGGCTGGAGGAGAATCTGGGCGACCGCCCCCTGCCGCCGGGCATGGAGATGGTGATCGCCGACCGCCAGGGCCATGCGGTGGCGCGCTTGCCGGAGGCGCCCGAGGCCATCGGGCAGCCCCTGCCCACCCCCATGCTCCAGGCCATGCATGCGGCGCGGGGGACACGGTCGGTCGCCGTCTTCGAGACCGGCGGGGTGGAGCGGATGGTGGTCTCCGCCCCCCTGGACACCGGCACCGGCGAATCGATGATCGCCATCGGGATCGACCGCGACGCGGCGATGCGCCCGGTCCGGGACGCCATGGCCTTTTCGCTGGCGCTGTTCGGCGGGGTGCTCCTGCTCACCTGCCTGGGCGCGGCCTGGGGGATGCGCCAGTTCCTGCGCGTGCGCGAGCGGATGCTGGAAACGGTGGTCGAAAAGGCATCGGTCCTGGAGAGCACGACGGACGCCGTGGCCGAACTCGACCGGTCCTGGCGTGTCGTCTTCGTGAACGAACGGGCGCGGACCCTCCTGCCCGATTCCGGAGACGCCGTGGGCCGGAACGGGCGTCAGGCCTTTGCGGAGCTGATGGCCGGCGAATCCGGGCGGACTCTGCAGAAGGCCATGGAGCACCGCGAAGCGGTCGAGTTCGAGACGCAGGGACCGCGCAGCGGCATCTGGTTCGCCGTGCGCGCCTTCCCCTCGCGCAAGGGCTTGGCCCTCTATTTCCGGGACGCCACGGAGCGCCGGCGCCTGGAGGACGAGCGCACGCTCCTGACCCGGCAGCTGGAGGAGGAGCGCAGCCTGCTGACGGCCATTCTGGACCATCTGCCCTCAGGGCTGCTGGTGGCGGAGGCGCCGAGCGGACGGATCGTCAAGGTCAACGACACGGCGCTCAGCCTGCTCGGCGGTCCGCTGCCTCCCGCCGCCGGCTGCGGCTGCGACGGCACGCGGGCCTGCAACGGCGGCGCCTGCTTCGGCGAGGGGCGCTGCCCCCTGTCCCGCGCCCTGCGGATGGGCGAGACGGTGGAGCAGGAGGACATGCCCTACACCCGGCCCGACGGCACCGCCATGACCCTGTCGGTCAGCGCCACGCCGGTCCGCGGCGCCGATGGTCGAACGACCCTGGCGATCTGCACCTTGCGCGACGTCGGGGAGCGCAAGGCGATGGAGTTGGCGCTCCAGCGCGCCAAGGAAGAGGCTGACGAGGCCAACCGCGCCAAATCGAAGTTCCTCGCCGCGGCCAGCCACGATCTGCGCCAGCCGATGCAGTCCATGTTCCTGTTCACGGGCATCCTGCACCGCTTCATTCGCGACGAGCAGGGGCAGCGCAGCCTGGAAATGCTGGAGCGCGGCCTGGACACGCTGAAGGGCCTGCTCGACAGCCTGCTGGACGTGTCGCGGCTGGACGCCGGGGCGGTCGATCCGCGCGTCGAGCCCTTCCCGCTGAACAGCCTGCTGGACGAGATCGCCGCATCCTACGCACCGATCCTGGAGAGCAAGAAGCTGGCCTTCCGCATTGTGCAGGACCGTGCGGCCATGGTGCTCAGCGACCGCGTGCTGCTGGGCCGCATGGTGCGCAACCTGCTGGAGAACGCCGTCAAGTACACCGAGCGCGGGGCGGTGCAGATCGCCGTCCAGGTGCAGGGCGCCCAGGTGCGGATCGAGGTCAGCGACACCGGGATCGGCATCCCGCCCGACCAGCTGACCCGGATCTTCGCGGAGTTCCACCAGCTCAACAACCCGGAACGCGACCGGGCGCGCGGCCTCGGCCTCGGCCTCGCCATCGTGCAGCGGCTGTCGGGGATTCTCGATCATCCCGTGGAGGTGAAATCCCAGCCGGACCGCGGCTCCGTCTTCGCCATCACCGTGCCGCTGGCCGCGGCGGCGACGGTGCCGGCCCCGTCGCCGATCACCGCCTCCGCCTTCACCGGGGGCGGCGAGGCCCCGCGCGCCCTGCTGGTGGACGACGACGCCATCGTCCTGCTGGGGCTGCGCGACATGTTCCGCGAATGGGGCTACGAGGTGCAAATCGCCGGCTCCACCGACGAGGCGGTGGCGAAGATCGAGGCGGACGGGCGCATGCCCGACGTGATGCTGGTCGATTACCGTCTGCGCGAGGAGCGCGTGGGGACGGAAGCGGTGGTGCGCGTCCGCGCTATGGCCGGATGGGACGTGCCCGCGGTGATCCTGACCGGAGAGGCCGGCCCCGAATGCGAGACGGACGCCGCCGCGCACGGGCTGGAGGTGGTCCGCAAGCCGGTGACGCCGCGCCAGCTCCGGCGCGTTCTGGACCGCGCCATGGCGAAACAGGCGAAGACGGCGGATGCCGCGGCCGGGGCGGAGGGCGAGCGTCTCACCCTGTGACGGGCCCCTAACGGATTTGGGCTCCCGGACAAGAAAGCGGCCCGCCGTCCAGGTGAACGGCGGGCCCTTGAGGTGCAAAACAGGGAGGCACACGCCCTTGGGGCAAACTGAAGATAGCGACGGCGCCCGCTCCGCGCGAAAGGGGGAAAGTCGTAGCGTCGGGCGTGTCCGGAGTGCACCGAAGGGAGCAAACGTCCTCCCCCGAAAAAATGACCGCCTCGAACGATTTCGCTTGAGCGTCGGCGGCGTCGCGGCTATATCAGCGCTCCCGCGTCGCCCCAAGGGATGCGGGACAAAGAGCAGACGATGCGCTTGTGGCGGAATTGGTAGACGCGCTAGGTTCAGGTCCTAGTGGCTGAAAGGCCGTGGGGGTTCGAGTCCCTCCAAGCGCACCAACACTTCTTGTGTTGGTCTAATCATAAGTGGGGCCATAGCTCAGCTGGGAGAGCGCTACAATGGCATTGTAGAGGTCAGGAGTTCGATCCTCCTTGGCTCCACCATCATGAAGCCAGCAACCCCGACGGGTTGCTGGCTTTTTCCTTTTGGCACCAGCGCTGCGGCCGATCGTGGTGCGTCGACCGGCGCTCTTGGAACCGGAGTGCCTGGACGCCTCTCAGGGGGCTTGAGGCGGCCGGGCTGCGCAAGCCCGCCATGACCCTGCCAACGATGGCAGGGCCGGCGATACCCTCGGGAAACCGGGCGGGCGAGCCGCGTGGAGCGATGCCCCGGGGCCACCCCGCCCGTGCCTCACGCCTGCCCGACGCTGTGGCCGGCGCCGCGCCCGCGGCGGCCCCGCGCGGCGGGCGGATCGACAACCCCCACATCCTCGCCGAGGGCCGGGTCGCCGGCGCCGTCGGTCTGGTCGGCGCAGCGTTCGGCCAGTTCCCGGATCGCCCCGCGGATTTCCGGATCGCGGATGTTCTGGAAGTAGCGGGCGAGCATCAGCGCCTCGCGGGAGCGCAGCGTGCCCTCGGACTCCTCCGCCTGCGGGCTGGCGGTTCCCGCCTCCTGGGCGGCGTGGCGCTCCTCCAGCCCTTCGAAGAAGACGGAGACCGGGACCCGGAAGAACTGCGCCAGCTTGAACAGCCGGCTGGCCGAAACCCGGTTGAAACCACGTTCGTACTTCTGCAGCTGCTGGAAGGTCAGACCCAGAGCCGACGCGACGTCGCTCTGACTCAAACCGGCAAGCATGCGCAACTCGCGCAGGCGCTGCCCAACAAAGACATCGACCTCATTGAGGCCTTCCTTCTTCTCACGTCCACGTCTTTTCACGGCATTCCCCCATCGGCAACGGTGGCAAAGCCCGAGGTCGCGCGAAGCAACATTCGGTTTTGCGTTGGAAAGATTCCGACGTGCTTGTGCCACGATCTTTTTGGTATCGGACAAGCGACCATTGCAACTCAGCTATGACGTCGAGATCACAAAGTCAACCACCGCTGCGATATTTACTACCTACGTCCAAACAAACCCTAGAAAGAGAATGGGTATATGCACGCAGATCATTCCTTCTTTCGAGGTAACTTTTAATTGCTTTCCTCGGAAACGATCGGACGGCCGCGCTTTTGTGGAGAGCCGCTTCGCCGTTTCTCGCCCATTGGTCGGCAAAGGAGCGTTGCAGGCGCGCACCGGTAGGCACAATTTGCCGGGCACTGGGCAATTTCTGCCCATGGATTAACACTCTCTTCATCAAGACAGCCCAGCATGCGCAAGAAAGCGGAGACCGGCGCGGTTTTTGCAAATTCCTTTTTTGCGTCTGCGAAATCAAGAACTTCCCGGAGATCCACCGGGGCATCCGATCGGGGACTAGCGCGTGAACAACCTTCTGCAGACCCTGCGCAATCTTGGTCCCGCGCGCCTGGCCGCCATCGGCGGCGTCGGCCTCCTCCTGATCGGATTCTTCGTCTATCTGATGACGCGCCTCTCCACTCCGGAGATGGAACTTCTCTACGCCGAACTCCAGCCCACCGAAGCCGCGGCCATCGCCAAGAAGCTGGAGGAGGCGAAGGTCCCCTTCACGGTCGACAAGACCGGCACGAAGATCATGGTCGCCGCCGAACAGGTGGGGCCGACCCGCATGCGGATGGCCGCCGCCGGTCTGCCGTCGGGCGGCTCGATCGGCTACGAGCTGTTCGACAAGGGCGAGGGCTTCGGCGCCACCAGCTTCATGCAGAACATCAACCACCTGCGCGCCCTGGAAGGCGAGATGGCGCGCACGGTGCAGACGCTGAACGGAGTGCAGAGCGCCCGCGTCCATCTGGTGCTGCCCAAGCGCGAGCTGTTCGCGCGCCAGCAGAATCCGGCGACGGCCAGCATCTTCATAAAGCTGCGCCCCGGCGCCCAGCTGTCGCGCGAGAACATCCAGGCGATCCAGCACCTGATCGCCGCCTCGGTGCCGAACCTCGATCCCAGCCGAATCTCCATCGTCGACGACAAGGGCACCCTGCTCGCCCGCGGCACCGGCAACGACAGCGCGGACGCCATGCTGGCCTCGGCGGAGGAGAAGAAGGTCGCCTACGAGAGCCGCATCGCCCGCATCATCGAGGATCTGCTGGGCCGCACCGTCGGCTACGGCAAGGTGCGGGCGGAGGTTTCGGCCGATCTCGACTTCGACCGCATCACCACGCAATCCGAAATCTTCGATCCGGAAAGCCAAGTCGTCCGCTCCACCCAGACGGTGACGGAGGCGAACGAGAGCCACGACCGCGACCCGCTGTCGCCGGTCACCGTGGACCAGAACCTGCCGACCGCGCAGTCGGGCAACAACGCCGGGCCGATTTCGCAGAACAAGCAGAACCGCAGCGAAGAGACGATCAACTACGAGATCAGCCGGACCACCAAGAACCATGTCCGCGAGTCCGGACAGGTGCGGCGCCTGTCGGTCGCGGTGCTGGTCGACGGCACCTACAGCCTGCCCAGGGACGGCAACCCGGCGGCCTACCAGCCGCGGCCGGAGCAGGAGCTGGAGAGCATCAAGGCGCTCGTCCGCTCCGCCGTCGGCCTCGACGCCGTGCGCGGCGACACGCTGGAAGTCATCAACATGCGCTTCTGGTCGCCGGAAGACGACATCCAGAAACCGGAGGAGCTGTTCCTCGGCATGACCAAGGACGACCTGTTCCGCATCGCCGAGATGGTCGTGCTGGGCATCGTCGCGGTCCTCATCATCCTGCTGGTCATCCGCCCGCTGATCACCCGCGCCTTCGAGAAGGCCGACCAGCAGGAGGAGGACGACATGGACCGCCTGCTGGCCGACCAGAGCGGCATGCCCGCCGCCCTGGCCGCGCCGACCGGCGCGCTGGCCCAGGATCTCGCCCTGGAGGCCGCCCAGGCCGACGAGGAGCTGGAGCAGATGATCGACATCAACCGCGTCGAAGGCCGCGTCCGCGCCTCTTCGCTGCGCAAGGTGGGCGAGATCGTCGAGAAGCATCCGGAGGAAGCGGTGTCGATCCTGCGCAACTGGCTGTATCAGGAGAGCTGACGCGATGAGTTCGGTCCGCAAATTCCTGTTCGACGAGTCCTTCGACGTGGACGCGCCGCCGCGCCGCCAGCATCAGGCCGACGACGACTATTTCGACAACATCCCCCTGCCGGAACCGGAGCCCGAACCGGAGCCGGAGCTGCCGCCCGAACCGCCGCCGCCGGTGTTCGGCGAGGCCGATCTGGCCGCCGCACGCGCCGCCGGCTTTGCGGAGGGCGAGACCGCCGGCAAATCGACGGGCTACGGCAAGGGCTTCGTGGACGGCAACAACGCCGGCCGCAAGGACGGCTACGAGCAGGCCCGCGTCGAGATCGAGGCGACGGTGCAGGCGCGGATCGCCAACGCGCTGGAAACCATCGGCAACGGCGTGCAGCATCTGCTGAACGAGCACTACGCCACCAGCGCCCAGCGGGCCGACCAGCCCGTGCACATCGCGCTGGCCATCGTCCGCAAGCTGATGCCGGAGCTGGCGCGGCGCGGCGGGCTGATGGAGGTGGAAGGGCTGGTCCGCTCCTGCCTGACCGACCTGATCGACGAACCGCGCCTGGTGGTGCGAGTCGCCGACGACATGGTGGACGCGGTGCGCGAGCATCTGGATCAGGTGATCGCGGCCCGCGGCTTCGGCGCCAAGCTGATGGTGGTGGGCGATTCCGGCCTCGCGCCGGGAAGCTGCCGGATCGAATGGGCCGAAGGCGGGGTGGAGCGCGACACCGCCGGTCTGCTCGCCCAGATCGAACGGCGGATGGCCGGCCTGCTGGAGGCGCCGCCGGGCTGACACCCCGGCGGACCGATCGCGGCGAACAGGATTTTTTTGAGGTTCTAAGGGCTTCTGGAGACTTCGATGGCCAAGGACAGCTTCTCCCTCGACGAGTTGGACGGCGGCGGCCGCAGCGACATTGCGGAGTATGAGACCGGCCTGGGTCCAGCCAAGGATCTGGAAGCGGTCTACGACATCCCCGTCCAGATCTCCGCCGTGCTCGGCAAATCGACCATGCAGGTCAGCCAGCTGCTCAAGCTCGGGCGCGGCGCGGTGGTGGAGCTGGACCGCAAGGTCGGCGAAGCCATCGACATCTACGTGAACAACCGTCTGGTCGCCCGCGGCGAGGTCGTGGTGGTGGAAGACCGGCTGGGCATCACCATGACCGAAATCATCAAGTCGGACCGCGGATGAGCCTCACACGAGACAGCGCTGAATCGTCCCGCCGGGGTGGGCGTTCCGCCCGGCCGCGCGGCGGGGTGGACATGGCGACGCTGGTCGGTCTGGCCGCCGCCGCCGTGGTCATCTTCGTCGCCATGGCGTCGGGCGGCAGTCTGCGCGCCTTCGTCGATCCGCCGTCGCTCATCATCGTGCTGGGCGGCACGCTGGCGGTCACCACCGCCTCCTTCTCGCTGCCCGACGTGGCCATCGCGTGGCGCGACGCCGGGGCGGTGCTGATCCATCGGACCAGCGACCCGCGCGGCGTGGCCCGGCAGGTGCTGCTGCTGGCCGAGGCGGCGCGGCGCGCGCCGGAGACGCTGCGCAACGTCCTGCCGGAACTGAAGCACGAGTCGTTCCTGCACCGCTCGGTCACTCTGGTGGCCGAGGGGCTGCCGCCCGACGACATAGAGCGGATGCTGATCGGCGAGGTCGAGGCGTCGGGCGCCGGCAAGGTCAAGAGCGCCGGCGTGCTGCGCCGCGCGTCGGAAGTGGCGCCGGCCATGGGGCTGATCGGCACGCTGGTCGGCCTCGTCCAGATGCTGGGCAGCCTGAACGACCCATCGAGCATCGGCCCGGCGATGGCGCTGGCCCTGCTGACCACCTTCTACGGGGCGGTGCTCGGCAACGTCGCGCTGGCCCCGCTGGCCGCCAAGGTGGAGCGGACGGCGGAGGAGGACGCGCTCGTCAAGACTCTCTACACCATCGGCGCGGTATCCATCGCGCGTCAGGAAAATCCGCGGCGTCTGGAGATGCTCCTGAACGCCGTTCTTCCGCCTGGAAAGCGGATTCAGTACTTCGACCGGGACTCCGACCGGGGTTCTCCGAGGGGAGCGTAAGATGCGTCTGCTGATCGTTGGAACGTTGGAAGGGTACATCACCGCCGCTGGCAAGATCGCCATGCAGCGCGGGGCGAAGGTGTCCCACACCGACAGCATCGAGGGCGCCCTGAACGCCCTGCGCGCCGCGGCGGGGGCGGACCTCGTGATGATCGACGTCAAACTCGACATCGCGACCTTCATCGAAAGCCTGAAGGCGGAACGGATCACCATTCCCGTGGTGGCCTGCGGCATCGGCACCGACGCCGCGGCGGCGGTAAAGGCGATCCGCGCCGGCGCCAAGGAATACATCCCCCTGCCCCCCGACGCGGAGCTGATCGCCGCCGTCCTGGAAGCGGTGGCGGAGGAAAGCCACGCCATCGTCTGCCAGGACCCGGCCATGCTGGCGACCCTGCGGCTGGCGGACCAGGTGGCGCCCAGCGACGCCTCGGTCCTGATCACCGGCGAGAGCGGCACCGGCAAGGAGCTGATGGCCCGCTACATCCACCGCAAGAGCCGGCGCTCCGACGCGCCCTTCGTCGCGGTGAACTGCGCGGCCATCCCGGAGAACCTGCTGGAATCGGAGCTGTTCGGCCATGAGAAGGGCGCCTTCACCGGCGCCGTCGCCCGCCGGCTCGGCCGCTTCGAGGAGGCCAACGGCGGCACCCTGCTGCTCGACGAGCTGTCGGAGATGCACCCGCGGCTGCAGGCCAAGCTGCTGCGCGCCATCCAGGAGAAGGAGATCGACCGCATCGGCTCGTCGCAGCCGGTCAAGGTCAACGTCCGTCTGGTCGCCACCTCCAACCGCAATCTGGAGAACGAGGTCCGCGCCGGCAACTTCCGCGAGGATCTCTATTTCCGGCTGAACGTCTTCAGCGTCGCCATCCCGTCCCTGCGCGAACGGCCGGCCGACATCCCGCTGATCGCTGACCATTTCCTGAAGAAATACGCGCAGGCCAACGGTCTGGGCGAGAAGCGGCTGTCGGACGACGCGCTGCTGATGCTGCGCGCCCATCACTGGCGCGGCAACGTGCGCGAGCTGGAAAACACCATGCACCGCGCCGTGCTGCTCTCCAAGTCGGAGACGGTCGGGCCGGACGCGATCATGCTGACCAGCCAGCTGCTCGCCCCGGAAGGGTCGGCGCAGGCGTCGATCCCGACCAACTCGCCGGTCGCCAACCCCTTCGCCGGGCCGGGCGGCACGGTGCCGCAGGCGCCGCGCGGCTATGGACAGCCGGCTCCCGGCTACCCGACCTCCTACGCGCCGCCGCAGGGCCACGCCGCGGGAGCGGCGGCCTACGGCAACGCCGGGGCGTCGTCCTATGGCAACGCCGGAGCGGCGTCCGGCGCCCCCGCCGTCCAGGGGCTCGTCGGCCGTACGGTGGCGGAGGTCGAGCGCGACCTGATCATCGGCACGCTGTCGCACTGCCTGGGCAACCGCACCCACGCAGCGAACATCCTGGGCATCTCCATCCGCACGCTGCGCAACAAGCTGAAGCAGTACAGCGAGGAGGGCGTGCCCGTGCCGCCGCCGGGCAGCGAGGAACGGGCGGCCTACTGATCCGCTGATCGGGGGAAAGGCGGAGGAGCGGCGGCATGGCACTGACCGAACACAATCCGGGGGCACGCGCGGGCGGCGGCGGCAACATGTCGGCGCTGACCGACATGGTGGCCGTCGCCAAAGGGGCGTTGAAGCGCGGCGACATCGTGATGGCGGCCGGCATCATGCTGATCGTCGTCGGGCTGATCCTGCCGCTGCCGCCGATGCTGCTCGACATGATGCTCGGGCTGAACGTCACCATCTCGGTCCTGATCCTGATGGTGGTGCTGTTCATCGAAAAGCCGCTGGAGCTGTCGGCCTACCCGACGATCCTGCTCATCACCACGCTGCTGCGCCTGTCATTGAACATGGCCTCCACCCGCCTGATCCTGACGCAGGGTCATGAGGGCACGGCGGCGGCGGGCCATGTGATCGAGGCCTTCGCCGGCTTCGTCATGGGCGGCGACTTCATCATCGGCGTGATCGTCTACGCGATCCTGACGATCGTGAACTTCAAGGTCATCACCGCCGGTTCGGGCCGCATCGCCGAAGTGGCGGCGCGCTTCACCCTGGACGCCATGCCCGGCAAGCAGATGGCCATCGACGCCGACCTGTCCGCCGGCATGATCGACGAGACCACCGCCCGCGCCAAGCGCAAGGAGCTGGAGGACGAAAGCGCCTTCTTCGGCTCCATGGACGGTGCGTCGAAGTTCGTGAAGGGCGACGCCGTCGCCGGCCTGATGATCATGTTCATCAACATCATCGGCGGCGTGTCGCTGGCGGTCCTGCGCTACGACATGCCGATCATGCAGGCGCTGGACACCTTCACCAAGCTGACCATCGGCGACGGCCTCGTCTCGCAGATCCCGGCGCTGGTCATCTCCATCTCCGCCGGCTTCCTGGTGTCGAAGGCCGGCACCGGCGGCTCCACCGACAAGGCGGTGGTCGGGCAGCTTACCAACCACGTCAGCGCGCTCGGCCTGTCGGCGGGCGCCATTGGCCTGCTCGCCCTGATGCCGGGCATGCCGATGCTGCCCTTCCTGCCGGTGGTCGCCGCCGTCGGGGCGGCCGCCTACTATCTGCCGAAGATGCGCGCGAAGAAGGAGGCGGAGGAGGCGGAGGCCGCCGCCGCCGAGGCCGCGGGCATGGGCGGACCGGGCGGCGGGGCCGCCCCGGTGGCCGACGAGCCGATCGCCACGGCGCTGGCCATCGACCTGATCCGGCTGGAGCTGGGCTACGGCCTGCTGTCGCTGATCAACCAGCCGCAGGCGGGCAGCCACCGGCTGACCGACCAGATCAAGGGCCTGCGCCGCCAGATCGCCGGCGAGGTCGGCTTCGTCATGCCCGCCGTGCGCATCCAGGACAACCTGCAGCTTCCGCCCAACGCATACATCATCCGCGTCAAGGAGATCGAGGCGGGGCGCGGCGACATCCGCCCGAACATGCTGCTGGTCATGGACCCGCGCGGCGAGGCGATGAGCCTGCCCGGCGAGCAGACGGTGGAGCCGACCTTTGGCCTGCCGGCCATCTGGATCGAGCCGGGCTACCGCGAGGAGGCGCTGTTCAAGGGCTACACGGTGGTCGACCCGTCCACGGTCATCACCACGCATCTGACCGAACTCATCAAGGACAACATGCCCGAGCTGCTGTCCTTCACCGAGACCCAGAAGCTGCTGGACGAGCTGGACAAGGAGCACCAGAAGCTGATCGCCGACGTGGTGCCGGCGCAGATCACTGTGGGCGGATTGCAACGGGTGTTGCAGAACCTGCTTGCAGAACGGGTTTCGGTACGCGATCTTGCCACCATTCTGGAGGGCGTGTCCGAGGCGGCAAGCCAAACCCGCAGCATCACGCAGATCACCGAGCATGTGCGCACGCGCTTGGCGCGGCAGATCTGCGACGCGAACATCAACGAGATGGGAGTGATCCCGCTCGTCACCCTGTCCCCCGAGTGGGAGCAGGCGTTCGCGGAATCGCTGGTGGGCGACGGCGACGACCGGCAACTGACGATGGCGCCGAGCCGGCTTCAGCAATTCATCACTTCGGTCCGCCAAACCTTCGAGCGACACGCCATGATGGGCGAGACCCCCGTCCTGTTGACCAGCCCGCTGATCCGTCCCTTCGTCCGCTCGATCGTCGAGCGGTTCCGGCCGGCCACCGTGGTGATGTCGCAGAACGAGATCCACCCCAAGGCGCGGATCAAGACCCTGGGGCAGATCTGATGCAGGCCATGACGAACCAGTGTGACGGGCGGGGAGCGAGCCGATGCGGCTGAAGTCGTTCCACGCCAAGTCCATGTCCGAAGCCATGCGCATGGTCCGCCAGACGCTGGGCGACGATGCCATCATCGTCGCCACGCGCGAGGAGGACGGCGGCGGCGTTCGCGTGACCGCGGCGGTGGAGGACGACGATCTGCTGATGGCGCAGGCGCGCACGGCCCAGCCGACCCGGACCGCCCGCCCCGTGGTGGTGGTCGAGGAGGAGCCGGAGATCGACGTGGGCGAGGTGGTGGCCGACGTGCTGCACCGCCACGGCGTGCCCGCGGCCCTGGCCGAGCAGCTGATCGACGCCGCCGCCGGGCTGGACACCGACGACCCCGCGCTGGCGCTGGGCGCCGCCCTCGATTCCATGTTCACCTTCAGCCCGCTGCAGGACCGGCGCGGCGGCAACAAGCCGCTGATCCTGGTCGGCCCGCCGGGCAGCGGCAAGACGCTGATCGTCGCCAAGCTGGCCGCCCAGGCGGTGTTCCGCAAACGCTCGGTCGGGGTGATCACCACCGACACGGTTCGCGCCGGCGGCATGGAACAGTTGGCCGCCTTCACGCGTCTGATGAAAATCAAACTGGCGACGGTGGAGGACCCCGACGCGCTCGCGGGCGCGTTCGAGGTCAGCCGCGGCGCCGACGTCGTCCTGGTGGATACCGCCGGGCGCAACCCCTACAACCGGGAAGACATGGCCGACCTCAAGGCCCTGCTGTCCGCCGGGGTGGCCGAGCCGATCCTCGTGCTCCCCGCCGGGCTGGACGCCATGGAAGCCGCCGACATCGCCCAGTCCTTCAAGGCGCTGGGCGTGCGGCGGATGCTGATCACCCGGCTCGACATGGCGCGGCGGCTGGGCAGCCTGCTCGGCACGGCGCATCGTTCGCGCATGGCCTTCTGCAACGCCAGCGTTTCCTCCAAGGTGGCCGAAGGGCTGACACCGCTGAACCCGGTGGCCTTCGCCCGCCTGATGATGCCCGCCGAGGACAAGGCGGCGCGCAACCGGCCCAAGCCGGCGGCCCCTGCCAAGACCAAAGCCGTTCGTTCTTCGTCGAGGACCATCCCATGACCGATCCGGTGTTTCCGGCCGCCCTCAAGAACGTTCACCCGCTGCGCGGTGCCAACGTCATCGCCGTGGCCAGTGGAAAGGGCGGCGTCGGCAAGACGTGGTTCTCGATCACGCTCGCCCACGCGCTGACCAAGATGGGCAAGAACTCGCTGCTGTTCGACGGCGACCTCGGCCTCGCCAACGTCGACATCCAGCTCGGCTTCCAGCCCAAGAACGATCTCGGCGCGGTCATCAACGGCGACGTGACGCTGGGCCGCGCGGCCCAGCGCTACACCGAAGGCGGCTTCGACATCATCGCCGGCCGCTCCGGCTCCGGGACGCTCGCCCAGTTGCCGAGCCAGCGCCTGTCCGGCTTGCGCAACGACCTGATGGAGCTGGCGCGGCGCTACGACTGCGTCATCATGGACATGGGCGCCGGCGTCGACCGCACGGTGCGCACCCTTTCCGGCCCGGCCGGGACGACGCTGGTGGTGACGACGGACGAGCCGACCTCGCTGACCGACGCCTACGCCTTCATCAAGCTGACCCACGCCACCAACCCCACCGCCGACCTGCGCGTCGTGGTGAACATGGCGCAGAGCGTGAAGGACGGCGAGCGCACCTACGGCACCATCCTGAAGGCCTGCCAGAACTTTCTGAAATACAAGCCCGCGCTGGCCGGCATCATCCGCCGCGACCTGAAGGTGCGCGACGCCATCCGCAACCAGTCGCCGCTGCTGACCCGCTCCCCCAGCTCCGACGCTGCGCGGGACGTGCTGGCCATCGCCCAGCGGCTTCTGAACGGCCAGTAAGGCCGGGATGGGGGGCGTCCTCCCTCCCACGACCGCTGGTGCGCCCGCCACCCCCGCGGCGGCGGCCACCCCCGCGCCCGCCCCGGTGGTGGTCGCCGAGGGCACGGTCAAGGCGCTGCCGGAGCGGTTGCAGGACATCGCCCGCCCGGTGGTGCTGACCGGCACCGTCGTCGGCACCACGCCGGAGGGCCTCGCCCGCGTGCGCACCCAGGCCGGCGAGGTGCTTGTGCAAACCCCGACGCCGCTGCCCGCCGACAAGCCGGTGACGCTCCAGATCACCCCGGCGCAGGTGCTTCTGGAACAGGCCCAGGCCGCGTCGACCGACCCCGCCGCGACCTCCCCCGCACAGAGCCTCGCGGCGAAGGTTCTGGTGCTGACCCAAGGCACCCCCTCGACCACCACACCAAGTGTGCCGACCTCCGGCGGGCCGGCGCCGGCCGTTCCCGGCCAGACCGGAGCGACGTCTCCTCAGGGTTCGGCCCCTCAGGGTTCGGCGACACCGGTGGTGATCCTGCCCAGCCCGGCGTCCACCACGCCGATGGTGGGACCGGCGGGTCAGGCGCTTCCCCTGCTGCTGCCAGGCACCATCGTTCCGGCACTGGTCATCGCCGCGGCGCCGAAGCCCCCGGCTCCGCCCAGTGCGGCCCCTGCCCTGCCCGGCCAGCCCTCCGCCACACCGGCGGCGCCCCCCCTTCCCATCAGTGACGGAGGCAACGGCCAAGCCCCGGCACCGACACAGGCCGGCCAGCCCAACACGACCCCCGCCCCTTCGCAGGCGCCGCCCACGCCTTCGGGCACATCGCCGCTCCCTGGCAAGCCGATGCTCGACACCACGGTGGAACTCGGCGGCGACGCGGCGCATCCCGGCGGGGACCTTCCGGAAGCCGCCTCCCCCACGAGACCAACCCCCGCGAAGCCTGTGGGGGAACCGGTCCTGACCCAGGGCGGCACCGTCGCCCTCAAGATCCTGACCGTCACTCCCCCGCCGGACCAGCCGCAGGCCGCCCCGCCGGACGACGGGTCTCCGTCACCGGACGGCCAGGGCGCCGGTAACCCGCCCCGCAAGGACGGCGCTCCGTCCCAACCCGCTTCTCCACCCCCGGCAGCCCCGCAATCCTCCCCCGCTCCGCCGCGCGGCACCGCGGCCCCGTCCGCATCGCCCACCATGCCCGGCGCGGCCCCCGGCATCTCCCCGGTGACACCGGAAACGCCTGATGGGCCGGTGCTGAAGGGCACGGTGGCCGGCAGCACGCCGCAGGGCCAGCCGATCCTCGCCACGCCGCAGGGCATGCTGACGCTGAACGTCCAGGCGAGCCTGCCGCAGGGCAGCGCCGTCACCGCCGCCCTGACCGACCCGGCCAAGGCGCTCCAGACCGCGCCGCCCCCGCTCGCCGCGGAACCGGGACTGCTGAGCGAACGGGACTGGCCCGCCATGCGCCAGCTCCTGAGCGCGCTCGCCGGGGTGGACCGCTCCGCCGCGCAGGCGCTGATCGGCACGGTGATGCCGCAGCCGAACCGCAAGCTGGGCGCGGCGATGAGTTTCTTCCTGTCGGCGATCCGCGGCGGCGACGCCCGCGGCTGGCTGGGGGAGGACGCCGCCTCCGCCCTGGAGAAATCCGGCCAGGGGAGCCTGCTGTCCCAGCTGGAGCGCGAATTCCGCAGCCTTCAGCAGCAGGCGGGCGATCCGCTGCCCGGCGACTGGCGCCCCTACACCCTGCCGATGATGGACGCCAACGGGCTGCTGCCGATCAAGCTGCACATCCATCCGATACATTCGGAAGAGGACGGAAAGACGGGCCGAAAGGGCGGCGACAAGGGAAGCCGCTTCCTGCTTGACCTGGATCTCAGCCGTCTCGGCCCGATGCAGCTCGACGGGCTGGTGCAACCCAACCGGTTCGACCTGATCCTGCGCAGCCACACCCCGCTGACCCCGGAGATCCGCCTGGACCTGATCCAGATTTTCGCGGACAGCATCCGCGCCGTGGGCTACATCGGCGGCCTGTCCTTCCAGTCCGGCGCCAAATGCTGGGTCAAGCTGACCCGGACCGGAGCGGGCGGCAGCAGCTACACCGCCTGACGAGCCTGGACGCCATGCACCGCCGCGAACTTCTGGCCACCGCCGCCAACCCGGACGCCCGCCACGATTATCTGGTGGAGCTGCACGGGGAACCGGCGCCCGGCACCCGCCTGACCCTGCGCTACGTCCCCGACCGCGCGGTTGCCACGCCGGACGGCGTCGCCGCCTATTTCGGCGCCCTGTCCGGCACCGCGGCGGCGGCCGGTCCGGAATCCCTGGCCGTCGCCGTGCTCGACGATCTGAACAACGAGCTGATCCCCCGCTGGGTGGAGATCACGGTGGAGCGGACCCTGCCCGTCCCCCAGCGCGTGGTCATCGAGGACCGCCAGCCCGGTTGGGACAACCCGCATCTTTTCGCCCGAATGCGGCGCGTCTGATCCTCCGATCCCCGTCTCGCCCGTCGTCCGGCATGGCTGCACCGCGCCAAGTCACAGCTTTCGCCGCTTGATTTCCTCAACCCGCATGAGAATAAAGCGGGTCGGCCGGTGCGTGGATGAGTCCGTTGAAACGTACACGAATATTGAGGCGCGTCCAAACCCTCTGGGCGCGCGTTGGGCTTCGCGCACGCCTCGAAGCCTTCATTCTGCTCGCCCTTCTTCCGATGGTGGGCTTGGTCGTCGTCCTTCTGCTTCAAGAACGCAATCAGGACATCGAGCGGGCGCGCGATGCCACCCGTCTGCTGGCGGACCGCGGGGCGCAGCAGCAGGCGCAGATCGTTCAGCAGGCGCATAGCGTCCTCCAGCTTCTCACCCTGGTCCCCGACATCCGGGAGGCGAGCCCCGACCGTTGCGCGACGATGTTGAAACAGGCGACCGACCTTTATCCTTGGAGCACCGGCTTTGGGGTGTTCAACCCCGATGGCAACCTGTTGTGCAGCAGCAACAGGAGCCGGCCCATGAACGTGGCCGACCGTGATTATTTCCGCGAGGCTCTGGCGACGCGCGGCTTCACGGTCAGCAACTTCCTGATCGGACAGAACAGCAAGCAACCCCGCGTGGTCGCGGCCCTGCCGATTCTCGGCGACGATGGTTCGGTCATCCGCGTCCTGCTGGCCGGGGTGGACTTGAACTGGCTTGCGGAACTGTCCGTCGAAATCGCTCATGAATCCGGTGGAACCGTATCGCTGTTCGATTCCGAAGGGACGATCCTCGCGCGCGTGCCGGACCCGCAGGGGATTGTCGGGCGATCGATGACCGATCACCCGATGGTGCGAAAAATCATGGAGGAGGAGGCCGGGATCATCGAGGACGACGGTCTGGACGGCATTCCCCGGATCAGCGGATTCTCGACCCTGGAGGAAACAGGCGCCAAAATCGTCGTCGCCGTCGCGCGCGACGACATCCTGGCCGCGGCCGACCGGAACCTGTTGCTGGGAACCGGCGTCATGGCCGGCGTGGTGCTGCTGATCGTCGGCGGGGTCTGGGTTCTGATGGAGGTGATGGTCCTGCGCCGCCTGCGGGATCTCAAGGCGTCGGCGGCGTTCCTGTCGTCGGACCTCTTCGATCCCCATGCCCCCTGTATGCCCGCGCCGGTCCACCCGACCGAATTCAGCCAGGTCGCCCAGGCCATGCGGACGATGGGACGGACGCTGAGCGCCATCGCCTTCGAGGACCGCCTGACCGGGCTCGCCAACCGGCGCTTCTTCGAGGCCCATGTGGAGCGCCTTCGGGAGCAGCCGGCGCAGGATCAGACCGCGGTCGCCATCCTCTACATCGATCTCGACGGGTTCAAGCCGATCAACGACCAGCATGGGCACCACACCGGCGATCTGGTGTTGAAGGAGATCGGCGACCGGCTGGCCCGTTGCGTGCGCCAGGGGGATTTCGCCGCGCGCCTCGGCGGCGACGAATTCGCGGTGCTGCTCTCTCTGGCGGACGGCCATCAGGCGCACTACGCCATGGACGTGGCGCGACGGATCATCAACAGCGTCTCCGCTCCGATCACCGCCGACGGGCTCGACGTCGGGATCGGGTGCAGCATCGGGGTCGCGCTCTGGCCGGCGGACGCCGCGGACCTATCCGTGGCGCTCCAGCACGCCGACCGGGCGCTGTACGCCGCCAAACGCGCCGGCCGCGCGCGCGTGGTGTCCTATTCGGATCTCCCCACCGACAACGCCATGGTCGATTGAACAGCTCGGGTCGTCAGGTTTCCAGTTCGCTTTCTTCCCGCTGCCGGCGGCGGAAGCCGACCAGAGCGGTCTCGTCCAGCATGTTGGCCTCCTTGCGCTTGAGCTTTTCCTTCTCGCGCTTCAGCCGCTCTTCCTCGGCCAGCTCGTAGCGCTTCAGCTCCTGGAAGGCTTCGGCCATCTCGTCGGTGGCGACGGCGATCTGGGCCTCCACCTGCCCCATGGACTGGGTCAGCCGCTTGCCGCGCTCCATCGCCGCCTGGATGTAGTTGCTGTAGGTGAAGGCGTATTCGACGTTGCCGCGGGCGGTGTCGCGCTCCGCCGCGATCTCCTCCTTCAGCCGCTCGATCTCGGCCTGAAGCCGGTCCGCGAGATTCTGCAGCTCCGCCAGCGCCCGGCGCTTCTCGTCGAGCTTCCATTTCTGGAGGCGGATGATGGTCTTCAGACTGCTCATTCTTGCGGCGGCCATTGTTCAATGCCGAAGATGGCGGCAAGCTGGGCGTAGCTGTTGTCGAGGTCGGTCGCCTCGCGCTTGCCCTGCTTGAGGAATGCCTCCAAAGCCGGCTGGAAATGGATGGCCTCGTCCACCTGCGGGTCGGTGCCCTTGCGGTAGGCGCCGAGGCGGATCATCTCCGCCATGTTATCGTATGACGACATCAGCCGCCGCGCGTGGTTCACCAGCTCGTTCTCCATGGGAGAGTTGCAGCCGGGCATGGTGCGCGACACGCTGCGCAGGATGTTGATGGCCGGATAGCGCCCACGCTCGCCGATCTGGCGCTCCAGGACGATGTGGCCGTCCAGGATGCCGCGCACGGCGTCGGCGATGGGTTCGTTGTGATCGTCGCCTTCCACCAGCACGGTGAACAGGCCGGTGATGGAGCCCGACCCGCTGAGGCCCGGCCCGGCGCGTTCCAGCAGGCGCGGCAGCTCGGCGAAGACGGTCGGGGGGTAGCCCTTGGTCGTCGGCGGCTCGCCGGCCGACAGGCCGATCTCGCGCTGGGCCATGGCGAAGCGGGTCACGCTGTCCATCATGCACAGCACGTTGCAGCCGGCGTCGCGGAAGGCCTCCGCCACGGCCAGCGTCATGTAGGCGGCCTGACGGCGCATCAGCGGCGCCTCGTCGGAGGTGGCGCAGACCACGACGCTGCGCGCCAAGCCCTCCTCCCCGAGATCCTCGGTAATGAATTCCTGAAGCTCGCGCCCGCGTTCGCCGATCAGCCCGATCACCGCGACCTCCGCGCCGGAGAAGCGGGCGAGCATCGACATCACCGACGACTTGCCGACGCCGGAGCCGGCGAAGATGCCCATGCGCTGGCCACGGCAGCAGGTGAGGAAGGCGTTGATGGCGCGGATGCCCAGGTCCAGCTTCTCGCCCACGCGGGCGCGGGAATGGGCGGGCGGCGGGTTGTTGCGGATGGGAACGCCGTGCGTTCCCTTGGGCAGCGGCCCCTTGCCGTCCACCGGCTCGCCCAGCGCGTTGATGACGCGGCCGAGCCACGCCTCCGTCGGGAAGACCATGGGCTGGCTGTCCGAAACCAGCGCGCGGCAGCCCAGCCCGACCCCGTCGATGGAGCCGAAGGGCATCAGCAGCGCGCGGCCCTGGCGGAAGCCCACCACCTCGCAGGGGACCTGCCGGCCGTCGCGGGATTCGACGATGCAGCGGCCGCCCACCGACAGCTCCTTCTCGATTCCCCCGACCTCGACCAGCAGGCCGAGCACGGCGGTGACCCGCCCGAACCGGCTGCAACCGGAGACGGACTCGATTTCCTGAAGGATGCGGGCGACGTCGGCGGGCACGGTCTTGCGGATCAGCGGACGGAATTGGGACGGGTGAGCCGGGTGCGGACGGCGCAATTTGCGGTGGGCTCGAAGTCCGCCACCATGCCGCCCGCGTCATGCTCGTCCAAAAACATTAACGTTAAATGAAGTGCTATGCCTCTGGCGTTAAGCTGAATCGTCTGTTAACTTGTGTAAACGGACGCACCGATCTGTTAAGGGAATTGGTTAAGGAACTGCGGGAAAGCAACGCCGCATCGGAAGCCAGAAACGCGCCATCTAACATCGGGATACCGCCATGAGGGTTCTGCTGGTCGAAGACGACTCCTCCACGGCCAAGAGCATCGAACTGATGCTCCAGTCGGAAGGCTACATCGTCGACTCTACCGACCTCGGTGAGGATGGGCTCGAAATCGGCAAGCTGTACGATTACGACATCATCATCCTCGATCTGATGCTGCCGGACATCGACGGCTACGAGGTGCTGCGCCGCCTGCGCGCCGCCCGTGTGACCACGCCGATCCTCATTCTTTCCGGCCTGTCGGAACTGGACCACAAGATCAAGGGTCTGGGCTTCGGCGCCGACGACTACCTGACCAAGCCCTTCGACAAGCGCGAGCTGATCGCCCGCATCCAGGCCATCGTCCGCCGCTCCAAGGGCCATTCCGACAGCATCATCCGCACCGGTCGTCTGACCGTGAACCTGGACACCCGCACGGTGGAGGTGGACAACCAGCCGCTCCATCTGACCGGCAAGGAATACGGCATCCTGGAGCTGCTGTCGCTGCGCAAGGGCACGACCCTGACCAAGGAGATGTTCCTGAACCATCTCTATGGCGGCATGGACGAGCCGGAGCTGAAGATCATCGACGTCTTCGTCTGCAAGCTGCGCAAGAAGCTGGCCGCGGCGACCCAGGGCGACAACTACATCGAGACGGTGTGGGGCCGCGGCTATGTGCTGCGCGACCCGCACGAGGAGGCGTCCCCGATCCCGCGCGTCCCGCACCAGCAGGCCCAGGCGGCCGGCTGACCGCCGACCGCCCATCACGGTTAACATTCATGCCGGTGAGCGGCGGGCTCAGGCCCGCCGCCATCCGCAGTCATTCCAGCGCAGTCATTCCGGCGCAGTCATTCCTGCCAGAACGCCTTGTCGGCTTCGCGGCGGGCGTCCGTGCGGCTCAGCCCAACGTCGCGCAGGAGATGGTCGTCCAGCGCTGCCAGGGAGCGGCGCTGCCGGTGGCGCTCGATCATTCCCAGCACCTCCCCGAGCGCCCGCTTCACAAACCCCTGCGCGCCGTCAGTTCCGGCGTGTCCGAGGGACAACATGCCCCGGTCTGCGGAAACGGCGCCCAGCGCTCTCCTGCTCATGATCCGACACTCCGCTTGATGAATTCCGTTCCCTAGGAATGCACCCGGAAGCGGCTTGTCCGCAAAGGATGGTTTCTCTAACCTGCATGAGAGAATTTCATGCGGTCGGGCAACAATCCGGCGGCAACAATCCGGCGGATGCGGACCCATGCAGATCCCTCCCCTCAACGGCCTGCGCGCCTTCGAAGCGGCGGCGCGCCATCTCAGCTTCACGCGCGCGGCGGAGGAGCTGAACGTCACCCAGAGCGCGATCAGCCACCAGATCCGCACGCTGGAGGATCGGCTGGGCATCCGGCTGTTCCGCCGGCTGAATCAGGCGCTGGTGCTGACCGACGCCGGCCAGCTCCTGCTGCCCAGCGTGCGCGACGCCTTCGCGCGGCTGGCCACCGGCCTTGAGCGGGTGATGGAGCATGAGCGCTCGGGCGTGCTGACAATGAGCGTCTCGCCCTCCTTCGCCAGCCGCTGGCTGATGAGCCGCATCGGCCGCTTCCGCGCCCGCCACCCGGAAATCCACCTGCGCATCAGCGTCAGCCAGCACGAGATCGATTTCGAGCGCGAAGCCGACATCGACATAGGGCTTCGCCATGGCCTGGGGGTGTGGGAGGGCTTGCGGGCCGACCGCTTCCTCGACGACGCGGTGTTCCCGGTGTGCAGCCCGGCGCTGCTTCAGGGGCCGACGCCGCTGCGGCAGCCAGCCGACCTGCACCACCATGTCCTGGTCGAGGAGACCGGCCACAGCTATTGGGCGACCTGGCTGGCCATGGCCGGGCTCGGCGATCTGAAGCCAAGCTCCGAGATGGTCTTCGACGAGATCGGCATCGCCATCGAGGCCGCCGAGAACGGCCAGGGCATCGCGATGGCGCGCGGCACCCTGGTGTTGGAAGAGCTGGCGAGCGGGCGGCTGACCCGGCTGTTCGACCTCGCCCTGCCGGGAGACTTCGGTTACTACCTCGTCTGCCCGGAGGTAACCGCCGACCGGCCCAAGATCGCCGCCTTCCGCCGTTGGATCATGGAGGAAGGCGCCGCCGACCGTCTCACCGTCACACCACCCTGATCACACCGCCCTAATCAGACGGCCCTGATCAGACGGCTGCCCGGAGCCCGCTCGGCACCTGGAAACCACCCAGGCTGTAGAGGCCGCGCTGGCCTTCCACCGGCTTGAAGCGGTCGGTGATGCCCAGCACGGTTTCCGCACCGCCCAGATAGAGCACGCCGTCCTGCGGCATCTGGCGGGCGATCGCCTCCAGCACCTTGGTCTTGGTCGGCTGGTCGAAATAAATCAGCACGTTGCGGCAGAACACGATGTCGAACTGCCCCAGCGTGGACAGGTCGCCCAGCAGGTTGAACTCGCGGAAGGAGGCCATCTGGCGAAGCTGCTGGCTGATCTGCCACTTGTCGCCCTGCTGCTTGAAATGCCTCACCAGCATTTGAATCGGCAGGCCGCGCTGCACCTCGAACTGGGTGTAGATGCCCGACTTGGAGCGTTCCACCATCTCCGCGGAGATGTCGGTGCCGACGATCTCGATCCGCCAGCCGGCCAGCTTCGCCGCGTCCTCGCTCAGCAGCATGGCCAGCGAGTAGGCCTCCTGCCCGGACGAGCAGGCCGCCGACCAGATGCGGATCGATCGCTTGGCGGCACGCGCCTCCAGCAGCTTGGGCAGGACGATCTGCTTGAACTGGTCGAAGGGCTTCTGGTCGCGGAAGAAGGACGACTCGTTGGTCGTCATCGCCTCCGTGATGTCGCGCAGCAGCGCTTCGTCCTTGCGCGTCCGCACGGTGGAGGCCAGTTCCTCCAGCCCCTTCATGTTCCACTTGCGCGCCACCGGCATCAGCCGGGATTCGAGCAGGTAGGCCTTGTCCCGGGTCAGGACCAGACCGGAACGCTGCTTGAGCAGCGTGGAGAACATGTCGAAATCTTCGACTCTCATGCTGCCCTCGATGCGAACTTGCGGATGTAGGGACCGATTTCCTTGAGCGGCAGCACCGCGGAGCAGATGCCCGCCTGGGCGACGGCGCCCGGCATGCCCCACACGACGCTGGACGCCTCGTCCTGCGCGATCAGGGTGCCGCCGGCGTTCACCACCTCGGTGCAGCCCTTCAGCCCGTCCTGCCCCATGCCGGTCAGGATGCAGGCGAGAACCTTGCGCCCGCCGAAGGCGCGGAGGATGGACCGCATCATCGGGTCCACCGCCGGGCGGCAGAAATTCTCGGGCGGATCCTTGGTCAGCGAAATCACGTTGGCGCCCGCACGCTGGGTCACCAGCATGTGGAAGTCGCCCGGCGCGATGTAGCAGCGCCCCGACACGACCGGCTCGCCGTCCTTCGCCTCCTGGGCGTTCAGCCCGCACTGGCGGGTGATGTGCTCGGCCAGGATGGTGGTGAAGGTCGCCGGCATGTGCTGGGTGATCAGGATCGGCTGGGTGACGCCGGTCTTCAGATGGGCCAGCACCTCGAACAGCGCCTGCGGGCCGCCCGTGGAGCTGCCGATGGCGATCACGTCCGGCTTGACCTGGCCGACGGAGCCGACGGCGGGGGCCGGGCGCAGCGTGACGGGCGGCGCCTCGCGCTTCAGGAAGGCGGCGGGCACCGGGGTCAGCGGGCGCAGCTCGCCGCGGGTGCGGGAGCCGGCGCGGCGGGCCGCGGCGCCCAGTGCCTTGACCTTGGACACCAGCTCACGCTTGAAGGCGTCCGCCCCGCCGATCTCACGGGTGGAGGTCGGCTTGGGGATGTAGTCGGCGGCCCCAGCGGACAGGCAGCGCATGGAGATGTCGGCCCCGCGCAGCGTCAGCGTGGAGGCCATGATGATCTTCACCTGCGGCGCCACCGCCAGCAGCTTCGGGATGGCCGTCAGACCGTCCATCACCGGCATCTCGATGTCGAGGACGATGACGTCGAGCGAGTTGCGCTGCAGGGCGTTGACCGCCATCTGGCCGTCGCCGACCGACGCGACCACGCGGATTTCGGTATCGCCTTCCAGCGCGCGGGTCAAAAGGCCACGGATCACGGCGGAATCGTCGACCACCATCACCCGGACGGGATCGCCGCCGCCCGCGCCGGTGGGATGGCCCGCCGGTGCGGGGGGAGGAGGTCTGCCGAAACGATCGGACATAACGCAATCAGCCTTTCAGGGTCGGAACGGTGCGCGGTGCGGTGGTCCCGCCCGTCACAGCAGCCCGACCTGCTCGAACTTGGTCTGGATGATGTCGCTGTCGAACGGCTTCATGATGTACTCGTTCGCCCCGGCGGACAGCGCCTCCTGGATGTGGGCGAGGTCGTTCTCCGTCGTGCAGAACACGACCTTGGGAATGTCCCCGCCGCTCATCTTGCGCAGGCGGCGCAGGAACTCGATGCCGGTCATCACCGGCATGTTCCAGTCCAGCAGGATGGCGTCCGGCATCTTCTGCGCGCAGGCCTCCATGGCCTGCTTGCCATCCTCCGCCTCGGTGCAGGCGAAGTGCAGCTCTTCCAGGATCTTTCGCGCGACCTTGCGGACCACGCGGCTGTCATCGACGACCAGACAAACTTTCATGGTGAACGGGCCTCAGGCTTCGCTTTGCACACCGACCGGGGTTTCGCCTCAGGCCGCTTCCATCGTGGTGAAGTTCAGCAGACGCGGCACGTCCAGGACCACCATGAGCTGGCCGTTCAGGCGATAGATGCCCGTGGACACCTCGCGCCAGCGCGGGTCGAGGGTGGCCGGGTTGCGCTCGAAGTCATCGTTGGAGAGGCTCAGCACCTCCCCCACCGAATCGACCATCAGGCTGTAGAGTTCGCCGCGCAGGTCCACCACGATGGACATGCCCGGCTTGTCCTTCGGGCGCGACGTCAGGCCGAGCCGCAGGCGCACGTCGATGGCGGTGACGATGCGCCCGCGCAGGTTCAGCGAGCCGGCGACCTCCGGCGGGGCCAGCGGGATGCGGGTGATCCGCTGGTGCCCCAGAACGTCCTGGACCTGGAGGACCGGGATGCCGAACAGCTGGTCGGCGATCGTCATGGTCACATAGTCCTGGCTGCCACCGGAGGTGATCTCGTCGCCCTTGGACTTCTTGGTGGTGGCGGGCAGCTTGGCGTTGCTCATGCGGCACCTTTCTGCTCGGACAGGGTCTGCTGCAGCGCGTACAGCAGAGCGTCACGGTCGAACTTGGCGACATAGTCGGTGAACCCGGCCTGACGGCCGCGGTCGAGGTCGCGCGGGGAGGCGTGGCTGGACAGGGCGACCATCGGCGTGCCGCTCCAGCGGGTGCCGCCCTGGCGGACCGCCTCGGCGAAGTCGAAGCCGCTCATCCCCGGCATCTCGATGTCGGAGACGATGACGTCGAAGTCCTCGCCCGCCTCGCACAGCGCCAGCGCCTCGTTGGCGTTCTCCACGGCGGTGACGTCGTAGCCGGCGACCGACAGCAGCGGGGTCAGCAGGTTGCGGAAGAAGGGGCTGTCGTCGACCAGCAGCACACGCTGGAGCGTCCTCTCCTCCTCGTAGCCGTCGGTCGAGGACGAGCCGAACCAATCCTTGTAGGCTTGGGTCAGGAAGAAGCCCGCGTCGAGCACGTCCGTCGCCTTGCCGGCGATGATCGCCGAGCCCATCAGGCCCGGACGGTCGGCGGTGAGCTGCACCACCAGACGCTCCTCCACGATGTCGACGATCTCGTCGACGATCAGGCCCATCGACCGGTCGCCGTCGGCGAAGACCAGAACCGGCTGGCGGCCTTCCTGGCCGATCATGAAGCCCGGGTCGATCGGCACCAGCGGCATCAGCTTGCCGCGGTACTGCACCACCGGCATGCCGTTGGACGATTCGACGCTGGCGAGGTCCACATCCTCCAGGCGAGCGACCAGCGACAGCGGCACCGCCTTCGGCGCGCCGGCCCCGGCGCGGAACAGCAGGAGGGCCATCTTGTCCTCCTGGCGGGTCGCCTGGACGGAGGTCGCCTCCTTCGACATGGTCTCGCCCATGGCCATCTCGCCGGTCGCCGACGCGATGCCGTTGGGGTCGAGGATCATGATGACCGAGCCGTCGCCGAGGATGGTGTTGCCCGAGAACATCTCGATGTGGCGCAGGATCGGCGCCACCGGCTTCACCACGATTTCCTCGGTGTCGAACACGCGGTCGACCATGATGCCGAAGGTGTAGGTGCCGACCTGCGTGACCACGATGAAGGTCTCGTCGGTCTTCTTCTCGCCGCCCTCCTGGTCGTCCAGCCGCAGCAGCTCCTGCAGCGAGACCAGCGGCAGCAGGCGGTTGCGCAGGCGCAGGACCGGCGTGCCCTTCAGCCGCTCGATGGTGTGCTCGCTGTCGGCGGCGGCGCGCACCAGCTCGACCACGCTGATCTGCGGGATGGCGAAGCGCTCGCCGGCGCACTCCACGATCAGGGCGGAGACGATGGCCAGCGTCAGCGGGATCTTGATGACGAAGGTCGAGCCCTTGCCCTGCTGGGACTTGATCTCGATCGTGCCGCCGATCTTCTCGATGTTGGTCTTGACCACGTCCATGCCGACGCCGCGGCCCGACACGTTGGTGACCTTCGCCGCGGTCGAGAAGCCGGGCTTCATGATGAACTGGATGATCTGCTGGTCGGACATCGCCGCCAGCTCGCCTTCCGAGGCCATCCCGTTCTGGATCGCCTTCTGCTTGATGCGGTCGATCGCCAGGCCCTTACCGTCGTCCTGGATCTCGATGATGATGTGGCCGCCCTCGTGATAGGCGTTCAGCGTGATGCGGCCGGTCTCCGACTTGCCCGCGCGCACGCGGTCGGCGGGCACCTCCAGGCCGTGGTCGGCGGAGTTGCGCACCATGTGCGTCAGCGGGTCCTTGATCAGCTCCAGCACCTGGCGGTCCAGCTCGGTGTCGGCACCGAGCATCTGGAGGTCGATCTTCTTGCCCAGTTCGTGCGACAGGTCGCGCACCAGACGCGGCAGCTTGGCCCAGGCGTTGCCGATGGGCTGCATGCGCGTCTTCATGACGCCTTCCTGCAGCTCCGACGTCACGTGGTTCAGGCGCTGCAGCGGGGCGGCGAACTCGCTCTCCTTCTGCGACCGCAGGATCTGGAGCAGCTGGTTGCGGGTCAGCACCAGCTCCGACACCATGGTCATCAGGTTTTCGAGCAGGTCCACGTTGACGCGGATGGTCTGCGCGGCGACTGCCGATTCCTTGGTCGCGGCCTCGCCGCCCGCACCGGCGCCCGACGCGGCCTCCGCGGCGGGAGCGGGCATCTTGGCGGCGGCGGGGACCGGATCGGGGTCCGGGACCACCAGATCGTGCGAGGGGGCGGGCTCTTCCGCCGGCTCCGCGGCGACCGGGGCCAGCGCGGTGCTGGTCGGGCCGGGGGTGGCGTTCCAGATCGCCTCAAGCTCGTCCAGCGTGAGGTTCCCCGAGGAGGAGACCGGGACCTCCTCCGCCGCCGCGACCGCGGGGGCCGGCGGCGGCACCGGGGCCGCGGCGGGCTTGGCCGGGACGGCGGCGGCACCCAGCTTGCCTTCGGCGCACAGGTTCAGCCGCTCGATCAGCGGCAGGTCGTCGCCCGGCGGCTCCGCCTCCGTCGCCTCCAGCACCGCCAGCAGGCTCTTGATGGTGTCCAGCGCCTGAAGGATCAGCGAGACCGCTTCGGGGTTGATGGTCAGTTCCCCGTCGCGGAACTTGCCCAGAACGTTTTCCGAGGCGTGCGCGACCTTTTCCAGGCGCGGCAGGCCGAGGAAGCCGCAGGTGCCCTTGATGGTGTGCACCAGACGGAAGATGTTCGACAGAAGTTCCGGATTGTTGGGATTCTGCTCCAGACGGACCAGTTCCACGTCGAGAACCGACAGGTTCTCGTTGGTTTCCGTCAGGAATTCGGAGAGCAGATCATCCATGTCGCGATCCCCACGCCCGCAATTGTATCCGTTTCCGGCCGGCCGTCCGGATGGCGGCGTGCGCGACGCCGCCGGTACGGGCCTTTCCAGCTACGGTGGGAGCCTGTCAAACACTGATTAAGAGAACCTTACCTCCTTCGATACCACTCTTGGGCTCCGCCGTCATGCCGGGCCACCCGGCCCAAGGTCACAGCCCGCAAGGCCGGTGCCGGCGCGGCAGCCTATGGCCGTCACGCACGTTCCACGCAGCCATGGCGAAGCGCCGCGCGCCGGAACGGCCGCGGTTTGAAGCACGTCATCATTGCGCGGATTAAGCCCCGGGCGGGGGCCGCGTCACCACTCGACGGTGAAGACCAGCCGGTCCGGCCCGGCCGGGGTGGCGGCGACCCGGTAGCCGTCATCCTCCGCGAAGCGCCCGGTCATGTAGGCGTGGATGCTGCGCGGGGTCAGGTCGGCGGCGGCCACCGTGCCGGCCAGCGCCGCCGCGGACTCGTCCTTGAGGGCGCCGGGGCGCCCGGCGGCGGTGATGGTGAAGCGCCCGGCCTGCTCGTCCCCCTCCGCCGCGACGGTGATGATGCCGCCGTGGGTCAGCGCCTCGTCGGCCAGGATGATGACGTTGAGCAGCACCTTCGCCGCCCCGCGCTTGAAGGCGAGCTGGTCGTTCGGCACCCCCGCCGGCCAGTCCAGCGTGGTGCGCCCGCCCTCCAGCAGCCCCTGCGCGGAGGAGCGGGTGTCGCCGAAGCCCTTCTGCTCCCGCCCGGCGAGGCCGTAAGCCAGACGGAAGACGCGCAGCCGCCGGTCGGCCTGCCCGGAGGAATGCTCGATCAGCTTCACTGCCTCGCCTAGGAAGCCGCCGGCGGGCTCGTCCTCCATCTCCTCGATCAGCTCCAACCCGTTGCGGATCGCTCCCACCGGGCTCACGAGGTCGTGGCAGATGCGGGAAGCGACAAGCTCGATCACGCGGATGTCCAGCGGCACGGGGGGTCTCCAGATCGTTGATGGCCGACCGTCGGCGAACCGGGTTGGCGACCATGGCCGCAGCCCAGGGAACGTCGTCCAGGAACTTCCCCCGGCCGGGCGGCATTCTGTTGCATGCCGGCGTCCCATGGGGATGGCCGGCGGCGACGTTCGTTTGTATCATTCCAAGAGCGCGGATGCCGCCGCTTTTCCACGGTCATCCCGCGAAAGCGATAACCAATTCCAGCGGATTCAGGAGGCGCGGCATGGACGATTCATTGGTTCCCGGCGCCTGGGTGCGCCACCCCGCCCGTCCCGACTGGGGGTTGGGGCAGGTGCAGTCGGCCATCGGCGACCGCGTCACCGTGAATTTCGAGAATGCCGGGAAGCTGCTCATCAACACGTCCGTGGTCGCGCTGACCGTCACCGATCCAGACGACGCGCCATGAGCGGGAAACTGCCGCTGGCCGCCCTCCTCCTGCTGGCCGCCGGCAGCCCCGCGCTGGGCGACAACGCGCCCGATCCGGAGCGCGGCAAGGCGCTGTTCCGCGCCTGCGCCTTCTGCCACACGCTGACTCCGGACGGCGGCAACCGCGCCGGCCCGACGCTATGGCGGCTGTTCGGGCGCCCCGCCGGGGCGGTGGAGGGCTATCACTACTCCCCGGCGCTGAAGGGCAGCGGCATCGTCTGGGACGAGGCGGCGGTGGGCCGGCTGTTCGAGATCGGCCCCGACGTGATGACCCCCGGCAGCAAGATGCCGATGCAGACCATCACCAGCGCGGCCGACCGCCGCGATCTGGTCGAATATCTGAAGGAAGCCACGGCGCCGTAAGTCCGGATTGCGAGGCCCGCAAGCGGAATTGAGGAGCATGGCCCCGGGCGGCCCCCATCCCCATCTCTGTCTGTCGAACCCCCTTTCCGGGCCCCTTTTCCGAGCTGTGGTTTCCCGATGATTCCCCGCGCCGTTCGCAAGCCCCTGGCCATCCTGGTCGCCGTTATCGCCCTGGTGGTCGTGGTGCCGGTGCTGGGGGCGGGTGGGTTCCTGCTGTGGCTTCGCCAGCAGACCCCGGCCTATGAGGGCGCCGCCACCGTCCCTGGGCTGGAAAGCCCGGTGGAGATCCTGCGCGACCGCAACGCCGTCCCGCACATCTTCGCCGCCACCGAGCGGGACGCCTATTTCGCGCTCGGCTACGTCCACGCCCAGGATCGGCTGTGGCAGATGGAGACGATGCGGCGCAGCGGCGCCGGGCGTCTGGCCGAACTGGTCGGCACGCGCTTCGGCGACTGGGCGCTGCGGCTCGACCGCTCCATGCGCACGCTGGGCGTCTACCGGCGGGCCGAGGAGGCCTATGAGGAGCTGTCGCCGGAAGCCCGCACGGCCTTCGACGCCTACGCCGTCGGGGTCAACGCCTGGATGGAAACGCGCCGCGAGGCGCTGCCCATCGAGTTCCAGCTCCTGCGCCACACGCCGGAGCCCTGGCGGCCCGCCGACAGCCTCGTCTGGGGGAAGCTGATGGCGCTCCAGCTCTCCGGCGATTCGCGGGACGAGCTGTTCCGCGCCAGCGCCCTGAAAAGCCTGACGCCGGAGCAGATGCGCGACCTGTTCCCGGACTCCGACCCCACCGCCCCGGTGACCCTGGCGGCCGCGCTCGACGGCCTGGATCTGCAAAAGGCGCTGGCCGCCCTGCCCGACCTCGGCTTCGACACCGCGTCCAACGAATGGGCACTGACCGGGGCGCGCAGCGCGACCGGCAAGCCGATCATCGCCAACGACCCCCATCTCGGGCTGGAGGCGCCGATCCTTTGGTATCTGGCGCGCATCGTGACGCCGGAACACCGCATCGCCGGGGCGACCATCCCCGGCGTGCCGCTTCACATCCTGGGGCACAACGGGCGCGTCGCCTGGGGCTTCACCACCACCCACAGCGACACCCAGGACCTGTTCATCGAGAAGCTCGACCCGCAGGACCCTGGCCGCTACCTGACGCCGGACGGCAGCGCCGACTTCGAGACCCGCCAGGAGACGATCCGCATTGCCGGCCAGCCGGACGAGACGCTGACGGTGCGCGAGACGCGGCACGGCCCGGTGCTGACCACGCCGGACGCCGCCGACGCGGCGCCCGAAGGCCATGTGCTGGCGCTGGCCTTCCCCGGCCTGTCCGCCGCCGACACCACGGCGGAGGCGCTGTACCGCCTCAACCATGCCGCCGACGCCGCGGCGGTGCGCGAGGCGCTGTTCCTCCACGTGGCACCGCAGCAGAACGTCGTCTACGCCGACACGGCGGGGACGCTGGGCTTCCTGTCGCCGGCGCTGGTCCCGGTGCGGCGCGGCGGCGACGGGCGCGTTCCGGTGCCGGGCTGGACCGGCGAGTACGACTGGATCGGCTACATCCCCTTCGACGCGCTGCCCCAGGCGGTCGATCCGCCGTCGGGCCAGTTCGTCAACGCCAACAACGCGGTGGTCGGCCCCGGCTACCCCTACGCCCTGGCGACCGAATGGCCGGACCCTGCCCGCGCGGAGCGGATCGTGCACATGCTGGGCGACGGCCCACACACGGTGGAGGAGGTCACCGCCCAGCAGATGGATGAGCTGTCCCTGCCGGCGCGCGACCTGCTGCCGCTGATGCTGGAGCCGCTGCGCAGCGTGCCCGATCTCAATGGGCAGGCCCGCGCCGCGCTGGACCGGCTGGCCGGCTGGGACGGGCGGATGGACCGCGACCGGGCCGAGCCGCTGATCTTCTCCTGGTGGGAGCGGGAGCTGGTGCGCAGCGTCTTCGCCGACGAGTTGGGGCCGCTGTTCCAGAGTTACTGGGACCTGCGCCCGCGCGCCCTGCACCGCGTGCTGACCCAGGCGCCCCAATGGTGCGACGACCGGACGACGCCGGCCCGCGAGGACTGCACCGTCATGCTCGCCGGCTCCCTGAAATCGGCGCTGGCGGAGATCGAGCGGCGCCACGGCGCGGACATGAACGGCTGGCGCTGGGGGGCCGAGCACAAGGCCGCCCTGAACCACCGGCTGCTCGGTCGGGTGCCGCTGCTGGGTTCGGTGTTCGACCTGTCGATCCCGACCGGCGGCGGCGCCTTCACCGTCAACCGCGGCACCACCCGCGTGCGCGACCCGCAGGACCCCTTCTCCCACGTCCATGGTCCGGGGCTGCGCGCGGTCTATGATCTGGCGGACCTCGGCAACTCCCGCTTCTCCATCGCCACCGGCCAGTCGGGCAACCCGCTGTCGCCCCATTGGGGGGATCTGGTGCAGGGCTGGCGCGACGGGGTGGGCCTGCGGCTGGCCGGCGACCGCGGCACGCTCGCCCGCGACGGCGCCACGCTGCTGACGCTTTCCCCCACCCGTCCAGGGAGTTCGCCATGACCGAGGCTACACCGTCTCCGAACCCGCCCCTGACCCTGCCCCTGACCCTGCCCCTGACCCTGGACGACGTCCGCGCCGCCGCCGCCCGGATCGGCAGCCACCTCCCCGTCACCCCCACCGAAGCCTCGCCCCGCCTGTCGGAGATCACCGGCTGCTCGGTGGTGCTGAAGCTGGAGAACCAGCACCTCACCGGCTCCTTCAAGGAACGCGGGGCGCTCAACAAGCTGCTGTCACTGGGCGAGGCGGAACGGCGGGCCGGGGTGATCGCCATGTCGGCGGGCAACCACGCCCAGGCGGTGGCCTGTCACGCGACACGGCTGGGCATCCGCTCGGTCATCGTGATGCCGTCCTTCACCCCCTTCACCAAGGTGGAGCGCACGGAAAGCCTCGGCGCGCGGGTCGAACTGCACGGCGAGACTCTGAGCGACGCCGCGGCCTACGCCCAGGAGCTGGCGGCGCGCGAGGGGCTGGTCTTCGTGCATCCCTACGACGACCCGCTGATCGCCGCCGGCCAGGGCACCGCCGCCCTGGAACTGCTCGACGCCGCGCCGGACCTGGACATGCTGGTGGTGCCGGTGGGCGGCGGCGGGCTGATCGGCGGCATGGCGGTGGCGGCCAAGGCGCTGAAGCCGGACATCGCGGTGATCGGGGTGGAGTGCGCCATGTTCCCGTCAATGCGCCAGGCGCTGGCCGGGCAACCCATCACCTGCGGCGGCGCCACCATCGCCGACGGCATCGCGGTGAAGGCCCCCGGCGCCGTCACCCTGCCGCTGGTCCGCCGGCATGTGGACGCGGTGGTCGAAGTGGGCGAGCCGCGGCTGGAGGAGGCCGTCTACCGCCTCGCCACCGTGCAGAAGCTGGTCGCCGAGGGGGCCGGGGCGGCGGGTCTGGCCGCGGTGCTGGACGATCCGGAGCGGTTCCGCGGCAAGCGGGTGGGCATCGTGGTGTCCGGCGGCAACATCGACGCGCGCATCCTGGCGCAGGTGCTGACGCGCGGGCTGGTCTATGAGGGGCGCATGGTGCGGCTGCGCATCGGCATCACCGACGCTCCCGGCGCGCTCGCCCGCGTCGCCCGCCTGCTCGGCGAGGCCGGCGCCAACATCGTCGAGGTGCACCACCAGCGCCTGTTCCACGACGTGCCGGTGCGCATGGCCGAGATCGACGTGGTGCTCGAAACCCGCGGGCGCAGCCACGTCCAGCGCCTCGTCGCCCACATGGAGGATGCGGGCTTCCCGACGGAACTGATGACGGATATCTCCTGAACCGGTCCCGGCTCAGGGAAGCTGCGCATAGGCGCCGCGGAAGTAGAGCAGCGGCTTCCCGTCCTCGCTGCCCGACAGGCGGCGCACACGGCCCACGATGATGACGTGGTCGCCGCCGTCATAGACATGCTCACGGTCGCATTCCAGGGTGGCAAGGCAGCCGGTGAGGATCGGCACGCCGCTGTCCCAGCGCTCCACTCCCACCCCGTCCCAGCGCTCCTGCAGGTCGCGGCGCGAGAAGCGGTTGGACAGCTCCGCCTGGTCTTCGGCCAGGATGTTCACCGCGAAGGAGGGCGCGGCGGTGAAGGCCTCGAACGACATAGCCGCCCGGCCCAGGCAGAACTGCACCAGCGGCGGGTCGAGCGACACCGACGAGAAGGAGTTCACGGTCACGCCGATCGGCTCGCCGTCCGGTGCGACGGTGGTGACCACGGCGATGCCGGTGGCGAAGCATCCGAGGGCGTTGCGGAAGGCCCGAGAGTCGATGGTCATGGCGGCCTGTGTGGGCTCGTCGGTTATTGGGGCGAGGGTGCGGCGGCGAAACAGCGGGATTAACCCAGCCGGACCCTTGGCGCAAGCCGCATCTGTCCCGGACCGTCCGGAAGCGGGCGGAAGCCGCCATGCGCCGCATTAAATGGATCTTAAGGATAACGCTTCACCCTTCGGGTGCCCGCACGGACCACGAATTCCCGACCACAGGGCCCCACTCAGCAAGGCTTCATGTCAGCGAACCCGTCCGGCGGCGAACAGCCGATCATCATCAAGAAGAAGAAGGGTGGTCATGGCGGCCACCATGGCGGCGCCTGGAAAGTGGCCTATGCCGACTTCGTGACGGCAATGATGGCCTTCTTCCTGCTGCTGTGGCTGCTCAACGTCACCACGTCGGACCAGCGCAAGGGCATCGCGGACTATTTCTCGCCCAGTTCGGTCAGCCGCGAAACCTCCGGGTCCGGCGGCATGCTGGGCGGGCGCACCATCACAGCACCCGGCGCCCAGATGTCCCCCTCCTCCCCGATGTCCGCCGACGTCCCGGTCTCCGGCCCGCCCGGCAACTCGACCCAGGAGGACGACGAGGCGAACGACCCGACCGACGCCGCCCCGCCTCCGCCCGCCTCGACCGCCGAACAGAAGTCCAACGAGTCGCGGCTCGACTACCAGAAGCGGCTGGAGGAGCAGGCCAAGCAGCTCGGCATTCCCGGCCAGAAGCCGGGCGAGCGGCTGTCCGACTTCGCGGAGCGCGTGAAGGAGGGCGGCGAGAAGCTGCAGGACGCCCAGAAGGAGGCCCGCCAGTTCCAGCAGGCCGCCACCGAGATCCGTCAGGCCATCCAATCCGTGCCGGAGCTGGAGCCGCTGGCCCAGAACCTGATGATCGACCAGACGCCCGAGGGCCTGCGCATCCAGATCGTCGACCAGGACCGCGTCTCGATGTTCCCCGGCGGCTCGGGTCAGATGTACCCGCAGACCCGCCAACTGGTCATGCAGGTGGCCAAGGCGCTCGCCAAGCTGCCCAACAAGCTGTCGATCAGCGGCCACACCGACGGCATCCCCTTCACCTCCGGGGCCGGACGCGACAACTGGGACCTGTCCACCGAACGCGCCAACGCCACGCGCCGCGCCCTGATCGCCGGCGGCATCCCGGAGGAGCGCGTCCAGGACGTGATCGGCCGCGCCGACCGCGATCTCCTCGTGCCCGACCAGCCGGGCAGCCCGCGCAACCGCCGCATCAGCATGGTGCTGCTGCGCGAAAGCAAGACCACAACCCCGCCCGCCGCCACGAATTGATACCAAAGCCGATGATGAGTTGGTACCAAGGCGTTAGTTCCTTGCCTTTGAACGTACCCCTTCTTGTTTTGTCGATGCGCCGCACAACGCGGGGAATGTTTGCCCTGTTCAAAAGGCGAAGCGATGGTTCATACTTCGCGGCAGACACCATTGCCATACGGCATCGGTCAATCAAGGGCGTTAGCTGCGGGGGAGTCTGTGAGCGTACCCGAAGGCAAGGCGACTGACCTTTTGACGAACTATGATCCCGGCCTTTACTACGACGAATTGTTCGGAGGCCGTGATTATCCAGCCGAGCACTCGGCGCTGATCCGGCAGAGACTGGCCGGTCTGAACTTCGGGGATCTGTTGCGGCGGTCGCAGGACGCCGAACGTGAACTGTACAATCTGGGCATCACCTTCCTCGTTTACTCGAACAAGGACGCGGTGGACCGGATCCTTCCCTTCGACATCATTCCCCGGGTGATCTCGGCCAAGGAATGGGCGCATCTGGAGGCGGGAATCACCCAGCGCGTCACGGCGCTGAACCTGTTCCTCCACGACATCTACCACGACCAGAAGATCCTCAAGGACGGGGTGGTCCCGGCCGACCTCGTGCTGGGCAACGGCTGCTTCCGGCCGCAGATGGTCGGGCTGGACGTGCCGTTCGACACCTACATCCACATCATGGGCACGGATCTGGTTCGCGACCGCGAAGGGACCTTCCGCGTGCTGGAGGACAATGGGCGCGTGCCGTCCGGCGTGTCCTACGTGGTCGAGAACCGCCACATGATGCAGCGCGTGTTCCCCGACCTGATGCAGGACATCGGCATCCGTCCGGTGGACAATTACGGGCACAAGCTGCTCGACGCGATGATGGAGATCGCGCCGCAGGACGTGGCTGACCCGCAGGTCGTGCTGCTGTCGCCCGGCTCCTACAACTCCGCCTATTTCGAGCACATCTTCCTGGCGCGCGAGATGGGCGTGCCGCTGGTCGAAGGCCGCGATCTGGTGGTGGAAAACGACCGCGTTTACATGAAGACCACCAACGGTCTGGCGCGAGTCGATTCGATCTACCGCCGCATCGACGACGCCTTCATCGACCCGAAGGCCTTCAACCCGGACAGCATGCTGGGCGTGCCGGGCCTTCTGGAGGCCTACCGCAAGGGCAACGTGGCGCTGGCCAACGCCATCGGCACCGGCGTGGCGGACGACAAGGCGATCTACTGCTACGTCCCGCGGATGATCAAATACTACCTGGACCAGGAGGCGATCATCCCCAACGTGGACACGCGCATCTGCCGCGAGGCCGACGCGCTGCAGTACACGCTGGACAACCTGGACAAGCTGGTGGTGAAGCCGGTCGGCGAGGCCGGCGGCTATGGCATCACCATCGGCCCGCGCGCCAGCAAGGAGGAGTTGGCGGATTGCCGGGCCAAGCTGCTGGCCGATCCGTCCAACTACATCAGCCAGCCGGTGGTCGACCTGTCGGTCTGCCCCACCGTGACCGACGACGGCATCGATCCCCGCCACGTCGATCTGCGCCCCTTCGCCATCACGGGCAAGAACACCTGGGTGCTGCCCGGCGGCCTGACCCGCGTGGCGCTGAAGAAGGGCACGCTGATCGTCAACTCGTCGCAGGGCGGCGGATCCAAGGACACCTGGGTACTCCAAGATGGGGTACTCCAGGATGGGTCACAGGAAGGGAGCGCGTCGTGAATCTGCTGGCCCGTTACGCCGAATGCATTTTCTGGATGGCGCGCTACATGGAGCGCGCCGAGAATCTCGCCCGGATCCTGGACGTGCATGAGACCTTCGCGCGCGACACGCGGGGGATGACCAACTGGT
Organism: Azospirillum argentinense; assembly: GCF_000632475.1. Lineage (NCBI taxonomy): Bacteria > Pseudomonadati > Pseudomonadota > Alphaproteobacteria > Rhodospirillales > Azospirillaceae > Azospirillum > Azospirillum argentinense. Next base: position 1,795,102 of record NZ_CP007794.1, read on the forward strand.
TCTCCATCGTCCAGCTCAACGCCGACGAGAAGGACTTCTTCAGCCGCCACGACCGCCCCACGGCGGAGGCGGTGGTCCATTACTACATGTTCGACACCCAGCACACGAACTCGCTGGTCTCCATGCTGCGCATGGCGCGGGAGAACGCCCGCGTCCTGCGCCCCTGGATCTCCACCGAGATGTGGACGCAGATCAACGTGTTCCACAACAAGCTGGTGGAGATGAACGGCAAGGACGTGGCCCTGCCCAACCTGTCCAAGGTCTGCACCTGGATCAAGGAGGAGTGCCAGACCCACACCGGCATCACCGAGGGCACCTTCTACCGCGACCAGGGCTGGTACTTCTACCAGCTCGGCAAATACATCGAACGGGCGGACCAGACCACGCGCCTGCTCGACATCAAGTACCACACGCTGCTGCCCTCCCCCGTCGTGGTCGGCTCGACCCTGGACATGAGCCAGTGGACGACGGTGCTGCGCTCGGCCGCCGGGTACCACGCCTTCCGGCGCGTCTACCCGCGCGGCATGTCGCCCACCACGGTCGCCGGCTTCATGATGTTCAACGAGGGCTTCCCACGATCGGTTGTGATGTGTGTGCGACAGATCGACGGCCTCTTGACCCGCCTGAAATCCCGTTACACCCTGCGCAACGGCAGTGAGGCGATGGAGAAGGTGGACGAACTGCTCGGCGCGCTTCTGACCCGCCCGATCGAGGAGGTGATCCAGCTCGGCCTGCACGAGTATCTGGATGGCGTGCAGGCCCAGCTCTGCGGCATCACCAACGAGATCGGACGCGCCTTCTTCGGCCAGGACACCGCCACCATGACCCAGAGCCAGTCCCAGTAGTCTTCGTTCAACACCTCTCCAGCCGCCGAACCCCAACAGCCGACCCACGGGCCGGTGATTCAGAAGTCAGCCAGCCCGATGTCGGTCATCCAGCCGCAACTCCGCCCGCTCCAGCAGTTCTTCCGGTCCGGGCCGATGCCCTGCCCCTATCTGCCGGGACGGGTGGAGCGCAAGCTGTTTACCCGGCTGTTGGGTCCCTATTCGGCGGAGGTCAATTCCACCCTGTCGCGCGCCGGCTTCCGGCGCAGCCACGACATCGTCTACCGGCCGGTCTGCCCGAACTGCCAGGCCTGCGTCCCGGTCCGCATTCCCGTGGGGGCCTTCACCCCGACCCGGTCGCAGAAGCGCGTTCTCCGCGGCAACGGCGATCTGACCCTGGCGGAGGCCGCCGCCGCCGCCACGACGGAGCAGTACCGGCTGTTCTCGCTCTACCAGAACTCCCGCCACGGCGAATCCGACATGGCACGCATGGCGATGGCCGATTTCGCCGCCATGATCGACGAGGGCCGGGCCGACACCAGCCTGCTCGAAGCCCGCGACGCCGAGGGGCGGCTGGTCGGCTGCATGCTGACCGACCGCCTGACCGACGGCTACTCCGCGGTCTACAGCTTCTACGACCCCCGCCAGGACCGCCGCAGCCTGGGCAGCTTCATGATCCTCAGCCTGCTGGAGCGCGCCCAGGCGGACGGCTTGCCCTACGTGTATCTCGGCTATTGGATCGCCCAGAGCCGCAAGATGGCCTACAAGGCCAAGTTCCGCCCCCTGGAGGCGTTGGGCCGCGACGGCTGGTTCCGCCTGCCCAACGATCCGACTGACTGACGGGCTGTCGGCCGGATTGCTTGCGATCGGAGACTATTGGGGCAATCACGTATAAAGGCTTTCAAGCTCTTGCGCTGTCGGGGCGTCCTGCGGAATATTGCCGCAGCAAACACCCCATGGTGTTACCATAAAAGATTGAACCGGCGCCCAGCGCCACCGTTCACAGGGCAACAAAAGGAACGGATCGGGCAGAGACCCGGTCCCAACCAACAGGGAGGCTCTCCGTTGAGGTTCCTGCTCCGAATCAGCGGGCTGATCGATGCTGTCAACGACGGCATCGGCAAACTCGTCTATTGGCTGGTGCTGGTCGCCGTGATCGTCAGTTCCGCCAACGCGGTCATCCGCTACAGCCTGCATTACAGCTCCAACGCCTGGCTTGAGCTGCAATGGTACCTGTTCTCCGCAGTGTTCCTGTTGTGCTCGGGCTACACGTTCCTGCGCAACGAACACATCCGCATCGACATCGTGCTGGGCCGCTTCTCCAGGCGCGTCCAGTGCATGGTGGACATCTTCGGGATCCTCTTCTTCCTGTTCCCGATGGCCATCCTGATCATGTGGCTCTCCTGGCCGATGTTCTGGGACAGCTTCATCACCAAGGAAATGTCGAGCGACGCCGGCGGCCTGATCCGCTGGCCGGTCAAGATCCTGGTTCCCGCCGGTTTCTTCCTGCTGACCATGCAGGCGGTGTCCGAGCTGATCAAACGCATCGCCTTCCTGGCCGGTCTCATTGACCAGCCCGGCGAGAAGATGCACAGCCACTCCTAAGAGACCGGGAACCACACACGATGGCCGCCTTCCTCATTGAGAACATGGCGCCGCTGATGTTCGCGGCGCTTGTTCTTTTCCTTTTGATGGGTTTCCCGGTCGCCTTCGCGCTCGCCGCGAACGGCCTCCTCTTCGGTCTGATCGGCATCGAGCTGGGCCTGCTGACCCCGGCGCTGTTCCAGGCGCTGCCGGAGCGCGTCTTCGGCATCATGCGCAACGACACGCTGCTGGCCATTCCCTTCTTCACCTTCATGGGCCTGATCCTCGAACGATCCGGCATGGCCGAAGATCTGCTCGACACGGTCGGGCAGCTCTTCGGCCCGCTGCGCGGCGGTCTGGCCTACGCGGTGATCTTCGTCGGCGCGCTGCTCGCCGCGACCACCGGCGTGGTCGCCGCCTCGGTCATTTCGATGGGCCTGATCTCGCTGCCGATCATGCTGCGCTACGGCTATGACCGGCGTCTGGCGTCGGGCGTCATCGCAGCGTCCGGCACGCTGGCCCAGATCATTCCGCCGTCGCTGGTGCTGATCATCCTGGCCGACCAGCTCGGCCGTTCGGTCGGCGACATGTACGCCGGCGCCCTGGTCCCCGGCCTGGTGCTGACCGGCCTCTACGCCGGCTACATCCTGGTCGTCAGCATCGTCCGCCCCGAGTTCACCCCGGCCCTGCCGCCGGAGGCGCGGAGCCTGCGCGGCGCCAAGCTGCTGTTCCGGGTGCTGACCTCGCTGGTGCCGCCGCTCGTCCTGATCTTCCTGGTTCTGGGCACCATCTTCATCGGCATCGCGACACCGACGGAAGGCGGCGCCATGGGTGCCGCGGGCGCCATGATCCTGGCGCTCATGAAGCGGCAGCTGAGCTGGTCGCTGATGCGTCAGGCGATGGACACGACGGCCAAGCTGTCCTCCTTCGTCATCTTCATCCTGATCGGCTCGACGGTCTTCGGTCTGGTGTTCCGCGCCGTGAATGGCGACCTGTGGGTGGAGCATCTGCTGACCAGCCTGCCGGGCGGCGAACTGGGCTTCCTGATCGTCGTCAACATCATGGTGTTCCTGCTCGCCTTCTTCCTCGACTTCTTCGAGCTGGCCTTCATCATCGTGCCGCTGCTCGCCCCGGTCGCGGAAAAGCTGGGCATCGACCTGATCTGGTTCGGCGTCCTGCTGGGCGTCAACATGCAGACCTCCTTCATGCATCCGCCCTTCGGTTTCGCCCTGTTCTTCCTGCGAAGCGTCGCTCCACGGGAGGATTACAAGGACAAGATCACCGGGAAGATCATCAAGAAGATCACCACTGGCCAGATCTACTGGGGCGCCGTGCCGTTCGTCTGCATCCAGCTGATCATGGTGGCGCTGGTCATCATGTTCCCGGAGATGGTCTTCTCCGGCCTGGACCGCGGCGAGCCGATCGATCTGGACAATGTGAAGATCGAGATCCCGGCCTTCGATTCGGGCGAACCGCCACCGCCCTTCGGCGCGCCGGAGCAACCCACCGAGGATCCCAACGCCGACCTCATGCGGCAGTTGCAGGGCAAGTAACCGCTCCCTCCTCCCCCGCCCAGCGGGGGAGGAACCGGAAAGCCCGCCCGCTTATCGGCAACAAAAAAGCCCCGCTTCCGCGGGGCTTTTTTGTGTTCGGCGTTCTTTCAGGATTTCTTCTTCGGCGTCGGGGCCGAGTAGACGAAGTTGTCGAAGGTGTTCTCGGCGACGCGGAACCACAGATACTCCTCGTCACGGAACTTGCGCCACGGCTCGTAGACCTTGCGGAATTTCTCGTTCTTGGCGGCCTCCTCCTCGTAGACGTCGAAGGTCGCCTGATAGCAGGCCTGGAGGATGTCGCGCGGGTAGGGCTTCAGCACGGTGCCGGCGCCGACCAGACGCTTCAGCGCGTGCATGTTCACCACGTCGTACTTGCCGAGCATGTCGGCGGTCGCGTCGGCGCAGGCGGCCTCCAGAACCGACTTGTAGTGCTTGGGAAGTTGCTCCCACTGCGGCAGGTTGATCAGGAAGGACACCTGCGGACCGCCTTCCCACCAGCCGGGATAGTAGTAGTATTTGGCAACCTTGTTGAAGCCGAGCTTCTCGTCGTCGTAGGGGCCGACCCACTCCGCCGCGTCGATGGTGCCCTTCTCCAGCGCCGGGTAGATGTCGCCGCCGGCGATCTGCTGCGGCACCACGCCCAGGCGCTGCAGGATGGTGCCGGCGTAGCCGCCGATGCGGAACTTCAGGCCCTTAAGGTCCTCGACGGACTTCAACTCGTTGCGGAACCAGCCGCCCATCTGGGTGCCGGTGTTGCCCGCCGCGAACTGGATGATGTTGTAGCCCTTGAAGAACTCGCGCATCAGGTCCATGCCGCCACCGTGGGTCATCCAGGCGTTCTGCTGGCGAGCGTTCAGGCCGAAGGGCATCGCCGCGTCGAAGGCGAAGGTCGGGTCCTTGCCGACATAGTAATAGGAAACGGTGTGGCCGCACTCCACGGTGCCGTCCTTCACGGCGTCCAGCACCTGAAGGCCGGGAACGATCTCGCCGCCGGCGAAGGTGCGGATCTGGAACTTGCCCTCTGTCATTTCGGCGACACGCTTGGCCACCCGCTCGGCCCCGCCGTAGATGGTGTCAAGGCTCTTGGGAAAGCTCGACGCGCAGCGCCACTTGATCTCGGGGTTGCTCTGCGCGATGGCGGGGGCGGCCAGCGTGCTGGCGGCGACACCGACACCGGCGCTGGTGATGAAGGTACGGCGTTTCATGGCGGTCTCCTTGGGTCCTCTCGTCCCGGCGTGGGCGCACACCGCCGTTCCCGCCCCCGCAAAGGGGGCGCGGCGTGCAAACCGAAAGGCTGTTGTTTTGTGAAAATTTTCTGGCAACGCCGGATCGACGTCACCGTGCGGGTTACGGACCGGGACTGCCGGGGCCGATGGACCCCCGTGCCACCGCTGTGCCTTCACACGGATCTGTGGTGACCATGCGCGTGCCTCCCCTATGCCCGGTGTTCCTTCAGCCTTGATGCCCGCGTTCTGGGCACCGCTTCGGCCGATGGCACCGAGTTCCTTTTGATATGACGACTATGCCGGAATCGCGGGTCAGAGTTCAAGCATAAGCATGGCTCAACCCTACCAATTCGGGAACTTTCCGTCGGAAATTCCGCCAAAAGTGAAACGGAGGGCCGAAAGCCCTCCGTTTGCGCGCAACGTTAGGTGTATGAGCCCCGGAGACGGCCGGCTTACGTGAAGCGATTCACCTTGGGGAAGCCGTTGGGCGGCATCTTGCCCACGCCGGCGCGGTTGCCCAGCCAGCCGGTCAGGTTGGTGACGTTGAACTGCCGCTCGCCGTGCTTCCAGCTCAGCCCCTCGGCGATGGTGAAGACCTTCAGGTCGGACAGGCTGCCGTCCTTGTACTTCTGGAGTTGCACGCCCTTGCCGCGGGCCATCACCGGCACCTGCTCCAGCGGGAAGACCAGCAGCAGGCGATTGTTGCCGATAACAGCCACATGGTCGCCCTCCGCCGGGATGCAGATCTTGGCGTCCTTGTTGTCGTCGGGGTTGAGGATCTGCTTGCCGGAACGGGTCTGGGCGACGACCTCGTTCTCCTCGACCTGGAAGCCGCGCCCGTCCTCCGACGCGACCAGCAGGCGGCGGTCGGGCTGGTGCTTGAACAGGGTGATGATGTCCGCCTCGTTGCCGAGATCGATCATCAGCCGCACCGGCTCGCCGAAGCCGCGCCCGCGCGGCAGCTTGTCGGCGGACAGTGTGTAAAATTTGCCGTTGGTGCCGAAGACAAGGAGCTTGTCGGTGGTCTCGCAATGGACCCAGAAGCCTTCCTTGTCGCCTTCCTTGTACTTCACGTCGAGGCGTTCGGCGTCGGTCAGGTGGCCGCGCACCGCGCGAATCCAGCCCTTCTGGGAGCACAGCACGGTCAGCGGCTCGCGCTCCACCATGGCGTCGACGGGGATGTCGATGACGGCCGTGGCCTCGGCGACCTGGGTCCGGCGGTCCTCGCCGAAGCGCTTGCGCGTCTCCTCGGTCTCCTTGCCGATGGTCTTCCAGCGCAGGCTCTCGTCCGCCAGCAGCTCGCTCAGGCCGGCCCGCTCGGCGGTCAGCGCGTCGTTCTCGCGCTGGATCTCCATCTCCTCCAGCTTGCGCAGGTTGCGCAGCCGCATGTTGAGGATGGCCTCGGCCTGCACCTCGGTCAGGGAGAAGGCCCGCATCAGCGCCTGCTTGGGCTCGTCCTCCTCGCGGATGATGCGGATCACCTCGTCGAGGTTCAGATAGGCGATCAGGTAACCGCCCAAAACTTCCAGCCGGTGGTCGATCTTGGCCAGCCGGTGGCGGGACCGCCGCTCCAGCACCTCCATCCGGTGGTCGAGGAAGGCGTCCAGCACCTCGAACAGATTCATGACGCGCGGGACGTTGTCCTTGTCCAGCACGTTCATGTTCATGGCGAAGCGGATTTCCAGATCGGTCGTCTGGAACAGCGAGGCCATCAGGACCTCGGGATCGACGTTGCGGCTCTTCGGCACCAGGACGAGTCGCACGTCCTCCGCCGACTCGTCGCGCACATCCTCCAGCAGCAACAGCTTCCGGTTGGTCAGAAGCTCGGCGATCTTCTCGACCAGCCGGGCCTTCTGCACCTGATAGGGCATCTCGGTGACGACGACCTGCCAGGTGCCCTGCCCCAGCTTCTCCACCTCCCACCGGGCGCGCAGGCGGAAGGAGCCGCGGCCGGTGCGGTAGGCCTCGACCACGTTGGCTCGCGGCTCGACCAGCACGCCGCCGGTCGGGAAGTCGGGGCCGGAGATCAGGGTGACCAGATCCTCGATCTTCGTCGGGGCCGGCTTCTCCTTGCCGGCCAGCGCCGCCTTCACGCAGTCCTGCTTGTGCTTCAGCACCAGCCGCAGGGCGGAACAGAGCTGGGCGGCGTTGTGCGGCGGGATGTTGGTCGCCATGCCGACGGCGATGCCGCTGGAGCCGTTGGCCAGCAGGTTGGGGAAGTTGGCCGGCAGGACCGCCGGCTCGTCCCCGTCGCCGTCGTAGGTCGGGCGGAAATCGACCGCGTCCTCGTCGATGCCTTCCAGCAGGGCCTTGGCGACGTCGGTCAGGCGCGCCTCGGTGTAACGCATGGCCGCGGCGTTGTCGCCGTCGATGTTGCCGAAGTTCCCCTGCCCGTCCACCAGCGGGTAGCGCACCGCGAAGTCCTGCGCCAGACGGACCAGCGCGTCGTAGACGGAGGTGTCGCCGTGCGGGTGGAACTTGCCGATCACGTCGCCGACGACGCGGGCCGATTTCTTCGGCGGCGTCGAGGGGTCGAGCCGCAGCTGGCTCATGGCGTAGAGCAGACGCCGGTGCACCGGCTTCAGCCCATCGCGCACGTCGGGCAGCGACCGCGCCATGATGGTGGACAGCGCGTAGCTCAGGTACCGCTCGCTCAGCGCGTCGCGGAGCGGCTTCTCCTGGATGTCGAGGACGGGGTCTTGGGCAGGGTCTCGGGACGTCATGGCGTGTGGATACCAAATCTAGCGGCGGCGCGCCACCGTGTTCTCGTAACGTTCTCTTAATCGCAGCCTTGCGGGCGGCAGCGGGCCGTTGAGCAGATGGCGCTCCAGGAAATGACCGGTCAGACGCAGTCCCTCCGCCACCGCCTGCGGCCCGCCGCCGCCCAGCCCGATGAGGAATCCGGGCAGCGGCAACAGCCGGTCGCGGTAGGGTTCCCCGGCGGAGGCCGACACCGCGCGCCCGGTGCGCGGGCTGACATAGGCGAGGTAATCGTTGGCTCCGGTGACCGCGCAACGGTCGAGATCCAGCCCGAATCCGAGTTCGGCGAGCAGCCCGACCTCCCATCGCACGTAAGACTCGGCCCAGGCGTCGCCACTCAGCAGGCCGAACAGCGCCAGAAGCCCGTCGAACAGCGCCGGGTGCGGCTGGTGCTCCGGGAGGGCGGCCTCGGCCAGCGCGCAGGCGGCGGTCAGGGTCGCGAGTCGCAACGGATCATCGAGAAAGGCGGCGGAATAGCCCTGCACCACCTCCAGCGTCAGGTTGCCCAGATGCTCCGGCAGGCGTCCGCGCCAGCGCGCCGACACCAGCGTGCCGGGCTCCAGCGCCGCCCGGTTGCGGCTGGATCGCCCGCCCATGACCATGCCGGCGTGCCGGCCGTGGTCGCGCGTCAGCAGGGTGACGACCGCCGAGGTCTCGCCATGCGGCCGCGCCGACAGCACGACGCCCTGATCGGACCACTCCATGCTTCCGCTTCCTCACAGTGACGGCCTGCGTTCGACTCGCCGATAACATCCCGGGACGCCTCCGGGCGCCCGCGAAGCGGGTTTGTTCGTCCTTAACACCAGCATGACGCAAATCCTTCGCAACGGGGCTTCATTTCTCATTCACCATTCGGGCACTATGTTGCGAGTCACAGGATGCGGGCACGCCGCGGCGGTGAGGGGGCTTTGAGCAGCACGATCGAGCGATATCTGCTGGCCGAGAAAGCCGGCTCCGAAGGCGTCTGGGACTGGGACCTTCGCAACGATACGATGTTCCTGTCTCCCCGCTTCAAGGAGTTTCTCGACCTGCCGCCGGGCGACGTCAATCGCCCGGAAGATTGGCTCGACCGCGTCCACCCCGACGACATCGACTGGCTCTACGCCTCCTTCGAAGGCCAGATGGTCGGCGTCTCGCTGCCTTTCCAGATCGAACACCGCGTCCGCCGTGCCGGAGCCGGCTTATCGCCGGACGGTGGCGACACCGGCTGGCGCTGGCTGGTCTGCCGCGGCATGGCGGTCCCCGACGAATCGGGCGATCCGGTCCGCCTCGTCGGGTCGGTCGCCGACATTACCGACCGCAAGCACGCCGAACGCCAGCTGCGCAAAAGCGAAGAGCGCTACGCGCTCGCCGCCGCGGCCAGCAACGACGGCCTGTGGGATTGGGACCTCGAAACCGGCACCGTCTATTATTCGCCGCGCTGGCTATCGCTCCTCGGGCTCGAGGAAGGCGGCGTCGGCAGCAGCCCCGACGAGTGGATGGAGCGCGTCCATCCCGACGACCGCCCGTCGCTGCGCGCAGCGCTGGACGCGCTGGGCGGCGACGACACCGTCTTCACGATCGAGTACCGCGTGCGCCACGCCGATGGCGGCACCCGCTGGATGGCCTGCCGCGGCATCGCCGTGCTGGACGCGCAGGGCCGCCCGGTGCGGCTGGTCGGCAGCCAGGCCGACGTCACCGACCGCAAGACCGCCGAGCAACGCCTGCTGCAGAGCGAGGAGCGCTACGCGCTCGCCGCCGCCGGCGCCAACGACGGGCTGTGGGACTGGCGGCTGGACACGGACGAGGTCTACTATTCCCCGCGCTGGGCGGCCATGCTCGGCTGCGCCGTGGACAGCCTGTCCAACCGGATCGGCGAATGGTTCGACCGGGTGCACCCCGACGATCTGGCCGGGCTGCGCACCGCCATCGACCTGCATCTGACCGGCGAGCGCGAGCATCTCCAGCACGTCTTCCGCATCCGCGCCGCCGACGGGGACGAGCTGTGGATGCTGGTCCGCGGGCTCGCCGTTCGCGACGGGTCGGGCCGGTCGGTGCGAATCGCCGGTTCGATGACCGACATCACCGCCCAGAAGCGGGCGGAGCAACAGCTTCTGTTCGACGCCTTCCACGACGGCATGACCGGGCTGCCCAACCGCACCCTGCTGCTGGACCGCATCGGGCAGGCGCTGGACCGCAACCGGCGGGCCGGCGGCAAGGCCTTCGCCGTCATCTTCATCGACCTGGACCGCTTCAAGTCGATCAACGACGCGCTGGGGTCCAGCGTCGGCGACCGGCTGCTGAAGACCATCGCCGAGCGGCTGGACGGGACCCGGCGCATGGGCGACACGCTCGCCCGCCTCTCGGCGGACGAGTTCGCCGTGCTGCTGGACAGCGTCGACGACGTGGGCGACGCCCTGTCCGCGGCGGAGCGCATGGGCGAGGCCGTCGCGCGGCCGCTGGCGCTGGACGGCCACGAGCTGGTGCTGTCCGCCTCCATCGGCATCGCCCTCAGCGTCTCCGGCTACGACCGGGCGGAGGAGATGCTGCGCGACGCCAGCCTTGCCATGTACCGCGCCAAGTCGGGCGGGCGGGCGCGCATCGACGTGTTCGACAGCAACCTGCGCCGTCAGGCGATGGCCCAGATGCGCACGGAAACCGATCTGCGCATGGCGTTGGAGCAGGATCAGCTCGTTCTCTACTATCAACCGATCGTCGCCCTCTCCTCCGGGCACATCGCCGGCTTCGAGGCGCTGATGCGCTGGAAGCATCCCGAGCGCGGGCTGGTCCCGCCGGGCGAATTCATCCCGCTGGCCGAGGAATCGGGGCTGATCGTCCCGATGGGCCGCTGGGCGCTGCGCGAGGCGGCGCGCCAGCTCGCCCAGTGGCAGACCCGCTTCCCCCGCTCCACCCCGCTGTTCATGAGCGTAAACGTCTCCTCCCGCCAGTTCAGCGATGACGACCTGATCGGGCTGGTGAGCGAGGTGCTGCAGGAAAGCCGGGTCCCGCCCTCCAGCCTGAAGCTGGAGATCACGGAAAGCCTGCTGATGAAGGACCCCGCCAAGTGCCGGGTGCTGATGCAGGGCATCCGCGACATGGACGTTCGCCTGTCCATCGACGATTTCGGCACCGGCTATTCGTCGCTGTCCTACCTGCACAAATTCCCGGCGGACACGCTGAAGATCGACCGCAGCTTCGTCCAGGCCATCTCGTCGGGCGAAGGCAACGCCGCCATCGTGCAGGTCATCGCCACGCTGGCCGCCATCCTGGGCATGGAGGCGGTCGCCGAGGGCGTGGAGACCGAGATGGAGTCGGAATTCCTGCGCGACATCCTGTGCAAGTACGCGCAGGGCTACCTCTACGCCCGCCCGGCTCCCGCCGACGCCATTGAGGCGCTGCTGATCCGCGAGGCGGAGGAACCGCTGGTCGCTCCCAGCCTGGCGTAAGGCGCCCCCCCGGCAATCCTTCCGGGGCCGCCGACCTGAACCTTGCGGCTTTCTCCCGCAGGTTGATTGTTTGCGGAGGGAAATAACCCGACGCTTGCTTTCACACAATCGTACTATCAATAATCGTTCCGCGCGATTGTGGTCGGAGATTCCCCTCCTGAACTCATCCGCGCGATGGCGCGCCACTTATCAAAAGCATAAAATCAAAGGAAAAAACAATGATAGCGGGAAAAATTCGCGCGGCCCTCCTGGCAATGGGCACGTTGCTGTTGCTTAACGCCTGCGCCAGCACACACATGCGGGATGTGCCGGAACCAATCGCAGCAACCAAACCCGCAGAAAACTCCGCGACACTTGTCCTGATGCGGCCATCCTTCTTCGGTGGTGCCATTCAGTCTTCGGTTTATGACATAACGACAGGCAATTCCGAATTCATCGGCATCGTGTCTGCTGGAAAGAAAATTGCTTATGAAGCACCCGCAGGCAAACGCCGCCTGATGGTTGTTGGCGAGTCGGCTGACTTCATGGACGCTGACTTCGCGGCCGATCAAATTTATTACGCTCGTGTCGTTCCGCGACTTGGCGTGTGGAAAGCGCGCTTTTCGTTGGAGCCGGTTCCAGCCTCCTCGTCCGAGCTGGAGAGCGATCTGAAATCCTGCACTTGGGTGGACAACACGCCGGCTTCGCATGATTGGGCGCGTGCAAACATTCAAAGCGTGGATGCGAAAAAGGCGGAATATCTGGAAGATTGGGAAAAGGGGTCGGACAAGCCGTTCATTGCCCGGGACGCCGGCCAGAAAGCGCGCCCGTAGGGAGGGCACAGAACGCCCCAAGGGTTCCCAACAAAAATCCGGTCAACCGGCTGATCGGCCCGCTGGGGCGTTCCCCCATCCAACGGACACTTTCCCCGGCACCGCCCTTTGTGCGAGTGTCCGCGCTCTTTCATTGGGACAGATCAGGATCTCGCGTTATGGCCGACCGCAACTGCGGAGAATGCACGCTGTGCTGCAAGCTGATGGGCGTGCCCGAACTGAAGAAGCCTTCGGCCAAGTGGTGCGTGTCCTGCGACCAGGGCAAGGGCTGCACCGTCTATGAGGAGCGTCCGCAGTCCTGCCGGAACTTCCAGTGCTTCTGGCTGATGGACGAGAATTTCCCCGACGAGTTCCGACCCGACCGCATCAACGCCCTGGCCGCCTTCAACGACGTGAAGGACAGCTGCGTCCTCCACGTCGATCCGGCCAAGCCGCGCGCCATGTCCAGCCCGAAGGTCAACGCCCTGATCGACGCGCTTCTCAAGAGCTACGCCAAGGTGTTCGTGCTGTCCGGCAAGGAAAGCGCGCTGATCCAGCGCTGAGTCCGGTTACGCCGCGCCGCCGCGGAAGTTGAGCAGGCTCGGCGCCTTGTCGATGATCTCCTCCAGGATCAGGGAGGCGGTCTCCAGATCGCGCTCCAGGTCCTGGCCCAGCTTGCCGGCGTAGTTGGGGCGCTTCAGCTTCTCGTGGGCGTCGTGCAGGCTGCGCAGCTCCGCGACGAAGATCTCGCGGGCGCCCATCGGCAGGATCGGGTTGGCCGACAGCACGAAGAAGAAGCGCATGCTGGCCCGAACCAGAAGGGCCAGCATCACCGTGTCCAGCCGCTCGAACTGGTCGCGCAGGTCGTCGGAGCGGGTGTCCACGAGGTTGCGCAGCCGTTGCTCGATCAGGATGACCAGCGCCTGGAACTCGCCCACCTTGTCGCGGAATTCGCGGTAGGCGCCGAAGCTGTGCTTGCTCGCCTCATGCTCGGCCAGCTGGGCGAGCTTCGACGCCTCCCGGCACTGGCGCTCCAGCGCGGACAGCAGTTCCTTGACCTCGGCGCGGGTGTATTGGCGCTTGCTCATGACGGCGGAAAGACCCTTCGACGCGACGGCCTGCCCTATAGCACGAAGACAGGCGCCGGTCACCGGGACGCTTCACCGGCGCGAAGACGGTGTCACTCCGATCAGTGATCCGCCGCCGCCGGTTTGCCGCCAGGACGCCGCACCAGCGGCATCAGCAGGAGCCCGGCGAAGAACACCCCGGCCATCAGCAGCAAACAGTCGTTGAAGGTCAGCACCATCGCCTCGCGCTCGACCATGCGGGCCAGCGTCTTCATGGCGGCGGCCTGCGGGTCGGCGACCAGCCCGTCGAACTTGGCCGCCAGCCCGTCCAGCGTCTCCTGCACCAGCGGACGGGCGAGGTTGAGGTTGTCGCCCAGCCGGTTCATGTGCAGGGAGGCCCGCTCCAGCAGCACGGTGTTGATCGCCGCCAGACCGATGGCGCCGCCCAGGTTGCGCATCAGGTTGTAGAGACCCGACGCGTTCTTGAGCTGCTCCAGCGGCAGGGTGCCGAGCGCGATGGTGTTCACCGGGATGAAGCAGAGCATCAGCGACAGGCCGCGCACCGCCTGCGGCAGGAACAGCTCCCAGAAGCCGGACTGGTTGGTCAGGTGGGCGTTCAGCCAGACGCCCGTGCCGAACAGGCACAGCCCCATCGCCAGCATCACCCGCAGGTCGAGCTTCTTCGACAGCGCGCCGGCGATCGGCGCGGACAGGAACTGGAAGGCGCCCGTCACGAACATGATCGTGCCGATCTGCAGGCTGTTCAGCCCGCGCACCCGCGCCAGGAACAGCGGCTGCAGATAGACCGCCCCGTAGAGCCCGATGCCGATGATGAAGCTGTAGAGCGAGCCGATGGCGAAGTTGCGGTCCAGGAAGGCGCGCAGCTCGACGATCGGGTTGCCGTAGGTCAGGACCCGCCAGAAAAAGCCGATGGCGGACACCGCGGCGACCACGGCGAAGATCGCCACATACTCGTCCTGGAACCAGTCCTGACGCGGGCCTTCCTCGACCACGAACTCCAGACTGCCGAGGAAGGCGGCCATCAGCCCCAACCCGATGAAGTCGAAGCCCTTGCGCAGCGCCGGGTTGGGCTTGTCCACGTCGACCAGCGTCCACACCAGCGAGGTCACGGCGATGCCCGGCAGCACGTTGGCCAGGAACAGCCAGTGCCAGGAGAAGCTCTGGGTCAGCCAGCCGCCGAGAGTCGGGCCGAGCGTCGGCGCCATGGTGGCGACCAGACCGATCATCACCGACACGCCGGCCCGCTTCTCCGGCGGGAACAGGGAGAAGCTGGTGGCGAAGACGGTCGGGATCATCGCGCCGCCGATGAAGCCCTGGAGCGCCCGCCACACGATCATCGATTCGATGCTGGAGGTGAAGGCGCAGGCGACGCTGGTCAGGGTGAAGCCGGCGGCGGCGATGGTGAACAGCACGCGGGTGGAGAGAATCCGCGCCAGCATGCCGGACAGCGGGATCATCACCACCTCGGCGATGAGGTAGGAAGTCTGCACCCACGAGATTTCGTCGGCGCTGGCCGCGAGGCCCGCCTGGATTTCCGACAGGGAGCTGGAAACGATCTGGATGTCCAGGATCGCCATGAACATGCCGACGACCATGGACAGGAAGCCCAGCCAGTCGCGCGTGCTCACCGGGCGCGGCGCGGCGCTGGGTCCTGCGTTGGAAGAGGAAGGAGCCGCCGCGCCCCGGCCCGCGGGGGCGGGGAGTTTGGAGCCGGGACGCGGCGGTCTCGCCGCCCGCGTCCGCCGGGGGATTGGCGTTGCGGGCGGTGGGCGTGTCGTCGTTGGTGATGGCGGTCATGGTCGCCCTCTCCAGGACGAAAGAGATTGAAACGAAAAACGGGTGTTGGCGCGGTTACTTCGACGCGACCGTCCGGCCGGGGATCAGAGCACCCATGACGGTGCCCGCGTTGTGCGGCTGGTCTTCGGCGCCGCGGGTGTCGACCTCGGCGACCACCGACAGGCCGGGGCGCAGCAGGCCGGACAGCACGCTGTCGCGCGGCAGGGCGATGCGCACAGGCACGCGCTGCACGATCTTGGTGAAGTTGCCGGTCGCGTTCTCAGGCGGCAGCAGGCTGAACTGCGAGCCCGACGCCGGCGCGAAGCTCTCCACCCGGCCGAGCAGATGCTTGTCCGGATAGGCGTCCACCTCCACCGTCACCGGCTGGCCGGGACGCATGCGGGCGAGCTGCGTCTCCTTGAAGTTGGCGACCACATAGACATCGGGCAGCGGCACCAGCGAGAGAAGCTGCACGCCCGGACGCGCGTACTGGCCGACCTGGACGCCGCGGTTGCCGACCACCCCGTCCACCGGGGCCCGGATGACCGTGTTGTTCAGATCGTTGCGCGCGGTCTGCAGGGCGGCCTCCGCCTGACGCAGGCGGGCGTCGGTCTCGCTGCGGCTGGCGTTCAGCACGCCGACCTGATCCTGCTCCGCGACCAGAGCGGCGCGGCTGCGGGCGGTCTCCGCCGTCGCCTTGCGCAGGTCGGCGTCCGCCGTCTCGAACTTCTGGCGGCTGGCCCAGCTGTCGCTGGCCAGCGCGCGGGTGCGATCGAAATCCTGCTGGGCGCGGCGCTGCTCGGCCTCGGCGCTGGAGACCGAGGCGGCGGCCTGGTCGATGATCGCCTTCTGGAGCTGCAGCTTGCTGTCGATGGTGCCGAGCGCCGCCTTCTGCGCGGCGACGTTGGCCTCGGCCTCCGCGACCTTGGCGCGGAAGTCCTGGTCGTCGAGAACCGCCAACACGTCGCCCGCGGCGACCTGCTGGTTCTCCGCCACCCGGACGTCCCGCACATAGGCCGAGACCTTGGGGCTCACCACCGTGATGTCGCTGTGGACATAAGCGTTGTCGGTCGACTCGAAGAAGCGACCCTCGGTCCACCACTCCCAGCCGGCGTAGCCGCCACCGGCCAGCGCCGCCACCGCCACACCCGACAGAACGATCTTCCGCACGGTCTTGACCATCGTAATCCAGCCCACCCGTTTCGGTTCTTTGCCCGGCACGATCCGGCTTGCCGCCGCCCCGCCGAAACTGAACCGTTCAGTTTAGTCTTGCGAAAAGATGATCGCGGGCCTACCTGTTGTCAAGAGTGAACTGAACGGTCTAGTTTTAACGTTTGGGATTGTGGTTGAATGCGGAACGCGTTACGGCAGCGGGGACTCGGCGCACGAAGTCCCGCAAGGACCGCCGGCACCGTGGTAGAACAGGATGCAAGGCCGGTTTCAGGACACCCGGCTTCAGGACATGAGGAACGCATGAGCACGCTGGTCGCCCCCACCCCGGAGGCAGGATCGAAGCCCGCGCAGATCCTGGAGGCCGCCGGAAAGCTGTTCCTGGACCATGGCTACGGCGCCGTCAGCATGGACGCCATCGCCAAGACGGCCAACGTGTCCAAGGCGACGCTCTACGCCCATTTCGGCAGCAAGGACGAGCTGTTCCGCGTCATGGTCGCCCGCGAATGCAAGGGGCAGGCAATGGCCGCCGTCTGCGAGGAGGCGCGCGCGCTTGACATGGCCGACGGGCTGCGCCTGATCGCCCGCCATTTCGTCACGCTGATCCTGTCGCCGCAGGCGCTGGCCGGCTACCGCGTGGTCGTCGGCGAGGCCCACCGCTTCCCCGAGCTGGCGAGCGCCTTCTACGAGGCAGGCCCGGCCCGCACCATGGAGCACATCAGCGCCTTCATGACCGATCTCGACCGCCGCGGCCTGCTGCGCATCCCCGACCCGCAGCTTGCGGCGGAGCAGTTCGTCGGACTCGTCAAGTCGCACACGCATTTGCGCTTCATGCTGTGCCTGTCGGAACGCCCGACGGAGGAACAGCTGACCCGGATCGTCGACGGCGCGGTCTCCCTGATCATCCGGGGCTACGCGCCATAACGGAACCGCGGTCAGCAACCGCCTCAGCGCCCTCCGTCGAAGGTGATCATGACCTCCAGCACCCCGGCGGCGTCCGCCTGGACATCGCGGAAGGTGGCGATCTCACCGGGAAGGATCTGCGGCGGCACCGGCGCGACGGTCCAGTTCCGCAACGGCTGGCGGTCGGCGCCCAGCGCGGTGACCCGCAGCGCCGGCACCGTGCGCAGCGTCTCGGAGACGTTGACGATCTGCCCCTCCACCAGCAAAGCGGCCTTGCCGTCCTCGGCCTTCTGCTCCGAGCGGACGTTCTGAAGCTGGAGGCCGGTGCCCGGCGGCTCCATCGGCAGGCCGACCGTCTCGTAGAACAACGCGGCCGGAGGCCACAACCGCACCACGGTGGCGCGGCCGAAATAACCGGCGGCACCGATGGCCAGCAGCACCGCCACGAAGCCCCCCCAACCGACCAGCGCCCGGCGCCGCGCGCCGGGGGCCGCCGCGGGCTTGGCAGCCGCCTTCGTCTTGGAGGGCGGCGTCTTGGCAGAGGACGGCGGGACCGGGTGGAACTCGGTCACCGCGTCGGGATGGAACACGGGATCGTCCTGCGGCGACTGCCACCACATGTGGCCGCATTGGGCGCAACGCACCTTCCGGCCCTGCGGACCAACCGCCGAATCGGCAAGAGTGTACCGTGTGTCGCAGGCCGGGCAGGTGATGATCATAGATGCCGATCGTTGTCACCGAATTTGCAGACTGTCCTTATAGGTAGTCATGAGGTGTGAAGCAAGGAACGCACGGGCGCCGCGTACGGCCGCTCCTACCAAGGCAATGGGCGCGGCAAGACGGACAGCGGTGGACGCGCCGGCCCCTGCCGGTGCATTGTCCATCCGCGCACCCGGCGGGACGCCGCCGGGGCCTTCCGTTGCGCCTTTGGTGGGACCGTGATCCGTTTCGAGAATGTGGGACTGCGCTATGGCACCGGCCCGGAGGTGCTGCGCGACATCAGCTTCACCCTGCCGCCCGGCTCGTTCCACTTCATGACGGGGGCGAGCGGGGCCGGCAAGTCGTCGCTGCTGAAGCTGATGTATCTGGCGCTCCGCCCGTCGCGCGGGCTGGTCACCCTGTTCGGCAAGGACATGGCGCGGGTCAAGCGCACCGACCTACCGGCGCTGCGCCGCCAGATCGGCGTGGTGTTCCAGGACTTCGCCCTGCTCGACCATCTCTCGGCGCTCGACAACGTGGCGCTGCCGCTGCGCATGGGCGGTGCGCGCGAGTCCGATGTAGTGGAGCACTGCACGGAAATCCTGCGCTGGGTGGGGCTGGGCAACCATCTGAACTCCCTGCCCTCCACCCTGTCGGGCGGGCAGCAGCAGCGCGTCGCCATCGCCCGCGCGGTCATCAACCGCCCGCGCCTGCTGCTGGCCGACGAGCCGACCGGCAACGTCGACGACGGCATCGGCATGCGCCTGCTCTACCTGTTCGAGGAACTTCACAAGCTGGGCACCACCGTGGTCATCGCCTCGCACAACGAGGCGCTGATCCGCCGCTTCGAGCACCCGCGCCTGATGCTGGAGAACGGACGCCTGCACGTCCTGCCGGCACACGCCTCGCGCTGGGCCTGACGCGGAGGGAAGGAGACACGCCATGGCCCTGCCGCCGCTGACCCGCCGAAACTCCGACCTGCCGCTGGCGAAGGACCCGACCTCGCGCTTCCTGATGTGGCTGACCGCGCTGATGGTCTATCTGGCGGCGCTGGCGCTGGCCGGGGCCCTGCTCGTCTCCGACATGACCCGGCGTTGGGACAGCGGTCTGGCCGGCGGGCTGACCGTGCAGATCATGCCGCTGCCCGACAGCGCCCAGGCCGCCCCGCTGGAGGAGCGGACGGAGGCCGCGCTGACCGTCCTGCGCGCCACCCCCGGCATCGCGACCGCCAGCGTCCTGTCCAGCGGCGACGTCGGCCGTCTTCTGGAGCCGTGGCTGGGCAAGGAGGCCGCCGATCCGCTGCTGCCGATGCCGCGGCTGATCGACGTGATGACCAACGGGCCGGTGGACACGGCGGCGCTGTCCGCGCGCCTGACCTCCGCTGCCCCCGGCGCCACGCTGGACGACCACGCGGTGTGGCTGGCCGACCTGCGCCGCTTCGCCGGGGCGATGCATCTGGCGGCGCTGGGCATTGTGGCGCTGATCGGCGGGGCGGGCGTGATGGCGGTGGTCTTCGCCGTGCGCTCCGGCCTCGCCATCCACCGCCATGTGGTGGAGCTGCTGCACCTGATGGGGGCCACCGACCGTTACGTGGCGCGGCAGTTCGAATCGCACGTCATCGGCCTGACCCTGCGCGGCGGCATGACCGGGCTGCTGCTGGCCGCCGGCACGCTGGGCGGGATCGGCCACGCCGCCGCCGGGCTTCACGCCAGCCTGCTGCCCGACCTCGCCACCTCGCCCTGGTGGGCCGTCGCCGCGCTGGCCGCCGTGCCGCTGGCCGCCTGCCTGCTGGCCGCGCTGACCGCGCGCTGGACGGTGCTGCGCACGCTGGAGTCGATGCCGTGACCGCCCGCCCGATCCGTCCGTCCGGAGGCTGAGGGATGGCCCACTCGCGGCGCGCCCGGGTCCTGCGGGCTTTGCGACGGCTGCTGCTGCTGGCGATGCTGGGCGGGCTGGCCTGGCTCGGCGGGCTGTTCTGGTTCGCCGCGTCGATCCCCCGCACTCCGCCGCCGCCCGGCAGCGCCGAGGCCACCCGCAACACCGACGCCATCGTGGTGCTGACCGGCGGCAGCGGCCGGCTGAGCACCGGGCTGGAGTTGCTGGCCGACGGGCGGGCGCACCGGCTGTTCGTCTCCGGCGTCTACGAGGGGCTGGAGGTGCAGGAGCTGCTGAAGCGCTCCCGCCAGTTCCCCGGCGAGATGGAATGCTGCATCACGCTCGGCTATTCGGCGGACAGCACGATCGGCAACGCCTACGAGACGGCGGATTGGCTGCGCGCCCAGGGCTACGGCTCGATGCGGCTGGTCACCGCCAATTACCACATGATGCGCAGCCTGCTGGAGTTCCGCATGGTGATCCCGGAGATCGAGGTGGTGCCCCACCCCGTCGCCTCTCCCAACGTGCATCTCAACGACTGGTGGCTGTGGCCGGGCACGGCGAATCTGCTGATGACCGAGTACAACAAGTACATTGTGACGCGCCTTCGCTACACGCTTGAGAAGCTGATCGAATCCTGACAAGTTCCCGGCCATGATCTTCCTGCGTTCCCTCGCCTTCAACGTCGCCTTCTATGTGTGGACGGCGGTCATCTGCGTCGGCATCCTGTGGTCGCTGCTGCTGCCGCGACGCAGCATGATCCGCGTGATCACGTGGTATTTCGGCACCGTCTCGTGGCTGGAGCGCACGCTCGCCGGCATCCGTTACGAGGTGCGCGGGCGCGAGCACGTCCCCAAAAGCGGGTCCTTCCTCCTGGCCGCCAAGCACCAGTCGGCCTGGGAGACGATGAAGCTGCACTTCCTCGTCAACGACCCGGCGATCATCCTGAAGCGCGAGCTTCTGTGGATTCCCATCTGGGGCTGGTACGCCGCCAGATCCCGGATGATCGCCGTCGACCGCGGCGCCAAGGGCCGCGCCGTCGCCTCCATGGTCCGAAACGCCCGCCCGGTGCGGGACGAGGGGCGGCCCATCGTGATCTTCCCGCAGGGAACGCGGGTCGCCGTCGGCGCCTACCGCCCCTACCGGATCGGCGTCGGCGTGCTCTACGACCATCTCGACATCCCCATCGTGCCGATGGCGCTGAACGCCGGCCTCTACTGGGCGCGCAACAGCTTCATCAAGCGGCCGGGCACCATCATCGTGGAATTCCTGCCCCCCATCCCGCCGGGCCTGGGCCGCGCCAAGGCCATGCAGGAACTGGAGGAGCGGCTGGAGGCGGCCACCGACCGGCTGGTCGTCGCCGCGGGCGGCCCAGCGACCGTGCGGCCGAAGGCGGCGGAACCGGCCACCACCGCGGTGAGCGAAACCGCGTCCTGATGCGCCGGGGCGCGGCCATTATCCTCCTCGCTGGTCTTGTGCTGGCGATATCGATGGTGGTGACGACGGACGCCCACGCCCAGTCGCAGCCGAGCGCGGAGCGTTTTTCCAACGCCGCGGTGACCGGGGGCGTCACCATCACCCGCAAGGCCTGCGCCGCGTTGGAGGCGCAGGAAACCGCTGCCTGGGTGGAGGTGAACGGGCGCGGGGAATGCCTGCGCTACTACGCGGCGGGACTGCGCCCCGCCCCCAGCCCCAACCCCATCGCCGCGGCCTGGATGCACGGCGACATCATGGGAACCAAGCCGACCTCCGTCGGCCACCAGGAGGGGCTGGGCGTCGCCGCCATGATCGACCAGGAACGCGCCCTGGCGGAGCGGTTCGGCATCCCTTTCCTGTTCCTCGCCCGGCCCGGCGCCTATGGCAGTTCCGGCCGTTTCTGGACGACGCGCCACACGCCGCGCGAGGCGGCCCTGATGAACGCCCTGCTCGACGTCCTGAAGGCCCGCTACGGCGTGACGGCATGGGCCCTGGGCGGCCACAGCGCCGGCGGCACGCTGACCGCGGAGTTCCTGGCCCGCCGCCATGATCTGCGCTGCGCGGTGATCTCCTCCGGCGCGCCGGCCTACCGCGCCTATCTGGAGGCACGCGGGCTGCGGACGCTGCTGGCCCGCCCGCAGGGCTGGTTCGACCCCGCCGCATCGCTCGACCGCATCCCGCCCGATCCTGAACGCCGCGTCTTCGTCATCGGCGACCCGCGCGAGACCAACATCCCGTTCGACACCCAGCGCGGCTACTTCGACGCCCTGACCGTGCGCGGGCACGCGGCGTGGCTGGTGCCGCTGGAGCGGGCGCCCGCCCCGCGCCACCACAGCCTCGTGGACTTCGGCGAGACCGCTCTCGGCCTGTGCGGGTCCGGCGCCGACAGCGGCCAGATCGTGGCGACGCTCAAGGCGATGCCGGATCAGCGGGAGCGGATCAGCAACTGACGACAGGAACGCAAGTGGCCGGAACGCAAGAGGAACGACCAAGCCGCCCCCACGGTTGACCCCCGGAAGGGCGCCCCCTACTCTTGGACACCGCTGTCGGCGGATCGGAGGTGCGGACCGGCCGCCCGCGCAAGGGGAGGATGCATGACGGGGATCGCCACCATTTCCCAGCGGATCTGGGACATGAAGTACCGCTTCAAGTCCGCCGCGGGCGACCCCATCGACCAGACCATTGCCGACACATGGCGCCGCGTCGCCACGGCGCTCGCCGCGCCCGAGTCCGATCCTCAGGTCTGGGCGCCGCGATTCGAGCGGGCGCTGTCCCGTTTCGAGTTCCTGCCCGCCGGGCGCATCCTGGCCGGAGCCGGCACCGGGCGGACGGTGACGCTGTTCAACTGCTTCGTCATGGGGCGGATCGAGGACGACCTCGGCGCCATCTTCGCCCATCTGCGCGAAGCGGCGCTGACCATGCAGCAGGGCGGCGGCATCGGCTACGACTTCTCCACCCTGCGGCCCAAGGGCGCCCTCGTGAAGGGTGTGGGCGCCGACGCCTCGGGCCCGCTGTCCTTCATGGACGTGTGGGACAGCATGTGCCGCACCATCATGTCGGCGGGCGCCCGGCGCGGCGCGATGATGGCGACCCTGCGCTGCGACCACCCCGACATCGAGGACTTCATCGACGCCAAGCGCGAGCCCGGCCGGCTGCGCATGTTCAACCTGTCGGTCCTGGTCACCGACGCCTTCATGGACGCCGTGCGCGAGGACCGGCCCTGGCCGCTGGTCTTCGACGGGCAGGTCCACCGCGAGGTGCGCGCCCGCGGCCTGTGGGACCGCATCATGCAGGCCACCTACGCCTATGCGGAGCCGGGCGTCATCTTCATCGACCGGGTGAACGGGCAGAACAACCTGAATTATTGCGAATCCATCTCCGCCACCAACCCATGCGGAGAGCAGCCGTTGCCCCCCTATGGGGCCTGCCTGCTCGGCTCGATCAACCTTGCCGCCCTGGTGATTGACCCGTTCGAGGAGACGGCCCGGCTCGACACCGACCGGCTGAAGGAGCTGACGGCGCTCGCCGTGCGGATGATGGACAATGTGGTCGATGCCTCGCGCTTCCCGTTGGAACCGCAGGCGCAGGAGGCCCACGCCAAGCGCCGCATCGGGTTGGGCGTCACCGGGCTGGCCGACGCGCTGATCCTCTGCCGCACGCGCTATGGCGGCGAGGCGGCGGTGGCGCTGACCGAGTCCTGGCTGAGGACCATCCGCAACGAGGCCTACCGCGCCTCCGCCCTGCTCGCCGCGGAGAAGGGCGCCTTCCCGCTCTACGACCGCGACGCCTATCCGAACGCCCCGATGGTGCGCGGGCTGGATGAGGACGTGCGCGCCCTGATCGCGGAGCATGGCATCCGCAACGCGCTTCTGACCTCCATCGCGCCGACCGGAACGATCTCGCTGTTCGCCGACAACGTGTCGTCGGGGATCGAGCCGGTCTTCTCCTACAGCTATGAGCGCACCGTCCTGATGCCCGACGGCACCCGCCGGACGGAGGAGGTGAGCGACCACGCCTACCGCCTGTTCCGCGCGCGGTTCGGGGACGAGGCCCCCTTGCCCGACTGGTTCGCAGACGCGCAGTCGCTGACCCCGGCGGAGCATGTGGTGATGCAGGCGGCGGCCCAGCGCCATGTGGACAGCTCCATCTCCAAGACCATCAACTGCCCGGAGGATCTGCCCTTCGACGCCTTCAAGGACGTCTATTGGCAGGCCTACGAGCTGGGTTGCAAGGGCTGCACCACCTACCGCCCGAACGCGGTCACCGGTTCCGTCCTGTCGGTGAAGAAGGAGGCCGCCGCCCCGTCCCCGACCCAGGCCGCCGATCCCACCGCGGCCCCAAGCGCCATGGCGTCGTCCAAGCCGCCCGATCGTCCGGAGACCCTGCCGGGCGAGACCTACAAGGTGCGCTGGCCGGACAGCGACCACGCCATGTACATCACCATCAACGACATCGTGGAGAACGGGCGCCGCCGGCCCTTCGAGGTCTTCATCAACTCTAAGAACATGGAGCATTACGCCTGGACCGTGGCCCTGACGCGGATGATTTCCGCGGTCTTCCGCCGCGGCGGTGAGGTCGGCTTCGTGGTGGAGGAATTGAAGGCGGTCTTCGACCCACGCGGCGGCGCCTGGATGCAGGGCCGCTACGTCCCGTCCCTGCTGGCGGCCATCGGTGACGTGATCGAACGGCACCTCAAGGCCATCGGCATGCTGCCGGACGACGGGACCGCCGACGGGACGCCGACCGCGCCACCGTCTGCCGACGCCGCCCCCGGTTCCGCACCGGTGGTCATCGGAACCGAGTCGGCCAATCTCCGGCAATGCCCGAAATGTGGCCAGCCCGGCCTGATCCGGCAGGAAGGCTGCGACAGCTGCCTGAACTGCGGCTATTCAAAATGCGCCTGAGGGCGGTCAGCACCGCTGTCGGTTTGCGCTGTTTTGTCGGTTTGCGCATAAATTGAGAATGACACCCCATAAGATGAGAACCGACACTCCATAAGCTGAGAATCCGGTAAGTGAAACGAAAGGGGCCAAATGGCCCCTTTTGGACTCCAGACGCAAGTCAGTGGCCACGAAGGCTACCCGACCCCTTCGTTCCGGGCAAAATCTTCCAAAATGGCTGCGACGGTCGGGTTGGAATAGAATATATTTCGCCGAAACCCGCAAGCTGCGGCGATAGCACGTTTATTGGGTTTCCTCCCACGCATTCGCGGCAACAAAATTCTCTGACGCTTAATCTCGGCGAGGTAGCTGTTGAGAGCCGCAAGGTCATCACGTTTTCTGATAGAGGCACGTTTGCAATCTTCGGCATCAAATGACTTGAGAAGCGCTATAGATTCATTTTCATAAAGAAAATTTCGGTCAACTTCAGCGGCTTTCGCTATCGCAACCTTATTCGGCATTCCGCCTCGACGCGGCAATAAGGCTCCTGTGCTTCGAAGTCTGTCAAAATAATTTATGAGACGCTCCCGTGAACTAGACCTCCTGGACGCTTTCCTTTGGCGAGCCACCAAAACCCGTGGAAAGTGGGCTGAAGCCGTTGATTTACCTCAGCCCTACCCGGTTTTGATCCGCACTCTAAGCGCCCGATGAGATCAGCCAACGCCTCGCTGGGATGCAGCATTGCCGGGTCGTAACGGATGTATCCCGCGGCATGCGCGTCGATGTCCAGAAGTTCGTCGCGCTCGCCTAGCCCACACGGGCGGGGCAGCCCAACCACCTCCCACACGCCGATGAACAGCGTAACGTTCTGCTCTTCTCTAGGCAGGCCCGGCACACGCTCGGTCAGGCAGGCCACGGGCGTCTTGATAAACTTCAGTAGGTAGCGCGCCGCCTCATACCGTGGCCCAGCCTCGGGATTTTGGGTGCGGTAGTAGCTCTCGAACCGGGGGTCTGAGTAACGCCAGGCGTCGAACATTACGCGATCGCCGACACGGTCTTCATCCGCATGCCGGACCAGCAGCGTCCCTCCATCCTGCAGGGGCAGGTTCGCCTCGGAGATGTAGAGCGCCTAACAGAACCATCTCTGGACGAAGCGCCAGCAGATGAGGCTGGCCGCGATATGGTGAAAGGCAGTGAAGATGTCGGCGCGCCGTTCGTAGCGGACGGCGATGCGGCGGAAGCGGGCAAACCAAGCGAGCGTACGCTCGACCACCCATCGATATCGGCCGAGACGCTCGCTGCTTTCGACGCCACGCCGGGCAATCCGCGGAATGATCGCTCGTTGGCGCAGCGCCCGCCGGCAGTGAGCGAAGTCGTAGCCCTTGTCGGCATGCAGCTTGGCCGGTCGCCGCCGGGGCCGGCCCGCACACTGGCGGATCGCCGGCACGGCATCGACCAGCGCCTCCAGCAGCCTGCTGTCGTGCCGGTTGGCTGGCGAGATCCTCAGGGCGAGCGGGATGCCGTTAGCATCGACGAGGATGTGGCGCTTGGAGCCCGGCTTGCCGCGATCCGTCGGGTTCGGGCCGGTCTCCTCACCCCCCTTTTTGCCGGGACGCTGGCGCTGTCCACCGCCGCACGATCCCAGTTGATGGCGTTGGCATAGCCGAGACGGTCGAGCAGCACACGATGCAGCCGTTCCCACACGCCAGCCCGATGCCACTCGTGCAGACGCCGCCAGCAGGTCATACCCGAGCCGCAGCCCATCTCCACCGGCAGAAGCTCCCAAGGAATACCCGTGCGCAGCACGAACAGGATGCCGGTCAGCGCAGCACGATCGCACAGCCGGGGCCGTCCGCCTTTCGGCTTGGGCGGCTCCGGCGGGATCAGAGGTTCGATGATCGCCCACAAGGCGTCGCAAACAAGAGGGGCTGCCATGCCCTTACCAACCGTTCCCAGTCGGTTTTGTTACGCACTCGTAGTCGCTCAGCAACGGCATCGGGCGCCCCTTGGCGGTTCGCACCGGCTCAAAGGATCGAAGCTCGGGCTATTCTTGAAACGGACGCCGGCAACGACAGGTTCCCTGTCGCCGCCCGCTTCCTGCCTCATCGGCGCTTGCCCGGTTTCTGGAAGACACTGGGGATGCGCTGGGGAAGCCCGTCGGAAAAGTGTGGCACCGTTGAACTCCGGTCTGCTCGTCCAGTCCCGTCATCCCGCTCCGTTGGCGCCACCCATCGACACGCCTTCGGGCTGCCGTTCCAAAACACTGATGAATGATACGGGCTAGGGGCGTTTAAGGGCGATTGTGCACGTGTCGCCGCAAATTGAAGGCTTGCACTTTCTATTACGTTGGAGGCGCGGCACTCACATTACTGTTGATCGATCCTGCAATATGCCAGAAGACCATTCGAATGGGCGGGCTGGAGCGGAAGATCTCAGGATTTGCGCAAATCTGTGCGGAAATTCTCACTTTATAGGGGCTTTCAGTCGCGACTTATGTTGTCAGGCCGTCCTTGAAATGCCTACCGTGCCTCACTCGGATATCTCAGTTTATGCGCAAACCCACAGAAATCGGCGGCGCCGGCACGCAGGGCGTGTCGCCTCCGTTCCGGGTGACGGCCGGCGTCACCGCGGCGCCGGACAGGAGGTCCTCGATGCCGACCCCCTTCGCGATGGCGATGCCGGGCGCCATCATCAAGGGCACCCAGATCACCGCGGACAGCAGGTTGGCGGCCTGGAAGCTGTGGTGCGGCATCGCCATCATCCCGGCGGTGATCGGCACCACCGGCCGCAGCGGACCGAGGAAGCGGGCAAAGAAGACGCTCTTGCCGCCGTGGCGCAGGAAGAAGCGGCTGCCCCGCTCCAGCAGTTCCGGCCGCTGACGGAACGGCCAAGCCGCCGGGACCCGATCGCCGAACACCCGGCCGAGCCAGTAGGACACGGCGTCGCCCAGCACCGCGCCCAGCGCGAGGGCGACGTAGACCTGCCAGAAGCCGAGGGCGCCGGAGGCGACCAGCGCGCCCCCCGCGGCGATCAGCACCACGCCCGGCACCACGAACCCGACGAAAGCCAGGGACTCCGCGAAGGCGCACAGGAAGAAGATCACCTCCGCCCAGGATGCGTTCGCTTCGATGAAGGCGCTCCAACGCTCCATGCCGTCGATCAGCACGTTCCTTGCTGCGTCGTTCATTCAGGTTCCCTGTGAGGCGGCTCGTTGGAGCGGACTGTGCCACAGATCGGCAGCGTCGTGCAGATCGATGGAAACCCCATCCCGCCTCACCGCACAGAAATCAGGACACGGCCTGAAGCCACTCGGCCAGCATCTTTTGCCCGGCCTCGCGCAATTCCGGGCCGATCCGCGCCGCTTGACCGCGCAGCAGGCGCGGGTCGATGCCGGCCCCGGCCAGTTCGGCGGCATGGCCCGTCAGCCATCGCTCGATGCCGGCGGCCACATCGACCTCCGGATGGAATTGCAGGGCCAGCGTGTGGCGGTCGACCGAAAACCCCTGGGTTGCGCAGAGCGGCGTCGACGCCAAGCTTTCCGCCCCGGCGGGAATCTGGAAGGCGTCCCCGTGCCAGTGAAGCACCGGAACGCCCTCCAGATGGCGAAGTGGCCCGACCCGTCCGGCATCGGTCAGTGTGAGCGGCCCGAAGCCGATTTCCTTGTGGCCCATGGGGCGCACCGCCGCGCCGAGCGCCTTGGCGATCTGCTGCGCCCCGAGACAGATGCCGAGCGTCGGGCGCCCCGCGGCCAGCCTTGCCGCCAGGAGCGTAGATTCCTCGGCGAGATACGGATAGGCGTCGCTTTCATAGACCCCGACGGGACCGCCAAGGACGATCAGCAAATCCGGTTCCAGCGGATCGAGCGTCGCGAAAGGCGCCGCGTCGAGATCATGATAGCGGACCGAATAGCCGGCCTCCGACAGCACCGCGCCGAAGATGCCAAGGTCTTCAAAATGGACGTGCCGGATCGCCAGTGCCGTTTTGTGCATGGGTCGCCTCCCGCTCCCGCGCCGGGAACGTCGTGGATTGGTCGGCTCTCGGATACCAGACGAATGGCTCGCTGTGCCCAGCCATTTTTCGGCAATGGTCCAGACCAATTTCCTCGTTCCGGAGGCCCGCCGACTTTACGGCTTCGTCGCCGCGCGGAACGCCGTCTCCAGCTTTCTGACCGCGGTCTCGATTTCAAAAGGCGTGTAGGCCGCGAAGCCCATCAGGAAGCCCGCCTTGCCGTCACCTGCAGCGTGCAGCGCCGACAGGCCGAGCAGTTCGATCCCGGCCCGCCGCGCCGCATCGACGGCGGCGCGCTCCGTAAGGTCGCCGGTCAGCAGGCAGGGCATCTGCAGCCCGCCGATGGGAACCTGCGGCTCGACGAAGTCCGACAGGTGTCTGCGGACGAGACCCGCCAGCGCGTCGAGGCGCTCGGCATAGACGCCGCGCATCGTCCGGACATGCGCCCCGAAATGCCCGCCTTCCATGAAGCGGGCCAGCGTGAGTTGCGCCATCGGCGCCGTGTGGCCATCCAGCAGGGTGCGCGCGACGGTCATCGGCTTCACGAGCGACGGCGGCAGCACGGCATAGCCGATCCGCAATCCGGGAAAGAGCGATTTGGTGAAGGTGCCGATGTAGATGGTGCGGCCATGCGGATCGAGACCCTGCACGCAGGCCGTCGGCTTGCCCGCGTAGCGGAACTCGCTGTCATAGTCATCCTCGATGATCCAGGCCCGATGCCGGGCCGCCCACTCGATCAGGGCCAAGCGGCGGTCCAGCGCCAGCGTCGCGCCGGTCGGGAACTGGTGGGACGGCGTCAGGAACACCGCCTTCGCCCGCTGCGGCTCGGCCAGGATGTGATCGACGACGATGCCCTGCCGGTCGACGCGGATCGGAACGCAGTCCAGCCCCGCCGCCTCGAACGCCTTGCGCGCCCCGTAATAGGCCGGGTCCTCCAGGAAAATCCCGTCGCCGGGGTCGAACAGAAGGGTCGCGCACAGCGACATCGCCTGTTGCGAACTGGTCAACACCAGAACGCGGTCTGCGGTGGCGCGCGCGCCGCGTTCGAGGTTCACATAATCGGCGATGGCGCGGCGAAGCGGCTCGGTCCCCTGCGGATCGCCGTGAAACAGGCTTTGCGCGCCGACCTCCTTGCGCACCTGCCGTTCCAGCCGCTCCCAGAGCGCGAGCGGAAAGGTCCGGGTTTCCGGAACGCCATGGGCGAAGGGCCGCGGCACCGGCATCTCGCGCACGCCGCCCCCCTCGAACACGGCGGCCCCGCGCCGGCTAAGGGCCGGTGCCGGATCGCTCGGGAGCGTGTCGCGCCGGGACCGGCGGCGGCCGGGGGTGAACTCGCTGATCTCCGCGACGAAGCTGCCGCTGCCGACGCGCCGGTCGATGAAGCCTTCGGCGTGAAGCTGGGCGTAGGCCGTCTCGATCGTGTCGCGGGACACCCCCAGCGAGGCGGCGAGCGCGCGCGAGGCGGGCAGTGGCTTGCCCGGCCCGAGCGCGCCGTCGACGATCAATTGCCGGACGGCCCGCTGAATCCGCGCGTGGAGCGGCATGGCCGCATGGGCGGGGTTGGCGATCCACGCCTTCACGGACTCAAGCTGGGAACGCCGGAACAATTGGTCTGGCCTTCTTCGATAAAGCGGATGGGCACATCAGGCCATTGGTCGGGTAGTTGTCAAGGCCGCCCATCGCCCTTGCGGCTCGAACCGTCCGGAGGTCCCGCGCAACCATGCCACCCAATTCGTCCCCCATCCGCCTCAACGACCTCACCCACCCCGTCGTGGCGGGCCTGATCTCCGTCATCGTCAATTACGGCGGCACCTTCATCCTGGTCTTCCAGGCGGCGAAGGTCGCGGGCCTCAGCCCCGACCTCACCGCCTCCTGGGTCTGGTCGGTCTCCATCGGCGTCGGGCTGACCGGGCTGTTCCTGAGCTGGCGCCATCGCGAGCCGATCATCACCGCCTGGTCCACCCCGGCCGCGGCGTTCCTCGTCACCGCGCTGGCGACGACGCCCTACGCCGAGGCGGTCGGCGCCTACATGATCTCGGCGGCGGCTTTCGTCGCGCTCGGCCTGTCGGGCTGCTTTGAGAAGGTCATCCGGCTGATCCCGCCCGGCATCGCCTCCGGCCTTCTCGCCGGCATTCTGCTCCCCTTCGGCATCGGGGCGTTCGGCGGGGCCAGCGTCGACCCGCTGCTGGTCGGGTTGCTGATCGTCGCCTATGTCGCGCTGAAGCGGTTCTCCGCCCGCTACGCCGTGGTCGGCATCCTGGTCCTCGGGCTCGCCTTCCTGCTGACGCAGGGCCGCGTCGATCTGTCTGGGCTGTCGCTGGAGTTCGCCGCCCCGGTCTTCACCGCGCCGGACTTCTCGCTGAACGCGCTGCTGTCGGTCGCGCTGCCGCTGTTCCTCATCACGCTGTCCGGCCAGTACATGCCGGGGATGCTGGTCCTGCGGAACGACGGCTTCAAGACCAGCGCCAACCCCATCGTGACGGTGACCGGCCTCGGCTCGCTGCTCATGGCCCCGTTCGGCTCCCACGCCTTCAACATCGCCGCCATCACCGCCGCCATCGCGACCGGCAAGGAGGCGCACGAGGACCCGTCCAAGCGCTGGATCGCCGGGATCGCGGCGGGCGTCTTCTACGTGCTCGTCGGCGTGTTCGGGGTGACGTTGGCCGCCGTCTTCATGGCGTTTCCCGCAACCTTCATCACCGCGCTCGCCGGTCTGGCGCTGCTCGGCACCATCGGCGGCAGCCTGGCCGGGGCGATGGCCGACCCGGCGTCCCGCGAGGCGGCGCTGATCACCTTCCTGGCGTCCGCCGCGAACATCAAGCTGCTCGGCATCGGCGGGGCCTTCTGGGGCCTGCTGATCGGCCTCGTCGCCCATCTCGTCCTCAACGGGCGCCTGCGCCTGCCGGGCCGCGCGCGCCGTGGCTTGGCGGTGACCGAGGGGGCCGCCCCTTAATCACCCTATCGGCTATCCCCGGACGACCGCTCGATCCCGGGGATGGTCGCGACCGCCTCCGCCAAAAACTCGACCAGCAGCCGGACCCGCGCGATGCCGGCCCGCTCCGGGACGATCAGCAGGTTGAGCGGCACGGCGGGCGGCGCGTGGTCGGGCAGGAGAACCTCCAGGCGGCCGTCGGAAAGCAGGTCGTCCACCAGCCAGACATGGGCCGGGCCGATGCCGCGGCCGGCGAGGTAGGCCTCGCGCGCGGCCAGCCCGTGATCGACCCGCAGGCGCCCCCCGAGCGAAACGGCGTGGAAGGCGCCATCCGGCCCTTCGAGCGTCAGCCGGTCACTCCCCGCGATGTTCGACATGCGCACACCCTCGAACCCCGCCAGGTCGGCCGGCGTCGTCGGCCGGCCGTGCCGCTCCAGACAGGCCGGCGCCCCGACAAGCACGCGCCGGCTCGACCCGAGCGCTCGCCGTTTCAGGGAGCTGTCGGTGAGCGGGCCGAGGCGGATGGCGATGTCCACGCCGTCGCGCACGAGGTCGATGCGCTCGTCGGTCAGGCCGAGATCGACGGCGATGTCCGGGTGGCGGTCCTGGAAGGCGAAGATCAGCCGGCTGATGTGCCGGACGCCGAGCGCCGCCGTGCAGGACACGCGCACCGTTCCGGCCGAGGCGCGGCCGGTGTCGCGTGCCTCGTCGCCCGCCTGTTCGACGAGGCGCAAAATCTGGACGGCGTTGGCGTAGTAGCGCTCGCCCTCCGCGGTCAGCGCGACGCGCCGCGTGGTGCGGCTGAACAGGGCGACACCCAGCGCCTCCTCCAGCTCGCGGATGTGCCGGGTGACGCTGGATTGCCCGATGGCCATCTCGCGCGCCACCGCCGACAGGCTTCCCCGTTCGGCGACGCGGACGAAGGTCCGCATGCGGTCCAACGTGACGTTGGCGGATATGGCGCTCAATTGATCCAATTTACGGCAGAGTTCTATCCATTCACCTTGTCTACCGGATCAATCTCCACCGGCTTAGCGTGAGGCGCAAGCGTTTCAAGCGAACAGGTGCCTGTGATGAACGTGCTGATCGTCTTCGCCCACCCCGACCCCCGCTCCCTCAACGCCGCCCTGCGCGACGCCGCCGTCGCGGAACTGGAGGCGCAGGGCCATACAGTGAGGGTCTCCGACCTCTACGCCATGAACTGGAAGACCACGGTGGACCACGCCGACTTCCCCAGCCTCGGCGAGGGGGAGCGCCTGAAGGTGGCCGCCGCCTCCGGCGCCGCCTTCGCCGCCGACGCGCTGACCGACGATGTGAAGGCCGAGCAGGAGAAGCTGCTGTGGGCCGACACGCTGATCCTTCAATTCCCGCTCTGGTGGTTCACCATGCCGGCGATCCTCAAGGGCTGGGTTGACCGCGTCTACGCCTACGGCCTCGCCTATGGCGTCGGCGAGCACAGCGACCGCCGCTGGGGCGACCGCTATGGCGAGGGCCGCTTCGCCGGCAAGCGCGCCATGCTCGTGGTGACGACGGGCGGCTGGGCCGAGCATTACGCGCCGCGCGGCATCAACGGCCCGATCGACGACCTGCTGTTCCCGATCAACCACGGCATCCTGCATTACCCCGGCTACGACGTGCTGCCGCCCTTCGTCGCCTACCGGGTGGACCGCTTCGACGAAGCCGGCTTCACGCGGGCGGCGGAGGGCTTGCGGGAGCGGATGCGGACGCTGGAGACGACGGCGCCGATCCCGTTCCGCCGCCAGAACGGCGGCGATTACGCCATCCCCAGCCTCGAACTCCGCCCGGAGTTGGAAGCCCCCGGCGCGTCGGGCTTCGCCCTGCACCGAACCTGAAAGGGGTCCTACAGCCGGATCAGGACGACGCCGAGGATCAGGGAGGCGGCGCCGGCCAGCCGGGTCGGGCTTATCGGCTGCTGCGGCAGGCCGAGCAGACCGACATGATCGAAGGCGAGGGAGCCGAGCATCTGGCCGACCACGATCAGCGCCAGCACCGTCGCCGCCCCCAGGCGGGGCACCATCAGGATGGCGGTCCCGATGAACAGCGCGCCGAACAGCCCGCCGGTCCAGGTCACCCACGACCCCACCCCGCCCACCGCTTCGGCGAGGCGGGGTCCGGGTGCGAGGAGTGCCACCGCCAGCATCGCCAGCATGCCGACGACGTAGCTGACGAAGCCCGCCCACCAGGGCGAGCCGAGGTCGGCCCTGAGGTTGGCGTTGAGGACCTGTTGCAACGCGACGCTGACCCCGGCGCCGACCACCAGGAGGTACGAGACGGCGGACACTGCGATGGACATGCCATGCTCCCAAGCTTGCCTGTGGCCGCGCCGCCGGACCGTGTCCGTGCGGCGCTCTCGGGCGGATGGGTAGCAGGCGGAGCGGCGGCGGTCTGGTACGGATGTGACCTATCCGGCGCGGTAGCGGCCCGGAGTCACGCCGAAGGCACGGCGGAAGCAGCGCCCTAGATGGCTCTGGTCGGTGAATCCGGTGTCCGCCGCGACCGCGGCGATGGACTCCCCGGCGCGGAGCAGCAACCGCGCCTCGTTCAGCCGCTCCTGAAGCCCGAAGGCATGCGGCGGCACACCGTGGTGCTTGCGGAACCGGCGGGAATACCCCTCGCGGCTCATCCCGGCGCGGCGGGCCGCGTCGCCGACGCTGTCCCACGCGTCGCAACCGGTGAACGCGGATGCGGGCTCCACCCCGGTCCCGATGGGGCGGCGGTGGTCCTCGGCGATCCGCGTCAGGTCGGGCCAGCCCAGCCCACCCGTCCTCCGCCAGTGCCCGGCCAGCCCGGCAATCGCCTCCGGCGCGGCGTACAGGCCGGGCGGCGTGTAGAGGTTGATGCAGACGACCTCGTCCGCCCCGCACAGCGAGCGGTGCGGCGTTCCCGCCGGGATGTGCACACCCTCGCCGGGACCGGCCTCGCGCAGGTCGCCCGCGATGACGAAGCGCCGCCGCCCCGCCAGGACGAAAGTCAGTTGATCCTCGCGATGGAAATGCACCGGCAGGGCGACGTCGAGGCCGCGCACCGTCCCCAGCTCGACGATCCCGCTGCCGCCCCCGCTGCCGATGGGGCGCCAATAGTCCCAAACCTGCGGCGGACGCCCCATGGCGGCGACCCTTCCCATGACACTGTTTCCGGATTGCGATTTTCGCATGGCGCCGATCTGGACTCCATCGCACCGCACATCCTGTGGCATAAGAGCCCCCGCCACGCCATGGGAACAACGCCGCAGGAACGCAGCCGCACATGATCCGCTTCGACAACATCAGCAAGCAGAATGGTCACCGAATCCTCTTCCTCGAAGCATCGGCGGCGTTGAACCGGGGCGAAAAGATCGGGCTGGTCGGTCCCAACGGGGCAGGCAAGACGACGCTGTTCCGCATGATCACCGGCGAGGATTTGCCGGACACCGGTCAGGTGGCCATCGAGAAGCAGGCGACCATCGGCTACTTCAACCAGGACGTCGGCGAGATGTCCGGCCGCTCCGCCGTCGCCGAGGTGATGGACGGCGCCGGCCCGGTCAGCACCGTCGCCGCTGAGCTGGCCGAGCTGGAGGCCGCCATGGCCGACCCCGACCGCGCCGACGAGATGGACGCCATCATCGAGCGCTACGGCGAGGTCCAGGCCCGCTTCGACGAGTTGGGCGGCTACGAGCTGGAGGGCAAGGCGCGCGAGGTGCTGGCTGGTCTCAGCTTCAGCCAGGAAATGATGGACATGGACGTCGGCATGCTGTCCGGCGGCTGGAAGATGCGCGTGGCCCTGGCCCGCATCCTGCTGATGCGGCCCGAGGTCATGCTGCTCGACGAGCCGAGCAACCATCTGGACATCGAAAGCCTGATCTGGCTGGAGGGCTTCCTGAAGGGCTTCGAGGGCGCCCTGCTGATGACCTCGCACGACCGCGAGTTCATGAACCGCATCGTCAACAAGATCATCGAGATCGACAGCGGGTCGCTGACCAGCTACTCCGGCGACTACGGCTTCTACGAGCGCCAGCGGGCGCTGCGCGAGAAGCAGCAGGAGGCCCAGTTCGAGCGCCAGCAGGCCATGCTGGCCAAGGAGCTGAAGTTCATCGAGCGGTTCAAGGCCCGCGCCTCGCACGCCAGCCAGGTCCAGAGCCGGGTGAAGAAGCTCGACAAGATCGAGCGGTTCGAGCCGCCGAAGCGCCGCCAGATCGTGACCTTTGACTTTCCGCCGGCCCCGCGCTCCGGCGACGACGTCGCGGTGCTGAAGAACGTGCACAAGGGTTACGGCAGCCGGACCATCTACGAGGGGCTGGACCTGACGATCCGCCGCAAGGAGCGCTGGTGCGTCATGGGCGTCAACGGCGCCGGCAAGTCGACGCTGCTCAAGCTGGTGGCCGGCGCGACCGAGCCGGACAACGGCACCGTCATGGTCGGCGGCAGCGTGCGCATGGGTTATTTCTCCCAGCACGCCATGGACCTGCTCGACGGCGACAAGACCATCTTCGAATCGCTGGAGACCTCCTTCCCGCAGGCGAGCCAGGGAGCGTTGCGCGCTCTGGCCGGCTGCTTCGGCTTCTCCGGCGACGATGTGGAGAAGAAGTGCCGCGTCCTGTCCGGCGGCGAGAAGGCCCGGCTGGTCATGGCGATCATGCTGTTCAACCCGCCCAACTTCCTGGTGCTGGACGAACCGACCAACCACCTCGACCTCGACACCAAGCAGATGCTGATCTCGGCGCTGGGCGCCTATGAGGGCACCATGCTGTTCGTCTCGCACGACCGGCATTTCCTGGCCGCCCTGTCGAACCGGGTGCTGGAGCTGACGCCGGAGGGCATCCACCAGTATGGCGGCGGCTACACCGAGTATGTGGCGAGCACCGGGCAGGAAGCGCCGGGCATCCACTGACTCCAGCCCGGACGGGGCGGGAACGCGTGCGCCGCAACAAGCGTCTTGCGCGGCCAGCCCC
This sequence comes from Azospirillum argentinense, assembly GCF_000632475.1. NCBI lineage: Bacteria > Pseudomonadati > Pseudomonadota > Alphaproteobacteria > Rhodospirillales > Azospirillaceae > Azospirillum > Azospirillum argentinense. The sequence goes on from NZ_CP007794.1 coordinate 1,831,520, forward strand.
CTCCATGGAAACTCGTGCCCGTGTCGTTCGGGCTGGGTTGCGCAACCATGGAGATTTTGTAATGGCTGGGTACGACAACGCCGACGGCCCCGCGGGGCTGGTCATCCGCCTGATCGACACCGCGGTGAAGGCCCTGGACGAGATGTCCGACGCCGCGGGCGAAATCGCGCCGGACGTCGGCACTCTGACGGACACGCTGGTCGCCGCCCAGCGCATCGCCGACCGCGCGTCGCAGGATCTGCAGCGCCTGTCCCAGAAGCTGGCCGCCCAGTAGCGGCCGAAGCGGTGCGGCGCCGCAGCGCCGCACCGATCCTCCTTTACCGACGCTGCCCGGCGGTGAAGGTGAAGTTGTCGAAGCTGTTCTCGGCGACGCGGAACCACAGGAATTCCTCGTCGCGGAACTTCTTCCACGGCTCGTAGATCTTGGCGAACTTCGGGTTGTTCTTGGCCGTCTCGTCGTACAGCTCATAGGCCGCCTTGTAGCAGGCTTCCATCACCTCGCGCGGGAAGGGACGGAGCTGGGCGCCGCCGGCCACCAGACGCTTCAGCGCGGCGGGGTTGTCGGCGTCGTACTTGGCGTTCATGATCGCCAGCGCCTCGAAGCAGGCCGCTTCCAGGGCCGCCTGATAGGGCTTCGGCAGCTCTTCCCACTTCTGCTGGTTGACCAGAAGCGACACGTTCAGGCCGCCTTCCCACCAGCCGGGATAGTAGTAATACTTGGCGACCTTGTTGAAGCCGAGCTTCTCGTCGTCGTAGGGGCCGATCCACTCGGCGGCGTCGATGGTGCCCTTTTCCAGCGACGGGTAGATGTCGCCTCCGGCGATCTGCTGCGGCACGACGCCCAGCTTGGTCAGCACCTGACCGGCGAAGCCGCCGATGCGGAACTTCAGGCCGCTCAGGTCCTGGACCGTCTTGATCTCCTTGCGGAACCAGCCGCCCATCTGGGTGCCGGTGTTGCCCGCCGGGAAATTGACGACGTTGTAGCCCTTGAAGAACTCGCGCAGCAGCTCCATGCCGCCGCCCTGGAGAATCCAGGCGTTCTGCTGGCGGGCGTTCAGGCCGAACGGCACCGTCGCGTCGAAGGTGAAGGTCGGGTCCTTGCCGACATAGTAGTAGCTGGCGGTGTGGCCGCACTCGACCGTGCCGTTCTGCACGGCGTCGAGAACCTGGAGGCCGGGGACGATCTCACCGGCGGCGAAGGGCCGGATCGTGAACTTGTTGTCGGTGATGGCGGCGACGCGGCGCGAAATCACGTCGGCCGCGCCGTAGATGGTGTCCAGGCTCTTCGGGAAGCTGGAGGCGAGGCGCCAATGCACTTCCGGCGTGCTCTGGGCGATGGCCGGAGCGGCAAGGGTGCTGGCCGCGACGCCGACACCGGCGCTGGCAAGGAATGAACGGCGTTTCATACGGGAAGTCCCCTCCTGTTCTTTTGTTCAGGAACGAACCTATCAGCGTCTTTCGAGCCCCCGCAAAAGGTTAGCCGTGCAATGGGCGAATGGCTTCCCCGACGAAATATGTCGTGACAAATGGTCCGTGGTTGAAACTGTTGATTACGACACCGCCAACCGGTGGTCGCGGAAGCGGCCATACGTGTAATGGGCGGCGCAGCCCCCCTCCGCCGACACCATGCAGGAGCCCATCGGGTTCTCCGGCGTGCAGACAGTGCCGAACAGCTTGCAATCGCTGGGCTTCTTCACCCCGCGCAGGATGTCGCCGCACTCGCAGCCCTTGTGATCGGGCACCGCGCGGCCCGGCACGGCGAAGCGCCGCTCCGCGTCGAAGGCGGCGAATTCCTCCTTCAACCGCAGGCCGCTGTCGGGAAGCGAGCCGAGGCCCCGCCATTCGAAGCCGGATCGCACGTCGAAGGTGTCGGCGACGAGCCGCTGGGCCTTCCAGTTGCCCTCCGGGGTCACCGCGCGGGTGAACTGGTTCTCCACCACCGCCCGCCCCTCGTTCACCTGACGGATCAGCATCAGGATGGCCTGGAGCACATCCAGCGGTTCGAACCCGGCGATCACCACCGGCTTGCCGTAGGTTTCCGCCACGAACTCGTAGGGGCGACTGCCGATGACCACGGAGACATGCGCCGGCCCGACGACGCCGTCGAGCGCCAGCGTGCCGAGGTCCCGAACCTCCGGGCTGTCCATGATGCCCCGGATGGCCGCGGGGGTCAGGACGTGGTTGCAGAAGACGCTGAAATTCCTCAGACCCTTGGCCCGGGCGGCGTGGACGGCCACCGCGGTCGGCGGGGTGGTCGTCTCGAAGCCGATGGCGAAGAAGACGACCTCGCGGTCCGGGTTTTCCTCGGCGATGCGCAGCGCGTCCATGGTGGACAGCACCATCCGCACGTCCGCCCCCCCGGCCTTCGCCTTCAGCAGGCTGACCCGCCCCGAGCCCGGCACGCGCAGCACGTCGCCGTAGGTGCACAGGATCACGCCGGGCTGGCGCGCGATGGCGATGGCGTCGTCGATCCGCCCCACCGGCAGGACGCAGACCGGGCAGCCCGGCCCATGGATCATCCGCACATTGTCCGGCAGCAGGTCGGGGATGCCGTAGCGGGACACCGCGTGGGTGTGGCCGCCGCAGAATTCCATCAGGTGATAGGGCCGCCCGGTCGCCGCTTCCCGCGCGATGGCGGCGGCGATGCCGCGGGCCAGCGCCGCGTCCCGGAATTCATCGACGTATTTCATCGCACCCGCCCCTTCCGCCTGCCGTGACGGCATTTGGACAGCGGCGGGAAGGGCTGGCGTTGATGCGGATCAAGAATGGGGCGCGCGGGGGGACGTCGTCACAACGTCCCCGCCGCGCCACACCCTCATATCGATACCCTTACTTCGAAGCGCCCATCACGGGCAGCGACAGCTCCGGCCCGCGCCCCGAATCCTCGATGGCGATGGCGGAAGAGCCGGGGGAGCCCAGCGCCACGCTCACTGGACGCCCGTTGTTGTGGTTCTTCCACATCTCGTAGAGCGCCAGCGCCGCGTAGATCTTGGCCTCGCGGCTGGTGTTGTAGAGCCATTCCTGGGTCGGGATGACGCGCAGCGCGCCGTTGCCCGACTGCTCCACCCGCTCCGCGAAGCGGTAGCCGAGCTGGTTGTTGATGCCGGCCAGCAGCCCATCGAAGCCCGAGGAGATGCGCCCGAACCCGGCGTCCGACGCCGCGGAGGAGGCGCCGCCCAGCGTGCTGGGCGTCTGCCGCTTCACGAGGTCGCCGAAGACCCAGCCCTCCTCGCCGGTGCGCATCGAGCGCACGCCGATCCAACTTCCCTCCTGCTTCAGCTCGATCACCTCGTCGCCGCGGGTGACCGTGGAGCGGACCGAGGCGTTGTCGGACGGGGCCGCGCGCAGGTTCACCTTTTCGCCGGTCACCGTGTGGATGTCACCAGGGGCCGCCGCCGCGGGCATGGCCAGTGCCGCCGCCACGCCGAGGCCGGCCAGGGTTCCGAGGAAAGTCTTCGTCATCCGAGACATGTGCATTCTCCCGCAGAACGCGCGCATCGCGCGCCGTTTCCCCTAAAACAGGCAAAGGCGGGGTATGCTCCATGGACAGATGCCGGACGGACGGGGCTACTCGAAAGACACACGCAGCGGGCTGTCGCCGGCGGGCCAGACGCCGCGGTCAACGGCGCGGGCGCCCTCGAAGACCAGCCAGCTCTGCCGGCCGTAATGGGGCAACGGGCGCAGCAGCGCCTGGAGCGCCGCCGCGTCGTCCGCGGCCACCGCCAGCAGCGGGCGGCCCTGCGGGGTCCTTGCGGTCCACACCCGCGCCGTGCCGCGCCCCTTGAGGCTGTCCGGCATCGGCGGCAGGCCGAGCCGGGCCAACAGCCGGTCGACCTCCCCTGTTGTCCCGATCACGGCGAGCGGAGCGGCCGGGTTGGCGTGGCCATCAGCGCGGTCAGCGGCGATGCGGGGTTTGCCGTCCGCCAGCCTCTCGGCCAGCGCGCGGGCGGCCTCCGCCGCGGGGCCGTCGGCGGCAATGACGGTGGTGGCCGCATGGTCCAGCGTCACGTCGCGCAGGGTCGGCGGCGCCTCCCCCGGCGCCAGACGGCGGAACAGGCCGAAGCCGGGATCGACCGCGAGCGCCCGCGGCGCGGCGGCGGTCCGGATCGTCACCGTCGTTTCGCGTCCGTCGAGGCGGACGTCGTGGCGCTCCGTCCCCGCCGCGGTTTGCACCTCCACCGGCACGGTCAGGCCATAGGCCGGCTCACCCTGGCGCAGAATCAGCGCCACCCCGTCACCGTTGCCCTTCGCTTGCACCAGTTCCAGCGTCGGCGCCCCCACGCGGGTCAGCCATTGTTCGAAGAAGGGGCCAAGGTCCCGCCCCGACGACGCCTCGAAGGCACGGCGCAGGTCGTCCCACCCCGCATCCTGAAAGTGCTTCTCTTCCCAGAAGCGGCGGATGCCAGTGTCGAAGGTGTCCGTCCCGATCTCGGCGCGCAGCATGTGGAACAGCATCGCCGCCTTACCGTAGCCGACGATCTGGGCGGCGTCGTGGACCTTGGCGCGGAAGTCGGTCAGAGCCGAATCGCGCTCCGCCGGCAGGGCGGCGTAGTCGCGCAGCCAGTCCAGCCGAATGGCCTGCGCCGCGTCCTCCCCGCGCGCCTCCGCCGCCGCGTAGTCGGCCATGAAGGTGGTCAGTCCTTCCGACCAGTTGCCGGGCCAGTTGCCGTTCCCGCCGACACGCACCCCGTTGCCCCACCAGTTGTGCAGGATCTCGTGGGGCAGCGACTGGGCGCGGATGAAGGGCAGCGGCATCACTTGCCGCCCGATGTAGGTCAGCCCCGGAAAGCCCAGACCGACCGGCAGCGGCGCCGACAGGATGGCGAAACCGGCGAAGGGATAGGCGCCGATCCGCGCCGCCTGCGCGTCGATGGTCCGGACGCTGAGGTCCAGATACTCGTCGGCCAGCGGGGCCTGTTCCGGATGGAAATAGGTGCGGAGACGAAGACCATTGTGCATCCGTTCCGTCACCTGCCACGGTCCGGCGAAAAGCGACGGCTCCTCGACGCTGCGCTCCTCCGCGAAGGTCGCGGTGTAGCCGGCACCATCGCGCGCCTCCTCGACCAGACGGCCCGTCGCCACCGCGACGAAGGGCGCCGGCACCCGGACGGACAGGCGCCAGGAGGGCGGCGATGCCGGGCCGCCCTCGGGCGTTGGAATCCAGCCGGTGCCGCCGGGCAGATAGGCGCCCTCCGCTCCGCCGCCCCCGCCACGCGACTCCGGCGTCAGGGACGGCAGGGTCCCGGCATAGCGCAGGCGAAGCTCGCCGCCGCCCTCCGGAACGGTGACCGGCAGGGCGTTGCCGCGCACCGCGACCGGCTTGCCGTCGAGCCGGGCCTCGTCGATTGCCAGCCCCGGCGCCAACAGCAGCCGGTGGGTCCCGGCGGGCAGGCGCAGCCGATCCTCCACCTCCAGCCGCCGCGCGGAGGGGTCCAGCGTGACGGTCAGGTCATGATGCAGGCCGGCGGTCCAGCCGGGCGCGGCGACAAGGATGCCCAGAAGGGCGAGGAGAAGGGTACGCATGGCCCAGCACTATAAGGCTTGGGCTGCGCCGCGCCAGTGCTTGCCCCCACCCCGGCCCTCCCCCGCTTCGCGGGAGAGGGAGAATCACGTCCCCTCCCCTGCGCAGCGGGGGAGGGTTAGGGTGGGGGCAACATCGGAACCACCTCACCCCACCCGCGCGCGCACCGCGGTCAGCAGGCTGCACAGCCCGCGGTCGTGGATGCCGATGGCCTCCAGATGGGCGACCGTGTTGGCCAGATAGTCCAGGTTCGGGCCGCGCTCGCCACGGCAGCAGGCGATGCGCTCGGCCATCGCGGTCTCGTCCATGCAGCCGCAATACTGCCGATGGCGGCGGTCCACGATGAAGGTGCAGGCGGTGACCGGCGCCCCGCCGTCGCGCGGGCGCACCGGCAGCAGCTTGGGCCGGTAGACGCGGTTCAGCATCTCGCGGTCCCACAGATAATCCAGCGTCTCCGGCACCCGCTCCGCCGCCACGCGGAAGACGATGCCCCGGCAGGAGCCGCCGCGGTCCAACCCGAGCACCAGACCGGGCCGCTCGGGCGTGCCGCGGTAGCGGTGGGAGGAGACACAGAAGCGGCGATGGTAGCCGCCCAGCACCGCCGGATGGCGCTCCAGAAAGGGGAACTCCGGGTTCCACATCAGCGAGCCGTAGGCGAAGACCCACAGGTCGGCGCCGGGCGTCACGGCGATGTCGGTGGACCAGGAAGAGGCGGATGATGCCAGACGCTGCGTCGGTGCGGTGACCGGAAGCTCGGCAACAGGCGATTGCGTATCGAGCAGCATGACCCTTAAGTAATGCAGCGTGCGCCGACTGGTGGCGACACGGTGAATGCTAGCACGGCCCCAGGCCGCCCGCTATAAGGTGGGTGCCACAAAACGGAAATGCCACAGATGCGCGTTCGGAAGATCTTGGGCTTCGCCGTTCTCGCCCTGGCCCTGCTGGCCGGCGCCTATTCGGTGTGGTGGTGGCAGGCCGCGGCGGCGGTGGAGCGCGGCGTGCTCGCCTGGATGGACGAGCAGCGGGCGGTGGGCGCCGTGGTGGCCCATGGCGGGCTGGGCGTCGGCGGCTACCCCTTCACCATCCGCGCCGCGCTGGAGGCGCCACACTTCGCCACCCGCGACGTGGAATGGCAGGGCGCCCGGCTGGTGGCGGAGGCGCCGCCCTGGAACCACACGCGCATCGCCCTGTCGTTGCCCGGCGAGCAGCGGGTGACGGTGGTGCAGGCGAACCAGCCGCCCTTCACGCTGGTCGCCCGCGACGGCGGCCATGGACATGTCGGCCTCACCCTGACCGGCCAACCGGTGGAGGCGCAACTGGCCTTCACCAACCTCGTGGCGCAGCCCGACGCCCTGCCCGTTCCCATCGCCGCCCTGGACCTGACCGCTACCCAGCCCGCCGCGCCGCCGGCCAGCCACACCGACACCGGCCTGTCCGTCACGTTGGAAGCGCGCGGCGCCACCCTGCCCGACGGCGCTCCGGACTCGCTGGGCCGCGAGGTGCAACGGCTCCTGCTGACCGCCCGCATCCTCGGCCAGCCGCCGAAGCCGGAGCCGGTCAGCCTGTCGGCCTGGAGCCGCGACGGCGGCACGCTCCAGCTCGACGGGCTGAATGTGGATTGGGGACCGCTGAAGCTCGCGATGAACGGCACGCTGGCGCTGGACGCCGCCTTGCAGCCGCAGGCCGCGCTGACCGCGGAGGTGCGCGGGTATCAGGCGGTGCTGGACGCGCTTCAGGGGATGTTCCGGCCCAAGGAGCTGGCGATGGCCCGCACCATGCTGGGCCTGCTGGCCCGCCCCACCGGTCCGAACGGCGAGCCGGTGCTGACCGCCCCGGTCACCGTGCAGAACCGCGGGCTGTTCCTGGGTCCGCTGAAGGTCGCGGCGCTGCCGGCGGTGGTCTGGTAGGGCGACGTATTGCCCCCACCCTTCCCACGCTTCGCAGGAGAGGGAGAAACAAGTCCCCTCCCCTGCGTCAGCGGGGGAGGGTTAGGGAGGGGGCAATACGCCGCTAAACAACAGCCTCACGCCGCCTTCAGCATCCCCTGCATGTCCTCGTAGGACGGCAGATGGTCCAGCTTGCCGACCGCGGACACCGCCATCGGGCCGGCGAAGACGCGGTTGGCCGCCGCCGCCACATCCTCCGGCGTCACGGCGTCGATGCGTTCGAAGATCTGCTCGATGGTCCGCACCTCGCCGGTGCGCAGCAGCGTGCGGGCGAAGCGGTCGGCGCGGCGCATGGTCGATTCCAGTGACTTGCCGACCGAGAAGCGCATCTGCTCCTTCGACCGCTCCAGCTCCACCGCGGTCACACCGTCACGGGCCTTGCGCAGCTCCTCGAAGAAGACCGGCACCAGCTCCGCCACCTCCTCCGGCCCGGTCCCGGCGTAGAAGCTGAGCGCGCCGCCGTCGGCATACTGGATGGGTGCTGCGTAGACCGAATAGACCAGCCCGCGCTTCTCGCGGATCTCCTGGAACAGGCGCGAGGTCATGCCGCCGCCAAGGATGTTGGCGAGGTGGCGCAACGCATAGCTCGCCGAGTCCTCGGTGCCGACGCCGGGGAAGGCCGCCATGAAATGCACCTGCTCGGCGTCACGCTTCAGCAGCGCCGCACCGCCCTTGTTGACCACCGTCTCGTGGAACGGGTCGTCCTTGGCGGTCAGATGGCCGAACAGCGCCTCCGCCCGGCGCACCACCGTGCCGTGATCGACGTTGCCGGACACCACATAGACCATGCGGCGCGGGTCGTAATGGGACACATAGTCGAACAGATGCTCCCGCCCGAAGCCCGCGACGTTCTCCTTCGGGCCGAGGATCGGGCGGCCCAGCGCCTGCCCGTCGAAGGCGGTGCGGCGCAGCGCCTCGTAGACCACGTCCTCCGGCTCGTCGGCGTAGCGGCCGATCTCCTGGATGACCACGCCGCGCTCCTTCTCCACCTCCTCCTCCGGGAAGACGGAGTTGAGCACGATGTCACCGATGATCTCGCAGGAGACGTCGACGTGCTTGGCGGCCATCTGCGTGTAATAGGCGGTGACGTCGTAGTCGGTGTAGGCGTTGAACTCGCCGCCGCGGTTCTCGATCTCCAGCGCGATGCCCAGCGCGTCGCGGCTTTCCGTTCCCTTGAAGATCATGTGCTCCAGGAAATGGGCGATGCCGTTCACCGCCGGCCGTTCGTTGCGCGCCCCGACGCCGACCCAGACGCCGCTGGTCACCGTGCCGAGATGCGGCAGGTGGTCCGTCAGCACGCGGAATCCGTTGGCGAGGGTGGTCAGTTGGATCGTCACACAGGGTCTCCTGGTAGGGCACGGGATCGCCCGGAACATCGGGGGCGTTGCATTGACGTGGGGCGCCGTCCGCGCAGGAACAACGCCCCGCGGTTTGGGGTCAAGTGCGTCGTCAACCGCGCGGTGGCGTCAAAGCGGCGCTGAGGGCGCGGCGGTTGCGGTGGGCGCGCATCAGCAGCGGCGCTGGAACGTCGCCCGGCACCAGCAGACGCCCGCCCGGCAGCAGCCGCACGCCGTGCCGCTCCAGTTCGTTCAACAGCTCTGCCATGGACCTGCGCATGGTCGTCCTCCACCGAGCAGACTTTCACTGCTCGCATCATGGCGGAGAAGTTCGATAGGATCGATGCGGATCATCCTATCTCGCCGATAGGATGATCCTATTCATTCCTCAATGCCGGCTTTTCAGGGAGGCCAGACGGTCGGACAGGCTGCTGGGCGCCGGCTTCGCTCCGGTGGCGGCATCGAGCGCCGCCTTGATGTTGGGATCGTCCTCTTCCGGCTTGGACGGCTTCAGCAGGCGGGCCTTGGCGCTGGACGCCTCCGCCTGGGCAAGATCGCGGGCCGCCGCGTCCTGCATCGCCTTCAGCGCCGTGCCAAGGCTGGAGGTGGCGCCGCTCAGCCCCGCCGCCTGCCGTGCCGCCTCCGCCCGCTGCTCGGCCATGTCGCGCTGCTGGGCGGCGCGGCCCATGTCCCGTTCGGCCCGCTGCAACGCGCTGCGGGCGGCCTTCAGCTTGCCGCCGGCCTCGGCGTAGGTCATTTCAAGCATGGTCAGGAACTCGCGCGCGTCCACGGCGTCCTGCTCCTCCCGATCGATGTCCGGAGCCATCTGCTCCAGCATCCCCACCAGCGTTTCCAGGCTCTTTTCGAGCTGGGCCTTGCGGCCGGCGTCGGTTTCCGCCTCCATCTGGCGCTGCAGATGTTCGGCGGCGGCCATGCGCTGGCGGGAGAGTTGAAGGATGGCCTCCGCCTCCTTCTGCTCCTTCTCATAGGCGGCGCGGGCCTGCGCGACCTGAAGGCCGAGACTGTCCAGATGCTCTTCCATCGTGCGCAGTTCGGCCTCCGTCGCGGCCTTCGGGTCCCAGCGCACCAGGGCTTCCACCGCCGACTGGACGGCCTGATCGGTCTTCACCCCGACGAGGTTGCGGATGAACGAGATCATGGTTGCGGTTCCTCTCTGTTTCGGCGGGTCTTCACCCCGCCATGGCTCCGGCGTTCAGCAGCGCGACGGCGATCTGGAGTCCGGCCAGCGCCGTGCCCGCCGCGACGTTGCCGGATTCGATCATCGTGCGCAGGTCGCGGAACAGCCAGATGGCGATCAGGAAGGTAATCAATTGCAGCACCAGCGCAACGGCTCCCCAGATCAGGATGTCCGCCAGGACGAGGCTGGTCGCCAGCGTTGCCGCCAGCGGAATCGCCAGCGCCACCATCGTGCCGCCCAGCACCACGCCGGCGGCTTGGTTGCCGCTCGCCAGCAACTCGCGCTCGTGCAGCGGGGTGACCGCGATGTAGACGGCCACCCCGATCAGGAACAGGGCCAGGGTCGCTCCGAAATGCAGAAGCAGCAGCGGCAGGCCGGATTCGAGGCCTTGCAGGATTTGCGCGACGCTGGTGTCCATGGTGTCTTCCATAGGGGCTGGCGGGATCGGGCGGGAAACGAGGGAGATGGCCTCAAGAAAGGGAGAGCGAGGCGGGATTGACGTCGATGCCGGCGCGGACCTCCACCCACGCCTCGCCACCGTCCTCCACCGCCGTGACCAGCACATACTCGGTCCGCGGCGCCGGGTCCGCGGCGCCGGTGGGAGCCGCGTAGAGCATGGCGGTCAGGCGGCGGGTGCGGCTGCCGCGGTGGTCGGTCAGCGTCTCGTCGAAGGTGACGGGGGCGATGCGGGACGCGCCGGGCGACCATTGCCGCCCGTACAGCTTGCCGTCCTTGGTCTGGAACTGCGGGTAGCCGATCATCCCGTCGGCAGGGTCCAGCCAGAAGCCCCATTCGTCGTTGTCGGTGGGGTGCACCTCGTCCAGGACGCTGAACCAGCGGCATTCATCCGGTGCGCTCCCGGTTCCCAGATGAAGCTGATAGAAGCCGCTCCCGCCGGGAAGATAAAGCCGGTGCAGGGTCACGCCGCCGCCCGTCAGCGTGCCGACGGCCGCCACGCTGACCATCGAGCCGGCGCCCTCCGGCGCCGTGGCCTTGATCGCGCCGCCGCCCAGCAGGAAGGGCGTGGGATCGGGCGTCAGCGTCATGCCCACGCGGAACAGCGACGGTTCGTAGGACGCGCCGGTGGCCTTGGCCTTCACGATGCCGGCGGCGGTGCTCCAGGGAGAACGGGTCATGGCGGAACCTCCGGATCGGGAGCCCGACGAGCGGCGGCGCAGGACGGTCACGGCCACCACCATCCCCCCGACGAGCACAATCAACAGAAGCAGGGTGCCCAAGCCCCCTCCGGAGCCCCCATCGGACTCTCCTGGGGAAGCCGGCGTCTGCGGCGTGGCCTGCGCGACGTCGCGCGGGATGTCGGGGGGCAGGTAGTTGGGATCGCGCGGCCGGTCCTCCTGCGCGCGCAGGCGGGTGTCGAGATCGTCCAGGCGGCGGCGCAGGTCGGGGTCGTCCTGCGCGCGCCGCTCCGCCTCCGTGCGCCATTCGGCGTAGCCGGGGTCGCCCTGGTGGTTGTGGAACCAGTCGGCGTAGCCGGGGCGCGACAGGTTATCGAGCAGGAACCACAGGAACAGCCCATCCCACAGGCCGAAGCTGGGACGGCTGCCGTAGGCCCAGCCCGGCGGACGCCAGCCGCCGTACCAGCCGCCCGGCCCATAGCCGCCGGTGCGCCGCTGCCCCCAGCCCGCGCCGGAACTCGATCCCCAGCCGCCGCCCTGCCATCCTCCTCCGCCCCAGCCGGACCCGGAAGCGGACCCGGACCCGGAACGGGGAGGCGGCGCGGCGACCGGCGGGGTGCGTTCCCGCTGTTGCTGCTGCTGCTGCTGCGCCCGGTAGCGGTCCAGCGCCTCGCCGCTCGACCGCCGCGACACGCCCAGATCGCCGCCGCCGGACGGCGACCCGCCGGGCAAGCCATAGGACGGCCCGCTCTGGGGACGGTTGTAGCCGCCGCTGCCGGTCGACGGCGTGCGCGACGGGGCGGAGCGGGTGGAGAAGGACGGGGTGCGCACGGCCGGACGGCTGTATCCCCCGCTGGAGCTTCGGCCTCCGCCGGCCCGCGCCTCGACCTCCTGCGGCCAGAGCAGCGCGGCGGTGGCCGCGGCCAGCCCGGCGGGCACCGCCGCAGGGGCCGCGGCGGGCAGCGGCTGGAGCGGCGCCAGCGCCATAAGGACGCTCAGGAACCGGGCGATAATCCGGTGTCGAAGGGGCATGGGGCCTGCGCGCTGCCGTGGATGCACAGCCAGAACACCCTACATGCCCAATTGTTCGCCATCAACCTCTTCGCCGACGGGTTAGCCATGGTGATGCGGCGGTCCGTGCAGAAACCCCGGCGGGGCGTTCATTGCAAAGACCATGAGAAATTCAGGAAATCGCCGCCCCTCCACAGGGCCGGCGGGAGCAAGTTGTAATACCACTTCTATGGCCGGCGGCTGAAAACGTGTCGCAGGCGGAGCGTTGACTTGACGACTCCCAAGGAGGCGACGTAAGACATCTCCGTTCCGCGGAAGTTCCTTCCGGAATGGTAGGACCAGCGGCGTGGCAAGACGCCGCAAGGGCAAAAAAGCCGGGTCCGCGAGCGCGCCCCCCGGTCGGGGAATCGGACGACTGTTGAGCAACCTTGGATGAGAGGACCGCACCGTGCTTGAAGCTTACCGCCAGCATGTCGCTGAGCGTGCCGCGCTCGGAATTCCCGCCCTGCCGCTTTCGGCCAAGCAGACCGAGGAGCTGGTCGACCTTCTCCTGAACCCGCCACAGGGCGAGGAAGCCTTCCTGGTCGACCTCATCACGCACCGCGTCCCGGCGGGCGTCGACGACGCCGCCAAGGTCAAGGCCGCCTTCCTGGCCTCGCTCGCCAAGGGCAACGAGACCTCGCCGCTGATCTCCAAGGTCAAGGCGACGGAGCTGCTGGGCACGATGCTCGGCGGTTTCAACATCAAGCCGCTGATCGACCTGCTGGGCGACGCCGAGTGCGGCGAGGCCGCCGCCGCGGGTCTGAAGACCACGCTGCTGATGTTCGACTACTTCCACGACGTCAAGGAACTGGCCGACAAGGGCAACGCCAACGCCAAGGCGGTGCTGCAGTCCTGGGCCGACGCGGAGTGGTTCACCTCGCGCCCCGAGGTCCCGGCCAGCCTGACGCTGACCATCTTCAAGGTGTCGGGCGAGACCAACACCGACGACCTGTCGCCGGCCCCGGACGCCTGGTCGCGCCCGGATATCCCGCTGCACGCCCTGGCCATGCTGAAGAACCCGCGCCCCGGCATCGTGCCGGAGGAAGCCGGCGTCCGCGGTCCGATCAAGCAGCTTGAGGATCTGAAGGCCAAGGGCAACCTCGTCGCCTATGTCGGCGACGTGGTCGGCACCGGCTCCTCGCGCAAGTCGGCCACCAACTCGGTGCTGTGGTGGACGGGCGAGGACATCCCCTACGTCCCGAACAAGCGTTTCGGCGGCGTCTGCCTGGGCTCCAAGATCGCCCCGATCTTCTACAACACGATGGAAGACGCCGGCGCCCTGCCGATCGAACTCGACGTCTCGCAGATGGAGACGGGCGACACGGTCGAGCTGCGCCCCTACGAGGGCAAGGCGCTCAAGAACGGCGCGGTGATCGCCGAGTTCTCCGTCAAGTCCGATGTGATCTTCGACGAGGTCCGCGCCGGCGGCCGCATCCCGCTGATCATCGGCCGCGGCCTGACCGCCCGTGCCCGTGAGGCGCTGGGCCTCGCCCCGTCGACCCTGTTCCGCCTGCCGTCCTCCCCGGTCGACAGCGGCAAGGGCTTCACGCTCGCCCAGAAGATGGTCGGCCGCGCGGTCGGCCTGCCGGAAGGCCAGGGCGTGCGTCCGGGCACCTATTGCGAGCCGAAGATGACCACGGTCGGCTCGCAGGACACCACCGGCCCGATGACCCGCGACGAGCTGAAGGATCTGGCCTGCCTCGGCTTCTCCGCCGATCTGGTCATGCAGTCCTTCTGCCACACCGCGGCCTATCCGAAGCTGGTGGACGTCAAGACCCACCGCGAGCTGCCGACCTTCATCTCGACCCGCGGCGGCGTCGCCCTGCGTCCGGGCGACGGCGTGATCCACTCCTGGCTGAACCGCCTGCTGATGCCCGACACCGTCGGCACCGGCGGCGACAGCCACACCCGCTTCCCCATCGGCATCAGCTTCCCCGCCGGCTCGGGCCTCGTCGCCTTCGCCGCGGCCACCGGCGTCATGCCGCTGGACATGCCGGAATCGGTGCTGGTCCGCTTCAAGGGCGCGCTGCAGCCGGGCGTCACGCTGCGTGACCTCGTCAACGCGATCCCGCTCTACGCCATCCGCCAGGGCCTGCTGACGGTGGAGAAGAAGGGCAAGAAGAACATCTTCTCCGGCCGCATCCTGGAGATCGAGGGTCTGCCCGAGCTGAAGGTGGAGCAGGCGTTCGAGCTGTCCGACGCCTCGGCCGAGCGGTCCGCCGCCGCCTGCACCGTCCGGCTCAACAAGGAGCCGATCATCGAGTACATGCGCTCCAACATCACCCTGATGAAGTGGATGATCGCCAACGGGTACGAGGACGCCCGAACGCTCGGCCGCCGCATCAAGGCGATGGAGGACTGGATATCCTCCCCGTCGCTGCTTGAGCCGGACGCCGACGCCGAGTACGCCGCGGTGATCGAGATCGATCTGGCCGACATCAAGGAGCCGATCGTCGCCTGCCCGAACGACCCGGACGACGTGAAGCTGCTGTCGGAGGTTGCCGGCGACAAGATCGACGAGGTCTTCATCGGCTCCTGCATGACCAACATCGGCCACTTCCGCGCCGCCGGAAAGATCCTGGACGGGAAGACCGACATCCCGACCCGCCTGTGGATCGCCCCGCCGACCAAGATGGACGCCCAGATCCTGACCGAGGAAGGCTATTACGGCGTTCTCGGCAAGTCGGGCGCCCGCATGGAAATGCCCGGCTGTTCGCTGTGCATGGGCAACCAGGCGCAGATCCGCAAGGGTTCGACGGCCATCTCGACCTCGACCCGCAACTTCCCGAACCGCCTGGGCATCGACACGCGCGTCTATCTCGGCTCCGCCGAGCTGTCGGCCGTCGCCGCCCTGCTGGGCAAGCTGCCGACCCCGGCCGAGTATCTGGAGCAGGTGAGCGTCATCAACCAGAAGGCCGGCGACATCTACCGCTACATGAACTTCGACCAGATCAAGGAGTTCCAGGACGTGGCCGACACGGTCGCCGCCTGATCCACTCTTCCCCTCCCCCGCCCAGCGGGGGAGGCCGGGAGGGGGGCCAAGCACGAGGACTTCTGCGCTAATGAAAAGCCCCGCCGGGATCGCTCCGGCGGGGCTTTTCTTCTTCATTGCCGTGGGTCAACCACAGAGACGCTGAGACACAGAGGATTTGGAGGCGATGCGCCATCCATTGATTCTCTGTGTCTTTGCGCCTCTATGGCTGATCTTCCTTGCGATGCCACTTCTCGCAACTGACCAGCCGATGAGCCGGCCCCTTCACCGATGTCGGGCTGGCAGGATTCTATTCAACTTTCACGCAACACCTGATGCTCGACCATGGCTCGAATGAGTTTGAGCGCCAATGTTCGCCCATCGGCATCAAGTGCAGCAAAAGCAGCCAGCACTTCATCCTGTTCCATTTTCGGCGGTTCTTCCACGCCCAGGATCGCATTCGGCGTGGTCAGAAGCACCCGACAAATCCGCAAGAACGTCTGGAAATCGGGCTCGCGCGCTCCACGCACGTAGTTGCCGTAGCGGCCCACATCCAGCCCGGAACGCCGGGCGACTTCCGTGTCCGAAAGCCCGAGTTCTTCGGCGCGTGCCCGCAATGCTCGTCCAACCTCAATCATCGCTGCCAATTTGTTCTGGACGAAAGGGCTTGGGCGACTTACGTTTGGACGAAAATTTTCATACGTATCGTTTAAATGAATTCTGACGATCCGTTGGGAGGTCGCTATGAGCGTGTCCCGATCAGCCCTGCTCGCACCGTTCCTCGTCGCGCAGTTCGCAACCACCCCCGCCTACGCCGACGACCACATATCCGGATATGTCGCCCATCAGCGCTGGCTGCAAGCCGCCGATGTGGCCGCCAACGAGCAGGTTACCCACGAAATTTGCGGTTGGGGCTTCATCGATCTGCGCACGCCGTTCCTACAATCCGCGATCCGCCAGGGTGTCGATGCGCTTCTATGGGACGAGTTGGCCCAGCGATTCGACGGTGCCATCCGCGAGCGGCGGCGGACGGAAGCCATCCTGACCGCCCATGGGGCCAACGCTCCGGCTCAGCGCCTCTCCGGTTTGCACGCCACCGGCGGATGCTCCGAGACGGTGCGGGAGCGCATCCGGCGCTTGGCCTCGGCGCCGTCACCCGGTTGACGCCGTCCGCACAAGATAAGCGCGCGGTGACGCCCCCAGTGTCCGTTTGAACATTGTCGTGAAGGCCGCCGGGTTGTCGTAGCCGAGATCCAGCGCGACCGTCGTCACCGGAACCCCGGCGACCAGCCGCGGCAGGGCGGACACCAAGCACGCTTGCTGGCGCCATTCGACGAAGCTCAGCCCGGTCTCCCGCCGGAACAGCCGCGTGAAGTTGCGGCGGCTCATGCCCAGACCGTCGCTCCACGCCTCGATCGTCGCCTGGATCGTCGGCTCCTGGAGGAACCGCCGGCAGCGCTCCGCCAGGGCGGCGTGGGCGGGAAAGGGCAGCGACAGCGGCTCCACCGGCAACCGGCGCATCTCGTGCAGAAGCAGGGCCATCACCGCGCCGTCGTGGCTGTCCGGGTCGTAGTCCACCGGCACGTCGATCGCCCGCCCGATCAGACTGCGGAAGAAGGGCGACAGCGCCACCACCTCGCAGCGGCCCGGCATGGTGTCGGCCAGCGCGGGAGCCAGATAGAGGCTCCGCGTCATGACCATCCCGATCATGCGGACCTCGTGCGGGACGCCCGGCGGAATCCACAGCCCGCAATGGGGCGGCATCACCCAGCGCCCCTGGGCGGTGGACAGCAGCAGCGTCCCCGTCGCCCCGGACAGCAACTGGCCACGCCGGTGCGTGTGGGCGGCCAGCACGGTGCCGTCCGCGTGATCCTGTCCCAGGGTGATCAGCGGGCGGGGCGACTCCTCGACCGTCTCGATGCGCAGGTTCCGGACCATGGCCCAGTCTCGTAAGAAATCGGCCTGCCCGCGGTGGCAGGCCGTCGCGGCTCACCATAGGCTGTTGCTCCACACCAAGCAACGCGCCGCCCGCCGGCCAAGCGCCAAACCCGGCCAAGCGCCAAAAAAGGCTTCCTTCCGTGACCGACACCACCCTGTCCCGGCCCAAGGCCGGGGGGACGGCCCTGCCCGTCCTGGGGACGATCAGCGTCTGCCATCTGCTGAACGACCTGATCCAGTCCCTGCTGCCCGCGATCTACCCGATCCTGAAGGGCGGATTCGACCTCAGCTTCGCGCAGATCGGCCTGCTCACCCTGACCTACCAGATCACCGCCTCGCTGCTTCAGCCGATCATCGGGCTCGCCACCGACCGGCGGCCGGCGCCCTACTCCCTGACCATCGGCATGGGGGCGTCGCTGGTCGGGCTGGTCACGCTGGCCTTCGCACCGAACTACGCGGCGCTGCTGATCGGGGCGACCCTGCTGGGCTTCGGCTCCTCGGTCTTCCACCCCGAGGCGTCGCGGATCGCCCGTCTGGCCTCCGGCGGTGCGCATGGGCTGGCGCAGTCGCTGTTCCAGGTGGGCGGCAACGCCGGCTCGGCGCTGGGGCCGCTGCTGGCCGCCTACATCATCCTGCCGCGCGGGCAGGAAAGCCTGTCCTGGTTCGCCCTCGCCGCCCTGGGCGGCATGGCGCTGCTGACCGGCATCGGACGCTGGTACGCGCGCAGCGACCACGCCCGCCCGGCTCGCCGCGGCGCCGCGGTCCGTCACCCCGGCCTGACCCGCGGGCAGGTGAACCGGGCGCTGGCCGTGCTGATGGTGCTGATCCTGTCCAAATACGTCTATCTGGCCTGCCTCACCAGCTACTACACCTTCTTCCTGATGGAGCGGTTCGCCATGGCGCCGGACTCCGCGCAGCTCTGCCTGTTCGTCTTCCTGGCGGCGGTGGCGGCAGGGACGATCATCGGCGGGCCGGTCGGCGACCGGATCGGGCGCAAGACGGTCATCTGGATCTCGATCCTCGGCATCCTGCCCTTCACGCTTCTGCTGCCCCATGTCGGGCTGACGGCGACGGTCGCGCTCAGCGCGGTGATCGGGCTGGCCCTGGCCTCGGCCTTCCCCGCCATCATCGTCTACGCGCAGGAACTGATGCCCGGCCGCGTCGGCATGGTTTCCGGGCTGTTCTTCGGTCTGGCCTTCGGCATCGGAGGCATGGCCGCCGCCGGGCTCGGCGTCCTGGCGGATTGGAAGGGCATCGGCTTTGTGTTCCAGGCCTGCTCGGTCGTTCCCCTGCTCGGCCTGTTCGCCGCGCTGCTGCCCAACGTTTCCCCGCACAAAGACTCCTGACCCCCCTGAAGGCCGCGCCGTCCCTGGCGGCGCGGCCTTCCCTTCTCGGAATTCCCACAAATCCGTCATGGTCATATTGCAAATGCGAATCATTCTTATTATCATTCGATGCAGGCCGGACGTTCTCGCCTTTGCTTGCCGGCCCTGATCCGATTGGCCCACAGGATTGCCCAGAGAGAGACCATGAACGTCACGATCATCTATGGCTCCGACGGCGGCGCGACCAAGTCGGTCGCCTCGCGCATCGCGAAGAAGATTCAGGGGAAGACCGTCGACATCGCCCGCGCCTCCGCCGCGGATTTCGAGAATTGCGACCTGCTGATCCTCGGCGCGCCGACCTATGGCATCGGCGATCTGCAATGCGATTGGGAGGCCAATTTCGGCACGCTGAAGGCCGCCAACCTGAACGGCAAGAAGGTCGCCCTGTTCGGCACCGGCGATCAGGTGACCTACCCGGAGTCCTTCGTGGACGCCATGGGCACGCTCTACGATCAGGTGGTGGCGCAGGGCGGGGTCGTCGTCGGCTTCACCGACACCACCGGCTACGAGCATTCGGGCTCCACCGCGGAACGCGACGGGCGGTTCGTCGGGCTGGCGCTCGACCAGGACAACCAGTCCTCCCAAACCGACAAACGGATCACCGCATGGATCAGCCAACTGGCGTGATGCCCCATGATGGGTTGACCCATGATGGGTTGGCCATGCCTGTCCATCTGCTCGGTCACCATCTGTACGAGTACAGCAAGGGTGTCCGGCCCATGGTCATGATGACGCTCAGCACGCGGGACGCCGACACGGTGATCCGCAAGCTGGCGGAGCGGTTCGTCGACTACCACGTCCAGACGGTGACCGAGGCCAAGGTCAACGTCTTCTTCGGCAACCCGGCCTGCGTCGCGATGGTGCGGAGCGTGGTGTGCAAGCCGCTGAACCAGCTGACGCCGGAGGAGGACTTCATCCTCGGCACCCTGCTCGGCTACGACCGCGAGCAGCAGTGCCGGCGCTTCCTGGCTATGGCCCATGCCGGAAGAGAGGGGGCCGGAAGGGAGGGGGCCGGGCGGGACGGGGCGGTGTCCTGATCCATCCGTCAGGACACCGTCTCCACCATCCGGAAAAAGGCCGTTTCGGCCTCGACAGGCCGGGCCGCCGTCGTCCAGACTGCTTCCCCAAATAGAATGGAAAACAACCAAGGGGAGGCAGGGATGGCGGCGGCTCCGTCCGGGATGATGTTCGAGAATCCCACGAACGGCCAGCGGGAGGCGGTGACCAACCGCGAGATTCTCTGGGCCTTTCTGCTCGGACCCGTCTACTTCGCAAAAAAGGCCGAGTGGCTGCACGCCGCAATTCACGCGGCCCTGATCCTCATCTCCATCCCACTGTGGCCGGTCGGCGCCCTGATGACGCTGGGCGTCTGGGTCGGCTACGCCTGCGCGGCGCCGACGATCCTGGAATACCGGTACCAGAAGATGGGGTGGGAGAAGGTCGCGGGCTGAGATGTGACGGGGCGCCGTCGCTGGTGCCCCCACCCAACCCTCCCCCGCACAGCAGGGGAGGGCTTTCAAAAGCCCAGCTCAGCCGGTTACGCCGAACTCCTCGGGAGTCAGCACCAGCACGCCGTCCTCGTCGGCGAAGACCAGATCGCCGGGGTTGATGCGGATGCCGGCCAGAGTCACCGGCAGATCCTTCTGGCCCTCGCCGTTGCGGACGGTCTTGCGCGGGATCGCCGCCAGCGCCTTGATGCCGAGGTCCAGCGTGGCGAGCACGGCGGCGTCGCGGACGCAGCCGTGAATGACCACGCCCTCCCAGCCGTTCTTCACCGCGTCCTTGGCGATCAGGTCGCCCATCAGGGCGGCGCGCAGGCCGCCACCGCCGTCCACCACCAGCACCTTGCCCCGACCCGGCGTGCCCAGCACCTCCTTGACGCGGGAATTGTCCTCGAAGCACTTCACGGTCACCGCGGCGCCGCTGAATTTGCAACGCTGGCCGAAATCGCGGAAGACGGGGTCGGCGACGCGGGCGGTCTTCTCGAACCGGTCGTAGAGGTCGCAGGTGCTGTCGAAGTCGGTCATGCGCTTTCGCTCCCCTTCTTTAGGTATTGGCGAAAGAATACCCATAGATCGGCGATGGTCAATCCTCCGGGGCGGCGATGGCCCCCGTGCTGGTGCGCTCCAGGATGGCGCTGCGGCGGAAGCGGTAGAGTTCGGCGGGGCGCCCGCCGGTCTGGCTCTCATACTGGCCGGTCGGCTCCACCAGCCCGCCGGAGATCATCAGACGCCGGAAATTCTGCTTGTGCAGCCGCTCGCCGGACAGCGCCTCCACCACCTGCTGAAGCTGGTGCAGGGTGAAGGTCGGGGGCAGCAGCTCGAACACGATGGGGCGGTACTTCAACTTGCCGCGTAACCGCTCCAGCGCCGTCGCCAGGACGCGGCGGCCGTCGCGGGCCATCGGGCGGCCCAGCGCGCGGGGCATCTCCAGCCGCACCGTGCGCTCCTCCACCCCCGCCCGGCGGGCCAGGTCGTGGTCGCGGAACGCCTCCACCACCAGCCCGGCCTCGTAGAGAAGTTCGTAGCGCTCCAGCACCCGTTCGGAGTCCCACTCCCCGCCGTCCAGGGCGAAGGCCATGCGGGCGCGCTCGCCGCGGCGGGCGCGGGCGGGCTCGTCCGGCGCCGCGGCGACCCAGCGGGCCAGCGCCGGGCGGATCACCGAATCGAGCAGCGCCGGCGGCGAATCGCGCCAGTCCTCCCAGGGGAAGAACTCGTACAGGCCGCGCCACTCCGCACCGTCGATGCGCAGCGGCGCCTCGCGCAGCAGCGCCAGATAGCCGACCACCAGCGACCGCGGGCCGCCGAACAACTCGTGCGGGTCGCGGTAGCGGTCGCCGAAGCTGTAAAGCTGTTCGACATAGCGCAGGGTCAGCCCGGCCGCGTCCTCCGCCACCGCGCGCAGGCCGTCCTGAAGCGTGCGGAAGCGTTCGGGATCGAAGGGGGCGCCCGGCAGGGCGTCGCGGTGGGGCGGCGGCTCGTCGCCGCGGCGGTGCGATTCGGGAATCTCGAAGCCGCTGCGCACGGTCACCACGCGCGGCTCGGCGCCGTTCGCCGGGGACACGCCCACCGAAACGATGGCCGCCGTCAGGCCGATTTGTGTTTCCGAGCCGATCCGTGTTTCCAAGCCGATCCGTGTTTCCCCTGCCACGCGCCACCCCGTTGCCGATCCGTCGGCGGCAGGATAAGCGGCCCGCCGCGGCAAATCACCGGTCTTTCCGCCGGGTACCCCCGTGAAATCTCGCCGCAAGCCGGCCCGGCATGACACTTTTGTGACTCCCACGGGCGCCGGGGATGTTACACCAGCCGCGACGCTGAGGCTCGCGCGCGTCCGTGCGGGTCCCCAGCAGTGCAGGCCGGCGTAAGTTGGAGAACCACGCATGCTGAATTTGTTCCGGGCCCTGATGCCGCGCGAAGAACGGTTTTTCGACCTGTTCGCCGAGCATGCCCGGACCGTCGCCACGGGCGCCGAGGCGCTGCGGGCGATGATGGCCAGCGGCCAGGACCTGGAGGAGCGGTTCCAGACCATCCGCCGGGTCGAGAGCGAGGCCGACGCCATCGAGAAGGAGATCCAGCTCGCTGTCCACCGCACCTTCATCGTGCCCTTCGACCGTTCGGACATCCAGGAACTCGGCAAGCGGATGGACGACGTGCTCAACCTCATCGAGGAGACCGCGCGTCACCTCGTGGAGGCGGGCTTCACCGACTACACACCGGAAATGCACGCCCAGGCCGATGCCATCGTGCGCTGCACCGCCCGGCTGAGCGCGGGCATCCCCCTGCTCCGCGACATCCCCAAACACGTCGAGCAACTCCACGCGATGACCGCCGAGGTCTCGCGGATCGAGAGCGAAGGCGACCGGCTCCTGCGCGAGGCCAATCACCGGCTGCGCGACGAGAGCGGCGGGCTCGACTCCCCCATCACCCACCGCCACGCCCTTCAACGCGAGATCATCGAGCTGCTGGAACGCGTGCTCGATGCGTGCGAGGACGTGGCCGACACCATCGACGGCATCATCGTCGAACAGGTCTGATCCCATGGAAGCCGCTACCCTCGCCCTGCCCATCCTCATCGGGCTGATCGGCGTCGCCCTCCTCTTCGATTTCCTCAACGGGCTGCACGACGCGGCCAACTCCATCGCAACGGTCGTCTCCACCCGCGTGCTGTCGCCGCGGACCGCGGTCGCGATGGCCGCCTTCTTCAATTTCATCGCCTTCCTGTTCTTCGGGCTGCATGTGGCGACCACCATCGGCACCGGCATCGTCGGGGCGGGGGTGGTGGATCCGCACGTCATTTTCGGCGCGCTGATGGGCGCCATCGTCTGGAACGTCTTCACCTGGTGGCTGGGCATCCCGTCCAGTTCCTCCCACGCGCTGATCGGCGGCCTCGTTGGGGCCGGCGTGGCGAAGGCCGGGCTGGACGCCGTGGTGGTGTCCGGTCTGGCGAAGACCGCCGCGGCCATCGTGGTCTCGCCGGTGGTCGGCTTCCTGCTGGCCAGCGTGATGATCGTGGCGGTGTCCTGGATATTCCGGCGCAGCACGCCCTTCGCGGTCGACCGGCTGTTCCGCCACATCCAGATCGGCTCCGCCGCGCTCTACAGCCTGGGACACGGCGGCAACGACGCGCAGAAGACCATGGGCATCATCGCCGTCCTGCTCTATTCCCAGGGCCTGTTGGGGGAAACCTTCCACGTGCCCTTCTGGGTGGTCATCACCTGTCAGGCCGCGATGGGGCTGGGCACGCTGTTCGGCGGCTGGCGCATCGTCAAGACCATGGGCTCCAAGCTGACCGACCTGAAGCCGGTCCAGGGCTCCTGCGCGGAGACCGGCGGCGCCATCACGCTGTTCGTCGCGACGTGGCTCGGCGTGCCGGTCAGCACGACCCACACCATCACCGGGGCGATCATCGGCGTCGGCGCCGCCCGCCGCACCAGCGCGGTGCGCTGGGGGCTGGCGCAGGGCATCGTCATGGCCTGGGTCATCACCCTGCCGGCGACCGCCGTCGTCGGCGCGCTCTTCTACGAGCTGTCGCTGGCGCTGTGGTGACAGACCCGGCGGGGCCGGCGGGCCGAAAGGCCCGCCACCGGTTCCGCCCCGGCGGCACAAGCCCTGGAGACACGGCGCAAAACGCGAAAAGGGCGGCCCGAGGCCGCCCTTTTTCGTACCATCCGCGCTGTGTAATGGAGCGGGCGAAGGGATTCGAACCCTCGACCCCAACCTTGGCAAGGTTGTGCTCTACCCCTGAGCTACGCCCGCGCCGCTCCAGCGGAGGAGCGCCCGTATACGCCCCGGCGACGGCCAAGGCAAGCCTATTTTTTCACGCGACACCATTCCGTGCGTCGAGGCAAGGCGGGCACGGCTGGACTGCAGGCCAGGACGGGCCGCCCCTCGCCGATTGCACGAGGAAACATACCATCATATGTTAGGCTGAGGTTTCCGGAGTGAAATTACCCTTCCCTTGTTTTGAATGTCTGCGCATTCGAAATTGTTTCCTCTAACATGCCGATGACGCTCCGCAGGGGGGCTTCGATGGCCGGAACGGACATGGACCTGGGCGAATCGCAATCGATGCCCACGGCGGCGCCTCGGGAGGCGTCGTGCCGGCCTATGCCTGCGCCCAACGCCGGGTCCACCGCCGCCGATTCGCCGGATGGCGGAGCGGCCTTGCGCAACAGCGCGGAACGCAAGGTCGTCACCATCCTGTTCGCCGACATCGTCGAATCCTCCAGCATGGTCTCCGGCCGCGACCCGGAGGAAGCCGACCAGACCCTACTGACCATCCTCCAGATCCTCACCGACGCGGTGGGGCGCTATGGCGGCACGGTGGCCCAGGTGCTGGGCGATGGCATCATGGCGGTGTTCGGCGCCCCCTCCGCGCTGGAGGATCATGCGCTGCGCGCCTGCCTCGCCGCGCAGGACATCGCCCGCTCGGCCATCGATTCGGACGAGTTCAAGATGCGAATCGGCATCAGCTCCGGCGAGGTGGTGGCCCAGATCATCGAGACGGGCGTCTGGACCGACTACCGCACGGTGGGCGAAACCGTGCACGTCGCCGCCAAGCTCCAGCAGCGGGCGCAGCCCAACAGCGTGCTGCTGAGTCGCGAGACGCTGGACCTCGTGCCCAAAGGGTTGACCGTCCGCCCGGCGGGGACGCTGCGCCTGTCCGCCACGGCGGAGCCGGTGAGCGCCTTCGCGCTGGAGGCGGCGCGGGCGATGCGGCTCACGGCGATGGACCTGCTGTCGGCCGAAGGCACCCTGTTCGTCGGGCGCCGGCCCGAACTGGCGGTGCTGACCGGCGCGCTGCGGCAGGCCGAGCGGGGCCGCGGCGCCTGCGCCGTCCTGGTCGGGGAAGCCGGCATCGGCAAGTCCCGGCTGACCGGAGAGCTGATGCGCAGCGCGGAGGCGGAGCCCTTCATTACCACCATCTGGCCGCAGTTCCCGATCCGCCGCCTGGGCGACCCCGACGACCTGGAGGCGGCAGCCCGTTGCCTCGCCCTGGCGGTCTGCGGAACGGCGGATGACCCTTCACCGGATGCTGCGGCAGGGGACGGCGTGGCGGTGGCGCGCCTGACCGCCGCCGCCACGCGCAACGGCGGCGAGCTGGCCGGCGAGGCGATGCGGGAGCTGCTCGGCCAGCCCTCCGTCCACCCGCTGTGGCAGGGGCTGGACCCCGCCCAGAAGGCCGATTTCAGCGTCGAGGGGCTGGTCGCGGCGATCCGCGAGCTGTCCGTGGAGCGTCCGCTGCTGATCCTCGTCGAGGACGCGCACTGGACGCGCGGGCTGACCAACCGCCTGCTCGACGCCCTGGCCGAGGGGGTGGAGGACGCCCGGGTCTTCGTCCTGGTCACCTCGCGGCCCGACACGCCGGGCGGCTGGTCCGCGCCGGATTCGGTCCACACCATCGCGCTCGAACCGCTGGAGCCGTTGCAGGCCGACGAGTTCCTGGACCATTGGCTGGGGCATAGCCCGTCGCTGGCCGATCTGAAGGCGCGCGTCGCCACGCAAAGCCAGGGCGTGCCGCTCTATCTGGAGGAGTCGCTGCGCACCCTGGAGACCACCGGGGTCATCGTCGGCAGTCCGGGCCGCTACAGCCTTGGCAAGACCGATGCCCGGATGGTCCTGCCGGCCACGGTGCACGGCTTGCTGGCCTCGCGGATCGACGCGCTGGAACCCGGTCCGCGGCGGGTGCTGATGCACGCGGCGGTGATCGGCACCTCGGTCGATCTCGGCCTGCTGCGCGCGGTGTCGCCCATCCCCGCCGCCGATTTGCCGGCCGCCCTGGCCCGGCTGGAGCAGAGCGGCTTCTTCGCGCGCTCCCGCCTGCTGCCCAATCTGGAGCTGACCTTCCGCCACGCGCTGGTTCAGGAGGTCGCCTACGCCACCCTGACCAAGCGGGAGCGTCAGCCGCTGCACGGGCGCGTCCTGCACGCCCTGCGGCGGCGGTCCGACCGCAACCTGCCCAACCGGGCGGAACTGATCGCCCACCACGCCTTCTACGCCGAGGATTGGCCGCTCGCCTGCGCCTATGGCCGCCGGGCCGGGCGCCGGGCGGAGATGCGCTGCAAGCATTTCGACGCCGGGCGCTTCTACGAGCAGGCTCTGAAGGCCCTGGACCATCTGCCGGACACCCGCCGCAACACCCAGCGGCGGATCGACCTCTGGGTCGGCATTCCCCTCGTCCTGCTGCCGCAGGGGCGCCAGCTGGCCGGCGACCCGCTGGAGGAGGCGCGGGACATGGCGCTGGAGATCGACGACCGCATCCGCTACGCCCGCGCGACCTCGCTCAAGGCGTCCTTCCAGTGGGTCTACGGCGTGCTCGACGGGGCCATCGCGCTCAGCCGCAGCGCGCTCGACCATCTGGGCAACCAGGGGACGATGGAGCTGCGCATCCAGGGGCTGATGCGGCTGGGCGGCATGCTGGTGGACAAGGGGCACTTCCCGGAGGCTCAGGAGAAGCTGGAGGAGGCGCGCACCCTGGCGCTGGCTCATGCCCCCCGCGCGCGGTTCGGCCTGACCGCGGTGGCGGTCGCCATCACCGCCGCCTACCAGGGCCGCTGCCTCGCCGAGCTGGGGCGCGACGACGAGGCCGTCCGGGTGATGCTCCACGCGCTCGACATCGCGGAGGAGGTCGGGCACGCCTTCTCCGTGTCGTCGGTGAAGGTCCATCTGGCGCTGGTCCACATCATCGGCGAGCGCTTCGCCGACGCGCTGCCTCTGCTGAAGGACGCCGTGACGATCACCGAGGCGACGCGCCTGCACATCTTCCAGCCGATCACGCTGGGCGCGCTAGGCTACGCCATCGCCCGCACCGGTGGCGCCACGGAGGGCGCACGGCTGCTCAACGCCAGCCTGGAGCAGGCGCACATCCTGAACCACTCGCTGCCCCGGCCGCGGATTCTGAACTGGATGTCCGATCTCGCCCTGGAAACGGCGCAGCACGACACCGCGATCGGTTGCGCCGCCAAGGCGCTGGGCATCGCGACGGACGCCGGCCAACTGTCCGAGCAGGGCTGGTCGCACTTCGCCCTGGCCCAGGCCTTCACCGCGGTCGGCCAGCATCGCGAGGCCATGGAGCATCTGGCGGCTGCCGAGACGATGAGCCGCCAGCTGTCCATGATGCCGCTCGCCGACCGCTGCCGGGCCTTCCGCCGCTGCCTCGCCGCGTCCGGCCCAGTGACGTGATCCGGCTGACGCGATGCGGGTGACCTGATCCGGGCGAACGCTCCTCCGGAGCGTCAGGCAACCAGCGTGGTGCTGCCCGCGGCGGTGCGGCGGAAGTGATTCAGCACATAGACCCGGACGCTGGTGGCGAAGGGAATGCCCTCCGTCCGGCTGTCGTGGATGTCGGCGCACAGCGCCTCCAGCGATTTGCCCTGGGACTTGGCGATGTCCTTCAGCCCGTCCCAGATCGTCGCCTCCAGCCGCAGGCTGGCGCGGCGCCCCCCGATCGTCAGCGAGCGCGTCACCACGGCGGGCGGCGCCGTGAGCGAGCTGAGGTCGGCCATCTCGTCGAGGCTGCGGGGAATACGGCGGTCCAACTTCATCGGTACGCTCCTGTCTCGGCTTGCCGGTTCTCGGCCTCGCGGTTCTTTCCCGGATCTCCGGAATTTTTCCGGGACTGCACATCCGGGACCGACATGCGCGTGGACTGACATACGCGTGTGCGTGTGTAAGCGATTCTTACCCGGGCACGGGGCGTCCGGCATGTGAAGTTCTTCACAGTCCGGACGGGGCATTCCAGCGAAGGTTCCGACATACCGCAGTATTCGCGGTTCCTCGAAACCCACGCCCAGGAGCTGTTCCCATGACCGCCATCATCGACCAGACCGCCCTCATCCGTGGTGCCGACGGCCGTCTCTTCGCCGTGACCGCCCAGGGTGTGACCGAAGTTGCCGAGCAGGCCGCCGCGCTGACCGCCACCGCCCGCATCGGCGACCGCCGCGCCTTCAACAGCGACGACCACGAGGCCGCCCGCCACGCGATCACCCCGGGCCTCTGATCGGCGGGGCGAACCTGCAGGGCCCGCTGCTCGGGCCTGTTCTTCGGGCCGTGGCGGCCGGCGTTTTCCCTGGCCGGCCTGCCACGGTCCCCGCCCGCTCCCTCGTCCTTCGCCGGTTTTCCGTCCGGCTCAACCACGGGCATACCAGGTCGGCATCCTACGGCGGAGACCCTCTTCCATGCCCCTCGATTTCGTCCGCGGCCTCGCCCGGGACCCGGCCATGTCCGACCAGCCGTTGAAGGTCCACACCACCGGAACCCACCGGATCGCCACGCCGGACCAGACTCTGGCCCGCGTCGCCCCCTTCCTTCCCGTCATGGGCATCACGCGGGTGGCGAACGTCACGGGGCTGGACAACGTGGGCATACCGGTCGTGATGGTGACCCGGCCGAATTCCCGCTCCATCTCCGTCGCCCAGGGCAAGGGCGTGACCCTGGCCGCCGCCAAGGCGTCGGGCGTCATGGAGTCGATCGAGAGCTACCACGCCGAACGCATCACCCTGCCCCTGAAATTCGCCAGCTACGACGAGCTGCGCTGGACCCACCGGGTGGTCGATGTCGCCCGCCTGCCGCGGCTGTCGACCAGCGCCTTCACCCCCCACACCCCGATGCTGTGGATCGAAGGCGACGATCTGCTGGGCGGCGGGCGGACGTGGGTGCCGTTCGAGACGGTGCATCTGAACTTCACGCTGCCGATGCCGCCGGGGTCCGGCTGCTTCCTGGCCGGTTCGAACGGGCTGGCCTCGGGCAACAGCCTCGCCGAGGCGACCGCGCACGCCATGACCGAACTGGTCGAGCGCGACGCCGCCACCCTGTGGCGCCTCGCCTCTCCGGAGGCCCAGGCCGCCACCCGCATCGACCCGGACAGCGTCGCCGATCCGGTCTGCCGCTCGCTGCTCGACCGCTTCGACGACGCGGGAGTCGCGGTCGGCCTGTGGGACATCACCAGCGACATCGGCCTGCCGGCCGTCCTCTGCCGCATCGCGACGCGGGACGACGCGCCGCAGCACAGCATCCGTCCGGCCATGGGCATGGGCTGCCACGCCGCGCGGGAGGTCGCCCTGTCCCGCGCCCTGACCGAAGCGGCGCAGAGCCGGCTGACCTTCATCGCCGGGGCGCGCGACGACATGCCCCGCTCCGAATACGAACGCCACCTCGACCCGGCGCAGCACACGCGCTGGACGGCGCTGATCACCGAGGGGGCCGGGCGCCGTGACTTCGCCGCCATCCCCAGCCTCGCCGGGCGCACCGTCGAGGAGGATCTGGCCTGCCAGCTCGCCCGGCTGCGCGCCGCCGGCATCGAGGAGGCCGTGGCGGTGGACCTGACCAAGCCGGAATTCGGCATCGCCGTGGTCCGTCTGGTCATCCCCGGCCTGGAAGGGCTGGACTCCTCCCCGGACTACGCGATGGGCGCGCGGGCGCGCGCCGTGGCCGGCGTTTGAGGCCGGAGTTGGTATCGTGAGAGCAAAGGTGGAGACTCCCATGCAGACGCCGGACGGCCTCTACGTCTTCCTCGGCCCCACCCTGCCCCGCCCCGACGCGGCCCGGCTTCTGGACGCCACCTATCTGCCGCCGGTCGCCCAGGGCGACGTCATCCGGCTGTGCGAGCGCAAGCCGCGGGCGATCGGCATCGTCGACGGTTACTTTGAGAACATCCCATCCGTCTGGCACAAGGAAATCCTGCACGCCATCCACCAGGGGGTGGCGGTGTTCGGGGCATCCAGCATGGGCGCCCTGCGCGCCGCGGAGCTGCACCCCTTCGGCATGATCGGCGTCGGCGCCGTCTTCGACGCCTTCCGCGACGGGCGGCTGGAGGACGACGACGAGGTGGCGGTGATCCACGGCCCGGCGGAACTCGGCTATCCCAGCCTGTCCGAGGCCATGGTGAACATCCGCCGCACGCTGGCGGACGCCGCGCAGGAGGGCGTCGTCCCCGCCGCCACGGCGCGGCGGCTCGAGGCGATCGCCAAGGCCCTGCCCTATCGCGAGCGCGGCTATGGCCGGCTGCTCCGCGTGGCCGCCGCCGAGGGCCTGCCGGAGGAGGAACTCGCCGACCTCCGCCACTGGCTGCCCAAGGGACGGTGCGACCAGAAGCGGGAGGACGCCCTGGACCTGCTCCAGACCATGCGCCGCTGGGCCGCCTACGGCGCGCCCGCGCCCGAGGCGCGGTTCCATTTCGAGCACACCGCCCTGTGGGACCGCGCCCTGCGGGACGGGGCGCATCGTCCCGCCCCGCATCCCTCGGCGGGGAATCCGCTGGACTGATCGTCCGCCGGGTGCCATCAACGGTCCGACGGAACTCAACCGGGACCGCGAGCGCCATGGCCTTACTGAAGGACGTCGCCGGCATCCTGCGGCGCAACCGAATGTTGGGCGTTCTCGACGACGCCCGGATGCAGGAACTGGTCGCGCTGGGCCGGGTGTCGCGGTTCCACGAAAACCAGACCGTTTTCAGCAAGGGCGATCCCGGCGATTGCCTGTACGCGATCATGAAGGGGCAGATCGCCGTCTCGACCTCGTCCGAGGACGGCAAGACGATGCTGCTCAACATCCTGAACCCCGGCGACGTGCTGGGGGAAATCGCGCTGATCGACGGCAAGGACCGCACCGCCGGGGCCACCGCGCTGCGCCCGGCGGAACTGTTCCGCATCGACCGTCCGGAATTCATCTCCTTCCTGGAGCGCCACCCCTCGCTGTGCATCCGCATGATGGGCGTGCTGTGCGAACGGCTGCGCTGGGTGTCGGAGAACATCGAGGATGCGGTTTTCCACGACGTGCCACGCCGGCTGGCCCGGCGTATCCTTCTGCTGGCGGACACTTATGGGCAGAAGACGCCCGCCGGACTGCGCATCAACCAGCCGGTGTCCCAGGAAGCCCTGGCGTCCATGCTGGGTGTCACCCGCGAGATGGTGAACAAAAGCCTGCGTGCATTGCGCAGTGCCGGAGCGATTACCTATAACAAAGGTTTTATTGTCGTCACCAATCTATACATGCTTAGGGATATGGCGGGAGAGTCGGGTGACGTGCCGTAAGGTCACTCAGCACGTCCGGTGAGTTTTATCGTCGCAAATTTTTTCAATCACGCTATATTGACTGCACGATAAAAAACACGGCTGACAGTCAAGGAATACAGGGCTATGTCGGGTCAGGATTCACAGGCGTCCAACGCGCCATCGCCGCTGAACGCCATCCCGCTGGTGGCGCGTACCGTCAAGCTGTTTGGGCGCCCGACGCAGCTTCGGCTGGAGCCTTCCTATTGGGAAGCGCTGGACGACATCTGCCAGCGGGAAGACCTGACCGTGGATGAACTGTGCAGCGACCTCAAGGACCGCCTTGATTCGCAGTCCCGCAGGTCGCGCGGCAACGCCGTGTCGCTGGCCAACGCGGCCCGCGTGTTCATCGTCGGCTACTACCGCAAGGCGGCGACCGAGAAAGGTCACGACCGGGCCGGCCATGGCCGCGGTGACCCCTTCGTCAGCACGCCCTTCGATCTGCCTCCGGCCCAGCCCGCCAAGGAAGGCTGATTTCCTGGTGGTGTTTCCGCCCAACAGACCATGGTGCGAAGACAGGACGGTGGCCACCGTTCTGCCGTGAGGAATTGCCGCGTCGGCTTGACAAGGTGCAACGTCCGGCTTGCACCGCGACGGGATTTGGTGTGTTGATCGGTCCTGCGGCGTCGCGCGGTCGGCTGACCCGGCCATCCGTGGGCCGCCCTTCCCGTCAACCGCGGAGCCGACCGTTCATGAGCGGGACCCAGCCGTCCGCCATCCGACCGATGTTTGCCCGCTGGCTCCGGGACCGCTCCTTCCTGTCGGGCTTGGCCGCCCTGCTGGTTCTCATGGCGGTTCTGACCGTGCTGGTCCGTCACAACTACCTGCTGTTCCATCTCTGCGTGGAGATGTTCGCCGTCGCCATCTCCATGACGATCTTCACGATCGCCTGGAACACGCGCGACACCAACCAGTCGCCTTTTCTCGCCTTCGTCGGCCTGTCCATGCCCGGCATCGCGCTGCTGGACCTGCTCCACGCCATCGCCTTTCCCGGCATGAACGTCATCGGCGAGGCCAGCGCCAACCAATCCACCCAGCTCTGGATCGCCGCCCGCGGCCTTCAGGCGGCGGTTTTCCTGGCCGCGCCGCTGCTGACCGAGACGCGGCTGCGCGCGGGCGACGTGCTGCTGATCCAGGCCGCCGCGTTGGCCTGCGCCTTCCTGTCGATCTTCACCTTCGGCATCATGCCCGACGCCTTCGTGCCGGGCGTCGGGCTGACCTCCTTCAAGATCGCGGCCGAATACACGTTCAGCGCCGCGGCGGTCGTTGCCTGCCTGCTGCTGTGCGGCAAGCGCCGGCAGTTCGAGCCCAGGGTGTTCGGCCTGACCTTCGCCGGCATCGCCCTGCTGGCCCCGCAGGAACTGATCTTCACGCTCTACGACGATCCCCATGGGGCGATGAACGCGCTGGGGCATTTCATCAAGATCCTGT
Source organism: Azospirillum argentinense (assembly GCF_000632475.1). NCBI lineage: Bacteria > Pseudomonadati > Pseudomonadota > Alphaproteobacteria > Rhodospirillales > Azospirillaceae > Azospirillum > Azospirillum argentinense. The sequence goes on from NZ_CP007794.1 coordinate 1,863,983, forward strand.
CCTTCTACCTGCTGTACCGGGCAATCATCGTCACCGCCCTGCGCAACCCCTACGACCTCGCCTTCTACCGGATGCGCCGCAGCGAGGAGGCCCTGCGCGACCATCTGAGCGGTCTGGAGACGCTGATCGCCACCCGCACCGCCGAACTGCGCGAGAGCGAGGCGCGTTGGCGCGCGCTTCTGGAATGCTCCAACGACTGGTTCTGGGAAACCGACGAGCGTGGGCGCTTCACCGCCCTGTCGCCGCGGGCCCAGGAATCCACCGGGCGCGGCGGGGCGGAGCTTCTGGGATTCACCCACGCCGATCTTCTGGACCGCAACCGTCCCGAGGAGGATTTCCCCGTCCTGACCGAGGCCCTGCACCGGCGGGAGCCCTTCCGCCGCCTCTCCTTCCCGCTGGCCTCGCCGGGTGGAGCCGCGCGCTGGGTGATGGTCAGCGGCACGCCGCGCTATGACGGCAGCGGCACCTTTCTCGGCTACCGCGGAACGACCAGCGACATCAGCGCGCGGCGCCAATCGGCGGAAGCCGCGCGGCAGAAACAGACCATGGCGGCGCTCGGCAGCCTCGTCGGCGGCCTTGCCCACGAGATCAACAACCTGCTGCAACCGGTCATCAGCCTGTCCGATTTGGCGCGCGGCCGCGTCGAGGAGGATCGCAAGCTGCAGGCCTACCTGAACGCCATCCATGACAGCGGCGTGAAGGCCCGCACGATCATGCGCGACGTCCTCCAGTTCGCCCGCGTCGAGGTGGCCGAGTCGCCGCCGGGCAATCTTGAGGAAGCCGTGCATTCCGCCCTGGAACTGGCCGCCCCCTCGATGCCGCCGTCCATCGAGACGCGTGCGCGTCTGGAACCCGGTCTGGCCCCGGTGACGATCACCGCAACCGAACTGACCCAGGTCCTCCTCAACCTGATCCAGAACGCCCGCGATGCCATGCCGCAGGGCGGCACCCTGGCCATCAACGCCCTGTCCCTGACCCGGAAGGAGCGGGACACGCCCCTCCACCCGCTCGGCGAAGGCCGGTATGTGCGGCTGGCTGTGACCGACACCGGCACGGGAATGGACGAGGCGACGCGCCAGCGCGTGTTCGACCCCTTCTTCACCACCAAACCGGTCGGGAAGGGGACGGGGCTTGGGCTTTCGGTGGTATATGGTATTGTGCGCAACGGGGGCGGCGACGTTTGGGTCGAGAGCACCCCCGGACGCGGGACGTCCTTCATCATCGACCTGCCCACCGCCCCACCCGGCGGACCGGGCCAAACGACAGATGGGATGCTGGTTCATGGCGAAGGTGCTGGTCGTTGAGGATTCAGCCGCCGTGCGGCTGGCGGTGACCGAAGTGATCGAACAGGCGGGCCATGAGGTCATGGAGGCGGAAAACGGCCGCGTCGCCATCGCCCTGCTGGACGGAGGCGCGGTCTTCGACCTGATCGTCACCGACGTGCTGATGCCCGAAGCCGACGGGGTGGAGGTTATCAAGGCCGCGCGCACCCGCAACCCCGACGGAAAGGTGCTCGCCATGTCGGGCGGGGCGCCGAACCTGCCCGCGGGCTATGCCTTGAAGATGGCCGAAATGTTCGCGGCGGACGCTGTGCTCTACAAGCCCTTCCTCAATGAGGAGCTGCGCAAGGCGGTGGCCCGCCTGCTGTCCGTGACACCGGACTCCGAGCCCGGCTGACGGCCGCAAACCAACAGCATGCCATCGAGCAGCGGGCCAAAGAACAGCGGGCAAAAGACAGCGGGCCGACACCGTCCCGCTGTGTCTTCCGGCACACAATGTGTCCGGCAGGCATCATGGCGGCCATCGCTCCCCTTGACCGAAGTTATCCACAAAAAAGTGCATAAGATGGTGGATAAGGCTGTTGAACCCTCGGTCCCGCCTGCCCGCCGCGAGGGTACCGCGAGACACCCCTGAAACGGCACCGATTCGGGATCCGCCTCCCCGAACGGCCAGCATCGGCGCACCCCATGCACCGTCCCCTACCCCTAAGATGGTCTGGTCCGTCCCGCCTCCCCTCGCCACTATGACATCATGCTTTGCGATGGTGGAAAGGACGGCGGATGGCCCATTTTCTCGTGACCGGCGGCTGCGGATTCATCGGATCGCATCTGGCCGACCGGCTGATCGGCGACGGGCACCGGGTCACCATCCTGGACGACATGAGCACCGGCCGGTTGGAGAACAAGCCGCTTCTGGCGAAGCTGGTGGTCGGCGATGTCGCCGATCCGGACGCGGTCCATCAGGCGATGCAGGGGGTGGACGGCGTGTTCCATCTGGCAGCCGTCGCCTCCGTCCAACGCTCGCGCGAATTGTGGGCGGAAACCCACCGCACCAACCTGTCGGGCACCGTCACCGTCTTCGAGGCGGCGCGCAGCGCCCGCAACGGCAACCCGGTGCCGGTGGTCTATGCCTCCTCCGCCGCGGTCTACGGCGACAACACCGCCACCCCGCTGCGCGAGGACGCCGCGACGCGTCCGCTGTCCGCCTACGGCGTGGACAAGCTGGGCTGTGAGCTGCACGCCAACGTCGCCTGGGCCATCCACGGTGTGCCGACGACGGGCTTCCGCTTCTTCAACGTCTACGGGCCGCGGCAGGACCCGTCCTCGCCCTATTCCGGGGTGATCTCGATCTTCGCCCGCCGCGTGGCGCAGGGTGAGGACGTGACGATCTTCGGCGACGGCGAGCAGGTTCGCGACTTCGTGTTCGTCGGCGACGTCGTGCGCTTCCTCGTAAAAGCGATGGAGCGCCAACCCCAGGGGGCGGAGGTCTTCAACCTGTGCACCGGCCGCCCGACCTCGCTGCTGATGCTGCTTGAGGTGCTGCAGGAGCTGTGCGCCAGCCGGGTCCGCCGCCTGCACCAGCCGGCGCGGGCGGGCGACATCCGCGTGTCCATCGGCGACCCGGCCCGGCTGCGCGCCACCTTCGGCGAAGGCTGCCGGTTCGGCCTGCTGCAAGGGCTGAGCGCGACCCTGACCGGGGAGATGCCGCGGTAAACCCGCGGGGGTCCCTCCCCTACACGTCGCGGCTTTCCAACCGGGGCAGCCCGACGACCTTCAGGCGGCTTTCGCTGAGTTCCCCCACCTGATCGAGGATCGGCAGGGCGACCGCGGCGACGTGGGCGTTGATACGCTTCAGGTCGCGCAGGATGTCGAGCACCAGGGCGCTGGTCTCGATGCTGGCGGCGTCGCCGCGGCGCACGCGGTCGAGATGGCGGGCGGTGGCGGTGCGCTCCAGCGCCCGCACCGCGTCCTTGCCGGCGATGAGCTGGCGGGCCAGCCGCCGGTCCTCCCCGATCAGAATGCCCAGCGCCGTGCGCAGGTTCTCCACCGTGCGGCGGTGCAGCTCCTCGACCTCGCGGAAATCCTCCGGCGCGAAATGCAGGTGGTGACGGATGCGCTTGGCGGCGAGTTCCATCAGGCTCTTGTCGATGATGTCGCCGATGTGCTCCAGGTTGATGGCGAAGGCCATCAGGTCATCGACCCGCCGGGTCTCCTCGGCGTCGAGGTGGCGGCGGCCGAGCTTGGCGAGGTAAAGCTTGAGGGCGGTATGCAGCCGGTCCACCCGGTCGTCGGCGCGGCTGACCTCGGCGATCGGACGCTCGTCGTTCTGGCGCAGGGCGGTCAGGCTGCGGCGCAGCATATCCTCCACAAGATCGCCCAGCCGCAGGGTTTCGCGCACCGCACCGGCGATGGCGACGGAGGGCGTCTCCAGAGCCGATTCATCGAGATGCCGGGGCGTCGCCGCGTCCTCCCCCGCGTCCTCCGGCTGGGGCAGCAGCCCTTCGGTCAGCCGGGCGAGCGGAGTCACCAGCGGCAGGAAAAGCAGCGCCAGCGCCGCGTTGAAGGCGACATGCGCGCTGACCACCGCCGTCAGCGGGGCCATGCCGGCCAGGAACGACGACGCCACCGGCACCAGCGGCAGGGCCAGCAGCGACCCGGTCACCCGGACCAGCAGATTGCCCAGCGGCACCCGCCGCGCCATCGCTCCGTCGGCCGACGTCGCCAGCACCGCCGGGATGGCGCCGCCGAGATTGGCGCCCAGGACCAACGCCACCGCCGTCTCGGTCCCGATCACCCCCGCCCCGGCCAGCGACCCCGCCAGCATCACCGTGGCGAGGCTGGAATGCACCGCCGCGGTCAGTGCCGCCGCGACGATCAGGGCGAAGAACGGCTCGCCGCCCAACGCCTCCAGCATCGCCTGGACCAGCGCCGACTCCCGGACCGGCAGGGTGGCCGCGCCCAGCAGCTTCAGGGCGAGCAGCATCAGCCCGATGCCGACCAGGATGCGGGCCAGCGCCCGCCGCCCGCGATGCTCGCCGCCCAGCGCGTGCAGCGCCCCGCCGAGCAGCAGCAGGCTGGGCGACAGCCAGTGGAGATCGATGGCGAGCAGCCGGGCGACGAGGCTGGTCCCGACGTCGGCGCCCAGCATCACTGCCAGCGCCATGGGGGTGGTCATGAAGCCCTGCCCGGCCATCGAGGCGGTCATCAGGGCGGTGGCCGTGCTGCTCTGCACCGCGATGGTGGCGGCGACCCCGGCCAGGAAAGCGGCCAGACGGTTGCGCGTGCCGTAGCCGACCCAGCGGCGAACCGCCGCGCCGCCCCACCGGAAGACACCCGTCCGCACCAGCCGCAGCGCCCACAGCAGCAGCGCCACGGCGCCGAGGATGTCGATCAGGACCAGGGTGGGCGAGACGGCGGCGGTCGTGATGGCGGGCCTCCCGGCGTGTGGGCCTCAACAACAGGACGATGGAGAGTGGGGCGTCATGAAAACGTAACAATCGCAGGGCGCAACCTGATCCCCCGCGAAAGGCGTATCCCTTTTTGCCAGGATACGGCTTTTACCCCCGCGTCACCAGCCGGATGCCCAGCGCCACCGGCAGGATGCCCAGCAGGTCCCAGGGCTGCACCGTTTCGCCCAGCAACGCCCAGCCGAACAGCATGCCGAGCGGCGGCATCAGGAAGTGATAGGCGCTGGCCTCCGTGGCGCTCGTCCGCTGCAGCAGGCGGAACCACAGCAGGTAGCCGCCGATCGACACCACCAAGGCCTGATAGGCCAGCGATCCGGCAAAACCGGCGGTCAGCCGGATCGACCCGGCGTCCTCCAGCAGCAGCCCGAGGGGCAGCAGCGCCAAGCCCGCCGCCAGCACCTGGACCCCGGTCCCGGCGAGCAGCCCGGTCCGTGGCGCCAGCCGCTTGAACAGCAGCGTCCCCGCCGACAGCGCCACCAGCGCGCCGACCGCCAGCGCGATGCCCAGCGGCGCGTCCGTCCCGCTGCCCAGCCGCCCGCGGACAACCAGCGCCACCCCGGCCACCCCCAGCGCCAGCCCCAGTGCCTTGCGCCGGTTCATCGCCTCGCCCAGCACCAGGGCGGCCAGCGCTGCGGTCAGCACCGGGTTCGCGCTGACGATCAGCGCCGTCAGGCCGGAGGACACGTGGGTCATGCCGCTGTAACTCAGCCCCAGATAGAGCGCGTGGTTGAGCAGGCCGAGCAGCGCCAGCAGGCCGAGCGTCCGCCCAGCCATCCCCCGATACTCGCCCCGCCACGCCGCGACCGCGACGAGCAGCGTCCCGGCCATCAAAAAGCGGAAGGCCAGCAACAGCAGCGGTGGGCAGTTGGCCAGCCCGATCTTCCCCGCGGCGAAGGCCGAACTCCAGGCGAGGCAGAAGGGCACGACCAGGGCAAGCGGCGCTGCCCGCGGATCGGCCAGGGGTAAGGGGTGCGTGGCGGCGTGAGTCATGGACGGTCCTCTCCCATGCGGAAGGTTGTGCATTGGAGAGAGGATGGCGCGAGGTCTTTCCATTTGGAAATTGGATGATATCATCCATTGCATTCGAAACCTGAATGATTGGTCCGATGCGCGAGATGGATCTGGGCCTGTTGCGCACCTTCGTTTCGGTGGTGGACGCCGGCGGCTTCACGCGGGCCGGCGAGCGGGTGCACAAGACGCAATCGACGGTCAGCCAGCAGATCCGCCGGCTGGAGGAGCAGGTTGGCCTGCCGCTCCTCGACCGCAACAGCCGCGCCGTCGCACTGACCGACGACGGCGAGCGGCTGCTCGGCTACGCCCGCCGGCTGCTGGCGCTGAACGACGAGGCGAACGCCGTGCTGTCCGGGCGCCCGGCGGCGGAGGTGGTGCGGCTGGGCGTGCCGGAGGATTACGCGGTGGAGCGGCTGCCCCGCCTGCTCGCCGACTTCGCGCGGGCGAACCGGCGGCTGCGGCTGGACGTGCGCTGCGACCTGTCGGTGCGCCTGCGCGCCGACGTGGAGTGCGGCGACCTCGACATCGCCCTGATCAAGCAGGAACCCGGCCGCCCCGGCGCACTGCGCGCGTGGCGGGAGCCGCTCTGCTGGATCGGCCCGGCGGCGGAGGACCTGCACCGCGAGGACCCGCTGCCGCTGGTGCTTTTTCCGCAGGGCTGCGTCTACCGCAACCGCGCGGTGCATGAGCTGGAACGCGCCGGGCGGCGCTGGCGGGTCGCCTATTCCAGCCCCAACCACGCCGGGGTCCGCGCCGCGGTGTCCGGCGGGCTGGGCGTCAGCGTGCTCCCCCACAGCGCCCTGCCGCCCGGCGCGCGCTTCCTCGGCGTGGCGGACGGCTTGCCGGCGCTGCCGGAGACGGAGCTGGCGCTGCTGACCGGAAGTGCGACGCGCGGCGCGGGGGTGGAGATGGTCACCGCGCTGCTGACGGAGAGCCTTCCCGAACCGGTGTGGGCGTGAGGAGCACGGCGGGGCGGGGCAAGGACGGGTTAGCCCTTTCGCGCACCCCAAAAAGGTCACGCCCCCCACGGTCGTCGGATGGATGAAGACTCCGCCCCCGGATGTTCATTCGGGTGAGACGTACCCTGGAGCCATCATGACGCACATCCGCTTCACCCCCAAATCCATCGCCATCGCGCTGCTCGCCGGTGTGGCGGCCTTGGGCGCTGGAGCGTCCCCGGTCCTCGCCGACCCGCCCGATTGGGCGCCGGCCCACGGCTGGCGCGCCAAGCAGGAGCGCCATCACGAGCGCGAGCGCCACGAGCGGGGCCGCTATTACGAGCACGGCTACATCGACGGCGGCTATGGCGACGGCCGCGTGGTGATCGTGCGCCGCCCCCCGCCGGTGGTGGTCTACGAGGAGCCGCCGGTCGTGCATTACGCCCCGGCCCCCGTCTACATCGAGGAGCCGCCGCCGGTGATCGTCCAGCAGCGCCCGCGCGTGGTCCGCGCCGCGCCACAGGTGGTGGAGTGCGGGCCGCTCGACGGCGACCTGATCGGCGTGCTCGGCGGGGCGGCCGTCGGCGGGCTGGTCGGCTCGCAGTTCGGGCGCGGCGACGGCAAGCTGGCGGCCACCGCCGCCGGCACGCTGGGCGGCGCCATGCTAGGCGGCGCGATGACGCGCGGCGGCGGCTGCTAAGCCCCGAAAGAGGTCAGCCGACTCCCCAGCCGCCGGTGTCCGGGAAGGGGACCGGCGGCGCCGGGGCCGTGGTGACCGCGGCTGGGGCCACCAATCCCGTGGGCAGCGGCGGCGCGTCCGCCGGGGTCGGCAGCAGCCGCGCGGCCTTCGTCCACCAGCGCGGCTGTGCGGCCTGGATCGAGCGGGCCGCGGCGGCGGCGTGCTCCGCATCGGCGTAGAGGCCGAAGCAGGTCGCGCCGCTGCCCGACAGGCGGGCCAGCAGGCAGCCGTCCGTATCGTCCAGCGCCGCCAGTACCGCGGCGATCACCGGAGCGACGGTCAGCGCCGGGTCGGTCAGGTCGTTGCGCCGTTCCCTCAGCAGCGCGGCCAGCGCCGCGGCGTTGGCCGGCGCCCCGGTGAAGCGGGCCGGAGCGGAGAAGGCTCCCCGGCGCGCCTTGAACACCGCGGGAGTCGGCACCGGCACGCCGGGGTTGACCAGCACCGCGAAGGTCTCCGGCAGGGCCGGCGCCTCCTCCAGCACCTCCCCCACGCCGCCGAAATAGCAGCTCCGCCCGGCGACGCAGACCGGCACGTCGGCGCCCAGCGACGCCGCGACCTCATAGAGGCGCTGGTCGGTCACCGGCACGCCCCACAGCCGGGCCAGGGCACGCAGCGTCGCGGCGGCGTCCGCCGAACCGCCACCGATTCCGGAGGCGATGGGCAGGACCTTTTCGAGCGCGATCATCGGGTCGGCCTCGCGCCCCAGCCGGGCGGCCAGCGCGTAAGCGGCGCGGATGACAAGGTTCTGTGCCGGGTTCTCGCCCATCAGCGCCGGGCCGAAGGGGCCGGAGATGGCCAGTCGCGGCCCGACCGGCGGCAGATCGACCCCGCGCAGCGCGATCCGCGCCACGCCCGGCTGCACCGTCACCCGGTCCGCCACCTCGGCGAAGGCGACGAGGCTGTCCAGCTCGTGATAGCCGTCGTCCCGGCGGCCCACCACATGCAGATAGAGGTTCAGCTTGGCCGGCGCAGCTTCGGCGATGGCGTTCATGGTCGGGTCCCCGCAAACGAAAAGCCCTTCCTCCCGACAGGGGGAAGACGGGCTTTATGCGGCATGGCCGCGGTGAGCGCCAGAGCCCTGGTGCCCGGTCACCGGACAAACGGGGTGGGCCGGGCGCGTCTTCCACCCTTGACGCCCCGCTCCGGCGCGCCTAGCTTTCCGGCCATGACGACGCGCACGCACCATTTCAGCCGCTATTATCCGCTGCTCCCATAGGGCGGCGCGTTCGGTCTTGACCATATGAACCATGCCGCCGCTGACCGGCGGCATGTGCTTCGACAGATGATCTCCGGGACGCGGCCCTTCCCTTCCGGAGATCAGCACCATGGCGACCCCCGCCGCTTCCAGCCCCTTCCAGTCCGACTTCCTGCGCGTGCTCGATGAGCGCGGCTTCCTGCATCAGGGCAGCGACCTGTCGGGCCTCGACGCCTTGCTGCGCCAGGGGCCGGTCGGCGCCTACATCGGCTTCGACGCCACGGCGGACAGCCTGCATGTCGGGCATCTCGTCTCGATCATGGTGCTGCGCTGGTTCCAGAAGACCGGCAACCGGCCCGTCGTGCTGATCGGCGGCGGCACCACGCGCATCGGCGACCCCAGCTTCCGCGACACCAGCCGCCCCATGCTGGACGACGCGCAGATCGCCGCCAACATGGCCGGCATCGGCCGGGCCTTCGCCCAGTACCTGTCCTTCGGCGACGAAGAGCCGAACGGCGCGGTGATGGTCGACAACGCCGACTGGCTGGACGAGTTGCGCTACATCCCGATGCTGCGCGACATCGGGCGCCATTTCACCGTCAACCGGATGCTGAGCTTCGATTCCGTCAAGCTGCGGCTCGACCGCGAGCAGCCGCTGACCTTCCTGGAGTTCAACTACATGATCCTCCAGGCCTTCGACTTCCTGGAGCTGTCGCGCCGCCACGGCTGCCGGCTGCAGATGGGCGGGTCGGACCAGTGGGGCAACATCGTCAACGGGATCGAGCTGGCCCGCCGCGTCGACGGGACGGAGCTGTTCGGCCTGACCACGCCGCTGCTGACCACCGCGTCGGGCGCCAAGATGGGCAAGACGGCGGCGGGGGCGGTGTGGCTGAACGCCGACCGGCGCAGCCCGCACGACTTCTGGCAGTTCTGGCGCAACACGGAGGACGCCGACGTCGGCCGCTTCCTGCGCCTGTTCACCGAACTGCCGCTGGACGAGATCGCCCGGCTGGAAGCGCTCCAGGGATCGGAGATCAACGAAGCCAAGAAAATCCTCGCCCATGAGGCGACAGCCCTCTGCCACGGCGTGGCGGCGGCGGCCGAGGCGGGGGAAACCGCCCGCCGGGTCTTCGAAGAGGCCGGGGCCGGCGGCGGCCTGCCGACGGTGGAGGCCGCCCGCGCCGACCTCACCGCCGGCGTCCGGCTGGCCGATCTGCTGGCCGCCGCCGGGCTCGCCGAGTCGAAGGGGGCAGCACGGCGGCTGATCCGCGACGGCGGGGCGCGGGTGAACGGCACTCCCGTCACCGACGAGGCGGCGCTGCTGACCACGGCGGACCTCGACGGCGAGGGCCTCATCCGCCTGTCCGCTGGCCGCAAGCGCCACGCGCTGGTCCGGGTTCGGTGAGCAGAGCCGAAGCCGGGCGCCCTCAGCGGCCCCCGGCTTCGGCCACCACCTGCTTCAGGTGATGGGACGACACCGGCTTGTGCAGGATGGCGAAGCCACTGCGCTGGGCCTCGACGATGCGTTCGGGGGCGGTGTCGCCGGTCAGGATGATGCTGGGAATCGACGCCCGGCAATGGGCGTGGATCGCGCGCAACGCCTCCGGCCCGGTCTTGCCGTGGCGCAGCCGGTAGTCGGCCAGGATGACGTCCGGCCGCCGCCCGGCCTCGTCGAGCAGGCGGATCGCCTCGTCCCCGGCGGTGGCGGCGATGACCTCGTAGCCCCAGCCTTCCAGCATGGCGCGCAGCCCCATCAGGATGATCACCTCGTCGTCGATGATCAGGACGAGCCGGCACCCGCCGCCCTCCGTCCGGCCGACCGCGGGAACCGTCGTCACGGCGGGCCGCGGCGGCTCGGCGGCGGGAACGGTGACCAGGAAGGTCGATCCGCTGCCCGGCCGCGACCGCAGGGCCACGGAATGGCCGAGCAGGGCGCACAGCCGCCGCACGATGGCGAGGCCGAGGCCCAGCCCCTTCTCGCGGTCGCGCTCCGGGTTGCCGAGCTGGGTGAATTCCTCAAAGATATCCTCCTGGCGGTCCGGCGGGATGCCGGCGCCGCTGTCGCACACGGCGATGTGGAAGCGGCGGCGCGACCGCCGCACGCCCAGCAGCACCCCGCCCCGCCCGGTGTAGCGCAAGGCGTTGTCCAGCAGGTTGCGGACGACCCGCTCCAGCAGCATGGGGTCGCTGCGCGCGTGCAGCGTGGTCGGGACGACGCGCAGGGTCAGGCCGCGCCGCGCCGCCTCCGGCGCGTATTCGGCGGCGAGGCGCTCGAAAAGGGGCTGGATCGCCACGGTGGTGGTCACCGGCTCGACCACCCCGGCGTCGAGCTTGGAGATGTCCAGCAACCCGTCGAGCAGGCGCTTCAGCGCCTCCAGCGCCTGCTGCATGGTCTTCAGCGTGTCGTGACCCGGGGTGCCCCGGGTCTGCTCGTCCAAGGCCGAGGTGAGGAAGAAAAGCGATTGCACCGGCTGGCGCAGGTCGTGGCTGGCCGCGGCGAGGAAGCGCGACTTCGCCCGGTTGGCCCGCTCCGCCTGGTCCTTGGCGCGGCGCAACGCCGATTCGGTGCGCTTGCGCTCGGTGATGTCGCGCAGGATGGCGGTGAAGAAGCGGTCGCCGCCGTCGCTCCAGGCCGAGAGCGACAGCTCCAGCGGCACCGCCAGCCCGTCGCGGCGCCGCCCCTCGACCTCGCGCGCGACTCCGTCGGCCAGCCGGTCCGGGCTGAGAGGCTCGGGAACAAGGCCGCCCGGAATCAGCCGGCCCACGTCCGTCCCGACCGCGTCGGCCGGGCTATGGCCGAAGATGCGCTCCGCGCCGCGGTTGTAGGTGTGCACCGTGCCCTTGGCGTCCACCAGAAGGATCGCGTCGGCGGCGGTTTCCAGCAGGGAGCGGTGACGCTCCACGGCCCGCCGGATCGCCCGTTCGTCCTCCTTGCGGCGGGTCACGTCCTGGGCGTAGACGGCCAGCCGGTCGCCGGTGGCGAACAGGCGCAGGGCGTACCAGTCGCCACCGGCCCGTTTCTCGTCACCGGCCAGCCGGATTTCGAATTCCTCCGGCTCTCCCCGGTCCAGAGCATCGCGGAAGCGCGCGGTGAAGGGCTCGGCCACGCCGGGCGGCAGCAGGGCCACGAAGACGTGCCCCACGAGGTCCCCGCCGTCGCCGAACAGGCGCGCCGCCTTCTCGTTGGCGAAGGTCACATGGCCCTCATGGTCCAGCTCCACCACCGCGTCGGTGGAGGCGGCGAGGATCGCGGCCATGCGGTGTTCGGCGGCGTGGGCGGCGTCGCGCGCCTGCTCCCGCGCCTGAAGCTCCTGCGCCATCGAGTCGAAGGCGCGGCCCAAGGCACCGATCTCCGAGCGGTCGCCCGGCCGTCCGATCCGCGCGTTGCGGTCCCCGGCGCTCCAGCGCTCGACCACCCGCTTCAGCCGGGCCACCGGGCGCAGCACGAACAGGCGCGCGCCGATCCAGGCCGCGGTCAGGGAGAGCGCCGCCGCCAGCGCCAGCAGGAAGGCGCTCCGCTCCGCCGCGGCGGTGACGGGGCGCAGCGCCTCCGTCCGATCCAGCCCGACCGCCAGGAACAGCTCGCGAACCTTCTGGTCCACCGGGGCGTAGGCCAGGATCCGCGGCTCGCCGTCCAGGCCGGGCATTTCGGCGACACCTTCGGACGGTGCGCGCAACAGGGCCATCAGCGGTTCGGGCAGCGGCTTGCCCACCCGCTGGTCGTCGCTGCCAGGGAAACGGCCCAGCAGCGTGCCGTTGCGGTCGGCCAGCACCAGCATGGCGTTCGGCGGCAGCGGCTTCTCCGCCAGATACTCGCGCAGCCATCCGGCGTCGAGCGCGATGGACACCACCCCCGCCATGCGGCCCGCCCCGTCGGTGTAGGGCGCCGCGAAGGGCAGCACGGGCCGACCGTCCAGCCGCCGCACCGCGTAGTCGCCGACGACGAAGCCCTGCCCGTAGAGCGCCATGCGGATGTGCGGCAGCGTCCCCACCATCAGGCCGTTCAACTTCGCATCGCTGGCGCAGCGGACCGAGCCGTCGAGATCGGTCAGGGCGATTCCCTTCACACGCGGCAGCCGGCCACGCAGGCGGTTCAGGGTGGAGGAGCATTGCTGGGGGTCGATGGCGAGCCGCGGCGCCATCTCGGCCACCGTCACCAGCACGCCGCGCATGCCCTCCACGACCCGCTGTTGCTCATCCTGGATCAGGGTCAGCAGGCGGCGGGCCTCGGCCTCGGCCTGCCGCTCCCCCGCCTCGATGGCGGTCAGGCTGTTGTGGGCCAGGATGCCGATGGCCGGCAGGCTGGCGAGGAGGACGAGCAGGACAAGGCGTGTGAGAATGCTCATCGGCAGCCCGGGAAAAGCACGGCGGAAGGGAACGGCACGACCCTGCACTTCCCAAGGGACGCATGGCACCCCGGGTCCGATGCACGCCGTCGTATCCGCGGCAGCGGTGCCCCGCTACCCCGCCGGCCACATCCTTACCTTGCGTTTACCAAAAGGAGGGGCCGCGCTCAACCGACTATTTCGCATACGAATTATAAAGGCGCCGGAGGAACCGGCACCCGATGCCCCGGCGCCGAGGGATTTTCCGCCCGTCCTCAGGCGGATTCGGCGATGGACTCGACGCGGCCGTCGAGCGCCATCAACAGCAGTTCCACCTCCAGACCGGGATGCCGCGCCTTGATCGCGGCGCCCAGCGCGCGGAGTTGCTCAGCGTGGGCGGCGGTTTCCTTTTCCCGGTCCGCCACCAGATCTGTCCCCAGGAAGACGCGGTAGGCGCCGCAGTCGCGGTGGTCCATGACCATCACGCGCTTGATTTGGTGCAGTTGCCTGGCGACCGCCACATGGTCCCAGAAGGCCTCGCCCCACGCCTTCTTCCGGTCGGTCAGGGCGCCCAGCGACGCGCCGGCCAGAATCACATGGTCGTAGCGGTTGGTCAGCCCGCGCCCATCCATGTAGCGGCCGATGTCGTCGATCAGCCGGTAATCCATGCAGGAGAGCAGAAGAGCGTCCACCTCGCCGCCGGGCTGGGCGGCACGGGCGCCGCCGGAGGTCAGGGGCGCCATCAGCGCAGCCCCGGCGCCCAGCGTGGCGAGCTTCAGAAAGGTCCGGCGGGAGTCGTGCCGAAGGCCACCGCAACAGGTCGAGCCGAAGTCAAGTCCGGAGCTTTGTCGGTACTGCATGAGGTCTCCACGTCGTTGAGGTTTCGTGGGGCCGAACGCCCATGGAGACCGCAGTACAGCACCGCTTCCGAGACCGCATTATTCGTAGACGAATCTTTCATGGACCAGAAGGGCACAGCATGATGACAGGACTATCTGGACAAACTGGAACGAGAACCTTCGGCCCGTCCACCGGACACCAAAAAGAAACGGGCCGCTTCCCAGGTGGGAAACGGCCCGTTCGGCATGGTGCTGCCGGTGTTGCGTTGCTGGTATCAGCCGCGGGTGCTGCCCGAAGCCCGGTCGCCGGTGGCGACCGTGTCGCTGGCCGGCTTTTGCGTGCCGGCGCTGGCGCTGTGGCTGGAGGAGCAATCCGCGCTGGCGACCCCCGCCGTCAGGAGGGCGGCGAGACCGAACAGAACGGCTACCGGCTTGGCTCCATGAGACATTGGATCACCTCCTTTCAAATCTGTTGAACACCGCAACAGCATGTGAGGACGATCCGGCGCGAGTCAACGCCTTATACCGCCCGTACAGGGTGCAAGCCCCTCTCCCGCCCCGGGAGAGGGTGGCCCGAAGGGCCGGGTGAGGGTCTCACGAGGATCAAGGCGCCGGTCCTTGCCTGCACCCTCACCCTTCCCACACGAGTGGTGTGGTCGGCGTCTCTCGGGGTCTCACGAGGATCAAGGCGCCGGTCCTTGCCTGCACCCTCACCCTTCCCACGCTGCGCGCGGGCCCCTTCCCTCTCCCGGGGCGGGAGAGGGTGTGGCAGGTCCGATCACGCCGTCTCAAGCGCCTCCCGCATGGTGCGGAACAGCTCCGCCTTGTCCTCGAAGCCGATGCCGGGAAGCTCCGGCAGGCGGACGCGCCCGTCCTCGACCGCGATGCTGTCGGCAAAGCCGCAGAAGGGCTTGAACACGTCCGGGTAGGACTCGTTGCCGCCCAGATGCAGGCCGGCGGCGATGTTCAGCGACATCTGGTGGCCGCCGTGCGGCACGACGCGGCGGCTCGACCAGCCGTTCTCCGCCAGCATGTCCAGCGTGCGCATGTACTCGACGAGGCCGTAGCTGAGCGCACAGTCGAATTGCAGCCAGTCGCGGTCCGGGCGCATGCCGCCGTGGCGGATCAGGTTGCGGGCATCCTGGTGGCTGAACAGGTTCTCGCCGGTCGCCATGGGGCGGTCATAGTGGTTCGCCAGCTCGGCCTGGAGCGCGTAGTCGAGCGGGTCGCCGGCCTCCTCGTACCAGAAGAGGTTGTAGGGCTTCAGCGCCTCGGCGTAGGCGATGGCGGTCTTCAGGTCGAAGCGGCCGTTGGCGTCGACGCAGAGGTTCCGGCCGTCGCCGACCACCTCCAGCACCGCCTCGATGCGACGCAGGTCGTCCTCCAGCGAGGTGGCGCCGATCTTCATCTTCACGACCTTGTAACCGCGGTCGCGGTAGCTGCGCATCTCGTCCTGGAGCGCCTCCACCCCCTTGCCGGGGTAGTAGTAGCCGCCCGCGGCGTAGACCCACACCGACTCGTCGGCCACGCCGCCGCGGTAGCGGTCGGCGAGCAGGCGGTAGAGCGGCTTTCCGGCGATCTTCGCCACGGCGTCCCACACCGCCATGTCGATGGTGCCCACCGCGACCGAGCGTTCGCCGTGGCCGCCCGGCTTCTCGTTGGTCATCAGCCGCGCCCAGATCCTGAACGGGTCGAGGTTGCCGTTCGCCTCGTCGATCAGGCTGTCGGGGGCGGCGGACGTCAGGCGGGGGATGAAGCGCTCCCGCATCAGGCCGCCGGCGCCGTAGCGGCCGTTGGAGTTGAAGCCGTAGCCGATCACCGGCTTGCCATCGCGCACCACGTCGGTGATGACCGCCACGGTGGAACAGGTCATCTGGCTGAAGTCGATGTAGGCGTTGGCGATGTCGGACTTGATGCCGACGGTCTTTTCCCGGATCTCCACGATGCGCATGGCGCTGCTTCCCTTTGGCTTTTCCGATGCCCCGGGTGGCAGGATAGGGATGGACGGGACCGCCGGGCCAATGCCAGTTTCAAATCGCGTGATGCGCATCCGGCATGGGCTAACGGAATATTGTCTGGCGGAACAGCGATGGAACTGAACTGGCTTGAGGATTTCCTCGCCCTGGCGGAGTGCGGCAACTTCTCGCGCGCGGCTGAGGGGCGCAACCTGACCCAGCCGGCCTTCAGCCGCCGCATCCGCGCGCTGGAGGACTGGACCGGCACGCCCCTGTTCGACCGCAGCACCCAGCCGGTCGGGCTGACCGAGGCCGGGCGCCGCTTCCGCCCCTTCGCCGACGAGACGGTGCGCCGCCTCCTGCAAGGGCGGGAGGAGGCCCGGCTGGCCGGCGGCGCGGCGGCCACGGCGCTGCGCTTCGCGGCGACCCACGCGCTGTCGCTGACCTTCTTCCCAACCTGGCTGAGCCGGCTGGAGGAACAGGCGCGGCTGGGCGCCATCCACCTGCTGTCCGACAGCATGCAGGCCTGCGAGCAGGTGATGACGCAGGGGCAGGCGCAGTTCCTGCTGTGCCACGCCCATGCGGCGGCCCCCTCCCGGCTGGAGGCCGGGGCCTTCCGCTCCACCGCGGTGGGAAGCGACCGCTTGGTGCCGGTCTGCGCGCCGGACGGGTCCGGTGCGCCGCGGCACCCCCTGTCTGGCGGGGGGGTGTCCGGCGACGGAAGCGCTCTGCCCCATCTCGCCTACAGCCCGGAATCCGGCATGGGGCGCATCGTCACGGCGGCGCGCGGAGGCTTTCCGGCGCCTCTGGCGCTCGATACCGTCTTCACCTCGCACCTCGCCGCGGTGCTGCGCACGCTGGCCCGCGACGGGCGTGGCGTGGTGTGGCTGCCGGACAGCCTGATCGGCGAGGATCTGGCGCAGGGACGGTTGGTGCGGGCCGGCGGGGCGGGTTGGGAAATCCCGGTGGAGGTGCGGCTCTACCGCCCCCGCGCGCGCCAGAGCCCGGCGGCGGAAGCCTTCTGGGCTTTGGCGGCGGAACAGGCACCCCAAGACGGGAGGGATCGGGAATGAGCGGAGCGGACTACAGGCTCTATGGGGCCCCCGGCTGGGGGTCCGTCCTGACGGAAGCCATGCTGGTCCAGTGCGGCGTCCCTTTCGTTTTCGAGGACGTCGCGGGCTTTGACGCGCAGGGCGAGGCGCGACAGAGGCTGCTGACGCTGAACCCGTTGGGGCAGGTCCCCACCCTGGTCCTGCCGGATGGGACGGTGATGACGGAAAGCGCGGCCATCGCGCTGCTGCTGGCCGAACGGCACCCGGACGCCGGACTGGCCCCGCCGCCGGACTCGCCGGAGCGCGCCACCTTCCTGCAGCTGCTGGTCTGGCTGGTGGCGAACGTCTACCCGACCTTCACCTACGGCGACTATCCGGAACGCTGGGTGACGGAGGCCTCGGAGACGCTCGGCGCGGCGATGGTGGAGCAGCGCAAGACGCTGTGGCTCTGGCTGGAATCTCAGTTGGGCGACGGCCCATGGGTGCTGGGGGAGCGCTTCAGCGCGCTCGACATCTACGTCGGGGCGATGGTGCACTGGCGGCCCCGCCGCGCCTGGTTCGCGGAACACTGCCCGAAGCTCTCGGGCGTGGCGGAGCGGGTACTGGCCCTGCCGAACCTGAAACCGGTCTGGAGCCGGAACTTCACGCCGGCATCCTGAACCGGGAAGCACCGAGTTCATACAACACGGGGGGCGACCGCTGGGCCGCCCCCCGTTCCACAATCAGCGCTCGTTGAGGGCGCGATACACGATGTAGGCCGGGGTCGCGCGCAGCCAGGCGGCGAGGAACTCGCGGACGGCCTGGAGGGTGGAGGACTGGGCGCGGTCGTTGCCGATGTGGCTGTAGGTCGAGCTGTTCATGATGGTCTCCAATCGTTGGGAGGCGTTATCGGGGGCGTTGTTCGTTGAGACCAATATGCCCTGGTATACCCAATACCACACGCGCGCTTCTTGCAGGGCAGACCCCAAAAAACGCAACGCTTTCAATGCTTTAATCGTCTGACATTCCGCCCCGGAAACTGTTTGCTGCGCGGACACGAAATTCTTGCCGCATCGCGGCAGGCGGCGGCCTAGCCAAGGCCACACCACCACCCCACTTCTGGTGTCATGCCGCGCGACGACAGCCAGCCCCGCTTTCCCGCCGTCCCGTCCGACCACTGGGACGGGCGCCGTTTCTTCAACCCCCACGCCGACACGGACAAGAGCCCGCGCGAGCTGTGGCGGCTCTACAAGGCGCGCGGCCCGCGCTGGACGCCGCCGGACCCGCAGCCGCCCCGCCCTTTCCGCGCCGTCACCCCGGCGCGCGGCGAGGTGGCGGTGACCTTCATCGGGCAGGCGACCTTCCTGATCCAGATCGGCGGGGCGGCCTTCCTGACCGACCCCGTCTATTCCGACCATGCCGGCCCCTTCGGGCGGCTGGGGCCGAAGCGGGTGCGCCCGCCTGCGGTGCGCATGGAGGATTTGCCGGCCATCGACGCGGTGCTGCTCAGCCACAACCACTACGACCATCTCGACGCCCCGACGCTGCGCCATCTGGCGCGGCGGCGCGGCGTGCCGCAGGTGATGACGGGGCTCGGTAACGGCCCGATGATGCGCCGGGCCGGCTTCGACGCGGTGCATGAGCTGGATTGGTGGGACAGCCTGCCCGGCCCGCACGGCACCCGGATCACCTTCGTCCCGGCGCAACACTGGTCGGCCCGCACCCCCTTCGACCGGCGCCGGACGTTGTGGGGCGGCTTCGTGGTCGAGACGCCGGAGGCCGCCGTCTATTTCGCGGGCGACAGCGGCTATTGCCCGCATTTCCGGGAGATCGGGCGGCGGTTCGGCGCCATCGACGTCGCCCTGCTGCCGATCGGCGCCTACGAGCCGCGCTGGTTCATGGCCGCCCAGCACATGAATCCGGCCGACGCCGTGCGGGCGCACCGCGACCTGGGGGCGCGGCACAGCGTCGCCATGCATTTCGGCACCTTCCAGCTGACCGCCGAGGGCATCGACGCCCCCATCCGGGCGCTGCACCACGCGCTGGCGGAGCAGGCGGTCGATCCCGGCCATTTCGCCATCCCCGGCTTCGGCGAACCCATGCGCTTCCGTCGCCCTTCGGCCTAATGGCGAAGGGGAGGATTCGCCCAGCGGCCTATGGCGCAAGCGTCATGGACGGGACCGCGCGGATCGGGGTAACGCCTTGAGGGACAGCACCCACCACACAGGCGGAGCCGGGCGTAAATGCAGTTGGAAATCAGTGCCTTCGTCAGTTCCCTCGGCAACGAATCGGACCACGGCCCCGACGCGCTCGAGCGGGTGCGGGACAGCATGCGATCCCTGGCCGACACGCTCGCCGCGCTGAACCTGGGCATCGTTTTGGAAGTGCGCGACGTGCAGCGTCTGCAGACCGTCGCCCGCATCGTGCAGGCCAACGCGCCGAACCGCTGACCGTCCCCCGGTTATTGCCCGATCATCGCCGCAGCGGGCAGGCCCTGCGGGCCAGCCGGGCGTTCAGGTCGCCCGTGTCCACCACCGGCTCGCCCTGGCTGCGCATCACGAAGCCGAAGGTGTCCATCACCCGGTCCAGGACGATCTCCTGGTCGTCCGGGCGGCGGCTGACCATCACCACGGCGTAGCCGGCGGAGCGGGCCA
Source organism: Azospirillum argentinense (assembly GCF_000632475.1). Classification (NCBI taxonomy): domain Bacteria; kingdom Pseudomonadati; phylum Pseudomonadota; class Alphaproteobacteria; order Rhodospirillales; family Azospirillaceae; genus Azospirillum; species Azospirillum argentinense. Next base: position 1,883,417 of record NZ_CP007794.1, read on the forward strand.
CCGCCGGTTCGCCGCGCAGGCCGCGCACGCCCCAGCCGACCAGCGCGCTCTTGCAGCGGAACAACTCCACCGACAGCCCGGCGCCGCCGGTCGCCCCGGCCACCACATAGCCGGCAGCCACCGCCAGCGGGGCCAGCAGCCCGTCCCAGTCCAGGCAGTCCTCCCGCGACACCCACATGCCGCCGACCGAGCAGGGGGCGGCGCCAATGGCCTCGCCCAGCCCGGCGCGGAAGGCGCGCAGCACCTCCACCGCGTCCGTCGCGGGCATCGGCTCCACCCGGTTGCCGTCCGGCATCAGCATCAGCCGCCCGGCCCACTCGGTGGAGGGGGGAAGCTGTTCGGTGAGGCGGGCGAGGAGGGCTTCGCGCGCCTGGGCGAAGGGAACGACCTTGGACATGGGGAACGGGGACCAGCGGCAGATAACGGGAACCGGGGCCGGAAGGAAGCGAAAGCCGCGCCCGCTGTCAACCGGCGCGCGAGGCCTTCGCCACATTTCCGCCCCATTGTCACGGCCCTGCATCGCCGCCGCGGGCGTGGCGCGGAAAATCCCGGCGACGGGTCGTTTTCCCCTTGCCAGCCCCCGGAAAGGGGCTTATAAGCCGGCCTCCGTTCCGGATTAGCTCAGTCGGTAGAGCAGCGGACTGTTAATCCGCGTGTCGCTGGTTCGAGTCCAGCATCCGGAGCCATATTGCGGGTGTAGCTCAGTTGGTTAGAGCGCCGGCCTGTCACGCCGGAGGCCGCGGGTTCAAGTCCCGTCACTCGCGCCACCTTCCCTCGTCGGTGGCTTTCTCCTCTCCCCTCAGCGCATCACGGTGACCGTGGCGGCCTCTGTCCGGCTGATCACCACCTCGTCGCCCGGCTTCACCGTTTCCAGCCCTTGCACCTCCGGCGGCACCGGAACCGTGCGCGTGCGCCCCTGCGGCCCGCGCAGCGTGACCATGCGACGGTTGAGGTCAATGGCCTCGACGACCTCCGTCACCTGGGTGGTGGTGATCGCCGACGCGCGCGGCATCTCGCCGACCGCGGCGCGGTCCGTGCTGCTCCGCTGAACGGCGCCCGGCCCGCCGCCCGGCGGCTGGGTGACGATGTTGGTCAGGCGGGCGTACTCGATCTGCACGGTGTCGCCGACCTTGATGCGGTTGAAGTTCCGCACTTCGCTTCCGGCGGTCACCGCCTCTTCCCGCCCATCCGGGAATTGCAGGATCACCGTCCGCGCCGCCTTGTCGATGCCGCGGACCTTGGCGGTGGAGCGGACGTTCTCGACCATGGACAGCCGCGGCGTCGGCTCGGCGCTCGCCGGGGCCATGGCGGCGGACGGCGGCGCGGTTTCGGACGCCGGCGCGCAGCCCGCCAGGACCGCGCCGCTCAGGAACACCGCCAGGACGGCACGGGTTTGGTGCTTCATGGGATCGCCTCCACCTCTTCTGGGACCGGCTTCCGGGCGTATGTCCGGTTCGCTTTGGTCCGGTTCGGGCGCAGGAACGGCACGGTCGCGCGGATGTTCCATATTCCGACCCTGGCCGACCCTGTTTGCGGGTGCAACTTACCGTAACTTCGCCCCTTCGACCTGTCCGATGGATGGGAGCCGTCGCCCGGAGGGGTCAGAATTTGAACACCGCCTCCATCCCGACGAAGTGGATCGTCTTCGCGGGGCCGGTGTCCTGAAGGAAGGAGCCGGGCTGGAACAGCGAGTAGGACAGCAGCCCCTCGACCGTGCGCCCGGCGGCGTAGGACAGCACAAGCTCCCCCTGCGTGCCGATGTAGCGCGACCGCGACCCGGCGCCGGAGCGGAGCAGGTTCCCGGACAGGTCGTAGACGCCGTCCTCCAGGCTCATCCGCCAATAGGCGATGGCCGAGGCGGACAGGCTGAACTCGTCCGACAGCGCCACATCCACGGAAGGATGCAGGTTCATCAGGTTCAGCGGCCCGACCGGAGTCAACTCCCCGAAATACTTCGCGCGGGGGAAGAGGGGGTTGAAGGTGCCCAGCCGCCCGTCGCCGGGATCGCGGTCGCCGCTGGCGATGTTGGCCTTCAGCCCGAGCCGCGGGCGCAGCGGGACGCCGTCCCAACGGTGGCCGGTGTCGCTGGCGACCGACCATGCAGCAATCGTCTCCCCATCGATCTGGCCCGTCTGGAGCATGGCCTCCCAGTTCCAGTCCCAGCCGTCGGCCTTTCCGAACAGGCGGGTGCCCAGCGTGTGCCGCTCCTCCCGCCCCTGCCCGCCCTCGAAGGACGCCGCCCTGTTACCGTAGCCGATGTAGTAGGCGTCCAGCCCCGTACCCCAGCCCGACCCCGCGCCATGCGTGGCGTACAGCCCCCAGGCGGAGCGCCCGCCGTCGCGCCGGTCGTCGAACAGGTCGGGGGCCGCGCGGACCGGGCGGCCGAGGAAGCCGTCCACCCGCCAGGGGCCGGATTGCACGATGCCCGTCACCGCGTCGAAGGCCCGCGGGACGTTGGCGCCGTAGCGCAGGCTGATCAACCGTTCCGACCCGTAGGCGAGCATCTGGCGCCCCGCCCGCAGCGTGCCCTGCGCGTCCCCCAGCGGGACGGAGAGGTCGGCGAAGCCCTGCAGCAGGTCGGTGCGATCGACGTCCGGCGCGCCCTCCGGCCCGAGCTTGCCCGCCGAGCCGGCCATGATCAGTTGGCCGAAGACGCGCAGGGCCGAGCCGGCGCGCAGATCGGCGTAGGGCAGCAGGCGCCACAGGCCGTAGGCGTCGTTCCTCGGCTCATCCTGCCCCCAGCCGCTGTTGCGCACGGCCTCGCCGCGCAGCCGCGCCTCCAGCCCGGTGGACAGGGAGACCGTGCCGCCGGGGGTGAGCGGGATCGCCTTGAACCGCTCCCAGAAGGCGCCGCCGCCCGCCGCGGGGTCGAGGAGGTAGCGGTAGTCCTCGTCGTAGCGGCTGTTGGTCAGGGGCGGCGGCGTCTCCGCGAGGACCGGGGCGGACTGGAGCAGCAGAGCCGCGACCAGCGCCCCGCGCCACCGCCTCACGAGGCCGGCCCCGCATGGTGCTCCAGCGCCAGGAAATGCGACACCCGCGGCGGCCCATCGCCGCGGTGGAAGGCCAGCGCCTCCTTCTGCACATCCGCGTCGGCGTGCGACACCCGGCGGTGCTGGCGCTGGTGCTCCGCCCAGGATTCCACGAAGAACCACTCCAGCACCCGTTCCGGATCGCCGGAATCCTGGCTGACGCCCCAGGCGTAGGCGCCGTCCCGCCGCCGCGCCTCCGACAGGCGGCGGAGTGCCGCGTGGAAGGCGTGCTGGTCGGCTGCGGCCACCCGGTACTCGATGGTGATCAGCACCGGGCCGCGGTCGTTGCGCACCGGCTCGGCGGTCAGCGGCTCCGGCCAGTGATTGGACGGGGTGAGGTCGGCCTCACCCTCCGGCAGCGGCACCGCGCGGGACAGCACCGCCACGGCCAGCAGCCCGGCGGCGCTGACCCACAGGGTGGCCGGCACGCCGATGCCGTCGGCCAGAGCGCCCCAGCCGAGGCTGCCCGCCGTCAGGGCGCCGTTGAACACGGTCAGGTACAGCGCCAGACCGCGCCCGCGCACCCAGTTGGGCAGGATGGCCTGGGTCGTGGCGCTCAGCGTCGTCAGGACGGCGATCCAGGCCGCACCGGCGCCCAGCAGGACCGGCAGCGCCAGCCAGCGCGGCGGGGCCAGGGCCAGGATGCCCATGACCACGGCGGTGACCAGCGCCGCCGCCAGCATCAGGCCGTCCGCTCCCAGACGCTCGCGCAGGCGCGGCAGGACGGTCGCTCCGCCAATGGCCCCCGCTCCCACGGCGCCGAGCAGAAGGCCGTAGAAGCCCGGCCCACCGCCCAGCATCGGCCCGGCGACGATGGGCAGCAGGGCCCACAGGGCGCTGGCGCAGGCGAAGAACAGGCCGGCGCGCAGGAAGACGCGGTGCAGCTCCTTGCTGGCGCGGGCGTAGCGCAGCCCGGCGCGCAGCGCGCCGCCGAACTGCTCCGACAGATCGTCGCGGGTGTCGGGGGTGCGCCGCCACCACAGCAGGGCGGCGATGACGATGATGTAGGAGGAGACGTCCACCGCGTAGGTGGCGGCGGCCCCGGCGGCAGCCAGGATTGCGCCGCCCGCCGCCGGGCCGATGGCGCGGGCGATGTTGATGCCCAGGCTGTTCAGCGCGACGGCGCCCTTCAGCTCGCCGCGCGGCACCAGCTCCGGCACGATGGACTGCCAGACCGGCGCCATCAGCGCCGCCCCGACACCGCCCAGGAAGGTCAGTCCGGCGATGGAGGCCACGCTGGCGACGCCCAGCGCCGCCTGGACCATCAGCGCGGCGCTGACGCAGGCGAGCAGGCACTGGATGACGATCAGCATCCGCCGCCGGTCCATGATGTCCGACAGCACCCCCGCCGGGATCGCCAGCAGGAAGATGGGCAGCGAGCCCGCCGCCTGGATCAGCGCGACGGTGGACGGCGATCCCGACAGGTCGAGCACCAGCCACGCGCTCGCCACGTCGCGCATGAAGGTGCCGACGTTGCCCAGCACCGCCGCCACCCACAGCACGGCGAACAGCCGGTTGCTCAGCGGCGCGAAGGCCCCGGCCGGCTTGGAGGCGGCCGGCTTGTGCCCGGGCGGCTTGGTGCCGGGGTTCGGGACGGCCTCGGCGGTCATGCGCGTCCTCCCCGGCGATGGGTCAGCACCGCCGCCGCCGCGAAGCCGCCGACGATGGCGAGATGCTCCAGGAAGGTGGCGGTCTGCCGCGCGCGGTCCAGCCCCTCATAGGTCCAGAAGGCGTGGGCGAGCAGCGTGGCGACCACCGTGAAGCCGGCGAGAATCCCGGCGCCGAGCCAGCACCAGCGCCGTGTCAGAAACAGCGCCGACCCGCCGAGCTGGGTGACGATCACCGCCACCGCGACGAGGACCGGCAGGCCGAGCCCCAGCCCCGCCGCCTCCGCCACGGCGCCGTTGAAATCGGTCAGCTTGACGAGCCCGCTGACCAGGAAAGGCGCCGCCAGCGCGAGGCGGGCGAACCAGGCGGTCCCCGGCCAGTCGAGCAGGGCGGCGACCGGCGCAGCAGCAGCGTCCTTGCGCGTGGAGAGGGTGTCGGCCATCGTCCCGCTCCCCCTCAGACCGCCCAGCAGCCGCAGCCGAACACGCCCCAGAAGCTGCGCGCGTCGGACGAAGGCACGTCGGCGCCCAGCGCCGCCGCGTGGTCGTGGCCGTGCACGGCGCAGCCGGAGCGACAACCGCACTCCGCCGCCTGCCGCTGCACCGTCTTGGGGTCGCGGTAATAGCCGCCGACCGTGGCGACCGGCGACCAGTCGGGCATCGGCTTGGGCAGCGGCGGGGCGAGCGTGTCGTAGTCGCCCTCGCCATGCACCACGGCGCCGCCCAGCAGGGTCAGGACGGAGCGGATGTGGGGGATGCGATCCTCCGGCACCGCCATGTAGTCGTCGCTGAGCAGCGCCGCGTCGGCGAGTTGCCCGGCCTCGATCCGGCCCTTCTTGCCCTGCTCGTTGGAGAACCAGGTGTTGGCCTCCGTCCACAGGCGCAGCGCCGTCTCGCGGTCCAGCCGGTTGGCCATCGGGTAGAGCGACAGCCCGCCCACCGTCTTGCCGGTGACCAGCCAGGACAGCGAGACCCAGGGGTTGTAGCTCGCCACGCGGGTGGCGTCCGTCCCGGCGCCCACCGGCACCCCGGCGGCCATCATCTTCGCGATGGGCGGCGTGGCCTCGGCGGCCTTGGCGCCGTAGCGCTCCACGAAATACTCACCCTGATAGGCCATGCGGTGCTGCACGGCGATGCCGCCGCCGAGCGCCGCGATGCGGTCGATGTTGCGGTCGCTGATCGTCTCGGCGTGGTCGAAGAACCAGTTCAGCCCCTGCAGCGGGATGTCGCGGTTGACCTTCTCGAAGACGTCGAGCGCCCGGCCGATGGTCTCGTCGTAGGTGGCGTGCAGCCGCCAGGGCCAGCGCCGCTCGGCGAGCAGGCGGACCACCGGCTCCAGATCCGTCTCCATGTTGGGCGGCATCTCGGGCCGGGCGACGCGGAAGTCCTCGAAATCGGCGGCCGAATAGACCAGCATCTCCCCCGCCCCGTTCAGGCGGTAGCGGTCGTCGCCGTCGCCCGGCTTGACCTTGTCCGACCAGGTGGCGAAGTCCTGCAACTCCTCCTTCGGCTTCTGGGTGAACAGGTTGTAGGCGATGCGCAGCGTCATCTCGCCGTCGGCGTGCAGCTTCTCGATGATCGCGTAGTCGTCGGGGTAGTTCTGGAAGCCGCCGCCGGCGTCGATGACGCTGGTGACGCCCAGCCCGTTCAGCTCCCGCATGAAATGGCGGGTGGAGTTGACCTGATACTCCTCCGGCAGCTTCGGCCCCTTGGCGAGGGTGGAGTAGAGGATCATCGCGTTGGGCAGGGCCAGCAGCAGGCCGGTCGGGTTGCCCGCGGCGTCGCGCTGGATCTCGCCGCCCGGCGGGTTGGGCGTGTCCTTGCCGTAGCCCACCGCCCGCAGCGCCGCGGCGTTCAGCAGCGCACGGTCGTACAGGTGCAGGATGAAGACCGGAGTGTCGGGAGCGGCGGCGTTCAGCTCCTCCAGCGTCGGCAGGCGCTTCTCGGCGAACTGGTGCTCGGTGAAGCCGCCGACGACGCGCACCCACTGCGGGGCCGGCGTGCGGGCCACCTGGGCGCGCAGCATTGCCATGGCGTCGGCGAGGGTCGGCACGCCGTCCCAGCGCAGCTCCATGTTGTAGTTCAGGCCGCCGCGGATGACGTGGATGTGGCTGTCGATCAGGCCGGGGATCAGGCGGCGTCCCTTGGCGTCGATCACCGTGGCGTCGGGAGATGCTGCGGCGCGCACCTCGGCCTCCCGCCCCACGGCGAGGAAGCGCCCGTCGCGGATCGCCACGGCGTCGCCCTGCGGGTTGGCGCGGTCGAGAGTCGTGATGCGGGCGTTGACGATCAGAAGGTCGGAAGACGGCATGGCGGCATTCCCAAGGCGGGTGAGCAGGGGCGAGGCGAGCAGAGTGGCGGCGCTTCCGGCGATGGCGCCGCGGCGACCGATTCCGGGGCGACCAATCCCCGGGCGACCGGTCCCGGTCATGCCCGGCCCCGCGGGGGTGCGTCCGCGGACGGGGCCGGCGGGGTCGCGGCATCGGGAGCAGCGGCGCTGCCGGCCTGCGGCCCCAGGATGTGGCGGGCGCAATCGTTCTGGATGAAGGCCAGCACCGGCTGCCCGGCGATCAGCCGCTTGACCACCGGCACCGCCTGCTCGCCGACCAGCATGCCGAGCAGACCGATCAGGGCGATGGTGGGCGGCGCCGGGGAGCGGACACCGAGCAACGCGTAGAGGACGCCGACCAGGATGCCGGCGCCGAGGGAAAGCAGGTAAGGCATCATGGCGTGCCTGTTCTTCGTCCGGATGGGCGGGAAGAGGCGGACCGGCCCCGGGGAGGGTCGGGACCGGTCCGTCGCGGCGCGGGGCATCGGGCGCCGCGAAGCAAGCGCCCCGAACCAAGCGCAGCAGGTCAGGCGGCGGCGCTGTGGCCGCCTTCCGACGCGCCGAACATCGTCTTGGCGTAGATGATGCCCAGACCATAGGCGCCGCCGTACTTCTTGGCGATGCCGGTGGTCATCTCGTAGGTCTCGGTGCGCGCCCAGTCGCGCTGCAGTTCCAGCATGTACTGGAGCGAGGTCATCGGGCGGACACCGGCCTGGACCATGCGGTCCATGGCGCGCTGGTGCGCCTCGACCGAGACGTCGCCGCAGGCGTCGGCGATGACGTAGACCTCGAAGCCCTGGTCCAGCGCCGACAGGGTCGGGCCGACGATGCAGACCGAAGTCCACAGGCCGCAGAAGACCAGCCGGGTCTTGCCCAGGCCGTTCACCCGCTTGATGACGTTCGCGTCCTCCCAGGTGTTCATGGAGGTGCGGTCGCTGACCTCCGCCCCCGGGAAGGCCTCGGTGATCTCGGAGAAGATCGGGCCGGAGAAGCTCTTTTCCGCGACCGTGGTGAGGATGGTCGAGACGCCGAAGCCGGCGGCGGCGTGGGCGACCAGCGCGGTGTTGGTGCGCAGCGTCGTGGCGTCGATCGAATGGGTCGCGAAGGCCATCTGCGACTGATGATCGATCATGATCAGCGCGTGGTCCTTCGGCGATACGAGCAGTTTGCCGGGAGTCGCGGTGGCGGTGATGGTCATGTCTCTATCCCCGTTGTTTTTGGCGCCGGTGCCAATGGCGTTGCCTCTGACGATGTCTATGGCCCGGCGGTGTGTCGAAGCATCGGTCAGGGACGGAGGACGGCGACATTGAACTTGCGTTTGCCGGCCCTATACCTTGGTATATCAGGCCAAGGCGCCGCTCGCCGCCGGTACCGGTCAGGGTAAAGGGACGGGGTAAAGGACTGGGGTTGAGGGCGGACGTGACCCGACGGGCGGGCGAGCGAGGGTGATGCGCACGAGCGATGACCCCGGGGACCAGCGGTTTCTTCTGGCGACCCTGCCTCCGCGGGCGGGGCAGACGCGGCTGGCCATCGGCACGGTGGCCGGGCTTCTGGTCGCCCTGGCGGTGGCCGCCCCCTTCGCGCGCCTGACGCTGGACGGGACGTCGGTCCTGCTGCCCGCCTACGCCACCGCGGTCCTTCTGACCGAGCTGATGACCGCCGTGCTGCTGTTCGCTCTCTACGCCACGCAGCGCACGCCGGCCCTGCTGGCGCTGGCCGCGGGCTACCTGACCACGGCGCTGCTGATCGTTCCCTGGGCGCTGACCTTTCCCGGGGTGTTCGCGCCGACCGGGCTGCTCGGCGCCAGCCTGCAGAGCACGGCCATCGTCGCCGCCGGACGCCGCCTCGCCCTGCCGCTGTTCATCCTCGCCTACGCGCTGCTCAAGGCGATGGAGGCCGGCCCACGCGACGCGCACCGCCCGGCGCTGCCCGCCATCGCCGGCGGCATGGCGCTGGCGGCGACCCTGGCCGGGGGCCTCACCGCCTTCGCGCTGGCCGACGACGCCCTTCTGCCGCGGCTGATGATCGACACCATGCGGGAAACGCCGCTGTGGCGGGTCGTGCCGGTGACCGCGCTGGCGCTCTGCGCCGCCGCACTGGCCGTCCTGTGGCGGCAGCGGCGCTCCGTCCTGGACCTGTGGCTGATGGTCGTGCTGAGCGCCTGGGCCATCGAGACCTGCCTGCTGAGCTTCATCAGCGCCGGACGCTTCAGCGCCGGCTGGTGGTCGGGGCGGGTGTTCGGGCTCGCCGCCTCCAGCATCGTCCTGCTGGTCCTGCTGGCCGAGATGACGACGCTCTACGGGCGGCTGGTCCGCTCGGTGGCGGCGGAGCGGCGGGTGCGCGACGCGCGTCTGGCCAGCCTGGAAGCGCTCTCCGCCTCCATCGCGCACGAGGTCAACCAGCCGCTGGCGAGCATGGTCACCAACGCGGGCGCCGGTCTGCGCTGGCTGGACCGCCCATCGCCCAACCTGATGGAGGTGCGGGCGGCGCTGAAGCGGATTTCCGACGACGGGCACCGCGCCGCGCGGGTGATCGCCTGCATCCGCGATTCCTTCCGCAAGGCGCCGCCCCGGCGCAGCCGGATGGATATCAACGGCGTGATCCACAGCGCGCTCGACCGCACGGAGGGCGAGCGTCGCCTGAACCGCATCGCCGTGCGCACCGACCTTCAGCAGCGCCTGCCGGCGGTCAACGGAAGCGCCGTGCAGCTCGAACAGGTGCTGCTGAACCTGATCGCCAACGCCGACGACGCCATGGCCGCGGTCACCGACCGCCCGCGCGTGCTGAGCATCCGCTCGCGCCGCCGCGGGCTCACGGACGTCATCGTGTCGGTGGAGGACACCGGCACCGGTCTGCAACCGGCCCAGGAGGAGCGACTGTTCGAACCTTTCTTCACCACCAAGGAGCATGGGATCGGCATGGGGCTGACCATCTGCCAGTCGATCGTGGAGGCCCATGGCGGCCGGTTGTGGGTGGCCGCCAACCAGCCCCACGGCGCCGTCTTCCGCTTCACCCTGCCCGCCGACGACGAGCCGGAGCGGCCGGAGGCCGGAGCGGCGCTGGAGCGGACATCATGAGCGACCGGTCCATGTCCGACCGGGCCGCCATGGCCACGGAATCGCCCTTCGTCGCCATCATCGACGACGATCCGTCCATCCGGGAGTCGCTGGTCAGCCTGCTGCGCTCGGTCGGGCTGACCGCCCTGCCCTTCGCCTCGGCGCAGGAGTTCCTGCAGCAGCGCCTGCCCGACGCGCCGGGCTGCCTCGTGCTCGACGTCCGCCTGCCCGGCCAGAGCGGTCTGGAGTTCCAGCGCGAGCTGAGCGGGACGGACATCCATCTGCCGGTCGTCTTCATCACCGGCCACGGCGACATTCCCATGTCGGTGACGGCGATGAAGGCCGGCGCCGTCGAGTTCCTGGCCAAGCCCTTCCGCGACCAGGATCTGATCGACGCCGTCCACACCGGCATCGAGCGCGACCGCGACCGCCGCCGCACCCTGGACGCGCTGTGCGACCTTCGCGAACGATTCCGCAGCCTGACCCCGCGCGAGCGGGAGGTGATGCGGCTCGTCGCCGCCGGGCAGCTCAACAAGCAGATCGCCGCCGAGCTGCAGCTCAGCGAGATCACCGTGAAGGTCCACCGCGCCAACGTGATGCGCAAGATGCAGGCGCGGTCCCTGCCCGATCTGGTCCGCATCGCCGACAAGGTGACCCTCGCCGGCGACGCCTGACCGGTCCCGGCTTACGTCCCCTTGATGAAGGCGAGCACGTCGGCGTTGAAGCGGTCCTGGTGGGTGGCCGTCAGGCCGTGCGGCGCCCCCTCATAGACCTTGAGCGTCGCCTGCGGCGCGATCTCCACGGCGCGGCGGGCCGCCGCGTCGATGGGCACGATCTGGTCGTCGTCACCGTGGATGAGCAGCGTCGGGAGCGCCATCTTCCTCAGATCCTCAGTGAAGTCGGTTTCCGAGAACTGCTGGATGCAGTCGTAGGCGCCCTTGATCCCGGCCATCATGCCCTGCAGCCAGAAGGATTGCCGCAGCCCCTCCGACACCTTCGCCCCGTCCCGGTTGAAGCCGTAGAAGGGCATGGTCAGGTCCAGGAAGAACTGCGACCGGTCGTCGTAGGTGCCCTTGCGGATGCCGTCGAAGACCTCCATCGGCAAGCCGCCGGGGTTGGCCGCGGTCTTCAGCATGATCGGCGGCACCGCCCCGACCAGCACGGCCTTGGCGACCCGTCCGGTGCCGTGGCGCCCGATGTAGCGGGCGACCTCGCCGCCGCCGGTGGAATGGCCGATCATCACCGCGTCGCGCACGTCCAGCGCGTCGAGCAGCTCGGCCAGATCGTCGGCGTACTGGTCCATGTGGTTGCCGGTCCAGGTCTGGTCGGAGCGGCCATGGCTGCGCCGGTCGTGAGCGATGACCCGGTAGCCCTGTTGGCCGAAGAACAGCATCTGCCCGTCCCAGGCGTCGGCGCTGAGCGGCCATCCGTGCGAGAAGACCACCGGCTGTCCGCTGCCCCAATCCTTGTAGAAGATGCGGGTGCCGTCCTTGGTGGAAATCGTGCTCAACTCTCCCTCCTTTTTCGGGCGCGCGAAAGGTTCCGCGACGGGATCGGCCAAGCGGATGAAGGCCGCTCCATGGATGGCGCGGATCGATGTCTTCCTCACAACTTTGCCGGAGGTGGGCCGGCCTGGATACTATACGGAGGTATCGGTGGAGCGGATGCGTCGGCGGGCTGCCCGCGCGCCGGGTCCGAACCGCGGCTGCCCGCGGCCCCGTTCTCACCACACGGGAAGGTTTCTTTGGAAATGCCGACATCAGCATGGACCGTTTCGCAAGCCCGGAAGAAACGCGAGCCCTCGCGGGCATTTTTCGCCCGACAGTGGAAATGTTTCGTTTTTTCAATCAGTTCTGGTGCCATTCATGAGGATTTGATGTCCTTTGCGTCTTCCGAAGAGGCGCAGCATCGTTTATCGTCGGTTGACGGTGGGCACAAAGCCTATCCATCTGGGAAATAAGCTCACGGTTTCTTGGAGGAGTAGAGCTTGCGGATGCTCGTCGCCGTGGCCGATGAACTGCGCCGGCAGAGTCGCAGCATCATCGTCCGTCTTATGCTGTTTGGACTAGTTCTGGTCTTCGTCGGCGCCTGCGCGCGCATCTGGGTCCTGTCATCCTTCTTGGAGGACAAGATCAACAACCTTACCTCGTCCCAGCAGCAATCGACGGCGTCCTACGTCGCCCACGACATCGACGAGAAGATCAAGGCGCGGCTCGATCTCCTGCGCCGCGCCGCCGGAAGCTTGCCATTGGCAGCCCTCGACGACCCCACGGCCCTGCGCGACTGGCTGAAACGGCATCAGGACATCGCGCCTTTGTTCTCGCGCGGGCTGATGGTCGTCCGGCCCGACGGCCACGAGGTCGTCGCCGATTATCCGGAACGGCAGCGGTCGCCGGATTTCGACGTCTCAAACCGCGATTGGTTCCAGGCGGCGCTGAACTCCCGCGAACCGGTGATCGGGCGGCCCGCCCGCTCCTCCCTCGACGACGAGCCGATGGTGGTCATGGCAACAGCGGTCACCGACGCCGCCGGACGCCCAGTCGCGGTCCTGAGCGGCGCCACCGCCCTGTCGTCGCCGGGCTTCCTCAATTTGGTCCAGGGGAACCGCATCGGTCGCAGCGGCGGCTTCCTCCTGGTGTCCCCCCGTGACAGGCTGTTCGTGTCGGCCAGCGATCACGGGATGATCCTGACCGCGACCCCGCCGGAGGGGGTGAACCCGCTGCACGACCGGGCCATGGCCGGTTACCGCGGCACCGGCGTCACCGTCAACGCGGCGGGGGTGGAGGAATTGTCGGCCATCGCCGCGGTCCCGACGGCGGGCTGGTTCCTGGTCGCCCGGCTGCCCACGGCGGAGGCCTTCGAGGGGGTGCGCGATCTCCAGACCTTCATCGCCACCAACAGCCTGATGATCGCCGCCTTCGCCGCGACCGTGCTGTTCATCGGCATGCGCCGCTTCTTCCGCCCGCTGACCGAGGCGGCCAAGCGGATGCACCAGATGGCCGACGGGCATATGGAACTGGCGCCCCTGCCGGTCCACCGCATGGACGAGGTCGGGGAACTGGCGCAGGGCTTCAACTATCTGCTGGGCAAGCTGCGGGAGCAGGAGGCCGCCCTGCGGGCGAGCGAGGCGCGGATGGCCCACATGGCCCACCACGACGCGCTGACCGGACTGCCGAACCGCACCATGTTCCACGACCGGCTGCAACAGGCCATCGACCGGGCGGAGCGCGGCGGCACCCTGTTCGCCCTGCTCTACATCGACCTTGATGGCTTCAAGCCGATCAACGACACCCACGGCCACAGCCGGGGCGACGAGGTGCTGCGGGTGGTGGCGCGCCGCCTGTCCGGCCTGCTGCGCAAGGCCGACCTGATCGCCCGCATCGGCGGCGACGAGTTCGCCATCATCCTGGAAGTGGAGGTGACCCCCGCCGGGGCGGAAACCGTCGCCGACAAGTGCCGGACGGCGCTGGCGGAGCCCATCCTGATCGACGGGCTGCGGCTGCCGCTCGCCCTGTCGATCGGCGTCGCCGTCTACCCGCAGGACGGGCGGGACGCCCAGCAGCTCATCGTCCACGCCGATCAGGCGATGTACGCGGTCAAGCGGGGCGCCGCCCGCGTCCCGGCCCTGTAGGAACGCCCGCTCAGTGGCAGCCTGAACCGCCGCCGACCGGGCCGCAGCCCTTGCACCCGCCGCCGCAACCAGCGCCCTTCGGCGCGGCCTTGCCCAGGAGGCGCGCGCGCAGCCCGGCCGGCAGGATCAACCGCCACACCGTCCACGCCGCGGCCAGCGCCACCACCACCGCGACCAACAGATCCTGCCACATGGCCGTGCCCCCCTCTTTACAGCAGCGCAGACGCGACGCGGTAGGTGATGAAGCTCGCCCCGTAGGCCAGCGTGATCATGTAGGCGAACATCACCGCCGGCCAGAACCAGCCGTTGGTCTCCCGCTTCACCACCGACAGGGTGGCGACGCATTGCGGGGCGAAGACGTACCAGGCGAGCAGCGACAGGGCGGTCGGCAGGCTCCAGGAGGCGGCCAGCGCCCCGGCCAGCGAGGATTGCAGCGCGTCGCCGCTCTCGCTCAGCGCGTAGATCGTGCCCAGCACGCCGACCGCCACCTCGCGCGCCGCGATGCCCGGCACCAGCGCCACGGCGATCTGCCAGGTGAAGCCGATGGGCGCCAGCAGCGGTTCCAGCGCGTGGCCGATCATGCCGGCGATGGAATACTGGATGGCCGGCTCGGTCGCCCCCTCCGGCGCGCCGGGGAAGCTCGCCAGGAACCACATGACGATCATCAGCGCGAAGATCGTCGTGCCCGCACGCGCCAGGAAGACCTTGGCCCGCTCGAACAGGCCCAGCGCGATGTCGCGCGGGTTGGGCAGGCGGTAGGCCGGCAGCTCCATCAGCAGCGGCTCGCGCGCGCCCTTGAACACCGTGCTCTTCAGCACGAAGGCGACGGCCAGCGCCGCCAGGATGCCCGCGGCGTAGAGCGCGAACATCACCAGCCCCGGCAGCCCGACCAGACCGCCCAGCAGCGGACGGTCCGGCACGAAGGCCGCGATCAGCAGCGTGTAGACCGGCAGCCGGGCCGAGCAGGTCATCAGCGGGGCGATCATGATGGTCGCCAGCCGGTCGGCCCGGTTCTCGATGGTGCGCGCCGCCATGACGCCGGGAACCGCGCAGGCGAAGCTGGACAGCAGCGGGATGAAGGCTCGCCCGTGCAGCCCCACCCCGCCCATCAGCCGGTCCAGCAGGAAGGCGGCGCGGGCGAGATAGCCGGTCGCCTCCAGCACCAGGATGAAGAAGAACAGCACGAGGATCTGCGGCAGGAAGATGACCACGCTGCCCACCCCGGCGATGATCCCGTCGGTCAGCAGGCTGCGCAGCGCGCCGTCCGGCAGGGTGGCGGCCACCCAGTCCTTGAGCCCGCTGACCGCGCCGTCGATCAGGTTCATCGGCGCCTCGGCCCAGGCGAACACCGCTTGGAACATCAGGAACAGAACGAGGAACAGGAAGGCCAGCCCGAACACCGGGTGCAGCAGCACGGCGTCCACCCGCCGAGTCGCCAGCGGCGGCAGGCCGGCGTCGGCCACGCAGCCGGCCAGCAACCCCTCGACCTCCTGGTGGTAGGCCCGCAGGTCGCGCGAGGAAGGCTCGCTCCAGCCGCAGGGTGCCGGGTTCTCCGCCGCATCGGCCGCCATGGCCATGGCGCCATCGATCTGCTCCAGCAGCGGCTGGACGCCGCCGCGGCGGATGGCGACGGTCGGCACCACCGGCACGCCGAGGGCGGCGGACAGGGCCGCCGCGTCGATGCGGCAGCCGCGCTTCTCCGCCGCGTCCATCATGTTCAGCGCCAGGATGATCGGGCGACCCAGCCGCTTCAGCTCCACCACCAGCCGCAGGTTCAGGCGCAGGTTGGTGGCGTCGGCGACGCAGACCAGCAGGTCGGGGCTGTCCTCGTGCGAGAAGCGGCCCAGCACGACGTCGCGGGTCACCTCCTCGTCGGGGGAGCGGGCGCGCAGGCTGTAGGTGCCCGGCAGGTCGATCACCTGAACGCGGCGGCCGAGCGGGCTGACGAAATGCCCGATCTTCCGTTCCACGGTGACGCCGGGGTAGTTCGCCACCTTCTGGCGGGAACCGGTGAGCGCGTTGAACAGAGCGGTCTTGCCGCAGTTCGGGTTGCCGACCAGCGCGATGCGCGGCGGCAGGGCGGAGTCCAGGACCGACATGGCCGGATGTCCTTGCAGGAGGTCGCTTTGAAGGAGGGTGGCGGCGCCGCGGGTCCGATGGCGCGCGTCAGGCGGCGGGCGCCACCAGCACGGCCCGCGCCTCGGCGCGGCGGAGCGCCAGCGTGTGCTCGTTCACGCGGATGGCGATGGGGTCGCGGCCCGGGAAGGCTTCGTGCAGGACCTCGACGTGGGAGCCTTCGACCAGCCCCATCTCGATCATGCGCCGCTCCAGCTCCCCTTCGGGAAGGGTGGTGACGACCCCCCGCTCATCGACACCGGTCACGCGGGCGCGCTCGCCCTTCTTCAACTCGCCCAAATGCCGTCCGCCGGGGGACTGGCCCGTTTCGGGGGTGGGATGACCGCTCATGGCTGCACCTGATCGCACCGGGAGGTGGGGGGCGCGTTCCTGTCCGCCCCTCTTCGCCGTGAATGATCCTGCGAAGCGTTCGCACTCGTCCAGCCGTCTAAATGTCGCAGGAGCCTTGTAAAATGAGCGTATCGGCCCTACTGCGACTAGGGCTTTGCGGGGGCTGCACCGCTCTTCGCGTCGCCCTTGGCCGCCGGTGCGGGCGCCGGCGCTTTGGCGGAGCGGTCGAGGTTGGCCTGCGCCGTCTTCGCCGCCGCGCTGTTCGGCGTGTTGCGGACGATCTGGCTCCAGTCCTCCCGCGCGCCCGGCAGATTCCCGGTCTGCGCCTTGATGGTGGCGCGCAGCAGCAGGGCGTCGGGATCGCCGGGGCGCAGTTCCAGCGCGCGGTCGATGTCGGCGACGGCCTGCCGGTCGTTGGCCAGCGCCTTGTGGGCGGCGGCGCGGTAGAGATAGGCCTCGGCCCGCCGCGGGTCCTTCTTCAGCGCCGCGTCCAGGTCGGCCACGGCGTCCCAGAAGCGCTCCGTCTCGGCCCGCGCGATGGCGCGGTCGATCAACAGGTCCACATCGTCCGGCTGGAGCGCCAGGGCGCGGCTGTAGGCCCGCTCCGCCCGCACATTGTCACCGGCGCGCAGCCACGCCCAGCCGGCCCGTCCGAGGATCGAGGCCCCGGCCTTCGGGTCGTCCTTGCCCAGCACCGGGGCCAGCTCCTCCAGCCGCGCCCCGGCGGTGGTGAAGTCGCCCTTGTGGAACAGCGCCAGCGCCTGGCACAGCCGGGCATGGTCGCCGCCACCGCGGTTCAGCCAGGTCTGCGCGCTCTCCAGCGCTTCGGCCGGGCGCTTTTCGGCGAGCGTCAGGCAGGCCTGGAATTCCCGGTTGTGATCGACGGCGGGAGCGGCAAAGGCCTGAATGGAGAAGGCCGGGCCGGCGGAAAGGAGCGCCAGCGCGGCCGTGATGAGGTAAGCGTTGCGTCGGTTCATGGCGGCCTTACACTCCGTCATTGCCGCTTCCGACGCAAGGACCCCGCAAGACATGGCTTCACCCCGTCTGTTCGTCTTCGGCCTGGGCTTCACCGCCCGCGTGTTCGCCGACCGGCTGAAGGCCGAGGGCTGGCGGATCGCCGCCACCTGCCGCGGCGAGGACAAGCGCGCCGCCCTGGAGGCGCAGGGCATCGAAGCGTTCCAGTTCGACCGGGGCCGCCCGCTGGAGGACGCCCGCTCGGCGCTCGCCGGCACCACCCACCTGCTGGTCAGCGTGCCTCCCGACGAGCGGGGCGACCCGGTGCTCGACCAGCACGCCATGGATCTGGCGGACCTGCGGACGCTCGACTGGGCCGGTTACCTTTCCACCACCGGGGTCTACGGCGACACCAAGGGCGAATGGGTGGGTGAGGCGGCGTGGCTGCGCCCGACCGGCGAGCGGCAGAAGCGCCGCGTCGAGGCGGAGCGCGGCTGGCTGAACCTCTACCGTCAGTACGGCGTGCCGATGCATCTCTTCCGGCTGGCCGGCATCTACGGGCCGGGGCGCAGCGCGCTGGACAACGTGCGCGACGGCACCGCCCGGCGGGTGGACAAGCCCGGACAGGTGTTCAGCCGCATCCATGTGGAGGACATCGCGGCGACGCTGCACGCCTCGATGGACAAGCCGACGCTGGGCGCGGTCTACAACGTCGCCGACGATCTGCCCTCCCCCTCCCACGAGGTGGTGAGCTACGCCTGCGGCCTGCTGGGGGTCGAGCCGCCGCCGCTGGTGCCCTTCGAGGAGGCCGGGCTGTCGCCGATGGCCGCCAGCTTCTACGCCGACTGCCGCCGGGTGAAGAACGACCGCATCAAGCGCCAGCTCGGCGTCGAACTGACCTACCCCGACTACCGCGCCGGGCTGGACGCGCAATTCGCGGCGGAGAGCGGGCGGTAGAGTCGCGGCGACGCGAATCGCGCGCCCTCCCGACCCGGCCGCAATCCCCCTACGGCAGCACCCCGCGGGGGCGTCACGGGCCTCCGGATGGGCTGGAATCGTCGTTTCCGGCGACCGCCCGACCGCGCCGAACGAATTTGGTTCGGCAAAACCGACGTTGTGGTATCATGCGCCCCCGTTCCGGCCCGCTGGATTGCGGCCGGACCGGCATGGGTACGCCTGCGAATCGCAAAAAACACGACCTGCCGAGACGACGACCAGC